>JAGBGX010000008.1 GCA_017935745.1 Treponema sp. | reverse complement strand
GCAAACGCATTCTCAGTTGCAGGGTACACATTCAAGGGCTGGGCAGCGGACGCCTCTGCGGAAGAGCCTCTGTACACGGACAGGCAGCAGGTTCTCATTTCCGCCGACACTCAGCTGTATGCAGTCTGGGGAAAAGCAGATGCAGAAAATCCTGATGCGCCAAGCTCTGACGGACTGTCAGTGGACGGTGACGGCAACCTTGTTGTAGAAGATGCCGCTGCTGTAAAGCCGGACGTGCGTATCCCGGACGGCGTGAAAATAATAGGCGGCAGCAATGCCTTTATAGATGGCTCATTTTGTGGCATATATACTGGATTTAAAAGTATAACAATTCCTGCCAGCGTAGAAGAGATTACCAGATATGCATTTTTAGATCCTCTTTCTGATTTTCTTCCAATTCCAGGGGAAAGAAAAAACGGTCTTCCATTCAAATTTATTGTGGATGAAAAGAATCAGCATTTCAAGACAAATGCAAGCGGCAATATGCTTCTTTCCAAGGACGGAACTGTTTTGTACTTTGTTACGAATTCATCTGATGACTTTACAATTCCGGCAACTGTTACAGAAATAGCAGACTGTGCATTCATTTACACAAACATAAAACATTTAAATCTAAACGGAATAAAGTTCAATAATAACGGCACAGGCTTATTTGAGAATTCACCGGAGCTAGAAACTGTGGTGTTAAAAAATATCACAGCAGAATACACTGCCAGTATGTTTACAAACTGTCCTAAATTAAGGAGTGCGAACTTGAGCGAGGCGGGAAACATTACAGATGCACAAGGTATGTTTAGTTACTGCACAAGCCTTACAGAAGTAACGCTTCCTGACTCTGTGACTACTCTAGATTGTACATTTAACGGATGTACAAGCCTTACAAAATTTACAATTCCAGACAGTACAACAAAAATATACATGTACGAACTAGGAAATAACAGAAGCCTGACTGTAACATATCCCAAGAGTATAGATGATTACAGACAAATAAGTAACAGTAACGTCAACAAGCATTTTTCTCCGGACGCATTCGGCGGAGATGTAAATGTAACAGTTACGTGCGCTGACGGGAAAAAAGTTATTTACACTAGTGACGGCACAATGAAGGAGGAATAGAGTCTGTATGGATCTTCATTAAAAAAGGATAAGGGGCGATATGGCAACTTCTTTCCGTTTGTGATATACTGGGCGCATGAAAAAACTTTCAGTCACCTTACAGATAAACCTTGCGCTTGCCGCTGTGTTTTCGCTGCTGAGCATTTCGCCGCGCCTTGACATTTCGCTGGCTGCGTTTCCTGTTGCGGCGGTTTTCTGCGCGCTGCTGTACTATGTTTCGTGCGTTGAGCTTCTGCGCAAAAAGAGCATCGCGCGCCTGGGCTTTGTCCGCCATGTGTTCCAGTACGAGCCGTTTGTGTTCATTACGGTTTTTGTCATTCAGCGCGCAGGAAAAAAAGGGTTCTCTGCGCCGTTTGACTTTTTGTGCGCGTTTCTGTGGCTCGCGCTTTCTGTTCTGGCGGTGATGATTCAGCGGAGCCTTTCTGAAAAACGGATTGTGCTTGCTTGTGACGAGTGGAAGGCAGCTTACGGAGCGCTCCGGGCGAACAGGCCCAGGGGAGCAAAGCGGGTTTTTATTGAAATCCTTGAATGGATTGACGCGCTGCTTCAGGCTGTGTTTACAATCATGCTTTTGAACATATTCATTTTTCAGCTCTATGAAATTCCTTCGGAAAGCATGGTGCCCACGTTCCTGATAAAGGACCGCGTTGTCGTTGTAAAGACGCTTTCCGGCCCGAAGTTTCCGCTGAGCGAAGCCGGAATTCCGTATCTCCAGAAGTACAGGCGGGGAGACATTGTTGTGTTCCGCAATCCGCACTACGGAAGCGACCGCAGGAATGAAGTCAAGACATTTTTCAGCCAGTTCCTCTATATGTGCAGCCTGACGCTTTTAAAGACAAACACGGACGAGCACGGCGAGCTGAAGGCGGATCCGCTGGTAAAGCGCGTCACTGCTGTTCCCGGAGAGCAAATCTATATGCTTGACGGCGTTCTGTATGCGCGGACAAAGGAAAGCGGCGGATTTGTGCCTGTGAAAGAGGACGCTTCGTGGGCCGCGTGGAATCTGGCTGCGCTTCCTGAAAAGACCCGGCGGAAAATCCAGACAATTCCCCTTTCCGCTGCCCAGGCAGATTCGGTGCTGGCAGTTGAGAGCCGGCGCCGCAGCCTTGACCTTGCGTCTGCTGCTCAGGAATGCGGGCGGCTTGCATCGGAATTCAGTCTCCTTGCGCAGCCGAAGAGTGCGGCCGGGCCTGCGGAAGATCTGTTTTCTCCGCGCGACCTGTTTGTGTACAGCCTGTTCAGCAATATCAACAGCGAAACGGTTACTCTGCTTACGGCTGGGGGCGGAGCTGTGTGGGCAGACCGCTTTTTAAACAGCTGGCACCGTGATCATCCTGAAATTCTTGACGGCGGATTTGCATTTTCCGATCCGTACCAGGAGGCAAGCTTCAGGCTGAATGTGATGGCAAAGCTCCTGTTTGGAAGGCTTATTGTGCGCAATGCGCAGCTGCTTGCCGGTGAAGTTCCTGTTTCGCAATGGAAGTCTGATGCAGCGCGCACAAGGCTGCTTGAGGAGGCGGGAGAGCTGTGCGCGTATATCCTTGAAATGGATCTGCGGAACCTTCCTGTCTTTCCCCGCAGCAGCCCGGACGGAACTCCTTCCTTTATTCCGGAGCACTGCTACTTTATGATGGGAGACAACCGCTACAATTCCCTTGACATGAGGCACAGCTACACTCAGTCGCTTGTTCCTGTCACTCAGCTTGACGCTTCTTCCGTGCTGTACTATACAAACCTTGAGCCGCAGTATGTCGGAAGGGAGCGCATTCTTGGAAAGGCGAATTTCAGGTTCTGGCCGCCGTCAAGAATCGGCATTCCTAAGGCAGGCATGGAGCAGTAGGCGAGTCCGCAGCGCACCGAAGAATCTGCCGGCAGGCAGGTTTTTCGGTATGCCCTATTGTCTTTTCTCTCAAAAAGCAATAGAATCTGTTATATGAATGATGTTGTTGAAAGTGTAAGCGAAACAGATGATGAAATATCCTTGATCGACTTGTTTGCAGTTGTTGTCAGGTACCGGAAGCTCATTATTGCAGGAACGCTGGTAGCCGTGATTCTTGCTGCGGGTTTCTTTTTTGTGCTGCCGAAAGCTGTTCCGTCGCTTGCAAAGCAGCACCAGACTGTCTATTACAATCTGAACACGAGGCCGCTTCCTGTCAGCCTGAAAGAGACAATTGATATTGACGTGAGGCGGACAGCAATTTCCTTTTTGACAAATGTCTACTATTTTTCTTCGGCTCAGAAGGAATTTTCCGTTTTTGCTGACGAGGCTGAATTCAGCTCGGAAAAACTGTATAATCTGGCCATAAAGGAAGCTTTTGCAAAAAAGCAGTTCTCTGTGGCAGCTTCAGGTTCTGACGGATATATTTCAGTTGAATGCGAAATTCCTGTTGAAAAGGCGGAAGCCTTGGGCCGCTTTATGAAAGTGTACGTGAAGGCTGCTTCTGATTATATTTCCGCGATTATCATGCCGCAGATTGATGCGCTGTACAGCACTGCAGAGGAAATGATAGCGAAGAACAAGTCTTTGTCCGTTTCTTCCGCCGAGCAGAATACTTTTGCCTCTGTCGCCAGCTATGAAGCTACAGTGTCAAGCATCAATCTGTTTAAAAGCAGCTATTCTGAATTTGTGTTTATGGCAGATGACGGTTTTGCAGTTCCTGTGCCTTTAGGCCGCGTAAAGAAAATAGTCATTGTGGCTTTTGCAGCATTTTTTCTGTCTGTTTTCCTTGCGTTTGCCTTAAATGCAGTGGAGAATATAAAGAATGACAAGGAAGCTTCTTCTCTTCTAAAGAAAGCATGGAAAGACGGGAAGTAGCGGTCTGGAACATTTGTATAGGAAAAAACAAGCGGGGGGGGGGGGATTGTTTAAAATCACTCCCGGCAAGAGATAAGGTGGATATGAATGTCTAATCTGAGCAGTTTTATCGGCTTGCTGAAAGCCTTTGTACTGTCCAATCCGCTCCTGTGGGCGTGCTGTGCGGTATCATTTTTAGTCAGCGTGATACTGATCCCCTGCGTTATCCGTGTATGCACAAAGCGGCAGTGGTTTGACTCCGTGAACGAGCGGAAAATCCATAAAGGGCAGGTTCCCCGCCTCGGGAGCATCGGCTTTGTCGCGGGTTTTGCTGTCGGCTGCTTTATTTTCATTGTTGCGGACAAAGACTCCGGCATGGTGTTTATGCCGCTTATTTTTGCCGGGCTTCTCATTTTTGCCTTCGGAATAGCTGACGATATGCTTGATCTGAATGCTTTTTTTAAGCTGCTTGTGCAGTGCGTGGCAGCGCTGATTATTGTCATGAACGGATACACGTTCAGCCGCTTTTTCTCATTTGAACTGCCGCGTCCGCTGGATTCAGTGTTCACTTTTTTCTGGATAATCGGAATCATCAATGCTTACAATCTGATTGACGGACTTGACGGGCTGTGCGGCGGACTTTCCGTGCTCACTGTCTTCACGTATGGAATTATCTTTACGCAGGCTCCCGGCTGCTATGCGGCGGTCTGCCTGATTCTTGTGGCTTCAGTTGCGGGATTTCTTCTGTACAACAGGCCCAGGGCGCGGATCTTTATGGGTGACGGCGGAAGCCAGTTCCTTGGGTTCGTGATAGCAGTTCTTCCGCTGTTCAGGACTACAGCAAATTTCGAGCAGAAAAAGCTGCTCATCGCGCTGAACCTTGTTTCTGTTCCGATGTTTGACTGCATAGCGGCTATATGGAGACGGACGCGGGAACACCGCGGGATAATGAGCCCGGACAGGGAGCATCTTCATCACAAGCTCATGAATCTGGGACTGAGCGGGCCGCAGATTCTTGCGCTGCTGCTGGCTATCCAGGCATTTCTGTGTATCTGCACAGGCATTTCCATGGGAATCAAAACTGTCCATGCCGATATTTTTCTTGTGGCTGTGTTTGTCTGCATGTTTGTCTTTTTTTCAGCCGTTCACTATGCCAATCAGGCCAAAATGCGTGCCAAGAGCTGAGCTGCTGTGCGGCGCATCGAGGTATGCTGACTGACTTTTTACAGGAGGCTTTATGAAAGGAATCATTCTTGCCGGAGGCTCAGGCACGCGGCTGTATCCGGTTACAAAGTCTGTGTCGAAGCAGCTTCTTCCGCTGTATGACAAGCCCATGGTATACTATCCGCTTTCAGTCCTGATGCTTGCAGGAATCAGGGAAGTGCTGATAATTTCAACTCCGCGCGACTTGCCTCTGTTCAGGGATCTGTTCGGCGACGGCGGATGGCTTGGAATGAAATTTGAATACAAAGTGCAGGAATCCCCCAGAGGGCTTGCCGATGCGTTTATCATTGGAAAGAAATTTCTGGGCGGAGAAAGCGCGGCGCTTGTTCTTGGGGACAATATTTTTTACGGACAGAGCTTTACGGGCATTTTGCGCAGCGCCAGAAAAACTGTTGAAGAGGGCGGACGCAGCGTCATTTTCGGCTATCAGGTGAAAAATCCTGAGAGCTACGGCGTTGTGGAATTTGACAGCACGGGAACTGTTCTTGGCATAGAGGAAAAGCCTGCCGCTCCCAAGTCTTCTTATGCTGTTCCCGGACTGTATTTTTATACAGGCGATGTGTGCAGCATAGCATGCGGTGTAAAGCCTTCTGCCCGCGGTGAAATCGAAATCACTTCAATAAACAATGAGTATCTTGCGCGCGGCTCCCTGAGCGTGCAGGTTCTTGGCCGCGGAATGGCGTGGCTTGACACCGGAACGTATGACGGCCTGCTGGAAGCGTCCAATTATATCGCCACTATCCAGAAGCGGCAGGGAATGTATGTTGCCTGCATTGAAGAGATTGCCTTTGCAAACGGCTGGATTTCGCGGGAGCAGCTGCATGAGCTTGCGGCAGGGTACAAAACGGCCTATGGAGACTATATGCGGCATATTGCGGAGGGCGGAAATGCCGTTTGAGTTTAAAAAGTGCGCGGCGGACGATGGAACCGCAATCGAAGGCCTGTATGAAATTCAGCCGAAGGTTTTTGGCGATGAGCGGGGATATTTTTTTGAAAGCTACAGCGAGCGTGATTTTTTTGCTGCCGGGCTGAGCATGACATTTGTGCAGGACAACCAGTCCTTTTCAACAAAGGGCGTGCTGCGCGGACTTCATTTTCAGACGCGCCATCCGCAGGGAAAGCTTGTGCGCGCTGTCTCCGGGCAGGTCTATGATGTTGCTGTTGACTTGCGGAACGGCTCCGCTTCCTTTGGAAAGCATTTCGGTGTTGTCCTTGACGGAACAAGGCAGAATCAGTTTTATATTCCGCAGGGATTTGCCCACGGATTCTATGTCCTTTCTGAGACTGCGGTGTTTGCATACAAGTGCACGGATTTTTACGACCCGGAGGGCGAAGGCGGAATTCCGTGGAATGATCCTGTGCTGGGCATCAGCTGGGAGCGCGCCGCACAGCAGTCTGGAGGCAGTCCGGCTGTTCCGCTTGTAAGCAAAAAGGACATGGAGCATCCTGGTTTTTCATTTGAAAAAAAATATTTCAGCCTGTCGGGAATCTGGCAGGGCTGACGTTTGGAGATGTGTATGCGCAAGCCTCGTGCTGTTCTTGTGACTGGCGGAGCCGGATTTATAGGCTCGAATTTCATTCATTACCTGTTCGGACTTTCTTCTGCCCGGGGCGGACAGTTCGGCGATGCTGGCTTCAGCGGAACTGTCGTAAACGCTGACTGCCTTACGTATGCAGGAAACCTTGAGTCGCTCAAGGATGTTGAAGAGCGTTTCGGCGGCTCACGCTATTTTTTTGAAAAGGCCGACATCTGCGACAGGAGCGCGATGGAGCGCATTTTCCGTACATACAGCATAGACACGGTTGTTCATTTTGCGGCGGAAAGCCATGTTGACCGGTCGATTCTCGGCCCGGAAGCCTTTGTGCGCACAAACGTCATGGGAACGTTTACGCTGCTTGATGTTGCCCGGAACTGCTGGAAAAATCAGGACGGCTCCCTGCGCAGCGATGTGCTGTTTCATCATGTTTCAACTGACGAAGTGTACGGTTCCCTTGGAGAGACTGGATTCTTTACAGAGACAACTCCGTATGATCCGCGCTCTCCGTATTCTGCAAGCAAGGCTTCCAGCGACCATATTGTCATGGCGTATTATCACACATACGGGCTTCCTGTCACGCTTTCAAACTGCACGAACAACTACGGGCCGTATCAGTTTCCTGAAAAGCTTCTTCCGCTGATGATTTCAAATATCCGCGACGGAAAACCGCTTCCTGTGTACGGAAAAGGCGACAATATCCGCGACTGGATTTATGTTGAGGATCACAACCGCGCCGTGTGGCTTATTGTGCAAAACGGAAGAACCGGCGAAAAGTACAATATCGGCGGAGAGAACGAATGGCAGAACATCACGCTGCTTCACAAGGTCATCGAGCTGACATGCGCCCGGACGGGAAAATCCGCTGCCGAGGTTGAAAAGACAATCACATATGTCAAGGACCGTCCCGGCCATGACAAGCGTTATGCAATCGACTGCTCAAAGATAAAGAGCGAGCTTGGCTGGCAGCGCAAGATGACGTTTGAAGAAGGCCTGCAGGAAACCGTCAGCTGGTATCTGGGCAATGCTGAATGGGTGAATCACATTCTCAGCGGAGAATACCAGGGCTGGATTGAAAGGAACTATGCGTCCCGGTAAATAGAACTGTTTGCAGCGCAAACTGCAAGCTAAAAACATTCATTTCCCTGTGCAGTGCGCAGGGATTTTTTTGTCAGATTGACTTTATAAGCTCGAGAACGGCTGTCTGCTGCCTGTGGTTCAGCCTTGAAAATTCCTTTAGAAATTCATTCTGCCTCTGTGTAAGGATAAGCGTGTGCTCGTGTTCCGCCGGAGATGCTGCAAAAAACTGCGACAGCGTTATGTTGAATGCGCTGCAAATCCGCTCAAGCGAGGCAACGGACGGCTGCATATTTTTTCTATACCACGAAGATATTGTTGACTGTGTGAGTCCTGAATGCTCTGCCAGCTGATATTCTGTCCAGCCGCGTTCAAGGCGCATCTTTCTGATCGTTTCTAAAATATCCATACTTCGCTTATTCGTAAATAATAATTCAATATATCGTAGACAAACAATGTTAAAAGTCGTATAATTATAACGTTTGTTCGTATCAATAACGAGGACAGCAGCGGGCAGAATTTCCTGCTGCTGCGTCAGTTTTCTGTTTTGCTTTGAAAATGTGCGGGGGGGGGAAAACAGCCTCTTTTTATGGAAGATGATTCTTACAATGGACTTGAGATTGTTTTTGCACTGCATGGTGTCTTTCGTTTCGAGCGCAGTTTTTATCGCTGCACTTATCTTTTTGTGCAGAAAAAAAGGCTGGTATGACACTGTGGACGAGCGCAAGATTCATAAGGGAAATGTTCCCCGGCTTGGAGGAATCGGGTTTGTTTCCGGATGCGTGTTTTCCCTTTTGCTGTATGCGTGGAACGGTTCGTTTCCGGCTGGAAGATGGCTGCCGCTGTTTTTTTCCGGCATGATGATTTTTGTGTTTGGTGTTCTGGACGATTTTAAAAATCTGTCTGCTCCAGTGAAGCTTTTGGCGCAGTGCAGTTCCGCGGCGATTGTTATTTTCAGCGGATATTCATTTGAGTCTGTATTCGGAGTTGCGCTTCCTTTTGCGACCGGAAAGATTGTAACATTTCTGTGGATTGTAGGAATTGTAAACGCATTCAATCTGATTGACGGCGCTGACGGACTGTGCGCGGGAATTTCGATTCTGATTTTTATTTCGTATGGACTATTTTTTGCCAGCTGTTCCCCGTTCTGCTCGTCATTCTGCTTCATTCTTGCTTCCGCGGTGCTTGCGTTTTTTTTGTACAACAAGCCCCGTGCGCTTATTTTTATGGGCGACGGCGGAAGCCAGTTCCTGGGATTTGTCTGCTCTGTGCTTCCGCTTGCAGATGCGGGCGCGGATTTTTCCGGAAAAAAATTCCTGGCGTCAGCTGTCCTTGTGTCCGTTCCCGCGGGAGACTGCATTGCCGCTGTGTGGAGAAGGCTCCGCGAGCACAGGAACTGTATGAGTCCTGACCGGCGCCATTTGCATCACAAGCTTATGAGGCTCGGGCTGACTTGCTGGCGCATGCTTTTGTTTCTGCTTGCATTTCAGGCGGCTTTATGCGTGTGTGTGCTGCATGCTCTTGCAATGGAAGCGCATGGATGCAACAGGCTCTTGGCATGCGCCTTGCTGGCTGTGACCGCTTTTTTCTGCATCATTCATTTTTTGGATAGAAAACATCACGCTGAATCAGGGTACTGCGGGAGGTGAATAGTATGAATTTGCAGGAACAGGAAGCTGATGACGAGATAAGCCTGATTGATCTGCTTGCAGTTCTTCTCGCGCACAAAAGGCTGATTATCGGCGTGACAGCAGTGTCCGCGCTTTTTTCTGCTGTGATTTCCATTGTCTCTCTTAAGCTTCCGCCGGAAAAATCATTCATGCCAAATCAGTTTACGGTGCAGTCTCATATGCTTGTGAACGACAGCGAGAATTCATCATCGCTTTCTTCTCTGCTCGGGTCGTCCGCGGCGGGTCTGGCAAGCCTTGCGGGAATATCAGCAGCGAAAGGCTCTTCAAACAGCGCTCTTGCATCGTATATCCTTCAGAGCAACGGGCTTCTGGATGCGGTTGCTGACAAATTCAAGCTGATTGAAAAATGGAACATTGAAAAGCATCCGCGCTCTTCATGCCGTGATATGCTGAAGAAAATGCTTGTTTCTGATTTTGATGACGAGACGGGCGTGTTCACCGTAAAGTTCACGGACATTGATCCTGCGTTTGCCCGTGATGTGGTTAATTTTTCTGTTGACTATCTTGAGTCTGTGTTCCTTTCCCTTGGAATCGACAAGAATCTTTTAAAAAAGGAAAATCTTGAGAGCAATATCAATGCCGCGTTCAGGGAAATCACGGCGCTCCAGCAGCAGATAAAAAATGTTGAGCATTCTGTGTCTGATGTGTACAGTGTGGCGCAGCTCGGCGAAGTTTCACTGAAAGCATCTTTGCTTAAGCTGGAGCTTGAAGCCCAGGAGGAAATTTACAAGCAGCTTAAGGCGCAGTATGAAATGGTCAAGATTGAAATAGCAAACGATTCCCCTGTGTTCCAGATTCTTGAGCGCGCAGAAATTCCCGACCGCAAGTCAAAGCCGTCGCGCGGCAAGCTGTGCATCATTGTAACGTTCGCAGGCTTTTTTATTTCCGTGTTCGCCGCTTTTTTTCTCAACGCAGTCGAAAACATACGGAGCGATGATGAAGCCATGAAAAAGCTTTCCGGCAGAAAGTGCAAAGGAGATGCAAAATGAAAATCAGTGCAAGAGCAGCGGCTGCTCTGTTTTCCGTGCTGTGTGCCTGTTCAGCCTGTTTTGCGCAGCAGGAAGATTCTTTCCTTCGTTCATCAGGATTGTATCAGAATGAAAAAAAGGAAGACAGCTCCCGGCAGCTGTCCTCAGATTTTCTGAAGGAGCAGGCAAGCGAATATGACGCGAAAAAATATGCGCTGCTTGCAATGTCCTGCGCGGACTATCCTGTGACTGCCGGAGATGTCTATTCACTTTCGTTCCTTGCAGGCTCCAAGCCGGTTACGTATGCAATTCCGGTTGATACATCGTACAAAATCCGCGTGGCAAATCTTGCTGTCCTCAATGTAAAGGGCAGGACATTTCTTGATGTGAAGAATTCTGTTGAGCAGATTGTGTCAAAAAATTTCCCTATGAGCGCGGTGCAGTTTGTGCTTGCGTCTCCCGGCTTTTTCTACGTTCAGCTTCAAGGCGAAGTTGACTTTTCCGTTGACACGGAATGCTGGGGACTTACGAGGCTGTATGACGCAGTGAAAAATCACCTTACCAGCTATTCTTCGCTTCGGGATGTGCAGGTGGAGCATTCTTCAGGAGAGAAAAAAACGTATGATGTGTTCAGGGGAATCAGAAGCGGAGACACCGCTGAAAATCCGTACCTGCGCCCGGGCGACATCGTGACACTGAGCAAGGCTGCAAAAAAAATCACGTTGAAAGGAGAAGTCGAGCGTCCCGGCACCTATTCTGTGCTTGACGGCGATACTGTTTCCAGGCTGATTTCTTTTTACGGAAACGGCCTCACAGACTTTGCGGACACGGGCAGCATCCAGGTGACAAGAGTGAATCCTGCGGACGGAAAATATGAAACGCAGTATCTGGCAGGGCTGGCTCAGGCTGATTCGTTTGTTCTGCATGACAACGATGTGCTGTTCATTGATTCAATAAAAAACCGCAGGCCTGTTGTTTTTTTTGAAGGAGCAATTGAAACAGGACAGAGCCTTGATGAAAAAAGCGCGTCTCCTTCTTCTTCTTCTTTGTCAGTGCAGTTTGCTCCAGGTGAAAAATACTCTTCGTTTATCAGGGCGAACAAGAATCTGTTTTCCGATGTCTCGGATCTTGAGAACGCCTATATCCGGCGCGGGCAGCAGATGATTCCGCTCGATGTAAGGAGAATTCTGTATGACGCTGATTTTTTTGCAGATGAAATTCTGTGCGCCAATGATACGGTGGTGATTCCGTTCAGGCAGTTCTTTGTTTCTGTGTCCGGCGCTGTCGCAAATCCGGGAAGATATCCGTATATCCCGGACCGCGACTGGCTGTATTACATCGGGCTTGCCGGAGGGTTTCTTCCGGCGCGGAATTCGTTCGACAGCGTGCGGATTGTTGATATGAACGGAAACAAAAAAAGCAAGAGCGATCCGATTGCGCCCGAGACGACAATCACGGCCGCATCGAATTCGTTCACGTACTATTTCGGGCTTTATGCACCGGTTGCCACTACAGTTCTTTCTCTCATTACAAGCATCTTCACTGTGATTGCTGTGACTTCTTCCAACTGAAGGCAGCTGCGTCTGCGCAACTGCGGTTTCTGCTGTTCCGCGCAGGGGAACTGCTCTCGTTGGTCGCAATATTGACGAAAATTGCTGTGTTAATTCTTGCCACAGTAAGGAAATTGCTTCCATTTGGTCGCAATATTGACGAAAATTGCTGCTTTAATTTTTGCCGCAGCAAGGGAACTGCTCCCGTTGGTCGCAGCATTGATAAAAACTGCTGCTTCAATTCTTGCCGCAGCAAGGAAATTGCTCCCGTTTGGTCGCAATATTGACGAAAATTGCTGTGTCAATTCTTGCCACAGCAATTTTTATATTTTTTTCCGCTTCCGCACGGGCAGGGGTCGTTGCGGCCGACTTTTGGGACTGCCCGCACAACAGTGACTGACTGTCCCTGCCGCCCTGACTTCATTGCCGAATTCCGCGCCGCCTGCTGCGCGCTGTGCGCCATTGACTGCGCTTCCTGATGGCGGGCATCCATCTGGCGCGGCTGCTGCGGCCTTGGGGATGGCGGCTCCATCTGGACTTTCACTTTAAAGACTCTGCTTGCAACTGAGTCGCGGATGCTGTCGAGCATATCGTCAAACTGATTGAAGCCGTCAATCTTGTATTCAGTGAGCGGATTTTTGCTTCCGTAGGAACGCAGGTGAACGGCTTCGCGCAGGCCGTCAAGGAATTCCAGCTGGTCAAGCCATTTTTTGTCAATCATCTGAATGTACTGGTAGCGGATGAACATATTCAGGTTTGTCTTGCCTGCCAGCATTTCTTTCTGGGTAAGGTCATTTTGCAGCGCCGCGTCAACACCTTCCTCAGTGAGCTGGCTGTACGGAATCTGCTGCCCGAACATGCTGTAGATTTTGTCAGACAGCGCGCTCTGGGCGTTTCCCTTTGCGTGGCGGTACTCTTCAAAGACGGCCGAAACGGTTTCCTTTGCGTTTGCCATGACACGCTCGCTGAGATTTTCATCCAGAAGAATTTCATCGCGCTGATCGTAAATGAATTTGCGCTGCTGGTTCAGCACATCGTCATAGTCGAGCAGGTTCTTTCTGATTTCAAAGTTGCGCTCCTCGACTTTTTTCTGTGCCTTTTCAATCGAGCGGTTGAGCATCGGATGGTTTATCGGCTCTCCCGGCTGCATGCCGATTCTGCGCATAATCGCCTTCATTTTTTCTCCGCCGAAAAGGCGCATCAGGTCATCGTCCATTGAAATGTAGAATTTGCTGCGTCCCGGATCTCCCTGGCGGCCTGAGCGTCCGCGCAGCTGATTGTCTATGCGGCGGCTTTCATGGCGTTCAGAGCCGATGACATACAGGCCTCCGAGCGACTTGACTTCCTCGTAGTCTTTTTTCCACTGCTCTTTTTCTATTGCAAGCGCCTCTTCGTACTGTTCCTGCGATGCTTCTGTTCCGGCACGCTTTCTGGCTCGTGTTTCCGGGCTTCCTCCGAGCTTGATGTCCGTTCCGCGTCCTGCCATGTTTGTGGCGACTGTGACGGAGCCTTTTGCGCCGGCTTCGGCAATAATCAGCGCTTCGCGCGCATGGTTCTTTGCATTGAGGACTTCGTGCCTGATTCCTCTCCGTGTGAGCAGGGCGGAAAGATGCTCTGACTTTTCAACGGAAACGGTGCCGATCAGAACCGGCTGGCCTTTTTTGTGGGCTTCTTCGACTTCCTTTGCGATTGCATCCCACTTGTCGCTTTCATTCAGGTAGACTTCATCGTCCTCATCCTTTCTTGCGACAGGCTTGTTTGTTGGAATCACCACGACATCGAGGCTGTAGATTTTGTTGAATTCAACGGCTTCTGTTGCCGCTGTTCCTGTCATGCCTGAAAGCTTTTTGTACATGCGGAAGAAATTCTGGAACGTGATTGTGGCGAGCGTCCTATTGCGCTGCGCAATTCTCAAATGCTCCTTTGCTTCAATAGCCTGATGAAGCCCGTCTCCGTAGCGGCGGCCTTCAAGGATGCGCCCGGTGAATTCATCGACAATCTGAACCTGGCCTTCCTTGACCACATAGTCAACATCGATGTGGTACAGCGTGTGCGCGCGGATTGCCTGCGTAAAGTAATGCACGTATTCAAAGTTCTGCTCGTCAAAGACAGTTGTTCCTGCTTCGATGAGCTTATGGGACAGCAGGATGTCATTTATTTTGTTCATGCCCTTGTCCGTGAACGAAACGCGCTTGCTTTTTTCATCAAGCTTGTAGTCGCCTTCGAGCGCTGCCCGCTGTTCCGGCGTCATTTCGACTTCATCGGGATAGTCGTTTGTGGCGGGATCTTTTTTGACTTCAGTGAACTGCCCGATGTACTTGTCAACTTCATGGAATTTAAAGGTGTCGTCTTCTCCCTGCCCGGAGATAATGAGCGGAGTTCTCGCCTCGTCAATCAGGATTGAGTCGATTTCATCAACTATGCAGAAGTTGAATCCGCGCTGGACTTTCCGGCTTGCGTCAATCTGCATGTTGTCGCGCAGATAGTCAAATCCGAATTCGTTGTTTGTTCCGTATGTCAGGTCGCAGCTGTAGGCAGCCTTGCGCGCATCGTTGTCCATATTGCTCAGGATGCATCCCACGCTCTGCCCGAGGAACTGGTAGACACGTCCCATCCACTGGCTGTCGCGTTCGGCAAGATAGTCATTGACTGTGACGATATGCACGCCTTTTCCGCTCAGGGAATTCAAGTACGCCGCGCAGACGCACATGAGCGTTTTTCCTTCTCCTGTCTTCATTTCTGTAATGCGCCCTGAATGAAGGACAAGCGAGCCCATGAGCTGGCAGGGATAGGCGCGTTCCCCGAGCACCCGGCGTGCGGCTTCACGCGCGAGCGCAAAAGCATCTGTAAGAATGTCATCGAGCGTTTCTCCGTTTGCGAGGCGCTCCTTCAGTATTTTTGTCTGCCCGGGAAACTGCTCGTCAGAAAAAGACTGCGCCCAGCTTTCCTTTGCTTCAATTTCTTCAACAACGGGCTTCAGCGCCTTTACTGCGCGGTCATTTGCAGAGCCGAATATAAGTGTCAAAATCGTATCAAACATAATGGAACAGTATATAGAATTTTTCATTTCTATGCAATGCAGCTTTTTGAGAGGGAGAAAACCCTCTGCTTGCGAAGCGGGGTTTTCTCCCTCTCAAACTCTCCCTCTTTCCCAGCACGCTGTTTTGTATGGTTTGGAGAAACGGAGATTTACAGAACTGCAATGCAGCTTTGATTTGTGGTCTTGCTGTGCAGCTTTGTTTCGTGGTTTTGCTGTGCAACTTTTTTCAGGGCAGGGTGTCATATTGGGTGCAGCTTCCCGGAATGTTATTGACAATTCTTTTCAGTATGTCATAATAAAATGGTGCGGATTTCTGCGGATGCCTTAAAAGCGGCGCAGTCCTGCCGGATCCGTTCCGTCTGCATGCTGCCGTCTGTTCAGATGAAAAGGCTTGACATTTATTCTTGCGAGGAAAACATGGCTCTTTATCACGATTTTTTAGCTGAGGACAGGGAGTTCGCTTCCTATGAAGACCTGAAGGCCCATTGCCGGCTCAAGGCGCCTGACAATTTCAACTTTGCCTACGATGTCGTAGACCGCTACACCGTGACCGAGCCGGGAAAGCGCGCGCTCGTCTGGTGCGATGACAACGGAGAGGAGCACAGCTGGACGTTCGAGCAGATTTCGGCCGACTCAAAGCGCACGGCGTACTTCCTTGCATCGCAGGGAATCAAGAAGGGCGACACGGTCATGCTGATTCTGCGCCGCCGCTACGAATGGTGGTGGACGATGATGGCGCTCTGCCGGATCGGGGCGATTGCGGTTCCCGCCACGGACCAGCTTTTGCAGAAGGACATCGAGTACCGCACGAACGCCGCGGAAATCAAGATGATCATCTCCTACGACAACCCGGTCGTGCAGGCGGAAATTGAAAAGGCGCTGCCAGCCTCGCCGACGGTGAAAAAGCTCGTCACCGTGGGGCCGCACCGCGACGGCTGGATCAGCTTCCATGAGGAAGTCGAAAAGTGCGCGCCCGAATTCCCGCGCCCGGTGGGGGAGGCTGCGACGCGCAACGAGGATCCGATGCTGCTGTATTTTACATCCGGAACATCCGGCTATCCCAAGATGGTGCTCCACAACTTCGTCTATCCGATCGGGCACATCATCACGGCGAAGTACTGGCACGGCGTCGTTGACAACGGGCTGCACCTGACGGTCGCCGAGACCGGCTGGGCAAAGTCCACGTGGGGCAAGCTCTACGGGCAGTGGATCTGCGGAACGGCGCTCTTTGTCTACGACATGAACAGCTTCAAGCCGGACAAGATGCTCCACAACATTTCCCGCTACGGAATCACGACGTTCTGCGCGCCGCCGACCGTCTACCGCTACCTCATCCGGCAGGATCTTTCAAAGTACGACATGAGCGCGGTCACACGGTTCTCCACGGCGGGCGAGGCGCTCAACGGCGAAGTCTACAACAAGTTCATCGAGCAGACGGGAAAGAAGATTTACGAGGGCTACGGGCAGACTGAATCGACAATCATCTGCGGAAACTTCATGGACACGCCCGTGCGCCCCGGCTCCATGGGCCGCCCGTCCCCGGTGTACGATGTTTCCGTCGTGAACCGCAACGGCAAGGAAGTTCCCGCGGGCGAAGTCGGCGAGCTTGTGATCAATCTTGGCGGCGGGCATCCGTTCGGACTGCTTTCCGGCTACTACCGCGATGTGACGCTTACGGCGAACGCCTTTGACGGCGGCGTGTACCATACCGGCGACACCGTGTACATGGACGAAGACGGCTACGTCTGGTTCGTGGGGCGCACGGACGACATCATCAAGTCCTCCGGCTACCGCATCAGCCCGTTCGAGGTCGAGTCCGTCCTCCAGAAGCACCCGGCGGTCATGGAGTGCGCGGTTACCGGCGTTCCCGACGAAAAGCGCGGGCAGGCAATCAAAGCCACAATCGTCCTTTCCCCGGGCTATGAGGCGAGCCACGAGCTTGAAGTGGAGCTGTACGGCTTTGTGAAGCACGAGACCGCGCTGTACAAGTGCCCGCGGATCATCGAGTTTGTGACTGAGCTTCCCAAGACAATCAGCGGAAAGATCCGCCGCGTGGAAATCCGCGAGAAGGACAGCGGCAGGGATCCGCAGAACATCAAGCAGGAATTCTAAGGCATGCAGCGCTTTTGGGGAGAGGAAACCCCTCTCTTTCCCCAGCACGCTTTTGAGAGGAAGAAACTGTCTGCACAGCACAAAAAACGCCGCCCGTAATGGCGGCGTTTTTTGTCAGTTCACAGAATGAGCGTCATTCCTCTGTCAGTCCAGAGAAGCGGTACCGTCAGTACACTCTACCGTAGCAGCAGGTACATAGTCATGCCAGCCATCACCTTTTGACACTGCATTCCACTGTGCTATAGTGCCACTATACTTTATTGTCGCAAGATATCTGCACCCTCCGAATGCATCTTTTCCGATAGACGTAACACTGTCAGAAATAGTAACAGATGTCAGTTTGCTGCATGCGCCGAATGCATTTTTTCCGATAAACATAACGCTGTTCGGGATTGCAATAGACGTTAGACTGTCGCAACAGAAGAATGCATCCTTTCCGATAGACGTAACGCTGTCCGGGATGGTAACAGATGTCAGGCTTCTGCACCCGAAGAATGTCATTTTTTCGATAGACGTAATGCTGTCAGGTATTGTAATAGACATCAGGTCGTTGCAGCTGCTGAATGCAAGTTCTCCGATAGACTTAATGCCTTTGGGAATTTCAACCGTGCCTGTTGCAGACGTGTCGCATTTTGTAACAACGCCGCCTTTTATTGTCAGTGCGCCGTACTGTTTGCCTATGCATCTCGCAACAAACACTGCGAGCATTGCCGCTATGAATCCCCATTTCTTCGCTTTCATAAAAGACTCCTATTCTTTTATGTTTGTCGCCGCCCGTAATGGCAGCGTTTTGAACTTCCGTAATGGAGTAATCCGCTCTCTTGCAAGGGAAATCTCTCCGCTTCTATAAGGGAGAGAGCCGCTCCCCTATAAGGGAAAGCTGCTCTCCCTTACAAGGGAAATTGCTTCTCCCTAGGCGTTGGCGGACACTTCAAGTACCTTGGAGAACCGCCCTGTCTTGAGCGACTTTGTAGACTTTGCGTTTCCAAGCAGCTTCGTCCTCACTTCCGCATAGTACGCGCCGGGCTTTACGTCTGCCGGCACCATGACCATGAGCCGCGCGGGCTTGTTCTCGGCGACAACAGCGCACTTCACGGCGTCGCCGCCGTCAGCCGGAATCAGGAACACGCCCTGTTCCGCGTCTGTTACGTCGAACTTGAGGCGCGACCCCGTGAGACGCAGAATACCGCCGGCAGTGAGCGTTGCGTTTACAGAGCCGCTGACTATGTCAGCGGCTTCCGTGATGTACGGCCCGGTAGAAGCCGCCTCAGTCTTTTCCGTCCTGACGGACTTGACCGCCTCGCGCAGTGCAGTTCCCGGATTCACGTTCACGCTCACCGAGTGGCGCGTCCTGTCGAACGAGTCCGCCATGCCGCTGAAAATGCCCGACACGCTGAACGAGGTGCTGAACAGCGGCGTGTTCACCGCCGAGCCGTCCGCTGTCAGCTCGCAAACGACTTCCGAGAACACCTGCAAGACCGCGGAGACATCAGACTTTGTGAGCGTCGTCCCGCTCCTAGTCATGCCTGGCAAAAACTCGCAGGAATGTCCGCGCGAGTTTGCCATCCGGCAAACTCGGTAAGCAACCGCAGGTTGCGACCCATGCAGTCATCCGGGTCAGCCGTGAGAAGATTCTCACGCAAACAGTACTTGAGCATAGGCTCCCTCCACGTCCGCAATGCGGACTAAAAAAATATAACTCCGCCCGACGGCAGAGATTGTTAAAAAGGAAAAACAGTGCGGCCCAGGGAATCCGCGCACAAAAGATGGTTTCTTCCAGACAAGTTCCGCCGCCCCTCCCGTTCACGGCAGAAAAAGCACATACGCAGACATTCATGCCACGTGTTATGACAGACAGTATACCACAGCCCGGCCGCCTGCACAAGCAAAAGAAATTCCCCGCCACGCCCGGAATGACTGACGATGATACGGTGTTCGGTGACTGAGACTGCCGAAACCACCGCATTTGGTCAGTTCGGAAGGCTCACTGACCGCACTTCATCGTTGAAAACGTGCGCTCCGAAACCAGAGAAAGCTCCGTTGCCCAAAAACGAAACAAGAGCGTGCTGGAAGAGGCGGGTGGTATGGAGGGAGGAGAAACCCGCCTCGCAAGTAGAGGTTTCTCCTCCCTCCATAAGCTAGTTGAAGAGGGCTTCCCCTCTTTAAAGGTTCTTTTCCGCTTCCAAGCGGAAGAAAACCTACAGCATGTTCACGGGGTCTGTGTCTGCTTCGATATAGACATCCTTGGGAGGCCGGTAGCCGAACACGAGCTTCCGTGCCGCTTCCTGCAAAGGCGAAATCCGGCTTGCGCGCAGCAGTATCTGGAAGCGGTGGCTGCCGTTCACCAGTTCCAGGGGGCATTCTGCCGGCCCGAGCAGCTCGGCTTCCGCAGAAGCGTTTTCGCTGAGAAGCCGGTATGCCGCGTCCGCTGCGTCCTGTGCCGCCTGAGCGCTGAACGAGCGGAACACAAGGCGCAGGAGCCTGGAGTAGGGCGGAAAATGCAGCATCTGTCTGGCTGCAAGCTCGCTGCGGTAGAATTCCTCGGCCTGGCTGTGCACCGCGAATGCGACTGCCTCCCGCTCCGGGCTGTAGCTCTGCACAATCACTTTTCCGCCGGGAAAAAAGCGTCCGGCCCGTCCTGCGACCTGCGTTATGAGCGCAAAAGTCCGTTCCGCCGCCCTAAAGTCCGGCAGATGGAGCGATGTGTCTGCAAGCATGACTGCGGCGAGCCGGAGCCTGGGAAAATTGAGGCCTTTTGCAACCATCTGCGTGCCGAGCATGATGTCGTAGGCTCCGTTCTTAAAGTCAAGCAGCTTTTCCTGAAGCTCTCCCTTGTGATGAAGCGAATCCGTGTCGATGCGCACTGTCCGCGCGTTGGGAAACTTCGCCTTTACTTCAGCTTCAATATATTCTGTCCCGAATCCTGAGTAGCCGATGTCAAGCGAGCCGCATTCCGGGCACTGCTGCGGAGGCGGGACTGAGTAGCCGCAGTAGTGGCATCTCAGCCTGTTTTCGCTTTTGTGATAGGTCATGGGGACGGAGCAGTTTTTGCACATAAGCTCAAATCCGCAGAGCGAGCACCTGAAAAAGTGAGCGAATCCCCGCCTGTTGAGAAAAAGGATTGCCTGCTTTTTTTCTGCGAGCGTCCGGCTGATTTCCTGGTGCAGTGCCCTTGAAATGCAGCTTTCCGAGGAAGGCTCGAGGCTCAGGTTTACGCACTGAATGTCAGGCAGCTCTCCGCCTGCAATCCGCTTTGTGAGCGTGTGCCTGGCGATGGTTCCGGTCTGCATGGAATGATATGCTTCCACGGACGGCGTGGCCGAGCCCATGACAAGCGGAATGCCGGCTTTCTTGCATCTCGCCATGGCAATCTGGCGGGCATGGTAGCGCGGGGATGAGCCTGACTTGTAGGAAGCGTCATGCTCTTCGTCAATGATGATAAGCCCCAGGTCGGGAACGGGCGCGAAGACTGCGCTGCGCGCGCCGACTGCGATGCGTGCTTCCCGCCGGAGAATGCGCTTCCACTCGCCGAGGCGCTGGCTTGGCGTGAGCTGCGAGTGAAGCACTGCGACTGCCGTTCCGAACCTCTTGCAGACAGCCTGCGTGACCTGCGGCGTGAGGGCGATCTCAGGCACAAGATAAATGGCTCCCTTTCCCTGCGAGAGGACTTGTTCTGCGGCGGCAAGGAACACTTCCGTTTTTCCGCTTCCTGTTGTTCCGTACAGATAGTGAAACGGGCTGCCCTGACGGGGCGAAAGGATGTCCTGCACGGCGGCCTGCTGTTCTTCGCTCAGCGTTTTTTTTTCAAAGCTTTCTTCATCCTGGGCAAAGATGAATCCCGGAAGCTCCGTTTCCCGCTTTCCCGAGGGAATCATCGTGCAGACGCATTCTCCGATTGCGGCGATGTAGTAGCTGCTCATAAAGCGCGCAAGTTCAAGCAGCTCTTCCGTGAGGAGCGGCTCGCTGTCTGCATAGCGCACGGCTCTCCTGATTTTTTCCTCGCTGACGGCGCATGTTTCCGGCAGAGAGCTGTATGATGCGATCACAAAGCCGGTTGTCTTCCTGTTCCCGAATTTCACTTCGACCCTGAGTCCGAACGGATTTTCCCGCTGGCTTTCAGCAGCTTCTTCCGGCACCCGGTAGGTGAACGCCTGGTTCAGCGGAACATTGAGAACGACATCAATGTATCTGGCTGTTTTGCTCTGCATAGAACGGCTCTGAGTAATCAGGAATTTCCTTGAGCAGCCTTGTGCGGAACGCCTTTAAGTCGTCCCATGCGGGCCTCTTCAGGTTTTCATCGCGTAAAAGCGCGCTGGGATGGTATGTTGCCATGAGAGGAATCGTTTTGCTTCCGGCGCTGTATTCGAGCCATTTTCCCCTGAGCGCGTTTATGCCTTCCGATGTCTGAAGCAGGTTCTGGACTGCTGTCCTGCCCATGGCAAGTATGAACTGCGGAGCTAGCAGATGAATCTGCGCCTGAAGGTATCCTGCGCAGGCTGCGGCTTCGTCAGGCATAGGAGTTCTGTTGCGCGGCGGACGGCACTTGACGATGTTCGCTATGTAGCAGTTTGCGCGCCGTCCAAGCCCGATTGAAGCGAGCATCTTGTCGAGCAGCTGTCCCGCCTTTCCGACAAACGGACGGCCGCTCTTGTCCTCCTCTTCGCCCGGGCCTTCCCCGATTACCATGACGCACGGATTCTGCACGCCTTCCCCGGGAACTGTGTGGATGCGGGTCTTGCTCAGGATGCAGTTCTGGCAGGCGGAGATTTTTGCATAGACTGCTTCGAGCGTGAGACGGAGCTGCGGCTGGCTGTCCCGGGCTGCGTTTTGGATTTCTGCCTGCGGCTCTGGCTCCGGCTCTGGTGCCTCACATACGGTGATATCGTCCTGAAAGGAAACAGTTTCATCGAAAGAGGACGGGCTGTAGCCGAGGCTCCATGAGGAAGCTGCCTTTAAAAGCGCGTATACTGCCTGTTTTTCTTCCGCGGTCACTTTGACTCCCTTTTCCGGCTGATTTCCCGGGCTTCTTCATAGCAGCTGATAAGCTTCGGTGTCAGCGAGGAAATTTTCCATTTGCTTCCCCATTCTGCCGCTTCCTGTGCCTTTTGCTCGTGAAGCGCGCTGTCAGTCAGAAGCATGATGACTTTGCCCGCGAATTCGTCAGCATCATCGCGGACCATAAATCCGCCGTTGTCGCCCTGCATGACATCGATTGTGCCCATTTCCCCGATTGCAACGACCGGAAGCCCGCACAGCATTGCCTCCGCGGTGACAAGCCCCTGCGTTTCAGTCTTGCTCGGAAATGTAAAGACAGATGATATCTTGTAAAAGTAAATGAGGTCATTTCCCTCTATATATCCTGTAAAGAAAACGGAATCTGAAAGACCGCTTCTTGCGGAAAGCTCCTGAAGCTCTTCAAGATACGGCCCGCCGCCGACCATAAGAAGCGCAGTGTCCGGCAGCACCGCGCGGATTTTTTTCAGGACGTCAAAAAGGAACGGAAGGTTTTTTTCTTTGACGATGCGCCCTACAAACAGAAGGATTTTTTTCCCTTTTAGCAGCGGAAATTTTTCATAGATGGTGCGGCTCACAAATTCAGCCTGGGCAGGATTGAAGATGAGCTTTGAGCCTGGGATTCCCGTCGGGAGAATATGCACTTTCCGCGTGATTCCGTACCGGCTGACAACTTGCGCAATGCGCTTTGTGGGCGCAATAATGACATCAGCTCTCTTCAGATAGAAGCGCACGACTTCCATTCCGATTTTCCGCAGCCCCCGCTCAGGCATAAAGGTTATGTAGTTTGCAAGGTAGTCTTCCCACAGGGTGTGGAATGTGAATACAAACGGAAGATGCCGGTGGCGGCAGTAGATTGCGCCGAAGTATCCGATAGTCCATTCTGAGTTGATGTGAACTATGTCGGGCTTGAATTCGTCCATGGATTTTTTTATCGTGCGCCACTTGTCAAGGCGGACCATCCTGTCTTCCTTGGAAAAGGCGAATGCTGCCGAAGGAATCCTGATGATTTTGAACGGAGCTTTTCTGTCGTTTGACTTTTCGTCAAAAAAAGAGCTTTTCTGCTGTTCTTCCGTATATTCAAGGCAGACAATGCATACCGTATGCCCGAGCCGGGAAAGCTCCTCGGCATAGGAATGGACGGAGACTGACACTCCGTTTATCCGGGGAAAATATGCGTCTGTAAACAGTGCGACTTTCATATCCTGTAAGTGTACCTTATGCTTGTACTTTCTGCAAGAATCAAGTAGAATTGCATGATTATGAAAAGCGGTGTTTTTTGCAAGAAATGCGGCGTGCTGTGTGCGGCTTTTTTCTGTTTTTTGCTCTTTCCTGCGGCTGCCAGAGGAAAAAATGAGCTTGCGCCTCCCGGAAGCTGGGTGTATGACGCGCTCGCCTCTGTTGCCCTGGAGGAAGGCCGGCTTGACTTTTGCGGCCGCGCTCCGCTTTCCGTGGGAGAAATCCGCTTTTTCCTGAAGGAAGCCAGCTATGAATCCTTGAGCGCTGCCGGAAAGATGCAGTATGACAGGATAGAGTCATGGTGTTCCTATACGCCGCTGGAATTCGGGCCTGACCTGCTCAAGCTCGGGCTGGGGCTTGAGATGAACGTGGAAGGCTACTATAAGCAGAACGATGATCTGGAATGGGTCTTTTCACGGTATGATAAGAAGCCGCTGCTGTATGTTCCGGTGAAAATAGAAGCCGCCGACTGGTTCACCATGCTCTTTGAGGCGCGTTTTGCGAAAAATAAAAATTCGATGGAAGAAAATGACGGCTATACGAGCATTCCTCTTTCTGCCGATGAGATTGACATCAATTTTCCAGACACGGGATATTTCAGCACCAGCTATGCTTTTTCAGAGGAAACGTCCCTGCTTTTCCGGCTCGGAAGCGGCGCTTCCTCGTTTTCGCGCTCCCTCTCAGGAAGCATTGCCCAAAGCGAATACTTTACCGGCTCAAGCTATGCCGAGCTTGGCTTTTACACGCCGAATTTCAGGTATGCAATGAATGTGAATCAGTTCAACGTAGGAAAATACCTGTATTCCCATGAGCTGAGCTTCCGCTTCTTTAAAAAGCTTTTGTTTTCCGCCCGTGAGTCGCTGCTTGTTTATGCGCCGGTAGAGCTGCGCTACCTGAATCCGTGGACGATTTTCCATGGATTTGCGGCATGGCGTGACTACGGACACAACGAAAGCAATACGTGCGACTATCTTGCGCTTAAGCTGGAGTACGCCCCGGTGAAATGTGTGCGTCTGTACGGCGAATTCGCTATGACGCAGTTCCAGACTCCGTATGAGACGGGCAATTTTGATGACGACACGACTCCGAACGGCCTTGCGTTTCAGGGAGGAATTGAGTCATATATTCCGTTTAAGGACGGATATTTTCACGTGTGGCTTGAGGGAACGTACACTGATCCGTATATGTACATAAAGGAAAGCCCGGACTGGTCGATGGTCAGGAACTACCGGGAAAACCTCGGCGACACAAAGCATGTGTTCTATGAATGGATCGGAACGCCGTTCGGGCCGGACACTGCGGCAGGAAAGCTCAGCTTCAGCTATGAACGGCCGGGACGCTGGTCGCTCGGCGCTTCGTATCTTCTGAAGGCCTGCGGCGAATACTCCGGGACAAAAGTGTTCAGGAACATGGACTGGCATGAAGGAAAGGAATTCGACACTGAAAGCGAGGATGCGCTCAGGGACTGGGCGTTTCCTGATTCCGGCTCGCAGGGTGAGCAGGAAGCGAAGCGGCGGCAGAAGCTTCGGACTCCTTCAGGAACAAACGAATATGTGAATGTGATTTCGCTGCGCGGCTCGTTCAGCCCGAAGGAAACTGTTACGCTGGTGCTTCAGCCGTCGTATACTGTTGCCGTCAACTTCAATAATGAGCAGGGACGGACAGAGCGCGGATTTGAGATTGCATTTGCCGCAAACATCCGTTTCTTTTAGAGTGAAAGCCTGGCAGGCTTTTTGTGAGGTATGATATGAAGCAATTCTGCTGTAAGACGCTGGTTTCCCTGATGCTCGCTTTTTTCTGCTGCATTCCGCAGGCAGTTGCGCAGGTTTCTGCTGATCCCGGCGATGAATTCTATGAATATGCGCAGAGCTGGAAGAGCCGCGGCCTTGTGACTGATGTTCCTCCGCTGCGTCCGTATCCGCTGGCGAATATAAAGGCAATTCTTCAGGAAGTCATAGAGAACGGAACGACCCGCGATCAGGAGCGCGCGCTGGACATATACAGCCGTGTCATGGGAAAGCCGTACCATGTTTCGATGGAAGGCGATTTTTATGTAAAGCACACTATGGAAGAAACTGACGGCGGCGAAAAATCATCGTCTGACACGGACAAAATGATTGCGCTGTATCCGTCGGTCAAGGGAGACTTCGGCTTTAAAGACGATTTTGTTTCAATCGGATATTCGGCGGGCTTTGCCATCTCAAATGCCACTGACACGGACTTTATGCCGATGTATTCAAATTCCCTGCATGACAGCATTTATGACGCGGCTTCAGTCGGGTCTGCCGATATGTTTCTTGATGTCAATGAGGCGGTTGCGCTGGGACGCAGGAATCTTTTTGTGCAGGGCGGCGTATACCGCAGCGGCTATTCCGCGTTCCTGAATGAAGGGCTTGCTTTGAATGACAGCGGGTACCATTCAGGGAATTTTTCCTTCACATACCTGAACGGCCGCTTTTCCTATGCGCAGCAGATTTCAATGATTGGAGCGACATCTTCCTATGACGGGCTTGAGTCGAATCTGGTTCCCGACAAGATGATGGCGTTTCATTCCGTGGGATATGATCTGTTTGATTTTCTTTCAGTTTCTTTCTATGAAAGCTCTGTCTACGGAAGAAGATTTGACTTTTCCTATCTGCTGCCTGTTCCGTACATGGTCGCGCAGGGAATCGGAGGAGCTTCGGACAACCTTGCGATGGGGCTGCTCATTGACATAAAGCCTGCGCCCGGAGTTCTCTGGGAAACAGACATCATGTGCGATGATTTTCCGGCGGAAGATTTCTTTAAGCTGAATTTCGACTCCAAGTACAGGATTGCGGCACGGACGGGCTTTGTGTACACGCCGGCGGATTCGTTTCTGGAGCGGCTGAATGTCAATTACACAATGATTCTTCCGTACACATACAGCCACTGGCAGTATGACAGCGACAGCTCGGCTTCAATCACTGCATCAACCGTGAACTATCAGAACTGCACGAATTCCGGCGTGCTGATCGGCTCCCCGTACGGACCGAATTCCGATGCCATAAAGTTTTCCGTAGACTTCCGTCCGCTTTCCCGCCTTCGCCTTTCGATTGACACCACGTATATCCGCCATGCAAACATCTGCGAGTCGCTCAGCGATGAAGAGGCCATGACGTACCTGTGCGCTCCCAAGGGCGTGTATGCGACGGACGGCTCCGTGAACACGCATTCAATGTTTGCGAACAGCAAGTCAAGCAGCGGCCGCCATGTGGAGTCTGCGTGGGATTCCATGAACTGGCTGAACCAGGAGCATGTGCAGTACACGCTTCAGACCGGGCTGAATGTGCAGTACGATTTTAAGCCGTCAAAAAAAGGCAGGCGTGTCAGCCTGAAGGGCGGCGTGTGCTTTGAGTATGTCCGGAACTATGGTGTTGCCGGCGAGATGTTCCCCGGCGGAAGCATGGAAAATGTGAAGTACAATGATGATGACGAAGTTGAGTCATTTGTATATGACGGAAAAACGTACAGCGTCTCTGATCCTGACTATGAGGACTCTATTTCAAAAATAGCAGATGATTTCCGCAGGCAGTGGGCAGAGCAGCTTACAGACAGGCTGAATATGTACTTTACATTCGGCGTGAGCATTTCATTCTAGCAAAGGCATTCTGATGAAGACTGAAATTGACGAATCTGCGTATACGGAAACGTACCTTGGAAAAGTAGGGGAGCTGACTCTGAAGGGCGGGAATATCCATGTCTTTGAAAAGCAGCTTGTGAACAACCTCCGGCTTGCCTTGGAAGCAGCTGACGCAAAGGTGCGCATTCTCTCCGGGCGGCTGTATGTGCGGTGCGCGCCGGATTCCTGCACTGCTGTTGAGCATGCGCTTGACCATCTGCTCGGAATCACGGGCTGGGCGAAAGTGCAGGCTGTGGAAAAGACACTTGATGCAATCCGGGCAGCCGTCAGGCGGGAAGGTGAGGCGGCGAAATCCCGGGGCGCACAGAGCTTTAAAATCGAGGCCCGCCGCGAGGACAAGCATTTTCCGCTCAACTCATATCAGCTTGCATCTGAAGCTGCGGGAGTCCTGTTTGATGACGGGACGCTTTCAGTTGATGTTCACCGCCCTGACGCTGTCATCAGCATTGAAGTGCGCGAGCAGTGCTACGTTTACTGCGCGCAGAAAAAGACGTGCCGCGGGCTTCCTGTGGGCGTGAGCGGAAAAGGGCTTCTGCTGCTTTCCGGCGGAATCGACAGTCCGGTGGCAGGTTACCGCATGATGCGGCGCGGAATGAAAGTCGAGTGCGTGTACTTCCACTCGTATCCGTACACGTCCGAGGAAGCGCAGAAAAAAGTCCAGTCCCTTGCGCAGACGATTGCGCAGTTCGGCGTGGACACGCACCTGAACATCATTTCCTTTACTGAAGTCCAGATGCGCATACGGCAGAAGGCTCCCGAAGCGTACAGCACGCTCATGCTGCGGCTGTGCATGATGAAGGCGGCGAACCTGCTTGCCGGCCGGATTGGCGCGGACTGCCTTATCACGGGGGAAAGCCTGGGGCAGGTTGCAAGCCAGACAATCGAAAATCTTTCCGTCACTGAAAGCTTTGCTGAAAAGCCTCTCCTGCGCCCGCTCGTGGGCCTTGACAAGGAAGAAATAATTGAAACTGCGCAGTTTATCGGAACGTATGAAACATCAGTTCTTCCGTATGAAGACTGCTGCGTTCTGTTCAGTCCGAAGCATCCTGTCCTGCGCGCAACGGCGGAAACTGCGCGGGAAATATATGAGCGCATGGAAATCGATTCTCTTGTGCAAAAGGCTTTTGAAGAGCGGCAGATCTTCCGATATTCAATACGGGATTATATTGAAGAAAAATGGGCCGCAAAAAAAAGCTTGTAAGGTTTGCATGCATAGTTTTGTTCTCACTGGGATGCTTTCCGCAGGACGTTCCTGAGCTTTTAAAGGGCGTATGGAAGAACAGCGGACGGTATGTTTCGTTTGACACCGGCTTTGGTACGGAGCATAGCGCGGTTCCCCAGATTGTGCTGCGTGCGTTCTACGGATGGTACGGCGACCGCGCAGCCGAAAGCGCATCATATTCAGAAAAAAATCCGCGGGACCGGAACAACACGACAGCGCAAAGCCCGGCCCAGGAAATCAGCATACGGTATGTCCCGCTGACGGCAGAGCTTTTCCCGGAGGGCAGCGGAACTGGAGCCGAGCTGGCAGACGGAACTGTCCTGTATGCGCAGGAAATTCCAAGCGGCGCGTGGAACCTTGAGATAACGTTTCCGGGGCACAGGGAGCCGTATACTGTTCCTGTTGCTGTTATCGGCGGAAGCCTGTACCTCAGCTTTGCGCTCCGGCAGGCGGACAGCGGCTTTGTCCTGTTCAGTCCGGATGTGCCGCAGGCCGGGCAGCCTGAGCTGGGCGGATTCTGGCAGGATCCGGGAAGCTCCTCCGGCATTCTGATAAGCCCGCCTGTTCAAAATGAAGAGCTTCTGTCGTACTATGTGACGGACAGCGCAGTGTATAAGATCCGCTACTGGCAGACTGACATGGATTTTGACAGGGAACGGAAGGCTGTCTTTTCTGACGGAAGCGAAACACATTCAGTTCCCGCCCACCTGAAGGCCGCCGGAAAGACATTCACCTGCGTGACAGGCCGCAGGTCGCGCATCAGGAACATTCAGAAAGCCGCCGCGCTTCCGCAGCCGTACACACTGAACGGAGTCATTGCAAAAAAAGAGGAATCTGACGGAAACGGAACCATGTCTGAGCGCACGGCAGAAACTGCGACAATCTGCGCGTTCGGCGAGCCGTATCTTCAGCTTGTCCCCGGAAAAACAATGGAAGAAATCCTTGCCGAGGATGCACAGAAAGAGCGTCCGTCTCCTGTGCCGCTGTTTCCGCCGCGCGGTGTGCTTGAGTTTGACTGGAGCATCGTGAAGGATCCGCCGGACGATTACAGCAGGCGCGTCCTTGACCTTGGAAAGTGACTACTGCCGCTTTACGAGCTGAATATAGTCGAGGCACATTCCCACGTCCCCGGTGCGGAAATCAGAATTCGCCTGGATGGTAATCAGCAGCGTCCGCGGCTCTTCAATGGTGAAATAGACCGGCGTGCGCGTGGTAAGCTCCCATGTTCCCAGCGGAGGATTGCTCGGGTACACGCGGTACGGCGAATTGTCAATGCACACGTAGAACGCGCTGTGCTCCGCATCTGATGCCTTTTCCCTGACAAGCAGCTCGTATGTTCCTGCCGGAAACTGCACCTTGAGCTTTGCCGATGAAGCTTCGTTCATGAGGCGCACCGCAAAATTTCCGCTTGCCTCGCTGTCCTGAAAGACGGAAAAATGATGAAGCAGCATCGACTCGCACTCGTACTTTATCCCGATTCCCGAGTACTCAATGACCGGAATCTCTGTCAGAAGCGGCGGCGGAACGAGCGTATCTTCAATCTTCATGAATTCAGCATTCCTTTTTGATGACTCGCATGAAAGGAACATGGCGCAGGCTGCGGCAAGGCAGGCGCACATCTTAGCAACTGGTTTTTTCATGGCTCCAGTATAACACATATTTCTTTTTTTGCAAACGCCGGGGATTTTTCTTCCTGCTTTCACCGCTTCTGGAAAAACAGCGCTTGGCAGTTTTTTTTCCCCCCCCCGTGCTACGTTCGTGCTTATACAGAGGCTGTTTTGCCTGCTTGCCTTGGATATTCAGCAGCTTTCCTGGCTTTTGTATGCATAGCCGAAATGAACTGGCGGCGCAGTGACAGACAGGTAGATGAATTCACCTTTGCTGCTGTTTAAAAGTCCGTGAACATCTTTGTCTGCAAACCGCACAACGTCTCCTGCGCTGAACGGCAGGGAGTTTCCGTTTTCAAGCAGAAGCGTTCCGCTGCCTTTGAGGGCGTACCAGATCTGCTCTGATGATTCGTGCGTGTGCCTGGGCTGGCTTGCTCCTGCTTCAAGGTGCACTTCTGTTATTGTAACCCGAGCGCTTTTTGAATTGTCAGGATTCAGGAGCTGCCGTGATATGACTCCCGGATTTGACAGTGATTTTATTTCGCTTGCCCTGATATATTCCATGCCAATCCTCCTTACATCTTTGGAACGCGCGGCTTTGCCATGTTCTTGAGCATGTTCTGCAAAAGCTCATGGGCGGCCTCGGCGTTCACTTCCTTTGAAGGCTCGTGGTATTCCACAAGGTTCGGCGGAATCTCATCAAGGAAGCGGCTCGGCTGGCACTCGGCCGTTGTGTTCATTCTGCGCCGGTGCAGGCAGGAAGAAATCAGCAGGCGGTCGCGCGCCCGTGTGACTGCAACGTAAAACAGCCGCCTCTCTTCCTCCACGGCTGCATCCCCGCCTTCCTCCACGGCATGGGCGTGCGGCATCAGTCCCTCTTCAGCTCCGGCAATAAACACAACCGGGAACTCAAGCCCTTTGCTTGCATGCACCGTCATCAGGTTCACTTTGCCCTTGTCCTGCTCATCGTCCATGTCATCGCGCGAAAGCAGAGTGATCCGGTTCAGGTACGCGTACAGGCTTGTGTCCTCGTAGTTCGGGTTGTTTTCCCACTGCTCCATGCTCTTGATCAGGCTTTCAATGTTCATGTACTTGAACCGCGCCGCTTTTTCGCTCTTGGGATTTTCGCCGATGAGATAGTCGAAGTAATTGATTTCTTCCACGAGCGCGCGCACCTTTTTCCCCAGCCCTTTGCCGCTGAGCATGCCCTTCGCGTTTTCAATGACTGAAGCGAACGACAGGAAGTCTGCCTTTGTCTTTTCGCTCACCGGGCATTCTTCCGGCTGTGCGGAAAAAACAGCCTGCATCGCTTCCCACAGCGAAACGCCGAGCGTCCCGGCCACGGAATTCAGCGACTCAATTGCCGCTCTCCCGATGCCCCGGCGCGGTGTGTTTATAATCCGCAGCAGGTTGATGTCATCGTCATGGTTTGCAATGACCCGCAGGTAGCTGATAATATCCTTGATTTCCTTGCGCTCAAAGAAGCTTGTTCCGCCGCTCATAGTGTAGGGAATGTTGTTTTCCAGAAACGCTTCCTCGATTGCGCGGCTCTGCGTGTTCGCCCGGATAAGCACGCCGAATTCATCGTAGCTGCGCTTTTCCTCCGCGCTGATTCCAAGAATTCCTTCCGCGATAAAGCTGGCCTCGGCTGCTTCGTTTTCAGGCGCGTACACTTCAATGGGCTTGCCGCTTCCGTTGCCGCTCCACAGCTCCTTGTCCTTGCGGTTTGAGTTGTGCTTGATGACTCCGTTTGCCGCCGCAAGAATTGTTCCTGTCGAGCGGTAGTTCTGCTCAAGCCTGATTTCCTGCACGCCCGGAAAGTCCTTTTCAAAGCTGATGATGTTCTGGTAGTCCGCTCCCCGCCAGCTGTAGATGCTCTGGTCATCATCGCCCACAACGGCAACATTTCTGTCTGCGAGCAGGCGCAGCAGCTCGTACTGCTGATGGCTTGTGTCCTGGAATTCGTCCACCATGATATAGCGGAAATGGTTCTTATAGGAAGCGAGCGCATCGGGATGCTCCATAAAAATCCGTATCGGAAGCGTAATCAGATCGTCAAAGTCAACAGCATTGTACAGCTTCAGCCCTGCCTGGTATTCTTCGTACAGCTGGCGGTACATGTCGCTCTGGGAATTCCATCCTTTCCGTCCCGTCTTTATGTCGCTGAACAGCGCGCTGACCTTGTACAGATCCATCGCATCCGCAGAAAACTGAAGCTCGCGGGCGGTTTCCTTTATGAGCGCCTTTTTGTCTGTCTCATCATAAATCGAAAAATGCTCCCGCCAGCCCAGACGGCAAATTTCCTGCCGCAGAATCCGCACGCCGAACGCATGGAATGTGCTTACCGTGAGGTTCTGAAGCTTTTTCCCCGTCAGCTCCTTGACCCTGTCTTCCATTTCCTTTGCGGCCTTGTTTGTAAATGTGAGCGCAAGAATCTGGCTCTGGGGAATTCCCTTGTCGAGCATGTTCGCAATCCGGTAGGTGATGACGCGCGTCTTGCCGGATCCGGCTCCGGCAATAATCAGTACGGGGCCTTCAATCGCTGTGACTGCCCGGTACTGCTCGGGATTCAGCCTGTCCTTTAAATCAGTTTCCAGTGACATTTTTTTCCTGTTTTTTTTATGGAAAAATCATACAGACAAATAGAGAAGTTTTCAATGCTTTTCAGCTGATATGCAGAGCAAAAAGTCAGGGGTTGACAAAATGGCGGGGGGGGTAATATATCTTGACTTTTTTATTGAGGAGGATTGTATGAAAAAGTTTGCGAAAATGTCAGCCGTGCTTGCGGCCATGATGCTTGCTCTTGCATTTTCTGGGTGCAGCGACAGTGATGATGACGATGATGACAACGATGTTCATGTTTCGTATCCGTCAAATTCGGAGTCATCAGGCGGAAACTCTTCAGCTTCATCTGATTCACTAGATGTATCAAAGCTTGTTGGAACGTGGTCTTTTACAGAGACAGCTACATATAGCGATGGTTATTATAGTAAAACAAAAGGAACCATGGAAATTACAGGCACAGAACCTAACTCAAAAGTTTCTGTGTATATATTGGAAGATGAATGGTATGATGACGAAGACGATGGGGAGAGCTGTGATTACAACGATAAAAATGATGGAAAGGGAAAACTTGACGAATACTATGATACTTTTAAGAAACTCATGGAAGATTATTTTGGTGTTCCGAAAAAAGGTGATAAATATATGGCTGACACTGATGATGGATATTTTCCCGTGGGAACTATTACAAGTGTAAATGCAGCGCAGACGGATACTAGGATTACATTATCTTCTACTGTGAGATTTGATGAAGGCGGGGAATTAGTTTATTCATTTGTTGCGGTTAAAAAGTAAGTCACTCTTTGCGTTTCCATAGCAAAAGTCAGGGGCTGTCCAAAAAGCATTGCCATATTGAATTTTATGAATCCTAAATAAAGTTCAACATGACACTGGTATTTTAACTTGTTGGACAGCCTTTTTTTTATTTTTACGGCATAACATATCCGGCTGTACAGTCTTTTGCAAATTCTGATTGATAATTATCTGTTTTGCATTTACAATAGAGGAAGCCGTTTTCCGGCAATTTTTATAATACAGGAGTTTCCCTATGAACCGCAAAGTCGCCGCTTTTTTAGGCAGGCATAATTTCAATCATCATCAGGACATTGATTCTGTTATCGAAGCGCTGCTTTTTGACATGGACGAAGGCTTGTGCGGCCGTCCTTCAGGCGAGGACATGATAAAGACGTACATAAATCCTCCGTCCCGGACCGCCGCGGAAAAAAATGTCATTGTGATTGATGCCGGCGGCACCAACTTCCGCTCGTGCCTGGTGACGTTCGACTCAAACGGAAACCCGTCGATAGATTTTCTGGAAAAGACAAAAATGCCCGGCATTGAGCGCGAATTTTCCAAGAAGGAATTTTTTGACAAGATTGCCGAGAACCTTGAGCATCTGAAGGACAAGTCCTCTGACATCGGCTTCTGCTTTTCGTACGCGGTGGAAATGCAGGAGGACGGGGACGGAATTCTGATCAATTTTTCAAAGGAAGTGAAGGCGCCTGAAGTGGAAGGCTGCCGCATCGGAAAAGAGCTTGAAAAGGCGCTCAAGAGCCACGGCTGGAAGAACAAGCTTCATATTTCTCTCCTGAACGACACTGTTTCCGCCCTGCTTGCCGGAGCCGCCGACCCGGACGAAGGCATGAGGTATTCTTCCTATGTCGGGTTTATTCTGGGAACAGGAATGAATGCCGCGTATATCCAGAAAGCTGACCCTGCATATAAGGATCTCAAGACCCAGATTATCAACTGCGAGGCTGGAAAATTTGACAAGGTTGCGCGCAGCGACTTTGACATTTCCCTTGACAGTAAAAGTGAAAAGCCGGGAGTCGGAATCATGGAAAAGCTCTGTTCCGGCGCGTACATGGGACCTGTCTCCTATGAGGCAGTCACGCTTGCAGGCAGGGAAGGGCTTTTTTCCGATGCGCTTTCAAAGAAACTTTCCGGGCTTGACTCGCTGACGCAGATTGAAATGGACTCGTTCCTGCACGCTCCGTATGCAACAAAGTCCAAGCTCGGCGCGATTATGGCTGAATGCGCTGAAAAGGAAGACTATGATGTCCTGTTTCAGCTGCTTGACGCGCTTGTCGAGCGGTGCGCGCGGATGGCTGCCGCGATCCTTGCTGCCTGCGTCATAAAAAGCGGCGCGGGCAGGACGGCGGATGAGCCTGTCTGCATACTTTGCAACGGCACTTCGTTCTTCAAGACATATAAAGTCAAGCAGCGCGTCCTGGGATATCTTGAAGAGGCTCTGGTGAAGGAGCGCGGGCTGCACTTCGATGTCATCAGCCGTGAAAACGACATTACGCTCGGAACTGCAATCGGCGGGCTTATCTCCTGACGCTCAGAAAAGAACGGAAGCAGGGCGCCTCTTTTTCCGCTTTCCGGCGCTTTCTGCCCGTTTTTCCGCTGAATTCCGCTGTGGAAGCCTCTGAAAACTGAAATTTTTAGGGATGCCCTTATATTTTTTCCGTATGTTCCGATAATTGGGTGGGGTGGATATATGTCTCGCGTAAAAGTTTTAGGAAAATCGATTCTTCTCATTATTCTCATTCTGATTCTTGTCCTGTTCGGGCTTTTGTGGTTTGACTATCTCGGCATTATTCACGCCAAAAGTTCCTTTGCGCCGCTGTTCAGGCTCATCGGGCTTGCCCCGCAGAATTCAGTCTCGGCATCGTCTGTAAAAGAGCTTGTGCTTGCCGACATTGACAACGACAGGTTTGCAAAGCGCCTTGAAGCCCTTGATATCCGCGCGGAAGAGCTTGCAAAGCGCGAGGCCGATGTCAAGATTCAGGAGGATGCGAACGCCCAGGTTGCGCAGGAGCTTGAGGACAAGGAAAAAAGTCAGGCTGAGCGTGAAAAAACATTTAATAATTTAGTGAAAAAATACGATGATAGAAATGTAAACATCGAGCAGATTGTTGCGAATTTGAACGGCATGCCGCCAAAAAGCGCAGTGGGAATTCTTGTTGAAATGGACGATCAGGACGTTATCGACGTTCTCCGCCGCGCTGACGAAATTGCCGCTGCTTCAGGGGAATCTTCCACAGTCGCCTACTGGCTTTCTTTGATGCCCAGTGAGCGTGCCGCCGAGATTTCGCGGAAGATGGCGAACAAGCCGCTTTCCATCAACTGAGTGCGCTCATTGTGCAGCTTTCGGTGTTTTGACTGGAGGTTGCCATGCAGGCCTTGAATGTACAGATTGTAAATCCTCAGGAACATGAAATTGCACGCAAATCCGTTTCTCCTCAGAAAAAGGAAGGCAAAGCTCAGGAAGCTTCCTTCAGCGAGATGGTGCAGTCTGCGTCCCGGGAAGCCGGGCGGAAGGCAGCCAGAGCGAAGGAGCCGGGAACTGAAAGCGTTTCGCAGCAGGAGCTGCCGGAAGCATCTGTGGCATCGTGCCCGGCTGAAAGTGCTTACAGTTCCGCACCCCAGGCTGCCTTGGCGCAGTATGTTCCTGTGCCGCGGATTGGAGCCGTCATGCAGGCTTCTGCTTCTTCCGCTGCTGAGTCAGAGCCTGAAATTCCACAATTGAAAAGAAAGGAAACGCTCCAGATGTCAGTTCCGCTGGAAGCTGACGCTGTGCAGCTTGCCCTGCTGAATGAAGCTGTGCCTGAGGCTGTTGTTCCCGTGAGCGCAGAGGCGCTTGTTCAGGCCGGGTTTGAAGCTGAGGCGCTTCCTGTCTCCCTGAATGATGCGGATAAAGATGATGGGCAGCTTTTCAGCGGGAGCCGTTCTTTGCCGGAGCAGCTGTCAGGCACGGAGGCTGCGCTTCAGACGGTGCCGGCTGCGCTTGCGGGCGTTCCCGTTCAGCCTGCTGAGCAGAAGGAACAGAAAGAGCGGTATTTCAGCCTTGAGCTTGCAGGAGACGGAACACAGCCTGCAAAGGATGCGCCGTCTTTGTTTGAGTCGCTGTTTACTGTGACAGACGAGCGTTCCGTTGAGCAGAAAATTGCCGACTTCAAGGCAGAAATGAACATCGGCTCAGAAAAATCAGACAGCAGCATGACGCTTGCAATGACGCTTTCTGAAGCTGCGCGGCAGAACATACTTTCATCAGACAGCCAGAGCGCGGGAGCATCAGGCTCCACCTTTCAGCAGATGCTTGCCCAGCAGGTGCAGGAAAATGCGCCTGATTTTGCGCGGGCGGGAAGCATTGTCCTGCGTGACAATGACTCTGGCTCCATCAACATGATTTTAAAGCCTGAGTCGCTCGGAAATGTTAAAATAAATCTTCAGCTTTCCGATAATGGTATTACCGGGCAGATTACAGTGAACAGCAGGGAAGCGTTTGAAGCGTTCAGGCAGAATCTGGATACGCTTCGGCAGGCGTTTCAGGACAGCGGCTTTGAGAATGCCAGCCTGAACCTGAGCTTTGCAGACACGTCTTCCGGGCCGTTTTCAAATGGCGAACGGCAGGACAGCAGCGGGCAGTTTCTGTCGGGCCAGGTGTACGGAAAGTATGCTGCTGACCGGCAGGATTCGGCTTCTGCGGCGGAAGCTGCGCTTTATGAAGGGATTTCAGACAGAAAAGTCAGCGTGATAATCTGACGCTGCCTTTAGGCTTTTTTATAGGAGATAACATGGAAGGAATTCAGTTGAACACTCGTCTGAGCGACCAGGAAATGGCAAAGCTCAATATGCAGGTAGATTCTTTTAACAAGTCGATTACTGTTGAAGGGCGCAAGGTTCAGCATGACTTGGGAAAGGATGATTTTTTAAAGCTTCTGATTACGCAGCTTTCAAATCAGGATCCGACTTCTCCTATGGAAAACACTGAATTCATTGCGCAGATGGCCCAGTTCAGCTCGCTTGAGCAGATGACAAACATGAACCAGGAATTTGCAAAGATGAATTCCATGCTTGTTTCTTCCCAGGCTGTCAGCACAATCGGCAGGACCGTCGATGTTTCTCTCGGGGATACAAAGACAACGGGCGTTGTGGAAGCTGTCACATACGGGCAGAATCCGCAGGTCAGAATCAACAATATGTACTACGACATGAAGCAGATTTCCGCCGTCTACGGCGAATAGCAGGTGCGTTGGGAGAGGCGGCTGAAAAGGCCGCTTCGTGAGGCTGTCTTTTCAGCTGACATAAATCATCACAAAGAGGGTAAAAGCATGATGAGATCACTGTATGCGGGCGTTTCCGGCCTGCAGAATCACCAGACAAGAATGGATGTCATTGGAAACAACATTTCCAATGTAAACACGTATGGATTTAAAAAGGGCCGCGCAACGTTCCAGGACATGATAAGCCAGCAGATTAATGGCGCGGCGCGTCCTACAGAGGAAGTCGGAGGCGTGAACCCCAAGGAAGTCGGGCTTGGAATGAGCGTCGCCACAATCGACACTATCTTTACGCAGGGAAATTTGCAGACAACAGGAAATACAACGGATCTTGCCATTCAGGGAAACGGATTTTTTGTCCTTAAGAACGGCGACCAGACATTTTACTCGCGCGCGGGTGTCTTCGGAACTGATTCCGAGGGAACGCTTGTAAACCCGGCGAACGGTCTGCGTGTGCAGGGCTGGATGGCTGAGGAAGTGAACGGACGGCAGATTCTGCGCACATCTTCAACTCCCACAGACCTTGTGATTCCTGTAGGGCAGAAGGATCCGCCGAAAGCGACCGAAAATGTGCGCTATTTCTGCAACCTGAACAAGAACACCCCGGAAATCCCGGAAAATCCTACAGCTGATCAGGTTATTGAAGGAACGTGGCAGACTGAAATCGACATTTACGACACATACGGAAATCCGCATCAGGTGCAGATGGATTTTGTCAAGGTTCCGGGCAACCCGAACCAGTGGACTGTGACGGTGAACGTAGATCCTGACAATGCCGAGTACACGCAGACACGCATCGGCTTTGGAACGACTGACGGCGTTGAGAACACTTACACGCTCAACTTTGACAACACCGGAAAGCTTCAGTCTGTTGTTGACAGCGCCGGAAACCAGTCAAACCCGGAGGGCGAAATCGTTCTTCAGGCTTCGTATGCTGTGGCTGATTCAAATGCTGACGCAGACGGAAACCCGTACCGCCAGACATTCAACTTGAACCTGGGAACAATCGGCTCAATGGAAAACACCATCACACAGGCCGCCTCAAAGTCAACAACAAAGGCGAATTTTCAGGACGGATACCGGCTCGGCTACCTTGACAACTTTAAGATTGACCAGTCGGGCGTGATTACGGGCGTCTACTCGAACGGCTCGGTGCGTACAATCGGGCAGGTTGCGATGGCAAGCTTTACAAACCAGGGCGGACTTGAGAAAAAGGGCGACAACACATACGCCGAGTCAATCAACTCCGGCATGGCGAACATCGGTGAAAGCGGAACGCAGGGCAAGGGAAGCATGCTTGCCGGAACGCTTGAAATGTCAAACGTAGACCTGACCGAGCAGCTCACTGACATGATTGTCACGCAGCGCGGATTTGAGTCAAACGCAAAGACAATCCAGACAGGCGACTCAATGCTTGAGACCGTCCTGAGCCTCAAGCGCTAGTAAGCTGACAAAGACATATCTATAGAAGATATACGGCTTGACCGTGCCGGACAGATGTACCCTCGTCTGTCCGGCTTTTTTTATGCTGATGACCGACTTCTGCACGTCTTGACTTCCCTTCTGCTTGTATGGTAAACTTTATAGATTGAGGTATAAGAGATGATTTTTCCACTGGAAGAACTTGCAAAATTCAAGGGCGGAATGTATGCGATTACTGCTGCTGCAAGCCGCCGTGCATATCAGCTTGCGAAGCTTGCAATGATTGAAGATCCTGCTGTCTGCGAGCTTGTAGAGGATAACGACGGAAAAGTGGTGAGCCTCGCCGCGCGCCAGCTTTTCACCGGAGACGTGCAGTATGCCATTGAGCCGGTGTCCCGCTGACAGCCGGATCCCGGTTCTTGTCATTTTTGCCCCGACTGCGTGCGGAAAGACTGCTTTGGCCGAAGAACTGTTCGGCGGAAGCAGCCTTTTTCGTTTTAAAGGGCAGGCGGAAGTTATCAGCGCCGACAGCCAGGCCGTGTACAAGGGACTGGACATAGGAACTGCAAAGCCTTCGGCTTCACAGCGTGCAGAGATTCCGTATCACCTTATTGACACCGCAAGCCCTCAGGAGCAGTTTTCACTCGGACATTTTATGGAGGCTGCGGACAGGCTGTGCGGTGAAATCTGGAGCAGGAAGAATATTCCTGTTGTTCTGGGCGGAACGGGCTTTTACATACGGAACTTCCTGCTTGGCGCTCCCGCTGCGCCTGAAAGTCGCCCTGAAATCAGGAGCCAGATACAGAACAGGCTTGCCTCGGCGGGAAGGGAGGCCCTCTATGCCGAGCTTGAGATTGTGGATCCTGCCAGCGCAAAAAAAATCAGCCCGCACGACGGATACAGGATCTGCCGCGCGCTGGAAGTCTTTTATTCATGCGGAACGCCGCTGAGTTCCTTTGCCCTCCCTTCAAAGCTGCGTTCCCGCTATAGCTTTTGCACGCTTGTTCTGCACCGCTCCATAGAAGAATTGCGCCTGCGGATCAGCTCCCGTGTTGAGCAGATGTTTGCGCAGGGGCTTGAACAGGAGGTTGAGCGCCTGAGGAAAAACGGCATTACGGAGGACTGCCCCGCAATGAAGGCAATCGGCTACAGGGAGTTTTTTATTGAAGGGCTTTCCCCGGCTCAGATAAAGGAACGTATTAAGACAGACAGCTGCCGTTATGCACGGAAGCAGTGTGCCTTTATGCGCGGAATTCCTGGCGCGGTTTCTGCTGACGCTGATGACAAGGAAAAAATCAGGGAGATTGTCCTGCGCTTCTTCAGCTCATGGTTATTGTAAACGCGGTTCCCTTTCCGGCTTCAGATTTTACAGCGATGTCCCAGCCGTGGGAGCTGACTATCTGCCTGACTACAGAAAGCCCGATTCCCATTCCGTTTTCCCGCCGTGAATTTGTTGCGCGGAAGAACGGCTCAAAGACTTTTTCAAGATCGCCTTCAGGAATTCCGATGCCGGTGTCCCGTATGCAGACTGCGGCCTTTCCTTCCGCTGTGTTCCAGGCCTCAAGAAAAACGGAGTCCCCGTCCCGTGTGTAGCGCAGGGCATTCCCGAACAGGTTTTCCAGCGCCCGGGAAAACAGCTTCCTGTCCATCAGCACGCTCTGGCTGTCCAGCGTTATTGAAGTGAAGAAGCTGCGCCTGTACACCTGTGCCGCCAGAACCATGCCTGCTGCGCATTCCTCAAGGAAAGAGCGTATTTCAACCGGCTCGCGGGCATTTTTCCATTCCGCGTTGTTCAGCTTCACGTAGTTGATGAGATCGTCAATCATCGACTCAAGCTGTTCGGCCTTTGCGCTGATTATTGAAAGCGACTTCTGCATGATGTCTGCGCTGCTTGCAACGCCGTCTGAAATCGCTTCCGCATATCCTTTTATCAGCGCGACTGGAGTCCTCAGGTCGTGGCTGATTCCCATTATAAACCGCGAGCGGCGCTGCTGGTCTTCCTTGAGCGAATTCTTCATTGCCTCCAGATCCTCCTGAAGGCAGGTGATTTCGTTTGCGCTTCTTTTTGCAGGAATCTCGATTTTTGTTTCAAGGTCTCCGCCCGCGATTTTTTGCGCTGACTGCTGCAGCATTTCTATGGAGCGTGAAATTGACTTTGCAATGAGAATGATTACTGTGATTGAGAATGCCTCAAAGACGGCAATCACAAGAAGCGCGGGAATGAAGAATTTCGGAATCCTGTGAGGGGATTTTTTCCATTTCGGGATGTAGCGGCTGATGACGGTTCCTGCCGGCTCTGCTTTTCCTTCCGCCCCGGACTGAGGCGCAGACGGAATGGACTGGAACTGGTAGTCATAGGAATCATTTGTACGGCTCACAAGCGCAAGGATGTCTTCCATCGCGCAGGGAGAGCCTGCCGCAATTTCAGGCATTGTGGACATGACAGCTTTCTGCCTGTAAACGATAATGAACTGGAATCTCGGCGGAACTGTTTCAGCATACCGCCGGATCAGCTTCCACTCGTCCTCAGACAGTCCTGCTTCGTTTATCAGCTTGATTTCATCGTATCCTTTCATCAGGAACCGCTGCGCAGATGTCATGTATGCCTGAAGGGGAAAGAGCGCCATCGTCAGCACAGGAAGCGTTATGATTCCGATAATGAAGACAGAAATTTGGTTCTTGATTTTCATGCGGAGTATCTGCCTAGCTGTTTCCGTCTGCCGGATTCGCATTGAACTGGTATCCCATGCCGAACTGCGTTGTTATGTACTGCGGAGCGGCTGGGTTTGTCTCGATTTTTTTTCTGAGCCGCTGGACATACACGCCGACTGCCGTCACATCGCCAAAGTGCGACTTCCACACGCCCCTGAATATCTGCTCCGGCGTGACCGGCGTTCCGCTGCTGCGCGCAAGGAATTCCAGCACTTCGTATTCCTTTGCAGAAAGAGGAATTTTTTCAGCTCCTTTCTTGAGGACGCAGCTGTTGCACAAAAGCGTGTACGGCCCGAACCGTATCGTCTCTTCAACAGAAGCCTCTGTTTCCAGCAGCCGGGCAAGCTTTGCCTGGACCCGTGCCACAAGCACCTTGGGGCTGAACGGTTTTGTGACAAATTCATCGGCTCCCAGTCCGAGCCCTTTTATGATGTCCTCGTCATCGTCCCTGGCGGAAACAACAATGACAGGAATAGTCGCCCTGCATGTTTTCCGGAACGACTTGAGAAAGTCGAATCCGCTCATGCCGGGAAGGTTTAAGTCAAGGAGAACCAGCGAAGGCTCATATCCGCCGCTGATCTGTTCCTGCGCCTTTTCGGCAGTGTCAAGCGGCAGCGGCTCGAATCCGGCGTTTCTCAGGTACATGCAGATAAGGTCTGCCATCTCGGGAACGTCTTCTATGACAAGAATGCTTGCTTTCATACCTTCAGTGTAACGCATAACAGGCTCTTTGTTCTCTTTTTTTTATGCATTTAACGGAAATTTATCTTTTCTGAAAATAGTTCCGATAAGAAAAACAGCTGCATTTTTTGGTTCAAAATCGTCTAACGTACTTGACGATTCACCTTTTACAGTTCATTATAGTAGAATATGATAGAAGTAACGCGCCTGAATGGAAAAAAGTACTGGGTCAATCCGCATCAGGTTGAGTGCATGGAGCAGAACCCGGATCTGACGCTGACGCTTCTGTCTGGAAAAAAAATTGTCGTCAAGGATTCTCCGGAAGAAATTATAGAGAAAATTGTTTCATATAGAAAAAAAATCGGCATGCAGGAACTGTGATTTCTGTGCAATCGGGAGGAAAAAATGGATATAGCTACTCTGATAGGATTTTTGGGCGGACTGGCAATGATGTGCGTCGGTGTTTTTACTTCCGGCGGCTCCCTTATGGGAATTATTGATATTCCGTCTGTCTTTGTTACTATCGGCGGCTCTTATTTTTCTTTGTGGATCTGCGCGCCTATGAACCAGGTTCTGGGGCTGTTCGGCATTATCGGGCGCTGCTTTAAAACGTATGACTACGGGGAAAAGACGACAGTTCAGAATATGGTTTCACTGAGCGAAAAAGCCCGGCGCGAGGGAATCCTTGCGCTTGAGGAAGGCCTTGACGATCTTGATGATGCGTTCCTGAAGGAAGGGCTTCGTCTCATGGTTGACGGAAATGACGGAACAGCAATCCGCTCAATCCTTGAAAATGAGATGGCGCAGGCAGAAAGCCGCCACATGTCATGGGCGAACATCGTTATCCAGTGGGCGGGCTTTGCGCCCGGATTCGGAATGATGGGAACTGTTATCGGACTTATCGGAATGCTCCGCAACCTGGAGGACAAAAGCTCCCTCGGACCGAACATGGCTGTTGCCCTTATTACAACATTGTACGGCTCCATGCTTGCAAACTGGCTGTTCGGGCCTTTGGCGCAGAAGCTTATCTATCAGAACAGCTGCGAAATGAACGTAAAGGAAATGGTTCTGGAAGGAATTCTTTCGATTCAGGCCGGAGACAATCCGCGCGTGCTCGGACAGAAGCTTCTTACGTACCTTGATCCCAAGTCGCGCAAGGCTATTGAAGCCGACATCCTGAAAGACTAGGCGGGAGCTGTTTCAATGGCAAAAGAAAAAAAAGAACCTGACAAGCCGTCAACTGCGTGGCAAGGCACATACGGCGACATGATTACCCTGATGCTCTGCTTTTTCGTCATGCTCTATGATCCTTCTGAGTCTGACGCTGTGCAGATGGCTGCGCTTCAGGCTTCCCTTGCAAACAATAACCAGGGCGGCGGAATTTCTGTCAGCCCGGGAAGCCTTGCGAACCTCGGAAACGTTGTCAGCGCGCTTCCGTCCCTTGAAAAAGGAAAGGCGCTCGGCCCTGCCATGAAAAAGGCTGTCTCAAGCTTCACTCCTGAAGTCAAGTCAAACAAGGTGACTATTACAAGCGATGAGCGCGGGCTTATCATTTCTCTGGCATCAGATGCATTCTTTGAAGAGGGAAGCGCGGAGCTGAACATAGAGGAGTCCCGTGAGACGCTGCTGCGGCTTGCCCAGTTTTTTGCGGCTCCCGAAGTGGCAGGACGGCGGTGGCGGATTGAAGGCCATACCGACAATCAGCCGGTGGATCCTTCCGGGCCGTATGAAAGCAACTGGGAGCTTTCCGCAGACCGGGCGGCAAATGTCCTTCATTGTCTGGCTGACTTCGGCGTGAATGAAAACCAGTTTTCCATAGCCGGATACGCAGACACGCGCCCGAAATTCAGCAATGACACTGCGGAAGGCAGGGCATACAACCGCCGCGTGGACATAATCGTTTTGGATGACGGGCATTTTTGAAAGTTGTGTTAATATAACAAGTAAAAATTCCGATAAGAATAACGAGAAGACTTTAGAATTCGGGAGGATTTTATGGCAGACGAAAGCAATGCAGACGACCTGGGCGATGACATCGGCTCGGAGTCTTCGTCAGGCAAGAAAGGCGGCCTGAAGAATGCGTTTCCTCAGCTCTTGAAATTTATTTTGATTGGCGTTGCTGCTGTCATTTTCATTGTCACTATTGTAGTGGTTACAACCATTATTTTGAATAAGGGCGGAAAGACGCCGTCAGCGGCAATTCCGGTGAGCGAGGAGTACACGGTAAAGCGGGAGTCATACGACTGGTACACATCGCTTGACCAGATCCGCACGTCCACAAGCGACCCGGTGCCTGCAAGCGTGACAGTCACCATAGCGCTCGGATACAAGAAGGACGACAAGACAGCCTCGACAGAAATCACGGAGCGGCGCATAGAAATCATAGACTTCCTGAGAAGGTTCTTTTCCGAGCAGACAGTGGAAGACTTGCGGCCGCAGAATGAGGAAGTCCTGAGGCAGCAGATACGTGATCAGATCAACGATGATATTCTGAGCAACTCACGGATCCGCGACGTCCGCTTTACAGGAAAAGATGTGATTCAGCAGTAGGCTGAAAACAAGGTGGGATGAGGCATGAATGAGGTTCTGTCACAGGATGAAATTGACCAGCTGCTGCAGGCGATAAGCACAGGCGAAAGCGAGGCAGATGAATTTAAGCCGGTCACTGACACCCGGCGCATAAAAATCTACGACTTCCGTCGCCCGGACAAATTCTCAAAGGAGCAGATACGCACTGTTTCCAATATGCATGAGACATTTGCCCGTCTTACAACAACAAGCCTTTCTGCGCAGCTGCGGACGCTCGTTCACGTTCATGTCGCTTCCGTTGATCAGCTTACGTATGAGGAATTTATCCGCTCCATTCCGACTCCGACAACGCTTGCAGTCATCAACATGGATCCGCTGAAGGGAAACGCGGTGCTTGAGATTGCGCCGGAAATCACCTTCATTATTATTGACCGTCTGTTCGGCGGCTCGGGCGACACCGGCGGAAAAGTGAACCGCGACCTGACGGACATCGAGCAGTCTGTCATGGAAGGAATCATTGTCCGCATTCTTGCGAATATGCGCGAGGCTTGGACACAGGTGATTGACCTGCGCCCGCGGCTCCAGCAGATTGAAACGAACCCGCAGTTTGCGCAGATTGTTCCTCCGAGCGAAATGGTCATTCTTGTCACCTTGGAAATAAAGATCGGCGAGGAAGCGGGCATGATGAACATCTGCATTCCGTACATTACCATCGAGCCGATTGTCTCCAAGCTGTCTTCTTCTTTCTGGTTCTCTTCAGTCAGAAGAAGCTCTACAACTCAGTATCTGGAGACGCTCAAGGAAAAGCTTTCCGATGTGGAAATGGAGCTTGTTGCTGAAATCGGCTCCATAAATGTTCCGATACGGGATGTCCTGAGGCTGCGGACCGGCGATGTCATACGGCTCAACTCGATAAAAGTGGGAGAGCCGCTTTCGCTTAGCGTCGGCAGCAAAAAGAAATTTTACTGCCAGCCCGGCGTTGTGGGAAAAAAGGTTGCCGTGCAGATTATTGAACGAATCGACGAGCAAGAAAATGAAGATTTTGAGGAATTAACACCAGAAGGAGACGAAGACCTATGAGCGAAGGATCTATATCACAGGAAGAAATTGACGCATTGCTGTCAGGCGTAGATGTCGGCGGTCTTGGTGCGGGAGGCTCCTTCTCGTCAGGTTCCGATGCGAGCATTGACATTGCGACGCTGCAGACTTTCGCGGGAACAATAAAAGACAAGCTCGCTGAAGTCATCAAGAACATGACTCAGCAGGAAGCTTCTCCTGAAGCTCCCGCAGTTGAGGCAATCGGCCGCGATCAGCTGCTTGCAAAGCTGCCTGAGGAAGTTGTCGCTGTTATGGCCGACTATTCAGCAGGACTCAGCGGCGATCACCTGTTTTTGCTTGATCCTGACTTTGCGTCAAAGCTTGTCGGATTTATAAATCAGGAGGAGAATCCTGCCCTTGATGACATGGGGCTTTCTGTCATTTCAGAAGTCATTTCATCTCACTCAGGCGCGGAAATCACAGAGCTGAGCAAGTCAGGAAAGCTGCCCGGCCTTGCGACAAATCCTCCTGAGGCGGTAAAGCAGCCTAAGGCCATGATCCGCATGCCTCAGGGAACGTTTGCATGCTTTACATATCCGCTTACCATTTCCGGGCAGCAGTATACGCTGTGGGAAGCTGTGAGCGGCTCTGTTGCGGACGGCATGGCCCGTGCGCTTGGCGGAGGCTCTGCGGCCGCTCCTTCTTCGTCTCCTGCGCCGGAAGCGTCTGCTATGGGCGGCGCGCCCAATGCGGGAGCTGCGGCCGGCGGCTTTACACAGCAGCCGATGATGGGCGGAAACATGATGGGAATGCAGCAGCCCCAGATGGGAATGGCGGGAGGAATGCCTATGGGAAACATGATGGGAATGCAGCAGCCTCAGATGGGAATGATGGGCGGAATGTCCATGCAGAATCCGCCGAACGTCCAGTCGCTTCAGTTCCCTTCCTTTTCACAGTCGCTGTCCAGCGGGGAGCAGGGAAACATCGGCCTGATTATGGACGTTTTCATGGAAATGACGGTCGAGCTGGGCCGCACCAAGAAAACGATAAAGGACATCCTCGGACTGGGAGAAGGCACGATTATCGAGCTTGACAAGCTTGCCGGAGAGCCGGTTGACATTCTGGTGAACCATAAGCCGATAGCAAAAGGCGAGGTTGTCGTTATTGATGAAAATTTTGGAGTCCGTGTCACAGAGATTCTTCCGTCTCTTGAACATGTGGCTTCTTCGATGTAGAATAAAGGCAGCGGCTCTGAAACGTTCGTCACTTGAATTGCTCAGGCTGCTTTTTGTTCGGGCGGGAGGAAATGAGAGTCTCAAAAATGAAGTGCATGGCGGCGGCAGGAATTCTGCTGCTGCTTTCTTCTGTTTATGCGCAGGAAGCTGTTTCCGGCCCTGAAAGCCAGACGCAGTCTCAGATTCAGGAATCCCAGATTCTCCTCGATGCTGCCGGTGACCAGGCGGAAGCTGAAGCATCTGCCGGCGCTTCAGTCAGCGGAGTCTGGATTTTCCTGCGGATGATACTTGTCCTTGGCATTGTCATTGCGGCCCTGTACCTTCTGTTCCGCTTTATGAAAAAATCAATCGATCCTGAAATGGAAGGCAGCGATGAAGTCTTTTTGCGCAAGGTGTCGGCTGTCGGGATTGGCGCAGGAAAGTCTGTGCAGATAGTGAGCCTTTGGAACAAGGCATACGTGCTTGGCGTTTCCGACAGCTCTGTTTCGCTTCTGGAAACCATAGATGACAAGGATCTTGTGGATGCCATGAACCGCTATGCCGACATGAACAGCGCAAAGCCCAAGCCGAAGACGTTTGAAGAGATTCTTGAGCTTTTTATGCCGGGACAGAAAGCCCGTTCTTCTGCAAAAAGCGGAAAAAAGCCTGGAAAATCAGCGTATGATGAGTCAACAATGAACCTGATACAGTCGCTCAAGGAAAAGCGTGTTTCAGACGGAGAAAAAACATGAGCGCCGCTTCGTCTGTAAAAAGGCGGCTTGTGCGGATTCTTGCGCTGGCATTTGTCTGTGCAGCCTGCTTGTTTCCCCTGTCATCCCAGTCCGCGCGGAATTTCCCGGAAGGCTCTTCCGAAGGGACAGCCGGCATGAGCAGAAGAATGACAGGCATCGGATTTCCGAACATTTCGCTTTCAGCCACCGCGCCTCGCTCAGGAAATGAAGTTGCCTTCAGCGTGCAGATTCTGCTGCTTCTGACTGTTCTTACGCTTGCTCCCAGCATTTTTATACTGACAACGTGCTTCCTGCGCTTTTCAATTGTGCTTGACTTTATAAAGCGGGCCCTTTCGCTGCAGCAGGTTCCTCCTACGGCGGTTCTGAATGGAATCGCCCTGTTTATGACTCTGTTCTGCATGTGGCCGACGTTTACGCAGGTGTATGATGATTCCTTTAAGCCCCTGTCAGACAATGAGATTACCTTGGCGGAAGCGTATGAACGGGCTGAGGCGCCGCTGCGCATTTTCATGTACTCGCAGATGCAGGATGACACTTCCTATATAAAGACATTCATGAGCATGGCGCGTCTTGAGAGGCCCGGCACGCTTTCTGATGTTCCCACGTACATTTTGATTCCGGCGTATATTCTGCACGAGCTGACTGTTGCGTTTAAAATCGGAATCCTGCTGTATATTCCGTTCATTGTAATCGACATGGTTGTGTCAAGCATCCTTATGAGCATGGGAATGATGATGCTTCCTCCTGTCCAGATTTCCATGCCGTTCAAGCTGATGCTTTTTGTGCTGGTGGACGGATGGGGGCTTCTGACGCAGCAGCTTTTTATCAGCGTTATAAAATAGCAGGGAGTGTGTAATAAAAACTGTGCCGAAAATGACGTCACGGTTTTTATTCACAAGTTCGCGTTGCGAACTTCCTTATCTACTGTGCTTCCTCATTGCATTGCGGAAGCACTTAAAAAGTCAAATCGAGAATTGATATTCTCTCATTGACTTTTTATGAGGGGAACAGATGTCGCTGAATGCAATAGAAGGGCTGATTCAGTCCGGAATATGGCAGGTTTTCAAGATGTGCGCTCCTGTCCTGGGAGCGGCGCTTGTTGTCGGGCTTATTGTGGCCATTTTTCAGGCTACAACATCCATTCAGGAGCAGACGCTTACGTTCCTTCCGAAATTCCTGACGATTCTGCTTGTTATTTTTCTGCTGGGCGGACTGATGTTCCAGTCTTCGTCAGCCTATTTCAGGTCTGTGCTGATGCAGATTCCTGACATGGCAAAATAGGATGCCTTTTAGAGAAGATGCTTGAAGCTGCTGTTTCCAATGCGCCTGTTTTCCTTCTGGCGGCCTGCCGCTGCCTTGCCCTGATACTGACGCTTCCGCTTTTTTCGTCCCGGACAGTTCCCCGCATGGCAAAGATTGCGCTTGCCGGGTACATGGCGTATTTCATTTTTCCGCACATTTCCCTGTCGTCAGGAGCGTATTCCGGCTACAGCGCCTATATTTCTCCCTCAGGAAATTTCACTCTGGACTATGTGTTCCTGCTTGCGGGAGAGGCCATGATCGGAATTATAACCGGGCTGATTATCCAGGTGATTTTCGCGGCGTTCAGCACGGCGGGGCAGTTCTTTGCGTTCCAGATGGGGCTGAGCGCGAGCGAAGTGTACGATTCCCTGAGCCAGGTTGAAAATCCGCTGATGGGGCAGTTTTTTAACTTCATGGCGATGCTGATTTTCCTTCAGAACAGGTGGCTTCAGCAGCTTTTCCTGTACGGCCTCACAGAAAGCTTCAGGGCAGTCAATGCTTTTTCCATTGTGAGCAGCACTGGCTTTATGGCGGAATTCATGATGAGCTCCCTGACGCTGCTGTTCAAGGATGCGCTCATTATCGCGCTGCCGATTATGTCATCGCTGTTCCTGATAAATGTGTCCGTCGGAATTCTTTCAAAGGCCGCTCCCCAGATGAACCTTCTTTCGGAAGGCTTCCCGATTCTCATGCTCACGGCGTTCTTTTTGATTTCCGTGCTTGTTCCGCAGTTCTGGCGGTTCTTTGAGCGGTGCTTTGCGGACGGATTCGGGCTGATAGAAAAGATGATTATGCGCCTGGGAGGAGCTGTGCCATGAGCCGCATAGACTTGCAGTGGTTCGCCGCTGAGGACGAAGGCAAGACAGAGGAAGCCTCGGAGCAGAAACTCCGCAAGGCGCGTCAGGAAGGCCGCGTTGCAAAGAGCCAGGAGCTGAACGGCACTGTCGTCTTTCTGTTTGTCATTATGGCGCTCATTCTGCTTGCGCCGTGGTTCTATAAAAAGATGTTTGGAATGATGGTATTTTACTTCAGCAATGCGGCTTCAAAAAAAGCTGATGATGTAAAATTCTATTATGTATTTTTTTCAAATCTTTTGTCAATAACAGTTCCGCTTTCAGCAGTCGGAATGCTCGCCGGCATCATCATAAACCTTGTCCAGAACAGAGGCTTTATCTTTACATTGAAAACAATCAGACCGAATTTCTCAAAGCTGGTTCCGAAATTCGGGGAGTACTTCAGGCGGAATCTTTTTTCGCTGATGGGGCTTTTCAACATTGCAAAGTCCGTTGTGAAGGTCGCGGTCGTTGCCTGCATTGCATTTTTTCTTATCCGCTCCGATCTGGAGACTGTCCTGAAATTCCTTGACACGGGCGGGCCTGCGCTTGTGGTCCGTCAGGTTGCAGTCATGGTTGCAAAGCTGCTCGTTGCGTCTGCGGCTGTGCTTACGGTCATCGGCGTTTTTGACTACGTGATGCAGCGGCGCGAATTCAAGGAGCAGATGAAAATGACAAAGCAGGAAGTCAAGGAGGAATTCAAGGAAAGCGAAGGTGATCCTGAAGTGAAAGGCCGCCTTGAGTCTGAGCAGAAGCGGCTTCTTTCCCAGAATATGCCTAAGGCGGTGCGGGAGTCTGATGTCGTCATCACAAACCCGACGCACTATGCGGTCGCCCTTCAATGGAAGAGAGAAGAAAATGATATGCCGGTGATTGCCGCGAAGGGAACTGACAACACTGCCCAGACAATCAAGCGGATTGCATTTGAAAACGATGTGCCGGTCATAGAAAACCGCCCTGTTGCCAGAGGCCTGTATGCCGATACGGAAGTCGGGGATGTGATTCCGGCTTCATATCTGCGGGCGATTGCAACTATTTATGCTCAGGTCGGCTTTATGGAAAAGGAGAAGGCGCGGAAGACGGCCCCGTGACATGCCCTGTGCGCGCAGTCTGTCCTTCAGGCTGAAAAGAAGCTTCCCGGCTGCAATACTGTCCGGGAGCAGACGGATTTTTTTTCTGGCTGCTGTCCGTCCGTTCAAAAAAAAAAGTGAAAAATATGCCGTTTGGCGTTTTCAAAACTCATTTTTTAGTATAGAATAGAAAAACAGCATATATTTTTTTAGTGAAAGCTTTTTAGTTAGGGTGGGGACTCAATGCCGGAAAAGCGCAGTGCAGGCAGCACTATTTTAAAAATGATTTTAAGCAATGCCCTTGCGGTAGGTGTCATTGTCATTGTTCTGTTTATGTTCATACCGCTTCCGACTGTTGCAATTGACATTGCGATGGTCTTGAACCTTGCGCTTTCCTTTGTCATTCTGCTCACTGTCATCTATATGAAGCGTTCTGCCGACTTCACTTCCTTTCCGCGTGTTGTCCTTATCAGCACGCTGTTCGGGCTGGCGATCAATATTTCATCAACAAGAAACATTCTGATTCACCCGGTGACAGGAAGCGGGCACATGCCCGGCCAGAGCGAAATGGTTCAGGCGTTTGCGAACATCGTTGCCGGCGACAAGGTTCTGATCGGATTTATCATTTTTATCATACTGATTGTTGTGCAGGTGCTTGTCATTACGAAGGGAGCAGACCGTGTTTCAGAAGTCACGGCCCGCTTTACGCTCGATGCCATGAATAACAAGATGTTCACCATCCAGAACCAGATGAACAGCGGCTCCATCACTGAGGAAGAAGGCGAGCTGAAGATAAACCAGCTCCGGCAGGAAATTGACTTTTACTCTGCGATGGACGGCTCTTCCAAATTCGTAAGCGGAAACGTCAAGGCCGGCATTTTTATCACTGTCATAAACCTTATAGGAGGCATTGTCACCGGAACAATGGCCGGAGCCTCCATAAATGAGGCAATGAACAGCTATGCGCGGCTCACTATCGGTGACGGTCTGATGTCACAGCTGCCTTCCCTGCTGCTTTCGTTTTCTACGGGACTTCTTATTACCGGCAGCAATGACGGCGACCTTCTTACAGATCAGCTTAAAAGCCAGTTTTCTGCCAGCGGCACGGTATATGCAATTGTCGGAGGAACGCTTGCGGCTCTCGGGCTTGCATTCCACAACGGGGCGACGGCTGTTCTTGTGCCTGTCGGAATTCTGTTTATTGTTGTGGGCTCGCGCCTTATGAGAAAAAAGACGCAGGAAGAAGCGGAGCAAAGCGCGGCTGCGGCACAGGCGGGAGACGCTTCGCAGAAAGGAGCCGGTTCCGAGGAAATTTCCCCGGTAGTGAAGCTGGACGAGCTTTCCCTCGAAATCGGCTATGCGCTTATTCCGCTTGTTGACAATGAAAAGGGAGCGGAGCTTCTGTCGCGCATCAAGCGGATCCGCCGTGAGGCTGCGCTCGATCTCGGGCTTGTCATTCCTTCCATCCATATTGTGGATCAGATGGAGCTGTCGCCTGAGGAATATTCATTTAAAATACGCGGAATTGAAGCCGGACGCAGCCGCCTCAAGCTCGGGCATTTTATGTGCCTGAACACCGGAAATGTTCCCAGGAACAGGGAGCTTGCAGGAGAAAAAACAAAGGATCCTGCATTCGGAATGGATGCGATCTGGCTTCCTGACTCGAAGCGCATGGAAGCTGAAAAGGCCGGATATGCGGTGATTGATGCTCCGACAATCATTGCGACACATCTGACTGAGCTTATCAGGCGCAATGCTTCCAAGATTCTCAGCCGCCAGAGCGTCAATGCAATCCTTGAGGAAATCAAGAAGTCAAATCCTGTTGTTGTTGATGAAGTTACGGCCGGCGACCACAAGTTCTCTTACGGAGAAATTGAAGCTGTGCTGAAAAATCTGCTTGAAGAGCAGGTCAGCATCAGGAATATGGTTATTATTCTGGAGACGCTCGGAGACTACGGAAAGATTACGCGTGATCCGTGGACACTGACAGAAAAAGTCAGGGAGGCTCTGGGCGCCCAGATCTGCCAGCAGTATGCCGATGAAAACAAGGTGCTTCATGTTATGAGCCTGTCCCAGAGCTTTGCGCAGAAGATTCTTGAGCACCGTGCCGATATGCCGGGAAAAGGCCCTGTCGCCGCCTTTGATCCTGTTGACGGCAGAAATTTTATATCAGCTATGAGCAGCGCTGTCGCCGCTGTCCGGGAGCGGAACTATCTTCCTATCATCATGTGTCCTTCGGAAGTAAGGCGTCTTGTAAAGGCTTCCACAGAGCTTGAGATGCCGGGAATCATTGTCCTTTCGATAAATGAAGTTATGGCTGCCGCGCCGAATATAAAAGTTGAATCCCTTGGAGAAATAAATGGCTGGTAATGAATTGAACAGTGAAGTCCTCAGCGTCACAGGAAGATCCCGGGACGAATGCCTTGACAAGCTGTATAAAAGGTACGGAACAAATTATCAGATTTTAGGCTCAAAAACGATGCTTACGCCGGGATTTCTCGGTCTTTTTCAGAGGGAGCTTATTGTCCTGCGCTATCAGGTGACAAATGCGCCCCTGCCGCAGCCGTCTTTTTCAGCAGGCGCTCCTTCTCCGTATTCCGGGTACAGCAGGATTTCTCCGGCGGGAGCCTTTCCTGTGCAGCAGCCGCTTCCGCCCCAGGGAATTCAGCAGTCCCAGCAGAATTCGTTCATTCAGAACCGGGATGAATTTCTTTCAAAGGCAAACCCTTCTGTTACGAACAGCCTTCAGCTCGGGCAGCTTACAAAGCAGTTCGATCAGTTCAAGACTGAAATGCAGGAGCAGATGAAGACGATAGTCCGGGCTGCTTCGGCGGAAAAAGATCATCCGAGCATTGCAAAAGTCCAGGAGCTGCTTGAAGAAAATGAATTCACCAAGTCTTACATCAAAAGCATCTGTTCCCGGATGAAAAATGAATTCAGCCTCGACAAGCTTGATGACTTTGACTTTGTCCAGCGCCAGGTTGCCGACTGGATCGGAGAGATGATTCCTGTTGTCACTGAAGAAAAAATAGTGGCTCCGCGTGTCATCATCATTGTCGGCCCCACGGGAGTCGGCAAGACAACGACTATTGCAAAGATGAGCTCGGAAATTTATGCCGGCTACAAGAAGAACAGGGAAAAGCATGCGTTCGTGCCGAGAATCAGAATGATTACAACAGACACTATGCGTGTTGCGGCGGAAGAGCAGCTGAAGCGGTGGGCGGAAATTATAAATGTCGAGACTGTCAAGGCTGAAACTTCTGAGGATCTGAAGATGCTCTGCGACAGCTACAGCTCCAACTCAGACTATATTTTTATTGACACGAGCGGCTACAGCCCCAACGACTACGAGAATATTGCAAAAATGCGCACGATTCTCGATGTGAAGAACCTGAATGAAAATGTGTACCTTGCCGTCACTGCCGGAGTGAGCGCGAAGGACTTTGAGAACATCATCAGGAACTATGAGGCGTTCAACTTTAAGAGCATCATCATTACAAAATGCGATGAGACAACAACGTTCGGACGCGTTTTAAGCGTGCTTTCCGAAAAGAAAAAGCCTGTTTCCTGGATTACGACAGGACAGAATATCCTGCACACGATAGAACGTGCAAACGCGTGCTGGTTTTTGAAAAATCTGTGCGGATTTAAAATAGATGCGGAACATATTGAAAAAAAATTTGGAACTGCCGATAAAGAAGCAGAGTAATCTAACGTTTGAATTCTGCCAACAGGAGAATATACAGGTATGGAAGAACAGGCAAAGGAATTGCGCGCCCTCATGAATGAAGACAGGCTGGGCAGGACTCCGGCTTCTCATAAGACAAGAATAATTGCGATTACGAGCGGCAAGGGCGGTGTCGGCAAGACGAACATTGCCGTCAATATGGCGTTTGCCTATGCACAGCTTGGAAAAAAAGTCATACTTATAGACGGTGACCTCGGCATGGCGAATGTCAATGTGCTGCTGAATGTCGTTCCCCAGTATAACCTTATGCACGTCATCAACAGAAAGAAGACCATGAGCGAAATCATTCTGGATACGGAATTCGGCTTCAAATTCATTGCCGGCGCGAACGGCTTTTCAAAGATTGCAAACCTTTCAAACGATGAGCTTGACTATTTTGCAAAGGAATTCGCTTCTCTTTCAAATGCCGACATCATAATCATAGACACGGGGGCAGGAATCTCAAACAATGTGCTGCAGTTTCTTGCTTCTGCGGACGAAGTGTATGTCATTACAACTCCTGAGCCGACCGCAATCACTGACGCCTACGGAATCATCAAGATTATTACGACAGAACTGCTGCACCGCCAGATAAACCTGAAGCTTCTGGTGAACAGAGTCCATTCATCGGACGAAGGAAAGCGGATTTCAGATCTGATTATAAACATTGTGGCCCAGTTCCTCAACTACAAGGTTGAGTACATCGGGTTTGTGTACGATGATCCTGTTGTGCAGGCCTCAGTAATCAGACAGAAGCCTTTTATGATCATAAATCCCACTTCAAAGCCTGCCGTCTGCCTCAAGCATATTGTCGGGCGCATCGAAAAGACAGAAATTCCTTCGGATGCAGGAGTTTCAAATTTCCTGAAGAAATTCCTCGGCAGCAAAAAAAATAAACCTTGACCATACTCGCTTTTTGACTTAATCTATTAGAATACAGATAAATAAGGAGGAAAGCGCTTGTTCAGTGTAAAAAATGCATCAGTGTCTGCTGCAGCCGGATTTGTGCTGTCCTTTCTTATCAGCATTATTTCGACAGGAAAGCCGCTCGTGTCCTTTGTGCGGGGCATCATATTTGCCGCTGTCTTTGCAGGATTGAGCTGCGCTGTTGATTTTGTAAGCGGAAAATTTCTGGACCAGGGCGGGAAATCCCTTGAGGCGGGAGACGAGGCTGAGAAAAAGCCTGCCGCCCGGACCGGCTCCGTTGTAAACATTACGATTGATGATGAGGATTTGACTGAAGAGGAGCAGGCTCCTGCCTTTGATATAAGCGCGAACGCGAACAGGGCATATGCGCTGACTCCCGCGGAAAAAAACTCTGCGCTGTCCGCAGAGATTCCTCAAAGCTCCGCAGTGCAGGAACCTGTGTCCGCGCCTGAAAAAGAGGCGGAGACAGCCGCCGCGCCAGCTCCGGCAGAAACAAAAAACGAGGAGCCTGTATCCGTTCAGCCTGAGCCTCCTGCCCCGGCTGCGGATTCGGTGAAAAAAGAAGGGCTTCCTGCAAAGAGCGAGGCTGCTGACAAAAAAGCTCAGGCTCAGGCGGAGCATATCGCCCAGGTTCAGGAAATAGACAGCCTGCCTGACATAGGCGCTCTTTCTGAAAATGCTGAGTCTGAAAGCAGCGGAAGCATTATCAGCAGTTCTGACTTTGCTCAGGCGGAGGATGTGCCGCCGGAATCTTCGCCGCCGTCTGGCAGCCCGGACTCCCTTGGCCATGACACAAAGACAATTGCAAGCGCAATCAGGACTCTGCTGAAAAAGGATGAAATGTAAACGGGATAGTAAAAGGTGTGGGAATACATGGCAACTCAAATGTTAGATGAAAATGAAGAAGCTGAGCTTTGGCATGAATACAAGAAAACAAAGTCAGTCACAATACGGAACCGGCTTATCCGCCAGTATATGCCGCTTGTAAAATGGGTTGCAGGCAGGGTTTCCTCCGGAATGCCGGAAAGCGTGGAATTTGACGATCTTGTAGGGTTCGGGCAGTTCGGGCTTCTTGACGCGATAAACAAATTTGACATAGACAAGGGCGTGAAATTCAAGACGTATGCCACCACGCGGATCCGGGGCGCAATCTTTGACGAGCTTCGCGAGCTTGACTGGGTTCCAAGGTCTGTGCGCCAGCGTTCCCGTGAAATAGAAGATGCCGTTGTTGAGCTTGAGGCCCGGCTCGGCAGGACTGCCACTGATGCTGAGATTGCAAAGGCCTTGAACATGACAGAAGCCGAGTATCAGTCTGCTGTCATGAAAGTCAGCGGAACGAGCATTCTCTCTTTGAACGATGTCTGGTACTATTCGGGCGATGACAGCGAGCATATTTCAATTGGAGACAGCATAGAAGCTCCGAACAGTTTGAATCCAGATGTGATTGTTGAGCGTGAAGAAATCCGGCGGGTGATTATTCAGGCCATCAACGAGCTTCCCAAGAATGAAAAGATGGTCATTGTCCTGTATTACCACGAGGACTTGACATTCAAGGAGATAGCGCAGGTTCTGAGCGTAAGCGAGAGCCGGATCAGCCAGCTTCATTCCAAGGCAAACGAGCATCTTCGCATGAAGCTTACGAGCGTGCGGAAGGGCATCTTTTAAGGGGTTTTATGGTAACTCTTGAAAAACTTCGTGTAGACATGGAAAAGCAGCTCGCCGTTGACAAGGACATTCATGCTGTTGTTGTCTGCGCGGACACAGTTGATGACTGCCTTGAGGATGCGTCAGTTCAGCTCAATACAAAGATTTCCAATCTTGAGTACGAAGTCATAGAGAAAGGATACGCGGGAATCGCCGGGCTGATGAAAAAGCCGTGGAAAATCCGCGTGTATGAGAATCCGTCCATTATCAGGCAGAAGAAGGCAAAGGAAGCCGCAGAGTCTCTTGCAAACGCTGAAAATGCGCAGGAATCCGTTACCACAGACGAAAACGGAATGTTCTTTGTGCACCGCTTTGGGGTCCATGTATTTGCAAAGGTTGTCCTGCCTGTGGGAAGCGGCTCCCCTGTCTCCGCAGACGATCTGATAAACGAAGCCCGTCGCCCCGACAACATGTCCCTTGATGAGGAGCTGCTCAGAAAGCTTGCGGCGGAAGGAACAAACGGCGAGTATGTTGAAGTCGGCTCGTACAATCATGTTGCTGCCGGAGATGCAGTTCTTGCTGTTGATATTTCAAAGGATGAAATGCAGGCGACTATAACAGTGTCTCCTCCGTCAACAGGAGGCGCTGACATTTCAGCTGAAAAGATTGTCAATGCCCTGACTACCCAGGGGGTTACAGCCGGAGTCGAAGAGGACAAGATCAGTGCGTTTGTAGACACTCCTGTATACAATATTCCGTATGAAGTTGCCGCCGCCATTCTTCCGGTTCACGGAACAGACGCTTATATCGAGTACAAGTTTGAGACTGACAAAACAAAGCTCAAGCTCAAGGAAACTGCAAACGGACAGGTTGACTTTAAGGAGCTGAACCTTATCCAGAACGTTGTCGCCGGGCAGCCGCTTGCGGTGAAAATGCTTCCTCAGCGCGGAAAGGGCGGAAAAACGATTATGGGCCGCTATCTTGAGGCAAAGAACGGAAAGGACATTCCGATTCCGCTCGGACAGAACGTGCGCCTTGACTCTGACGGGCGGACTATTGTCGCTGAAAAGAACGGAAACGTCATGCTCGTGGGTGACAAGATTACCGTTGAGGAAGTGTACGAGGTTCCCGGCGTAAACATCAAGTCCGGAAATATTACGTACATGGGAACTGTTGTCTGCCGCGGAAATGTCGAGGACGGATTCAGCATCAAGGCTGACGGAAATGTCGAGATTTACGGCTCTGTCGGGAACTGCCGCATTGAAGCCGGCGGCGACATTGTTATTTCCCAGGGAGTTATGGGACGCGATGAGGGAGAAATCATTTCAAGCAAGTCCGTGTGGGCGAGGTTCCTTCAGAATGTCAATGTCACTGCGGAGGAGTACATTGTCGTAAATGACAATATCATGAACAGCAATGTTACTGCCATGAAAAAAATCCTGCTCAAGGGAAAGCGCGCGTCTATTATCGGCGGCCATCTTTTTGCCACGGAAGAAATCACTGCAAAGACAGTCGGCTCCTCCGGCGGCGGAATTGAAACAATCCTTGAAGTCGGCTTTGATCCCAAGGCAAAGAAGCGCCTTCAGGAGCTTCAGGAGCTTCAGTCGAACATCGTAAAAGAGCTTGAGGAAATCGACCTGAATATTTCCACCTTGGAAAACCAGAAGAAAGTGCGCCGCTCGCTGCCCAAGGAAAAAGAGGAAAACCTTGAGAGCCTGCGGAACCAGCGTGTGGATCTCATAGAGTCCAGCGACAAGATGACTGCTGAAATAAATGAAATCAACGCCTATCTGCGCGACCTTAAGGCTGTCGGGTGCGTCAATGTCAGCGGAACCGTGTATCCGGGCGCAAAGATTCTTGTCCGCGATGAAGTCGATGAAGTGCGAAATGAAGCGAAGGCAGTGACATTCTACTATGACAACGGCTTTGTAAAGCGCGGAAAGTATGATCCGTCTCAGGCTGCGGCTGACGAGATTGGAGGGCCGAGTGGGTATACAGCCAATTGACCTTTCCACCGTCTATTCCCAGATGGACAAGATGGGGCAGATGAACGCCTCCCAGGTGCAGAACGCGCATCTGGCAAACCGTCAGCACCTGGAAAAAGCAGCGCAGCTTCAGGCTCAGAAAGCACAGTCTGTCAATGAGACAGCTCAGAGCGGAGAGCCTGCGAAAATCAAGGCTGATGTGAACCAGGGAGGCGGCTTCGGGCAGGCACTGATGCAGGATGAAGAAAAACAGGATCCGTCCCGCAGGGAAGCTCACGATGAAGAAAAGCCGGCTCCGTATGAAATCAGGGATCCCAAGCTTGGCCGCCATGTTGATGTTACAGGCTGACAGATGGGCATTATTGTAGCAACGGCAGCGTTTCTGCTGATTATCTTCAACATTCTCATGTGGATTGTCTTTTTGCGCAGGTTCAGGACGTTTTTTTCTACGGACAAGATTATCAGTGACACGCGGGAAGACGTGAACAAAATCATAAAGGACATCAACTTCAATACTTCACGGAACATTGAGCTTATTGACGACAGAATCAGGCAGCTCAAGTCAGTTACAGCGGAAGCCGAGCGGCGTCTGGGAACGCTGAAGAAGGAGCTTTCCCTTGCTGAGCGCTCGCGGAAATTCCAGCAGAAAATGGCTTCGTCTCCGGCGAAAAAGGAGATGGTGCAGGGCGACCTGTTTTTTACTGAAAAGGCCAGGACTGAGCTTGGGCTTTCCGTGCAGGAGCCGGAGGAACTGGCTGCAGTCCATGAAATCCCTGTTGTGGAGCCGGAGCTTTTTGTCGCTGAAAATCCGGTTGTGCCGAAAAAGGACTTCAAGTCACAGGTCCGGGAGCTGTATTCGCACGGGCTGCCCGCTGATGAAATTGCCAGGCGGACCGGACGGAGCGTCCAGGAAGTCAGGTTTGTCCTCGAGGTTATCTGACAGGAAATCTTTGCCGGACAGAGACCGTTTTGTTTTCCCGCGATATTTTTTAATATTTCGCAAAATCAAGTAATTTCTCCTTGAAATTTGAAATAAATCAAGGTACAATTTTCCTTATGAGTGTTTTAGAATTTTCCAAAGCTTCGTTCGGAACGCTGTACAGCGGCGAAGAAGCGCATCTGTACACTGTTTCAAACGGTTCCATGAGTTTTTCAGCTACAGACTACGGCTGTACTATCACAAGCATTTTGCTGCCCTCTGACGGCGGCAGGAAAACTGATGTGCTTTTGGGCTGCACAACGCTTGAAGGATATGCGGCAAGCGGCAGCTGCTTCGGCACTATTGTCGGACGCTTTGCAAACAGAATCGGCGGCGCATCCTTCAACCTGAACGGCGTTTCCTATCCGCTCGACAAGAATGACGGCAAGAACTGCCTTCACGGCGGATTTGACCGCTACGAAAAAAAGCTTTGGACAGCTGAGGAAATAAGCACTGACAAAGGGCTTGGAATTGAATTTTCGCGTGTCAGCCATGACGGTGAGCAGGGCATGCCGGGCAATGTCGCCCTGAATGTCATCTATACGCTGAATGAATCGAACGAGCTGACGCTTGAGTATTTTGCCCGCGCTGACAAGCCCACTCCGGTCAATCTCACAAACCATGCCTATTTCAACCTGAAAGGATATGACGGAGGCTCCATCGATGACCAGGAGCTTCAGCTTGACTGCTCCAAATTTGTCGAAGTGAACAAAAGCCTTATTCCCACCGGAAGGCTTTCTTCAGTTGATGAAAAGCCTGCCTTTGACTTCCGCACGCCGAAGCTTTTCGGCCGGGACATAAAGAAGACAGGAGGCGGATACGACCACGCGTACTGCATTGACGCGCACGACGGAAGCCTCGTGAAATTCGCCGTTCTGCGCGATCCTGCAAGCGGCCGGACAATGACAGTTTCCACAACGCTTCCAGCCTGCCAGATTTATACTGCGAATTTTCTGGACGGAATCATCGGAAAGAACGGATACATTCACCATGCGCGTGACGCTGTCTGCATGGAGACAGAGGCGTATCCGGATGCTCCTAACCATAAGGAATTTCCGAGCTGCATCGTAACTCCAGAAAAGCCGTACCATGAGATTACGGTCTATAAATTCGGCTTCTGATGATTTTAAAAACAGATATACATTCATAGAGAGGTTGCAATGGATATTCAATTACAGGAACTGATCGAAAAGATCAAAAGGGACGGTGTTGCAAGCGCAGAGTCTGCTGCCCGGAAAATTGTTGCTGAAGCGGAAAAAAAGGCTGCCGCCATTGTCAGTGATGCCCAGGCGCAGGCCGACAGCATTGTAAAGGCAGCAAAGGCCGAAACAGAGCGCATGGAAAAAGCCAGCGAAGACGCGGTTGCCCAGGCCGGCCGGAATCTTATCATTTCCTTCAGGGATGGAATTGTCAGGGAGCTTTCTGCAATTATCAGCTCGGAAACTGAAAAGGCAATGGACAAGGATCTTCTGAAAAAGCTGATTCCTGAGACGGTGAAGGCATGGGCTTCCAGCTCTGACTCGTCCGACCTGACAGTTCTTTTGCCGCCGAAAGATGTCAAGGCACTCGAATCCGGCTTAAAGACAGCGTTAAAGTCGAAAATTTCAAAAGGCATTGAAATAAAGAGCGATGCTTCCCTTTCTGCCGGGTTCAGAATCGGCACAAAAAACGGCGCCGCTTTCTATGATTTCAGCGCAGAGGAAGTTGCAGTTCTGTTCGGTTCATACTTGAATCCGCGGATAACTGAGCTTATGAAAAAAGCCGCCGCAGAAACAGCAGGACAGGATTCTGAGGTGAATGCTGCTGCGTCTGTAGAGAAGTCGGCTGATGAAAAGGAAAAAAAGACGGCGAAACCGGCTGCAAAGGCAGCGGCTTTGAAAACGCGCGTAAGGAAAGCAAAGGAAACAAAATAGTGGAACATCTCTATTATTTAGTTGCTCAGCTTCCTGCTTTTTCGCTCAATGATGACAGTTCTCAGAGGCTTCCTATAACAGCGCTTTATTTCAAGGATTTGTGCGTCCGCTTTATGTCTGAAAAGAGCGCGCGCCTTGCTGAAAATCTTTCCCTTGAGCCGCCGCTGGAAGCTGTTCCTACAGGGTCAGCTTTCCTTGACGCGTGGTATGAAAAAGAGCGCGCGCTTCGGCTTGCTCTTGCACAGCTGCGTGCGCTCAAGATGAAAAAGGATGCCAAGGATTTGCCTTTGCCGAATGACGGAGAGGCTGTTCAGGCGGCCCGTACTGCGGCAGGAATGGACAGTCCCTTGAGCGCGGAGCAGTATCTGAACCAGTACCGCGTGGGCGTGCTTGACAGGATTGCACCGGCGGACGGTTTTTCTGCGGATGCTGTCTACTGCTACGGCCTGAAGCTGCTTCTTGCGGAACGCATGAAAAAATTCAATAAGGATGAAGGTTTGGCTTCTTATCGCAAAATTTATGATGAAATTCTTGGAGAAAAGAAATGACGGATACAAAAGGCAAGGTTGCTGCTGTCAACGGAAATATGGTTTCTGTTGAATTTGAAGGAAAAGTATCTCTCAACGAAGTTGGCTACGTCAAGGTTGACGGGAAAAGCTTGAAGGGCGAGGTAATCCGTATCCGCGGAAACACGGCTCAGATGCAGGTGTATGAAATGACAAACGGAATTTCAGCAGGCTGCTCCGTTGATTTCACGGGTGATTTGCTGAGCGTTGAAGTCGGGCCGGGACTCTTGGGACAGGTGTATGACGGACTTCAGAATCCGCTTCCGCTGCTTGCCGAGCATTCAGGATACTTCCTTGAGCGCGGAGTATATCTGCCGGCGCTTGACGAGAATAAAAAGTGGGAATTCACTCCGTCCGCAAAGGAAGGCGACACCGTTTTTGCCGGAGACAGCGTCGGAACAGTTCCCGAAGGGCCGTTTACCCACAAGATTCTTGTTCCGTTCGGCTTTTTAGGAACATACACAGTGAAAAAAATTGCAAAGCCGGGCGAATATGCAATCCACGACACCATTGCGACACTCGCTGACGAAAAGGGAAAGTCTGTGAACATTTCCATGAGCTTCAAGTGGCCGGTAAAGCGTGCCGTACAGTGCTATGCGGACCGGCTGAGTCCTGACGAGCCGATGGTTACAAAAGTCCGCCTTATTGACACTTTTTTCCCTGTTGCAAAGGGAGGAACATACTGCATTCCAGGTCCGTTCGGCGCCGGAAAGACAGTCTTGCAGCATACGACAAGCCGCAATGCGGATGTTGACATTGTAATAATTGCAGCCTGCGGTGAGCGTGCAGGTGAAGTTGTTGAAACACTTACAGAATTTCCTGAGCTGAAGGATCCGCGCACCGGGCGCTCGCTGATGGAACGCACAATCATCATCTGCAACACATCTTCCATGCCGGTCGCATCCCGTGAGGCTTCCTGTTATACAGGCGTTACGCTTGCCGAATATTACCGCCAGATGGGTCTGAACGTCCTGCTGCTGGCAGACTCTACGTCCCGCTGGGCGCAGGCTATGCGTGAAATGTCCGGCCGTCTGGAAGAGATTCCTGGAGAAGAAGCGTTCCCTGCATACCTTGAGTCTACAATCGCCTCTTTCTATGAGCGTGCGGGAATTGTGCGGCTGCGTGACGGATCGGTCGGCTCTGTCACAATCGGCGGAACTGTTTCTCCTGCCGGCGGAAACTTTGAGGAGCCGGTTACTCAGGCAACGCTGAAAGTTGTCGGCGCATTCCACGGACTGAGCCGCGAGCGCTCTGATGCCCGCCGCTATCCTTCCATCGATCCGCTTGACTCATGGTCAAAGTACAAGTCAACGATAAAACGGGAGCAGGTCGCGTTTGCGCATGACATTTACCGGCGCGGCGCAGAAGTTAACCAGATGATGAAAGTTGTCGGTGAAGAGGGAACTAGCATCGCAGACTTTGTTACATACTTGAAAAGCGAATTTCTGGATGCCGTCTATATGCAGCAGGACAGCTTTGATGAAATTGAAGGAGCTTCGTCTGTTGAGCGGCAAAAGTATGTCTTTGGGAAGATTATTGCAGTTCTCGGCTCAAGCTTTGACTTTGAGGAAAAGGATGATGCCCGTGCGTTCTTCAATACGCTCCGGCAGAATTTCATCGACATGAATTACACGGAATTCAACAGCGCGGATTTTGCCAAGGCGGAAAAGGCAATTGAAAAGACGCTTGCTTCAAGAAACGCTCAGGTAGGTGAAGAGGCGCAGGCTCTTCTTAAGGACGGTGAGAAATGAACAAAGTATACAGCAAAATCGAAAGCATTAACGGAAGCGTTATTACAGTCAAGGCAAAAGGCGTAAAGCTGAATGAGCTTGCGGAAATAACAACGCGGTTTGGAAAGTCCCTTGCTGAAGTGAATAAGATTGACGGCGAGACAGTTTCGCTTCAGGTGTTTGCCGGAGGACGGGGTGTCGCTACAAACGATCAGATCCGCTTTCTGGGCCATGACATGCGCGTTTCATTCAGCGAAAACCTTTTGGGACGCATTTTCAACGGCTCGGCAGAACCGCGTGACCATGGTCCGGCGTTGTCAGACAGCCTGGTTCAGATCGGAGGGCCTTCAGTCAATCCGTCAAAGCGCATTCTTCCGAACCGCATGATGCGCACGAACATTCCGATGATTGATGTGTTCAATACGCTCGTTGTCAGCCAGAAAATCCCTATTTTTTCAATTTCCGGGGAGCCGTACAACCAGCTTCTGGCCCGCATTGCCATGCAGGCTCAGGCTGATGTCATTGTTCTCGGCGGAATGGGACTGAAGTATGATGACTATCTGTACTTTAAAAAGACGCTGGAAGAAGGCGGCGCGCTGAGCAAGACAGTCATGTTTGTGCATACAGCTGCCGATCCGACTGTCGAGTGCATCAAGATTCCTGACCTTTCGCTTGCTGTTGCAGAGCAGTTTGCGCTTCAGGGAAAAGATGTCCTTGTTCTTCTTACGGACATGACAAACTTTGCTGATTCAATGAAGGAAATCGCAATTACGCAGGAGCAGGTTCCGTCAAACCGCGGATATCCGGGAGATCTGTACTCGCAGCTGGCCAGCCGCTATGAAAAGGCAGTTGACTTTTCTGACTCAGGCTCTATCACTGTTCTTGCTGTTACAACAATGCCGGGAGATGATGTTACGCATCCTGTTCCTGACAACACCGGCTATATTACAGAAGGCCAGTACTACCTGAAGGGCGGACGCATTGAGCCGTTCGGCTCGCTTTCCCGCCTCAAGCAGAATGTCAACAGCAAGACGCGCAAAGATCACCGTTCGCTCATGGATGCCATGATCCGCCTGTATGCCCAGTACAAGGATACGCTTGAAAAGAAGTCCATGGGATTTACTATGAGCGCATGGGATGAAAAGCTTCTGAAGTACGGCGAGCTTTTTGAATCAAAGATGATGGATCTGACGGTAAATATTCCGCTGGAAGAAGCGCTTGACAACGGCTGGAAAATTCTTGCCGCCTGCTTTGAAAAGGAAGAAACCGGTCTGAAGTCGGAACTGGTAGAGCAGTTCTGGCCGAACTGATAGGATTTGCATATGGCAAAAATAAAGCTGACTAAAAACGAGCAAAAGGCTCAGAAAGACGCGCTGAAAATGTATCAGCGTTATCTTCCGACGCTCACACTCAAAAAACAGCAGCTGCAGTCTGAAATCCGCGCCATAGACGAAAAGGCAAAGTCCGTCCGTGCTGAAAAGAAAGCTCTGGAGGAGGATTTTGAAAAATGGATTTCCGTTTTTGGAGAAAAAGATGCCTTCAAGCCTGAGATGGTGACTGTCCGGAACATCAGGAAAGGATGGGGCAATATCGCGGGTGTCAAGATTCCTGTCTATGAAGGGGCTGATTTCGGGCGCGGCGACTATAATTTGTACTCCACGCCGTTATGGATAGACATGGCTGCGGACAGAATGGAAAAAGCGCTGGAGCTTGACTTGGAGGCGGAAGTTCTTGACGAGCAGGTGAGGCTGCTTTTGCGGGAGCTTCGGACAACGACTCAGCGTGTCAATCTGTTTGAAAAAGTGAAAATCCCGGAGACAAAGGCGAACATCAAGCGCATCGGCATTTTCCTTGGCGATGAGCAGGTCAATGCTGTTGTGCGCTCAAAGATTTCCAAGAAAAAGCTTCAGGCTGTGGCGGACAAGGAGGCTGAATAATGGCTATTGTGCAGATGAAAAAAGTCTCTTTGGTCATTCTTGATTCAACACGAAAAGAATCTCTGAAGCAGCTGAGAAAGGCAGGTGTGCTTCATCTGGAGGCAATGGAAGGCTCAGGCCCGCAGCTTGCTGCATACCGGGAGGCTGCGGCAGAAGCTGACAAGGCTGCCTCGATTCTTGATGAAGCGAAGCTTCCGAAAAAAAACGCTGTGTCTCAGGAAAAGCTTGAGGATGCTCTGACGCGTGAAAAGGCGCAGGAAATCATTGCGCTCAGCGACAGAAAAAAAGCGCTTTTTGACAGCATTGCGCAGTGCAGAAATGAGCTTTCCCGGCTTGAAAAATGGGGAAGCGTGAATCCGGCTGATTTGAGCGCATTGGCAGAAAAGGGAATCTTCATGTATATGTATGAAATTCCTGCGGAAAAATACAGCCTGACTGGAGACTCATGCAAGACTATTCTTGTGAACACAGCCGGCAAGATTGCCCGCTTCCTGCTTGTAAGCGATACGGTTCTTGAAGAGCGTCCTGAGTGCCTTCCGCCGGAAGCGTATGCAGTTCCGCTGCCAGAGCATTCAACAGAAGAATTTCTGAGCATTGTGCATGATTCAGAAAAGGAAATCAGCCGCATTGACAGGGAAATTCTTGCCGCGAAAAAGTACCGCGCTGCCTTGGACTTGTACCGCACGCATCTTGTGTCGGACATTGAGTTTGAAACTGTGTACAGCGGAATGGAAGCAGAGGCTTCCTCCGGGGCGGAAAAAGAAGAGGCTGCAAAGCTTGCCTGGCTGACAGGTTATGTTCCTGTTGATTCCATGAAAAAGCTTGCGGCTGTCTGTGCGGAAAACGGCTGGGCGTACGCTGCCTGTGATCCGGCTGATGACGATCCTGTTCCGACAAAGCTTAAAAACAACAGGATTGTGAGCCTGATTTATCCGCTGACGAATTTCCTTGATGTCACTCCGGGCTACCACGAGTATGACATTTCCGGCTGGTTCCTTCTGTTTTTCTGCATTTTCTTTGCCATGATTTTTGGTGATGCAGGATACGGCGCTCTTGTCTGTCTGCTTGCGCTGGGACTTATGGCAAAAGGCGCAAAAAACGGAAAGGCGTTTGCCCCGGTGAATGTCCTTGTCCTGCTTTTGGGACTGAGCACGATGTGCTGGGGAATGCTTACCTGCACGTGGTTCGGCATTGATGCGCAGAAACTTCCGCAGCAGCTGGTTGACCTTTCTTTCGGGCCGGTTTCGCCTGCAAAAATCGGAAACGATGCGGCGAACACGAATCAGCAGATTTTCTGCTTTATGCTGGCAATCATTCAGCTGAGCATTGCGCACGGAAAGGGAATCTTCCGCTACAGAAAGTCGCTCAAGTGCCTCGGAGAGCTTGGCTCGCTGCTTGAGCTGTGGGGAATGTTCTATGTTGTGATGAACATGGTTGTTGATGCTGTAAAATATCCGCTGGGAATTACAGAGGAGACAATGCATTTCTTTGGAATCGGCTGGCTTCCTGTTCCGTATGTTGCGCTCGGCCTGCTTCTGTTCGGATTTGCATTGAACTTCGTGTTTTCAAATTATGACGGAAGCATCAAGGAGTCAGTTCTTGAAAGCTGCAGGAACATAATAAGCGTGCTTTTGGGAATTGTGAATGTGTTCAGCGATATTGTCTCGTACATCCGCCTGTGGGCAGTTGCGCTTGCGGGAGCTGCGATAAGCAGCACGATAAATGCAATGGCAGGCCCGATGCTCGGCAAGCTGATTATGGTTTTGTTCGGTGTCATTCTGCTGTGCTTCGGACACGGACTGAACATCATGCTGAACCTTCTTTCTGTTATCGTTCACGGTGTGCGCCTGAATACGCTTGAATTCAGCCAGCATCTGGGAATGTCATGGAGCGGAACAAAATATGCTCCGTTCGGAGAGAAGGAATCAAAATAGGTATTACGGCGGATTTTCTGCCTTAAGATTTTAGATTATTATAGAAACGCGAACAGCGAAAAGGAGTATGTATGAACTGGGGAATGATTGGTGCAGGTATTGTGATGGGCATTGCAGCTATGGGAAGCGCAATTGGCATCGGGATTGCCGGGCAGGGTGCAATCGGGGCATGGAAACGGTGTTATCTGAACAATAAGCCGGCTCCGTTCCTGCTTGTTGTTTTTGCCGGTGCTCCGCTCACACAGACAATCTACGGCTTCCTGCTTATGAATACAATGAGAACTTCGGGAAGCGATCCGCTTTTCCTTCTGGGACTGGGACTTGCCTGCGGACTTTCTATGTGCATGTCTGCTATTGCCCAGGGAAAGGCTGGTGCCGCCGGATCTGACGCGCTTGCAGAGACAGGAAAGGGCTTTGCCCAGTACATCATGGTTGTCGGTCTGTGTGAAACGATTGCTCTGTTCAGCATGGTTTTCGGAATGATTGTCTGCTAAGGATTGGCGGAAAATGTACAAAACGCCGCGAACCGTTGCAATCGGCGGAAACGGCGGAATTCGCAGGGTTGTCATAGGAGGAGAAAATCCTGTGACAGTCCAGACTATGTGGAAGGAGGGCATTGCTGGCGTGACAGACGGCAGCAATGCCCTTCGTTCTGTTTTGGAGCGTATTTCCGCCTTGCAGTCCCTCGGCTGCGACATAATCCGCTTTGCTGTTCCTGACAGTGAAAGCGCAAAGGCACTCTGCATTATAGCTGCACACACTGAAGTTCCGCTTGTTGCTGACATTCACTTTGACTACACTCTTGCGCTTGAGTGCCTGAAAGGCCCTGTGAGCGCCATACGGATAAATCCCGGGAACATCGGCTCCATTGACAATGTCAGGGCTGTTGCAGACGGCTGCCGGGAAAAAAATGCAGCCATCCGCATCGGCGTGAATTCTGGTTCCCTGCCCAAGGATCTGGAGACTGCTGCCGTGTCTGGAAAAATGACGAGGGCAGAAGCGCTTTCCTGCGCGGCATTGCGGGAAGCGGAAGCGCTTGAATCCCTGGGGTTTTCGGATATTGTCGTCAGCATGAAGTCTTCCAGCGTGCAGGAAACAGTCGAGGCAAATGAAGCGTTTGCCCGTCAGTCTGATATTCCGCTGCATATCGGGGTGACAGAGGCGGGACCTTTAATAACAGGTGTTGTGAAGTCTGCGCTTGCCTTCAGCATCCTCTTAAAAAAAGGAATCGGCTCTACAGTCCGTGTCAGCCTGTCTTCTTCGCCTGAAAATGAAGTTATCGCCGGAAGGGAAATCCTGCATGAATGCGGACTGCGCGCGGGAGGCGTGTCTATTGTCAGCTGCCCGAGGTGCGGCAGAATCGGATTTGATGTGCATGGTTTTGTCGGGCGGTGGCAGAACAGGCTTCTTTCGATGGACCGCAGCATCACTGTTGCGGTGATGGGCTGCGTAGTGAACGGCCCGGGGGAAGCAAGGCATGCCGACATCGGGATTGCAGGAGGAAATGGCAGAGCCGTTATATTCAAAAAAGGAAAAATAGTGCGAACAATTGATGAAAAAGATGCCGATAAAGTATTTGAGGAAGAACTGGAGTCTCTGTAGGCAATGAATAATTCGTTTGGTGTGTTTCGTACTTTTTCTCTTGCGGCGGCGCTTGCGTTTTTGTGCGCGGGAGCTTTTGCTGTTCCCAGAAAAATTCAAAGGGGGCAGGAGGCATGGCGATCCCTCAAGAAGGCTCAGGATGCGCTTGAAAGAAACGACTTTGGAGCTGCGGTGCAGTTCGCGGAGCAGGGAAAGAACATCAGAAAGCAGGATGCGCAGTGGCAGACGTATGTCCTTGAAAACACGCTGAAAAAGGCAAAAATCCGGCATGCAGGCGACTCTTTGGAGCGCGTAGTTCCTGTGATTGAGGAGCTTGAGCTTTTTGAGGCGGCTGAAATTGTCAGGTTTTATCTGGAAAAATTTGGCGCTGTGTTTTTTAACGGCAGCTATTCCCGCCTGATGCGCTTTGTTTCAGAATATGCCCAGTATCCGGAAGCAGACTATATTCTGGGAAAAGTGTACCAGCTTGAAGGCGAGTACAGCATTGCGCTTCAGTACATGAAGAATGCCTACGACTATTCAGCGAATCTTGATGTTCCCATGGAGAAGTATGATCTGCTGTATGACTTGGCGCAGCTTTCTCTTGATCTGGGAGATGAAGAGAACTATGAAAAATTTCTGCTTGTCATTGTAAGTGATGATCCCCGCTACAAGGAGGCAGGATATGTCAGCTCTCTTTTGCGGACTGTCAGCGCAGACACTCCTTCGTCAGTGGAAAAATTCTTTTTGCTGTACCGCTGTGAAAATGATGTTGCCCTGAGGGCGTTTATAGAGCTGGGAATGTTCTACATGAATGCCGGGGAGACTGAAAAGGCGCTGAAGTGCATGTCATTTGCCAGTGTCATTGCCGTCACAAAGATTGAGTCTGTTCTGAAGCAGCGGCTCAACGGATTTGAATATGATTCCTTTGAAAGCCTTCTTGCAAGCTGCGGACGGTACAGCGATATTGCAGAGTGGGGAAGCAAAAACAGAGTGTGGGAGCTTTTTTTTGATTTCTCACAGGCTGCGGCCAAGGCTGGAAAGAATGTTTTTGCGCGGGAGCTTCTGGAAATTCTTGCCCGCTCAGAGCCGGAGGAATACTGGCGGCAGTGCGCAGCAAGAGCGCTTGAGCAGTATAAGAGCAGCTAGAACTGAAGTCCCAGTCCGAAGTAGGCTTCCCATGCCTTTCCCCTGCGCCACGAGCTGTCAAATCCTTTCCGTCCGTTCAGTATTTTCTTTGAAAGATCCACGCCGAGGCTTGCCCGTACAACAAAGCTCTTCCATTTTTCCGGGTACACAAGGACTTCAAGGCCGCCGGTATAAATTCCTTCCTTATAGCTTAGGTTTGAGCCTGTTCCCCTGTTTTTGATAAGTCCGGCATCAAAGAACGGGCTTGCCTGAAGCTCAAAGTCTGCATACTTGAATATCTTGTGCGGAAGGAAGGCAATCGCCTTTACCAGCCTGGGCTTTGTGTCATAGGAGCCGAACAGCGCGTAGCTCCAGTCAAGCCAGTGCGTTGTCACGATATGAACCGGCATGTCAAAGTTGAATATGATCGCACCGGGAGTCTTGAGGGCGTAGTTGTCTTCATCCACATCATAGTCGCTTGAAAACCGCTGGTTGTCCGGCGCGCCCCGAAGGTATTCTCCGATTTTGAAATTAGTGTTTATGCCGGCAAAGGCGTTTACGTTTATGGCAAATCCAACGTACTTGAATCCCTTGAACAGCTGCACATTTGATTCAACGGACGGAACAAGCTTTTCGCTGAGCACATCAGCATGAAAGTCCCAGCCCATGTATTGTGCAGCGGAAAATGCGTATCCTGTCCTGAAGTTGTTCCCGTCGGACCAGTTCACATTATCAAGGCTGATTTTCTGCCCGAACTTTACCATCGGAGACTGGACGAGATCTTCATTGTCTGAGTCTATTCCGTCTGAATCCCAGTTATATGTGAAATTTACGGACGGCGTGTATGTAATCTCCGTTGTGTTTCCGATGTATCCTATGAAAAACGGAACAGAGATGCCTGCTTCCTCTGCAAAATAGAGGTCGTCTCCGTATTTTTCGTAGTCAAGATCCTTGACAACTGACTGGGAGACGCTGAACTGCACCTTGTGAAGCCCTATAGGAACGGCGACTGTAATGCCGGTTTGGAAGTCATATTCAGGCGAGCTGTCTCCAATTGTCCAGCTGAATTCGAGCGAGTTGCTCCATGTGTTCTCTGTGATTCCGATGTCAAACGGATAGTCGTACTGAAAGTTGAATCCTGTCGTTATTTTTGAGTAGTTGTCAGGCTCGTCCTTGTCGCCGAAATTCAAGTTCAAGTCTACATTCAGGTCGTTCATCAGCCCGAGGAAATTGTTGTCCTTGAGCTTGAGCTTGACTTCAATTCCTGAATTTGTGTCAAGGCTCGGCTTTGGAAAGACAATCATCGAATGAGAGTCGCTGAATTCGTATCTTGCCTCAATCAGCTCGATTCCGTCTTCTGTTTCGCCCGCCGTGCTGTATGAATAGGAAATATCCTTCAAAAGCCGCGTGTTCTGGAGACTCTGGTACAGGTCATGCAGATACTGCTCCAGCTCTTCCTTTGAAAAGAAAATCCGATCGTACTGTATGTCGGCGATGTTTCTTTTTAAGGCTGAAACCTGCGTCTTGTCCTTTGATATGAATTCCACTGTCTGGAGCTGGCAGCGGCTTTGCTGGGCGAATAGAAAAGGCAGCGGGCAGATGGCCAGCAGAATCAGCGTGTATATCCGTTTGCAAAGCATTTTAGTAGGCTCCTTTGCCTCTGATTACGACACCTATCGTCTTTATGAGAATCCAGATGTCAAGCCATACGGACCAGTTTTGAATGTAATATGTGTCCAGGCTGATCCGTTCTTCGTACCCGGTGTCGCTGCGTCCTGAAATCTGCCACATGCCGCTCAGCCCGGGCTTGACAGACAGGACATAGTCAGCATAGGTTCCGTATTTTTCCAGTTCAGGCTCTGTGACAGGCCGCGGCCCGATGAGCGACATCTGTCCGGTGAAAATGTTCCACAGCTGCGGAATTTCATCAAGGCTCGTTTTCCTGAGGAATTTTCCGATTTTTGTTACGCGCGGATCGTCTGTGAATTTTCTGTCCTTTTCCCATTCGGCTGCCCTGACTGGATCGCTTGCAAGAATTTCCTTGAGCTTTGTGTCCGCATCGGAGCACATTGAACGGAATTTCCAGCATGTCAGGACAGTGCGGTTCTTTCCGACCCGCTTATGTCCGTAGAAAACCGGGCCGGGATCCGTTATCTTTATTGCCAGAGCGACAGCGGCTGTTATGGGAATCACCACGGGAGCTGCGCAGATGCAGACAAGGATGTCGATAAACCGCTTTAAGGCCAGCGAGCTGCCTTTTGTAAGATAGTTAGTGGAGGAAAACGCCAGAATTCCGCCGAAATCCTTCATGTGGAGCGACATTATTGTGAACACTTGCTTTTTGGGAACATGGATAAGATATCTGTAGCTTTTCTGAAGCTCCTCCAGATCCTTGTCATATCCGCAGATAATGCCCACCTTCAGCTTCAGCTCTTTCAGTATGCCGCTTATTTCGGGCGTCTGCTCTGTGACTTGAATTCCCTTGAATTCCTTTTCATGAAAAATAGAGTCCGTGATTATGAGAATAGGCTTGTAGCCAAGGTACTTTCTCTTTAAAAGACGGTCGGCAATAAAATATGCGCTGTCGCCTTTGCTGTAGAGGACGGCCGGCACTCCCCACCATGAAAACCGTCCGAAAAATCTTCTGCTCAGTTCTCTCCCGAGCGGCAGGAAAACAGTTGCAAACGGCCATGAAAGCGCGAGCGCTGCTGCAATCGGAAAAAAATCCTTCATGGACTTTATGGTGATTATGAAGAATGCTTCTCCTATGAGGATAAAAAAGCTTGACAGGGAAAATTTTCTCACTTCGTCTTCAGGAGCCAGCAGAATGCCCGGATAGAGTCCGTTTGTATAAAAGACGACAAGGACTCCCGGCAGAAACACAGAATACTTTATGAACGACTTGAAATTTATCCAGGCCGGATTCAGCGCGTTTATGATAAAAAAGCCGAAGCAGATCGAGGCTAAAAAGACAAAGGCATCAACAAACATGAGGGAAATTCCTGATATGAAGGAGCTTGTTGACTTGTACTGTGATTTCAGCCGCTTTTTGAATTCTACTTTATTGATTGTGTCAGGCATCTGACTTTCCATATTACCAGAAACAACTGCATTTGTCTATTGTTACAGGCTTTGTTTTTTTTCTGCCAGTGCTTCCAGAATCAGGCTGGCGGTCCGTCTGTAGGAATATATGTCCGGGACTGGCGAGGCAAGCTTTTTTTGCTCATATGCTGAAATCATTTTTTCGCATAAGTCGTCAGGGTTCCCGGACGCAAAGAATGTGACAGGAAATCCGCTGTAAATTTCCTTGAAGACGGGAATGTCGGATATGACGGCATTTGTTCCGCAGTACAGGGCCTGGAGCGGCGGAATTCCAAAGCCTTCATACAGGGACGGCTGGACGAGCAGCCGTGCGCGGCTCAGAAGCTGCTTCAGGGCGCTGTCCTCTATGAATCCTGTAAACAGAACTGAGCCGGGAAACTGCGCGTTTATTTTTTCTATTGATGAAAAAACGGTGCTGTCCTTTGATCTGAAGCTGTCCTGTGAGCCGGTAATCAGCAGCCGCGGACGTTCGCCGCCGTTCTGCGCTTTCAGCACGTACATCTTTTCAAATGCCGCAAGCAGCACTGAAAGCCCCTTGTGCTTTTTTATGTTTCCTATGAACAGTATGCTGTTTCCTTTTTCTGCCGGCGGCTCTTTTTTTTCGATGTAAGCGGGAACTCCGTTGTAGACGACAGTGACAGGCTTTCTGCATCTGAGCCTTTTTATAATCCGTTCCCTGCTGAACTGCGAAACGGTGAAAATGCTCCGTGATTTTTTTACTGCCTGCAGGTAAAACAGCTTCCGTATGAATGTTCCTGCAGGGCTTGCAAGCCCCTTGACATCAAGGAAGACAACATCGTGGATTGTTGTGTATACAGGAACTGTAATGCCGCCGGGAATATTGCAGTACGGTGAAAAATAGGCGTCACATGCATTTATGGAGTCAAGGAGATTCCGCGGAAAACAGAATATTTCTTTCAGTGAAAACGGCTTTACTGTGCACGGATTTTTGCTTTCGCCGCCGAACAGAAACAGCTCAGTTCCTTTCTGCTGCAAAAAAGGAAGTATGCCGTCAAGAAATGTTCCTATGCCGCTTTTTCCGCTCATGCGGCAGTCAACTGCTATTTTCACATTCCGCTCCTTTTGTCCAGAACCGATTTGAACACAGCCCGGTGCCGATTGTCCTTGCAGCATGTCACGTATTTTCTGAATGATTTGCCACTGCGGAAGCCTGCTGATCCTGTGCCGGTGCAAGGAACAGGCCTGTTCATCCGTTTACTGGCTGTCATTGTGCCCGAACCCGCTGTACGGCGCCCAGTTTTCAGTAACAAAGATATCATCCTTGACCGTGAACCATTCGTCCTTGGGAACTGTAAAAGCAGTTCTCTTTCTGATCCGTGTGCTTTCTGCCTTCGCCACTTGAATTTTTACGTAGCGGCTCTTGTCGTCTATTTTGAAAGGAAGATTGGTAAAAGGATTTTTTGCGTCCGGGATAAGGCCCTGTGTCGCGAGGTGCGGAGTGTCTGCGTTTGTCATAAACGTCAGATCTTCGCGTACCCCCCCCCGCGAGTTAAAATCCTTTACAAGGAGCGAGGCCACAACGTTCTGCTTGTTCAGCTTGGGAAGATTGTTTGGAAGTTCAGGAACCTTGGTCTCTGTTCCGTGGTCGCTTACTATGATAATCCTTGTGTTGTCATAGACTCCGTTTGCCTTCAGATAGTCAAAGAAGTCTGAATACAGCCGGAACACAGCCATCATTGTCGTAAAGTGAGCATTTTTTGCATACGGTCCCGGTCCGAACGAGTTGACATCTTTTTCTGAGGGGACATACTCAGGATAGTTTAAGAGAATCGACTCATGGACTGTTTCATTGTCAATAAGGATAAAGCTGTTGTTCTGTGCATCTGTGCGGGTAAGCTCTGGAAGATAGTCAAGCTCGGAGTAATTGTCAATGAAGCGCGGAAGCCCGTCGCTGTAGGAATCAAAGGATGTCCAGTATTTGTTATGATATACGGCCCGCCGCAGCGCTGGAGAGACCATTTTGAACAGGCTGAACCAGATGAAATTCCGCTTTATATCCCTTGCAAGAAACCGGACTTTTTTTATTCCGTGCTCAGCGTACCAGAGATCTGAATACGCGCCCCGTGTTTCAGCGCGGTGAATGTATTCGTATCCTTTGTACATATCTTCAACAGGATATTCAAGGTAGTTTTCATACGGAAGCCCGGAGACAGTCACATCAAATCCTGCCTCATGAAAAACAGCAGGAAGTGTCAGAAGCGCCTGGTTGTGCTTTTCCTGAAGCGTCTGGTCTGTGCGCGAATTGATTTCCCACGGAGTAAAGCTGTATCCGCCGAAAATTCCCGGTGTTCCGATCATAGTGAGCTTTCCGAACGAAATGCAGTTTTTATAGAATGTAAACCCGTCGAATTTTTGGGCAAGCTCAGGATTTTCCTGAAAACACGGCTCTATAAACGGCATGAACAGCCTGTCCTGCATGATGACAATGACATTTTTTCCTGTCTTTGAAAGATGATATGCAGGCTCTATTTTTGTTTTTACTGAAGGCGCTTCCATTTTTTTGAAGGAGCTGCTGATTTTCACGCTGTTTCTTGCTCCTGTTGCAAGCAGGGCTGCGGCTATGACTGCCAAAGCCGACAGAACCGCGGACGGACTCCGTTTCATAAAGAATGCTGTCACTGCCACAGCAGCTGCAATTGCCGCGATGTTCAGTGCAAAGGCAGCCGCAGTCAGCTTGAACAGCTGCGGTGTCATAAAAATGCATTCCGGCAGAATCGGGCCGTAACTTCCTGAGAATGCGAATGTGTTTATAAGGGCTGTGCACGCCAGCAGCGGAAAGAGAAGGGCAAGCGCCTTTTTCACCTTGCTTGAAAACAGCGCGTAAAAGCAGCCCGGCCAGAAAATAAAAATTCCGGCTGCCTGAAAAAACGTATGCCGCAAAAAAACAAACGGAGACGCAAATTCTTCAACATAGCAGTACTGCTCAGGCTCGCTTTCCATCAGCATTGAAGGAATTGCCAGTCCGGCTAGAACAGCAAGCAGAACTGCTGAAAGAAAAAAGAGAGCAAACCTTGTTTTTTTATCTGCTCCGGCTTTCTGAAAGCTGCTGTCCAGAAATGCAGAAAGCCTGCTGCTGGCAAACGAAGCTGCCGGAAGCACTGCGGCAAAAATGACGATGAGCAGCTTGAATTCCGTTTTCTGTCCGGATAAAATGGTAAAGACAGAGGCAAGCAGCAGAAATGAAACGGCGCACAGCATGAGGTGCAGAACGCGCCGGGGATTCTTCAGCTTGTAGAAAATGTTTTTTACAAGCGAAAGGATGTTGTTCATCGTCCAGTATACGACAAGCCCTGCCGGCGAATTGTACAGCAGCACCAGAAAGACTGCCGCGCATCCGTAAATCTGGATTTTTTCATTGATTCCGTGCCCTTTTGAATAGAGCGTTCCCGATACGCAGTTGATGGCCGTCATTGCAATGGGAAGTATGTTTACGGTGAAATTTCCTATTTTAAATGATGCGTCAGGGCTTCCGAAGTCCCGTATGAACAGAAATGAAACGCCCTTCAAAGGCTCAAGGTGGGAAAGAAATGTGTACGCCGCAATAAAAAACGGAATCTGAATCAGAAGGCTGAACGAGGAGCGCAGCGCCATCAGCGGATGGTAATGGTTCTGACGGTAAAACGTTGTAAGAATCATGTACTGCTCATCGCCGTGAAATGCTTCCTTGATCCGTTTGACTCCGCCTTTCAGCTTTTCCTGGATGCTCCGCTCCGTTTCCTGCCACCGCTCTGCGACCATGTAAAGCGGAAGCGTGCAGAGCGTCACTACAAAGCTCAGCCCGATGACGGAAAGCCCTTCGTTCCCGGTGATTTCAAGGAACAGCGTAAAGAAGAACTCAAGGAGCTGGACAATCGGCGCAATAATCAGTGCAAAAAGAAAGTCTGTCATTTGCATTCCTCTCTGCGCAGGGAACCGCTGCCGAGTATGTCAGCCGCGATTTTCTGTATGATTCTGGCGGCTTTTCCGCGGTGGCTGATTTCATTTTTCTGTGCCGAAGTAAGCTCTGCTGCGGTTTTGTTCAGCTCAGGAAGAAAAAAAATCGGATCGTAGCCGAATCCTCCGCTTCCCCGCGCGTCTTCAATGCGTTCCACGATTTCGCCTTCCATTGTTTCCTGCGCTACAAACAGCCTGTCATTTCCAAGGTACAGAACCATTGAGCACGTGTAATGAGCCGCTCTTCCTGAACGGCTTCCAGAGCTGACTGCATCTGTTATCTGGCTGATCAGCATCCTGTTCTGCTCGTCCTGGGAAATCTTTCTTCCGTCTTCATATCCTTTCATGCGGCCGGGCCCTGCATACCGGGAGGAATAAATTCCCGGCGCACCGTCCAGCGCATCTGCGCAAATGCCTGAGTCATCGGCGATAACTGGCGCGCGGACAATGCTCCACAGTGCATGGGCTTTTATCAGGCTGTTTTCATAGAATGTGGAGCCTGTCTCTTCCGGGGCAAAGCTGATTCCTTCGTCCTGCGGAATGACAATTTCATGTCCGGGAAACAGCTCCGCGACTTCGCGCTTCTTGTGCGCATTTCCGGTTGCTAGATAGATTTTCATTCTGAAATCATACCACTTTGCTTTTTTGTTGTCGAGAGCCGGAATTCACTGTTTTGCTCCGCTGCTTCCGTCCTGCGCTTCTCCCATCCGTTTCTTCGCCTTTGAAATGAGGAAAGCCACGTGGCGCGGCGTCATGGAAAGCAGCCTGCCGACTGTTATGTTGGAAGGGGAGAGCGTCCGTGCCGACTGCGAAAGCTCAAGAAGCGTTTTTTTCCAGCGGATGTCGTGCATGATGTACGCGCTGCTTTCTCCGGCTGTTCCTGGTTCAGTGCTGAATACATTTTTCCATTCCTCACGGTGAAGGACATATTTTTTGCGCTGAAAGTAGGCTGAATTCCGCTTTGCAGAAAGGCATTTCATGCGGATTTCCTTTTTTCCGATTGATTCCCTTGCCTCAAGGATAATCCGCCTGAGGCTTTCTTCTGTGCATCCTGCTGCCGCCGCGACTTTTTCTATCAGGCTGTCCGTAATGCTGAAGCATGACTTTACCGCGAGGACAAGGCAGATTGACCGTGCAAGCTCGTCTTCATTCCTGCTTTTTCTTGTGCGGCCCGCGCGGCGGCTTGCGGAATAGGAAAGATTCTTCCGCGCCAAAAGGGAAAGCTCCTCCAGTGTCAGCGGGCTTTCTGCGTGCGCGCATTCACCGGACTGCGGCTCTTCGGCGGAAAATGTTTCTTCGATTGTCAGCGTTTCGCAGCACAGAAGCTTTTCCCGCTTTTCATGAACTTTCTTTTTCCACCAGCCGGAAGAAACAGAGATGACTCCGTACAGGTACGTTGAAAAGTCGCTCAGCATCGGATTGTATTTTTGCAGAACCGAAGAAAGCCTTTCTGCCAGATAAATCAGAAAGTCTGAAAAATCATCTTCATCCATGCCTCCCAGCCCGAATTCATGCTTGCGCCTGAACGTAAGCTCCAGCAGCATGTTTTTCGCCTCTTCCAGCGTGACTGATCCTGTGCTGAACTGCTCCCAGATTTTCTTTGCCTGTGCCGTCATGTTTTTCTCCTTTCCTGGCGTTGTGCCTTTTGATGAAAAGTGAAGTGCAGACGGCGTGCCATCCTTAACCAGCGCTTTTTTCTGCGGATTTTGCGTGTTTTTTCGTTTTTTCTGACTGAAAAAATAACTGCCGGCAGTGATAAAACAGCTGAATCAGTGATTTTTCCTGTTATTTTCAGCTATAAAATCACTGGAGCTGGCAGTTTTTCTGCTGTTTTCAGTGATTTTTTTTCAGAGGACTTTTGCGAATTCCTTGATGATTCTTGGAATGAGCGTTTCGATTTTTCCTTCTGTGCTGGCCCCTGCCGCGTTCTTGTGTCCGCCGCCCCCGAATCGCGATGCAATTGCGCTTACATCGCACGAATCCCGTGAGCGCAGCCCGAGCGTGCATGAAAATTCAGTTTCCTGCCGCACAAAGAGAACTGCCTCCGCAGACTCGACTTCCAGCATCAGGGAGTACAGTGCGTCGCTGTCCCTGCCTTCCTGGCCGAATTTCCGCGTGTCTTCCATTGTCTCATATGTTACGATAAGCTTTCCGTTGCAATGCCGCTCCGCCCGGCTGAGCATGATTCCGAGCAGCTTGCGCGTGCTCCATGCCTTTCCGCCCGTCATGCGCTGATAGATGGCCCGCGGATCCGCTCCGGCATCAGAGAGCCGTGCAGCCTGCGCAAACACTTCGCCTGAATCTTTTGAAAGAAACTTGAAAAAGCCGGTGTCTGATGCTATGCCGAAAAACAGGATGCCGGCTGTTTCCTGCGGCAGTGCTCCGGCAGCGGCTTCAGCAAGCTGCATCACAAGGCAGGAAGCTGCCGGGGCAGAGGAGTCTATTATGCAGTTTTCTCCGCTTGCGGACGATGTCTTGTGATGGTCAATGATAAATGTGTCAAGCCCCGTGATGTCTCCGTCAATGTCCCCGAGCCGCGGAATCTCCGAGCAGTCGGCTATGATAAGCCCGCACCGGCTGCGCTCCTGCTGGCTCATAAACGGAACTGAATTTGAAAAGCGCGGCGCGAATTTCTTTATTTCGTTCCGCTTGAACGGCCCGGCGTTTATCAGTATGTACGGCTTCTTTATTTTGTCCAGGATGTATGAGATGCCCAGGCAGCTTGCTATGCAGTCTCCGTCAGGCTCCTTGTGTCCTGCAATGATAAAGTGTTCATGGGAATCAAGAAATCCCTTGAACTGTGAAATGAGATCCTGTGAAATGCGAATCATTTTTTTGTTCCTGTGAATGAAGTAAAATGCCCGGCCTGAAAGGTTCAAGCCGGGCTTGCAGCCATATATAAAGCCGGAACGGAAACTGCTTGGCTTTGTGTCAGGCATATTCCGCATCATGCGTGTGAGTAAACTGTCACATGTCTAGGCGGCAGGCTGCTGCCGCAGCTGTTTTGTGCAGCTCAGTACTCTATGGAAAGAGTGTCAGCGTCAGTGCCGTCAACTGTCTTTCCTCTTGGGTATATTGACCAGATCGGATTGAACCTGTTGTTCGGCACGGTGACCCGCACTTTCAGGAATTCTCCGTCCTGCTTGATGACTGTCATATACGGGGAAAGGCCTTTCGGAAGGTTCCTGAAGTTGAGCTTTCTTGCTCCTTCTTCATTGCTGAACCATTTCTTCGGCAGGACTGCTGTCCCGATGTCGATTCCCTGCTTTTCATACAGGACGACATACGCATCTTTTTGGTCGTAAATCTTGTAGATTCTGACATTCTGATACGTGAGATTGGAAACATTGTCCCCGTGATCCCAGACCGGCTTTGACTGCTGTTCTTCCTGCGAAACTGCGGAAAACGCTATGACAAGGGCTAATGCCAGTGCCGCTGCTGCTTTTTTCATATAACCTTCCTTGGCGCTTCCTATTTTATAAGGGCGAGCATGATTGCTTTTATGGTGTGCTTGCGGTTTTCAGCCTGATCCCATACCTTGCTTGCGCTGCTTTCAAAAACGTCTTCTGTCACTTCCTGGCCTTTTACCGCAGGAAGGCAGTGCAAAAAGATAGAGTCCGGCTTGCCGGTTGCTTCCATAAGAGCCTTGTTCACCTGATATGGCTGAAGCAGTTTTGTCCGTTCATCCTTTAACGGTTCTTCACCCATGGAAACCCACACATCAGTATAAAGGCAATCTGCGTTTTTGACAACTGAAATTTCTGGAGAAACCGTAATGGAAGCCCCTGATTTTTCGGCGATCGGCCGGCATATCTGGATGATTTTGCTGTCGGGAAACAGCTGCTCCGGGGCGAATATGCTGAAATTGATGCCGAATTTTGCGCAGATAAGCATAAGCGAGCGCGCCATGTTGTTCCGTCCGTCTCCGCAGAAACAGAGCGAAAGCCCCTTCAGATGCCCGAAATGCTCCTGCAGCGTCATAACATCGGCAAGAACCTGCGTGGGATGAAATTCGTCAGTAAGCCCGTTGATGACGGGAATCCCGGAGTATGCGGCAAGCTCTTCAACGTATGACTGCCTGAAGCCGCGGAATTCGATTGCGCTGAACATTCTCCCGAGCACGCGGGCCGTATCCCTGACGCTTTCCTTTTCTCCGAGCTGAATGTCATCAGTAGACATAAAGACAGGATGGCCGCCTTCCTCCCCGAATGCTGTCTCAAATGAAGAGCGGGTGCGTGTGGATCTCTTTTCAAAGATAAGGGCGATTGTTTTTCCCAGAAACCGCTGATGGACTTCTCCTGCGCGGGATTCTTTTTTCACCTGGATTGCTATCTGCAAAATCTGCCTGATTTCTTCAGGCTTCCAGTCTATCCAGTTGAGAAGGCTCCTGCCTTTGAACGGGCTGTTGAATTCTTCCGCTCTCATATAGTTCCTCCGGCACGGTGATGCTTTTTTCAGCTGATCTTCTGAAAAAAAAGAAGCAAGCATTTCAGAAGCTTCTGAAATGCTTGCTTGTCTAGTGGCAATAGGGATCGAACCTATGACACATGGAATATGAGTCCATTGCTCTACCAACTGGGCTATGCCACCACGAATGAAAGGTATTATATCATTTTCAAAAGAAACTGTCAATAGATTGCTCTGAAAAAATACGGTCTGTGTATGAAAAGCGGCGGGCTTCCTGCGCCAAGAAATACCTAAACTTGATGCAGAAAAAAACCGATTAAATGAGAGTAAAGAGGTTTCTGTATGAGATGTAAAAAGCTTGCGCTGCTTGCGCTGGTGATTGCAAGCGCGGCCGGTGCAAACGCTGTTTCAGTTGCTTTTCAGATTATTCAGCATGATCCGGCTGATGCCGGCATACGGAATTCGTCTTATATTATTGAAGAAAGCCTGTTCGGCTTCTTTTTTGACAAGGGAGTCATTGTTTCAAATTCTCCCGCTGCCGTTTCAGACGGAGACGATTCCGCTGTCTTTAAAAAGTCGCTTGAGGAAGCCCGTGAAGGCGATGTTGATTTTTTTATTGAAATCACCGGGGACTATGACAGCTCTCAGTCAGCGAATCCTGAGGCTGCCCTGCTGGAAAACATACAGTCAGTTTCGTGGAGCATCATTGACGTTGGCTCCGGGGCTGCCGTGCATTCCGGCAGAAAAAGTCCGCCTGCCGTTTCAGGCATAAAGAACAAGAAGAAGGGGCTTGCTGATTTTGCAGCCGGAATTGCAGAGGATATATATACATTCATTCGCAGGTAGGGGACGTATGAAAAAGATTTTGACAGGAATTGTATGTTTGCTGGCGGCTGCGCTGATTTTTGCAGATTCTTCTGGGGCAATTGAAGGTGCTGTCGAAGTGGCAGGAAAGGGTGACCTTCCGGCCGGATACTTTGGCAAGGCTGCCGGATATCTTCCCGGAGACACTGTTTCAATTGTGAATCCTCAGACAGGGTTTATGCTGCAGATACTGAACCTGGGAACTCTCGATGCTTCAGAAGGAACCGCGGTTCTTCTTTCGCAGGAGTCCGCGCAGAGCCTCGGGCTTTCAGGCGTGAATGGCGTGCGTGTGCGCCTTGAGCCGCGCTCCGGCTTCTTTGACGAAACCGCCGCAGGAAAGGCTGTCCTTGAAAAAAGCACGCTTCCTGCAAAAAAGCCGGAAGCTCCCGTTGCTGTGAATGAGCCTCAGGCCCCGGCTCCTGCCGTAGCTGTTGCTGCTGTTTCCGAACCGGCTGTTATTCCGCAGGAAACGGACGGGGAAAATGAGATTCCCGGTTCTGACGCGGAAGAAGAGTATGAAATTGCTGTGGAGGAAGAAATTCCTGCTGATGATATAGAATCCGCTGAGGAAGAGGCCGTGGAGACAGCAGAAGCCGCGGAAGAAGCGCAGCCAGAGGAAGCGGAAGCAGACTTTTTGGCGGCGTCTCCTGTGCTTGTGCCGCAGGACGGAACTGACGCTTTGCAGCAGCCGGTTGTTGTTGAAGGCCCTGCCGGAGAGCCTCCTGTGCCTGAGCAGGAAGTTGTTGTTGTGGAGCTTCCCGCGCTGGAGCAGGAAATCCCTGAGGAAGACTACGAAAGCGAAGAGGACAGCTTCATTGAGTCCCGTGAAGCCGTTGAGCAGCCGTCTCCTGCGGAAGAAGCGTTTGCTGACGAAGGAATCGAGTGCGAGGAAGCTGTTGCTGAAGAGTTTGAAGCGGAAGAGCTGCCTCCTGCTGAAGAGATAGACGAAACGGAAGAGGCTGAGGCCGAAGAAACCGCTGTGGCAGAAGAGCCTGTAGAAGAAGCTGAATCAGCAGAGGAAGAATGCGAGGCAGAACTGCTTCCTGAAGAAGATGAAGCAGAGCCTTCTGCTGCCGTCTCCGCTGCTGAAGGGTATGAGCCGATTATTCTTGTTCCGGCTGAGCCTGAGGCATCCCCCGCGCTTCCTTCTGCGCCGGAAAAAGAAGCAGCTCCCGCCGTGCCTGAGATATCTCCTGCGCAGCCTGAGCCGCAGAATGTGCCGTTCAGCCTGGAAAGCTATATTGTAAGCTCGGAAAACAGCCTTGAGACCGGCTGCTATTACATTCAGATTGCGACGTTAGGCAATGAGAAGAATATCAAGTCTGTTCTGTCCGCCTATTCAAAGTACCCTGTTGTCCTTGTTCCAAACGGAAAGGGAGCGTACCGGGTGCTTATCGGCCCGCTTTCTGTGGATGAATACGGCGCAGTTCTTGCAAAATGCAAGGATGCCGGATTTGCGGATGCCTTTGTAAGAAAGCGCTGAGCAGATTTCATTTTCCCTGTGTCCCGCAGATCTTTTTAGATTGTGCGGGATTTTTTTATTTTAAATCTTGCTTTCTGTAATAATGTGCGGTATAATAATCAACGTGAATAATCAGTGCGTGTTGACTGATCTTCTTCTGGAGGTTTTATGAAATGTCTTGGTAAGGGAATGGCGGTTCTTTCTGTCTGCGCTTCTGCGTTTTCCGGCTTGTCATGCACGGCTTCGCGGCAAGGCGGTGCGGAGGCGATAACGGTTCTTCCTGTGGAGCGGCTTTCAGACGATTTTATTATGGGAGCTGATGTTTCTTCCCTTGTTTCTGTTGAAGAAAGCGGCGCGTCGTTCTATGATGCGCGCGGAAAAAAGGCGGATCCGATAGAGCTTCTGAAGGAAGGCGGCGTAAATGCTGTGCGAATCCGTGTCTGGAACGATCCGTACAATGCGGACGGAAACGGCTACGGCGGCGGAAACAACGGCATTGAAGCTGCGGTGAAAATCGGAAAGCGCGCAACGCAGGCCGGCATGGGCGTTCTGATTGACTTCCATTATTCTGATTTCTGGGCGGATCCGAATAAGCAGACTGCGCCAAAGGCATGGAAGAATTTTTCCGTTGAGCAGAAAAAGGCGGCGCTTGCGGAATTCACTTCAGCAAGCCTGAAAAAACTGAAGGACAGCGGCGTGAACGTTACGATGGTTCAGGTCGGAAACGAGATAAACAACGGAATGGCCGGTGAAATTTTTGACGGTGAAGTGTATTCGCTTGTAAAGGCCGGGTGCGAGGCCGTCCGGAATTTTGACAGCGGAATACAGATTGTCATCCATTACACGGATCCGCTTTCTGAAGGGTACCTTGAGCACAAATGTTCGCTCCTTGAAAAATACGGCGCGGACTATGATATTCTGGCGACTTCGTACTATCCGTACTGGCATGGAGATGTAAAGAAGCTTTCGATGATTTTGCGCAAGATTTCAAATCTCTACGGCAAAAAAGTCATGGTTGCAGAGACATCGTATCCGTTCACGGACGAAGACGGAGACGGCTTTGGAAACGTTGTGTCGAGCATGTCCGCAAACCAGGAATTCAATTATCCGCTCAGCGTTGAAGGGCAGGCGATTGCAGTGCGCGATGTCATTGAGGCGGTGGCGAATGTAAAGAAGGGCATCGGCGTCTTTTACTGGGAGCCTGCGTGGATTCCTGTGCGCCGCTATGATCCCGATGCGCCTGACGCGCAGGCTGTCCTTGACGGAAACTTCCGCGCATGGGAAACATTCGGAAGCGGCTGGGCAAGCTCGTATGCCGCCGAGTACGACAGGGAAGTCCGCTCTGCACGCAACGGAGGCACATGGGACAACCAGGCGCTCTTTGACTTTGACGGAAAGTGCCTTGAGTCTGTCAATGTGTTCAAGTATGCGCGGACCGGCTCCAAGGGAAAGCTGAACGTTGTGCGCATTGAATCCCCGGGCGTCACCTTTGCATTCGGAAAAAAGGGAGAGCTTCCGCGGACAGTGAAAGTCACATACAATGACGGCACCGAAAAGGACGAGGAAGTCGAATGGGACAAGGCGCAGGCTGAAGCTGTCCTTGGAAGCCCTGACTTCGGCGAGTATGCTGTTTCAGGCAGGCTCAAAAACGGGCGGACTGCAAGATGCACGGTGACTGTCTCTGCAAGCAACTTTCTTCAGAACGGCGGCTTTGAGACGGGCGATCTTTCCGGCTGGACAGTAGAAAATCCGCTGGGAAAAGGAAATCCGAAAGTTGACAGGAACAATCAGAACGCAAAGGAAGGCGTGTGCTATCTGACCGCATGGGAAGCTGACGGCTATGACTTTACCGTCTCACAGAGCGTTTCCGGCCTGGCTGCGGGAACATACAAGTGCTTTGCTTCGTTTGAAGGCACCGGAATACAGAATCCGACAGAAACGCAGCTGCGCGTTTCCATCCGTGCAAAGAACGGAATCACGCAGGAATTTGTGTCTCCTGTGGAAATCCCGAATGTCTGGAAGCAGTTCTTCCGTGCTGAAATTCCTTCTATAAAAGTTGATGCAGACACGCAGTCTGTGACAGTCAGCGCCCGCATACAGGCTGAATTTGATTCTGGCAGCGGTGCAAACGGAGCATGGATTGTCATGGACGATGTGAATCTTCTTCTTGTTGAATAAAGGAAGGCAAAACGGTATACTTGCATCATGCTTGGGTTCATTACAATCTTTTTTTGCTTTGGGGAAGTCGTTCTTCCTGCCCTGATGCTGTGCATTGTCTATCCGTTCAGCAGGAAGGCGGCTCTCTTCTGGTCGGATTATATTACATGCAGATGCGCGCGGATTGTCTTTGCTCTCCTCAGCTTTTACAGGAAATTTCATTTTCTCGGAGACAGGGAAAGCCTTGCGCTTCTTCCTGCCCAGTTTTCCGTTGTCTCAAACCACCAGAGCCTTTTTGACATTGTTGTGTACCTGAAGTACTTTGGCGGAACGAGGACGCGGTTTGTCGCCAAGGATTCCCTTTCCAGTGTTCCCATGGTCGGCAAGATGCTCAGGAGCCAGGGGCACTGCATGATTCCCCGGCGCGGAAGTCCGTCCGTGGCAATGACAGCCATAGACAGGTTTTCCCGCCGCGTCATTCAGAACAATCAGATTCCCGTTATTTTCCCGGAAGGCACAAGAAGCAAGGACGGAAAGCTCGGGACATTTTACGCCGCAGGCTTCCGCAGGCTTTCAGAAAGCGCCAGGCTTCCTGTTGCAGTCTGCGCCCTTGACGGCGGCTGGAAGATTTCGAGCCTTGGCTCAATCATCACAAGCCTGCACCGCGGCGCCTACCGTGTGAAGGTGCTCAGGGTGTTTCCGTGTCCGCAGTCAAAGGAAGAGGAAAAGCACGTTCTGCATGAGGCTGCCCGGCTGATACAGGAGCAGCTTGACAAGTGGAGAAGCCTTCCTGCTGCATCTCTGGATGTCTGATGCGCGCAGACGCTGCCGCCAGATTCTTTATAATTTTCAAGAGGAAATGGCTTTCTGTTCTTGACACATGGATAAAAAATCGGGTATATTTCTAGAACATACAAAGAAATCTAGTTATGGAGGAAAAGAATGGCCGGAGCCAGCAAGAACTCCCGCACAACCGTAGCGACACAGAAATTTATTTGTCCTGATTGTGGCGGCGAAATTGTGATGAAGACGTTTTTTGAAAACGGAAAGCTCAAGAATCTTGCGGAATGCCAGAAGTGCAAGCGCATGGAACGCAGACCGAAGGACTTTAAATAAGTTCAAAAGCCTGAAGTTCAGTTAAATGCGCTCAATGCAGCTGCACAGGCTTTTTCAGTTTTATAGCATTTAAATGGAGGTATCCAGTGGCAGGAAGATCATCTGCAGAAAAAAGACACAGACAGAGCGAAGTTCGCAGGATGCGCAACAAGGCGGTTAAGTCCCGGATTCATACAAGCGCACGCAAATACTTGGAGGCTGTTCAGAAGAAAGATCAGCCGCTTGCTGAGGAAAAGCTCAAGGTTTTGCACTCTGAGCTTGACAATGCATACCGCAAGGGAGTCATCAAGCTTAATTCTTGCTCACGCAAGAAAAGCCGCATGGCTCATCTGTACAATAAAACGTTTGCAGCTGCAAAATAAGCTTTCTAAAGAGGATGCTGTTGCTTTCAGCATCCGGTGAGCATTTATATTTTGTGGTGCGGGAATGTGTTCAAAAAAAGTTACAAAGAACGATCTGCTCGAGTCAGTCTATGAAAAGACAAGATGCGAAAAGCGTGTTGTTCAGGCCGTCATTGAAAGTCTGTTTGACCAGCTGAAGGAATCTCTTAAGAACGGAAATACGATTGAGCTGCGCGGTTTCGGGACTTTTGAGCCCCGCCTGAGAAAGGGCAGGGAAAATGCCCGGAATCCTAAGACGGGGCAGCGGCTTTCTGTTGCGTCTCACTATGTTGTCGCGTTCCGTTCCGGCCAGGAATTAAAAAAAGCGTTGCTTAGCCTGCCGGTTGAAGAAAGTTCCGGCACAAGCTGCTGATGGCATGCAAAGCAGCTGCCTTGCAGTTTTCAAAAGTGAGAGGTGAATTATGCCGGAAAAATCCAGCAGAAATATGACTGTCTTTGGGCAGGAAACGGAATTTGACGGTGTTCTGGAATTTTCAGACAATCTTGTCATTACCGGGAAATTCCATGGAACTGTCAATGCGTCCGGCAGCCTGGAGATAGAAAAATCAGCAGTCTGCACTGTTGACATCATAAAGGCGGATTCAATCGTTGTTTCCGGGCAGGTAACGGGAAACCTTGAGGCAAAGGAACGCATAGAGCTGTGTGCCGGAAGCAAGGTGAGCGGAGACATAAAGGCTGCCCGGCTGCGTGTTGCAGACGGAGTTGAATTTGAAGGAAAAGTTTCAATGGTTGATGAAATTCCTTCAGCAGATCTGTTTTCAGTTGCTTCAGATGAATACAAAAAGTCTCTGGTGATGCAGACAAACGAGGCGCGGTAATTTTTTTTCTTGACAAGGCAGCTGTTTTTCGGTTATAATAAAACATCTGATTTTTTTTGCTGAAAGTGACTTTATTCTTTGTATAATTTCCGGAAAATATTTTCTTTAATTATGGATGTAAGGCACGCGTGTCTTTTTCTTGTGCTCAGGCAGCATGCGGCGTGTGCTTTGCATGCAGATTATCCGCAGTTTTTGGAATTTTTCGTTATGAATATTATGGTAAGTGGAGTGTTGTATGGCAATTATTAGACGCCGCAGTTCAGACGGAACGGCAGAGGATCAGCTGGAGACAGATGAAATTTCTGCTCAGGCTGAAGAAAGCGGGCAGTGCGATCCGGCAGAAGGCAAGGATGAAAAAAGCCAGCCGAAGGTGAGAAGGCGGCGGGTTGTAAAAAAAGCGCCGGAGCATGACAGGGCTGAGGATGCAGTTTCTGAGCCGGAGGGCTGCGTTCAGCAGGAAACTGCAGCTGCGGAGAGCGGAATGCAGGCTGAGCAGCCTTTCCAAAATGAAGCGGAACCGGCCGCGCAGCCGCAGGACATCCATGCCTCTGGAGAATTTTCTGCGGCCGGTTTTCAGGAAGAGCGGCAGATGCATCAGCAGCGGCCCCGCTATGACAACAGCAACAGCAGCCGCCGTTGGAACGGGAACAGCAGGTACAGCGGCAGGCGCTATGCAAACGGACGGTATAACAATACCAATTACGAAAAGAATTTGCAGGCCCGGCTGGAGGCAGTCCAGGCAGCTCAGAAAATTGAAAATCCCGAGGAATATGAGTCAAAGCCCCGCCTTTTGATAAATGACCTTACAAAAAAGAGCATGCCCGAGCTGCGGGATCTGGGGCTTCAGTACGGAATTTCGGCAGATGAAATGGCTCCGATGAAAAAGCAGGATCTGATTTTTTCCATTCTGCGCGCGCATACAGAGCATGGCGGAATCATTTTTGCTTCCGGCGCCCTGGAAATTCTGCCGGACGGATACGGCTTTCTCAGGAGTCCGCAGAATTCATATCTGCCGGGACCTGACGACATCTACATTTCGCCAAGCCAGATACGGCTGTTCAATTTAAAGACAGGCGATACGATTTACGGCCAGACCCGCAGCCCGAAGGAAGGCGAGAAATTCTTTGCGCTGCTTCGGATTGAAACGGTCAATTTTGAAGATCCGTATGTCGCCCAGACGCGGGTTCCCTTTGAAAACCTTACGCCGCTTTATCCGAATGAAAAGCTTCGCCTTGAGACTGTTTCTTCGGAGCTGAGCACGCGCATTGTCGATCTGTTTGCGCCGATTGGAAAAGGTCAGCGCCTTCTGATTGTTGCGCCTCCGAAAGCCGGCAAGACAATCCTCATGCAGAAAATTGCAAACGCCATAACGGCAAACAATCCTGAAGTCTACCTGATTGTTCTGCTGATTGACGAGCGCCCTGAGGAAGTGACTGAAATGGAGCGTTCGATTCATGCCGAAGTGATTTCCTCTACATTTGATGAGCAGGCGACCCGCCATGTTCAGGTTGCGGAAATGGTGCTGGAAAAGGCGAAGCGTCTTGTTGAGCATAAGCGGGACGTTGTCATTTTCCTGGACTCCATTACGCGCCTTGCACGTGCGTACAACCAGACGGTTCCGACTTCGGGAAAGGTTCTTTCAGGAGGAGTTGACTCGAACGCGCTCCACAAGCCGAAGCGCTTTTTTGGAGCTGCGCGGAATATTGAGGAAGGCGGCTCGCTGACGATTATTTCAACTGCGCTCATTGAAACAGGCAGCAGGATGGATGAAGTTATCTTTGAGGAGTTCAAGGGAACCGGCAACAGTGAAATCGATCTTGACCGGAAGCTTGCTGAACGCCGTCTGTTTCCTGCCATCAACATCAAGAAGTCAGGGACAAGAAAGGAAGAGCTTCTGCTGAAGGAAGGAGAGCTTCAGCGGATGTGGATTCTGCGCAAGGTTCTGAATCCTATGGAAGATGCCGACATGCTTGAGCTTATACGGGACAAGATGCGCAAGACAAAGGACAACGAGGCGTTCCTTGCATCCATGAATCCAGGCGGAGCAGTTGCGGAGGAATGAACGGCTCCGGCGCAGGAGCATCGGGGCGCTTAGCTTCCGCACGGAAAAAATGTAGCCTTGCAGAGAGAATCTTCATGAGCCATGAGGATATTCCCGCTTGCAAGGCTGTGTTGCGTAAGATGCCGCTGTGCAGGGCTGCCCGATGTGCAGCGGGCAGCATTTCGGCGGAAAGCTAGATTACGGTTCCGTCCGGGATTACCGCGCCTTTCCTGATGACAATGATTCCGTCGGAACTGTAGAAAAGCCCGTGGTCTCCGTCTTCATACGTTTTTCCGTTTACATTGATGCAGCAGTTGTTGCCGATATGCGCGTTCTTGTCGATAATTGCCTTGTTTATCTTGCAGTTCTTTCCGATTCCAAGGTTTGGAATTTTTTTCCGTGCATTTTCAGCCTTTTCTTCTGAAGTTTCATAGAAGTCGGCTCCCATCATGATAACGCCCTTGAGATCGCAGCCTTCGTTTATAATCGAGCGGATTCCGATCACCGACTTTTGCAGGCGCGAGTCCTCGATGACGCAGCCTTCGCTTGCGAGCGTCTGTGTCATGTTGGCATTGTTGATTTTGCACGGCGGAAGGTTGCTCATCTGCGTGTAAATCGGCTTTGTTTCCTCGTAGAATGTGAAATTCGGAACAGGATTTGTCAGGTCGAGCGTTGCCTCGTAGAACGAGCGGATTGTTCCGATGTCTTCCCAGTAGTCATTGAAAATGTAGCTGCTCACTTTCCGTGACTTGATTGCCATGGGAATGATTTCCTTGCCGAAGTCGGTCTTGTCATTGTTCAAAAGCTCTTCCATTGCGGAAGCGTTGAAAATGTAAATTCCCATGGAGGCAAGATACTCAAGGTCAGCCGGCAGGTCTCCCCGTGATTTTTCAGGGATTTTCCATGAGTCGATGTTGAGGTCGGCGGCCGGCTTTTCCATGAACGCAGTGATTGAATTTGTGTCATCAACCTGCATGATTCCAAAGCCGGTTGCATCGCGGCGGTTCACAGCCTTTGCCGCAATGGTGATTTCCGCGCCGCTTTCAATATGTTTTTCCATGAAATCCTTCAGATCCATCTTGTACAGCTGGTCGCCTGAAAGGATTATATAGTGCGTGGGATGCTGCACCCTGAAATGCCCGAAGTTCTTGCGGACTGCGTCTGCCGTTCCTTCATACCATCCTGAGTGCTCCAGCGTCTGCTCCGCAGCGAGGATTTCCACGAATCCGCCGGAAAAGCGGTCAAAGTTGTATGAGTTGTTGATGTGAAGGTGAAGCGATGCCGAGTTGAACTGCGTCAGGAGGTAGATTTTCTTGTAGCCGGAATTAATGCAGTTTGAAATCGGGATGTCAACAATCCGGTATTTTCCACCAAACGGAACTGCCGGCTTGGACCGTTCCTTTGTGAGCGGGTACAGCCTTGTTCCCTTTCCGCCGCCAAGAATAATAGCCAGGACTCTCGGCTCTTCTGTTTTTTTTGCAGACATTTGTTATATTCCTCCGATATGCGCAGCAGCATGCCGTGCGTGTAATGTAAATCTTTCCATTTATTATAAATCATTTTTGGAATTTTGCAACAAAATATCGTAATTTCACACTATTTTAGAGCCGGAAATTCCGAGCAGCTCCATGAATCTTTTTTCCTGCATGGGCCGCGCGTAGTAAAATCCCTGTGCAATGTCGCAGCCAAGCGTTTTGAGCATTTCGCACTGATCCTTTGTCTCAACGCCTTCAGCTACTGTCGTGATGTGCAGTTTTTTTGCCATTTCGATGACAGATGTGATGATAATCTTTTCCTTTGAGCCGTCGGCCTCTGTTTCTTCAGGAGCGCACAGAAATTCCTTGTCGAGCTTTATGACATCAGCGGGCATGTTCTTGAGCATGTTGAGGGAAGAGTAGCCTGAGCCGAAATCGTCAACGGAAACAGAGAACCCGGCTTTTTTTATTTCGTTCATCACTGTTATGAGACGCTTGTGGTTGTCGAACATAATCCGCTCTGTCAGCTCGACTTCTATTTTGTTCGGGCCGATGTTGTACGGAGCGGCGATTTTTTTCAGCTCGCTGATGAGGTTGCGGTTGTACAGGTGGGAGCGGCTCAGGTTGAAGGAAATTGTCAGCGGCTGCCATCCTTCGCAATGGCTCATGCTGTTCCATTCCTCAAGAAACGCGCAGACTTTTTCCAGCACAAATTTGTCAATCTTTTCAATAAATCCGTTGTCTTCAAAAAGCGGAACAAACCGTCCCGGCGTGAGGAATCCTTTGCGCGGATTGTTCCACCGAATGAGGGCTTCCGCTCCGATTATCGACTCGTCCTGGAAGCTGTACTTTGGCTGGTAAAAGACTTCAAATTCGCTGTTGTCGAACGCTTCCTCCATGGAAAGCGTGATTTCCCTGTTCCACTCATGGGAAGCCTTCATCTGGGGCGTGTATTCAATGACGCGGTGGGTGGCAAATCTGTTTTTGCAGAGCTTTTGGGCGAGGTTCGCCTTGTCAATCATTGTCTCGATAGAGTCGCAGGGATTGTCGATGTAATAGACGCTTGAGGAAAATGTGAAGCTGTACTTGGGCGGAAGAATATCCTTCAGCAGGCTGTCAACATTTGTCATAGTGTAGACGCGCTCCTCGATGTCCCAGAAAAAGCCGGAATGCTTTATGAGGAAGACAAAATTGTCCGCATAGAACCGGCAGACGAATTCATTTTTTCCACACTGGCGGGCAAAGGATGTCCCGATCCGGCGCAGGATTTCATTTCCCAGCAGGATTCCGTATGTGTCGTTTATCATGCGGAAATTGTCTGCGTTCAGCGAGAGAATCAGGTATTTTCCGTTTTTGTCGGACTTGAGCGCCTTCTTTACATCATGCTTGAAATGGCTGTAGGCGGGAAGCCCCGTTATGTTGTCATAGTCAATCATGATGTTCTTTCTGTGGAGCAGGAGAAGCAGCACTGCGATTATAAAGAGAACAAGCAGAAGAGACAGCACAGCGGCATGATATGTGCTCAGCAGATGAAGAACTGCTGTTATGGTGATGCGGTCTTGTTCTGCGTGCAGACAGGCCGGGACTGCTGCGTACAAGGCGGCCATCATGAGCGGCGCTTTCACGGGCTTCAGGCGGGCAAAAAGTTCAGGCATTCACTTTCCTCGGTAAAACTCCTTTATTCAATTATACGATTGAATTGTGAAAAAGACAAGGATAATCTTTTTTTTCAGGCGGACGGCATGGAGTTCAGTTTTTCTAAGTTAACAGCTGGAATTCTTGAGTTTTCTGATAAGCCCTTAACTTTTGCATACGGATGCCGATAAAATAGCTGAGGGTACGGTATGATCAGAGGCTGGTATATAGGGGCAAGCGGAATGAATGCCCAGCAGAACAGGCTGGATGCCATTTCAAACAACCTTGCGAATGTTGATACTGCGGGATTTAAAAAAGAAATTCCAGTCAGCAAGGAATTCAGCGAGCTTTTGCTGCGGAGAACTGCCGCAGACGGAGTGTATCAGACATCCTTTGGCTCGGCTGACGCGGCTCCTGTAATCGGAACAGTGGGGCTTGGTGTCGAGACAAATGAGCTGTACACGGATTTTTCACAAGGCTCGTTCAAGTCAACAGATACAAAGACAGATCTTGCGCTCGGCGGAGAAGGCTTTTTTGCAGTGCAGACGCCTGCCGGAGAGCGGTATACGCGCAACGGAAATTTCCATATCGGAAAGGAAGGAATTCTCTTGACAAAGGAAGGATTTCCTGTTCTCGGTGAAAACGGAGCAATCCATGTTCCCGACGACAAGTTCTTTGTCAATCAGGACGGAATGATCTATACGAATGAAGACAATCAGCTTGTGGACAGGATTAAGATTGTCCGCTTTGAAAATGAGCGTCACCTGAAAAAGCAGGGCTCGTCACTGTGGAACACAAATGACATTGCCGGCCAGCCGTACATAGCGGAAGGGGACGGGCGCCCCAGGCTTTTGCAGGGATACACTGAGACGAGCAATGTGAATGTTGTCAATGAAATGGTTCAGATGATAGAAGTGAACAGGGCGTATGAGGCAAACCAGAAGTCTGTCCAGACTGAGGACGGAATGATGGAAACGCTGTGGAGCAAGGTTGTCACTGTCAACCGCTAGGAAGAAAACCGTTAAGGGCAGGAGAATTCTTTTATGGTACGAAGCTTATGGAATGCGGCGACCGGCATGAACGGCCAGCAGATGAACATCGACACCATTTCAAACAACCTTTCAAATGTAAACACAACAGGATTCAAGCAGCACCGTGCTGAATTTGAAGACCTGCTGTATCAAAATGTGAAGCTGGCGGGAACACCTGCCACTGAAGATACGGTGACTCCTGTGGGACTTCAAATGGGAAGCGGCGTCAAGGTTGGCGCGACACAGCGCATCATGACGCAAGGCTCTTTGCAAGCAACAGGAGTCGATACTGACATCGCCATTGTTGGAGACGGATTTTTCCGTGTCCAGCAGTATGACGGAAGCTGGGCGTATACGCGCGACGGCTCGTTTAAAGTCGATTCCACAGGGCAGCTTGTCACGGCAAACGGGCTCCGTGTCATGCCGGAAATCATCCTGCCTGAAGGATTTCAGCTGGAGACGCTTTCTGTCTCTGACGGCGGACGGGTGAACGTAAAGGTGAACGGAGAGCTTGAGCCGGTGGAAGTGGGGCAGCTTGAGCTGTACCGCTTTCCGAACGCAGTCGGGCTTGAGAATACGGGAGACAACCTGTACAAGGTGACAAATGCTTCCGGCGATCCGATTGTAAGCCGCCCGGGAATTGACGGAATGGGAATCACAAAGCATAAGTTCCTTGAGATGAGCAATGTTTCTGTGGTGAACGAAATGGTGCAGATGATTGTTGCCCAGCGGGCCTATGAATTCAACTCAAAGGCAATTCAGACGAGCGACAGCATGCTCCAGACTGCGGCTTCGCTCAAGCGCTAAGGCGCGGCGTGCGGAAAAGCAAGGGCGTAAGGGAACTGTATGGCTGTAAACGGAATTTCAGGAAGCGGAATCACAGGAACGCTTGACAACGGGCAGAATGCGTCCCAGACAGCGATGCTCCAGGGGGAAGCCCGGAAATTTGCATCGCTTGTGCGGGAAATGCAGGACAAGGCCGCGCTCGGTCTTGCAGACAGCAGCCCGTCGCACTCAGGCGTATCTTCAAGCCAGATTGCACGGAACCACCGCCTGAACGGAGACTACACGCAGGGTTTTTACGGCGCATTTGCCAGCGAGGCAGACAAGGCTGCCCGCCCGCAGGGATTTGCCGCCGGCACCCGGACAAAAAACGGTGCAGTGCCTGTCATTGACAAGACTTCCGAGCTGTACGCGCAGTCAATGGAAATGGAAAACTACATGGTCAAGATGATGCTTTCCTCCATGCGCAGCAGCATTCAGCACACAAGCCTTGCCGGAACAGACAACGAGTACGCCCGGAAAATGTATGATGACATGATGTACGACAATATGGCGGAGTCAATCACTAAGAATGCCTCTCTGGGGCTTGCCGACCAGATCTACATCGAGCTTTCAGGGCAGCGGTAGCAGGACAGGCCGCCTGCCGCCGGGCATAAAAAAAGCTGGCAAAGAGGAGAGCGTTTGCTTTGCTAAACTTTGTAAAAATAAACAATTTTTTTAAGGTGCGCTACAACCCTTTGCGCCGGATTTGCTTCTTGCTTTTCTGATGATATTTCTTTGTCAGGCATAGTCTTTTGTCACAGCTTCGTAGGCTTTGTCCATATCGCGGCTTAGGCTGTCAATGTCGGCCGCAAACGCCCGTTCGTCCGCGGAAATGCCGTCCAGCGAGTCATTGTAATTCGGGGCAATTCCGAACAAATCGACAATGCTCATAATTCCGTCAATCACGCCGGGTTTTGCAAACAGAAAATCAGACATATCCCCTCCCTTTTTTGCTTACAGAAAACAAAAGCAGCAATGAAAGATTTCGATACGCACTTTTCATTCTTTGCTCATTGTAGCATAGTTATTGTTTTTTCCGCAAGATAATTCCGCTTTTTTTATATTCAGTGCCTCTCTGGGGCTTGCCGACCAGATCTACATCAAGTTTTCAGGGCAGCGGTAGCGGGGCCGCCTGCCACCGGGCATAAAAAAGCCGCACTCATGTGCGGCGTATATGTCAGGAGAAACAGCGGCTGGTGCGATTTTGTGCCAACAAATTGTCTCCATCATCATGATCCTCTTGCAAACTCTTTTTCTCGCTTTCTTGTGTTAAACTGTTAAATTCTGCATCTGAATAAGTAGATCTTGCAGAGGTTGTAAATTTCATCATATAATTAACATCAGGAATACTATTAATATCATCATGATGATCAACATAACTATTTCCATATTCTTCAAATGCCTTTAAAGTTCTAGGAGTTTTTGAACCACCTTTAAAAAGTCTAGGATCAGAATAATGACCATACATCTTTTTATTACCATAATATACATTAGAAACTTCTCCTCTACTTGTGTCAACAATTTTTTCATAAAATGTTTTATTTTTTGCCTCATCAACATCAGAAATATTAGGAAAATAAATAGCATTCCAATTTCCAGCATTTGTAACAATTTTATTAGAAGGAGTATAGTCTGTTATAATATTTGTATCAACACCTCTAAAATCTAAAACCGATCCTCCTCTACCTGGAGTCTTAACTTTAAAATAACTACCATTAATATCTTTTAATTTATCTAATCTTACTAATCCCAAAACATCCTCAGGTATATTTATTTGTTTTACATTATTATAAGGTTTATCTTTAAAATATACAACACCAATAAGACCTGGAATAGCATTAATTGTAGTATTTTCTACTTTACTCATATCTCCTTCAAACACCATATTTCTAAGTCCCCATAACACAGTTGCTGTATCAGTTGAACCAGAAATAATCATATTTGAAAGTTTGTATATTCCTAATTGTTGAGTCATTTTTACCAAGAGATTAGCATCCATTGATGTTATTGATGGATCATTTGATCCTTTTGCTGCATCACCAGCGGTATTAAATAAAGTATAGTCAGAAGGATTTCCCTTTATAGCTTTACCATCCATTTTAACTCTACCCAATTCACCAGATAAAGTAAGTTTATCTGCTGGATATGTTTGGTATAAGTTATATATATTTTTAGCTTCTCCACCAGAAACCTTTAAATTCAATGTTGGTTGATAATTTCCTCTGATTGAGTTAATTCTTTCAATAGTTATATCTGCTGTATTATTTGTTAATATAGCATTTTCAAAATTACCATTTCCGTTATTATTACCTATTTCAATTTCACTAAGATTAAATGTTCCATTGAATGTAGTTCCTTTGTTATAGCTGATAGTATATTTATTGCCAGATAAGACAACTTTTATATATCCTTTTTCTTGTGCTATAATAGCTCTATTTAATTCAGAATCTTCATCCTTTATTTTTTCAGAAACGATACTTCTTGACATACTTTCTGAATTATTTGCTGCATCTTCAAGGACAGGGAAAATATCACCTACTTCTTTTATGGTTTGTGCCGTTAGGTTTATATTGTTAGATGCTACTTCCCCTGATAAGTTATCATAATTGTTTTTCATATATTCTTTTAATAAATCAGAAATTTCCTTTTGTGCAGGTGTAGGTTCTGGAATAGGGGTATCAGGAGTGTCTGGATTATCAGGAGTGTCTGGGTCAGACGAATAGTCCGGCTCGTAGTATCCGCTGTCTCCGCTATCCCCCGAGCCACTGTTTGAGCCATTATCATCTCCGCCTCCAGAGCCGCCGGAGCACCCGGCAAGCGCAATAAACGCCGTGATTACCACACACGCAACTGCTTTTCCTATACGCATATTCGTCTTTTTCATATCCTGCTCCTACTATTTCTAATTTTTATGTCCTGAAGAAATTCCCTCGCGGGGAGGGAATCCAACTATGCTTGAGGACTCTGCTCAATTATGCTTGAGCGCGCTCCTTAATTACGCTTGGGCGGACACCGCAAGCAGTTTGCTAAACCGTCCCATGCGCTGTGTCTTGCTTGTTCCGCCGTTCCCGAACAGCTTCGTCCTCACCTCGGCATAGTACGCACCGGGCTTTACGTCCGCCGGCACCATGATCATCACGCGTGCGGGCTTGTTCTCGGCGACAACAGCGCACTTCACGGCCTCGCCGCCTTCCGCCGGAACTAGGAACACGCCCTGCGCCTCGTCCAAAGCGTCGAACTTGAGCCGGGATCCTGTCAGGCGCAGGATTCCGCCCGCCGTGAGCGTTGCGTTTACAGAGCCGCTGACTATGTCAGCGGCTTCCGTGATGTACGGCTCTGTCGCCGCCGCCTCAGTCTTTTCTGTCTTGACGGACTTTGCAGCCTCGCGCAGTGCAGTTCCCGGATTCACGTTCACGCTGATTGAATGCCGCGCCCTGTCAAACGAGTCCGCCATGCCGCTGAAAACGCCCGACACGCTGAACGATGTGCTGAACAGCGGCGTGTTCACCGCCGAGCCGTCGGCTGTCAGCTCGCAAACGACTTCCGAGAACACCTGCAAGACCGCGGAGACATCGGCTTTCGTCAATGTGGTTCCGCGCTTCATTATCAAACCGATGATTTCATCCTGCGGGTACGACCGCACATCCACAGCCTGCGCCATGCAGTCATCCGGGTCAGCCGTGAGAAGATTCTCACGCAAACAGTACTTGAGCATAGGCTCCCTCCTGAAATTGAGTTGAAAATATCCCCGCGCACTGCGGAGACTGTCGAAACATGAGTAAAGAAAAAAAGTGAAATAGAAAAAGGAAGCTCCGTTGCCAAAAGCGCAGCAAAAGCGTGCTGGGAAAGATAGGGAGTTTAAGAGGGGAAGAAAACCCCGCCTCGCAAGTAGAGGGTTTTTTTCCCCTCTTAGAAAAGTTCGCTCCGCTTCCAAGCGGAGAAAAAAAGGACGCACTCCGCGGGCTTTTGTCCGCATTGTGCGTCCTTCTGTATGTGAGATGTGGATTATGTTCTAGGCCAGTTCTGCCGTACCCCCCCCCGT
>JAGBGX010000007.1 GCA_017935745.1 Treponema sp. | reverse complement strand
TTTAATTCGTTTTGTGATATAATCAGACTTGTCAACAGGATTTCCTCTGGCAAGTTGTGGTTTGGTTTTAATTCATTTTGTGATATAATCGTTCTGAACACGTACCCGTACAACGACAGTTGTGGTTTGGTTTTAATTCGTTTTGTGATATAATCATAATCAGTATAATAATCCTTAGGCATGGGTTGTGGTTTGGTTTTAATTCGTTTTGTGATATAATGTTTTTGTGCATAATTAATACGCTCCTTAGTTGTGGTTTGGTTTTAATTCGTTTTGTGATATAATATTCTCTGATCAAAAAGACTTTGACGTGAGTTGTGGTTTGGTTTTAATTCGTTTTGTGATATAATGCAGAAACCAGAAGGAGAAAAAGGCAATGAGTTGTGGTTTGGTTTTAATTCGTTTTGTGATATAATTTCCGCTGCCTTGTTTTCAGACGAAGACATGTTGTGGTTTGGTTTTAATTCGTTTTGTGATATAATATGAGTCTTATAAGTCCATATTATATCACAAATTATACGGGTTTTCGATTCTAAAAAAAACTGGTTTTGAACAAATTTATTGTTGAACAGGCATTTTTTTTAGAACAGTTCCAGTTGTTTTGGGGATGCAGGCATTTTTTCAAGCTTTCTTCCAAGAAATGTTTCTATGTTCTCAAATTGTTTGTCCGTGAATTTTAAAATGCTGATTTTTCCTTCAGTCGGTATTATCCGTTTTATCACTTTGACGTGTTTTTCGCAGGCTTCAAGAGAGCCGCAGTGCCTGTAATACACGCTGTATTGCATCATGCTAAATCCGTCTTCTACAAGAGACTTTCTGAAATCAGAAGCTCTTTTTCTTTGAGATTTTGTGTTCGTCGGCAAATCAAATAAACAAAAAATCCACATAATCTTATAGGCGTTGAAACAGCAGTAACTCATAGCTATCCAAAATCAGGCAGTGATAAATTTTTAGTTTTACCTAAAAAAACTTTGCTTAGAGATGCGCTTGTATATGTAAGAGCAATCATAAATGGATGTTTTCTCTTTTTGATAATTGTATCGCGGGTCAGAACGGAAAGTATATAACATTTGAATTCCCGGTTTAATTCATAAACGGTCTGATTGTTCTCCATATATTCAAGCACCATATCATCTATAAAAGGCCGGTACGGCTCCATCATGTCATCGGCAAGGGCATAGGCATCGTATTTGTTATGGTGGTGAATTCCTAATGTCGGCAAAAGTCCAGAGCCTATCAAGGCCCGCGCGGCGGCGGCCCGTAAAATTGCGTATCCGTAGTTTAAAAAATTATTCGGATACTCTCCGAAACGGTTCCGTGTCCAGTCGCTGCTGAACAGTGTGTTCCAATACAGTTTTGCAGCAAAGCCTTCTCTGTTTGTAGAATCATCACTTCTTACGCTTTTTGCAATTTCTTTCAGATGAGCGGAATCATGGCCGTGTTTTTCAAGAACAAGCGCCTGATTCTGTATTTTTTGTTCAACGATTTGTTTCCAGCAGTTTTTCTTTACCGGCAGCGGACTTTCAATTTGAACGGAAAATAGTTGATTTTGTATGCTGTTGCAGTCCAGGGGGAGGCTCATTGACAGCGGCAGATGATTTTCATCGCAAAATATTACGCTTACGTTGTTTTTCGTCAGTTCGACAATCGCAGGAATTGAAATATAAATCTGATGATTTTCAACTATTACAAAACCGATGTCTTCAATTGGAACTGTTTTTTCTTCGAGAGACTCTTTGTTTTTTATAACAAGCTGTCTGTTTCTTGTAGTTAAACAAACAGCGTTTGCAAGAAAAAGCGTTCGTTTAATCATACTATAATTTTCGGCACAGCGATGTAAGTTCAATAGTATGATTAAACGTTCAGTTATATCCGTTCTATCTTTCCAGTGGGCATCACTCTAAAATCGCTTCCTTCTGCAAGACAGCGGATTTGAGCAATACGTATCAGTTTGAATTTTCTCACTCCGTCTTCGAGTTCTTCTTTACTATTTTCCCAAGCAGAAGAAACTGAAACATGATTCAGTTTTATTTGACTGTTTGATACAATTCCTCTAACGGAATATATATTTTTCCATATAGTTTCATCCGGCATGGCAAACACATCATCTTCTTCATTTTCTTTCAATATGATTATCTGCCCTATTTTGTATGTTTTATACAGGTTGAGAGTTGTTCCATTCTTTTCTTTTGTTGTCGGATATAGCGGCTCATTGTTAATTCTGCATTTTGAAACGTCTAAAAGTGAACGGACTTCATACGTATTTTCTTCTTTTCCTTTTGCGTTTATGCTGCGGTACGAGGCAATCACATAATTTTCTTCATTGACAACATAATACGGACGCTTGTAATCTTTAGAAGATGCATCACGGTGATTTTTCAAAAGAATCGGATTTGTCGGCTTTGCTTCAATGCGTATTTTCTTTGCGTACACATTGTGGCCGTTTATTTGGTACGGCAGCTTTATGCCGTTCTGCTTGATTTCTTCCGGCGTTTGAATGCCGTTTTGAATGTTGTCAAAAAACGCCCTTTTTATTCCTTTGTCGATAATCTTTTCCGCCGCTTTTTCATCTAATGCGGAACACGGCAGCGTCTGGACAAAAATCTTCTTACTTTCTCCGCCTTTTTCAGGCGGTGCCATTATGCAGCCGTAGAACGTGTCTTTGTGAAGGCTTCCGCGCACGGTGTTTCCCTGTATGTACTGCTTTTTGCCGTTTTTCAACTTAGGCTTGCCGTCTTTGTCTTTCAGAACTTTTTTTGTCTGGTGCAACGCATTGTCATCAGAATATATTTTCGGAATGATGTGTCTTGTTGCATTCTGTACGTCCTCGCTGAATGTGTCCCACGGCTTTTGCAGTCTGAATGATTTTCCGTCCGGGCTTTCATGGATTGTTCTGCACAGAAGGTCGTATTTCCATTTGTCTACTGCGGCAATGACGATTGCGTCAACGGCGTGATGCGTGTTTATGCTTCTGTCTTTTTTGTCATCTCTGCCTAAAACATTCCACTGCCGTTTGAACGTGTCGGTAGCGGTTCCGTTGACGGGCATTACATATTCAAAAACGGTTTTGAGATATGAAAGGGCGAATTTTGTTATCATTCTGGTGTCGTTCAGCTGGCTGTTTTTAAATCCTTGCGTAATTTCCGTTGCTTTAAAACGCTTTAATTTTCCCACATAGTAATTCTTTTTTAATTCTGCCACGTGCCGTTTTACAATCATCCGGTCTTTCAGTTCCGGGTCAGAAATGCCTCTTGTTTTATTCCGTTCGATTGTATCAAGGCAGTCGCTCAGTTTATCCGTATAATATCGTTCAAATCTGCGGGCAATTTCATCGTAATCTGCAAGCTGCGACGGTATCTGCTGTTTTTTTACGTTGCGGTTGAAATGCGAATCGCAAAGCGTAAGATTCTCCAGTGAGTCATCATAAGAAATGCTGCGCGGTATGGTATGCTCAAAATCGAACTGCGCATTGCAGCCGAACAGGGCGGAAAAACTGATGTGCTTGCCGGTATACGGACATTCTTCGTTCTGTTCTTTCCATAGGCGGTATTTTTTTATATCCGATTCGCTCGGATTTTGTATCGGCTGGCCTGACTCTGCGGTCGTCTGTATAATTTCCGCTTTATACCGCGAATTCTCTTTCTCCCGTTCACGCTGATACTCTTCAATTGCCTTCCGCCAGTTTTTATCGTTGACTTCGTTTGCAAGCTCAACATGGACCCGTGTCGCTTCGTCAATTTCTCCGGTTTTTATAAGGTAATTCACGAGTTTTCTCAGCTGATGCAGCGCGCGCATAACCGCCGGGTTGCGTATGCTTGAAGTCATCGGCGAGGAAAGATATTTCCTTCCGTTTTTTTCTTCCGCCGATTTCAAATTGTATTTTGATTCTGTCTGCGACGGATGGTATATCTTTTTTCCGTTTTTAACCTGATACCCTTCCTGAACAAGGTAATCCATAATCAGCTCATCGATGTGCTTCATAGGATATGTAAAATTGCTCAGCGGAAAATGATTTTCAGCCGGAATGCTTTTCAGCATATCTTCTATAAGTTCCGCTGCTTCCGCCATGATGTGGGACTGTTCTTCTGTCGCTCGGTTATTCCATTTTGAATTTCCGATATAGTCCTTTATGCAGATATCCAGAAACTGCCTGTTCCATGCTTCGCTTCTGAAATCATGCTCATTGTCTTTGTAAATCATTTCAAGGCAGATATTCGCCATTTTTCGCGGAAGATTAACGCGGTCAATCGTTTTTGAAATTTCCAGAACTTTGTTTACAATGGTTTCTTTGTTTTTATCAAAATTGTCCTGTCCGATGACTGTCGGAATGTTTGCAAGAAACGCCGCGTTTGTGTACAGATGTCCTTCATGCAGAAACGGAAGCATTTTTCTGACGGCTTTCAGACTAAGGCTCGCGTATCCCTGCGGAAAAGAAATCTTTTTGAATTCCTCCGCCGTTTTTTCGTCCAAGAGCAGTTTATCTTTTGCGAATTCAAACAGTTTTTCATCGTCATCAAAATCAAACAGAACATGCCAAATGTCATTGACATCATACTGTCCGATTTGAATGTTCCGCCAACCGTCGCCGAATATTTTTTTCAGCTTTGCGCTTACCGGGCAGCCCGCAACATTCGTGTCGTCGCGGTAATTGAACATCCAGTATTCATTTTTTCCTTTCAGTTTTTTCGCAATGTCTTTAAAATTGAACGATGGTTTTGACACTCTGAAAAACAATTCTTTTACTGCTGTCTTTTCTTCATCGGATAAAAATTCAAACTCTTGTCTGTCCGTTTCACCGGCGTTCCGTGCAACTTTTATACTGTTGATGAATGACAGCATTCTGAACTCTTCAAATTCAAAATGGGAGACAGGACAGCGCGGTTTGTTCGGCTCGAACGTGCATTTTCCAACAAGAAATTTCTGCGATTTTAATTTTCGCTGAAAGAAGATTGCCCTGTGCAGTTCAGCTTTCAATTCTGCGGAACTGTTCTGGACTTCGCACATTCTGTTGAATTCTTCTTCGTAATGCGCCTTTCTTGATGTGTACTGTGTCCGAACTTTTTCGCCGGACTGTTTCAGTTCATAAAAATACTGTCCCAGTGTTTTTTCACCTTTTTTAGCGGAAATATCGTCTATGGCAGTTTTAACTTTTCCCTTTTCATTTTCTTTTGTTGTTTCTTTTCGGTTGCTCAAAAATCCGCGGCGTTGCGCAATGTGATATAATGCCCGCCCGATTTCATACGGCTCAGCTTTTTCTTCTGCGCATTTTTTCCGCAGGAAATACGGCTCCCAGTGTTTCAGTTCATCCGTTCTGTACCATTGTATAAAATCGGGTGAAGATGGGTAGATGTTTTCTTTCCGCCATTTTTCCAGTTCTTCAAGCGTAAGCGGACACATCTTGTTTTGAGAGAGGACTTTCAGCGTTTCGTATTTGCGCAGTTTTCTTCTGAACTTTAATCTCCTTGCAGAACGGAAGGCGGTTCTTTCCGCCGCTTTTGAGCTTTCAACGCCCTTTTCAATTTTCACGCCTTCAGGGAAGATATACACTCCGCAGTTTTGAATGTGCTTCTTCTCATTTTTTTCATCAATAATTGCCCAGCCGATAGAATTCGTTCCAATATCAAGTCCCAGTCGTTTCATTTTTATCCTTGCTCTGTTATTCTTTTCTTGCAAAATATAAGATTATGCACTATATTTTAATAAACCAAATCACAATAAGGCTATATGCCGAAGTCATTGTGACTAGTGCTCCGCGTACTCCGCGGAGCTTTTTTTTATTATAAATCAGTTTTTGTGAAAATTCCATTATATATTCTAATGGAGGTGCCACATTTTTCATAATAATATACTAATTGCTGTTATTTTTGGATTGTTCTCTTGTCTGATTTTTACGTTGTTTTGCTTACCGTATGTGTCCGCTGCATTTTGTTACATAGGGTAACCAAGAAAAATGGTTACACAGGGTAACATTCCGTACGTTACATTGTGTAACTATGGCTTGTTACAGTATGTAATCACACATATTTACTGCAAGTAACGTTGGTATGTTACTTGTGATATAAAAACGAAAATAAAAACTTGACAAAATGGTAATTATATTGTATCTTTATACAAGGGGATGGACAGGAGGTTTTGGTGAAATGGAAAATGTTATGGTTTCAAGATTAAAAAATCTTTTGGAATCGCAGGGAATATCTCAAAAAGAACTTGCTGTAAGAGCAGGGGTAACGGAAGCGGCTGTTTCACATTATATAAAGGGCGACCGGGTGCCGCGCGGGGCAATTCTTTTAAATATTGCGAATGCACTCAATGTAACAACAGACTACCTTTTGAACGGCGAAGAGCCTGAAAAAGATATGAACAATGACATTGAAAAATCGTATCGGCTTTTGGCTCGAAATGCAAAATGCTTGACGATAGAACAAAAAACAAAGTTCCTTGCTTTGCTTTTACAGGAGGACAGATGATAAAAGACAGCATAACAGGAGAACGGTATGAAGAGATAAAGGAAGTTGTCGCGGATATGTATGAAGACTTAGGATATACGGAATTTCCCGTCAATGTATATGAACTGTGCCACCGTCTCGGAATCCGTCTTATCAAATATTCGGCTTTGAAGCCGGACTGTACGGAATATTCGATGCACTGTTCCGATGACGGTTTTTTGCTGTTCAACATAGACAGGGGATGCTATCAGGTGTATTACAATGACCGAATGCCGCCGGAACGCATCCGTTTTACGATTATGCACGAAATAGCGCATATTATGCTCGAACATACAAAGCATACTGCCAAAAATGAGCAGGAAGCAAACTTTTTTGCAAAGACAGCCCTTGTTCCGCTCGGAATGATTTACAAACTTCGGCTTTCCAACTCATTTGAAATAGCAGATACGTTCGGCATAAGCATAGAATTTGCACGGAACATTGTTGCCCAGTACAACAAATCAATGATATATCCGAGTATTTGTGAAAGAGAGGCAAACAACAGGCTTGTCGCTCTTTTCTATCAGGAGAAAATGGAGGTGGGCTGATGAAAAAAGAAAGTGTCCGTCTGAAAGTACCGGAACAGGCGGACGGTAAAAAAAAGCCGGCTGTTTACAACGTCGTTATAAACAGCCGGTTCAATATGCGTAATACATACTGTCTGCAAGCATAGTGTACCACGCATGAACGCCGGTGTTCAAGATGTAAAAGCGGAAAGCCGTTTTTGCTGAAATTCTTTTTTACACACAATGAGGTGATCCTTATGAATACAAATAAAATTGAACTGATAAACGGTTCTGTAAATGTAACAGTACATAAAAATCATTTTAGAGAAGATGATTCCAGTTATGCAAAAGTCAAACGGAACACTGCGGGCATGAACAATGTCATTGCTACAATTCTTCAACGCTCGTCGTTAGTAGACAAGGCAACGCTTGTTGCAACGCAAATGCTGTTCAAGGATGCCGTCCTTGAACTTTTGCAGCAGGGTGTTTCTGTAAATCTTTTTGAACTCGGCACGCTCTACCCGAGCGCACAGGGAAGCATAGAAAATGAAAATCCATCTGTGGAAGAAATTCCGGCACTTGCGCTCGGCTTTACTCCATCGGCGGAAGCTCTTGAAGCAGTCAGAAAAACCGATATTTCTGTTGCACTGCAAGAAGAAACAATGCCTGTTATAAATCAAATAGAAGACCTTGCTACGCACAAGACGGACTGCACCGTTACAAACGGAATGCCTGTCCGCATAACAGGACGACGATTGAAAATAGCAGGCGACAGTGAAAAAACAGGACTGTTTTTTGCTCCGCAGCAGGCAGATGGTACAATAGATACAACGGAAAGTGATTGGATCCGCATAGACGAGCATAAGTTTTTCAAAAATACATCAACATACCTTGAACTGATTCTGCCAGATTCGTTTGAAAGCGGAAATCATTTTTCGCTCGTAGTTCGAACGGCTGCCGGCAGAGGAACAAAAATCAACAAGACAATACGTTCCCTTGTGTATGAAAAAACAGTAACAATCGCGTGATTGGTCATACACAGTGCGTGTCTAAATAGTATGGTGTCCGTATCGGTAACCGTACAGAAACAGTTTTTTGATAGCTATTCAGCCGGCATACAGTGCCGGCTGTTTTCGCTTCAGTCTGTTTTTTGACGGACATCAGAGGATTTTCAATTTGTTTCCGCCATTTTTCAGTTCGCTTTACAAACAAAAAATGCCGCTCCTTCATTCAGCCGTCATTGACAGGACGGATGATTGCAGATACAGTTTGAAATCAAAACTGATTTTGGAGGATGCGTCATGACGAACAGTGACGTGATGCGGATTGCGCTTGAGCAGTCTGCGCGGGACATCGGCTGCGCGCCGGAAGATTTCATGAAGGCGCAGAATGCTGTCGTTCCGCTGCGGCTTGGAGCGGACGCGCGTGCCTATTACGAGCAGACTGTGTCCTGCACGCTCGTTTCCTACGGCTGCGGCGTTGTTGCCGGAACGCAGGACGCTTTCCGCGCGGACGTGGAGGAGTACCTGCAAAAGTTTCCGTCATTCCGCTGCTTCGAGACGCCTGCCATCCACTGGCTTGACGCGCGCCTTTCACCGCACGGGCAGAAGGCGTGCTATATGGCGGAATACTTCCTGCCGGACGTGGAGCGTCTGCGGCCTTCCGTATGCCGGTACGAAGTGAGGCTGCTTGAGCCGCCTGGCTTTTCCGGGCTGTACCTGCCTGAATGGAGCAACGCGCTGTGCGAAAAGCGGAAGGAACTTGACGTCCTGTGCGCCGGTGCGTTCGACTGCGGAAGGCTTGCCGCGCTTGCAGGCTGCTCCGCCGACTGCGGAACCATGTGGCAGATTGGCGTGGATGTCCTTCCTGAATACCGCAGGCAGGGGCTTGCCTCCGCGCTCACCAGCGTGCTTGCGGCAGAAACGCTCCACCGGGGCAAGGTGCCGTTCTATTGCGCCGCGTGGTCGAACATCGCCTCTGTGAGGAACGCGCTGAAATGCGGCTTTGTTCCGGCGTGGGTGGAGCTGACCGTAAAGCCCGCGCAGATTGTTGACGCCATGAATGCGTAAGCCTGCGCGTACTCCTCAGGAAAGTTCGCCGTCGTCATGGCAGTCAAGGAGTGAATCCGCCCGCTCAGCTACCGCAGTTTTTTGACAAACAGCTTTTTCAGCAGTCCGATTTTTCCGAACAGGAGCCACCAGAAGAACGCGATGACGGCGCCGAGCGGAATGCCGCAGACGATGATGTACAGCAGCACTTTGATCAGACCGCCGAAAAAATCGATGACATTTGAAGCGAAGCGGCGCGCGCTTTCGCCGGGATTCGGCCAGTCGAAGCCGCCTGATGTCGTGCGGTACGGCAGGGACATATTCACGCTGATTGTCGCATATTCGATTTGCCCGGAAAGCCGCCTCATGCGCCCTTCCATGGATTCTATGTCCGCCAGAACGGAATTCAGCTCGCTTTCGATTTGCAGCATATCCTTCACGTCCTTCGCCTGCGAAAGATAGGTGCGCAGCCGGTCGCGCATGATTTTCCGCGTTTCAAGGCGCGTCTGCAAGTCGTAGAACTGTTCCGTTACGTCCTGGGCGGAAACGCCGCGGGACTTCACCGTTCCGATTTCTCCGGCACCCGCCATTGCCGGCTCAAACTGCGCCGCCGGAATCCGCGCGGAAAAATAGGCGGTGCGCTCATCGCTGTTTGACGAGGCGATGTATCCGCCGAACGCCTTGCACCATGCTTCGACTGCGGCCTCCGCTTCGGCGAGATCCTTCACCTCGAGCGAAAGGCTCCCCGACTTTATGAGCTTGCGCTCGAAGCCTGCTTCCTGAGCCGCGCCTCCGTCTGCCGCGCCGTACACAGGAGCCGCGGGCGCGGGAGCTTCGTCAAAATCCGCAGCCTCCATCATGGCTTCCGGGCGGGCGGCCATCATCTTCGCCGACATCCGCTGCGTCACGCCTGATTTCTTCATGTCGTTCATCACGGAAGCGCCTGAGCCGCCGGACTTGCCGCACGAGGCGAGCGCGATTCCCGCGCACACGATGACGGCTGCCGCCGCCTTCTGGTTTCTCTTCATCGAATGACCTCCTGAATATGTTTCTATTGTAGCGGCATATCTGCGCGTTGGCAATGCGTTTTCCATGGCGCGCGCTTCCTGTTATGACGTGTTCTGTGGTACACTGTTTGGAAAGCGAACAGCTGAGAGGAGGACGGATTGCTATGAGTGAGGCAGTGCAGGAATGGCTTGAAAATGAGATGCGGGATTTTGAGCCGGTGTGGAAATCGTTCAAAAGCAGGCAGCAGAAGCGGCACCGCATCTGGATGGCGGCGGCCGTTGCGGGGCTGGTGGTTCTGGGCTTTATCGCAGGCTACAGCTGGACATACGTGCTGCGGGTGCACCTGCTTATCGGCATCGGGCTTGCGGCGTTCATCTGGCTGTGCGTGCGCGTTACGGGGCGGGGCGGAACGATGCAGGACGCGAAAAAGCAGCTTGAGGAAGCGCTTTCGTCCCTTTCACCTTCCGAGCAGGAATCGTTCGTCCGGCAGGAATTCGGCAGGGCTGATTTCTTCAACACCGCCGATGATGTGCTTCCCGCGCGGCTTTTGGCTGGACAGGACTTCTGGCTTTACTTCAGGAACGTCTGCCAGATCTGCCGTGTCTCGGACATGGAGGCGCTGGAAGCTCGGGAAGAAAAAGTCTGCCTGCACTACAAGACCGGCAGCACGCGGGTGCGCCAGAAAGTCTGCGCCGGCGTCTCGCTGGTGGTGGAATACCGGCAGGGTTCCAGCTCCGATACGGGGCAGCCGGACACGCTGTATCTGGCGAGCTGGGAGCAGTTCAAGACGGCAAAGGAGCTGATTGCCCGGCACTGTCCGAAGGCGCATTTCCTGTGGAAGGACGGCGCGGAATCATCAGAATGATATCTGCCGAAAATGCGTCTGCCTAGAACTGCGAGTCGAGCCACTCAATCCGGCGTGAAAGCCATTTTTGCATATAGTCGATTTCGCTTTGGTATGTCGTACGCTGCTGGTATCCGGCGGCATTCGGCCAGACGTATGTTCCAAGTATTTCCCATCGGGCAAAATTCTGCTCCGCGCTTTTGCGTACTTCTTCGGTCATGCTGATGATTTTGCTGTCCACTGCCGACCGCACTTGTGTGCGCACTTTTTCCCACCGCGCCTTGACTTTGCTTTCAAACTGCGGATCCGCAAAAAGCTGCTTGTACCACAGTGCGTTTTTAATCCAGAAGCCGGAAGAGTCATCGCAGCCGTTGTAGTCAATGTTTCCGCACGAAATGTCAAAGTCCCAGTCCGGGCCCATGCAGATTTTCTTCAGCTCCGGGTCGTAATACAGATAGCATGAAGTAAAGAAAACTGCGTCATTGTTTTTCGTCAGCTCATTCACAAGATACCAGTCGATGAATGACGGAACGTCGATGTACTGCGCGTAGCCGTATTCTTCATCGGCGAAATTCTCTGAAAAGATTGCGTTTTCTGCAGCCTGAACGGTGCTCTTAATGAACTCCTGAATTTCTTCGCTGATGTCCTCAAGCCCGGGGTCTTTGAGCGTAACGGGAAGCCCCCTGCTTGTCTTGAAGTTGGAGTCGCCGCTCTCCCATCTTGTGTCAGTGTTTATCTCGCAGATAAAGCCGCCTGTCTTGGTTCCTTTTTTGGAGATGTCAGTGATGTTGACGCGGTTGTCGTCAATCTTTATCTGTTCGCCGATGATGTAGCTTCCCTTGTATTCGCCGTTCAGCACAAGATCCACCGGCTTGAAATGCGGATTCCACTTCATTCCGTCAAAAATCTCGTTTCCGATGTACGAAACCCAGCTGTTTCTGATGAGCGTTTTGTCGGAATAGTTTGCGACAAGCACCCACCGCTTGTGCTTTTTCATGCCGAGGATTTCGCTTTTTTTGTCCAGTTTAAGCGAGTACGGCTTTTTCGGCTGACTCCATGATGAATTTCCCCGTCCCTTGATTTGCGTCTTAAACACTTCGGACTGCACTCCGCCGTCCAGAAAGTAGAATGTCGCGTCCTTCCAGTCTTCTTTCGAGGTGATGTCTTCTCCATCCGCCGTCTCAAAGAAAAGCACAGGAATTTCCGTTTCCGCAAGCCCGAAGCGTTCATATCCGTAGTCGGGCGACTGCGAATCGTCAGTCTCAGGAAGCTGCGGTTCATCGCTGGGAATGGAAGTTCCGCTGTCAGCAGGCGGCTGTGGTTCTTCAGGATTTTCATGCAGATCGTGTGTGCAGGATGATGCAAGCAGCACACAGGCAAAGAGCAGTGAAAGAGAAGTTTTCATTTTGTTCTCCAAACGGATGGTTTTGTTGATACCAAAAAGCATTTTCTACTTTCCTCAAAATGACAATTGGTATTTTGTAAACAGATATTATTACCAATTGTCATTTAAATCAAGACACAAATACCAATTGTCTATAGCATTTTTATAATGAATTTTTGGGAAGCAGTTGACGAAGAACTGAAATTCCTTGGAAAGTCCCGGAAAGAGCTGGGTGCAGAAGCGGACTTTGATCCGTCGTACATTTCCAAGGGAATCGCCCGGAACGGAATTCCGAATGCAGACCTTGCAGTGCGGATTGCGCGGTCGCTCGGTGTAACTGTCGAATATCTTGTTGACGGAAAAAATCAGAATTCAGGCGGAAAGGAAAGCGTCTCAATGAGGGAAATCCTGCTGTGCAGGAAATATGCGGCTGCCGTCAGAAAGCTTGAGCAGATGGAAAATGATCGGCGGACTGTATTTTTACGTCTGCTTGACATGATTTCTCAACAGGGAGGAAGCGGATGACGGACATAACGATTCGGAATGAGGAGGCGGGCGACTTCCGCGAGGTGGAGCATCTGGTGCGCGAGTCGTTTTGGAACGTGAACGTCCCCGGCTGCTGCGAGCATTATCTGGCGCACGTCCTGAGGTCGCACGCGGATTTTGTTCCTGAGCTTGACCTTGTGGCGCAGACAGCGGACGGAACGCTCATTGCAAACGTGATGTACACAAAGTCGCGCCTCTCAGGCGATGACGGAACGGAGCTTTCTGTCCTGACGTTCGGGCCGCTCAGCGTGCGCCCCGGCTTCCAGCGGCAGGGAATCGGCAGGCGGCTTTTGGAGGAAACCTTTGGGCGCGTCCGCGCCATGGGATTTGCAGCGGTCGTCATCTTCGGAAGCCCCGGGAACTACGTTTCGCGCGGATTCAAGAGCTGCCGGAAGTACAGAGTGCGCACGCCTGACGGACGCTTTCCCTGCGCGCTGCTCGTGAAGGAGCTTTTTGACGGCGCGCTCGCCCGCGGAACGCAGTGGACGTTCCACGAAAGCCCCGCCTACAGCATTGACAGCGCCGCAGCAGCGGAATTCGACGCGCAGTTTCCGCCGCTCAAAGCAGAATTCCGTGCGAGCCAGGAGGAATTCTACATTCTCAGCCGCTCCGAAGTGCGGTAGGGGTGATCTTGAAAGAAATGGTCACCTACTGGCGTGCGCTTGGACTTGAAGCGGTTTTTTCATCGGACTGCCGCTCGTCATATCCCCTGCACACGCACGCGCGCAGCTGCGTCCTTGGGCTTGTCATGCGGGGAAGCGTGCGCACCGTCATTTGCGGAACGTCGTGCGTGTTCGGCGCCGGGGAGCAGTTCTTTGTTCCCGTCGACGCACCGCATTCGCTTGAAAGCGCGGACGGCTTTCCGTACTCGCTTTTGAGCGTCTGCCTTCCGTGCGGAAAAACGGCGGATTCCGGGCCGGGCGGAAGGATGCTCCGCCTCAAGGAGCTGATTCTGGAATCTCCCGGACGGCAGCTTTCCGTGCAGGAGATGGCGCGCCTTGCGGGCGCAAGCCCGTACCACTTCATGAGGACGTTCAAGGCTGAATGCGGACTTTCCCCACACCAGTTCCAGATGCAGTGCCGGATCCGCATGGCGCAGCGCCTGCTTGAAGCGGGAATGGACGCCGCCTGCGCCGCGGGCTTCTTCGACCAGAGCCATTTCAGCCGCTGCTTCAGGCGGGCAGTCGCGCTCACGCCGGGCGAATACCGGCAGTCCGTCCGCCGGATTCAGCAGAGCGCGGGGAAGAACTTCGCGAACAGGCAGAGCCCGCCGCTTCCGGCACGGACTTCGTGAGGCGCTCCCGGCTGCATGATTGAGACGGTTCCCGGCCGGTAGACGGCTTCAGCTGAACCGTTCATGCACGTTCCGCCGCCCGCGATGACTTCGTGCGTCTCAAGCTGCGCCTCGTGGACGTGGCTCAAGATCGCCTTTCCCGCCGCAATGCGCACCAAGTGGAAGCTGAACGCGCCGCCGGTGTCCTTCGCCGTTACGATGTGCTTCATTTCCACGCCGCTGAACGATGGATGCGCCTCCCACGGGATGCGGCTGAAATCCTTCTTCTGTTCCGGCAGCTCAAGCGAACCCGCGCCGAACGCCTCAAAAATGCTTTCTTCCATAGATATCCTCCTTTCCCTTTTGCAAGGGCAAGGCAATCATAGCGCATTGCCGCGGCGCGCGGATTGTACAAAAGTGCGGTCTTGTGTTTTTTTTGCGGAACATTTCCCCCGCCATCTTTTTCACTGTTTCTATTGACAGAAACTTAATAATGCTGTATGTTTCTATTAAAAGAAGCGTTACTGTTTGTAGTAACGATTTTCTTTTGGGGGCTTCACGTATGGAAAAACGAACAGACGGAATATATCTTTTGCTGCCGAGCGACCGTTACACGCCGTTTTCGCTGGCACGGAAAATCGGGGCAAAGGCGGTTTTGGAAAGCGCACGCTTCAACAGGGGAAAGGAGCGTTATTCAATTCTCATGGCGGAAGAGGCGTTCCGCATTCTTCAGGACGACGAGGGAATTGTGTTCATCATTGACGGGCGGCGTGTTCCGTTTGCATCTCAGGCAGACGGGGCGGAAAAAATTGCACCGGGAAGCACGGTTCTTCATCAGCCGGACATTCTTGACGCACTTCTGTACGTTGCGAACGAGAACGAACTTCCGGCGAATGACATTCCTGTTCCCGCAAGCGGCGTCGGCTATCTAAGTTACGAATTCTGCACGCGGTGCGACACAATCAGCCTTGCTCCGCAAAAGGACGAACTGAACATTCCCGAAAGCGAATTTGTTGTCGGGCATATCTACATTGTGTTCGACCATTTCACCGAGATGATGCACATTTTTGCACTGAACTACACGGAGCATCAGATTGACTTGCAGAAAGCGGTTGACTCGCTCAAAAGCCGCCTGACCGACCTTGACTTCAGTTACCTTGCACCGCCCGAAGAGCCAAAGCCGTGCCGTCCGCTTACCGACCTGGCACAGTCCGAGCGTGAGTACAAGGAAAAGGTTTCCGCACTGAAAAAGCACATTGTCGCCGGGGACATTTTTCAGGCAGTCCCGAGCCGCCGCCTTCAGCTTGAATGCGATTCCGGTGCGCTTGAAATCTACCGCCGCCTGCGTTCCGTCAATCCGTCGCCGTATCTGGTGTACATTGACTTCGGGGACAGGCAGCTTTTGGGAAGTTCGCCGGAAAGTCTTGTGCGAGTGCGTGAGGGCATTGCGTCAATCCGTCCGATTGCAGGAACTCGCCGCCGCGGAAAAAATGCGGATGAGGACGAGCGTTTAAAGGCGGATTTGCTCGGCGACCAAAAGGAAATCAGCGAGCATCTGATGCTTGTTGACCTTGCCCGCAACGACTTGGGACGTGTGTGCAAAAGCGGCAGCGTCGAAGTAACCCGCTACATGGACTGTGAATATTTCAGCCATGTCATGCACCTTGTAAGCGATGTGCAGGGCAAAGTGAAAGACGGACTGAAGCAGATTCAAGTGCTGCGTTCGGCATTCCCGGCAGGAACGGTGAGCGGCTCCCCGAAAATCAGTGCGATTGAAATCCTGAGCCGCCTTGAAAGCGTAAAGCGGCGGTTTTATGCCGGTGCAATCGGCTACCTTGAGGCTTCCGGGGACTTGGACTTCTGCATCGGCATCCGCTGTGCCTTGAAGCAGGGGGCGGTGTGGACGCTTCAGGCGGGCGGCGGCATTGTGTACGACAGCAGCCCCGACCGCGAGTGGGAAGAAACAAACGAAAAACTCGGTGCGTTGCGGGCGGTCATCGAAGGAACTGAAAGGAGTTAACATCATGATACTTGTAATAGATAATTACGATTCGTTTACATATAATATTGTGCAGGCGTTGCAACGGCTCGGAACTGAGGAAGTGCAGGCGGTCCGCTCAAAGGAAATTACTGCCGCGGAAATCGAGGCGATGAATCCTTCACGGATTGTAATCGGTCCGGGGCCGGGAACGCCGTCGGATGCGGGCGTAAGCGTCGAGGCGGTCAGGCATTTCGCAGGGAACATTCCGATTCTGGGAATCTGCCTCGGTCATCAGGCAATCGGACAGGCGTTCGGTGCGAAGATTGTGCAGGCGAAGCGGATTTGCCACGGCGTTGTTGAGGAAATGGAACTTGACGGACGCGGACTGTTCCGCATCACGGGAAAACGAGCCTCGTTCACACGCTACCATTCTCTTGCCATCGATGAGGCGACACTTCCTGCGGACTTTGAAGTTACCGCACGTGCAAAGGACGGCGACATCATGGGCGTGCGGCACAAAACGCTTTTTATCGAAGGCGTCCAGTTCCACCCGGAGTCGGTCGCCTCGCAGCAGGGCGATGACATTTTCCGTGCGTTTTTGAACTACCGGCGTGAAAGTTTTTCTGCCGCGGCGTGTTTAAATCAGCTGACAGAAAAAAAGGACTTGAGCGAAGAACAGGCGGCACTTTTTATGGAAAACCTGACGGACGGAATTCTTGACGAGCGTGTAACGGCGGCTGTCCTTGCGGCGATTGCGGCAAAAGGGCCGGGTGCTTCGGAACTTGCAGGCTGTGCGTCCGTTCTGTGCCGGAAAAAAACGCCGCTTGACGTTGACGGAGCGTACCTCGCGGAAATCGTAGGGACGGGCGGCGATGGCAAGGGCAGCTTCAACATTTCCTCCCTTGCGGCAGTTGTGGCGGCAAGCTGCGGCCAGCCGATGGCAAAACACGGAAACCGGGCCGTTTCAAGCAAGTCGGGGGCGGCGGACTTTTACGAGGCAATCGGAATCAAAATCGACAATCCGCCTGAAAAAACAGCGGAACTGATAAAGCGGACGGGATTCGGCTTTCTGATGGCGACAATCTACCACAGTGCGATGCGTTTCGCGGCTCCCGTGCGGAAGGCAATCGGCATTAAGACGATTATGAACGTGCTCGGACCGCTTTCAAATCCTGCCGGAGCCGCCTACCAGCTTCTGGGCGTGTACAGCACAAGCCTTCTGGAGCCTGTGGCACGTGCGGCAAAATCGCTCGGAGCGCGGCGTGTGCTTGTCATTTCGAGCGAGGACGGATTTGACGAGATTTCACCGTGTGCGGCGACGCGGGCGTTTCAAATCAACGAGGACGGCAAGGAATATTCATACGTCATACACCCGGAAAAATACGGAATTTCCGGCGTTGATGCCGAGGAACTTGCAGGCGGAACGGGCAAAGAGAACGCACGGCTTGCCCTTGACGTTCTGAACGGACGGGGAAGAACGGCGATTCTTGAGGCGGTGTGTCTGAACGCCGGAGCGGTGCTGTACATTTCCGGCAAAGTGCGGAACATTCAGGCAGGCTACGAACTTGCGAAAAAATCAGTTGCGGACGGAACTGCACTCAAAAAACTTGAGGAAGTGAAACACGTCTCAAACAGCATATAGTTGTTCAAATTGCCGCACAAATGGCACGGCAATTTGAACTTCGAGTTTTCTTGCGAAAACTCGCCTATTAAAGGAAGAATCATGCATATTCTTGATGAAATTGTAGAACGGCGGAAAGAAGACATACAAAAATACGGATTCGGTTTCGGTGCGGCTGTTCCCAAAAAACGTACACGCGGCATAACGCCGTTCCTTGTGCAAAAAGGTGCAATCCTTGAAATAAAGCGGGCCTCCCCGAGCAAGGGCGACATCGCACCGAATCTTGACGCATCTCAGACGGCACAACTGTATGCACAGGCAGGAGCCGCAGCCGTTTCGGTACTGACCGAGCAGCGGTATTTCAAGGGCAGCCTAGATGATTTGCAGGCGGTGTGCCGTTCGGTCGATTCATTTGCCGCCCGCACAGGAAAGCCCGCTCCTGCCGTACTCCGAAAGGACTTTCTCCTCTGCCCGGAAGAAGTTGACGTTGCGTACACGTGCGGTGCGGACGCAGTCCTTCTGATTGCACGCATCCTCGATGACAAAACGCTCCTTGCAATGGCGGGGCGGTGCCGCTCGCTCGGCATTTCCGCACTGCTGGAACTTCGGCTTGACGATGACTTACGAAAACTTTCGCTTGTCGTACAGGAATACGGGACAGAATCCGTTGTCTGCGGCGTGAACGCACGGAACTTGAGCACATTCGCCATCGACCTGCTTGCACCTGCCGGAATCCGCGGTGAAATTCTGCACAGCACGGGTGCGGATATGCGAGTTGTCTTTGAAAGCGGAATCCGCACTCCGTCCGCGGCGGCGTTCGCAGGCAGCATGGGATTTTCGGGAATGCTTTTGGGCGAGGCTGCGGCACGCAATCCCGGCGAGGCAGCATCTCTTGTGCGTGCGTTTGAAACTGCAAAACCGACACGCACCGCAGCACAGTGGCTTTCATTTGCCGATGCTGCGTTCAAAAAAAATCATTCGGACGAAAAAAAACGGAAGCCGCTTGTAAAAGTGTGCGGACTTACCGGCACAAAAGACGCATTGCAGGCGGCGGAATTCGGTGCGGAATTTTTAGGATTCATATTTTGTGCCAAAAGCCCGCGGAACGTGGACGCAGAAACCGTCCGTGCGGCAAGGGAACTTCTGGCAGAAAAATCAGAGCGTCCTTTTTCCGTGCCTAAGATTGTGTGCGTGATAACCGAATGCGACAGTGCGGAAGGAAAGGCTGCCATAGAACTGGTGCGGGACGGAACGGCGGATTTTCTTCAGCTGCACGGACGGAAAGCCGCGGAACAGTTTTTTGCGGACGAATCGCTTTCTTTTCTGCCTCATTACGCCGCGGTGAACGTCAGTTCGGAAGAAGACCTTGCGGAAGTTGAAAGGCTGTTGCAGCAGGGCGAGCCGCGTATTCTGATTGACGCACAGTCTTGCGGAAAAATCGGCGGCACGGGAATGCACGTTAACCGCAGTTTGTGCGAAGCCGCCGCAAAAAAAGTCAGACTGTGGCTTGCGGGAGGCATTTCCGCCGGGAACATCCGGGAGATTGTGCAGAACTGCGAGCCTGAACTTGTGGACGTGAACAGCGGCATTGAATCCGCACCCGGAAAAAAAGACAGACAGAAAATGGCAGATTTTTTCAGCCAGCTGTAAGAAAAAGCAGTATTGCGAGGAAGAATATGGAATCAACAGACGGATTTTTCAACCAGTACGGCGGGAAGTATGTTGCGGAAGTACTCCGCCGCCCGCTTGACGAGCTTCAGGAAGCGTTTTCCTTCTATATGAAAGACGCTGATTTTCTGGAGGAACTGCACGTAATCCGGCGCGACTATATCGGACGGGAAACGCCGCTCTATTTTGCTCCGACGGCAACAAAACTGCTCGGCGGTGCACAGATTTTCATCAAACTTGAAGGGCTTGCCAACACCGGCGCACACAAAATCAACAACGCAATCGGACAGTGCCTTCTTGCAAAGCGGATGGGAAAAACACGCATTATCGCCGAAACGGGCGCGGGGCAGCACGGACTTGCGACAGCCGCCGCCTGTGCCAAACTCGGGCTTGAGTGCATTGTCTACATGGGGGAAGTCGATGTCCGCCGCCAGCAGCCGAACGTTGCCGCAATGGAACTGTACGGTGCGAAAGTGCGAGCCGTTTCGTCAGGAAGCCGCACGCTCAAGGACGCGGTGAACGAGGCGATGCGCGACTGGGCGGCGAATTTTGAGAACACGCACTACGTTCTCGGAAGCGCGCTCGGACCTGCTCCGTTCCCCGACATCGTACGCGAATTCCAGTCGGTTATCGGCAGCGAAGTAAAGCGGCAATGCGAGGAACGCGGCGTGAAAATCGGTGCGATGGTTGCCTGCGTAGGCGGCGGCTCCAATTCAATCGGCTTTTTCAGCCCGTTCATCGATGAAAAAGAGCCGCGTCTGATTGGTGCGGAAGCAGGCGGAATCGGGCCGGGAGTCGGAGAGAATGCCTGCCGAATGACGGGAGAAGCCGCACGGGACGGCATCATGCAGGGGTACAAGAGCCGTTTTCTCCTTGATGAGGACGGACAATCGCTTCCGACACGCTCCATCAGTGCGGGGCTTGACTACTGCGGAATCGGGCCGCAGCTTGCCGCCTTGGGAAAGTCAGGCAGAATCGAATTCACTGCCATCCGCGACGAAGAAGCACTTGAAGCAGTCCGATTCTTTGCACGGAACGAAGGAATTCTGTTCGCACTGGAAAGCGCCCACGCCGGAGCCGCCGCCATAAAAATCGCACGGGAAATTCCGTCCGACAAGGCTGTCGTCATCAACATGAGCGGACGCGGAGACAAGGACGTGTTCATCACAAGCCCGGTGTTCCGCCCGGAAGAGTGGCGGTGTTTTCTCCACGCGGAAATCGAGCGGCTTGAAAGCAGCACGGACATCCACGACGCAAAACTGATGACAAAATAAGGAAACACAGAATAATCCGAATGCGGATTTTTCAGTGTTAACCATAATATCTGCTATTTTGCAGTATTTCAAAGAAACACGAAAAATAGCAAGGAAGTGCTGATTAATCGCCTCAAGTGTTAATCAGCACTTCCTAAATTATGCAATGTGAGCGAGGTTTGCTATGACAAAAATAAAACTGATGAGCCATCTTGTTGCCGGTTATCCCACTGATGAACTGGCTCTTACTGCGGCACGCGCGCTTGTTGCCGGCGGTGCGGACATTCTGGAAGTCCAGCTTCCGTTCAGCGACCCGAGTGCGGACGGTCCTGCGATTCAAAGTGCCTGCACCGAAGTGCTTGCACGCGGCTACCGCACGGAGGACGGGCTGCACTTTATCAAGACGCTCCGCACCGAATTTCCGGGCGTTCCGATTTACATTATGAGTTACGCTTCGCTTGTCTATACGCCGGGCGTCAGCACGTTCTGCAAGCAGGCGGCTTTGGCAGGTGCAAGCGGAATGATTGTTCCCGACCTTCCGTTTGACAATGACGAAGGGCTTTTCGCCGCGTGCCGGGAAAACGGAATGGAAGCGATTCCTGTCGCCGCACCAAGCATGGACGCATCCCGGCTGAAAAAACTTGCGGACGCAGGATTTGCACACATCTACGCGGCGTTGCGTGCCGGCATCACAGGAACAGACACCGCGATTGACAGCCACACGCTCGCGTTCCTAAAAAGCGTGAGTGCAGGCGGAAGCAAAGTGTACGCCGGATTCGGCATTACAAGCGGCGAGCAGTCCAAAGCCCTTGCCGCAAGCGTCGATGCAGTCGTCGCCGGAAGCGTCTTCGTCCGCCTCATCGCCAAGCACAAGGACGCCGCGGAACTTTCCCGGCTCATCACCGAAAAAGCACAGGAAATCACCTGCTCCCGGTAGTAGCGGAGGAGGAAACGAACGGGGCAGGGCGGCTTCGCGGAATTGTTCCGTCGCCGCTTTTTATTAAATGTTGCCGTTTATACAAAAATTGTGAAACGAACGATCCAATTCCCACCCAAAAAAGAATATTTGTCCATTCATAGAATAATACTTTTTTAGGTGGGAGAGGATATATTTGCTGTGATTTTCTAAAACTCCTTACCGATTGGATCTTGTCCAAAATCGTCAACCGCTTTAGATGTTAGTTTTAACTGCATAATATCAAAAAACGGAAGATCCTGATATGTTGCAGTGTAAACAATTTCTTCAAAATCTTTCGGAAGAGAAATTCCAATTACCTGCCCGTTTTTCAAATTCATTCTGCAACTGTCAGTATCATCTTTGCCCTTCAGATGAAAAGTTCCAAGCATTTCTTTAATAATGTACTTATTATCTTTCTCTTCAAGAAGGTAAACATTTACATCAAAATCGGAATAGTCTGTATTATTTGTAATTCTTAACTGATTGTAACTGCTTTCCGGACCATCTACTTTAATTTTAAGATTTTCAGCGGCAAAAACAGATGACAAACAAACCATAGATAAAAAGAAAAAAATAATTTTTTTCATGACTTCCTCACTGCACTATTATAACATTAATTCCCGCATATTGCAAAATCACGAGAAACAAAAGTTTTCACAGCATATCTTTATTTTGAGCGCGTCAATCAGCCGCCTCGTCAGTTCTGCTGGTTTTCTTCCCTGAACGCGTCCAGAAAGAGCGTTGCCGCGCGGGAGAAGAGGGCGGACTTCCGCCATGCAAGGATGAGCCGTGCCTCGAGCGGCGGATTGAGCGGGACGAAGGCAAGCGGGCTGTCCGCACCGGCATTGAGCAGCTTGTCAAGGCTGACGGCGCAGCCCAGTCCTTCCTCCACCATAATCGACGCGTTATAAATCAGGTTGTACGTTCCGGCGATGTTCAGCTTTTCGTAGAGCGGCCCGAACCAGCCCGCCATTTCATTTGCCGCCTGCGCCTGTGAGGAAATGAACAGCGGCACGTCCTTCAGGTCGCCGGGAGTGATTCCCGTTTTGCGCGCCAGCGGGCTGTCCTTCCGCGTCCAGATTCCCCAGCGGTCCTTGGCGTTCAGCGTGATGTAGTTGTACTGCTCGGTGAAGACGTCGCCGATAAAAACAGCGAAGTCCAGAAGCCCCTTGTCGAGCCTGTCCCGCACCGACTCCGCGTTGCCGCTGAAAAAGTGGTAGCGGATGCGGGGATGCGGGCCGGAAAGCGTTTTTGCCGTCCGCGCGATGATTCTGATTGATTCCGTTTCGCCCGCGCCGATGTAAATGTCGCCGTCAACATGCGACTTGTCCGCCTGAAATTCCAGCGTCGTTTTGTCCGCAAGGGAAACGATTTCACGCGCGTAGTTGTACAGCCGCTGCCCGGCCTCCGTGAGCAGGACGGAGCGGTTGTGCTTGCTGCGGACAAAAAGCCGCGCGCCCAGCTCGTCCTCCAAGTCCATAATCTGCCGCGAGAGCGTCGGCTGCGTTACATGAACCGCCTCCGCCGCCTTCGAGATGCTCTGCTCCCGCGCCACCGCAAGAAAATACCGCAAAACGCGAAGTTCCATGCCGCCTCCTCTGAACTGAAAAATCTAGTGCCGCTGATAAATGCCTTCCGGGCATATTTTACTATAAAAACTGGCTGCGGAACAGAATGTAATGGTACAGTCAGTCAATTACGGGATAATGCAGACGTTTCTCATCAGGTTTGGGCTGCGCCGATTCCTCAGCACGCGCCTTTCTTCCTCAGGACGGCGAACGCGGACAGGCACACGGCGACGGACAGCAGCGAGCCGAGCGGAGCCGCAAGTCCCATGGGAAACAGCGTGTCGGCGAACAGCCGCGCGGCGATATACGAGCACGGAATGCGCACCAGCACAATCGACAGCGCGTTGTGCATGAACGAAAGGTACGATTTCTGGCAGGCGCAGAAGTAGCCGCTGAAGCAGAAATGCACGCCCGCGAAAATGCAGTCCCAGATGTAGCCGCGCAGGTACTGGCCGCCGAGCAGCACGACGCGGCTGTTCCTTGTGAACACGGAGACAACCTGCTGCGCCGCGAAAAAGACGATGACGGAAACCGCCGCTCCGTACACCGCCGAAACAGCCGCCGCATACAAAAGCGTCCGCCGCGCCCGCTCCTGCTTGCCCGCGCCGAGGTTCTGGGCGCACAGCGCAGAGACTGCGGAAAGCATGGACGACGGAACAAGGAACAGCACGCCGATGCATTTTTCCACGATGCCGACCGCAGCCGAATCGTCAAGCCCGCGCCGATTCGCGAACACGGTTATGACGATGAACGCGACCTGTATGAATCCGTCCTGCACGGCGACAGGTACGCCGACTTTCAGGATGTCCGCCGCAGTCGCCTTCTCCAGAACGAAGTCGCTTTTCTTGAGCCTGATTCCGTCCTTCCGCCGCAGAATCACGGCAAGGGAGACGGCGACGCTCACCGTCTGCGAAAGCGTCGTGCCGAGCGCCGCGCCCAACGGTCCCAGCCCGAGCAGACCGATGAACAGGTAGTCAAGCGCGATGTTGAGGACGCACGCGACGGCGACAAAGTACATCGGGCTTTTTGTGTCGCCAAGCCCGCGGAATATGGAGCTGATGACATTGTACGCGGTTATGAACGGAATTCCCATGAAGCACACCGTCAGGTAGCGAACCGTTCCCGCGGCGGCCTCCCCGGGAGTCGCGAGCGCGCGCACAATCTGCCCCGCGAGCAGCAGCAGAACCGCCGTCAGCACCGCCGACATCAGCATGAAGATTGAGACGGCATTCCCCGCAGCCTTCGCCGCCCCGGCGGAATTCCGCGCGCCCGTCTGCCGGCTTATCATCACCGTCGCGCCCATCGCAAGTCCCACAATCATGACCGTGAGCATGTGCATCGCCTGGCTTCCGATTGAAACCGCAGTCGTGTCGGCGACAGTCCCGAACTGCCCCACGATGAACAGATCCGCCATTCCGTACAAGGTCTGCAAGAAATACGACGCAAGGTACGGAAGCGAAAAGCGGACGATGCTTTTGAAAACGCTGCCCGAAGTCCAGTTTTGCTCCATAAACCGCTCCAAAAAAAAGCGGACCGCCGCACGCGCGACAGTCCGCCTCATATCTTCAAGAAAACAGCCGGATTATCACTCGGAACGGCGCGCAGCCAGCGCGGCATGACGAAACGCGCGGAACACCGCACACTGAGTTCTGTTCGTCGTGATTTCGTCAAAATGATAAGCACCCATTCCAGATTCCAACCAACGATTATTGTACCGCCGCCGGGAAACCGTGTCAACGCGGGTGGGAGACCATGCCGCACTTCTGAACTGCAAAATCTGATGCCGCTGATAAATGCCTTCTGGGCATATTTTACTATAAAAACAAAGCGAAGAAAAATACGATTTTCAAAGAATTGTTGTGTGAAAAATGCAATTTTACTATCATTTCCATGTAATGACTTCACCGTTAACAGCAATTTTCTCCGCGCACACAAGATACGCTTTCACCTTTTGCGAAACAAAATCCAAATCTTTTTCTAAAAAGTTGTATTTTTTCTGGAATTGATTCACGCGTTTACGAAGCGTTTCTATTTTTAAAGGACGGCTGGATTTTTGGCAATACATCTTTTCTGAAAGTTCTTTTATCTTTGCATCAGACGGTGAGTCAACTTTTTGTGAAGATTTCTGCTCTTGTTTTGCCGGAACAGGAAGATTTGATTGAATATTCTGTGTCTTAATCTTCTTGCTTTTACGAGGATTTCTTTCTTCCCGAATGTGTATGCCGAGAGCCATAAATGTATCTATCACGGGTGCATAGTCCCTGTCATTTGAAACTATTACAAATTCAGCCGACGGTGATTTTTCAACAGCCATTCCAAGGTATGAACAGAGAACCATATCGACTGCGTTCTTTTTGTTGCTGTTGATTTTAATTGGAGTTAGATGTAGGTTCTTGTTTGTACCGATTTTTTCTTTCAACTTTTCAAAGTAGTTTTTCTGTGATTTATCAGAACCGATAATGCAAGCAACTTGAGTATCTTTTGAGAGGTAACTGTTCTTGGTGAGAAAATTCACAAAAAAGGGAATATTGTTTGCCCAATTTTCTGTGTCTGCAAAAATATAGTGTTTTAGTCCGTCTAGAATTTCCCTTTGCATTTGTCAATCCCATTTTGTGAATTGCGATACATACCATTCCAAATAGGTAGGGAGGAATGAATGTATGTTCCTTATGGCTTTTTTTACGGCATTTTCTTCTGTATCTTTCGGTTGGTTGCTAAACCATGATGCAGAAAAATTTTCATTTTTCTCACCGCCAAAAAACTCGCTCATGCTGAGTTCCGGGCCTTTAAAACGCCATTCCATATACAGATTGAATGAATGAAGCAAACGAGGACAAAGGTTGTTCAGTACTTTGTAAAAAAGAGTTTTATCCAGTTCTGATGATTCAAGTGAAAGCAATTGCTCGTATTTATCAAAATTCATTTCCGCAGGCAAACCGGCACATAGCCATGAGAACAGAAAAAAAACAACCAATGATTTTTTTTCTAGCTTTACTTTTTTCGTCTGGATAATGTATAAAAGTGATATAAATTGGGAACGATTCAGATACGTAGGCTTGTCGTTCGTCATTGAATCATTTGCCAAAATGTTGTTCACCGTGGAATCAGAAATCTTCAGCAAGTGCGCAAGATTTCTCTTGCTCCAGCCGCATAATTGTAAAGTCGGTTCAAGACATTTTACTTGGAATGTATAGATTGGATTATCAGAAAAAATTTGTTCATCATCTGATATTATGTTGCAGTCATCGAAAAGTTTTTCATCGAATTTTCTTTTTTTATTGTATGATATGTCCATATTTGGAATATATCAGTTATGTTTTAATTTGTCAATTATTTTATATAATATTTATTATAAAATAACAAATATTTGCTATCAAATATCGAGCTTTCGAACAGTTTTACCTAACAAAATACACCTTCTCGATTATTATACAAATTTGTACTATAATTTAAAAAAAAGCACAGCAACACGATTTGATGTGTACGCAAGAGGAACGTATGCTGACACCTGAAGAAATCAATCAAAAAGCGAACAATCAATTCAAGGAAATTCTAAAACAGTTTGCGCAGGGAAAAACGGAAAGCGAGATTTTTCCGCTTGTCATACGCGGATGCAACTCGGACTTCTTGAAGGATTTAAAGACCGACAAAGACAAAATCGATGTGCTCATAAAAAACTGCAAGGAAAAAACGGGGAAAGGTTATTCTTTGGTTTTCGCGGAAAAGAAAACCAAAGCAAACGGAAGCCAGACTGTCATAAAGAAAATTCAGTTTGAAACGAAGGACGATTATCTTGCGTTTACAAAATTGAAAAATGAGTTTGAGTATTTTATGAAGTCGATTGAAGTCGTTCGTAATGAAATGCGGAACACAGACGTTGACATTGAAAAATGGATTGCCGGCAATATTTCAAAATTGTGCGATGTGGAAAATGAACGGCAAAATCCCGGTTATTGGAGCAAAATCTGCGAATGTGCACATTATCTGAGCCGGAACAAAAACAGCGCGCTTTATCTGCGGCAGCTTCCTCTGAAAGTGCACACAAAATTCATCGAACAGAACGAGCAGATTATTCATTCGCTTATAACGGAGAAAAAAATCGGCAGAACTTTTGAAGATGAATATGGGCTGAAATCAAAACCGCATTTGATACGGTTCAGACGGCTGGACAAGAATTTTCAGTTTGAGATGAAAATCCCTGGCACGGAAAATGCTGAAATAGCAGCCGGGGAACTCAGCCTTGCCTCTGAAGATTTTTCTAAATTGGAAAAAGTGTTTGAGCGGCTTAAAATCAAAAACATTTATATAGTCGAAAATGAAATTGTCTATCTGACATTTCCGCAAATTCAAAACGCACTTTGCATCTGGGGACACGGCTACACTTGTTCCGTTTTGCAGACTGTTTCGTGGCTCAAAAATTTCAATCTTTTTTATTTTGGCGATTTGGACGAACACGGCTTTGACATTCTTTCAAAATTCCGCGCGAATTTTCCGAATACAAAATCTCTTTGCATGAACAGGGCGGTCTTGAAAAAATTTGAGCAGTTCCGCACGAAAGGAGCAGCAAGTTCCGCTCTGAAAAATCAGGACATTACCTGTAATCTTACCGTCTCCGAAGTTGAATGTCTGAACGAACTTCAATCCGATAGTCAGAAAGACCGCCTAGAACAGGAACATATAGACAACGAAATAATTTTACAGGAAATTGGCGCTGTCTGAAGTTTTGAGTTTATGTTTTCATATAAATACGATGCGGTGAATAATTGCAAGATTCCAAAAACAATCTGTCATTCTTGAAAATCACCGACTGTCGCTTTGTATTTTTCGATGCTCATGGAAATCAAACGCGAATCGTCCGTATGTTTATTTTCGGTCAGATGGATTGAAGAAATGTAATCCTGCACGATGTTGATTTTGTCCAATGGTGTTACAACCATAAGCTGCAAATCAAGCTGCTTAAAAAGTTTCATTGCGTATTGGAATTTGCCGCGTCGCTTTTGCTGAAAGCTTCGTCGATAATTACAAATCTGAACGAGGACGAATTTTTTCTGTCTATTCCAAATTGATATGCAATCGCAGAAGCAAGAATCGTGTATGTGAGTTTTGCTTTTTCGCCGCCGGAAAGACTTGCGCTGTCGTTGTAAAATTGTTTTTGCGCGTCGTTTTGGCAGAAGTTTTCTTTTGCAGCAAAATTAAACCAGTTGCGCACATCAAGGACAAATTCTTTCAGCGTCTGGTTCGACTGAAGCATATTCAGGAATTCATAAATCTGTTTAAAAAGTTTTTCTTCGTATTCTTCAGAATTCCTCTGAAGTTGAATATGATCGGGAATTGCGTTTTTCAGTTTGTTTCTGAATTCTTTAATTCGCTGGTCGGACGAAGGATTTATCACAAGTTGCAAATAGGTGTCGGGATTGTGTTCGTAGGCAATTTCCCGCAGACTTTTGTTCAGATTGTCGATTGCGATTTTTATTTGCTGGCAGGAATTTCCAATGTGTTCATTGAAATCAATTATATCTTCGTTAATTGTTTCGTGGAGATATGTATGAAACTGATTTCTGTATTTGGGAAGGTCGTCTTTTGAAAGCTTTTTATACAAAGATTCAAAATCAGAAAGATATTCATAATTTGCTTCAAAATCAGTGAACTGGCTTGACCAGTCACCGAATTTTTCCCGCACGTCCGCTTTTGGATTTAGAACCGCGCCCATCTGTTTTACAAGGACAGTATTCAATTCCGAAATAGTTTTTCCAAATTGAACGGAGTTTCTTTTTATCGTTTCAGAAAGTTCTTTATGTTTTTCTTCAAGCTGATTCAATGAACCGAACGGCGCAAGATTGAATTTTTTATCCAAAAGCAAAATGTCGTATTCGGAAGAATCTGAAAATTCTTTGCTTTCAAGATAATTCTGCCACACTGTTTCGTGCTGATTTTTTTCACCACGGAGCCGTTCACTGTTGTCTTGATTACGACCGAGGTTTTTGTTTAAATCTTCAATTTTGCTGTCCAAATTGCTTCTCTGCAATTTTTTAGAATCAAGTTTTTCCTGCAACTCTTTTACTTCTTTTGAAGCGGCAAGTTTCTCACGCTCGGTGCGAAGCTTGTCAATGTGTTTCGCAACAGATGCAAAATCAATTTCCGTCCACAGAATAAATTCTTCCAAAGAGTTGCAGACAGCAATCTGATTCTGTTTCTTTTCAATCGATTTTTTGATTTCCTCAAAATCCAAAGAAGCCGTTTTTATTTCCGTCGAAACGAAGTCAAATTTTCCGCTCAGCGATTTCCGCTTTTGCGTGTTGTCCCATCCCAAAACCTGGTTGAAATTTTCCGTGATTTTCTTGCGGTCGTCCTTTTCATGGCGCAGCCTGTTTTTTACAAGCCCGCGTGAAGTCAACGCTTTTTCCGCTTTTGTTATGCGCTCAATATCATCGGTGCAAAGAAAATCAAAATGTTCGGAAAGATAATTGAAAATCCATTCGGCAAGGGCGTGGTTCTTTTTGATGTCAAGTTTGTACGGAACTTTTTCCGAATCGGCTTTTTCCGTTTTTTGAAAAATCTGATTTTCAGTCTTTAAATAGACGAGCCGCCCGCCCACATTATTTTCTTTGACGTAATTGGTAACACGCTTGTATAATTTTTCTGAAACAAGAATCGTCAGCGCAAAGTTATGCAAAAGCCGCTCAAGTGCAAAAGTCCATTTTTCTTCTTCGCGTTTTACTTGGATCAACTCTCCGGCAAAAGGCAGTTCACTTTCTTCAATTTTCAGCGCGGCGCATATTTTTTTTCGGATTTGAATATTTTCAAACGGAATGTTGGAATTCCGTTCGCCCAAAGAAGCAAGTTCGTCCTTGATTTTCTGCGCTTCCTGTTCTTTCTCTTCAAGATTTTTTTGCAGCCCGAATTTTTTTTCTTCAAGCGCATTTTTCTCCGAATCGAGTTGTTCCGAAACAGAAGCAAGTTTTTCTTTGTTTCTATTGAATTGGTTTTCCGTTGCAGGCAATTCAAATCCGATGATTTCCGCCTTTGCCTTGTAATTTTCTGAACGGTTTTGACATCTGCTTTTTTCTTCTTCCTTGTTGCTGATTTCAGAATCAAGGCTGCGGATTCGGTTTGCCACATCATTGTTCGCAAGCGCAACGGTTAAATCATCGATTTCATTCTGGAGTTTTTCGTGTTCTGCTTTGCTTTCCGAAAGGTTTTGATTTTCTTCCCAGATTTTATTTGAAAGATTTTTGATTTCAGTTTCCAAAAGCAAAATGGCATTTTTTGCACGCCAAGCAGGCAAAACGGTTGAAAACAATTCATTTTCGTTTCTTTTATTTTCTGCTTCCCGCAACTTTATTCCTGTTGAAACAACTTTTTCCAAAAGTTCAATTATGATTTTTGTCTTTTGAATTTCGTTGTCGCACTGGATGAGTTTTGTGTAATTTTCCTGAAGTTTCTGAAATTCTTCATCGGTGCCGGTTTGCTCAAGCATATTCTGGCTGATGAATTCAGTGAGGTTTCCGAGAACTTTCAATCCTACAATTTGAGAAAACAGTTTCAGCGCTTTTTCCGAGCGCAGTCCGAATATTTGGGAAAATGCTTCGCTGTATTTCTTAAAATTGTCGCCAAAGAAAATTGTCCCAAAGTTTTTTTCCAAAAGCCGTTTCCATTTGTTTTCACGGTTTATTGAAGTTCCGTTGCTTTTTAAAAAATCATAAATGGCTTCTATTGAAAGATTTTGTTTTGTAATTGCAAAAATGCGCACAAGCGAACTGCCGGAAAAATACCGTATCTGCAAAAGCGAAACATAAGATTGCATCCGCTGATTGCAAAAAACGCCGTTCAAAATAGAAAACGTGTCTGTGTCGCGCAAATATTCTGTTCTACTGTAAATGCTGTCTTCCGCCTGTTTGTTTCCGAATGCTCCGCGCACATAACTTTCTTCGCTGCGGTCTTTTTTCTTTGTTGAGCCGGAAGACTGGTTGTAAAAACGCATTTGGTTCGGAACAAGAAGTGTTACAATCGCATCAACTAATGTTGTTTTTCCGCTTCCGTTTTGTCCTGTCAAAAGAGCGGATTTATTTCCTGCTTCAAGCGTGTAAACCTGCTTGTTAAAAACGCCCCAATTTAAAAGTTGGAATTTTTCAAGACAGAATCCGCTGGCAATATGTTCATCAATCAGATTTTCTTCGGAAAAAAGCTCCGGCTCGGAAAATGTACTTCTATTATTGTCCATTGATTTTCTCTAATTTTCGTTTGAATTCTTCCAAAAACTCAGCATTTATTTTTGCACGGATTATTCTGCGCACTTCAAATTCCCTGTCGTATCGGCCGGCAGAAGTTTCGTTTTTTTTGATTTCACGCAAAAATGTCAGTTCAGCAAGCTTATTTAAGTATTCATCAATTTTGGAATACATTTTTGTCTGGTCAGAAGTTTCCGGCAGAAATATCATAAGTTTTTCTTTTATTTCGCTTTCTTTCATAACAAGCATTGAACTTGAATCTTCGGAACTGTCAAACTGGTCAAGAGTTTCGCGCAAAATCACGCACAAAAGGGAAAGTTCTATAGAAAGCGGATAGTTTTTTATGAGGTGCGGAAAATTCGCAAGCCGTTTTTCTGTTTCGTCACTCAGCGGACCCGTTTCTTTGTTTTCATTTTCTACAAAATCTTCGTCAGGAAAATCGGATTCTTGAGAAGAAACAATCTGACGCAAAAAGGCATATCCGTCGGATTCATCAACAAAAACGCACACGCCGATTTTTGAAAAATAATCGTTTATATCAGAAAGATACATTTTCAGAAGATTCCAAAAAGAATCCTGCGCATTTGTTCTGTAAACCGGCCCCTGCAAAAGTTTTACGCAGACAGCTCCCCATTCAGGAATTTTGATTTTCTCATTCATAAAAACAGCAACCTCGGAGCGCGGATTTTATAAACCACCGTTCCATTTTGTATCATAATTTCATCGAATTCTTTTTCGCAGATGATGATTTTATCGTTTGTTCGGGTAAGGCCAAAAAATGCCACAAACTCGGCAATTCCTTTTTCAAGCGGAAAACGGTTTAGGAATTCTTTTAGCGTGAACTGTTTTTCTCCGTTCGCTTCTTTGAAAAACTCGATATTCTGCAACAGTTTTTTTTCATCGATGTAAAACTGGGTGAACAGTTCAGAAAAATCAGACGGATTCACCGCCTGAACATCAAACGATTTTACTTCCGGCAGTTCATAGTTCGGCGAATAAAACTGCGGAACCCGCGCATAACGGAAATCAAGCAAGGGCTTTGCTTCAATTTTCATAAAATCGCTTTGCACCTTTGCGCTTCCGTTTTCAATTTTTTGCTTATATTCGTGCATTCCCTTTTTTATGGAAGTGATAAGATTTGCAATTTGCTTTCGCTCGCCTGCCGTTTCCTGTTTCAAAACGCGGGTAATTCTGTCGGTAAGCATTCTGTTCTGCTCTATGATTTTATGTCCTGCTTCGTACAGATAGTGCTTGAGCTGCAAAAGAAAATCATTGCTGCTTTGCGATTTTAAAACAATATCGCGGACGATTGTGTTGATTTCATTTTCTGAATCCTGCGAAAGAAAATTCCAGAAGGTAGCAAACGACTGCCCTTGCAAAGAATTCCTGAGTTTTGAATCGGTGTCCAGCGTATATCCAAGAATTGCGGCGCGGCTTGAATCGTCTTCCGACTGCTTTTTATAAATTCCGTTCAGAATCGTGCGGAAATTTTCTTCCACCTGGCGGAAATCACTTAAAAGTTCGTGCGAATTTTTATCAATGTCCATAAGACGCTCCTGGATTTGCGCCGGAGAATACGTCTGCACTTCGCCTGTCTTTTTTATACGGTTGATTTCTTCGTCAATTTCAGCTTTTTTGTTTTTAAGTTCAGCAATTCTGGTTTCCGGGGCTGCATTGATGTGCTGATGCAAATCCCGGAGACGGAAAAGAATATTTTGAAAACGAGATTCAGTTCCCACAAATTCCTTTTGCTCGCACGTTTCAAGCCAGTTGAAAAGACGTTCAATGCCGGGATTCAGCTCAATCACGGCAACGCCATCACGGTTGTAATACCGCCGGATGTAGTCTTTTTTTTCACACCATGATTTTATATAATCACTGGCACGCAGCTGGATTTCCGCATTTTCTTTATTTTTATTGAAATTTTCAGCCATTTCATCTTCTTCTAGCGCACGTTTTTCATCCAAGTGCTCTTGCAGAAAAAAGGTCAGCCTTGTTTCAAATTCATCAGAATTGACGGACTGAATGTGGTTTATCCTAAACGTTTGATATAAAAAAGAAAGGACAAGATGAGCCGACCGGGAACGTAAAAGCGTGAAGCCAGAATCAGTTTTCAGAATCGAATCAAAGTAAGAAGCCGTAAAACTTTTCACAAGATTAGTGTAACAGAAATTTAAGCATATTTCTATTGTGATAAATATTTTCAGGCGTTTTTTATGACGAAATGTGCTGGCTTACAATTCACCCTCGCACCGCTGCACTCTGTCCTATCTTCGCCGCCAGCTCCTTCAGCAATGTATCGCTTTTTGCCAAAGAATCGTGCAGCAGCTCCAGCAGTTCGCTCGTGGTGTGCGGCATCTCTTCTTCTTTGACAAGCAGATTTTTGATGTCGAGATTGAAGCCGTTTTTTTTACAGAACACTGATGCTAACTTTCCACGTCTGCTCGTTTTCCGTGCGGTTGTTCCACCACGATTTGAGCGGGTTTTTGTCTTGGAATATGATTTTCTGCCTTCAGGAAGATGATGTTCCCGATACTAGATTTCCTTTGTCGGTTCGCCTTTTGTAAAGAACAGGAGATTGGCGGCGACCGAAGCATACGGCTGAAAAACAGAATTCGGCAGACGCACGATAGTGTGGACGGTGTACTGCTCCGGAAACTCCTCTCGAATCCGCTGTTTAACGACGTCGCTGGTCAATGAGCCGTCGGGAAGGACAATCGCTGCCCGGCCGCCTTTTTTCAACGTGCAGATCATCAGAAACAGGAACAAGTCCGCATTTTCGGTCGTGCGAAACGGTGCCAGATAATTTGTTTCAACACTGTCGGAAACACTCGCCCGAACGGCGGATTTGCAAGAATCACGTCAACGCGGTCGCTCTTGCCGATGCTTGTGTATTCGCGGTTCAGGCTGTCGCCGTTCTCCACATTCGGCACTTCGATGTCGTGCAGAATCAGGTTCGTCACGCACAGCATGAACGGAAGCGGCTTGAGCTCTCAGCCGCGGATTGTCGATTCGAGGATTTTCAAGTCCTCCACGGAATGCACGTCCTGCTTTCTGATGTTCTCGATGGCGCTCGTCAAAAATCCGCCGGTGCCGCACGCCGGGTCAAGTACTTTTTCTCCAAGACGCGGATTTATGATTTCCGTCATGATTTCGGTGACAGTACGCGGTATGTAGAACTCGCCGTAATTTCCCGCGCTCTGCAAATCCCGCAGAAGGCTTTCGTAAATGTCGCCGAACGTGTGGCGGTCTTCGCTGGCGTTGAAGTCGATTTCGTTCAGCCTGTTCACCACCTGACGGATAATCGTGCCGTTTTTCATATAGTTGTTCGTTCTGGCAAAAATGTCGCGCACAAGAACCGTCCGCTTGTTGCCGCCGGATACAGCAAAATTCTGCAAGCCGGGAAAAGCTTCGTGTCCACAAATTCCTTCAGCGCATCGCCGGTCATTCCCTCGCTGTCCGCCGCCCATGCACGCCACTGCAATTCCTCTGGAATCACCGAAACATAGTCGTCGTCCAACAGTTCCAGCTCCGCGTCCTTGTCGTCAAGAATTTTGAGCGTAATCATCCAGCCCAACTGCTCAATGCGCTACGCGTCGCGCGAGAAATGCAATGCATTTCTCGTCACGAGTTTGCAACGCAAACTCGCAGACTCCCTGGTCTTTTCGCATGATGTTCTGCAATGTTTTTATGATTCCTGAAATGTTCGGCATGGGTGGCACTCCTATTATTTCTTTTCAATCTTTCTAATCATCTTATCAAAATCAGAATCAATTTTCTGAGTTTTGTTAAATATATCATATTCGGAAAAAGCTTTGTTATCTGCCTGCGTGCGAGACACTTTTCCATTACCTTCAAGAATGTCGTATTTGCGGAATTCAAGAAATTCATTAACACTGGCGGCAAACTGCTTCATATTAAATGGAATTTCTCGTTCGATTAAATCTTCAATATAATCAAAATATCCGCTCACAGCACGTTCAAGCTGACGGATTTGTTTTTCTGAAAGATAGTTTTTTGCAATGTTCACATCACTTTTAAGAACGCGACCGTCAGGAGAATTCTTCCATGTTGTCAGCCCCATATGCTCTTTACTGTGGGCAGCATTGTCATATACAATTTCTGCCGCCGTCTGACCTGTAATTGCATAATGAAACTTATTTTGAACAGTTGCGTAAAACTGCTTTGTAATTTCAGAATTACGGTCGTAATCTATAGAACATTCTGCAAAAATATCAGTAATCTGCTGCCAGATTCGCCGCTCACTTGCACGAATAGAGTGAACCCGCTCCAAAAGTTCACGGAAGTAATCTTTGCCGAATACAGTTTCGCCCTGCTTCAATCGCTCATCATCAAGCACAAAACCTTTTTTGATATATTCCTTAAGAACCCCCGTTGCCCAGATTCTGAATTTTGTAGCCTTTGACGAATTAACACGGTAACCAATAGAAATAATTGCATCGAGATTGTAAAATGTAACATTTCGTTTTACATCTCTCACCCCTTCTTTTTGAACTACCGAGATTTCCTCTGCAGTTCGCTCCTTTTCCAATTCGCCACTAGCATATACATTCTTTAAATGCAATCCTATATTATCAGTAGAACAATCAAATAATTCCGCCATCGTTTTTTGAGTCAACCAGATTGTCTCATCTTTTATAACAGCATTGATTTTGACATCTTCTTGTGGCTCACTGTAGAGAATGTATGACATTTGTTTTACAACTTCGTTTTGCACCTTGAATGCTCCTGTTTTGTTTTATCAAAAAGGGGAAAGCCTTCCCCTCGCTCCCAAGCAAGTCGCTCCACGAATCGCCCCTGCAAGCAGTGCCGATTCTCTCCGCTTTGTTGCTTGTCCGCTACCCCTTCCAGCGGGGATACCCCGCAACGCCCCATATTTAATCTGTAGCCTTTGAAAAATTAAGATTCATTGTTACTACAATATCTTTGTCTAGATTAAAGTTATTAAAAACCCAACCTTCTTTTGTTGAATAATGCTTATTGAATTGCCAGAATTTGTCAAAATTCTCTTTGATTGAAAAATCGATAATATCTTTATCTGAAAATGGAATTATATATACAAATATAAAAAATGTAGATTTAAATTCTGCATATATAAAAGGTAATTCTTTATTTTCTTTTTTTTGCATATATATACATAACTCTGGCTGATCATAAAAAGTTTGATTATTTAAAAGTGTTGTCACAGGAGGCAAATTAATTTTAGAACCATCATTCTTTATATTATTTAGCCATTCTATTGTTCTTGAATAGTATTGAATATATTCTACAGGAATGACACCTATGACAAATTTTACTAAAGCCCGATATATATTCATAAAATTTATCGGTGATGAAAACTTTAATGGTATTGAAAAGTTTCCTTCGCTGAAATGACAATTTCCTGCTATGTCAAGAAAATTTGCTTTTTTACCATCATGTTTCAATTCTATTCCATTTTTATATTTTAAATGAGGCACGCCATTTTTTCCTTTCTTTCCATACAAAGTTCTGTATAACTTTAAGTATTCAATAATATCTTTTTCAATTGTTTCTGCAAATTTTGAGTTACAATTGTCACATTCTTCCGCAGAAATTATAGTCTTATTTCCTAATCCCTCAGAAATTGCATGAGCTATATTTTTAAAAGTAACTCCATCTGCCATTGTTTTTTTACAATATCTGCAGCAACGTTTTTCTTTTACAGGTTCACCATATGTATATTTTTTCTTAATATCACAAATTTGAATATTGTAATTATTAAAAACATCAGCAAATAATGCGTAGTACTCTTTTTTTACATTTGCAATTTGTTTATCAATTTCTTCTTGACTTTTCCCTTCATTTAGAGCTCTTAAATTTTCAAAAATAGATATAACATCTAAAAGAGAAAAATTAGATGTTGGAAATACAAAAAAGAATTCTCCATCAGAAATCTCATCGAAATATTTTTTTATTTTTCGTATCTGAATGTTTGCAGATTCATATGCTAAACCCCAGCTATTTATCTTTTCTCTTATGCAATTATCCATTTTTTGTTGACAGCAAAAATTTATAATATGCTTTTCATAATCAATTTCACTAAAAATACTTATAAGATTTGAATAAACGATAATGGTAAAATCATTTTCTTCGTTTATTGAAAATTTGTGATCACCATTTATAGTGTAAATACTAAAATCTAACATTTACTTTATTTCTCCTCAAACGCACCTTTTAGTATACCACTCAGTAACTGTTTTGTGTATTCTTTGCGCTCGGCGATTTGTTTTTCCAGTTCAGTAACTTTTGCAAGCAGGCGTTCCACTTTGCGGACGATTTCTGTTTGCTCGGCGAGCGGCGGAAGTGGAAATTGTATCAATTTTAGTCCGGGGAAACCCACCACCATAGGTGGTGGGTTTCCCCGGACTAACACAGAAATTGCAGAGGAAGCATTAAAAAAATGCGGAAATGGCTTTGCTTTTTCAGAATATGAAAACTTTGAATTTGACACTTCCATAATAAAGACTGAAAATAAAACAGATGATGAAAATTCATCTGACAAGCAAGAGAAAGAACCGTCTTAAGACAGTTTCTGTAGATAAAGCAGAGGAGCTAATTTAAAAAAATGGATTCAGCCGATTCATAACCGGGGAAGACCTATAGTGAAATGTGCATTCTGTACAAAGTTGTCTGCCCGAATAAATCTCACATTCCAATGTTCTTTGTGCCGTATGTACTCGCAGACAAATTGAAAGAAATATTTGAAAAATATAAAACTAAAATTTAAAACAAGGAAATCAGCAGCAATAAAATCGTTTAGAAAAACATCGTCATATAATCCAAGGCAACGGCAACGGCTGCAAAGAATGTCTGTTGAATGCATCCAAAACAGTTCCGCGCAAAACAGACCACAGTGTCCGATTCAGCTGTTTTTTCAAAAAAAAGTCTTTTACTTCTGGAACAGCCAAAAGTTCTTTTACTTTTTCTGTTTTTTCTGTTTTAAACGCGATGACAATAATATATTGGGCAGAAAAGAAATCTTTTTCATTTATTGAAAAGGTGAATGTATATCTTGGACGAAATAAAACTGTATCATTTTCTATAAGAGGATCTTCTGTAGGAAATGCCTGTTCTGTTTTTATTTCAACTTGAGATTGTGTATTCGCCTCCGGCATCTCCAGCACTTTCTCATGGGATTCCAAAAAACGGATTTCCGCAAGTGAAAGAGATTTGACAAGTTCCTGAAATTGTTCATTCATAGTATTGATTCCTTTTTTATGCTGCCAAGTTATTACCGTCATCAAGAGAACTGTTTTCAGAGCAGTTTGTTTCTGATGAACTTTTATATTCTAATTTTGACACATCCTCGTTTATTACATTTCCTGTGTTGGCAGAGAATATTTTTACTGTATGAGAAGTGTAGTCCGATTCTATTCCGTTCCGTATTAATTTTAAAAGATATTCGTTTTCCTTTGTTTTTGTCTTGGTTGCTATTTCTTTTACTTTGCCCTGCAAATCATACGGAACAAGAACAGTCATGCTTCCCATCGGAGTTATGAAAAAATCTCCGCCGACGGCAGATGTCATTTTCAAAAGCTGCTTGTATGAGGGATTTGTTTTTAAAGATTCTATCCGGGAAACGGCACTTTGTGTTGTTCCCATTGCACATGCAATGTCTTTTTGTGTCAAGCCTTTTGAATCTTTTAAAAATTCATAGTCAGTAAGGAATGAAGACAAGGCTTCATACGTTTTTACAAATGCATTGAGTTTTTCATTTTCAGTTTCCAACTGTTCTATGTAATTCAAGACATCATCTTTTTTCATTTTTTCGTTCTTCCTTATAAATTGTTTCCTTATATTTTTTCAAAAGTTCTGTTGCATTATCCAATTTCATTGGCTCTGGCTTATGCTTCAATTCCGCACATAACAGGATTAATGTGTTTTTCTCGTTGTCTTCCATAGATTTGCAAAAATAAATCCGAAAGACACCTCCCCGCCGTTGCTTCGGAATACGCATTTCATACAGTTCGTTTTTATCTCCCGGAAAACGGTATATCTGTTCCGCTTGTAAAAACGGAGTCAAATCATTTGTCTGTTTGACTTTGTTTAAAAACGTTTTTACTGTAAGATACAACTGCCTGTCCTTTTTTGCCAGTTTTTTCAATTCTCTTCCGGCATCGCCTGTTTCAGAATCATAATCTGCTTCTGATGGGTGAGGATTTGGATCCGGAAAAAATTTGAAAACCATAGATGCGAATAATATAGCATATTTGCGATAGCATTTCAATAGTATAATATATTTCATTTGTTTTTATCAGATAAAAGGCGCACTACGGCACGGACAATGATGTGAATTTGTTCCTCCGAAAATACATCGTTCCGTATCTGGGCGATGCTTGCGCTTCTGTGCATTTCTGCCGCATTCTGGTTTTCGGGCATATGCAATTTTATTCCAGCGATAATGTGTGCATATATGTTCCTGTATCGGCTTGCGCTGTTAATTGCCATAAAATGCGGTGCGCAACTCAAAGGGTATTTGAAACGGTGAAAAATAGTTTCTCTGATAGAAGAATAAACTGCGCTGTCTGACAGCTTGAAGTAATCCTCATTTTATGCTCTCGCACCACCGTAAGAAAATACCGCAAAACGCGAAGCTCCATGGTGCCTCCTCTGAATTGCAAAATCTGATGGCAATTATAAATGTCTTCCAATTGCCACGGTTTTTCTTTTTCTTAAGAACTGTCAGAATGTGTTTAAAAACATGTTGATTTTTTAATCGGCAAAGAAAAAATGTAATTATTCTCCTTTTTCTATATTATTCTAATATAAATTCTTCTAAGTTAATATCAGATAATTCTGCAATACGTTTTTCAAAGACTGATGGGAATTTTTCATCATATTTTCCTTGTAAAATTCTATAAACAGCATAATACAAAGCTGCCGAGGCTCGTGTTTCACCAGTCGCTAGATTGTATTGTTTTGTAAAATTGTCTGCATCATAGTATGGATGCTGTAAACTATATTTTTTAATTATATCTATTAAACACAGCAAATTTTCTTCTGAATATTTCTTATAAGGAAATTTATTCGTTTTCTTTATATAAATCCCATTATAAAAATGTATTCCTAATTCATTTAATCTGATTTCAATCATAAATTGTGTTACACCAAAAAACTCTTTAATTTCTTGGATTATAGAATTAATATCAAATGTTCCAACGATACCTTTTTTTGTTATAAATTCTCGCACTTTTTCTTCGGGCATTAATAATAATTTTGCATATTTATTTGCATTTTTTTCTTCATTTTGGGGATAAACAATAATAGAAGTTGGTGCATCAGCAAAAATTGTTGGCTCAAACAAATCTAATTGATGCGCTTCTGGATTTGAATTGGGGTTGTGTACAAATAAATCTGAATAATGTCCCGCTTCATGTGCAATTGTTTGTCGTTCTGAAAAATCTTCCCAATAAGCCTTATTTATTTCTTTTCCTGCCAAAATGAAAGGTTTTCTGTTCGAATTAATTAAGACAACTTTATCAAATCCTTGAAAGTATCTTTTATCTGGAAAAAGGCAACCGAATAATTCTTGAGGATCATATGTTGAAGAAATAAATACTTTATTGAAATCTTCATATTGAATATCCAGTCCAAAAATTTTTAAAGCGAAATCTTCAATTGGAAATGGATATTTTATGGATCCGCCTAAATTTGCATATTGCTCTAAATCATATTTTACGCAATCAACTATTTCCATTATTTTCTCCTTCTAGATTTAAAAAATGCTGGGAGTTCTACGACAGAGGAAGGATCTTCCAATATCATCTGTTTTATTGTTTCTGGAATTTTTCCAAAACTAGCAATGAGTTCCGAAACGTCGCCTTTATAACCTAATTCAGTTGCAAGCCTTTTTATGAGATTTTCTGATGGGAAATCCATGTTTCTTTCAAGTTTTGATAAAAAACATAATTCACATCAACTTTTTCACTTAATTCTTTTAATGAATAACCTTTTTGTATTCGTAATTTTCTAATTATTTCTCCACCAGTCATAGTGTTTCTCCGTATTTATAGTATTTATACTAATTAGTATAAATACTATAAATATAACTGTCAGGTGGCGCATTACTTGCAGCAATTTACGTATCGAATTGTAATTTTCACGATTCCTTACTATGGCTAAAAAGAAACTGTTTTGCCTTATAGTAGCTTCCCATGTGTTGCCCTCTGATTTTTGAATTTAAAATGCGTACAACAGGTGAATTTCTTAGAATGGCAGAAAAGCTCCGATATTTCGTAATTTATTATATATTCCGATTAAACTTTGTTTCGGCTGGCAACATGATGTTTTCCTGCTGAAAATATGTTGGCTTGTTACTGAGAACAGAATGACCTATTGTTGAAAATATTCTATTTTCAGTAATAAAAGAGTATGTTTTCAGTCATCCAACAGAATGCTTTCAGTATGAGAGTGATGATAAGCGGAAAAATGCGTCTTTGAGCGAACGGAATACCGTTTGTGCAGAATGGCATGGCATATTCTGGCAGAGAACATGAAGACCCGACTTGCGGAGCGCGCTGTTTTGCCGCCGGAGTCAGTGTGCTTCAGTTTCTTCTATTAGAGTGCATATATTTTTCATCAGCGTCTTTTTCCATTCGGGGAGATGCGTGCCGCGGGCTTGTAGCAGTCTGCCTGTTTCGTCCATGGACTCGCCTTGCGCGGAGGCAGATTTCGGAATCCCATGGTCCCCGTTCACCAGATATTCTACGGAAACATGCAGTGCCTGGGCGATTTTTACCGCGCTGTCAACAAGCGGCAGCGAGCCGTTTTCCCTCAGGTAATTGTCCAGTGTGCGCTTGCTGATTCCCGTTTTTTCCGACAATTCTTTTACCAGCATTCCCTGATAGGTAAGCTCGGACTTTAAGTTTTCCCTGAAATTCATACAAACATCATACGCATCTTTAAGTGCCAAAGGTTGACAAGTTGTTAAACTTGCGTTATTTTAAATTGATTACTTGTTAAGTTTAAGTATTATGCCAATATATTTTGTTATATATGCCAATTTCTGGAGGCAGGAAAGATGAGCATGAACCGCTACGCAATCCTCATCGGGGCGGCGGAGCTTTCCTGCGGAATGCAGAGGAGCCTCGTGGAATTCAAGGACTTTCTCACAAGCGCGACGGGCGGAAGCTGGCACGAGGGCGAAATCATGATATGCGGGCCGATGGACTGGCAGCTCGTGCAGCTGCTTCTGGCGCGGCTTTCGGAATACGACTTTGTGCTTGTCTATCAGTGCCGGTTCTCTCGGGGTGCGCCGGATGCGGACTGGAGCGGAAAAATGCGCAGCATAACGGACGGCGGGCGCGGCGTGTTCATCAGCGACGTGTGCGACGAAGTTGTGCCGCTGCGGACGCTTGGGTATGAGGAGAAGGAGGAAGCTGCACTCGCGTGAGATGCATAATACCCGGTATGCATGACAGAGGTGCTGCAATAGCTGTGTCAGTGTTGTCGTAATAGTTACGTCATAACTGTCGTAGTAATTACGTTAGTGTTACCGCAGTAATTGCGTCATAAATAGTGTGGTAATCGTGGCTGATGTGCCGTACTGCTTGCGATGCAACTCCCGGGGAGTGTGCGCCGTGCATTCGGAGTGTTCCTTAATAGTCTGCCGGAACAGTTCGGATAAGATGCTGGAATAATTCGGACAGGCTGAAAAGATTCTCCTGAGCGTCGGTAAGAATCTTCTTGAGCGACTGTAAAGATTTTCCTGCCCGGCTGCCAGGATTTTCCGGATGGACTGGCAGAAAGATTCTGAACACATGCTGGAATGGTTCGGAAAGCCGCTTGCGCCGTTCGGCGTTCTGTGGGAGAGGAGATAGCGCAAATATATGGAAGAAAACGGAATACAGGAGGAAACCGACCGGTTTATGACAAGAAGGCAGGAACTTTTTCTTACAGTAATCTCAAACCTTGTCTTGCAGGCTGCTTCTGCCGTCTGCGGATTTGTGCTGCCTCCGCTGATTGTTGGAACGTTCGGCTCGGAAATGAACGGAATGGTCTCTTCCATTGCACAGTTCATCGCGTACCTGAGCCTTGTCGAAGCGGGAATCGGCGGAGCTGCCGTCGCGGCACTGTACAGACCTCTTGCAATGAATGACGTGGGCGGGCGGAATTCTATACTGTCTGCGGCAGTCAGGTTCTACAACCGTTCCGGCATTTTGTTCACGGCTCTTGTTTTTGTCCTTGCTTTCCTGTATCCGCTTATAGTCGGAAACCAGGTTGACAGGATGCAGTCTGCGCTCATGGTGCTTGTCCTCGGGATAACGGGAGCGGCGGAATTCTTTTTGATCGGAAAGTACAGGGTTCTTCTGACTGCTGACAAGAAAATGTATGTCATTTCAGCCGTGCAGATGCTTGCTGTGATTATGAACACCGCCGTTGCTGCCGTGATGATAAAGCTTGGCTTCGGCATTATTGCTGTAAAGCTTGTGTCCGCGCTTGTGTATTTGAGCAGATATGTGTTCCTCGCGTTCTATGTGAACAAAAAGTACAGAAACCTTGATTTCTATGCCGAGCCTGACATGCAGGCGGTCAGACAAAGCAAGAGCGTCCTTGTCCATCAAATCGGAGGGATTGTCGTGTTCAACTCGCCGCTTGTAATTATCACGCTTTTCTGCTCGCTGAAAGACGCAAGCGTGTATACGGTGTACGCGATGGTGTTCAATGCGGTGAACCAGCTCCTTGGTTCGTTCATAAACGGAATGCAGTCGTTCTTCGGGGAGCTAATGGTAAAGGACGACCTTGAACTTACAAGGAAAATTTTCAGCAGATATGAAACGCTGTTTTTTACAGTGGAGGGCTGGGTTTACAGCATGGCATATCTTCTGATCATGCCGTTCATGCGGCTTTACACCTCAAAAATGACTGATGCGGAATATATTCAGCCATTGCTTGCAGCTTTGTTTGTAGCTGTTGGTGTGCTTAACAATCTGAGACAGCCAGGAAATATGCTTATTGGTGCTGTAGGTCATTTTCAAAAGACGCAATACCGAAGCCTAATGGAAGCTATAATAAATGTTGTATGCAGCACTGTGTTTACAATTATATTTGGATTCATAGGTGTTCTGTTTGGCGGAGTTTGTTCATATCTTTATAGAACGATTGATATTTTAATGTATACAAATCGCCATATTTTGGTAAACAGTACAGCAAAGTCAGTATCGAAAATAGCTTTGTTTTTTTTGTATTTTGTTTTGGCTGTCCTAGTTTTAAAACACATCCCGGTTTTCATTCCGTCATATCTTATTTGGATTATTTATGCTTTGGTTTATGGCGTGTTGCTTTTGATTCCTTTAGGTGTAGCAAAAATCATACAGGTTAAATTCTTTTGTCCCAGAAAATTTAATAGGAAATAATTATGAAGAAAAATGTATTGTTTGTAGGTTTCAGATCTCCTTTGCATTCTCGTTTTGGCGGCTATGACAGAATCGTAGGGTATCCAGATTCTGATTTTTTAAATGAAAAACATATTCCGTTTGGTTTTATTCCTTGGGGACACAGAGGCAAGAGGCTGAATCTTATATGTATGGACATGGCTGCAAGAATTCAAAGAAATAATTATGACATAATCCATTATTTTTATGGAGATGAGATTCTTTTTCATGATGTTCCCAAGCATAAAAAATCAAAATTCATTGCAACCATACACTTTAATGCAGAAAAACTTAGTAAAAAGCAATTTCGTGTTTTAAAGAGTTTTGATGGAGTTATTTGCTTAAGTAAGGAACAGGAAAAATACTTAAAGCAGCATGATATAAATGCGAAATTCATTCCTCATGGCTTTTGCAAGGTTTCGTTCATGGATTCTTCTGATATTTTGCTTAATTTAGGATTTGATAAATCAAAAATAAACATTGTTTATTCTGGCACTAATTACAGGGATTTTGAAACGTTCCGCAGCATAGCACAAGAGATGAAAAATGAGAAACGAATAGTCTTTCATGCTGTAGGACAAAAAGATGAAGTCAAAGAAATATTAAAATCCTGCCAAAATGTCATTGTGTATGACCGGCTTCCAGATGATGTTTATTATTGTCTGATGCATTCGTGCGATTATAATTTTTTGCCTTTATTGTTTGCAACCGCAAATAACAGTCTGCTTGAAGCGCAAAGTTTGGGTGTTGTTTCTATTCTCCCCTTGATAAATGGAATAACGGATTATGCTGATATGGATAATAATATTTTCTATGAAAATTTTGATCAGCTTATAGAAATAATGAGAAAGATAAAAAAAGCAGAAAAGAATCAGTCTCTTGTAAATTTTATGGATACATATTTTTCATGGGAAACGGTTTATAGCCAGCTAAAACAATTTTATGCCAGTCTTCTTAATGACAATGGAAGTGAAAGATGAGTGTTCTTTTAGACCTGTTTCAGCTTGCTACTGATTTTATCATGAATTCCCCTTTTTTGATTATCAGAAGATTGTATCTTTCTATTTTTGCAAGAATAGGGACAGGCTGTTTTATCGCAAGAAAGTGTGATGTCCGTTTTCCAAAGCATTTAATAATAGGAAACAATTCTGTAATAAATAAATTATGTACTGTAGATTGCCGAGGCGGCACTATCATAATAGAAGATAACGTTGATATTGCCCAGCAAGTTAATATATGGACGTTGGAGCATGATATAAGCAGTCCGACGCATAGTACTAAAGGCGGTGATGTAATAATTGAGCATCATTGCTGGATTTCATCACGGGCTACTGTTTTGCCCGGAGTCCATATTGGGTATGGAGCGGTGGTTGAAAAAGCATTCCTAAAGAAGAAGCGTTACTTCAATGAGGTTGTTAAAAAATGATTTATATCTGTCTGATGATAGTATTGACAATATTCATTTTGTATATAAAACGGAATCTCTTCAATCCCGCCTGTATAACCTGCCTTGTATGGTGCGTTGTAATTATTTTATATCAAACAACAAGTCATGGCTTGTGTGAATTAAGCCTTTTATTCTTTGAAACGGTTTTCTTTTGGTGCCTGTTTTTTTGCATCGGGTGTTTATGCACTTCAAATAGCAAATTCTGCATAAATGCAACATTGTCAAAAGTTCCCAAGATAAATAAAAAAAAGGGCTATATCCTCTTGATTCTGCTTTTAACAGTTTCCCTATGCATCATTTTTATTGGAGCAAAGAAATCAGGGATTTCAAGCGTCGGATATGTCAGGAATATTGGTCTAAATTCCGAAATTGTACCTTTCAATGTTAAGGTCGTCAATTTCATTACAACATTGATTTATCCATTGATTTTTTTGTTTTTAGATACCGATTTGAAAAAATCTAAAAAGATTTTTCTTTTTTCATTGTTTTTGATTCTTTCGGTTTTGTCCGGTTCAAAATCTCAAGTTATGCAGATTTTTATCACTTGTTTGTTTCTGATTTCTTACCATAAGAAAATAAAAATATCCTTTCTTATTTTAATGGTTGCGGTTTTAGTTGGAGCGTTTTTTATTATCACTCTTTTGAGGGACAATGGAAATTCCAAGATTGATTTTTTGGAACTTATATATATTTATTTTTTCTCTCCTCTACCGGCTTTTGATTTGCTGCTGAATAATAAAATTTCAGCGGATGCAACGCCTTTCGCGGGAACTGTTTTAGGTTTGTTTTATAGAATCGCAGCAAAGTTTTTTGGAACAGCGGTGCCCGATTCTGGTTTGGGCTTTGTTTTTGTTCCTGTTCCAACGAATGTCTACACAATTATGCTGACAGGATATGTAGACTTTGGAAGAAATGGGATGTTTGTATTCTCATTGATTTATGGAATGCTTTGGGGATATTTTTATTCATTTGTAAAACAAAATAATAAATTTTATAAATTGCTTTATGCATGTTTTCTTAATGTTTTAATACTTCAGTTTTTTGCAGACTATTTATTTCCATATTTAGCAATTTTTATTTATCAGATTTTTATTACCATTTTCGTTTATTACAAATCTAAAATAAAAGATTTCAAATTTTTGAGGTATCAAGGAAATCATGATTGACATAATTCTTGCGACATACAATGGTGAAAAATTTATTGAGACTCAGTTTTTATCACTGATGGCTCAGTCTTTTAAAGAATGGCACTGTATTGTGCATGATGATGGTTCGACGGACGGAACTATTGGAATTGTAAAAAAATACTGCGCGTTAGATTCACGTTTTGTTTTTATTGACGATTCTGTCCGGCTGAAAAATCCGGGAAAGAATTTTCTTCATGCGCTCAAGTATTCAACTTCAGATTTTATCTGCTTTTGCGATCAGGATGATGTATGGCTGGAATCAAAGCTTGAAAAACTGATTTGTGCCATTCAAAAGAAAGATAACTCAATCCCTCAGGCTGTTTTTTCCAACGCTTATTTATGGAATTCAAAAACAAACTGGATAGGCGGGCGGGCAACGCTCGCTTTTCCGGTAAACATAGAAAGCCTTCTTTTCTTGAACTGCGGAATACAGGGTGCTTCGTCAATTTTCAATAGGAAGATGAAGGATGTTTTGCTCGTTCCGCTTGAAAATCTTGTTATGCATGACTGGTATCTGACAGTTTCCGCCTGCACTTTGGGGAACATTGATTATCTGCATGAGAATCTGATGCTTTACCGTCAGCATGAAAACAATGTTACAGGAAATGCCAGCGGTTCATTCATGTCAAAGTTTGGACGTTTCTTCAAAAACAGAAACCCGCTGATAGATGCAGGGCATTTTGAAAGCCTTGTTTCGTTCTATGAAGTCTGGAAAGAAGCAATTCCCGAAAAGGATTCAAAGCGTATGGAACAGTTTGTAAATTCTGTCCGGCAAAATTCTGTTCAACGTTTTTTTATGATTTTAACAGGGAATTGGAATATTTACGGCTCAAAGCTGAAACTGATTGTGAAGTTCTTTTTTCGTCCGTATTTTGGAGGCAATAGATGATTACCGTTTTTACTCCGACTTACAACCGTGCGTGTATGCTTCCAAAACTGTATGAGAGTCTGTGCGGTCAGACAAACAATGATTTTGAGTGGCTCATTGTTGACGACGGAAGCACGGACGGAACAATGGACGTTGTAAAAGAATTGGTTGCAGAGAACAGGCTGAGCATACAGTATCATTACAAGGAGAACGGCGGTCTGAATTCCGCATACAATTATGCCGTTTCGCACACCGACAATGAACTGTTTTTCCGCGTTGACAGCGATGATTCTGTAAAAGAAGATGCCATTCAGTCTATCTATGATAACTGGCATTTGGTGAAAAATGATAACCGTCTCTGCGGGCTTGTGTTCTTATCAGTGTTTGAGGACGGAAAGCCTGTTGGTCGCCATCCGTTCAACGGTAATTTTGAAACGAATTTCTTTGACTATCGCTACAAATACTATGCAACGGGCGACCGGGCAGAAGTGGTTAAGACGGAAGTTTTACGGCAATACCCGTTTCCTTTGTTTGATAGTGAGAAATTTGTTCCTGAAGGATTGCTGTGGAATAGGATTTCAGAGCAGTACAACAGCATATATATAAATAAACCGATTTACGTCAGAAACTATGGCGAGGATTCCATAACTGCAAGGGTCGTTCAGGTATTGAAGAGAAATTGCAAAGGAACAACGCTGTATTATTCGGAATTGCTGAAACATCGTCAGCCGGTGTTTTTCTTCTTCAAGCATTCACTTCTGTATTGGCGTTACGCGTTTTATAAAAAGTGCAGTTTTGCAGAAAAGGTGAAAGAGTCAGGTATCGGTGCATTTATGGTTGGTTTTTTACCATCATTAGTGCTTCTTGCAGTGGATAAGGCAAAAGGGAGAACAGTATGATTCCCAAAATCATCCACTACTGCTGGTTCGGCGGAAATCCGTTGCCGGAACTGGCGGAAAAATGCATCGTCTCGTGGAAAAAGTTCCTGCCGGATTATGAAATCAGGGAATGGAACGAAAGAAACTACAACGTGCGGAAAATTCCCTATATTGCACAGGCGTATGACGCGAAAAAATATGCTTTTGTAAGCGACTATGCACGGTTCGATGTTCTGTATCAATACGGCGGAATCTATTTCGACACGGACGTTGAGGTCATAAAGCCGCTTGATGATATTTTAAAACGCGGAGCGTTTGCCGGTGTTGAGTGCGCGGGCGCACTCAACACCGGACTGGGCATAGCCAGTCCGGCGGCGAGCCCAGTCTACAAGGAAATCCTTGATTCATATAAAGAAAGTTCTTTTTTGCGGAAAGACGGCTCGATGGATTTAACTACTGTTGTTGAGCGCGTTTCCGGCATTTTCAAAAGCCATGGCTTTTCAAATAAAAGCGAGATTCAGAAAGTTGCCGGAGTTACCGTGTATCCTGCTGAATACTTCTGCCCGGTAAATCCTGCTACGGGAGAATTGAAAATCACAGAAAATACGCGGACCATCCATCATTACGCAGCGACGTGGACGATTCCCCTGCGGAAAAAGTATATGAAGCTACGGGAGAATCTTGCAGGAAAAGTGGGAATACGGCTCGCAAAAATCATTCTGCTGCCAATGCAGTTCGTGTGCGTGATAAAGGAAGTCGGGATGAAAAGAGCGGTTTTAAAATTTCTAAGGAGAAAATGAAATGAACGGGTGTCATAAAAAAATCCTCTTCCTTTCCAACACCGCCAACTTCTCGAAGTTCAACCTGCCGTATATGAAGTGGTTTCACGAGCAGGGCTGGCAGGTGGATTACGCTTCCGCCGGGGAAGAAACGGTGCAAGAGTGCGACAACCAGTACGCAATCAGCATCGCCCGCAGTCCGTTTTCGTTCAGGAATTTCAAGGCGTACAGAGAGTTGAGAAAAATTCTTGCGGAAAACAACTACGATATTCTGCATTGCCACACGCCGATGGGCGGTGTCATCGGGCGGCTGGCTGCGAAAAAACTGCGGAAAGAGCAGAGAATCAAAATCATCTATACGGCGCACGGTTTTCATTTTTATAAGGGTGCGCCGCTTCTGAACTGGCTTTTGTATTATCCGATGGAAAAATGGCTTTCGCATTGCACCGATGTGATTGTAACGATAAACGAGGAAGACTATGAGCGGGCAAAAAAATCATTCTGATATTTTTAAAATCGATGGCGTGGGCGTGAACCTGGAACGGTTTCATCCATGCACAACGAAAGAGAAAAATGAACTTCGCTGTGAACTTGGATATTCAGAAAATGATTTTATCATCACAGTTGTTGCGGAACTCAACAAGAACAAAAATCAGATTATGCTCATCAAGGCTGTGCCAGAGCTGAAGACGGAAATTCCAGAACTGAAAATCCTGCTCATCGGAAAGGAAACGCTTCCTGTTGTCCGCGAATTTGTTGAAAAAGAGGAGCTGTCCGGCATCGTGCAGTTTCTGGGCTACCGCCGCGATGTGGAAAAATTCACCATGATGAGCGACGTTGCGTTTTCGGCGAGCCTTCGCGAGGGACTGCCGGTGAATATAATTGAAGCGATGGCGAGCGGAATTCCTGTCGTGTGCAGCGACAACAGGGGACACCGTTCCCTCGTCAAGGATAAGGAAACGGGATTCCTTTTCAACCCGAAATCCGAAAGGGAAATGACGGACGCAATTGTTCTTCTTTATAAAAACCCTGCGCTGCGTGCGGAAATGGGTGGACGGAACAGCGAAGAGGCAAAAAAATATTCCGTGGAAATAGCGGTCGAAAAAATGGCTGGAATTTATAAAGAATGTATAAGTGAGAAGTAAGTTATGGGAAATAAATTTACACAACTATAAGAAGTTTCTTATGAATAACAGGAATAAATGATATGAAGAATTTCCTACTTATGAGCAGATTCTCACTGAATGCGATGAGAAAGCGTTTCTATTTGATTTTACAAATTCCTCAGAAGAACTCAGTCAGAAAATCAATGAACTTCGCTCTGTAACGGTCAAGAAGAAAAATCTTGAAAAATATTCGGTTGAATATATGACTGACATAATAGAAAAAGATTACAATGGGTAAATCAGCCGTTTGCATATATTTATAGAAGGATTCAGCAGAAATACATATTTTTTGCTTTCTAAGATATTTTGAATTATCATATTATTATGGATTATTTTCAAAAAATGAAACAAGAAGAGAATATGAAAACTATAAAAGGAATTATTTTTGCCTCATCTATAAAGCATAATGCAAAATGTATTGCAGGAAAATATCTTGGTTCTGACAAATGGTTTAGGCTTGTTTCTGATGCAAGCGGCAGTGCGGTTTCTTATGAAAAAGCTGTTTTTTACAATGACCTATATAAAAAATCATATCCATTAGTTCCTTTGAAAGTTGTTTCTATTCCTGTTGATAAAGCCGCACCTATTTCCGGGCAGCCAGAAAACATCATCCTTGGAAACGGTGCAATTAGGCAGATTGAGCCATTTAAAATAAATGATATACAATGCTATTGTGATAATCCCACTAATTTATGGGAAAATGGTGCTTCTGTTTCTGCTGCTAATATCTCCAGTATTACCCAATCTTTGTATCTCATAAAGCCTGAGAACGTAAAATTATATAAAAATAGAGATGAATTTAACGATAAAGAAAAAAGATATGTTTCTTTTGATTATAATATGATACAATATAATCTGTCTTGTACAGATCCGAAATTTGATTCTCTGTTAGAAAATAAAAATCTATCGGTACAGGCATTGTGCATAAGTCTTGGAGAAAATTTTAATGGATATCATTATAAGATAGTTGCTGCAATCTTATAAAAAGGAAAAATGGAACAAAACGTACACTTATTTACGATAGGATGCTCTACAAGGTCTCTTCCAGATTTTATCTATATTCTCAAAAGATACAACATACAAGTTGTGGCAGATGTTCGTTCTGTTCCATACAGCCGTTTTACCCCTCAGTTTAATGCTGATTATTTAAAATCTGCATTATATAAAAATAAAATTAGATATGGTTCCTTTGCGGATGAATTTGGTGCCCGCCGTTCGGAAGATTCTGTATATATAAACAATTCGGTTGATTTTAACAAAGTTATGGAGCTGGAAATTTTTCATAAGGGGATTGAGCGCATAAAAAATGGTTTGCATACTGGATATTCAATAGCACTTATGTGTACGGAATACAATCCTATTGATTGCCATAGATTTTCTCTGGTTTCAAGAGGAATAAGAAAACAATTATCTGTTTCTATAAATCATATTTTAGACCAGAATGTTTGCAAATCAACAGAAGAGCTGGAATCTGAACTTTTAATTGCACTTAATTTGCAGCCAGAATTATTTGAGAATGAAGAGATGCTGATAGAACGGGCATATAGTATAGTTGGGAGAAAAATTGCCTACTCAAGGGTAGAAAAAATGAGTCCGATTGCCTATGCTTAATTTGTATACAATTGGATATACAGAGAAATCCGCAGAATATTTTTTTAATACATTGAAACATTCCTCTGCAAACAAGATAATAGATATAAGATTAAACAATGTTTCCCAATTGTCCGGATTTACCAAGAAAAATGACTTATCTTTTTTTCTAAAAACTATATTACATTGGGATTATTTTTATTTCCCTGAATTAGCACCGACAAAAGATATTCTTGATAACTATAAGCATAAAAAAATTACTTGGGAAGAGTATGAATCAAGCTATTTGAAATTACTGCATAAGCGGGGCGTTGAAAAATGTATGACAAAAGAAACTTTAAAAGATTCTGTTCTGCTTTGTTCTGAAAAAAATCCTGATTTTTGTCATCGAAGGCTTGCCGCAGAATATCTTAATAAAGAAATGGGCAGCTGCTTTTCTGTTATTCACTTGATTTAAATGTGCAGATACAATTTGATTTAGAAGTGGAAAATGGCATTGGAAACAGAAATCCTTGATGAAAGCTCAAAAGATAAAGCTTTAGAAATAACAAGAAGCGTCATATCAATAGCTTGTGGTTCTATTCCCATAATAGGAACAGGAATTGCAGAGGCAATCAACTTTTTTATTCCTGATAACAGAAAAGAGAGGATTGTCAGTTTTATAAAAGAACTTGCCGGCTGTATTTCAAAACTGGAAAGACAAATAACAATGCTGGACGAATGGAAAGAAAAAATCACTAAGGATAAACAGGATGCCTTGCTATTTGAAAATGCAATTCTTTATTCAATGCAAACGGAATCAAAGATAAAACATCATTGCTATGCCTTTTATATTTTTAATGCTATTATGAATTCTGATATTGAAGATATTCAGAAAGAAGCTGTGCTAAAAATAATATCTCTGTTAAATGAGATTGAAGTACTTCTCTTGATTTATTTAGGACAAGATAAGTATCTTTTTGCAGAATCTGATTTTCACAAAAAATATGGCAAATTTGTTGATCGGCACTCTGCCTGCGGTAATGATGCTGATACTATTTTTAATGCTATGCAGGATTCTTATTTAAATAATTTAGTCGTCTATGGCATTGCAACTGCAAAAAATGATCCTGAAAAAGGTCCTTCAAGTTTTTTATTGCCTTATGGGAACATTGTTTATGAAGCAATTTTTGATGAAGAGTATTTCAAATAAATAAAGCCTTGTCATTTACCCGCAGTCTATTCCTTTGCCTTTATGCGGGCTATACATTTTTTGACAAACCGTACTATCGGTGTTAAGAAAAATAGTATGATTATTATAGCAAAAACCGCAATCGGAAGAATATGCTCCCGTGTGCATAATTTGAATTTGTCATCAGTCATTATTTTTGGAATGTTGACAAGAGTTCCGCAGCCTGCAATAAAGGTGAAAATGATTCCGATGAAATTCAGTATCTTTGCATTTTTATTGGCACGGATGGAATTGGCGACTTCGGCATAATTCTTCAGCAGCTCCTTGGACTTGTCATGTTCCGCAAGGATGCTGCCTATCTGGAACTGATTGAAAATAAAGTTCGCCTCCTTTTGTGCGCCCAAATAGCGGTACTGCAATTTTTCAAACAGCGGCTTTGTATTGATAAACCGCACGAACATAGTCCTGATTTCATCCATGTCAGGATATTTCATCTGTTCATTGATATCCCTGCTTAGAATAAGGCAGGCTGTTATTTTGAACAGTTCCGTCTCAAGTATAAAAAGTATGTTTGCCTCGCTGCTGAAGTTTTGGTTCTTGGAGTCAGGAGAAATCCTGTTCCAAAAGTCAGTCTTTGGCTCACCTTCTGAAATTATATAATAATAGGAATAGAGCGAGGCGTATGCTTTGTATGAATTATACATATTGAAATCCTCGAAAAATTTTTCTTTTTTCGCCAGCCTGAACGGCGTGGAATAATTCTTGCGGCTTACTGTGTATTCGCTGCTCGTTTCTGACAATGTAATTTGATGATCGGATTCCGAGGCTGTATAATTTTCTGATGCCAGCAAGTTCAGCATCTTTTTGCTGTTATTTTCAATTGACATAAATTGAGCCATATCAGAAAATATGATACGGTATATTTTTCCAAAGTACACATATCCGATGCTTGCCAGAAAATCCGTCAGAATCAGATGATATGGCTCGTCTTCTTCCTGTTTCTCAAGCTGCTGCTGTTTGTATGTATTCAGCACGATGGATTCGGCATTCATGCCGGGAATGCTGCACCAAATTTCATGGGACTGATCCATCAGCAGTGTCAAGTCGTCATAGCTGATATCCGGGACAACAAAATAAATGATATTGAAAGCATCGTTTTTGAATGACTTGTCTTTGTCAATAGTCAGTTCGCTGAGAACGCAAAAGAAATTGTAGGCGCATTGCTGTATGAATTTGCTGTTTTTGTCATCATTATAAAGTAGCACCTGCCCAAACAAAATGGGCGTCCGTTCCGTCTTGATGTTGCTGTTGTTGTCATTGAAAATCAGTTCATAGTCGCTGTGTTCTTCCAGCTGTTTGCAAAATACCTTTGCATAATGCAATATGCGGTTTTTTCCGTCTTTTGTCTGGTTCCTTATGTCCTTGCCGTTCTCCATTCCTTCCAAAGAGGACAAGCCTGTAGCCAAAATCAGCAGATCGTCTTTTTCACGCTTGCTTTTCTTCCGAAAAAATGGTTTTGATAGAATTGTTCCGTATTTTTCATCAAAATAGTCATCATACTTTTCTTTCTCTTGTTCGGATACAGGAAGATCCCGGACAAGATTTTTAAACCGCGTTTCGACATCACGAAGCAGATTGTTTTCTTTCACATATGTCTTTATGTTTTTCTTGTTTTTGTGCGATACGGCACACGGAATTGCCAGCACCAAGTCAAAGTTGTCATTCTGCCTCATCAGTTTTATGCCGTCTTCCATATCCTTGACCGATGTAAGTCCGAGGGAATTCAAAAAATGCTCTCCGCCGGAAGTAAATGCATACGAAACAATATCTTCTATACTATTGATGTTTTTAAATTCCGTGCTCAGGAGCTTGGAAAAGCGTTTTGAAATGCCCTGCTTTTGGAAAGCGGGAAGAATTGCCACCGACAGAAGGAACATATAGTTCCCCTTCTCATTTAAGCTGCAAATCTCTGCCGGTGTGATGTTTCCGTCATAGACATCCTCGCCTTTTATGATTTTTTTATAAAAATCTTTCGTTATCGAAAAATAGCAGACATAGCCGACGATTTCATTTTCAGCGAGTGCAAAAATATAGGAATCCTTGTAAGCCTCATAGCGGGCGATGTCGCTTTCTTTTGTCGCAAGTCCGTTCTCGTGAAAAACAGCATGATCGATTTTTTGTATTGCATCGAAAATCTGCTCTCGGCTCAGTTCCTTCAGATTCTTGCCTTCCTGCCATTTCAAAATCTCAATTTCTGCCATGTTTGCCTCGTTTTATGTTCATAAAGTATAGCAGAGATTTCTATGGATTTTCAATAAGAACAAATATATACACGCTCTAAACGATTGTCTGATGGCAATAACAAATGCTCCCTAAGCATATATCAATATAAAAACAAAGTATTTGCTATTCAGTTTCCGCCTGATTATTATTCAGTTATAAAATCACTTTTTTCAAGGAGCATGTATGAACTGCAAGACACTGAAAAAATCGGTTTGTGCGGCGGCGCTTTGTGTTCTGGCGAGCACGGCGGCATTCGCAAAGCCGAGGGAGAAAAAGATGAAGGAACACTACACATTTGAGCTTTCGGACGGCGTTGTCCGCACGAAAGTCCGCTTCAAGAACCATTTCGGAATCGAGATTGCGGGCGACTTGTACACGCCTAAGGGACTGAAGGGGGAAGGCGGCGGGCATCGCCGTTTCCGGTCCGTTCGGGGCAGTGAAGGAGCAGGCTTCCGGGCTGTACGCTGCCGAGCTTGCCTCACGCGGATTTGTCGCGCTGGCGTTCGACCCGTCGTTCACGGGCGAAAGCGGCGGCGAGCCGAGGTACATGAATTCGCCCGACATCAACACCGAGGACTTTCAGGCGGCGGTTGACTTCCTTTCCGTCCAGAAGAACATCGACCCGGAGAAAATCGGCATCGTCGGAATCTGCGGCTGGGGCGGCATGGCGGTCAACGCGGCGGCAATCGACCCGAGAATCAAGGCTACGGTCGCCTCCACAATGTACGACCTCGCCCGCAACACCGCGAACGGCTACTTCGACGCGAACGACAGCGCGGAGTCCCGGCAGAACTTCCGCCGCGCGCTTTCGGCACAGCGCACCAAGGACTTCGCCGCAGGAACATACGCGCTCGCAGGCGGAGTCGTCGATCCGCTTCCCGAGGACGCGCCCCAGTTCGTCAAGGACTACTACGCCTACTACAAGACGCCGCGCGGCTACCATGAACGCTCGCTCAACTCGAACGGCGGCTGGGCGGTGCAGGCCGCAACATCGCTCCTGAACACAAAGCTGTTCGCCTATGCCGACGAAATCGAAAGCGCGGTGCTTGTCGTCCACGGCGAGAACGCCCACAGCCGCTACTTCGGCGAGGACACGTTCAAAAAGCTGAAAGGAAGCAACAAGGAGCTGGTGATTGTCCCTGGCGCGAGCCACTGCGACCTATACGACAACAAGGACAAAATCCCGTTCGACAAAATCGAATCGTTCTTCACCGAAAACCTCAAGTAGAGCCTTCACATTCGGGCGCATGGCTTTGCGTCCGGCAAAGCCACCGGGCTTGGCTGCGAGTTTGCATTGCAAACTCGTACCACAAAAGGCAAAGCCTTTTGTGCGGGTTCCGCCGTCTTGCGCGGCTCCGTTGCCTGCGGCAACCGCTTCGCGCCCTCCGCATCCCTTGCGCGGGAAGCTCCGTTGCAATCAGCGCATCAAACAGGGGGCTTGTATGAATGCATTCAAAATCATCGTGCTGCTTGCGGCGTTGTCAGCCGTGCTTTTGTCGTGTGCATCAGCTGAATCGGGAGATACGAAAACGGAGAATGAAATGAGCGTCTGCGGACGGATTGAAATTGCGGTTTCGGCCGCATCAGGCGAACGGAAGATGAGCGCCGTCCTGTACGACAATTCCTCGTCGCGGGCATTGCTTGAGCGGCTTTCAGGCGGCGAAATTACGCTCGCCATGGACGACTACGGCGGCTTTGAGAAAGTGGCTGATTTAGGCTTTTCGCTTCCGCGGAACGACACACCGACAGATACTGACGCAGGCGACCTGATTCTGTATCAGGGACGGAATTTCGTCATCTACTACGACAGGAATTCATGGAACTTCACGCCGCTCGGAAAAATCGAAAACGTCCAGAAGGCAGAATTAAAATCAATTCTCGGAAGCGGACATGTGCGCGTTACGCTCAGCCTGAAGTAACGCAGCTTCTGGTGCAGCACACAAAATACGCGGTTTTAGCAAAAGCCACCTGAAATTAATGGTAAGTAAAAAACACGAGGTGTAAAAATGAAAGTACTGCTTTTTAACGGAAGCCCGAGAGCGAACGGCTGCACGTTTACCGCTCTTTCGGAAATTGCAAAAACGCTGAACGCCGAAAACATTGAAACGGAAATTCTGCAAATCGGAAACAAACCCGTTCAGGATTGTATCGGCTGCGGCGGCTGTGCAGGAAAAGGCAAGTGCGTCTTCAATAACGACTGCGTAAACGAATGGATAGAAAAAGCGAAGTCTGCGGACGGCTTTGTGTTCGGAGCACCCGTCTATTATGCCCATCCGTCGGGACGGATATTGTCTGCGATGGACAGGCTTTTTTATGCGGCAGGCGGACAGTTTGCACAAAAGCCCGTCGCCGTCATTGTGTCCGCACGCAGGGCAGGTACAACGGCCTCGCTCGAAACACTGAGCACGTATTTCACCCAAAATCAAATGCCCGTTATTTCTTCCACGTACTGGAATATGGTTCACGGCAACACGCCCGAAGAAACCGTGCAGGACTTGGAAGGAATGCAGACAATGCGGAATCTTGCCCGCAATCTGGCGTGGATAGTGCAGTGCATCGAAGCGGGCAAAAAGTCAGGCATAGCAGCACCAAAAGCGGAAACGTCAGCCCGGACAAATTTTATACGGTGAACGCGGACTAAACAGGACGCAAATCTTGCGATTTGCTAATGAGAATTTGCCGGAGCAAATTCTCACGTCAGCGTTTTTATTCACAAGTTCGCGTCGCGGACTTCCTCATTGCCTTTTTACAGGAGTGTAAGATAAAAGCCGCTAAAATAGTGCGGCTTTTATCTACTCCAAGTTCGCATTGCGAACTTCTTTATCAACTGCACATTCTCATTTCATTGCGAATGTGCGTAAGAAGGCAAGAAGATTGTTGAAACAATTTTCTTGCCTTCTTACAGGAGAACAGATATGCAAAAAGCACTGCTGATGTTCGCCGCCGGTTTTCTTTTGTTCAGATTGGCGGCATGCGAAACTGATAAATCAAACGGCCGCAGCGTGCCGGGCGGCTATCCGCGGCATGAGCCGTATGGAACGGGCATCGGTGCGATGCCGGGACGTGTGGTGTGGTCGTACAATCCTGCCTCCGTGGAATGGGACGGCAGCGGCTGGTGGTGGGAGACAGAGCATTTTGACGAGGATGTCATCTTGAATATGGTGAACGCAAGCATCGCGTCTCTCGGCGGCGCAAAGACAGCGAAAGCCGGATGGAACGCCCTGTTTGCGGCACACAAAAAATCACGCGGCATGGACGGCGGCTATGCGACGGGCGAGAAAATTGCAGTCAAAGCCAACATAAACGGCTCGGCAGTTTTCGGCGACGATTTTTCCGGCAAGACGCAGATGAGCTACACAAATCCCGTGCTGCTCAAGGCCCTGCTCACTTCCCTTGTGCAGGAAGGCGGCGTTAACCCGTCTGACATTACGGTTTACGACGTGTCCCGCATTTTCCCCGATTACATGGTGAATCTGTGTACGGAAGGAATTCTCGGCGGAATTCAGTTTGTCGGAAGAAACAACGGAACGGCGGACACAGCCGCCCCAATCAGGTGGTCGCACACATTCAGCGGCACGGCCAATTATCTGCCCGCCTGCGTTACCGGGGCGACATACATCATCAACCTTGCCAATCTGAAAGGACACAGCTACGGCATCACGCTGTGCGGCAAGAACCACTTCGGCTCATTCATCAACGGAAACAGAATGCGTCCGCCGGAAAAAGCGGGACTTCATCAGTGGCTCACAAAATCACAGATGGGCATCTACAGTCCGATTGTGGATTTGATGGCGAACGCCGCTCTTGGCGGAAAGACTGTCCTGTACATGCTGGACGCACTGATTTGCGCTCCGAGCGAAGGCTCGTCCATTACCGGGCGGAATTCCAAGTGGCAGCAGCCTCCGTTCAACGGAAACTACACCGCAAGCATTTTTGTGTCGCAGGACCCGGTTGCAATCGATTCTGTCGGAGCGGATTTTCTGAACAACGAGCCGGCAGTAACAGAAAGCAATCCTTCGGCTGCCGACATCACCAATGAGAACTACCTGCACGAAGCAGGACTTGTCGGAGCGCCTCCCTCGGGAACACAGTACACGGACGGAAACGGAAATGCCGCCGCAAACCTCGGCGTTCACGAACACTGGAACAACGCCGCCCAAAAACAGTACTCCCGCAACCTCGGAAAACCGGAAGGCATCGAGCTGGTTTGGATTCACGAGTAGATGGGGCAGGCTTGCCGCTCCGCGTAGATTCCTTACCGCGTAAGGCTTCTGAAATGTCTGCGAATCAGCTTGCCTGATTGCGTCAAGTCGCTTTCCGCCCAGCCGCTTGTCTTTTGGCAGCCTGTGCTGATTGCGCTTGCGGTTTCGCTTTTGTTGCACAAGCTCCAGTTCAGATGGCTGATGTTGTACGTTTTCATCAGAGCGAACCAGCTGTTCGATTCCGCCTCGTTGAATCCGCCGTTGCCGCTTGCATCGCACGTTCCGAATTCGGTGATGAATACCGGCATTCCGTTTTTTACGGCAGTTTCGACACGCGACTTCAAGCTGGAGTGAGTTCCGGCGTAGAAGTGGAATGTGTACATCACGTTTTCAAAATTCAGCTTGTCCGCCCACGCTTCGTCCAAGTCCTGAGACCACGTGTTTGTTCCGACGATAATCACGGCATCCGGCGCGTTCTTTCGGATTGCAGGAATCACTGCCTGCGCATACGGCTTGATTGCGGAACTCCACGGAGAGTTGGTCGGCTCGTTGCAGATTTCGTAGAGGACGTTTCCGTAAGCTGCGTATTTTTTTGAGATTTCACTAAGGAACATGATTGCTTCTGACTGCGTGTCTTTCGGATTGTAGTTGTGAACGTGCCAGTCCACAAGGACGTACATGCCAAGCTCCGTTGCATAGTCGATTCCGTCGCAGACGAGCTGTTTCAATTTCGTTTTATCTCCGCCGTTGCAGTAGCCGTTGTAATCTTTCGGGTACAGCACGAGACGCACGCAGTTTGTGTTCCAGTCATCGCGGAGCGTTTGGAACGCCTCCTTGCTGACGTAGCGGCTCATTTCGTTTCCGAAGTTGATTCCGTGCGTTGACATTCCGTACAATTGATATTTCTGGTCATGCTCGTCATATAAGTACGCGCCGGAAACGTGCAGCTTTCCGTGGTTCGCGGCCGGAGTTTCTGACGGGAAAACAGGCGGCGGATTTGACGGTTCATCGTTTTTGTCTTCACCTGCGTTTCCGCCCGATTCGCCTTTTACGGCAAGCACGACTTTTGCCAGCGTTACGCCATAGCCGTTGATGTACAGCCCGCCGGATTTCAGTGCCTGCGCCTCTGAACTGCTGAGGGTGTACGTGATAGTGTCCGAGGACGGAACAAAAGTCTGATTCGTTCCGTCTCCCGACAGTTCCGCACCGGAGACAGTTCCCGATGAGAGGAATTTCCACGTGCCGGTGGAATTTTCATAGATTTTGATGCTATGATATTCAGCGGAAGCGATTTCAGAAACAGAAAGAATCAGCTGGCTTCCGTCCGCCGCGTCCGAAAATTCTTCAGCAGGAATTGATACGTTTGTATCCCACGTGAGTTCCTGCGAGCCTTCCCAGACCGTTTTTTGAGAGCCGGAATCTCCTTCGGAATCTGAACCGGTTATGTTTTCACAGGAGAAAAGTACCCCCCCCGTCAGCAAAAGAAGGACACTGATTTTCAGCATGAATAAAATCTTTCGGCTCATACGCACCTCAAAAAATGAATAATACAGAAACCTCTAAGAATTGCAATTCTTAGAGATACTCTTCAATTATAACTCATTTTTCCAAAAAAACAACGGAGGATGATTTTACGTCTGCGTATTTTTTCAAGCTAAGCGGGACGGGCAGGGGCGTTCGGAATGCGCCGGGCGAAAATCCGCAGGAGCGTTATTTGTCATTGTAGTGGCTGCGGCATTGCAGGATGTGAATGCTTCCGTTTTCAACTTTGTAGACAAGGCGGTTCTTTTCATCGATGGCGCGGCTCCACCACCCTGTCAAATTGTCTTTGAGCGCTTCGGGATGACCAAGCCCATTGTTGCCGTTGCGGTCGATGTCGGAAAGCAGTTTGTTTATTTTTTTCAGCGTCTTTTTATCCTGCGTCTGCCAGTACACGTAGTCGTTCCAGCCGTCGCCGATGAATGTGATATTGTTCATTTAGCCATCGCCTTCAGCTCTTCCCACGTTTTTGTTACATAGTTCAGCTTGCCTTCCTTGTCGAGCGCAGCCATTTTTTCAAGATACCGCTGGTTCGCCTCGCTGTAAAATCCGTCGTCCGCTTTGGCATCTTTCGCCGAGATTTCAAACGGAATCTTCTGCTCGCGCACAACAGTTTTTGCGAATACCGAGAACAGCGTGGAAACGGACATTCCCACCGTATCGCAGAATTTTGCAAACTCATCTTTCGTTTTGTCGTCAAGTCTGACGCTCAATGTAGCCATATTTATACCTCTTGCACTGTATTTGTATTTAAAATAACATCATTTCGTTGCAAAAGCAAGCATTGATGGCATGAAGTTGCTTCAGAACCGGAAGTCGCGCTTCCCGGAGCTTTGGATTTCTGCGATGTGCTTTGCGGCGGTTCGGCGGGCGGATTCGTTGGGAATGCGCGCAAGCTCGGCCTGAATCATCGCAAGCCCGGCTTTTTTTGTTTCGGGCGAGGCGTAGTCTTCGAGGTATTCGGCGAGCGTCAGGAGCGCGTTGGGATGGCAGCAGTTGAGAATCTGGCCGCTCTTGCACAGGCTCATAAAGCGGTCGCCGGTGCGCCCTTCGCGGTAGCAGGCGGTGCAGAACGATGGAATGTGCCCGTTTTCCATGAGCCAGGCGACAACTTCGTCAAGGCTGCGCTGATCTGAGACATCGAACTGCTCGGTGTCATGCGGACGCTCGGCCTGTGTGTAGCCGCCGACTGATGTGCGCGAGCCGCCGCTCACCTGCGAGATTCCGAGGCGCAGGAGCTTTGTGCGCACGGCTTCTGTTTCGCGCGTGGAAATAATCATGCCCGTGTACGGCACGGCGAGCCGGATGCAGGCGGTGATTTTGGCGAACGTCTCGTCGTCGATTCCGTTGCTGAACTGCGCCGGATCGATTCCGTCAGCCTTCTTGACGCGCGGCACGCTGATGGTGTGCGGGCCGACGCCGTGGACGGCTTCCAGATGCTCGGCGTGCATGAGCAGCCCCGCGAATTCGTACTTGTACTTGTCAAGCCCGAAGAGGACGCCGAGCCCCACATCGTCAATTCCGCCCTGCATGGCGCGGTCCATCGCCTCGGTGTGGTAGGCATAGTCGTGCTTGGGGCCTGCCGGGTGGAGCGCCTCATAGCCTTCCTTGTGGTACGTCTCCTGAAAGAGGATGTACGTTCCGATTCCGGCATCATGGAGGCGCGCGTAGTTTTCCACGGTGGTGGCGGCTATGTTGACGTTCACGCGCCGGATTGCGCCATTCTTGTGCTTTACGCTGTAAATCGTATTGATGCAGTCGAGGATGTATTCAATCGGATTGTTGACGGGATCTTCTCCGGCCTCAATGGCAAGCCGCTTGTGCCCCATGTCCTGAAGCGCAATGACTTCATCCCGCACTTCCTCCTGCGAAAGCTTTCTGCGCGCGATGTGCGTGTTTCCGTGGTGGTAAGGGCAGTAGAGGCAGCCGTTGACGCAGTAGTTTGAAAGGTAGAGCGGGGCGAAGATGACGATGCGGTTTCCGTAGAACGCGAGCTTGATTTCCTCGGCAATCCGAAGCAGCTCCGCGTTTTTTTCGGGAATGTCGCAGGCGAGCAGGACGGATGCCTCCCGGTGGGAAAGTCCCGCGCAGGTGCATCCCGCCGCCGTCTTGCGCGGACGCGCCTTTTCCAGAATCGAATCAATCAGCGCTCCGTTGCTCCTGTTCGCCTGTGCGTATGCGAGCGTCTCCTGTATTTCTTCGTCATTGATGAATTCCTGCGCCTTCATCGAGTGCGGATTGTATGATGCCATGCAGCTGCCTCTTTGCTTTCATTGTACCACTCTGCGGCTGTGTATGCAATTGGCTTGCTTTCTATTTCCGCACGTCTCCGCGGCTGACGGCAAGCTCGAATCCGATTGCATGGAGCCGTTCACGCAGCAGGGAAGTCTCCTGCGCAGACTCCGCTCCCGAGCTGAGCTTTCCGTTGTACAGCTCGTACTTTTTGCGCACGGCGGGCGGCGAGAGGTTCGGCATGACGACGTTCGCTCCGGCACGGATTCCCCGCTCGCGTCCGTCGGGGCAGAGCGTTCCGAGCGCAGTGGTGGCGGGCAGCAGGACAGGCGGATGAATCAGGCGGATTATGGAAAGCAGGACGCAGGTCAGCTCCGCGCTTCCGGCTTTCTCGGCGGCAAACGGAGTTGCATGGTGCGGAATGAACGGCCCGATTCCGCACATATCCGGCTTGAATTCTTCTATAAACTTCAAGTCCTTTGCGATGCAGGCGGAAGTCTGGAACGGCGAGCCGGCCATAAAGCCGCAGCCGGTCTGGAAGCCGCATTCCCGCAGGACGCGCAAACACCGCATCCTGTTTTCAAAAGACATTCCGGCGGGGTGGAGCTTCCCGTAATGCGCCTTGTCTGCGGTTTCGTGGCGCAGAAGGTAGCGGTCGGCTCCGGCATCTTTGAGGGCGCGGAAGCTTTTGTCGCTGCGCTCGCCGAGCGAAAGGGTGACGGCGCAGTCCGGGTGATGCTCCTTGAGATGCCGCACAATCAGGCAAAGCCGTTCATCGGTGAAAAACGGATCTTCTCCGCCTTGCAGGACGAACGTCCGGAATCCAAGCGAATATCCTTCATCTGCGCATGAAAGAATGTCCTCTTCGGAAAGCCGGTACCGCCTGCACGATGTGTTGCTGCGCCTGATGCCGCAGTAGAGGCAGTCGTTCCTGCAATACGAGCTGATTTCGATGAGTCCGCGCGCAAAGACTTCGTTTCCGTAGACCGTTCTGCGCGCTTCGTCCGCTTTCTGCGCAAGCAGCTGCGCGGATTCGGGCTGGCAGCCTTCAACAAGGAGCCGGTAGCCTTCCAGCGGAAGCGAATGCCGGGCGGCAAGAGTCTCAATCAGCAGGCGGATTTCTTCAGTCATCGCGAACAGTATACTCCGGCTCGCAGTTTCGGGCAAGCAGAGAGCTTTGGCTGCTTCCTGAAAAAAATAAAATCGTCTCTTGTCTAAACGAAAGCAGAGGTGTAAAATACAGGAAGCAAGGTTCATTTGAAATGGCGTTGCTGACTTTGACTTGCAGTTTTTGATAAAATTGTATCGGCCGTGCGTTTTCATTTCACTGCAAACGCACACTAAAAAGCCAGGCGCGGTTTCTGAAAACCGTTCTTGATTTTTTACGGGGAGTGAATGTATGGACGATTTTGACAGGCTCTGCAAAGAATTTGAGAAGCTTGATTTTTTCAGCTACGGAGCGTTTCTTGCGGAAAAGGCCGCAAAAATAATTCCGGCTCTCAACAAGATTACGCGCAACGAGCTTTCCGGCCCGCGGATTTTTGCCCTGTTCATTTTGGGCGCGGTTGCCGCAGACGGAAGGCTTACTGAAGAAGAGTACGCGGTTCTGTATCCGGCGTTCAAGAATTTTTTCGGCGACAACATTGACTACGTGCGCTGCAAGAAAATTTTTGAAGGCTCGCCAGAAGATGTGAAGCGGCTGGCAGATTCAGTTGACTTTATGGCTGACATGCTTGCTGCGTTTTCTGAGGAGCTGCGGGACGATATGGTAATCGCCTGTCTGATGATATGCGCCATTGACGGAAAAGTTTCAGCAAAAGAAAAAGCCTGGATCAGGCGGCTCATGAGGTAGCATTTTTTCCTGAAGCCGCGCCTTGGCGGTATGCGTTTACGTATACGCGGGGCAGACACTGCCTTGCGCATGAATGTGCCATGCTCGGAAACTGATTAAGGAAGTTTGCTTCCGGCTTTCCTGCGGTGTCACATTTGGCGGAACCGCTCATAAAGCAGGATGCCGGCTGCAACAGAAACGTTCAGGCTGTCGATTTTTCCGCAGGTCGGAATTGAGACGGCCGAATCGCACTGGCTGCGCAGCAGGGGCGCAATTCCTTTTCCTTCGCTTCCCAGTATGATGCATGTCTTTTCAGGAAATGATATTTTTTGCAGAGATTCTCCTGCTGCATCGGCTCCAAAAATCCAGAATCCTGATGCCTTTAAAATCTGGACGGTGCGCACAAGGTTTGCAACTTTTGATATGCTTACCCAGGCCGCGGCTCCTGCGCTTGTGCGTGCAATTATTTCACTGTCTGCGGCGCCGGAAGCGCTCCTGTGATCTGGCAGAATCAGAATGCTGGCTCCAAACTGGTCGCATGAACGCAGCACAGCTCCTACATTGTGCGGATCTGTCACGCTGTCAAGAATGACGGCTGTGGCTCTGGGCGGGCAGACAGAAAGCCACTGCTCAAGCTGCACTTCGTTCTGTCCCCGTTCCTTTTCACCGTCCGCCGCAAGGACAATGCCGCGGTGATCACGCGCCTGTTCCGGCAGGGAAGAAACCATTTTGTCAAGCTCATCTTCGGAAACAAGCTTTACTGCGCAGCCGGATTCCTTTGCAAGAGAAATGATTTTTTTGATTCTCGGGCCTGGCTTTGAATAGAAAATTTCAGGCGAAATTTCTTTCTGGCGGGAAGATGCGTGCCGCCTGATTTTTTCTTCTATCGCATGAAAGCCTGTGTATATGTTTTGCGCCATAAAGTACCTTTTGCAGACAGCGGGATCAGCATTAACGAAAATTGTTCCTTAAAATTCAACAGTGAGAAAATCTTCAGATTTTGGAACTGCTGAATTCGTGCGCACAAGCGCACAGTCCGATAAAACAGTTTGCAACGTAAACTGTCAGTTAAACACAGACACGCCATTTGTGTGGCTGTGTTTAACCGCTGCTTCAATTCTTTCCGCAGCAAGGGAGCTGCTCCCGCTGGTCGCAGCATTGATGAAAATTGCTGCTTCAATTCTTTCCGCAGCAATTTTTATATTTTTTTCCGCTTCCGCACGGACATGGTTCGTTGCGCCCGATTTTTCTTCCCTCGCGGACAACGGTTGTAGGGCGCATCATTCCTTCGCTGTAGAACCATTCGCCGTTCACTTTTTTAAATCCGCCGATTTCATGATGAACGTCATGCATGCCCTTTGAAGTGTACGATGCTTCAAATTCAACAATGCCTTCATCATCAGTTTCTGTTCCTTTTTCAGTGCGCAGAATTTTGAGTCCGTGCCATGTGCTGTTGTTGCTCCAGTCTTCAGTCGCCTTGCGGTCGATTTCCGCAATCTTTTCGCCCTTTTCGCAGCTGTTGATAATAAAGTCAATTTCGTGCTTTACATAGGCTGTGTAGCGCGCGCGCATGAGGCTTTCCGCCGTGGGGGCTTTTACTGTTCCGCTGATAATCTGTCCGCAGCAGCTGTCATACGGTTTCCCGGAGCCGCACGGGCATGCGTCTTGTTTTTCTGTTTCACTCATAATAGCTGCATTATACTGATTTTCATGCTGTTTTTCAATGATGATGAGATTTCCGCTGCGCCCGTTTTTCTTCAATCCGTTCTTTCAAAGTCTGCCTGATGTGCTCAAGCGGAAGCCGGTACTCAACGCTGGACATGCTCGGAAATTTTCTGAAGAGACGCTCGGCGTTTTTCTGCGGACGCGAGAATTTTTCAAGGCGCTCTCTGAGCTTCCCGGTGAGCTGAACTTTGTGCGCTTCATGCCGTTCCTTTAAAGACTGAATCATCGCGTAAAGGCTTCCGTCCTTGAACCATTCTTCGCCTTCATATTTTTCCCTGAGCTGCTCGCCGAACATCTTGAGCTTTTCCATCGTTTCGCTGAACTGCACAAGGCGGCGGACAGTGAGCAGTATGTCAAGCGCAAACACAGCCGAAAGACAATAGTACAGCGCGGAAATGTACGGCTGAACCGGGCTGAAAAAAATCAGGCTCATGGCAGCAGGATGCAGAAAATGCTCCAGGGCAACGCCTCCAAGCCCGAAAGCGCACGAATTCAGCAGGCAGATTCTTCCGTTCAGATTGCATTTGTGATTTGAATAGTCCCACCATTTTGTGTGGAAAATCGACTCCAAGATCCAGCTTGAAACATATTCAAGGATGGAAGTCAGAATGACGGAAGCGATAAAAAGCCTGAGCCATGTTTCGCGCCACGGATACACTCCGAAGAGAATAATCAGCGCGCCGAATCCGTAAATCGGACAGACCGGGCCGTGAAGCATTCCGCGCTTTTCAATTTTCTTGTACAGGACTGAAACCCAGATTTCCTCCAGAATCCAGCCGATAAATGAATAGAACAAGAAAAGCAAAAAAAGGTGCTGAGTGTCGATTGAAGGCATAATAACTTCCTGTATGCTTTTTTAGAGATGTCCTTATGTTTGCAGCAGGAGACAGAACTGCTCCACCAGGCTGTTTATTTTTTCAATTCCCTTGTCATCGCTCTGAAGGGTGAACAGCTCGCCTTCGCCTGATTTAGGATTTTGCATGACGAGCTGCTTGCGCTCCAGAAGATGGATATTCAGGAAGTCATTTATTCCGCCGCAGAACCACAGCGCAATTCCCGGAATCTGCTCTTTTTTTATGGAAATTTTTTTGAGCGCGCGAAGGCATTCCAGCACGGTTGAAATCTGCTGTGCAAAGCGGCGGTTCCGTTCCCTCACCGTTTCTGCCGCGCGGAAGTCAAAGTACTTCTGGCTTTCGATGAACGTATAAATCTGAAACAGCGGGGACTTTTCGTGCATCTTCACATAGCGGCTTACAATTCCCTTGAACACTGTTTCCGCCGGATATTTTTTTGCCACGGCTTCAATTTCAGACGGAATAAATGAAATGCCCTGTATATAGCCGGCGCAGGATGCGGAAGCCTGCTTCATCATGTCGCTGCGGCTTTCAAAGTGATTGTACAGCGATGCCTTTTTTATTCCGAGCGCCTCTGCAACATCGGAAAGGCTTGTTCCTCCAGCTGATTTGGAGAACGAAGTATCCAGAAGAGACTTTATGATTGTGTCCTTTGTGATTTTTTCCGCCATGCGTAAGCTACCGTTCGTTAGTTTTATTGTACCGCAGCACACTGATTTTGTAAAGAGGCTGATATTTTGGTGAGGGTGCCACCTCACCGAAAGCACGGCACGAATCCGAAAGCCTGCCACGCGGGAAAACGCTTTCTGGCCGCGGTGCCTCCCTCACCATATAAGGAGGCTAAAGAGACATGAAAAAGACTCTTATCGCGGTGGCCGCTGCCGCCGCACTGGCTACATCTTCCGCTTTCGCGGAAATCACTTTCGGTGCC
>JAGBGX010000006.1 GCA_017935745.1 Treponema sp. | reverse complement strand
TTTAACTACAGTTTCTTACGAAACTGTCTTATCTGCATGTCCGCTCACGCGAACGAATGTGTCATCCTCGGAAGTTGAAACTTCCTGCGGTGTCACATTTTAAGGAACGTTTAAAATCATCCGCTGAAATGGCGCGGCTGATTTTAACTACAGTTTCTTACGAAACTGTCTTATCTGCATGTCCGCTCACGCGAACGAATGTGTCATCCTCGGAAGTTGAAACTTCCTGCGGTGTCACATTTTAAGGAACGTTTAAAATCATCCGCTGAAATGGCGCGGCTGTTTTAGCTCACCGTTTCTTGCGAAACTGTCTTATCTGCATGTCTGCTCACGCGAACGAATGTGTCATCCTCGGAAGTTGAAAATTCCTGCGGCTGTAAATTTATGAGCAAATCATGATATAAGCATCGGGGATGAAATTCTCTGTACGAATCAATATAAAAAGCACCCTTGTGTCAGCCGGAAGTGTAATTTTTGTGCTGTTTTCTTGTTTCTCTATGCAAAGACTGTTGCGGAGGATTGTATGAAAACGAAAAAGACAAAATCAATATGTGCGGCGGCTGCAATTGCGCTTTTTGCGGCAGGCGCAGCGGCATTTGCACAGCCGTCTGCGGAGCCGGCGTCCGGATACAGGCTGGACGGCACGGCAAAAATGGTAAAGAGCGGAACTGTTACAGGGCTTTGGCTTGATGCAAAGACAGGCGAATGCACGGTGGAAATTTCGCTCGGCTCGGAAACCGTTACAGCAGTTTCAGGCAGCGGTGTGAAATTCATCGGCGGCCGCGGAAGCGGAGTTCCGGCTGAGTGCGCTTATCATGGAAATTCCTGCCGGGAATGGGCTGCTGAAGATTGTCCTGCGTACCGTCATCATGGAGAACGCCGGTATTCAGGGCATCACGGGCAGAGAATGCGCGTTCATCACCCTGAGGCTGGCGGCCCGTGTCCGTGGAACGAAGGGCGGCTGCCTGCACGGGAACATTGCGGCATTCCGTTCCGGCTGGGAGAGCATGTGCTGCTTGTGTACAGTGCCGACGGAGCCGTGCTTGAATCGGTTCGGCGGATGTAAGGCAGCTGAAAAAGGATGGCAGGCTGTTCCGCTGTAAGGCTGCTGTCCTTTTTTTACGTGATTTTTTCGCTGAAAGCCGTCTGCGCCTTGCACAGGCGGTAAAAGTATGATATACTGATTCAATACATAATATGCGGATGTAATACAACGGCAGTATGGAAGCTTCCCAAGCTTCACACGCGGGTTCGACTCCCGTCGTCCGCTACATCTTCCCTGAAAATAAAATCAGGAAAATGATGATGATTTCATGCACACAAGCATTGTCTGCCCCTCTCCGTAGCTATTCAGTTTGAAATTTTCTCCGCAGAATGTATTTTTTGTGCCTGGAGGCTGATTTTATGAAGCTGGTTCGTCCTGTGCTTTTTCTGGCTGCTTTTCTGCTTGTGTCCTGCGGGAAAAAAGATTCTGCGCCGCGTGTTTCGGCTGATTCCAAGATTGAAGAGTCACCTTCGCTCCAGACATGGGAATTGTCCGGCGGAGTTTATGCTTCCGCCCCGGATGCGTTTAAGCTTGACTTTACGCCTCAGGTTCCCGAGGAGCCTTCCGTTCCCAAAAAGCTCGGGCGGAATTTTGCCGCTTCCCGGGGCCGGAAAGTGCAGAAGGAAGTGCCGGCGCGGAAGCTTTCTGACTATGCCGTGCAGTACCGCACAAAGCGTGTTTCTTATGCGGATATGGAGCCTGCCGCGCCTGCCGGTAACAGGAATGCGCCGGACAGCGGAAGTTCCGGCCGGGAGCCTCTTGCTGTTGTGGACTGGGGGCCGCAGCAGGAAATTGTGCATGGAATGGAATACCCCACGTTCTATGTTGTTTTTTCGCAGCCGGTGCGTGCCCTTTCTGCGCTGGAAGAGCCGTCAGACAGCAGTGATGTCATGAAAATCACTCCGCCGGTAAAAGGCGTGTTCCGCTGGTACGGTACAAATTCGCTGGCGTTTGAATGCTCAGAAGGAGCGGAGCCGGGACAGCAGTACACAATGGAAATCAGCAGGAACCTGACATCTGTTTCTGGAGTCAGGATTTCAGGCGAAACTCGTTTTGTAACAGCCGCCCCGGACATGAAAATTCTTTCGGTTGTTCCCGGAACTGAAGAGACGCGTCATCTGTTCAGCGCGCGCCGGGGAGTGCCTCCTGAGTATGCATCGGACTTTTTTATCAGGCTGAATGCAAAGCTTACCGTGCAGGAATTCAGCTCGGCGGCAGAAGTTCTTTATGACGGAAAAACGCATCCGTTTACCGCCCGGCTGCATTTTGAAAAAGGCAGGAACTATCCGTCGGATCAGGTGTCTGACTGCTTTTTTGTGCATATTGACGGTTCCGTCGGAAAAAACACCACGGTTCTGGTGCGGCTCAAGCGGCAAAAGTCTGCGCCGGATTTCAGCGGCTGCGATTCTGCGTCATACGTTTCCCTGAAGCCGTTTTCCATTGAACAGTGCGACACGCGGCTGAGAAACTCTTTTGCAAAGCAGAATTTCCTGAACATAACATTTTCCCAGGCGGTTGATGCTGCGGCTGTGGCAGGGAATATTTCAATTGCGCCGGAAATTCACGTTTCGCCGGAGCAGATTGAAGTGCGGGACAATGTTGTTTCACTGAAAAATCTGGCTATGCGCGATTTCGGGAAAACATTCAGAATCCGCTTTGGCGCGGGCATCAGGGATGTGTACGGGCAGCAGCTTTCAGACAGTTCCTTTGAGCGGGAATTTTCAGTTCCGAATGCGGCCAGCTATTTCAGGCTGTGCGACACCGGGAACAAAATCATGGAATATCAGTTTCCGCATAGAGTCGCCATTGACTATCAGAATATCAGGGACGGCTCGTTTTATTCAGTCAGAAAAGCATCGGATCCGCTCAGCGGCTATTCTGTGAATTCGGCTGCGCTGAATCCGAAAACGCTGATTGACACTGTTCCTGAAAACACGCGGAAAATTGACATGGTTGAGCTTGATCCGTATCTTGATGACGGCTACGGATTTGTGACTGTTGAGTCGCAGTATATTTACGATTATTTTGACAGCTGGCAGAACACGTGTTCGCAGGAGACGGGCAGCACGCGCCTCAATGTGCAGGTGACTGATCTGGGCGTGACGGCGCGCATCGGAATCAATAAGGCTGTTGTCATGGTGCGGAGCCTTTCATCAGGAATGCCTGTTGAAAACGCGTCCGTGGCGCTGTACCGAAACGCTCCGTATGAGGAGGAAGTTGGCGCGGTGCAGGGTACGCCGGTTTGCTCTGGCTCTACGGACAAAAACGGAATCGCCGTTATAGATATTTCTGAAAGCGAAGCGCAGATGCTTGAAAGGCTGGATACGGAAATCGCCGTGATTGTGAGGAAAGGCAAGGATGCGGTGACATTTGTTCCGAACACGCACAGCCTCTGGTCGTCTGGCATTTCAGAAGCGCGGCGTGTCAGAAGCCGTGTGTTTCTCTTTACTGACAGAAGCCTGTATAAGCCGGGAGAAAAAGTGACATTCCGCGGAATAGACAAGAATCAGCACATGGGAGCATTTTCTTCATATTCAGGAAACTATACTGTCACGCTGACAAGCAGTTACTGGAACGATGAGGAAGTGTACGGCACGCTGACGGGAACCGCGGGCAGCTCGGGCGGCTTTTGGGGAGCTTTTGAGCTTCCTCAGGACATAAAGCCGGGACGGTACCGCATTTCATATTTCCGGGAAGGAAATGAAAGCAGAAAATACGGATATAACGGAAGCGTGTATATTACGGTGTCTTATTTTGAAAATGCGAAAATCCAGGCTGAAGTGACAGTTCCCGATATGACGTACATTGGCGGAGATTCTGTCAATGCGAAGATTGCGGCCTCGTATCTTGCTGGCGGCGCGCTTTCCAATGCTCAGTACGAAACGGTCTGGTACCGAAGCCCTGTCCGTTTTTCGCCGGATTCTGCGGAAGCGAAGGGCTATGTGTTCGGGCCGGAAAATTTTTACGATTCGCTTCGGACTGCAGGCCGTTCTTCCGGGCAGCTTGAAAGCGACGGAACCGCATCTGTTTCCTGCCGCACGGAAAAGACTGCAAGCGGCGCTCCGTATTCCTACCGGATTGAAACATCCGTGACCGACATAAGCAATCAAAAGCTCACTGCCGCAGCATCCGTGACTGTGCATCCGGCAAAAGCCTATATCGGAATCAAGGCTCCGCATCTGCGCGGATTTGCTGAAAAGAACAGAAAAATCGACTTTTCCTATATTCTGCTGAATACAGACGGAACTGAGGCGGACAGCTCCCTTGTTTCAGGCGGAATTGACTGCTCTGTGCAGCATGTCACATGGGAAATGAATACGGTGAACGGTGTTGCAGATGAATTGTACACACGGTATTACAAGAAGGAAACTGAAGTGCACCGTTCGCTGCTGAATCTTTCCGGGGAAAAATCATTTTCCTTCACGCCAGAAAAGCCGGGCGAATATACTGTCTGCCTGAAGGCAAAGGATTCCGCAGGAAACAGCATGCTCACGCAGTTCAGCTTTTATGCCACAGGAAGCGGCTCTGTCTGGTTCAGGTCGGAATCTGAAAATAAAATAGATTTGACTGCGGACAGGAGCCTCTACAATCCGGGAGACACAGCAAAAGTGCTTTTAAAAAGCCAGCTTCCGTCCGGCGATTATATGATTACTGTGGAGCGCGAAGGAATTTATTCGCATGAAGTCCGTCATTTTGACACGCCGGTGTCTGTCATTGAAATTCCTGTGGCGCGCAATTATGTTCCTGTTGTCTATGTCTGCGTTTCTTCATATTCTGTCCGCACAAAAGCTCCTGAGCACAAATATGGCGAAAAAGACATGGAAAAGCCGAAGGGCTATTTCGGCTATACGACGCTTCATGTGAATCCGCAGGTAAAGTCATTCAGCGTGGAAATTCTGCCGGACAAGACTGTCTACCGGCCGGGCGAAACAGCAACGATAAAACTGAAGGCGACAAAAGGCGGCGTTCCTGTTGCTGATGCGGAGCTGACTGTTATGGCTGTGGACCGTGCTGTCATTGATCTGATTGATTATCATGTTCCGAATCCGATTGAATTTTTCTATGATGAGTCCAGCTTTGCAAACTGCGTTATGGGCGGGGACTCCCGGGATTTTCTCATGGATCCTGTGACGTACAAGATAAAGAGTCTTGCAGGCGGAGACTCCATGGAAACAAAGGAAGATGAGCGCCGGGATTTCCGTCCGACCGCGCTGTTCGAGCCTGCGGTAAAAACAGATAAGAACGGAATTGCATCCTGTTCATTTGTTGTTCCGTCCCAGCTGACAACATTCCGTATGACTGCGTTCGGTGTGAAGGGAGAGCAGTTTGCCTTGCAGGAAGATGAAATCGGAGTGCGGAATCCTGTGAATGTGCAGGCTGTGCAGCCCCGCCGCCTGCGCGTCCGTGATACAGCGGAATGCGGCGTGCTTGTGACAAATCTTGAGAACAAGGCTCACACTGTTTCTGTTTCCGTGGATGTCAGGGCGCCGTCAGGAACGTATGATGAGGATGAAGAAAAAGGGCTTTTAACTGTCGCGGGCAGCGCTTTTGTTGACGGAGCGGATGAAAAGACAGTGACAGTTGCAGCTGGCGCATCGGAAACTGTTTATTTTGATGTGGCGGCAGAAAAAAGCGGAACCGTGGAGCTTGCGTATTCTATAAAATCAGCTGTGCTTAATGAGACGCTTATTTCCCCGGTGCTGATTGAAAAATCGTATGTGTTCGACACTGTTCTCTTGACTGGAGAAACTGATTCAAAGAAGCGGGAAGCAAGCCGCGGTGAGCAGCTCCTGGTTCCGTCATGGGCAGAAGACGGGCAGGGCAGCCTTTCTGTGACGCTTGATGCAACGCGGCTCGGACTGCTTTCTTCCGCTGTGCATTATGTCTTTGACTATCCGTTCGGCTGCATTGAGCAGCGGACTTCCGCTATGCTGCCGCTTGTTGCATTTGAAGAATATATTTCCGTTTTTGACTTGCAGTCGAAAGTTTCCAGTCCGCGGAAAGCCGTGCGCTCTTATTTCAGCTTTTTGAAAAAAGTGCAGAAAGAAAACGGCGGCTTCGGCTGCTGGAAAGATTCCCGGGAAGCGTCTCTGTATGTTTCCTGCCGTGTCGCTCAGCTGTATGCGATGGCGCGGCAGCGCGGATATTCAGAAAGCGATCTTGCAATTGATGCGGAAAAGCTTGCTTCATTTATTGAAAAAAAAGTGGCCGCAAGCACTGTTTCAGATCAAGAAAGGATATTTGCACTTTGCGTCTTGCAGTCGATGGGAAGAACTGTTTCGCAGCAGGAAATTTCCAGGCTGTATTCCGATGCAAAAGGAAAAAGCCTTGAAGTCATGGCTCTGTGCGGAATCTGCTGGATTTCAGAAAAATCTCCTTCTTCCGTGCGCAATGCAGAAAAGGCAGCTGCTGAAATCAGAAAATATCTTCAGGTGTCGCAGCGCGGAATTTCTGTTGTGCAGTTCAGCTGCTCTGATGAAACGATGGCATGCATACTGAAGCTGTTTTCCCTGTGCAGCCCGGAAGACGGAATGGTGGACAGAATTATGTATACGCTTCTTCAGCGTCAGTCCCATGGCTACTGGACAAACACCCGGGCGACTGCCTGTGTCCTTGATGCTGTGCATTCGTATATAAAAGGAAGGAATCTAGATGAAGCTGATTTTTCTGCGTCTGTGCTGCTTGGCGGAACTGAAATTCTTGCCTCGCGCTTCAAGGGCGCTGGAGCGCAGCCGGCGGAAAAAACTGTTGCGCTGAAGGAAATCGCGGACGGAAATTCTGCTGTTTCCCTTCAGTTTGAAAAATCAGGAAAAGGCACGCTGTATTATTCCGCCCTGATGAAATATGCGCTTCCAGATGAGCTTCAGAATGCGCGGGACGAAGGAATTTCGGTCAGCTGCCGGATATATGACACTCAGACAGATGCGGAAGTCATGCCGTCTTCAAAGGACAGCAAGCTTGTGGAGCTGGAGAGCGGAAAAACATATAAGGCGGTGGTTGTCGTTTCAACTGCAAAGAACAGGGAGTTTATTGCAGTGCGCGCTCCTGTTCCGTCCGGCGCTGAAATTATTGATGCGAATTTTGCAACGGTGAGCACGGCCGACAAAAAACTCGCCTCGGACAAAAGCGAAGTCAGCTGGAAGCGGAGAGTCACGGGCAGCGTTCTGTATGATAATGAAGCTCAGTTTTTCTGGGATTCGTTTGAGCGCGGAAACAGCACAGTTCAGTTTGTATTTCGGACAAGCCGCCGCGGTGTCTATCCTGTTCCGCCAGTTCAGGCAGAATGCATGTACGAGCCTGAAGTGTTCGGGCGAAGCGACGGATATCTGTTTGTTATAAAATGAAGAGCCGTGCGATTCTTGCTGTGTTATGTGCTGTTTTGTTAACCTCTGTTTTATGTGAGTTAACGAGAGCTGTGCTGACAGTTTTGCCGTTTCCTGCTCTTTCTCAGTTCCAGAGCCGTCCATACAGTGTGCGGATTTTAGATTGTGACGGAAGAGTCATTCAGATTCTTCCGCTTGAGCAGGGGCTTCGGCGTGAGTTTGCTTCAGCTGAAGAAATTCCTGGACACGTGAAACGCTGTTTTATCCGTGCGGAAGACAAGCGGTTTTATGTTCACGGCGGAATTGACTTTGTTTCCATTGCCCGTGCTGCGCTGCAAAACTGCCTGCAAAAAAGAACTGTAAGCGGCGCTTCAACAATAACTATGCAGCTTGCGCGGATAATAGTTCCGTGCAGGAAGCGGAATGTCGCTGCAAAGCTCAGCGAGCTGTTCATTGCAGTCCGGCTCGAGGCAAAGCTGACAAAGCGGCAGATTTTGGAGCTGTGGCTTAACAATATTCCATTCGGAAAGAATACGGAAGGAATTGCGAGCGCATCCTGGATGTATTTTTCAAAGGATGTTTCAAGTCTTTCCCCGGAAGAGTCACTGTGCCTTTCCGTGATTCCCAGAAGCCCGGCTTTGTACAATCCGCTTGATTTCCCGGAACGTGCTTTTCTTGCGGCAAAGAGAGCTGCTTATGCAGATATTGACTTGAACAGGCTCAGGCAGGCTGTTTTTTCCGCGCGGCCAGGCAGTGTGCCGTTTGAGATGCCGCATTACATCAGGTTTCTGCGCTCAGAATTTTCCGGGCTGTTCAGCGGTGTCCATGAAATCCGTCTGCCGTGCAGCCTGCGCCTTCAGCTGTTTGCCCAGTCCGCAGTCCGTGACGCGCTGAAAAAAGCTCAGAATTCCCGGATTGACAATGCCGCAGTTCTGGTGCTTGACGTGCAGTCAGGAGCAGTGCTTTGCTGGGTTGGAAGCAATGATTGGAATGATTTTTTTCATTCAGGCCAGATTGACGGTGTTTTGAATAAAATGCAGCCGGGCAGCAGCATGAAGCCGTTTCTGTATGCGGCGGCGCTGGAAGGAAAGAACGGAGGGCAGCCGCTTGTTTCCATGAATTCAGTTCTTGCTGATGTTCCAAAGGAATTTGGAGGACGGGCTGTCTACATTCCGCGGAATTTTAATAACGCGTATAACGGTCCTGTCTTGCTTCGGACTGCGCTTGCTTCAAGCCTGAATGTTCCGGCAGTTGCGCTGCTTGATCAGTACGGAACTGAAAGCTATGCGCAGAAGCTGAGGCAGCTCGGTTTTTCGCTGACGGATGCTGACGCGGAATACAACGGACTTTCTCTTGCGCTCGGCGGATGCGAAGTTTCTCTGTATGAGCTTGTGCCGGCGTTTGCTTCATTTGTCCGGGACGGCATTTATATTCCTGTCTGTCATTCGGGCTGCGCAAAAGCCCATGGCGCGGAAAGGCGTGTTTTTGAAAAAGATACAGCAAGGCTTCTCTGTTCAGCTTTGTCTGACAAGGCTGCGCGTTCCATAGGATTCGGCTATTCCCAGACGTTCCAGACAGAGTATCCTTCGATTTTTAAAACAGGAACTGCAAGCCAGTACCAGAGCATTGTCGCGCTGGGAGCTTCAAAAAAGTATGCGGTTGGTGTGTGGATGGGAAATTTTTCAGGAAACACCGTTGTGGGAAAAACAGGAAGCTCTTTGCCCGCAGCAGTTGCCAGGCAGATTCTTGACTTTCTGGAATTTCAAAATGATTCTCAGGAGCCGTTTCCTGAGCCGCAGCAGTTTCATTTGCAGGAAATATGTGCGCTTTCGGGAATGCAGCCGGGCGCGGCATGTCCTCATCAGATTTTTGAATATGTTCAGGACGGAATTTCTCTTGCGGAATGTCAGTGGCATAAACGGATCGGGGAGCGGACAGAAACGGTGTATCCTGCTGAATACCAGCAGTGGGTATCTCTGTATCATGCAGATTCGCAGGTTGACTATCATTCCGCACGCCTTCAGATTGCTTCTCCCAAAGACGGCTCTGTGTTCTATGCGGATGCAGGCAAAGCCGCAGGGAAGCAGATTGTTCTGCTTGAAGTTATTGGAGGCGCAGATGATGAGCTTTCTATTTTGTATGACGGCTCGCTTTTTGAAACAATAAGCCGCCCGTTTTCTCTTGCAGTTCCTGCGGAAAAAGGAGCGCACACAGTGACTGCTGTATGCGGAACGGAACAGGCGGAAGTTCATTTTTTTGTAGAGTAAATTTCTTCAGCAGACAATTCCTTCGTAAATCAGTCCCTGCTCTCCGTCAATGGAAACAGAAAGATTGTCTTCCAGCACTTTCATTGCGTTCGCTGCATTCTGAATGTACACAAGGCTTTTGTTGATAAGCTTCAGCTTTTCTTCAGGAATGTCGCTGCCTGACTCAGAAACAATTCCGTCGGAAATTCTGATAAGCGGTATCAAGTCTTCTGTGATCCGCGGGCATACAAGTATTGTCTTGTGGTGAAGGCGGGCCGTATTCTTTATTTCTGCGATGCTGTCGGCATGAATGACACGTCCGCATGTTTTCGGTTTCTGCGGATCAGCACATCCGAATTCTGTTCCGCGGGCAATGATATTTCCGACAATAATTACACGGACAGTGTTTACCATCAGCGGGCTTGAAAGCGGAATTCCTGCGCACACGACAACTCTGTCTGAAATGGTCACCGCGCCGCTTTCAATTGCAAGCTTGATTGCGTTTTGAATCATCATGTCAGAATCGCCTGCAATCCGGCAGAGCACAGGAGTGACTCCCCACTGAATCATGAGCTGACGCTGGACTTTTTTGTCGGGAGTTACGGCAATGACAATCTGCTCAGGGCGGAAGCTTGCGAGCATCCGGGCTGTGTTTCCGTGAAGCGTCGGAACGATAATTGCCTTTGCCTTGATATACTTTGAAAGCTTGTATGCGCTGTGAGTGACTATGTGTCCGACTTCAGTTCCGGGAACATAGCTGTTGTCTGCGTTTCTCATTCGGCTCTTGTATTCTTCCGATTCTTCAGCTGTCCGCGCAATAAGCGACATTGTTTTTACTGCTTCAACAGGATATTTTCCGCTTGCAGTTTCACCTGAAAGCATGACGGCATCTGTTCCGTCAAAAACGGCGTTTGCAATATCAGTAAGCTCGGCCCGTGTTGGACGCGGATTGACAATCATTGACTCAAGCATCTGGGTTGCGGTTATGACAGGCTTTCCTGCGCTCCGGCAGCTTCTGATGATTGCTTTCTGGGCGAGCGGAATGCGCTCTGTCGGGAGCTGGACTCCAAGGTCTCCGCGGGCAACCATAATTCCGTCTGCTTCCTTGGCAATAGCTTCTATATTATTCAGTCCCTCTTCGTTTTCAATTTTTGCAATGACACGCGCCCGCGCTCCAATTGTCTTCAGGAATTCCTTCACCTGGACAACTTCCTCAGGAAAACTCACAAAGCTTGCCGCAACAAAGTCAATGTCCTGCTCCGCGCCGAACTGCAAGTCCTGCTTGTCCTTGCTGCCCATGATGGGAAGCCCCGCGTGAACTCCGATGAGGTTTACATTTTTTCTGCTTCCGAATGTTCCTGCATTTGATGCGGTGCAGATGATTTCGTTTCCTTCTATGCTTTGCACGGCCAGCTCAACAAGTCCGTCGGCAATCAGTATTTTCATTCCCGGCTGAAGTTTTTGCGGTGCTTCCTTCCATGAAATTGAAATGCGGCAAGGATTTCCATTTGCTGCGCTTGTGCAAAGCGAATCGTCTGCTGAAACAATTACTGTCTCGCCTTCTGAAATGCTCACCAGCTGTTCTCCAGCAGTCAGACCTGTTCTGATTTCGGGGCCTTTTGTGTCAAGGAGAATTGCAACAGGAATATCAAGCTCGGCGGAAATCCGCTTTGTTCTGTCCATTGCCTGTTTGTGCCATTCATACGTTCCGTGCGAAAAGTTGAACCGCGCTATGTTCATTCCTGCAAGAATCATTGCGCGCAGTGTTTCATCATTGTCGCAGGCCGGCCCGATGGAGCATACGATTTTTGTTTTCCTTGTCTGCATAGCCTCTCCTGTTTTTCACTCTGTGCTGTAGCGGGCGCGGCTTGATTCCGTTTCAAAGACATCGACTGCATGCAGCCACGCTTTTTTTCCGTCTGATTTTTTCAGCCCGGGAATTTTCTGAAGAATTTTTTCAAAAATAAAAAATGCGATCCGCTCGGCGCTCGGGTTCTGGCAGAAAAAACTGATATCGTTTAAATTTGTGTGATCGATTTCTGCGCACACTGACCGCAGAGCCTGCTTCAGCTCGGAAAAATCAAGAAGCATTCCGCCTTCGTCAAGAACCGTTCCGCGCACATGAGCATAGACCTTGTAATTATGCCCGTGAAGATTTTCGCACTTTCCGTGGTAGTCTTGCAAAAAATGGGCGGCGCAAAAACCGGCAGAAACTCTAACTTCGTACATAGCCGGATTATACCACGTTTTTCTTCGGTTGAAAACAGAATTTCATTCCTGCTTCGTTTTTGTTGACTGATTCTGATGGAAAAAGTATAGTGGAATTGGCTGAATTTTTTTTTGGGGGGGGGAGGAGGATGTTTTATGAACGACAGAATACGGACAGTTTTTGTTTCTCTTTTTCTCATTTCAAGCTGTGCATTTCTCTCTGCGGAAAAAAATCGTCCGCACACTCCGCCGGCCCGTGCAACAGTCGTTATTCCGTTCGGCTCGCGGGAAAAAGAATCTTCCGCAGACAAAAAGAAAGTTGTCATAAAGCGGGAAGTTTCACCCGGCATTTTTTCCTATGAATTTGATGACGGCACAAAACTTTCCCGCGAAGAGCTGACTGAATTTTTCCGCGCATCTTCAGATGAAAAGCCTGAAAACAATCAGCTTTCCATTGGCTCTGTTGCCGCCGAATGCCTGTATACTGTGATAGAAATAGGTTTTCAGGAAGCCTGCGAAAAAGCTGAGCGGCAGAACTTGATTCCGTAGGCATTTTTCCTGAAAGACACGGTTAAAAAAAAGAAAACGTTTTTTTTCTAAAATCTATTGACAAACAAAAAAATAAGATATATAGATAACGTATATTATGTATAAGGGGTGTTTTATGAAAAGGACAATTTTTGCCTTTCTATTTCCGCTGCTGATTGCTTCATGCAGCAATCAGATTTCTGATCCTGCGCCTGCTGACGGAGAAGTTTCGCGCGAATTCGGTGAATACTCGGATTTTGGAAGCAGCTTGAAAGATGCCTTGAATTCGGCGTATTCAGACGGAGCAAGAAGTTCTGCTTTGGCGGAAGACGAATCCGCAGTATATACGCTTCCTGAAAATCAGACAGGAACAGAATTTCTGCTTGAAGAAGGATATGTCAGCTCTTCTGCGGCATCATATATTCAGGAAATAGAAAAACTGCTTGATGCTGATTATGACGAGCTTGAGCCGCTGCTTGCTGATATTTCAAAAGTTGAAGAGCGCGCGATGGAGCAGCTTTCTTCAGCGGATTTAGACAGTGTGATGTATTTTGCCGAGTCCGCAAAATCCTCCCTTGAATTCTGGAGCGAAGCAGACTGTGATGGCACTGAAGCCCGCGGCTTCAGGTCTTGGCTGAAAAAGAAAGCAAAGCGGATAAAGAAAGCTGTAGTTTCAGTGGCTATTTCAGTTGCAACAGGAATATATTCTGGTGCATCAAAAATGCAGATTGTGCAGAATGCTGTTGCCGCTGGCTTAAAAGGATATCATAGTGATGCCTTGCAGAGCATGGGTTACTATAATAATAGCTTTCAGTATTGAATTGCTTTTTGTGTTTGGGAGAAAGAGATGAAAAAGATACTGATGATTTTTATGGCGCTCATTCTTTTTGGCGCATCGGCTGAGGCGCAGGAATCAGCAGAAAAAGACAGCAGCGTTTTTCCACAGGACAGTCTTCAGCTGATAGTTCATCAGGACGGGCTTTTTTCGGTTAATAAATTTCAGTTTGCGGACGGCACAAAAATAAAGAACAGAAAGGAGTTGAATGCCGTTCTGCGGACGGTTCCCGAATCTCAGAGGCTTGCAAAGAAAGCTGGCTTTTGGCGCGGCATGACATGGCTTTCCGTTGCGGGCGCGGTCGGCTGCGCGATTGGGTCTCTGTGTTTTGACGAAGACTCCGCAGCTTCCGATAATCTGCTGATGGCGAGCTCAGTTTGCATCTATTCGCTTTTCTGTTTCCCTGTGTTTGAATATTCCGCCCGTAACCGCGCCGTTGACAAGTACAATTTGTATGTGTCCGGCTTGAACCGTGCGGAGTAAGCAAAAAAAGAGGCTGTTGTATGAAGAAAGCGTTAATTGCTGCGGCGGTTGCTGTGCTTGGCATTTCTTGTTTTTCACAGGGTTTGAATCCCGGAGATATCATGTTTCAGCCGCAGATGAATATTGTGCAGAACTCTTTTGCTGAAGGAATTCCGCTCGGCTATGTATTTTACTCTGACGGAACGGAAAGCATCAGCAGGAAAAAGATGGATGATGTTTTGCAGGCAGCTCCGGGAAATGCACGCCTCGTTCGCCGGGCAAAACTGTGGAGCTGCATGGAATGGCTTTCTTTTGCAGGCGGCATGATTTTTTCGGATGCCGCTGATTCTTCATCAGGACATTTTCTGATTCATTACGGGCAGCTGGAAACACTTGTTTTCAGCTGTCTGAAATTTGCCCCGCAGAAGCGTCATATTGCCGCAGCCGTGCCATTGACAACTACAATTTGTATGCATCAGGTTTTGTTTGCTCAGAATAAGCAAAAATGAGGAGATATGCTTTATGAAACGAATGCTGATGATTTTTATAGCGCTTGTTCTTTTTTGCACAGCGGTAGATGCGCAGGAATCTTCTGCGGACGAAAGCCCGGTTGTTTTTCCTGATGTGCCACGCATGATAGTACATCAGGAAGGATTCTTGAACTTTGACAAATTTGAATTCCTTGACGGCACAAAAATAAAAAGAAGCGACTTGAATGATGTTCTGTGCACTGCTCCCGAAAATGAACGGCTTGTAAAAAAGGCTTCGTTCTGGAACGGTGTCGGAATTGCAGGCAGCATTGCGTTCATTGGCGGACTTGCCGGAGCATGCCTTATTGAAAATGATTATGCGGCACTGGCTTGTTCCGCTGTGTCTCTGGCCGGCGCCGTTTCTATTGTCTTTTCATTCCGCGGCATCTACTATCAGACACGCGCTGTTGACAATTATAATCTGTATGCTCTGGGGCTTGAACGGGAAGAGTAGGGAGCGCATTTTGCCGTTCTGGCTAAAAATAATGTAAAAAAAGATTGACAGTAAATATAAAATATGTTATGCTCTAAGAATAGAGGGTGTTATTTATATACAGAAAGGATGATTCTTTTCATTTTCCTGCGGCTGCCTGTCTTGTCTGCTGGTTTTTAGCGGCGGACGGCAGCGCAGGATGCTTTTTTTCAGTGATGTGTATGCTGATGTTCCTGCGGCCGGAAGTCAGGCGTTGTCAGCAGGGCGGATAGCTGCATGTGCTGGCTGCTGAATATGCTCTGTGCCGGTGTATTTTTTGTACAGATGCCGGCGGCACAGCAGAAACGCAGGAACAAGGAACAGGTCAGCAAAAATCCATGCCAGCGGATCTGCCAGTCCGGCTGATATAAAGCCGAATCGGGGAATGATCCATATTCCGGCGAGCGTCCGTGCAGTCATTTCAAAGACGCCGGAAAGAATGGCGAACATGCTGAATCCCATTCCCTGAATCATAAACCTGATTATGTTGACTCCGGCAAGAAACACATAGCATGACGATATTTCCAGAAGAAACAGTTTTGCGTCATGGATTATGTTCAGCTCCGGGCCGTTGATAAAAAGCCGCAGCACGTGCTGCCCGAAGAAAAAGTACACGGCAAAGACAACCGCAGAGTAGACAGTTCCTATGAGCATGCTGTCGCGGATTCCTTCTCCGAGCCGTTCAAATTTTCTTGCTCCTGTGTTCTGGCCGCCGTATGTAGCCATTGTTGTTCCGAGCGCATCAAACACCGTGCAGAAGAATCCGCTCACTCTGTACGAGGCAGTCACTGCGGCAACTGCCGCTGAACCGAGCGTGTTTATGGCGGTCTGCATGATGACGCTTCCGATTGCCGTGATTGAATACTGAAGTCCCATCGGAATTCCTACAGACAGAAGCGAAAGGCTGTGCCTGCATGAAAACTGCTTTTCATTGCCCGAGCAGATTAGAATTTCAAATTTCCGTGCCATATAAAAAAGGCAGGCGGCTCCCGAAATTCCCTGGGAAATAACTGTTGCGTAAGCAGCGCCCTGGATGCCCCATTTGCACACCATGATAAACACAAGGTCGAGCGTGATATTCAGAACGGAAGAGGCGACTAGAAAATAGACGGGAGTCTTGCTGTCACCGAGCGCGCGGATTGTTCCTGCCGTCATATTGTAAAGGAAAATTGTGGGAATTCCTGCAAAGATAATCCTGATGTATGCTGTCGCCTCGCTGATTATATCGTCAGGCGTTTTCATAATCCGCAGAAGCGGCCGGCAGAAAAAGACGGTGAGAAGCGCCATGAGCAGGGAAAAACATACGCTCAGATAAGCGGCATTGCACACATATCTGCGCATAGAAGTGTAGTCCTGCGCGCCGAACCGCTGTGAAACTGGAATCGTGAATCCTGTGCACAGTCCGGCTGCAAATCCGATAATGAGAAAGTTGACGGCTCCCGTGGAACCTACAGCGGCAAGAGATCTGAATCCAAGCAGCTTTCCGACAATAACAGTGTCCGTTACATTGTAAAACTGCTGGAACAGATAGCCGAGCAGAACAGGAATTGAAAACTGCAGGATAAGCGCAAACGGCTTTCCTTCGGTAAGATGCCTTGTCATCGTTTGACCTCATCGGAAGATGAGTATATAGTTTGTTTAAAGAAAAAAGCAAGTCCTTTTTATTTATTTTAGGAAAAATTCCTGAGCAGATATCTTTCCTGAAACAAGGCACGGCTGCAAAGGTTTGCTCAGTTTTTCACTGCCCGGACTGCTTTGGCTTTGTGTATTTCCAGAAGCGGGGAGCCTTGGAGCTGATGTGCCATCCTCCGCTATAAAATCCGTTTTCATTTGCAACAGGGCTTACAAAAATGACTTTGGCAGGATTCTGCGTGTCATAGAAAAATGCATTTGATTCCCACTGCTTCTTGTTCCGCACCTGCGCTCCGAACTGGTGCTCAGGCGGCGTGTACAGCCTGAATACATATTTTCCGGGCTTTATCAGAAGGTGCATCGCCATTCCCCCGGAAAGATAGTACGTTTTTTCATAGTGATTGATAACGTCAGGAACTGAAACCCATTCATACGTTGCCCTGGCCGCGCTGTATGTCACGTCAGTGCCGCTTTCATCTTCGATTTTCAGCCAGCAGCGGATGCTGTTCATTCCGCCGGAATTTTCGGGGCGGTAGATTATAAGCTCCCACGGATTGTGGTGCAGCGGCTCCTGAGGCTCGCCGCCGGATAATTTCAGCGGAAATGCAGCGGAAATCATCAGGAGAAAAAAAATGAACTGGCAGAAAAGAATTCCCGGCTTCTTTTTCATGGCACGTCCGTCAGGAAAACAGCGCGGGAATTGCGCAGACATCTTCGGCTCCGTCAACAAGAATTCCTCCCATTCCAAGCTCCAGCGGCAGCGCAATGTCAATGTCGAATCTGTCTCCGACAGCAATGCATTGTGAGAACTGAGCTCCGGCCGTCTGTGCTGCAAGCTCAAGCAGTTCTCTGTCAGGCTTTGATTTTCCGAGCGTGTCAAGGCCGATTATCAGCGGAATTGTCTGCTCGATTCCGACGGCTTTCAGTGTTCTGCGGGCAGCGGCAACAGGATTGTTTGTGACGCAAATCAGGATGAATTTTTTCTTCAGCTGCTCAAGCGAATTTTTGAGCCTGGGATCCGGCTTCAGGAATTTTTCCGGCTCAAGAAGCTCGTTGCGCCACTGTATGCTTGTTTCTATGCTGATTCCAAAATGCAGGAATGCATTTCCGAGGCTGATCTGCTTTCCTCCGTGCGCGCGGCTCCATGCGTTGCGGTACTGATTGACGGCGGTTCGCGCTTCATCATTCGTCATGCCGCGGATTTTTGCGAAATGCCGGATCTGGGTGTCAACCTGCTCGCGGACATATTCCGGGCTTGTGTAAAGTGTTCCGTCGATGTCAAAAATAAATGCCTCGGTTTTTTTTGGCAGGGAGTACAGCTTCATGATGATTCACCGTTCGGATGCGGAACAAACAGCTGCGCTACTGTAAAGAGAGATTTTGCAGCCGATGCGATGTCAGGAAAAAGTCCGAGCGAAGTGAATGCAAATGCAGCGTCTCCCAAAAGCTCTGCATCCGGGCAGGCAGGAACAGCAATGCTCATTCCTGTGATGTCGGCTTTCATCTGGTTCCACAGCGGGCTTCTTGCCTGTCCGCCGGAGATGCGCATTTCAGAAGGAAACGGAAGCCCTTTTTTTTCTGCGGCCTGCCTTAGGATTGAAATGGAATCCGCAGCCTTCAGTGCAATCTGCGTCATGAGGCGTTTTCCCTGCTCAAGGGAAGCGTCCGCGCCTCTGTCTGCGATGATTTTTTCTACAAGCGCTGAATAGTCAGTCTGCGTGCCAGTTTCCCGTTCGATTTTCTGCTTGAAGCTGGAAAACCGCGAGCCGCTTTCTTCAATTAAAACGCTTGCATTCCAAAGGCGGGGAATGACTGACGGCAGTGTCCGTATTTTTTCTCCGAAAAGCGGAACGTCCGTGCACAGGTTGATTCCTTCGCTGGAGCCTGCCCTGTCGCACAGAATTCCTTTTTCAACTGAAGCCGTTCCGACGAGCGCTGAAATAAAATCCGGCGCGCCGCAAAAGACAGGAAGCCCTTCAGGAAGAGATGCCTGCCTTGCACTCAGAAAGGAAGCTGCCTGATGCGAAAGCCCTGCAAGCCTCTGGGACGGAAACGCAAAGCCGGGGAGCTTTTGGCATTCTTCCCGTGAAAGCCCGAAGCGCAGAAGCTCATCTTCCGTCCAGTATGCGTCCCGGTAGGATTCTGACGGAAGGATTGTGCAGGAAGCTCCAGTCAGGAGCCACAGCAAGTATTCAGGCCCGCTGTATATGCGGCTGCTTCTGTTCCATACAGCAGTGAATTTGTTTTTGAATGCAATGATCCGCGGAATAAACAGTGACGGTGTGCTGAGAGGAACTGCGCTTTCATTCCAGAGCAGCGTTTCTCCTGAAGGTGCAACAAGCGTCGGGCCGTTTCCGCTGACGCATATTCCGCTCGGAGCGCATTCCGGGCTCTGGCTGAACAGCTCCTGAACAGCATTCTGCAAGGCAGGAAGCCATTCTTTTGAAGCATGAACGGTGCCGGACAGCAGGAACGGACGGCGGCTGAACGCAATCTCTTTTCCTGCTTCACTGATAAAGGCTGCCTTTAGTGAAGAAGTTCCGATGTCAACGCAGAGAACAGCATTCACTCCAGTTTTACTCTTCCTTTTTTGCGGCGCACTCGGGAGCTGGAGTTGACATTTTAATCAGCTTGTCGATTATTGTGCGGTTGTCAAGCAGATCGCTCAGCGACTGGTTGTGATGCAGCCTCGTAATGACGTTTGCAAAAAGCCCTGATACATTTGTGCTGATGTACCATTCGCGCTTTAAAAGGGAGTCGTGATACACTGCGTTTGTTCCGATTATCCTGTAGAAAAGCCCCTTGCTGTATGCCTCGTCAAACTGCTCAATGGCATTGCCTGTAAAGAACGGAAGGCTGATTGCGGCAATGACTTTTGTGGCGCCCTGCTCATGCAGGAATCCCATTGCTTTCAGCAGCGTTCCGCCTGTTCCGAGCATATCATCTGCAAGGAAGGCAACTTTTCCCTTTACATCGCCGAGCAGCTTTATGCTCTTTATGTTTGTGTTTTTTGCGTCCTGAGTGACAATCGAATAGTCGCGCTCCTTGTAAATCATGGCAAGCGGTTTTTTCAGTCCGGTCGCATAGAATTTATTTCTGTCGATTGCCCCGGTGTCCGGGCTTACAACAACAAGGTCTTCCTTTGTCAGATCGACAATCCGTGCAAGCTCGCGGATAATCTGATATGATGCATGAAGGTTCTCGCAATGTGTGTGCGCGAATGCATTTATAATTTCCCGGGAGTGAAGGTCAAGGGTGATAATCCGCTTTACTTCCATCATTTCATAGATGTGGCCGAGCAGGGCGGCTGTAAGGCCTTCACGGCTTTTCTTTTTGTGCTGGCGGCTGTACGGATAGGCGGGAAGCACAAGCGTAATCTGGGAAGCTCCTGCCTGGCGCACGGCGTCAATTGTAACAAGCAGGCTCATAACATGATCGTTTACGCTCAGGCTCAGCACATTTTTTCCGTCGTTCAGGGCAAGCTTTTCATGATTTTCAACATCCTGAAAAATGTACACATCCTTTCCGCGGATGCAGTCCATAATCTCTGTCTTGAATTCTCCGTTGGCAAAGTACGTGAACCGTGTGTTTACCTTGAAAGCAGGCTGACGGTATTTGTCCGTGTTTCCCCGTATGCACAGGTCGCTTGTTTCCATGTCGTTCTTTAAATTCACCTGCTGAACGACTTTTTCCTTTTCCATAGCATACCGCTTGGAAATGACATCGCTCTTCAGTGAAAAACGGTGCTTGTACATGTGGCGCAGATGCGTGATTACTTCGCTTGCAAATGCTCCTCCGCCGGGACATGCTACTACAGCGAGATTTGTTGGCTCAGAATACGGCATTATTCTTACCCCTTTTTTTAATGAACTTCTATACAGATAGAGAAGCCTGCAAAAGACTTTTCGGTTTCCAGGAATTTATATGATACCGTTTTATGCCGCGCAGGTCAATTCACTGCCGTCCGCTCCGCCTGAATCCTGCCTTGTGCGTTTGATTGCTTTGCAAGCTGAAGTTGAAATCAGCTGCGGTATTTTTAAGCATTGAATTTCTGCGCCGGAGCAACTATCCACAGCGCGCTCAGCTCTTCAGCTCCAGTGTTTTCCAATGTGTGAGGTGCTCCCGCGTTGAATGTCACGCTGTCGCCTTCCTGCAGCGGAATTTCTTTGTTTCCGTAATGAAGAATTCCCTTTCCCCGGACAATAAGTCCCATTTCCTTTCCGAGATGGCCGTAGTTTCCCCGGTGAGTTCTACTGCCGGCAGGAATCCGTATTGTGTAGCTTTCAAATGAATGCTCGCCGTTGCCGGAAAAAGGATCGGAAAGCTCCTCATAGACAACGTCCTCTTCATTGATTTTCCGCCGCTCCTCCCTGTGAATCACGGAAACAGGACGGCGCCGGCTGTATTCTTCAAAAAGGAATTCAAGGCTGATGTCAAGCGCATCGGCTATGGCCAGAAGCGTGTCGATTGCAGGCGAGACTTTGTTCCGCTCAATCTGGGAGACAAGGCTTTCGCTGACGTTCGCCCTTTGCGCGACTGACTTGAGCGTCAGATGCTTTCGCTCGCGCACCGTCCGCAGCTTTTCACCGAACAGATATTTTTTTGTCTCGTCCCCGCTCATTTCACTTTACCTTGCAAACGAATCATTGTTCTGCTTTTCGTGATTTTTTTCCATTATAAAGCGGATAAAAAAATCTTCCAGCGTGCTTTTCGGGCCGTCAAGATCAAGCCGCTGCCGTGCCTTTGCGTTGTCGCGCCGCACTGTGTACAAAAGGTAAAAATCGCGGTAGTCAAGGTTTATGTCCGTTTTCACTCTTTTCCCCAGGTACGTTCCGACTTCGTCACGTCCGATTGACTTTACTCCCTGGTCGCGCAGAATTCTCTTGAGGCGGAGAATCTGCTCATAGGAAATGCCGAACAGAAATTCTTCCATCGCCTGCGAGATTTCCGGCTCTGACAGTTTTTCCCTGATAAAGGCTGCCCACTGATCGTCCATCTGAAATGTTACTGTCAGCAGCTCGCTCGTTCCCATCATTGTGCCGAATGCCGGGGCAAGGTTTCGCCGCGCAGACCATACGGACTGAAGCACCGGCGCAATGTCAGAAATCGTCTGGTCGCTTCTGTGTTCCCAGAGAATGATAAGCGAGTTTGCAATTTCCCGCCGCAAGTCTATGGGAATGGACTTGTCCTTTATCAGGTTCATGTACACATCTTCCGCCATGAGCGTGAACATAAGCGAAATTGTTTCATCGTAATATTCCCGCGCTTCTTTTTCAGACATTCCGGCGTAATTGCGCGCAAGCTTAGACATGGAGTAGAAGGTATGGATTTTTGCAACAAGAAATCCTTTTCCCAGAATTGACTTTGACGGCAAGTGAAGCAGCGTGTCTCCGTCTTCCTGATATGAAATGAGGCTTTCCACAAGCGAGTCCGGCGTCCGCGTGGAATTCATTGTGTTTGACCGCTCCAGAAGAGACGGGAAGTGCGCGATTGACTCTGCGAGCCCTGTCACGTGCGCGAGCCGTTTTTCGAGCCGCACAATCAAGTCGGGCGCATGCAGCTTGAGCGACTCATGAAGCTGTGCAATCAGTTTCTGCTGATAGTCTGTAAAGACAACAATGCCTGTCTTGATTGCATCATCGCTCAGTTTCTTTTCGTCAAAAAAATCAGAAATATCGACCTGCACAAAGTCTGAATTCTTGAATTGTGTGCGGGTATCCTGGTTTTTATTTCCGTCCAACAGTTCCATCCTGTGTTTTATTGTTCGTTCTGCGGCAGAGACTTGTGCCGCCGTGCAAAGGCTGATTTTGAAACAGTTTCAGCCTGAATCTCTATTATATCATTTCTGAACTTTTTTTCAACCGCATAAAATGAATAGCAAAAATTGTGCCAAGAATGAATTGTGCGCAAAAAATGTCCTGCTTCTAACATTTGGCGCGGAAAAAGCCGATAATCAGACTATGAACAGATGCGCTTTCTTTTTTATTCGTGCGGCGGGTTTTGCGTCCCGGCACTTGCGCTGGAGTATGCTGATTCTGGCGGCGTTTTTTTCATGCTCTGCCTTTGCGCAGCAAAAAAGAATTGTTTCAACGCCTGAAATGCAGATTCTTTCTTCTGACATTGCAGTTTCCGAGCGGCTTTCTCCGTCTGGCAGCCGAAGCGGCGTTGACCTGTACATCAGAAAAAAGCCTGCGGTGAACAGCGTGATGCTTGTGGAGACGACTGCGGGAAAATCAGACAGCTATGCATACCGTGCCGCCGAGTGGAATGAAACGAACGGAGATGAAATCCGCTATCTTGACGGAAAAGTGCTTCACTCAGACTATGCCAAGTACAGCCTGATTTCTTCAACAGTGAAAAGCCATCCTGTGCTGGGGGAGTGCTTTCATATCTTTATTCCGAATGTGCTGCATTACGGCTACCCCTGGACGCGGAACGGCTCAGTGGAAATCGGAAAGGGCGTTTTTGTAAATATCAGGACGTTTGAAAAACCGTATGGCAGCTATGAAGGCCGCTATATGGACAATCCGTTTATGTTTGATATCGGCGCGGCAGAAAAAGAGCCGGAAGAGGAACAGCCGTTTGTTCTTACAGACAGCTATAATGCTGCTGCCGCGGAAAAATTCGGCGAGCTTGCGGACGAAGGAAACGGAACGTCAGTCTATTCAAGTCCGGGCCGCCTTGCCCAGGATCTTGTCAGCCTGGTGGACAGCATCACGCCGAAAAAAAAGGCGGACATTGTGTTTGCAGTTGATACAACCGGAAGCATGAAAAATGACATGGAAATTCTGCGCAGCGAATGGATTCCGAAGCTGATTGAGCAGGTGAAGGAATTTGAAGATCTGCGGGTCGGGCTTCTTTTTTACCGTGACTACAATGATTCCTATAATTACAAAGGGCTGCCGGTAAAATATTTCAAGCTTACAGAAAGCATAGAACAGTTCTCTAAGGACTTGAACACGGCGGTTATCCGCGGAAACGAAGGCGGAGATGTTCCCGAGGCTGTCTATGAAGCAGTGTTTGCCGCGGCGCAGTTTTATGACTGGCGGAAGGATGCCTGGAAAAAAATCATCCTCATCGGCGATGCTGAGCCGCATGAAAAGCCGAAAGGCCCGAAAAAAATAACAAAGGAAAAGGCGCTGTCAGCCGTGAATGAGAAAAACATTGCGCTTGACTGCATCATTGTTCCTGACGAAAAATAGCTGCGTCCGTCCGCTGTGCCGGGCAGCTCACTCTGCCTTTTTCGCCTCGATTTTTTCAAGATCCTTCTGGGCAAGCTTCCTGTATGCGCCCGGAAACTGTCCCGGCTGGCTTGAGTTGTAGATTTCCAGGACTTCGCGCAGAAGCGGCTCGGCCTTGCTGTATTTTTTTTGCCGCACATAGATATGGGCGGTTTCATACGTTCCTTCCAGATAAATCGCGGTGTTCATTCCGTAGCGCTTAATCAGAATGTCGTAATACTGCAAGGCGGCTTTTGACTTTCCGTTGTCAAAGGCGGTCTGGGCCATCTGGATTATTTCAAGGCTTGAAGCGTCATCTGCAACCTGAACCGGGGCTGACGCGCACGAAATAAGCACGGAAATGACAATGGCTGATGCAAAAACTGTCATAAAGTTCTTCATAAATATTGAATCTTTCATTCCTTGAGTATATCATTCCAGCAGGCGATGCTCAATGAGTAAAAAACGGGCCGCAGAAAAAGTTACATCGTATGGGAGCTGATATGATACAGGCTGGAATTATCGGAGCCACGGGATATGCCGGGGCTGAGCTTTTTAGAATTCTGTTGCATCATCCTGAAGTTGAAAAGATATACTGCAGCTCCGTTTCGTTTGAAGGGCAGCGGATTGAAAGCGTCTATCAGAATTTTTTCAATCAGCTTTCCTCCAAGTGCGACGGAATGCTTCTGCCTGCCGAAGAGGCGCGGAAAAAGGCGGACGTTGTCTTTACTGCGCTTCCGCACGGGATTGCAGAGCAGCATGCTGACTGGTGCATAAGGAACGGAAAAAAAATTATTGACTTGAGCGCGGACTTCCGCTACGGAACTGATGAGGATACGTTTGCCGAATGGTACAAGAAGCGTTGGGAATTTCCTGAGATTCATGCCGAAAGCGTTTACGGTCTGCCTGAGCTGAACCGCGATGCTATACGGACGGCACGTGTGATTGGGAATCCGGGCTGCTATGTGACAAGCGCCACGCTTGCCCTTCTGCCTGTTCTGCGGGAAAATCTGGTGAAAACGGATTCTCTGATTGTAGACAGCAAAAGCGGAGTTACCGGCGCCGGCAGGAATGCAACAATGACAAACCAGTTCTGCGAATGCGGAGAATCGTTCAGTGCGTATGCAGTCGGAAAGCACCGGCATCAAAGTGAAATAGAGCGGAACTGCTCCCTGATTGCAAAAAAGAAGGCATCCGTCATCTTCACGCCTCATCTTGTTCCCCAGAGCCGCGGCATTCTTTCCACGGTCTATGCGCAGCTTACAGAGGACGGAGCGCGTCGCATCGGAAATTCAGCTGAGCAGCTCCGGGAAATATACCGGGAAGCCTACAGGGACGAGCCGTTTGTCCGGGTTCTGCCGGAAGGAGTCTGCGCGACAACACGCACTGTGCGCTACAGCAACTTCTGCGATATTCAGGTGTATGTTGTCAACGGCGGAAAGACGCTGGAAATTATCAGCTGCCTCGATAATATGATAAAAGGCGCTTCAGGCCAGGCCGTGCAGAACATGAACCTGATGTTCGGTCTTGATGAGCGCAGCGGAATCAGCTTTGTTCCGCCGGCGTTCTGACCGTCTTCTGCTGCAAAAAATTCAGCTGTGCGGCCCTTGAGCCGTTCAGCCGAGACTGCTTGTGTCCAGCTGGCTGAATCCTTTCAGAAGTTCCTTTGCAGCCAGAACGATGGCATCCCTGTCTTCTGGTGTTTTCCCTTCAACGTTGAGCGGCATTACAGGATCGTGCAGCGAAAGACGCAGGAGAAGCCAGCCTTCTGTGCCTTTTTCACGGAAGGAAATTCTCACTCCCTCAAAGCTTTCAGGAAGCGTAAAGCCTTTCTTTTTGGCCCGTTCTTTAAATGATTCAAGGACGTCCGTTCCGTACTCCCTGAACTGTTCCGCCGTAATTTTCAGCCTGAATTCTGCCTCTGCTCCCGCCGGGGGAAGCTGCGCGATGAGGCTTTCGATGTTTTTGTGCTCCCGGGCAGCTTTTGCGAGCGCGGCAATCAGCTTGACTGCGAGAAACGCTCCGTCATCAAGGTAGTAATTGTCCTTTAGCGCGCCGTGTCCCGAAGTTTCCATTGCAAGCGGAGAAACGGTTCCGCCTGCATTCAGCTCGCGGCACTTGTCAATGACATTTTTATATCCGCGCATGTAGCGCAGATGCACAAGGCCGAGCTTCTGCTCCAGAAAGTATGTGAGCCTGTCGCTTGTAACAGAATCAGTTACAATTGTGCTTCCTGGATAAGCGGGCGCAAGAATTGCGGCAACAAGGGCAATGATTGCATCGCGGCTGACTTCGGCTCCTGTATGGAATACGGCGCTCATTCTGTCAACATCGGTGTCGAAAATGAGTCCGAGATCTGCGCCGCTGTCTACAGTCGCTTTTTGAATCGCCTGCATTGCCTGCCTGTTTTCGGGGTTCGGGATATGATTGGGAAACATTCCGTCCGGCTCAAGGTACAGGCTTCCGCTTGTGTCGGCTCCGAGCGGCTCAAGAATTTTTTCAGTGAAGAATCCGGCGTCTCCGTTTCCTGCGTCAACAATAATCTTCAGCCCGGAAAGCGGCCTGTTTTCTTCACGGGAGCCAAGCTCGCGGCAGATTGCCTGCTTTAAATATGATGCGTACAGTGAAATCAGATCGCAGGAAAAGCGGTACGGAGTGTCTGTCTGCCCAGGCTCCTGCTTTTGTGCTGCTTCAAGAAGCGCGGTGATTTCATCATGCTCAAGTCCGCCTTCAGCCGTAAAGAATTTCATGCCGTTTCTGTTGAAGGGAAGATGGCTTGCGGTGACCATGAGCGCGCCGTCGAACTTCGTCTCATCAAAAACAGTTGACATGAACAGTGCGGGCGTTGTAGCGAGTCCGCAGTCCGCCGCCTGTGCACGGACAGAAGCAATTCCGCTGGCAGCCGCGCGTGCGAGCGCTTCGCCGGTGACTCTGGCATCCCGCCCGATTCCGATCTTTAAATCCGGCAGCGGCTTTGCAGTCTTCTGTGAGAGCCACAGCGCAAAGGCCTTGGCGATTACGTTTGCTGCTTCTTCAGTGAGCGTGACCGGCTCTCCTTCAACGCCGTCAAGAGCGACTCCGCGGACATCGCTTCCGTTCTGTAATTTCATTAAAGTTCTTTCTGCCATATATGCTCCAGAAAAATATAAAAGATACCTGTTCTGCGAAACTTAGAACAGACCGTTAATCAGATTGTAGGCGACTGAGCCGGGCGGCGGAAGCTCTGATGCGGGAGGAAGCGCGTTTCTTTTAAACCATGCGGCTTCGAGGATTTCTGATTCCTGAATTGCAAGCTCGCCGCTTTCATATTCGGCGGTGAAGGCAACCATCAGCTGATTGGGAAACGGCCAGCTCTGGCTTCCGCGGTATGTTATGCCTGAAACTGAAAGGTTTGTCTCTTCCTTGATTTCTCTGGCAACGCACTGTTCCAGCGACTCTCCCTGCTCTACAAATCCTGAGACGCAGGCGAATTTTTTGTAGGCGGAATTCTTGTTCTTTACAAGCAGAATTTCGTCCTTGCGGGAAACAAGCGTGATTGTTGCAGGCTCTATGCGCGGAAAAAACAGCGCGTCGCAGCCGGGACATCGTTTTGCGGATTCAGTCTTGTCGTCAGTAAGCCGGCTTTTGCATGACGGGCAGAATAAAAAGTCCCTGCGCTGCTTTAAAAGGCTCAAGGCTCTGGCTGCCAGATGGGCAGTGTCTGGGTGAAGATGAAAAAACTGGCGGACAGGAATGAATGAACAGCCGGAAGGAGCTGTGCTGCCGCTGGAAATGCTGAGCGCGGCATAAAACAGGTTCGGCTCCGAATACCAGTCTGACGCGGCTTTCTGCCTGACAAGGAATTCAAATTCAGCCTTTGAAATGAGGCTTCCGTTTTTCAGCAGGATATCGTTTTCTAGAAATGCAAAAAAGAGTCCGTCTGGAACAATTTCAGGAAATGAAATAACAGGCATTCGCGCAGGAATACGGAACTTCCGCAGACGGAAAGCCGCCCGCAGAAAGTTCGCTTTATTTATTCAGCAAGAGGAATTTCCTTCTTTGTAATCATCATGATCAGGTCAACAAGCCAGATGAGTCCGAAGAGGTTTCCTGTGAAAAACTGCACGATGGCAATGATGACAGGAACAACTTTTCCGCTTGTAACGCGGCGGATAATTCCGTAAACATCGCCCCAGATAACAAGGACAATTTTCAGGGCAAAGCTCAGTGACTTCAGTTCTTCACCGACTTTCATTCCGTTCTTTAAACCTTCTGATACTTCCATAGAGATACTCCTGATTTTACCTGGCACACAGGCATAGTGTTGTAAAAATATATTCCATGAACTGAAAAACAATCCATGGAATATAAATTATAAAGAAACCTCTTTGCTGTGTCAATCGGATTTTGCCGGAACGGAGAATGTTCCGTGCCAGGCGCTTACTCGACGACCGGCTTCATCGCGGTCATGTAGGCGCGCAGCTTCCGTCCGACAACCTCGATCGGGTGGTTGCGGATTTCGGCGTTCACGGCGACAAGCTGTCCGTTGGGAACGGCGCAGTCCTTCTGCGCGGGGCCGGCTCCGATGTCGGCGGTTGAAACCGTCTTCATGAAGCCGCGCAGCAGCGGCACCGCGGCGTTTGCAAACAGGTAGCAGCCGTACTCGGCGGTGTCGGAGATGACGCGGTTCATCTCATAGAGCTTCTTGCGGTCGATCAGGTTCGCGATGAGCGGAACTTCGTGCAGCGACTCGTAGTAGGCGCTTTCTTCCTTGATTCCGGCGTCTACCATCGTCTCGAACGCAAGCTCGCAGCCCGCCTTGATCATCGCCACAAGCAGGATTCCCTTGTCGAAATATTCCTGCTCTGTGATTTCCTCGGAGGATTCCGCCATCGTCTCGAACGCGAGCTTCCCGGTCTCCTCGCGCCATGTCAGGAGGTCGTGGTCCTTGTTCGCCCAGTCCTTCATCATCGTGCTTGAGAATTTTCCGCTGATGATGTCGTCCATGTGCTTGCGGTAGAGCGGCGTGCAGATTTTTTTGATTTCCTTTGAAAGCTCGTTCGCGCGGATTTTCGCCGGATTCGAGAGGCGGTCCATCATGTTCGTGATGCCGCCCCACTTGAGCGCCTCGGAAACGACGTTCCAGCCGTGCATGAGGAATTTCACCGCGTACTCAGGCGCGATGCCGCCTTCGACCATCTTGTCGTAGCAGAGGATTGTTCCCGTCTGGAGCATTCCGCAGAGGATTGTCTGCTCGCCCATCAGGTCGGACTTGACTTCCGCCACGAACGATGACTCGAGGACGCCCGCCTTGCTTCCGCCCATGCCGACTGCGAGCGCCTTCGCATACGCCCAGCCCTTGCCTTCCGGGTCGTTGTCCGGGTGGACGGCGATCAAATCGGGAACGCCGAACCCGCGCTGGAATTCGTGCCAGACTTCCGTGCCGGGGCCTTTCGGCGCGCACATGATGACCGTGATGTCCTTGCGGATCTGCATTCCTTCTTCAATCATGTTGAAGCCGTGGCTGTACCAGAGCGCAGCCCCCTGCTTCATCTTCGCCATGACTTCCGTGATGACCGGCGTGTGCTGCTTGTCAGGCGTGAGGTTTCCCACCAAGTCAGCGGTCGGAATCATCTCGTCATACGTGCCGACTTTGAAGCCGTTCTCCGTCGCGTTCTTCCACGACTGCCGCTTTTCCGCAATCGCCGACTCGCGCAGCGCGTAGCTCACGTCAAGCCCGCTGTCCCGCAGGCACATTCCCTGGTTCAGTCCTTGCGCGCCGCAGCCCACGATGACAATCTTCTTGCCCTTGAGCGCCTTCACGCCGTCCGCGAATTCCTCCTTTGCCATCGAGCGGCAGTGCCCGAGCTGCATCCTGGCCTCGCGCCACGGAATTGAATTGAAGTAGTTGGCTCCCATGATTCACCTCTAAAAATCAGTATTCGTTTTTCTTACAACAGTATACCTTTCCGAGTGCGTTGCGTAAAGTGAAATAGAAAAATTTTGCAGATGTATAGAGCGCGCTGCGTCAGCTTTCGGGGCGTGCAATTCGTGCGCGAGGAAGTGTCTGCCCCGCGCATACGTCAATAAGACAGTTTTCAGCGCAAGCTGTCAGTTAAAATAAGCCGCGCCATTTCAGCGGATGATTTTAAACCTTGATACATTTTCTGTATTTTTATATCATATATCAGTAGTTTTTACTTATCCATAATTATAGGAGCATTTTATGCAGTCACAGCTTGATATCCGTCATTGCAAGAAAACTGCCTTGCAGCAGCTGAAGGGCAGATGGGGCATGCCGGTTCTTGTTTCTTTTGTTTCTGGAGCGCTTATATATGCAGTCTGTCTGGGGCTGTATCCGTGGGGCAGTATTTTTTCCATAGCGCGCGGAGCGGAGCTTTCCGGCATGGCATACGTGGGAATGTTTGCACGGATTATGATTATGATAATTGCCGTTGTTTTGCTTGTTCCTGTTGTCGGTTTTGCCCTCGTCAAATTTCATCTCAAGCTGTTCAGCACAACTGAAAAACTGAAATTCACGGATTATACAGCCGGCTTTGCGCAGTTCGGGCGCGCAATCCGCACATACCTTTGGCATGCCTTTTTGATTATAGTTTGGGAAATGGCAGTCCTTGTTCCCGGAGGAATTGTGATTGCAATTCTGGGCGTGGTTTCTTATGCAACAGGGAATTATGCTTTCGTGGGGCTTGCGGCCGCCGCTGTGTATATAACGCTGTTTGCTGTTGTTATCCGAAGCAGCCTGGCTTATTCGCAGATGTTTTTTATCGTTGCTGACAATGATAAAATCGGCGTCATTGATTCCATGACCAGAAGCGTTCAGCTTACAAAAGGCAGCAAGGGAAGGCTGTTTCTCCTGGAGCTGAGCTTTATCGGATGGTATCTGCTGTCATATATAACGCTGGGAATCGGACTGCTGTGGGTTATTCCGTATTATCAGCAGACTCTTACAAATGCATATAAATTCCTTGACCATGCATTCAGCCAGAATGAAAGTGCTGAAATAGCAGACAGTTCCTGCGCTCAGGACGGGATGCAGGAATAGCTGCTGTTGCCGGAGCTAGCGGCTGTCTCTGGCTTTATGCTTTTGTGCGCTGACGCGGACAAGCCAGCTTTCCGGCAATGACTGCTGCTGCAAACACTGCTGCCATGACAGGAAGCGTGTTTCCCAGAATGAAATTCCAGCTCAGTGAAATTCTGTAGAGAACGAATCCCGTAAGCCACAGCACGGCTTTCAGCGGAACGAATTTTTTTTCTGAGCAGTCTGTCTTTACAACAAAAAAGTCCGCAATCAGAATTGCGCTCATCGGAGCGAACACCGAGCCGATCAAGTATAAGAATCCTGTTATATCGTCCATCGGAAAAAAGAGCGCGCCTAGTGTGCCGGCTGCTGTTACGGCGGCTGCAATCCATTTTCCGTTTGCTGAAGGAACAATTGTCTCAAAGGAAATTCCTGCTGAGTATGCATCGAGGAATGTTGTTGTAACTGTTGAAAGTATAACAATTGCGAGTGCAGCCCAGCCAAGGCCTGACTTGAGCATGATAAGCGAAATGTCTGTTTCGCCGGTAAAGAGCGCGGCTCCCATGCCGATGACATACATCCAGCAGCTTGTGATTCCGTAAACCGCAGAACTGACAAGCGAGGACGCAAGCGGACGGCTGCTTTCCCGCGTGTAGTCGCTGATGAGCGGAAGCCAGGAAAGCGGCATTGCAGCAGCAAGCTCAACTGCGGCTCCGAAGCTCAGCGTGTCCTGTGCCTCATCATTCAGGACAGAAGCAGATCCTCCAAAAAAAATGAGCTTGCACAGGACGACTGTCAGAATGAAGAGGGCAGCCAGTGCTGCGGCGGAAAGCCTGCTGATGCTTGTGACTCCGGCTGCAATCCAGAGCAGAATCAGTACGCCGATTGCAACTGCCCAGAGCTGTGTGCCGCGTGCGCATATTCCGTTTACAGAAAGCGCGCCGTCGTAAATCATGATGCCTGTCCAGAGTGCAAGCTGAAGAACATTCAGCAGCGCAAAAAATTTGCTTCCGAAAATTCCGAAGCTGTATTTTGTTGTTTCCATGGAGCTTTTTTTTGCGGCGGAACCGATATATCCTGCAAGAAATAAAAGCGCGCAGCCGATGATATGTCCAGTCAGAATTGCGGCGGCTCCTCTTGCAAATCCGAGCGGCGCAAAATAGGTGCCCGTGATAATTTCCGCAACCGAAACACCGGCGCCAAACCATATCAGCGCAAGGTTTGCTTCCTTTGATTTTATATTCACCTTAATACTCTCCATCGATTTTAAATGCATGATTCAGCGGGCCGCTTCCTTTTCCAAGGTCGAGCATTGCCGCAAGGCAGCCGGAAATGTAAGACTTTGCCTGCTCAACGGACTGCTCCAGCGGCTTGCCTTTTGCGAGATTTGAAGCAATTGCGCTTGATAGCGTGCAGCCGGTTCCGTGCGTGTTCTTGTTGTCTATGCGCTTTCCGGCGAACCATCTGCCTCCGTCCTTTGTAAGCAGAAAGTCGTTTGCATCATTCAGGTTATGTCCGCCTTTTACAAGGACTGCGCAGCCGTATTTTTGCAGAATGATTTCAGCGGCTTTTTCCATTGCGGCCTGTGAGTCAATGTGCGTCCGGGAAAGAATCTGTGCCTCAGGGATATTCGGCGTGATGACTGTTGCAAGCGGAAGAAGCTCGCTTTGCAATGCCTGCACTGCGCTGTCGTCAGTCAGCCGCGCGCCGTTTGTTGCAACCATGACAGGATCAACAACAATCTGCTTCAGATTGAATTCCGCTATGCTCTGTGCAATCACGCGGACAAGAGCCGTTGACGAAATCATGCCGGTTTTTACGGCGTCCGGGAAAATGTCGGTTGCAACTGCCCGGATCTGGCTGGCAAGGAATTCCGGCGTTACTTCCATTATGGAATACACTCCTGTTGTGTTTTGCGATACAAGCGCCGTAACAGCGCTCATGGCAAAGACACCGTGGGCTGTCATTGTCTTGATGTCAGCTTGAATTCCGGCGCCTCCGCTCGGGTCTGTGCCCGCAATGGTCAATGCAGTTTTCATACATCCTCCTTTGGAAAAATGCATTATTTGTTACGCGGCAGAAAATGGTGCCCCTGATCCGCCGCGGATTTTATGCTGTAATAGTTTGCGCGATATGCAAAAGCTCGCGCGCGGAAGAAACGATGTCCGCTTGTGCAAAAATCGCGCTGATGACAGAAATGCCGGCGATTCCTGAGCCTGCAAGCTGCGGCGCATTCGTTCTGCTGATTCCTCCGATTGCAACAACGGGAATTGCCACTGCGCCGCATATAGACTTGAGCATTTCAAGCGAAACAGAATCTGCATCGCTCTTTGAGGAAGTGGGAAAAACCGCGCCCACACCCAAGTAATCGGCTCCGTCTCTTTCTGCCTGAACTGCCTGCGCTTCAGTCTGGCATGAAACGCCGATTATTTTGTCTGGCCCGAGGACGCGCCGCGCTTCAGCCAGTGATATGTCGCTCTGCCCGATGTGAACGCCGTCTGCTCCGCTTTCTCTTGCAACGTTCACGCTGTCATTTATAATAAGCGGAATTTTTTTTGATGCGCACAGCTTCCCGATTTCAATCGCTTCGCTTAAAAATGTTTCTTCATCAAGATTTTTTTCACGCAGCTGGATGCATGTTGCGCCGCCTTCAATTGCATGGCTTACCGCTTCGCTCAACGACTTGCATGGAAATCCGCTGCCAATCCATGCTCTGTCTGTTACCGCATACAGCACAAGGGACGAGCGTAAGTCAGCGGATTTCATATCGTGCGCCTTTTTCAATATCATCGCCTGTCATGCAGTACAGTGCGTCAATGATTCTGTTCCTGTATGTTGCGTTTCCGTCTCCGCTTTGCATTCTGCTCCAGCCGGTTTCGCCTGCAAGTCCCATTGCGCACACCGCGGCTGCGGCTGCTTCCAGCGTGTTTTTGTTCGCGCTGACAAATGCCGCCATGATTCCGCTCAGGCAGCAGCCGGTTCCTGTTATGCGGCTCATTTCCGCACGGCCGTTTCTGATTACAAAGCAGCGCTCCTTGTCGGCTACCAAGTCAATTGCACCGGTTATCGCGGCAATGCAGCTGTTTTTTTGAGCGAATTGCTTTGCAAATGCAATTCCTTCTTCAAGATTTTCTTCGGAAATTGCATCCGCGCTGTTTGCATCAACTCCGTTTGTAAGGCCGCTTCCTGCTGCGAGCGTCTTTATCTCTGAGCTGTTTCCGCGGATTACAGTGAACGGTATTTCCTTCATAAGGGCCAATGCTGTGCTTGTCCTGAGCGAGCTTGCTCCGGCTCCGACAGGATCGAGAATGACTGCCCGGTTCAGGTCTGCTGCTTTTTTTCCTGCAAGAAACATTGCCTTGATTGAGCTTTTGTTTAAGGTTCCGATGTTTATATTCAGCGCGCTGCAAATGGAAACGATGTCCTCAACATCTTCCGGCTCGTCAGACATGACAGGGCTTGCGCCTGCTGCAAGAATTGCGTTCGCAACATCGTTCACGGTAACATAATTTGTGATGCTGTGAATTAACGGTGAAATTTCCCGGACAGAATCGAAGCATTCTTTTAACATAAAAACCTCTGTGATTTGTAAGAATGCTGATTTGAATGTTCCAATCGGATTGAAGAGCTTTTGATTTCGCATGTCCCTACGTTGGCATTATCCAAATCAGGTTTCGGGTCAAGGAACACATCCTACTCTCAGACGGCTTTGCGCCGACTCCCCGTGCAACGGAACAGGTATAGCAGAAAACTGAAAAAAAAGCAAGAGGGTGTGCAGCTGTTCGTGCGGAGGGTTTAATACTTCGACGCTTGCGTCGAGGTTGTTGATTCATTGTCTGCTTCCCTGTACACTGTCCGTATGGTAGAAGAAGTTGCAGTTTCTGTTCCTTGTGAAAAAGAATCCGATGAGAAATTTATTTTTGCTGAAATCTGTTCAGCCTTGAAAAAGAAAGGTGCGGCTTTTGATCCGAAGGAAGCTGTTCCAGTGCTTGTAAAAAAATCTGTTGATGCCCGGCGGAAAAACATAAAGCTGTTTTTAAAGTACAAGGTGTATATCGGAGAAAATCCTTCAGATGAATTTCAGAATGTTCCGAAGTGGAAAAAAGCTGGAGCTGAAAAAACAGTGGCGATAGTCGGCTCGGGTCCGGCAGGGCTTTTTGGCGCGCTCAAGCTGCTTGAATATGGAATCAAGCCGGTCATCATTGAACGCGGCTGCGATGTTTTTAAAAGGAAGCGTGACATTGCGGAAATCAGCAGGACGAAAACGGTAAATGAAAATTCAAACTATTGCTTCGGAGAGGGAGGTGCTGGAACGTTCAGCGACGGAAAGCTTTTCACCAGAAGCAGCAAGCGCGGAAACATAAGCGGCATCCTGAATATTTTTATTCGGTTCGGCGCTGATAAAAAAATTGCGACAGATGCTCATCCGCACATCGGTACAGACAGGCTTCCTGCAATTGTTCGCAGCATCAGGGATTTTATTGTGCAGTCGGGCGGTGAAATTCATTTTGAAACAAGGTGCGCGGATTTTATTATTGAAGAGCGTGACGGTGAAAAAACTGCGGCCGGAATTGTATGTGAGAATGTTCATACGCATGAGAAAAAAAATCTGTATGCAGATGCAGTTCTTTTGGCAGCAGGCCATTCTGCGCACGACATTTACCGGCTGCTTGCGTCAGTTTCTCCCGAATCCCTGGAGGCAAAGCCATTTGCCATGGGCGTGCGTGTTGAGCATCCGAGGGAAACAATTGATTTGATTCAGTTTCACGGCAGAAAAAATCAGAGCCTTGGCGCGGCGGAATACCGGCTTGCGGCTCAAGCTGACGGACGCGGAGTGTACAGCTTCTGCATGTGTCCCGGCGGATTTGTTGTGCCGAGCAGCACCGGGCCTGAGGAAATTGCTTTAAACGGAATGTCAGCTGCCGGAAGAAACAGCAAGTGGAGCAACGCGGCTGTTGTTGTGGAAATTCGCCCGGAAGATATTCCGCAGGAATTTATCAGCAAGGCAAAGGAAAATGGAACTGAAAAAATTGCAGGCCTTTTGTTCAGGCAGCACCTTGAGCATCTTACGTTTATCCATGGAGAAAATCAAAAAGCTCCTGCTCAGCGTCTGGAAGATTTTCTTTTAAAGAGAAAAAGCGATTCGCTTCCTGAGTCAAGCTATGCGCCGGGACTTGTTTCAAGCGCTCTGCATGAATGGCTTCCGGCTTTTATTTCTGGGAGGCTGCATAAGGCGTTTCGGCTTTTTGACAGAAGCATGAAAGGCTTTGTTTGCAGTGACGCGCTTCTGGTTGCAAGCGAAACGCGGACAAGCACGCCTGTCAGAATTCTGCGCGGCAAGGATTCCCGTGAATGTGTGTTTCTGCGGAATTTGTTTCCGGCTGGAGAAGGCAGCGGATATTCCGGCGGAATTGTAAGCTCTGCGATTGACGGGGAAAATTCATGCGTGCGGATAGCGGAGAAGCTTGGGTGCAGCAAATAGTTCTCGCGGGTGCGTCATCTGTGTTCGGGCTTTCAGAAATCAGGGAAGCATTCCGTTCCCTTGGAATAGAAGCTGTTTTTGCTGAAGCTCCGTATATGAAAAAATATCAGGACTGTGCAGAGCAGGACGATATTGAATTCTGCGGGACAATTCCGCATGGAAAAAAAGCGGTGCCGCTCAGCGAGTACTGGATTTCTGAATGCATAAAGAGCGGAAACTGCCTTGTCTGCGAAAAGGCGCTCAGAGCCGGGCGGTCAAAGAAATTTTTTTACAGCCTTTTGCAAGACACTCAGCGCGTTCCTGAACTGTACAGTTCGCCGGAAGAAGCGCGGCGCTATGCTGAACTGACGGGCGGAACAATTCTTGTAAAGCCGGACGGACTTTTTTCAGGATACGGAATAAAAATTGTGCAGAAAGACAATCTTTGCAGCCTGGAAAAATATATGTTCAACGCGGCCCGGCTGCATAACAATGCGCTGAAGCTTTTTTCGGTCACGGGCGGCAGCGTCCTGCTCAGTGAATATGTGTGCGGCACTGAATTCAGCGCGGATATTTTTTACTTTAGGGGAGCAGTGGCTGTTGTCCGGGTATGCAGGAAAGAGATTGCTGTTATTCATAACACGCCATGTGCCGCGGTATATCAGCTTGCCGGCTGCTCTGAAAAAATCAGTGTTTGCCTTGAAAAATGGGCGCATGCTGTTTTTGAATCAGATGACATTTCTTTCGGGCAGTTTGATTTTATTCAGACAGATGAGGATGAATTTGTGCCGGTCGATTTTGCACCAAGAGTTGGCGGCGGCATTCGCGAGCTTTTAATGAACTGCAAAGAAAATCTGTATGCTTTGGCTGTGAAATCTCTGTCAGGCCATGAGGCTCCAGAAATCCCGGAAAAAAAAGCTGAAGAAAAAATGGCTCTGACTCAGTGCAACTATCTTCCGACAAAAAGCGGAATCATTTCCAATGACTGCTACCGGCTGCTTCCCGGCATTCCGTATATTTTCAAGCGTGCAGGTGATTTTGTCCCTGAGTGTCCGTCAAGCGCGGCAAGCAGGATTGCGGCAACAGTTTCAATGCACAGATTTCCCATAGAAAAGGAGCTTCTGCCATTGCTGCTTGTCGGGGACGAGCATATTTCCTTTTGGAAGAAAAAGCAGGGGCAGAGATAAGCTTCCTTAAAATTCAACAGTGAGAAAATCTTCAGATTTTAGAGCTGTTGAATTCGTCCGTGTGAGCGGACAGTTCAATAAGACAGTTTGTTTTGCAAACTGTAAGTTAAAATCAGCCGCGCCATTTCAGCGGATAATTTTAAACGTTCAGTTCATTCAAGCTTTGAAATTTTTGACTTTCTGGAATTTGCTGCATATATGCTTCCTGTCACCGCAGCCGTCAGAATAACCGCCGCAAGAATTTCAAGGAAGCCGTTTGTAATCATTGTTGTTGCAATGACAGCAAGGAATGCTTTTCCGCCGGAAATGCTGCCGGAAGTGAATCCGAGCTTTTCAATTGCGCCGCGGATCATTCCCATGAAAATATCCTGATACAGAAGAAAGATAGCGCCCATCACCAGAACTGTGTGAATAAAAGTTCCTGCGGCGGCTGCAACAGATGCGCTTATAATTTTAGGGAAGCGCGGAATTGCATTCAGCAGTGAGAATACTGCCCAGACAGCAACAGGAAACAGCATCCGCGGAACAACTGACACAAGCGGATTCAAAAAAAACGGTCCTGCGGCGGCTCCCGACATGACAGTCCTGATGAGGCTTGAAAGTCCGAATACAAGCCCGACTGCAATTCCGGGAACAATCCCTGCAATGACAGTGACAAGAATAACTGGAATGTGCATGAGGGTGATGCTGATTGCTGTTCCAAGCTGAATGTACCCGAGCGGGGTAAATGACAGCAGGATGCTTAATGCGGAAAAAATTCCGGTCATTGCAATCTTGTAGTTTAACGAACTGTTCTGTTTCATAAATGTAAACCTCGCTGCCGTTACAGTACGGCGAATGATTTTTTTCTGCATACGGCTGATGCGAACGGCCGTCCTATCAGAACTTCGCAGGCGCCATAGCTTCCTGCTTTTTCACAGTCTGCCTTGCTTCTGATTCCGCCGTCAACCCAAAGCTGTCCGCAGCTTGACAGCAGTGCGCGGTAGTTCTTGCGGAAAAATTCAGCTGTGCTTCCGGAGTCTGTTTCCACCCGTCCGCCGTGGTTTGAAACAAAGGCGATGTCCGGCTTTATTTCCTTTGCAAGCTCAATGTCGGACTGCGTGAAAATTCCTTTTATAGCAAACGGAATGTTTTTCCGTGAAAAAAAATTCTTCAGCTCCATAAGTGCGGCTCTGTCTTTTTTTTCAAGCTGAACGGAATTCCTCATGGTGGCGATGTTGTATGAGTCGATGTCAATTCCGCAGCATTCAGCAATTTCTTCAGCCCATTCAAAGCGCTCGCAAATTTTCTTGTTGCTGTACGGCTTTATAAACACTGCCGCGGTTGTGTCTGCGCTCTTTACTGCTTCGATTCCCCATTTGAGCTTGCTGTCAGGCGTGCCGTCTCCGATGCTCAGCTTTATGCCCGCTTTTTTGCATCCGCTTATCAGGTCGAAGTAAAACTGCCGCTCGTCAGGATATCCGATGTTTTCGACAGCTCCTGTCATGGGTGCGAGCCGGACGGAAAATGAATCCGCTTTATACGGCCCGGACGGAATGTTTTTCCAGCCGCTGCAATTTAAAATAAAATTTTCATTGTTGCGGACTCCGCCCATTCCCGGCATTTCATTTATGCAGCCGAAGCCTGAGCAGATCGGGCAGAACCGGCATTTGTATTCAGTCGCCAAGGCAGATTCCCAGAGTGCGTGCAGTTTCAATTACCGGATGATCCAAAGGAATGTTCTTGACTTTTCCGGCCACATTTTCCAAGGGGACACCGGCTGTTTTTCCGTTTTGAATGGCAACAAGCTTTCCGAAATTTCCTTCCGCAAGAAAGTCCGCCGCTGCTGCTCCGAGCTGTGTTGCAAGAAGCCTGTCGCTCGGGGAAGGAATTCCTCCGCGCTGAAGATAGCCGAGAACAGTGACCCGCGACTCAATTCCTGCGGCCTGGGAAAGTTCATCCGACACTCTGTATGAAACGGGAACAGTCATTGCCGCGCGTGCTTTTTTAAAGGCTTTTTTGTCCATCCGTGATTCTTCCACTGATTTTGCGCCTTCAGCAACAACAACAACTGAAAAATTTTTCCCTGCGGCCTGGCGGTTCTTCAGTTTTTTTACAATGCTGTCTATATTGTACGGAATTTCAGGAATCAGAATGACATCTGCGCCTCCTGCAATTCCTGAGTACAGCCCGAGCCAGCCGGCCTTGTGTCCCATGACTTCGACTATCATGATCCGTCCGTGGCTGCACGCGGTTGTATGAATTCTGTCTATTGATTCCGAGGCGACATCGAGCGCTGTGTAGAAGCCGAATGTCATGTCAGTTTCGGCAATGTCATTGTCGATTGTCTTTGGAAGCCCGATGACGTTCAGTCCTGACTGGAACAGCAGGCTTGCCGTTGTGTTTGTTCCGTTTCCGCCGATGCAGACAAGCGCGTCCAGATTCCATTTCTTGTAGTTTTCCTTGATTGCTTCAACAGGAAGAAGCCCTGTCTTTTCATCTGCCAGTGGATTTTTAAATGGCTTTTCCCGCGATGTTCCCAGGACTGTTCCGCCTGCGGTAAGAAGCCCTGAAAGAAATGAATCAGTCAGCACTTTCATGTTGCCGTCAATCAGTCCGCGGTAGCCGTTGAAAATGCCTACAGGTTCCATTCCGTACTGGAGCTTTGCGGAGCGGCACAGGGCGCGTATCGCGGCGTTCAGTCCCGGCGCATCGCCTCCGCTCGTCAGAATTCCGAATCGTTTCACTTTGCTTTCCATGGTGAAAGTATACAACAAAAACGATTTTTAGGAAAGACAGATTTTCTGAAAGGAAGGTTTAAAGTAAGCCGTTAAGATAGCACGGCTTACTTTAACTTACAGTTTGCAAAACAAACTGTCTTATTTACATGTTCGCGCCGCAACAAGTTGCTAACGCAAACGAATGTGTCATCCTCGGAAGTTGAAACTTCCTGCGGTGTCACATTTTAAGGAAGGTTTAAAGTAAGCCGTTAAGATAGCACGGTTTGCTTTAACTTACAGTTTGCTTCGCAAACTGTTTTATTTTATTGTTCGCTCACGCGGACGAAAACATCATTTTCCAGTTTTTCAAAACTGGAAAATGATGTTTTTTAGATGGTCTACACAATAATATTTCCAATGACAGTTTCATCGCTGCTTCCTGAAGCAGTTCCGTTGCTGCCTGTCTGGGATGTTTTTTTCTCCGCCTTTTTCCGTGGCGCCCGGTTCTTTGGCGCAACAAAGAATCCAAAGAGGCTTCCGCAAATTCCGCTTGCAAGATGAATAAAGACGGGAATTTTGCTCTGAAGAAATTCAGAGAACCCTGCGCTTTGCTCCGGCGAATTTTTATAGAATTCAAGCGACAGGTACAGGACAAAGATAAAAATCCACGAGACAGGAACCTGTCCTTTCATAAAGGCGCTCAGTGCCGCCAGAATAATCAGCATGAAGATGATTCCGAACGGCCCTGTAAGATTAAAGGAAGAGAGAGACGCTGTGAGAACACCGCCGACAAGCGATGTTATAAAAAACATAAGGGCAAGCATTGCCGAGCCGTATTTTTCTTCCAGAGCCGGACCGAGCAGCAGTATAAAAATCAGGCTGGTGAAAAATGAATCCCAGCTGAGACAGCCGAAGCAGCAGGTGAGAATCCGTATATAGTCCATGGGAGAAGAAAAGTCAAACGGCACAGCAGCCTTTGCGCCGCGGCATACAAACGCTTTTTCAACAAGGCTTCCCTTGAAAAACAGAGCATCGAGAAGAAACACGGCAGCTGAGACAGCCGCAAAAAAAATGATGACAGGCGAGTCAACGACAGGAGTTACATAATTCTTTCTGACCATGGTAACACTGTACAGCAAAGCGCGCTTTTTTTCTATAGCAAAAGCCCTCGACTTTTATTGAAAGTTGCTGTACAAAACATATATGGAAAAACGGCTGAAATTTTTTGATGCTGCTTTTATTTTGCTTTTTCTGGCGGTTCTGTTCTGTTCTGTTTTTCAACTGAAGAAAGAAAGCAGAAAGCCTTCCGTGCTTTTTGTTCAGGCTCCCGGCTCGCAGTTTGTGTACAGCTTGGAAAAGGACGGAACGCATGAATTTGAAGGGCTGATAGGAACGACATCGGTTCAGATAAAAAACGGAAAGGCGTGCGTTGTGCATTCTCCGTGTGAAAACAAGACATGCATTGCGGCCGGAGAAATCTGGAAAAACGGGCAGTGGGCTGCATGCCTTCCAAACGGAATTTTTTTGCGCATAGAAGGAGCAGCGGACAGTGAATTTGATGCGGCTGCACAGTGACTCTCAGAAAAAAAGTATGCTGCGGCTGTCTTCGCTGGCAAAGGAAAGCGAATCCGTCAGGTCGGAAGTTGCAAAAACCTGGCCGCTGCTGGATATAAAGACAGCAGAAATATCTGTTTTGAATTCCTCCTTGCATTTTTCAAGAAGTGAAAAAGACTTTTCTATTCCGAGAACAAAAAAGCAGGTGGACAGTGCATCGGCTGTCATGCTTGACTGGCAGATGACTGTGACGGAGGCAGCTCCCGATTCAGCAGGAAATCCTGTCTTCATGTCAAAAATATGGTGATACCGTTTTCCGCCGGATTCAAAATACCGCTCGTATGCGCCGCTTGTAACAACAGAAGCCTGTCCTGTGGAAAGCTTCAGCAGCGGCTTGCCGGAAGGATTTCCCGGATCCTTTATTCCCACGCTCCACGGTGCTCCGCCGGGCTTTTTTCCCCAGACATAAATGTTTCCGCCTAAGTCTATGACAGCTCTCTGTATGCCGCGGTTCCTGAGTATCTTGCAGACTTCATCGGCTGCAAACCCCTTGGCGATTCCGCCCAGATGAAGCTTCATTCCGCTCTTTTTCAGGAAGACATGGTTTCCGCTGATTTCAATATCGCCTGAGTCTGTGAGACTGAGCGCATCTTCAATTTCTTTTTCTGCGGGAACTGCTTCATGCTCTGTGTTTATTCCCCATGCATCGATCAAAGGCCCGGCAGCAGGCGTGAACGCATTCCCGGAAATTGCTTCGGCGGCCAGCGCAGTTTTTAAAACAGTCAGAAAGTCGCTGCTTGCTTCTACAGGTGCAATTCCCGCGCAGGCATTTATCCGCGAAAGCTCAGAGCCGGGAAGTGTTGCGCTGAATGTCTTTTCGATTTGAAGCAGACGGCCGAAAATTTCATCATGCAGCTGTTTTGTTCCTTCGTCAAAGGCATTGACCGAGCAGACTGTGTTCATCAGTATTGCAGTGCGTGAAGGTTCCTTTGTGCTGCATGAAAAAAAAGCGGCGGAAAAAAACAGAACCGGGAAAGCAAAAGCTGCCTTTTTCATATCATATATCTGAAATGACGGTGATGGAATTTCCCTGGTACTTTGGAAGAAATTTCTTTATGCCGCAGCTTTCAAAGCTTACGGTGACAACATACTCGCCTTCTGCGCTCCGGCTGCTCCGTATAATCTGTCCGCTGCCGTAGTCATCGTGATACACGGAAGCTCCTATGCAGTACTTTTCTTCAATGGCGCTTTTTTCTGTGCGGAAGGATTCAGGCTTTTGTCCGAGCACACGCACAGAGCCGGATCCAAGCTCGCTTAGGAAAATGCTTGGAGGCATGCAGCTCGTCTTTCCGAAAAGCCGCCTCATGCCGCATGAAGTAAAATACAGCTCGTCCTTTGCCCGTGTAATTCCGACATAAAATAGGCGGCGTTCTTCTTCAAGCTCCTCGGACGATTTTCCATCCCGCGGAAAAATTCCTGCTTCCATTCCTGTGATTATAACGCGCGGAAATTCAAGCCCCTTTGTATTGTGGAGCGTGATGAGCGTGACCTTGTCTCCCGTTTTGTTTTGCTCTGCCTCAAGGTCGAGCGTTCTGTCCAGGCTGATGTGATCAAGGAAGTCAAGAAGTCCCTGCCGTGTGTACGGATACAGGACGGCGCTGTTTACGAGCTCTTCAAGGTTTTCTGTTTTTTGGGAGCCGTCGTTCTTGTCCTGCTCCTTATGAAATTCTTCAAGCCCGCTTTCCCGTATGACATCCCGCACAAACGCAGACAGCTTTTTTCTGCCTGCGTCCATTTCCCCGGTTCCGCTGATTGCCTGCCCTGCAAGAAGAGAGGCTTCGGAAGTGACCGGGCTGTCAGGCAAAAGGGAAGCGAATTTATGCACAAGATCTGAAAATGCTCCGATGCCTTCCTTTGCTTTTTTTGAAAGCGGTATGGATTCAGTTCCATCAAGAATTGAAGAACGGCCGGCTGCTGCATCTATGACTCTGTCCTGCGTCACATTTCCTATTCCGCGCACAGGCTTGTTGACAATGCGCCGGAACGAAATTTCATCTTTCTGATTGATGATGAACGCAAGCCAGGCAACGGCATCTTTCACTTCCTCACGCTCATAAAATTTCAGCGAGCCGACGATTTCATACGGAATTTCCTGCGTAAGGAATTCGTGCTCAAATCCCAGTGACTGCGCGTTTGTCCGGTAGAGAATCGCCCAGTCGCTGTACGGAACGCCCTTTTCATGAGCCTGCGCAATAATGCTGAGGCAGAATTCTGTTTCATCATCCTGCGTCGGAAGAAACACAAGCGCGGGCTTTTTCCCGCTGCCTCGCTCGGCCTTCAGATGCTTTCCAAGCCGCCCGGAATTGTTCTGCACAACATTTTCAGCGCACTGCAAAATTTCAGAAGTCGAGCGGTAGTTTGATTCAAGGCGGATGATTTGTGTTCCCGGAAATTCGTCTTGAAAATGAAGGATGTTCTGCACTTCGGCTCCGCGGAATTTGTATATGCTCTGGTCATCGTCTCCGACCGCGCACATGTATGTCCCGGAGCCTTCGTTTACGCCGGAAAGCTCCTGCAGCAGATTGAACTGCGCTACATTCGAGTCCTGGTATTCGTCAACAAGAATCACCTTGAACCGGTGATGAATGCTTTGCCGCACGCGCTCATTTTCCTTCAGAATCAGATACGGCAGAAGAATCAGATCCCCGAAGTCAACGTTGCCCGTTTTTCTCAGGCGTGACTGGTACTTCCCGTAGACTTCAGAAAAAAACGGATCGCTGTCAATTTTTTTCAGTTCGCCGCTTTCAGGCAGCAGTCCGTAGTCCTTTGCAAGCGCGATTTTGTGCGCGTACCGTGCAGCGTCTTTGCGTGTCAGCAGCGGCACTGCCTTTGCGATAAGCGTCGCCATATCATCGTCATCGTACACCGTAAAATTGCTTTGAATTCCGATGTCTGACTCCCCGGCGTAGCAGCGCAGGAACCATGCGCCGAACGAGTGGAATGTCCGCACCTGGGAATATGCAGACTTCGGCTCAAGGCTGATGGCGCGCTCCTTCATTTCTTCCGCAGCTTTTTTTGTAAAAGTCACGGCAAGAATTGACTCGGGACGGAAGTTCAGCACGGAAATAAGGTACGCGATTTTTGTTGTGATGACGCGCGTTTTCCCCGAGCCGGCTCCGGCGAGAATCAGCAGCGGAGAGCCTTGGTGAATGACGGCTTCCTTTTGCTGTTCATTGAGAGTGCAAAGGTATTCTTCAGCTGTCATCCGGCATACTCTCCGTCAATGTCAACTCCCAGTGAAGCGGCCGCCTGTACTTTTACAATGCTGCCGGGCCTGATGTTCTGCGCTGCGGACTTGTCGCTGCGGTCATAATGGATTACAAAGCTTCCATCGACTTCAGGCGCTTCAAACCATGCGCGTCCGACGGCAAGCCCTTCGTCAGCGTTGTCTGTGCTTTCTATGATTTCTTCAACAAGAACATCGTACACTTTTCCGCACCGCTCCTGAAGCCTCCGTGCTGTTATTTCAGACTGAAGGCGCTCAAGCTGCTCAGCGCGTTTTCTTGCAGTTTTCTGGGGAACCTGGTGCTTCATTTTGAAGGCGGGCGTGCCTTCCTCCCTGCTGTAGCAAAAGCAGCCTGACCAGTCGCTTTCAATTTCCTTCAGGAACTGCACGGAGGCCTGCGCATTTTCTTCTGTCTCGCCGGGAAATCCTGCAAGGAACGTTGTCCTGATGCAGCTGTGCGGAATTTCCTCCCGGATGCGCTTTACGAGCGATGAATAGGAGCTGAACGAGCCTTTTCTGTTCATGGCGCGGATAATGGAGTCATCGCCTGACTGGAACGGAATGTCAAAGTAGGGCAGAATTCTGGGATCGCTTTTCATGACGTCAAGAATGCCGCTGTCAAAATGGTCGGGATGAATATACAGGAGCCTGAGCCAGAATGTTCCTTCCAGAGCTGAAATTTTTTTCAGCAGGCTGCACAGCGCGGAGCTGCCGTCCGGACTGGAAAAACCGCAGTCAGTTTCCCCGCAGCCGTAGGAAGCGAGATCCTGCCCGATCAGGTTTATTTCAAAAATTCCGCGCCCGAGCAGGCTTTTTATTTCCGCAGTCACTTCGTCAGGATTCCTTGAGCGCAGTCTTCCGCGGATAAGCGGAATGGCGCAGAACGAGCATCTGTTGTCGCAGCCTTCTGTTATTTTTACAAAGGCGCTTCCTGCAAATGACAAAAGCTCAGTGCGCTCTCCGCATGCTACGCCGCGCTGAGGAGCCTTTATCACCGGGCGTTTGCCTTTGAACAAGTCTTCCACAGCGGAGTCTGTCAGCGCAAGGTCTCCGTTTCCGAGAATTCCGTCTGCCTCGGGAAGGTTCTCCGTAAAGTCCTGCGCGTACCGTTCAGCAAGGCATCCTGCAAGCAGAATCTTTGCCCGCGGAAAAGCTGCGCGCGCTTCCATTACGGATGCAAGGCTTTCCTTTTTTGCGCTTTCAATGAATCCGCAGGAATTCACAATGATAAGATCTGCTTTTTCCGGCGCAGATGTCCGGGTGAAGCCCATGTTCAGAAGGCGCGTTATGATTAGCTCTCCGTCCACCTGGTTCTTTGCGCATCCGTGCTGATCAAGGAAAAAGGTTCTGTCAGTCAAGTTCAAGCACCACCAGACGGTATTTTCCGTCATTGTCGCGGACCCACTTTATGTCTTCTGCCTGAACTTCCCCGGCGCGCCCGACTTCCAGATCATAGGAAGAAAGCCCGGCAATCACGTGAATTTTCAGCGCATTGATGTTGCTCATCCACAGCCGTGTTCCGTTGTTTGAAGTGATGGTGACAAGCTCTCCGCTCTTGTAATAGTCCTCCACATAAGGCTGCCGGTCGCTTTTATAGCGGAACAGGCAGGGGCCGCGGAATGTAACGTTCAGCGTGAACGGATAGGCGCGCGTGTCCTCATGGATTACAGTTCTGTTTGCATTGTTCTTTATGGTTGCTGAAGACGGAATTTCTGAAAGCTCTGTTCCTGTGTTTCCGGCGGAAGCTGAAACTGCGGAATTTTCAGCAGACTTTTCCAGAATCCTCACTTCAGCTCCGTTCGCTTCGTCTGTATTTGAAACATCGCTGAGATATATGATGAGGTCTGCAAGTCCGTCGCCGTCAATGTCAATGTCGCGCTCTTCGCTCAGCTCAATAATCTGGCTGCCGGACGGCGTAAGGATTGAAAAATTGCGCAGCGTGTTTGCAACGGTGAGGACAATGTTGCCTTCGCCCTGCTTTGTCTTCACAAGAATCTGATCGCCTTTGTACAGCCGCTTTGTCTCAGGCTTTCCCGTGAACTGATACTGATGCGTCTTTTCCTTTTCAGTCTGCTTTTCTGCGAGAAGCTTTTTTTTCTGCGGAATATTGAAGACTGAAAAATAAAGGAAAATGCCTGTGCCTGCCAGAACAAGAAGCGTCCCCAGCACAATGACGGGAACAAGGAACGCAGGCTTTTTTTTCTGCAAAAGCTCCACAGGAACAGGAGCCTCCTGAATTTTCTTTGCGTGGTACAGGCTCAGAATCTGTTCCTTGTCAAGGCCGAGGAATTCGCAGTAGTTTGTGAGAAACCCGATAAAGTACGATTCTCCTGGAAAATCTTCAACACGCTCGTTTTCAAGGGAATCAATATATTCCTTTGTGATTGCGGTCGCCTGGACAATCGACTCAAGGGAAGCGCCTTTTTCTTCACGGGCTGTCCGCAGTATTTCTCCGTAACTTTCCATTGCCTACTCCGAAAGAAGGAAGTTGTTGTAGTTGTTGGCTGAAGACGGCGGATCGTAGATGAATCGCTGGTCGCTGATGTTGATATTCAGCCGGTAATTGTAAAAGTCCATGGTATAGACTGTGCCTTGCGTTGCCGTTGCCTGCACGCGCCGTATCAGCTTTGTTTCAGGATTTACTGAAAGCAGGATTGAGCGGAACGCCTCGGCTGCCGAACGGCGGGAAAGAATGAGGTTTACAACAAGCTCATCGCTTCCGTCATCAAGCGGAACAGCATTCTGCCCTGAGTCGTATGCAACGGTGTAATATCTGCGCAACAGGGAAAGCCCCTGGGAAGTCGCGACATTTACGCCGGAGCCGGTGACATTCTGCTCAAGAATCGCTGACGAGCCGGGAAGATAGATTGTCAGGTCGTCCCCGTTGAAGACAACAACCTGTTCCGCCGGATCTGAAAAATCAATGCGCATCATTTCAGGACGCTTAAAGCTTACTTTTCCCTGCATCCTGTTTTTTCCGATTGCAATGTCAATGTCAGCCTCGTAGTCCTTTATTCCTGCGTATGTGTCGCTGACAGACTTAAAGAAATCCGCTGCTGTTGTGATTGCCTGAGAAAAGGCTGCGGCGCACAGGCTGCACAGCATTGCCGCTGACACGAAAACTGCCTTCATTAAAAACACTCCGTCATATTCTATCCATTGTAAGAAAATTGCTTCTTATCGTCAATATCCTGACGCAGCGGAAAAATGCAGAAAATAGCAGGATAAAAACCGTCTGAAACGGCGCTAAAAAAGGGCTTGACAAAATGGCGGGGGGGGGTAATCTGGTTTAAACTTTTTTACAGGAAGGAACGTATGAAGAAAATGATGATTGCCCTTGCGGGCATTGTGTCGGTGATGATGCTTGCGTCATGCCAGAAGGAAGTGGAAATTGACGGCGATGCAGACGTAACTGATGTAACTGTGAGGAACTATGAATACTGTCTGACTGGAAGCGGCACAGTCACATGCAAGGAAGACGGTGAAACCAAAACATACACTGTTACAGCGGGAGAAATCAGCTGGAGTACAGATGCTAAGTCTCACACAAATCAGTATGAGTATGAGTTGTATGGAATTAAAGTAAAAGATGATTATATGGGTTTTCCTTTTGATAAAATTGTTGAGTATGAAGGAACTTTCTATGCAGAAGATGTCGGAGCAAAAGAATATAAGGACATCAAAATCACAGATCCAAAGAAAGATACATTCACTGTGACAGGGTCATGCAAAGTCGATGATGTGGAATACACATTCGATGTGACGTTCAAGAGATAAGTCAGCTCAGAAAACAATTTTATAGGAGTAAACGTATGAAAAAAGCAATGATTGCCCTTGCGGGTGTTTTGTCCATGCTGATGCTTGCATCATGCACAAAGGAAGTGGAAATCGATGGCGATGTAGACAGAACTGACGTAACAAACCAGAGTTATGAATACATGCTGAAGGCAGAAGGAACTGTAACATGGACAAAAGAGTTTGATTGGCGCAGCGGAACGATGAAAGATGTGAATAAGTCTGTTTCTGTCACTTCAGGACAGATTTCTTGGGAGACTGATGCGTCAGCGTCTGGCAATGCAAAAAAATACTATTTGGATGTCGAATGGAAAGCTGCTGATGATACAACTTCTTTCAGCTGGCCGTTTTATCGGATTGTAAAGTACAACAATAAGTACTATGCAGGCAGCATTGCTGATACAAATGAAATAGAAATCACTAATCCGGAAAGCAGTTCTTTCTCTGTCAAGGGAACGTATAAAAACGGTACAAGTGACAATGCTACAACATACACAATTGATGTGAAGTTCAGCAGATAAGCCGGTTTCAGAAAGCAATTTTTAAGGAGTAAACGTATGAAAAAGATGATGATTGCGCTTGCGGGTATTCTGTCAGTGATGCTGATTGCATCATGCACAAAGGAAGTGGAAATTGAAGGCGATGCAGATGTGACTGATGTGTCATCGCAGACTTATAACTACCGCTTGAAGGCCAGCGGAACAGTGAAATATCCTGTATATGATGAAGAAAATGGTGAATGGGTTCAGAAGACAGTTACTTTAAAAAGTGATGATTCTAGCTGTGGAGGATGGATTGGCTGGAATAAGGATTCTAATCACCACAGTAATTACAAAAGCTGTTGGTTTAATATATGGGGTGACGGTTTTAGCCTTAACGATAAGATAGGATACTACAATTCTAAGGAGAAAAAGTTTGATTCCCCTACTATTATCAATTATGATGGAGCATATTATCTGCGCGAAAAAAAAGATGATTGCAAGCTTGAGATCTCCAATCCCGAGTCAGAGTCCTTTACGGTAAAGGGAACATGGAAAGGTTCTGTCAATGATGGTAATAGTTATTATCCAAACGTTCCAGGAAAAACGATTGAATTTGATTTGACACTTACAAGATAGCCGCTTTTGTCTCAAGCGGTGTAAACGCCTCCAGAAGCGTTCCTGGCAATAAGCTGCCGGGGCGCTTCTTTTTTGTCTTGCATTCCCTGCCGGTGCTTTTGGCGCGCAGTCCGTTTTGCCGGCAGAATTACTGTATTTTTTCTTTGATTTCCTCAAGGACGGCAAGCGCGTTTATGCCGGTCTGGAGCGTGGAGCGCAGCGGCTCTTTTCCGTCCAGAAAGTTGACGGCATTCTGAACCATGTTCGCAAAGTAGAGCGTTTTTTTCGGCTGCGGCTCGGACTTGTCGTTCAAAAGCGAATAGAATCCGCTGTACAGCAGTGATTTTTCGCGGTGGTACAGCTTTAAGTATCCGTTTCCAATGCAGATTCTTCCTTCTGTGCCGGTGATTGCAATTTCAAAGCCGAAAAAACGCGAGCGGCCGCTTATGCTCACAGTGACATCAGGGCATTTTTCAGTTGAATAATGGGCGCTCAGCTGGCGCACGTTGTTTTTTTCATCGCGGAAAACGCCGGTCATCACGGGAGAGTGCAGAAGCGTGCTTACCGTCTTGCAGTGCGGCTGCGGAGCGCTGTCAGCAAGTCCCTGCGCACGGCTGAGAAGTCCGCGTCCTCCGGCAGTTTTTGCAGCAGCCGGAATTCGCTGTATGCCGGACGGCGTTCCGTCTTCCTCCAGAAAAAAAAGAACTGCGTCCACAAGGTGTGTTCCGTCGTGAATCAGGCTGTATGCGCCGGTCTTTTCTTCCGCCGGATTATAGACGCAGAGGCTTGAGCAGAGTTCCGCCTGAATTTTCTGGATGCTGCCGATTTTCTTAAGGTAGCTTTTTGCCGCCTTGAAGTCTTCTGCAAAGCGCCGCTCATGGTTTACAAGGACTGAGACATGGTGTTTTTCCGCTTCCCTGCGGATTTTTTCAGCTTCCTCCATGTTCAGTGCCACCGGCTTTTCAAGAATCACAAGGCGCGGACGGGCATGAATGGCATCAATAGCTTCCTTTAAGTGCGCGCTTTCATTTACAGCCACAGCCACAATGTCGGGATGGCACCGTGCAAACAGGTTTGCGCTGTCACAGTAGGCGACAGCCTTTCTGTTCGCATTCTGCCACCGTGAAAGCGCAATCGGATCCGTGTCGCACCCGGCGGCAAGCTGTATGCGCGGATTGCTGAGCAATGCCATTGTGTGGCTGGCCGGCTGCTCGCGCTTTTTGTCAAGTCCGAGCGAGTAGCCGATTCGTCCAAGGCCGACCAGTGCAGCTGTATACTTTTCCATAGTTTCTCTATCGGATGCTTCTTCGGCTTTGATAACAGCAGATATTTCCGCAGTGCTGAAAAAACTGCTGCACCAGAGCCTGGTAAAATCAGAGCCTGATTGTGAATCAGGCTCTGATTTCATTTCATCAGCGTTTCGTATTTTTTTGCAAGCCGGCGGGATTTTTCGGCTGCAAGTCCGCGGTAGTTCGCAGGATGCTCGAAGAATGTCTGCGGGCTTGCAATGCCGAGCTTTTTGAGCTGCGAAGTGATTTTTTCAAAGGCTTCTGTGTGGGACTTCAGCACTTCAAAGAACGATTTTCCTGTCTGCTCGGCTTCAAGCGTTATCTGCCTGATGATTTCGTGTCCGTCGTTTACGCCTGCTTCCCCCAGAAGGATGTACGCAGGCTCGGCAAGAACGCCGCCTTTCACCTTTCCGCCCGCATTTTCAAGGTTCCGCGCCATTGTTTCCTTGTCTGCCTGAAGCCCGGAGACAACGCTGTTCATTCGGGCGGCCGCCATAGTAAATCCTGCCACATAGTCGGCTATAAAGCGCTGGCTTGCGCTGTTTGTCAGATCCCGCTGATGCTCGGAAATCTGATCCATGTAGAACGTCATCACGCGCGGACACATCGCCTTCCACAGCGACTTTACATGCTCGCTGTTCCACGGATTGCGCTTCTGCGGCATGGTGCTTGAGCCGACCTGCGTTGAAGCGAAGTATTCAAACACCTCGCCGATTTCAGAACGCTGCAAGTTGCGCAAGTCGTCAGCAAGGTTCGCGATGATTCCGAATGCAACGTTCATTTCGAGAAGCAGGCGCAGAAGGTATTCCGGCTCCACAAGCTGATTTGAGTACTCGCTTGCAGAAAGCCCCAGGAATGAAACGTATGTGCGCTCAAGCTCTTCAGGATTCTGTACAATCATGCTCGGGCCGTTGTATGCACCCACAGGCCCTGCAAGCTTCCCGGCAAGCTGCGTGGAAAGCTCCTCTATGCGCAGGATTGACTTTCCGAGACGGCTTACAAATTCGGCAACTGACCATCCGAATGTAATCGGAACCGCGTGCTGTCCGTGGGTGCGTCCTACCTGGGGAACTTCCGCGTCCCGGTCTGCAATTGCGCAGAGATTCAGCTCCAGCTTTTTCAGCTCGGGAAGCACTACGTTTTGCGTTACGTCCCGCATCCGGCAGGAAAGCGCGGTGTCCAGAATGTCAACGCTTGTGGCTCCCAGATGGACGAGCGGAGCGATTTCAGCGGGAACCTTTTTTTTCATGACGTTGACAAGAGCGCGGATATTGTGCTTTGTCTTTTCCTCTTCTTCATATACTTCCGCCGGATCAATGCGGGAAGCGATGTCGTCAAGCGTCCGTGCCGTTTCGTCGGTGAGCCGGCCCTGCAGCTTGAGGTGGCTTTTTATGAGAGCTGCCTCACACCGCGCGCATGAGCGGATTCCGGCTTCCTCCGAAATATAGCGGGAAAGGCCGGCAAAAACGTCAGCTTCCGACAATGAATATCTGTGGTCAATGCAAGAAATGTTTTCAAAAATGTTACGTGTTTCCATAAGCTATATTATTGTAGAAACTCGTAAAAAATGCAATCCGTCACAGCGTCTTCGGATAATGAAGCGCACAGTGCCGGTGTTCCCCGGGCAAAAAAATGTAAAAAAGGGCTTGACAAAATGGCGGGGGGGGTAATCTGATTTCAACTTTTTATACTTTTAAGGAGAAACGTATGAGGAAAATGATGATTGCCCTTGCGGGCATTGTGTCGGTGATGATGCTTGCATCTTGCCAGAAGGAAGTGGAAATTGACGGCGATGTGTCACTGGAGAAGACGGAGCATTGGTACCGCATGGCAGTAGAAGGAACTGCCTCGTCTATTGAAGCTGAACAGAGAGCTGACGGCACGTATGTGGAGAAAAGCGGTGCAACTGCTGATACTCTTGTAGTAAATGCCGGCGGTGTTAGCTGGAATGATAGTTTAGCCACGAATGACAAGAATAGAACTGAAATCAACACATGGTATGAGGGGAATACTGACAGTGATGTGCTGTATCTTGAGGGGATTTTGTATGAATCTAGCAAAACATACTATTTTGAACCAAGAAATGGAGAGAAATGTGAAGTTACAGTAATTGGTAACCCGCATGATAAAAAATTCACTGTGTCAGGAAAATATAGAAGATATAGCGAATTTGTTAGGTTCAATCTGACTTTCACCAGAAAGTAACTTTTCTTTGCTTGAAAGCAGCAAAGGTTTAAGCCTCCAGAAGCGTCCCGGCAGCTTATTGCCAGGACGCTTCTTTTTTTTGCCGTGCGTTTCTTTCAGTCGCTTTTGAAGCGCAGCCGTGTGCTGCGGGTTGTCACTGCGGCTGCTTCTGTCCGTAATACGCGTTCGGGCCGTGCTTGCGCTCGTAGTGCTTCTGGATGATGTAGTCCGGCAGAACTGCTTCAGCTGCTGTGTCAAACGGGCGGATAAGCTTTGTGTACAGTGCCATTTTGCAGATTTCTTCAAGAACGGTTCCGTTGTACACGGCTTTTTCTGCGGTTGCGCCCCATGCGAACGGCCCGTGTCCTGCGCACAGAACCATGTTCACTTCTGCGGGGTTCAGTCCGTTTTCTTCAAAGTAGCGCACAATTGAAAGCCCTGTCTCTGTCTCGTAGTCCGATTCAACTGCCTGCCGCGAAAGGTACGGGGCGCAGGGAACTGCCTTTTGCAGATGGTCGGCATGCGTTGTTCCCAGCACCGGCACTGATGACGCGGCCTGCGCCCATGCGACTGCGGCTGTTGAGTGCGTGTGGATGATTCCGCCGAGCGCAGCATTTTTTTCCACAGCGAATTTTTTGTACAGAACCGCATGAGTCGGCGTGTCTGAGGAAGGATTCAGGCTGCCTTCCGCTTTTTTTCCGTCGATATCGACTATCACCATGGAATCCGGCGTGAGCTGCCCGTAAGGAACACCGGACGGCTTTATGGCAAACACTCCTTCGCTTTTGTCGAATGCAGAGACATTTCCCCACGTATACAGCGCCAGATGGTTCTCCGGGATTTTCATGTTGGCTTCATACGCCCGGTTTTTCAGTTCGTCATACTTTGACATGGCAGGCTCCCTTGTATGCTATATCGATTCCACGGCGGCCCGTTCAATCGCGAGGCCTTTTTTGTACCGCTCATAGAAAATGGTAAAGCTTTCTTCCAGCTCCTTTTCCGGGCTTGAGACAGTCTTTTTGCATGAGCTGAAAACGCTTTTGTCCAGAAATTCCGCAAGGCTTGCTCCGCCGCCGTCCTGCATATATGAAGCAAGAAGCGCCATTCCCCACGGGCCGCCTTCTCCTGCTGTTTCCATGGCTGAAACAGGAGTATGCAGCGCAGCCGCCATGTACTTGAGCCCTGCTTCCGTCTTAAAGTATCCGCCGGCTCCGGCCATGCTCTCAATCTGAACGTTTTCCTTTTCAAACAGGATGTCCATTCCGCTTCTGAGCGCTCCCAGCGCGGTGAACATCTGGACGCGCATGAAATTTGCGGCGGTAAACTGCGCGTTTTCTCCGCGGACAAACAGCGGCCGCCCGGAGCTGAACCCGGTTATTGTTTCTCCTGAATGGTAGTTGTACGCAAGGAGATTGCCGCAGTCCTTTTGCGCCTCCAGAGACTTGAGTATCAGGCTGTCAAAGAGAACGCTGCGCTGCGCCTTCAGCCCGGCAGTTTGAAGCACATCTTCAAAAAAATAAATCCAGCTGTTGATTTCGCTCGTGCAGTTGTTCGCGTGAACCATTGCAACAGGAAGTCCGTCAGGAGTTGTAACAATGTCGATTATGCCCGGATAAGATGACGCAAGATCCTTTTCAAGGACAGCCATGGCAAACACAGACGTGCCTGCGCTGATGTTTCCTGTCCGTTTCCTCACGCTGTTTGTTGCGGCCATTCCCGTTCCGGCATCTCCTTCGGGAGGACACAGCGGAATTCCGCTGTGCAAGTCGCCTTCCGGGTCAAGGAGCCGTGCACCGCTTTCTGTGAGGAATCCCGCGTTTTTTCCGGCCGGAAGCACGTGCGGCAGAAGCTGCTCTGTTTTCCAGCTGAAATTCCGCGCGGCAATGAGGGACTCAAACTGCCCAAGGAAGTCCGTTCTGTATGTTCCCGTCTTGCTGTCAATAGGAAACATTCCCGAGGCATCTCCTGTCCCGATGTTTTTTTCTCCGGTCAGCCTGAAATGAATGTAGGATGCAAGCGTGCAGAGGCTGCGGATGTCCGCAACGTGCGCTTCGTTGTTCAGTATTGCCTGATACAGATGTGAGATTGTCCACCGCTCGGGAACAGGAAACGAAAACAGCCCGGAAAGCTCTCTGGAAGCCTGGGCGGTGACTGTGTTCCTCCAGGTGCGGAACGGAACAAGAAATTTGTCCTTGCTGTCCAAGGCGATGTAGCCGTGCATCATGGCGCTGATTCCCAGCGACTTCAGGCTTGTGAGAACAACGCCGAACTGCTCCCGTACAGCGCGCTTTAGATCCGCGTAGCATGACTGAAGGCCTTTTTCAATCAGCTCAAGCGGATATGTCCAGATTCCGTTTTCAAGGGAATTTTCCCACTCAAAGCTGCCGCTTGCAACCGGCTCAAACTGCGAGTTGATCAGAACTGCCTTGATCCGCGTAGAGCCGAATTCGATTCCCATGACGCACTGTGCGCCTTTTATTTCCTGGGTTATTTCATTCTTTTCCATGAATTCAGTCTACACCCGAACTGTGTTTTTGTCATTAAGATTTTTCTTTTTGGCGCCTGTACAGCTCAATGAGCTGCTCCCGCGTTATGTTTCCGTTCCGCTCGCGGGCGGCCTTGAGCTTTCTGTAGACCGTGTTTTCGCTGTAGCCGGTCACTTCCTTCTGGTACATGATTCCTCCGCACAGCTGCTCAAGGATTTTTATTTCATCTTCGTACAGAATCAGCTTTTTGCGCTCAAATTTGCTGTCAAGCACGAAAGTTACGATTCCCAGAAACCACAGGCTCCGCGCGATATGGATAAAAAAGTGGTAGAGCTGCTCATCGGTGAGCGCGAATGAAATGCAGACTGCGCAGAAGTAGAGAATGAGCGCAATCCGCTCGATTTTTGGATGGATCATGATGACAATGCAGATGATAAAGAGCGCTGAAAAGTTATTAAATAAAAGCGTTTTTTCTACGGAGAGCACAAAGACAAGCACGATTGAGTATGCCAGGTAGAAGCAGGAAAAGCATTTGCGCTTGAAAATGGCTGCCGCAGGAATGTACAGCACGTTTGCCGCAATGATAATCCATGTTCCCGCTGTAAACTGCTCGCGGATTCCTTTCCATGCATACAGGACGGCAATAAGTCCTGACAGCAGGCTTGTATACAGGACAAAGTAGTCGTTCATTCCGGTTTTGATGCGGACTGAAATACTGTGCTTCATTTTTTTTCTCCCGCAAACAGTATATCACAGGTGTTTTGTTTTTTCCAACGGTTTTTTTTCTCGCTGTGGTGACCGGTTTGTGACCCGTTGGTGACCGTTTGCGGACGATTTTCAGTGCTTTTTGAGCTGTTTGTGCATATCTTTTGATTCAGAAGGGCAGGCTTGGAAAAAGCGCATGCTTTGCAGGCAGTGTTCTTCAGGAGGAATTGTATGCAGTTGAAATTTTATTATTGCAAAAAGTGCGGAAAAATTATTTCCATTGTAAAGGATTCCGGAACCCCAACCATTTGCTGTGGAGAAGAAATGCAGGAGCTGGTCCCTGGAGTAACAGACGGCGCTTCAGAAAAGCACGTTCCTGTTATAAAGGTGGAAGGAAACACCGTTTCTGTGACTGTCGGCTCTCAGCTTCATCCGTCTGTCCCAGAGCACTACATTGAATGGATTCTTCTTCAGACGAACAAAGGAATTCAGAAAAAGCTGCTTGCCCCGGGAAACAGGCCGAGCGCGGATTTTGCAGTAATGAAAGGTGAGCGTGTTGAAGCGGCATACGAATACTGCAACCTTCACAAGCTCTGGAAAGCCGACTATAAGGAAGAAAACTTGGCTTAAGGAGCTGTTTGCTGCTCAGGGTTCTGTCTGCCGTGCGCGGCGGAATCCTGCGCTGTCCATACTATTTTTCCAGGAGGAAATGATGAACGAAAAAATATCATCGCTTTTAAATGAGCAGATTCAAAAGGAATTTGAGTCTGCGTATTCGTACCTTGGATTTGCCTCGTACTTTGACTCGGAAGGGCTTGCAGGATTTGCAAACTGGTATAAGGTTCAGTCGAAGGAAGAAACTGAGCACGCAATGAAATTCTACAAGTATCTGATAAGCCGCGGCCAGAAAGTCAGGCTTCTGGACATCAAGGCGCCCAAGGAAAAGCTTGAGGGCATTGAGCAGATTCTGAAGCTCGGCCTTGCAAACGAAGAGTATGTCACCGGCCTGATCAATGACATCTATGCACTTGCACAAAAGGAGCAGGACTGGTTTACAAAGAATTTCCTTGAGTGGTTTGTAAGCGAGCAGTTTGAAGAGGAATGCGCCGCCCACGAGCTGCTTGAAAAGTACCGTCTGTTCGGAAAAACGGGCGAAGGCCTGTACGAGCTGAACAAAGAGCTTGGAAAGCGGGAAGAGTAGCCCGGTTTCCCAAGGAAGGCGCGCGCTGCGCGCCTTCCTTTTTTTCCCGCTGTCATTAAAAAAGAAAGACAGGCGGTATCTTTCCCAAAAGCAGTTCCGCGCAGTTGTATCTGTGTTCATTTTCGGTTATATTTATATTGATCGCATTTGCATTTCAGGGGAGCCTCTGAGAACTTCAGTTTTTTGAATCCCTGTGCTGATGCTTGCATTGATGTTGTTGGTTTTATGAATTATCAGTTTGAGGTGAAAATATGGCGTGCGGTGGAAGCTGCTCTGACTGCAAGGATGCATGTGAGAAAAAGCCGCTGAAGGAAACTCTTCATGCAGGCGCTTCTGTAAAGAAAGTCATAGGCGTTATTTCCGGCAAGGGCGGCGTGGGCAAGTCTCTTGTAACAAGCCTGCTTGCCTCCCGGGCGCAGCGCGACGGTTTCCGCTCGGCAGTGCTTGACGCGGACATTACAGGCCCTTCTGTTCCGACTGCGTTCGGCTTGGGCAGCGTTCGTGCGGAAAGCGTTCCTGAAAAGAAAGATGACGGCAGCGAAGGCGGCTATTTAAAGCCGGTTCTGTCGCGGACGGGCATTCAGCTTATGTCGATGAATTTTCTGCTTCAGAATGAAACAGATCCTGTCGTGTGGCGCGGGCCTGTCATTTCCGGGGCTGTGCGCCAGTTCTGGACTGATGTTCTGTGGAAGGATGTGGACTGCATGTTTGTGGACTGTCCTCCGGGAACAGGCGATGTGCCGCTTACTGTCTTTCAGTCGCTGCCGGTTGACGGAATTATTATCGTGACATCTCCGCAGCAGCTGGTGCGTGTCATTGTGGAAAAAGCCGTGAACATGGCGGGCATGATGAACGTTCCTATTCTTGGCATTGTTGAAAACATGAGCTACGTGAAATGCCCGGACTGCGGCAAGGAGCTTCATATATTCGGGGAAAGCAGCATCGAAAGGACTGCAAAGGAATTCGGCCTGAAAATTCTTGCGCGGATTCCTGTTGAGCAGAAGCTGTCGGAGGCTGTTGACAGGGGCGAAGTTGAGTCAGCCGATGCGCCGTTTATTCAGGGAGCTGCACAGGCTGTCGAGGAGCTGCTGAAAAATGACTGATGCAGAGTCAGCGCGCTCTCAGGCGGAGCAGAATTTTTTGAGCGGATATAACTGCGCGCAGTCAGTTCTGGCTGTCTTCTGTGATGAGCTTGGAATTGACCGGGATGCTGCGCTGAAGTCTGCGCAGCCGTTCGGCGGCGGAACATGCCGGCTGCGCGAAATGTGCGGCACGGTGACGGGCATGCTTTTGGCGCTCGGGTACGCGGAAGGCAGTGCGGATCCCAGGGACAAGGAAGCGAAGGATTCCCTCTATAAAAAAGGCCAGCTGCTCTGCGGAACATTCAAGGAGCAGCACGGCTCGTTTATCTGCCGCGAGCTTCTGGGGCTTGCTCCGCTCGGCGATTCTCAGAAATACCTGAACAAAAATACTGTCGAGGGAGACGCCCTTTCACCCGTTTCACAGGCACGCACGCCGGAATATTACAAGAAGCGGCCGTGTCCCAAGCTGTGCGGGGATGCCGCCGCGATTTTTGCAGAATACCTGAATTCAAAATGAAGCTTGTCTGCGCCCCGATGGCGACTGTGAGCCATGAAGCGTTCCGCCGTTCCGTAGAGCAGTTCGGCGGCTGTGACGAGTATTTTACAGAAATGATAAATGCTCCGTCGCTGGTGAGCGGCGGCCCGTTTGAGTCCTTTTACCTTTTGAACAGTACTGCCCCGCAAAAGATTGTGTGGCAGCTGACGGGCAGCGGCAGCGAGACTCTTGCGCAGGCAGCAGAAATCATAGTGCCAAAAGGCGGAGCTGGAATCGACATAAACATGGGCTGCTGTGCGCCGCAGATTTTCAGGACAGGCGCCGGAATTGCATGGATGCTCAGACCTGTTTCGCAGGCAAAGGCTGCTGTGCAGGCAGTCAGGGATATTTTGAATCGTCATGAGTCTCAAACAGGAATTCACCTGAGGCTCAGCATAAAGTGCAGGCTGGGCGGCGAGGATTTTTCGGAAGAATCGCTTTTTGCATTTGCGGATGCGGTTGCCGAGGGCGGAGCCGAGCTGATTTCACTTCATCCCCGGACACAAAAGGAAAAGTACCGCGGAATTCCCCGGTATGAATTTGCAGAAAAGCTTGCCGTGCATTTTTCGGGTGCGCTCCCTGTATATGTGAACGGCTGCATACATGATGCAGAAAGCGCGCGGGCTGTGCTGAATGCTGTTCCCCATGCGGACGGCCTGATGATTGCCCGGGCTGCGGCAGAGCGTCCGTGGATTTTTTCCGTGCTGAAAAACGCGCTCAGTTTTCCAGGGCAGGAACGTCCGTTTACTGTTGACCGGCAGCAGGTTGCGCTCAGCTTTATTGACGGTGTGGAGCAGTTTCAGCCGCCGGAATTCCACCGCACGCGCATTCAGCGCTTTTTTTCGTACTACTGCGGCCAGTTTCAGTTTGCCCACTATTTTCAGTCAAGGATGCTGAATTTCAAGTCTGTTGAAGAAAGCCGCCGGGAAGTGCGCGATTATTTTGCACGCCAGCCAAATGAGCGTTTCCTGGCTGTCTGAATCAGGTGAAAAACCTGCATTGCCCGGTAGAAACATTCCGCTGTTTTGTTTATAATCGGAAAGATATACAATCAATTGTCAGAGGTAAGAAAATGTCCGGCTATCCGTTTCAGAATATCGAAGTAAAATGGCAGAAATACTGGGAGGAGCACAAGACGTTCCGCGTGCAGGAGGACGCTTCGTTCCCCAAGGAAAAACGGCGGTACGTCCTTGACATGTTTCCGTATCCGAGCGGCGCGGGGCTTCATGTGGGTCATCCTGAAGGCTACACGGCGACGGACATTTACTGCCGCTACCTGCGCATGAACGGCTTCAACGTCCTGCATCCGATGGGATACGACTCGTTCGGGCTTCCGGCGGAAAACTACGCAATCAAGACGGGAACGCATCCTTCCGTTACGACAAACGCGAACATTTCCAATTTCACGCGGCAGATAAAGGCGCTCGGCTTCAGCTATGACTGGGACAGGTGCGTTTCTACGTGCGAGCCGGAGTACTACAAGTGGACGCAGTGGATTTTTCTTCAGCTGTACAAGAAAGGGCTTGCCTACGAAGCGGAAACGCCGATCAACTGGTGTCCTTCCTGCCTGACAGGGCTTGCAAACGAGGAAGTGAAGGAAGGGCTGTGCGAGCGGTGCGGCACGGCTGTTACCCGCAGGACAATCCGCCAGTGGATTCTGCGGATTACGGATTATGCGGAGCGGCTTCTTGAGGACTTGGACTTGCTCGACTGGCCGGAAAGCGTGAAGCTCATGCAGAAAAACTGGATCGGAAAGTCTGTGGGCGCGGAAGTTGATTTTGCCATTGCGGACGCGGACGGCAATGATTCCGGGAAAAAGCTCACCGTCTACACGACCCGCGCGGACACGCTGTTTGGCTGCACGTACATGGTCATGTCGCCTGAGCATCCGCTTTTGAAGGAAATCACGTCTCCCGGGCAGAAAGCGCAGGTGGAGTCGTATGTCGCGGAAGCCGCGAAGAAATCCGACCTTGAGCGCACGGACTTGAACAAGAACAAGACCGGCGTTTTTACCGGGAGTTACGGAATCAATCCCGTGAACGGCGCGCGCGTTCCCATTTGGATTTCCGACTACGTGCTTGCTTCCTACGGAACTGGCGCAATCATGGCTGTTCCTGCCCACGATGAGCGCGACTGGGATTTTGCCAAAAAATTCAGCCTTCCGATTATAAAAGTTGTCGCTTCAAAAGAAGAAATTGAGCGGCTCGGCGGCGGAAGCGAGGAGCAGGGAGCGCAGCTGCTTTCCCGTGCCGCGCAGAATCCCGAGGAATACAAGGAGCTTGCGTCGTCTCATCCTGATATTTTTGACGTGGCTTCTGAATGCACTTCCGCAAAGGACGGATACGCAGTCAACTCGCAGTTCCTGATCGGCAGAAAGACGCAGGACGCCATCAGCGCGATGATAGAATTCCTCGGGCAGAAGGGCTTCGGGAAAAAGGCGGTGAACTACAAGCTGCGCGACTGGATTTTCAGCCGGCAGCGGTACTGGGGCGAGCCGATTCCGCTTGTCCACTGCGAACGGTGCGGCTGCGTTCCCGTTCCCGAAAGCGAACTCCCGGTGCGGCTTCCCGATGTGAAGTCGTACCAGCCCACAGGAACCGGCGAAAGCCCGCTTGCCGCCATCGAAAGCTTTGTGAACTGCACCTGCCCGCAGTGCGGCGGCAAGGCAAAGCGCGAGACAAACACAATGCCGCAGTGGGGCGGCTCATGCTGGTATTATCTGCGCTACCTTGACCCGAAAAATGATGCCGAGTTCTGTTCGGCGGAAAAGGAAAAATACTGGATGCCCGTTGACCTGTACGTCGGCGGAGCGGAGCATGCCGTCCTTCACCTTCTGTACGCGCGGTTCTGGCACAAGGTGCTCTACGACATCGGGGCGGTTTCCACAAAGGAGCCGTTTCAGCGCCTGATAAACCAGGGCCTCATCACTTCGTTCGCCTTCCAGCGGAAAAACAAGACGCTCGTTCCCGTTGACGAAGTCGAGGAGCGGAACGGAACGTACATCGAAAAAGCGACCGGCGAGGAAGTGGAGCAGATTGTTGCCAAGATGTCAAAGTCGCTCAAGAACGTCGTGAATCCTGACGAAATGATCCAGAAGTACGGCGCGGATTCCGTGCGGATGTACGAAATGTTCATGGGTCCGCTCACGGTCTCAAAGCCGTGGAACACTCAGGGGCTTGTCGGCATAAACCGCTTTCTTGAAAAAGTCTGGAGCGTCAGCGAAAAGCAAATGAGCAGCATCGACATCACGGCAAAGATTGAAGACAAGGCTCTCTGCGCCCTGCGCAAGACGTATGCAAAGACCGTAAAGAAAGTGACGGACGACACCGCCTCATTGAATTTCAACACGGCAATCAGCCAGATGATGATTTTCATAAACGAAGCCGCGCGCCTGGACGAAATTCCGCGCGCTATGTGGGAAGGCTTTGTCCTGCTGCTCAGCCCGTATGCGCCGCACCTCGGCGAGGAGCTGTGGCAGAAGCTCGGGCATGAGGAAACGAACGCGTATGAGCCGTGGCCGCAGTTCAGCGAGGAATTCTGCCGCGAGGACACGGTGCAGATTGTCGTGATGATTAACGGAAAGCTGCGCGACAAGTTCGAGGCCGCCCCCGGAACTGACGAAGAGACGCTGCGCCGCATGGCAGCGGAAACGTCCGGCTACAAAAAGTTCACGGAAGGCAAGCAGATTGCAAAGGCTGTCGTCGTAAAGGACCGGCTTGTCAACATCGTGGCAAAATGAAAAGCGCACAAAAGCCGCTCAGCTCATCTGAAAAGGCCAGGTATATGCGCGCAGCGGGAACTGCCGCCCTTGCAGGAAACGCAGTGCTCGCCGCAGTAAAGCTTTTTCTGGCGTACCGCTCAGGCTCGCTTGCCGTGGCAGGAGACGGCGTTGACAGCGCGACGGATGTGCTGATTGCCGCAGTGACGCTGCTCGTAAGCAGGATAATCCAGCGGCCGGGAGACAAGGAGCACCCGTGGGGACATGCCCGCGCCGAAACAACCGCGACCATGGTTCTTGCATTCGTCATTTTCTTTGCCGGCGCGCAGCTTGTGCTTTCCGCTGCAAAAGGGCTTGTCCTTGGAGCAGTTCAGGATGAGATTGCATCTTCTGCTGTGGCTGCGGCAGTGATTTCTATTGCAGGAAAATGCGTGCTTTTTGCTGTCCAGCTTTACTACGGAAGAAAGGCCGAAAGCGAAATCATAAAGGCAAACGCCCAGAACATGAAGAGCGACATTCTGCTTTCGCTTGCAGTTCTTGCAGGGCTTGCCGCCTCCCGCTTTTTTGCGGCTCCCGTTCTGGATCCCGTGATTGCAATCCTCGTGGGGCTGTGGGTGATAAAGAATGCCGTCCTCCTTTTCATGCGCATGAACATGGAGCTTATGGACGGAAACGCGGACAGCTCGCTGTACAGGAAGCTGTTTGACGCAGTCGCTTCCGTTCCGCACGTTTCAAACCCGCACCGGGCGCGCATACGGCGCATGGCTTCCAGCTTTGACATTGATCTTGACATCGAAGTGGAGCCGCGCCTTTCCGTGTACGAAGCCCACGAGCTGAGCGAGCAGGTTGAGGCCGCTGTCCGGGAGCGGATTCCCGAAGTCTACTGCATTGTGATTCACATTGAGCCGAAAGGCTCGTGCAGCCATCAGCCGCAGGAAGAATTCGGCCTGAGCCCGCAGACCATGTAGCTGCTCTCCGCAGCGTTCACATCATCTCAAGGCAGAATCACGTCATTCCAAGTCAAATTCATGTGATTCTGGAGCAAATGCATCTTGTTCTGGACTAAATTCATAATATTTTGACTTATAATCACGTCATTTTAAGTTAAATTCATGTTGTTTTGGAGCAAATTCATCTGATTTTTGAACAGAATGATGTCGTTTTGACTTAAAATCACATCGTTTTACGTCAAATTCATATCATTTTGATGAATAATCAGCTTGATTTGTAAGCGGCGCGCCTTGTTCTTCTCTCTGCCTGCTGTGATGCGGGACGGGAGGAGATGGAATGCCTGGAATGGAAAGCGTGCAAAACGGAAGCGGTGAACAGGATGCTTCCAAAAGAGCGGAAAAACCGCTATACTGACGGTGCTTGAAAAAGCCTTGATATTTTTTTGCGGGGATTATATATGAAGCTATGGAAGAACGGCGCCTTTTTTAACGGCGGAAAGCTTGCTGAGCGCGCTGAAGCGCAGGGTGTTTCACTGGAAAACGGACGGAAGCGGACAATTGCGTACTCAATCCTTCAGAAGCACAACAAGGGAACTGACGGAAATCAGCTGAACATTGCATTTGACAAGCTTACATCGCACGACATCACCTATGTCGGCATTATTCAGACGGCACGCGCCTCAGGGCTTGAGCGGTTTCCTGTTCCGTATGTGCTTACCAACTGCCATAACTCGCTGTGCGCGGTGGGCGGAACGATAAACGAGGACGATCATCTGTTCGGACTGACGTGCGCCCAGAAGTACGGAGGCGTGTATGTTCCGCCCCATCTGGCTGTTATCCATCAGTACGCGCGCGAGATGCTTGCCGAGTGCGGCGCGATGATTCTTGGCTCGGACAGCCACACACGCTACGGCGCGCTGGGCACAATGGCAATGGGCGAGGGCGGCGGCGAGATTGCAAAGCAGCTTCTCGGCAGGACATACGACATTGCCATGCCGGAAGTTGTTGCTGTGTACCTGACGGGAAGCCCCGCGCCGGGAGTCGGCCCGCAGGACGTGGCTCTTGCAGTTATCAAGGAAGTGTTCGGCTGCGGATTTGTAAAGAACAAGGTGATGGAATTCATCGGGCCGGGAATACAGAGCCTTTCCGCTGACTTCCGCATTGGAATTGATGTGATGACGACTGAGACAACGTGCCTTTCTTCAATATGGGAGACTGATGAGACAATCCGCGAGTTCTATGCGGTTCACGGGCGCGAGTCTTCATACAAAAAGCTTTCGCCGGGAGAGGGCGCGTACTATGACGGCGCGATCGAGCTTGACCTTGGGACAGTGCGCCCGATGATTGCCATGCCGTTCCATCCGAGCTGCGCGTATGCAATCGATGATGTGAACGCGAACCTTGCTGATATTCTTGACGAGACTGAGCAGCGCGCAAAAGTGAGCTTCGGGGACGCGGTAAAGCTGAACCTGAAGGAGAAGATTGACGGCGGAAAGCTTCGCGTTGACCAGGGAATCATCGCCGGGTGCGCGGGCGGCGGCTTTGAGAACATCTGTGCGGCGGCTGACATCCTGAAAGGGAAGGACACAGGAAACGGCGCTTTTTCGCTGAGCGTTTATCCGGCGTCAATGCCTGTGTATATGGAGCTGATGAAGAACGGTGCGTTTGCTTCCCTTGTGAGCGCGGGCGCGGTTGTAAAGACTGCGTTCTGCGGGCCGTGCTTCGGCGCAGGAGACACTCCGGCAAACGGTGCGCTCAGCATTCGTCATTCCACGCGCAACTTTCCAAACCGGGAAGGCTCCAAGATTCAAGGCGGACAGCTTGCCACTGTGGCTCTTATGGACGCGCGCTCGATTGCCGCCACGGCTGCAAACAAGGGAATCCTCACTGCCGCCACGGAATTTGACATGGAATTCAGCGCGAAGAAATACGTTTTTGACAAGACAATCTATGAAAACCGTGTGTATGATTCAAAGGGCGCAGCCCGCCCGGAAGTTGAAATCAAGTTCGGCCCGAACATCAAGGACTGGCCGGAATTTCCGCCGCTTTCCGATGATCTGCTGCTCAAGGTTGTCTGTGAAATACATGATCCTGTCACGACAACAGACGAGCTGATTCCGTCCGGCGAGACTTCAAGTTTCCGCTCGAATCCTGCCGCGCTCGCGGAGTTCACCTTGAGCCGCCGCGATCCTTCTTATGTGGGCAAGGCGAAGGCGGTGCGTGACAGAACGAAGGAAGTGGAGGCGGAAGCCGCGCGGGCAGCCGGAATGCTTGCAAAGCTGAATCCCGCGTTTGCCGGCCGTGCGCAAGAGGCAGGGCTTGGCTCCGTGATTTTTGCCGTGAAGCCGGGCGACGGCTCTGCGCGCGAGCAGGCTGCATCGTGCCAGAAAGTCCTCGGCGGACGGGCGAACATTGCGAATGAGTATGCGACGAAGCGGTACCGCTCGAACCTTATCAACTGGGGAATGATTCCGTTTGTATACAGCGGCCCGGACTCAGAGCTTCCGTTCGCAAACGGCGACTATATTTTCATTCCTGATGTAAAGAAAATGATTGCCGAAAAGCTTTCGCACGTTACGGCGTATGCTGCCCGTGCTGACGGAACCGTCTCAGAATTTTCGCTTTCCGCCGGAGAGCTGACTGATGACGAGCGAAAAATCATTCTTGCCGGCTGCCTGATTAACTTCTACCGGGGATAGAACGTCATCCGCATAAAACAAAGCGGCGGCCTTTTGCTGAAAGACCGCCGTTTTTCTTTTTTATTGCTTATTTTTCTTTGTGCCTGCGTTGAAATCATTGATTTCGCGCTCGCACTTGGTGATGAGGCTGCCGTACTTTTTGTTTCCGATCAGCTGCATGGTGTTCAGGTACTGCACGAGCTTGTTGACTGCGTTTACAAGCGGCTTTTTGAGCGATGTCGCGCTTGCGCCCCTGCTGTTCGTGGCGTTCTTGTAGGAGTCGCGCACGGCTTTGAAGTTGTCTTCCGCCGCCCTGATTTCCTGTATAAAATCCGCGGCTCCTTCCAAATCCTTTGCCGCTTCCGCCGCGTCCGCCGCCGCAAAATCCTCAAGCATACTTTCGATGTCGGAAGATTCCTTTTCGTAGCTGCCTCTGGTAATGTCGCTTCCGTACTTTGCAAAAACCGCCAGCAGTTTCGCCGCCTGTTCCTTTTTTGCCGGAAGCACCGCGTAGCCGTTCAGGAGCGTGGAAAGATTCTTCACCGCCTCGTCGCGCGCGCTGTCAGCCTCGTCAAGATTGCTCACCACTTTGTCGCTTTTTATTGCCGTCGTGATTTTCGCCGACAAATCCCTGATTTCCGCCATGATTTCTGCGAGCGCAGTGTCGTCCGCAAGGGCCGTTTCCGCCTCGTAATGACGCACAATCGCATCGCTTGCACTGTCCGCCTCGCCGATGCGGATATTTGGATTCAGTTTTTTCATAGGAAATCTCTCCTTTTTTTTCTTGGTAAAAACAGTATATCACAGATTGCCGGTTTTTGAGCAAAAAAAAGTATTTTAAAATGCCGGAACAGCCTGTGAGAGCGAAAAAAGTATTTTTAAAGGCTGAAACAGCTTGCGTGAGCGAAAAAAAATATTTTTAAAGCTCAAAACAAGCTGCGGCAGGGGATTTCCAGGCGGAAACTGGCCAAAACACGCTGCGGTGTACTGGATGCGGCATGCTACGGACGGATCCAGCCGCGGCTGATTCCGCTTTCGATGTTTTTTTGAACCCACTTCCATAGCTCGGGCATGAATTCCCTGACAGGCTCCATGCGCTTTTCTACCATGCTCCGGCTTGCATTTGCCTCGCACCATGTATGGCCGCCGGTGAACGTGTTGTGCAGGAACGGCTGGATTCGGTCCATGCAGGCGGCATACCGCGCATCGGGTGTTTCCATGGCGTCAAATTCTTCCCAGAGCGCGCGGATTTCCTGTCCCAGATCCGGCGGCAGGAGCGCAAAGAGCCTGTCTGCTGCTGCGGCTTCCCGCTCCTGCTTTCCGATGTTTGCCTGCTCGTCAAAGGCGAATGTGTCTCCTGCGTATATTTCCACGAGATCGTGAACAACAAGCATCCTGACTGTCCGCCCGATGTCCGGCTTTTGCAGCGCGTACTCCTCAAACAGAAGTGCCATCACGGCAATATGCCAGGAATGCTCTGCATCATTTTCCCTGCGGCTTTTGTCGATTAAAAGCGTGCGGCGCAGAATGTTTGTCATTTTGTCAATTTCCGCTGAAAAGTGAAGCAGCCTGTCAAGGCGGACATTTCCGCATGGCACAAAGCCGTCTGTGTGTTCCGTTATCATGAAAAAACTATAGCGGAAAAATGCTGCGCTTTCAACAGCAGCCTGCCTGCGGGAATGACACGGCGGATATTTTCTGATATACTTGCAGAAGTTTTTAAAGCTTCAGTTTCCGGGATGTCCTTATACGGGCTGAACGGCTGCGGCAGAATTCAGTTTAAAGAACAAGGTGAACGATATATGACAGATCAAAAGGAATTATTTAAATCGGCTGTTCTCAAGGCGGCCGCCCGGCTGAAGCTGGAAAAAGCGGTTGAGTGCGAGCTGCCGCAGTCGGCAGTCCGTGTTGAAACTCCTCCCAGCCCTGAAATGGGCGACCTCGGCATTCCGATGTTCGCATTCGCAAAGGCGTTCCGCATGCCGCCAGCCGCAATCGCTTCGGCTGTGGCTGACATCATCAGAAAAAATACAGAATCGGATAAAGAAACCGGCAGCCTGGGAGAATTTTTTGCCGCCGGCCCGTATGTAAACATCAGGCTCAACAAGGCCGCTGTTTCTGCCGGAATTCTGAAGGCTGTCTTGTCTCAGGGCGCGGAATACGGCTCGTTTGATTCGCAGGGAAACAGGCCGCTTGCAGGAAAGAAGATTATGATCGAATTTTCTTCCCCGAACACAAACAAACCGCTTCATCTCGGGCATCTGCGCAATGACGCGCTCGGAGAAAGCGTAAGCCGGATTGTGCGGAAAGCCGGCGCAGCTGTTTTCAAGGTTGACTTGATAAATGACCGGGGAATCCATATCTGCAAGTCAATGCTCGCATACCGGCTGTTCCATGAGGCGACGGGCGACACTCCGCAGTCGCTTGGAATGAAGGGCGATCATTTTGTGGGGCAGTGCTATGTTGAGTTCGACCGCTATCTGAAAGGTGAAAAAGACCGCCCCGGGACAGCTCATCCGCAGGCGCAGCAGGCCGCTGAAGAAATGCTCGTCAAGTGGGAGGCGGGCGATCCTGAAATCCGCGCGCTCTGGCAGAAAATGAACGGCTGGACGCTTGACGGACTTAAGGAAACGTACAGGCGCACCGGTGTTTCGTTCGACAAATTCTACCTTGAAAGCGAGACATATCTCAAAGGCAAGAATGAAATTATGCGCGGACTTGAAAACGGAATTTTTTTCAGGGCGGAAGACGGAAGCGTCAGGATTGATGTGACGGAAGCCGTGGGCAAGGGCAAGGACGGCGAGGATCACGAAAAAGTCCTGCTGCGCAAGGACGGCACGAGCGTGTACATCACGCAGGACATCGGCACTGCAATCAGCCGTCACAATGACTGGCCGTTCAACGAGCTTGTGTATGTTGTTGCCAGCGAGCAGAACTATCATTTTAAAGTCCTGTTCTATATTCTGAAAAAGCTCGGGTTCAGCTGGACGGACAGCCTCCGCCATTTGAGCTACGGCCTTGTGAACCTGCCGAGCGGCCGCATGAAAAGCCGCGAGGGAACTGTTGTGGATGCTGATGATCTGCTTGATGCCCTGCATGCGCAGGCTCTTGATGCAATCGGGGAGCGCGGACGGGACGGCTCTGTCGGGAATGCGGATGAAGTCGCAGAAAAAGTCGCGCTTGCCGCGCTTCACTATTATCTGCTGAATGTTTCTCCTGCCAAGGACATGCTGTTCAATCCCGAGGAGTCGCTGAGCTTTAACGGAAACACAGGCCCGTACCTTCAGTACATGGGCGCACGGATTTCTTCCATTCTGAACAAGGCGAAAGAAAGCGGGCTTGAGCCTTCTTCCGCGGACGAAGACCTGGCGCTTTTGACGCATGAAAGCGAGTGGGCGCTGATAAAGGAGCTTGAGAAATTTCCTGCGGCTGTATTCCGTGCGGCTGAATCGCTTGATCCGAGCGGAATGGCTCTGTACCTGTACGATGTGAGCAAAAGCTTCAGCGCGTTTTACCGTGACTGCCCGATAGTGGGAGCTGCCGCAGAAAACCGCCGCCTTTCGCAGGCCCGCCTCTGCCTTGCGGAATGCACGCTTCAAGTGATGAAAAATGCAATGGAGCTTGTCCTTGTTCCGTTCCTTGAAAAGATGTAGCTGCCGTAAGCCTGCCGCTTTTTGTTACAGAGCTGTGTGCTTGCAAATTTTGGCAAAATGATTGAATAAATACTTACTTTTCTGTATCATAAGTGAAATTCCTTAGAACAAAAATGTATATTTATACAGAACAGGAGGATCCTTATGAGCGGAGAAAACAATGCCTTGTCATTTTTAGGCAGGCTCTCAAAAAAAACAGAGATAAACGATCCGATTGATCCTGCCTTGTATGAGAAATATAACGTAAAGAGCGGGCTCCGGTATGCGGACGGACGCGGCGTTCTTGTGGGGCTTACACGCATCGGAGATGTTGTCGGATACGACATTGATGAAAACGGGAACAAGGTGGCTGTTCCCGGCAAGCTCATTTACCGCGGATACAACGTTGAGGACATTGTCCGCGACTCTGAAAAAAATCATCAGTTCGGCTATGAGCAGTGCGTATATCTTCTGCTGTTCGGCGAGCTTCCGACTCAGAAGCAGCTGACAGAATTCACTGATTTTATCGGAAGCCTCCGTGCGCTTCCCGGCTACTTCACTGAAGACATGATTATGAAGGCGCCTTCAAGCGACATCATGAACAAGATTGCCCGCGGAGTCCTTGCCTCGTATTCGTATGATCCTGATCCTGAAAACCGTTCTGTCACAAATATTTTGCGCCAGTGCATCGAGCTTATTTCCCGCTTTTCCACATTGGCAGCATACGGATATCAGGCAAAGCGAAAGTATTATGAAGGAAAGAGCCTGTATATTCACAATCCGCTTCCAGAACTGAGCACGGCGGAAAATTTCCTGCGCCTCACACGGAGCAACAAAACGTACTCGCGGCTTGAAGCTGAAATTCTTGATCTGGCTCTCATTCTTCATGCCGAGCATGGAGGCGGAAACAATTCTTCGCTTACGGTTCACGTTGTTTCCTCTGCTGATACAGATACATATTCAGCGATTGCCTCTGCTGTCGGATCTTTAAAAGGCCGCCGCCATGGCGGAGCAAACATCAGGGTCATGGAAATGATGGATGACATCAAGATGCACGTAAAGGACTGGAGCAGCGAAAAGCAGATTACAGATTACCTGTACAAGATAGCGCAGAAAAAGGCGTTTGACCGCACCGGGCTTATCTACGGACAGGGGCATGCCGTTTACACGATAAGCGATCCGCGGGCACAGCTGCTCAGGGACAAGGCTGCCGGGCTTGCAAAGGAAAAAGGCTGTGAGGAAGAGCTGCATCTGTACAACGAAATCGAGCGGATTGCGCCGTCCGTCCTGTACGAGCTGCACGGGCAGAAAAAGCGGATCTGCACGAATGTGGACTTCTATTCAGGCTTTGTCTATTCCATGCTGAACATTCCGCGCGATCTGTACACGCCGCTGTTTGCAATCTCCAGAATTGCCGGGTGGAGCGCACATAGAATAGAAGAGATTGTTGCCGGAAAGCGGATTTACCGCCCTGCATATAAAAATGTTGCCGGCGAGCGCGAGTATGTCTGCATGAGCGACAGAAAGTGAGAGGCCTTCATGCCGCCTTCCGTTTTAAAAATCAGTTCTGCTGATTTTCAAAAGGCTTGAACCACGGAAAAAAAATGAAATTTGTTGAAAAAATAACATAAATTTACTATCTTTTCTTACAGTAGGAAAATGCAAGATGAGCAAAGAAAAAGAAAACGTTCAAAACAAGGAGCAGCAGGCCGCATCTGAGGCTGAAGTTCAGGAAGCAGTTCCTGAGCCGGAGCAGAATCAGGCTGAAGAGGAAAAGGCAGCGGCTCCTGAAGAAAAAATTGCAGAGCTTGAGCGCCAGATTGCAGATCTGGAGAAGGCAAACGCGGACTTGAAGGATCAGGTTTTGCGCCGCGCGGCTGATTTTGACAATTACCGCAAGCGTGCCATTCAGGAAAAGCAGGAGGCCTTTGATTTCGCAAATGCGAACCTGCTTAAGGATCTGCTTGAGAGCCTTGATAACTTTGACCGTACAGTGGAGGCTGCGGCCAAGGCTTCAGACCCCAAGTCCATTGCGGAAGGCGTGACGATGATAAGCAGGAATTTAATCAGCATGCTGGAAAACAAGTACAGCCTTGTTTCTTACGGAGCTGCCGGCGATGCGTTTGATCCTGATATTCATGAGGCAATCGGTTCTTCTCAGGAGCCTGTTGCGGAGCCGGTTCTGAAGGAAGTCTACCTGAAGGGCTACAAGCTTCGGGACAGGGTGATCCGCCATGCAAAAGTTATGGTGAGCATGCCGGACGGAAGCGTGCAGGCTGACGGACAGGACAGCTGTGAGCAGAAAGATGAGGCTTCTGCTGAATCATAAGGAATATATGATGCCGGGACAGTTCGGCAGCATATAATGCAAGTGCATGAATGTGTAAATATGGAGGTTTTAATATGGGAAAGATTATCGGTATTGACTTAGGAACAACCAATTCTTGCGTTGCCGTAATGGAAAACGGCGAGCCGGTTGTCATTCAGAATTCGGAGGGAGGCCGCACAACGCCTTCTATCATCGGTTTTACTGCAAAAGGAGACCGCGTGGTCGGGCTTCCGGCAAAAAACCAGATGGTTACCAATCCAAAGAACACCATTTATTCCATCAAGCGTTTTATCGGACACCGCTACAGCGAGCTTTCTGGAGAAGCAAAGCTTGTTCCGTATACAGTAAAGGATCACGGAGAGGATGTCCGTGTTGAAGTGGAAGAAAATGGAGCAAAAAAAGAGTACAGCCCTCAGGAAATTTCGGCGTTTATTCTTCAGAAGATGAAAAAGACGGCGGAAGATTACCTCGGGGAGCCTGTTACAGAGGCTGTTATCACTGTTCCTGCGTACTTTAACGACGCACAGCGTCAGGCAACAAAGGATGCGGGAAAGATTGCGGGGCTTGATGTAAAGCGCATTATCAACGAGCCTACAGCCGCTTCGCTTGCGTTTGGATTCAACAAGGATCAGAAGCAGGAAAAGACAATCGCTGTCTATGACCTGGGCGGCGGCACATTCGATATTTCAATTCTTGAGCTTGGCGACGGCGTGTTTGAAGTGAAGTCTACAAACGGAAACACACACCTCGGCGGAGACGACTGGGACCGCAGCATTGTAAACTGGCTTATCGAGCAGTTCAAGAATGACACAGGAATCGACTTGTCAAAGGACAGCATGGCGCTGCAGCGTCTGCGCGAAGCTGCTGAGAATGCAAAGATTTCGCTTTCAAACCAGACGACAGCAGAAATCAACCTGCCGTTCATTACAGCGGACGCAACAGGGCCCAAGCATCTGCAGAAGACGCTCACACGCGCCCAGTTTGAGCAGATGACGGATCACCTGTTTGAAGCTACCCGCGAGCCGTGCCTCAAGGCTATGAAAGACGCTGAAATTTCAGCGGACAAGATTGACGAAGTTCTTCTTGTCGGTGGCTCAAGCCGCATGCCCAAGGTTCAGGAAATCGTAAAGTCGATTTTCGGAAAGGAAGGCAGCCGCGCGGTGAACCCGGACGAAGCTGTCGCAATCGGAGCTGCAATTCAGGGCGGCGTTCTTGCAGGAGATGTGAAGGATGTTCTGCTGCTTGATGTTACTCCGCTTTCGCTCGGAATTGAAACGATGGGCGGCGTGTTTACCCGGCTTATCAACCGCAACACAACGATTCCGACAAAAAAGAGCCAGATTTTCTCTACAGCTGCTGACAATCAGACAGCCGTAAGCATCCATGTTCTTCAGGGTGAGCGCGAAATGGCGGCTCAGAACAGGACGCTTGGAAACTTTGACCTTACTGGAATCCCGGCGGCTCCGCGCGGCGTTCCTCAGATTGAAGTTACATTTGATATCGATGCGAACGGAATCGTCCATGTCAGCGCAAAGGATATGGGAACGGGAAAAGAGCAGCACATTCAGATTACATCTTCCAGCGGACTTTCAGAAGAAGAAATCAACCGCATGGTAAAAGATGCCGAAGCGAATGCAGACGCTGACAAGAAAAAGCGCGAGGCAATCGATGTCAAGAATGAGGCTGACAGCCTTGTCTATGCCACGGAAAAATCGCTCAAGGACATCGGCGACAAGATTTCTGCTGATGACAAGTCCAAGATTGAAGCTGCAATGAATGAGCTTAAGGAGGCTCTTAAGGGCGACAATACGGAAGACATCAAGGCAAAGTCTGAGAATCTGAAGCAGGCTTCCTACAAGATGGCGGAAGAATTGTACAAGGCTCAGGCAGCGCAGCAGGGAGCGTCTGGCGCACAGGGAGCTGCATCTGGTTCCGGCGCGGGCAGCGGATCTGACGGAGGAGCGGCTTCTGGAGCTTCCGGCTTCAAGGGCGCTAACAACGCGGATGATGTTGAATACGAAGTAAAAAATTAAGCAGGTAATGCTGTAAAAGCAGAACTGCTTGGCGGCACACCGGAGAAGTCCGCGGACTGCACAGATTGCACTGACACTGCTTTTGTGCGGCCCGTGGCTTATTTTAATTAGGAAAACAGTATGTCTACAAAACGTGATTACTACGAAGTCCTGGGCATTGAAAAAAGTGCAGATAAAGATACCATAAAGAAAGCGTACCGCAAGCTTGCGGTGCAATATCATCCGGACAGAAATCCCGGGGACAAAGCTGCTGAAGAGAAATTCAAGGAAGCTACAGAAGCCTATGAAGTTCTGAGCGATGATCAGAAGCGCCCTATTTACGATCAGTATGGATTTGCCGGACTTGACGGCATGGGCGGCGGTGCAAGCGGCGGATTCAGCCATGCGTTTCATGACTTCAGCGACTTGTTCGGCGGATCGGGCGGATTCAGCGATATTTTTGAAAATTTGTTTGGCGGCGGATTCGGGTTTGGCTCGGGTTCTTCCGGCCGCTCCAGAAACAGCAATGACGGCGCGAGCTTGCGCTATGATCTGCATATTGACTTTAAGGAAGCGGTGTACGGCTGCAAGAAAGATATAACATTCCGCCGTGACGAGCAGTGTCCTGAATGCCACGGTTCCGGCGGCGCAGCAGGCTCAACGGTAAAGACATGTCCTGCCTGCGGCGGAAGAGGCCAGATCGGACGGAATTCAGGGTTCTTTGTTGTGCAGCAGACATGCCCGAACTGCCACGGAAAAGGCACTGTCATAGACAAGCCGTGCTCAGCCTGCCGCGGCTCGGGAGTATATGCCAAGACTACAACGATGAGCGTAAAAATTCCTGCGGGCGTGGAAAACGGGCGTCATCTTTCTATCCATGGCATGGGAAACGCAGGCACAAGCGGCGGTTCAGCCGGAGACCTTATCATTGTTGTCAATGTCAGGTCAGACAGGTACTTTGAGCGGGACGGACACGACTTGTACTGCGCTGTTCCCATCAGCATTTCCCAGGCGATTCTCGGAGCTAGCGTAGAGATTAAAAATCTTGACGGAAAGACGATAACGATAAAAATTCCTGCCGGAACGCAGCATGAGAAGTTTCTCCGCATCCGGGATGAAGGTGTTCCGTATGAAAGCTCGTCACGGAAAGGCGATCTGTATGTGAAGATTATCGTGCAAATTCCTTCTAAGCTGAACAGGCAGCAGATTGCGGCAATGGAAGCATTTGCAGCCCTGGAGAGGCCGTCATCTGCTCCCGAGCTTTTGCCGCGGGACTCCCTTTCATAAGAAACGTCCGCCCTGCGAGCTGCTTTTCACTGCGGCTTGCAGGCAGGCTTCCTTATCGGCGTATGCGGGGGCTGCCTGCACGCATGAAAACATCGTTTTCCGGTTCTGGAAAATATAACGGCAGGTGTGCGCGCCGAATTTTCTGCTGGCTTTCTATTTATAGAACAAAATTCACTTTGCTTTTGCAGTACAGTCATAAAATCCTACTTTTTTTTCGCCCGGTATAATTATTTCCTAGAATTCTGCCGAAAGTATGATATACTGGTACAAGTGTAAAACCGCAGGCAGAAGCGCTGTCTTTTGCATGCTGATTTTATTGTATGAAGGCGTTCCGTGCGGCCGCGTTTCTGGCTGTGGAAATTCCTTGACTCAAAAGAGGTGCACAAATGTATAAGACGAAAAAAAGAGCCGTCATGATTTTTACAGGCGCTCTGCTTCTTTTCATTCTAGGCTTTATAGTCGCAGTCGTTGCTCCTGTCCTGAATACAGTGCGCTCTTATGCGGTTTTTTTTCCGTTTGTAACTGCGGCGATTGTGTTTTGCATGATTTGCTCTGTAACCGCAGGAAGCCGGGATTCTGTTCTGGAAGTAATCCAGCACAAGGATCTTTTTACACGGGAAACTGGCATTCTCAGTGAATTTATTGAAAAAATCCGTTTCTGCTATTCCCTTGATGATTTTTATGAAGTGATTTCGTCTGTGCTTGAAATGAAAGGCGACTGCTCAGTTCTTTTGATTGACAAGGAAAAAAACTATGTTCTGTACAACAGCCCGGACCGCCTGTCATGCTCACAGTCAGTCATGGACAAGCTTGAGCTGAACTACCATGAAGACTGGGCTGAAGGCTATTTCTTTATGGGCGAAGAATTTGGAATTGTTACAAACCAGAACCAGGCGCGCGGATTCATTCTTTCAAAGGCAAAGAAGCATCTCTATGTGTTCTGCCGGTATACAAGGCTGTTTGACTCAGAAATCTATCAGCAGCTTTTTGATGAATTTGCCAGGTTTCAAAAGCGCGCCCTCACTATCAGCAGCCTTGCGGAAATAGCTTCCCTTTCCAGGGAATGGAAGCAGCTTGCTGACACGCAGCAGTCGTTCCTTCCGCTGAATATGCCCAAGATTGACAAGCTTTCGATTGCTGCCTATTACCGACCGCTTGTCAATGTTTCAGGAGACTATTATTCAGTTCTTCCGATTACTCCTTCAAAAACGCTTCTGATGCTCGGCGATGTTTCGGGAAAAGGCCTTGCGGCGGGACTTGTCATGGGACTTGTAATGAACACGGTAAAAATTCTGGGCGACAAGGAAAATCTTCCTGCCATGATCCGTGCGGTTGACAAGGCGATTAAGGGCATGAAGCTTCAGGACAAGTACACGGTTCTGTTTATCGGCATTGTGGACACGGAAAAAATGACAATCAGATATGTGAACGCCTCCATGTCGGATCCGCTTATTATCACCAATTCTCCTTCGGGCTATAGAATCAAGCCGCTCACTTCAAACTGTTCCCTTGTCGGAATCATTGATATTGACGAAGTTGATGTGGCGGAGCAGCGCCTGTTCCGTGATGATGTTATCCTGATGGCTTCGGACGGCGTTTCGGAAGTCATGAACGAGGACGGAGTGGAACTTGGAGACACCGAGCTGTATGAAAAGACAATCAAGAAGAGCGCTGCAAAATCCCCGAAGGAATTTATAGATGATGTTGTGAACCTTATTATGGATTACAACGGCGGTAAAAAGCTTCGCGACGATGTTACGATGCTCGTTGCAAAGGTGGGGAGGTAAGAGTATGATTTTTGTCGTTATAAACATCCTTGTATGCGCTGCGTTAGTGTATGCTTCATTTCACTGTGACAGAAGTCAGAAAGGAAGCCAGACCAGCGGATCTCTTGTAAACCTTCTGCTGCTTTTTGCGGTCATTTTCTTTTTTATGGCAATGACAATTCTCCTGTGCAGCAAGAACTATCATAGCTTTGCTCTGTTAGCAGGCCGCATCACGTACTTGCTGACAGGCTGGTTTTCTGTGCTGCTGTGCTGCTATCTTCTCTTGTTTCCTGACTACAGAAGAGGCCGTGCCATGGGATTTTTTCAGCTTGCCTTTTTTGCGCTGGCTGTCTATATAATCTTTTTTGCGCCGGGCGGATTCAAGTCCGTTTCACTTTCAGAAAATGGCGCGCTCCAGATAGATTCGGAAGTCATGCTGAAAAAAGGCCCGCTAAGCAGCGTTTTCCCGGTTTCATGGCTTGCATTTTACAACATCCTGTACCGGGGAATCGTGCCGGCGTTTGTTTCAGTCATGGTTCTTGTGCGGGCAGAAAACGCAGGCTCAAAGCTCCGGCAGCAGAACATGGTTCAAAATGTTCTGGGTGTGGCGGTTTCATGGGCGCTGTTCTGGTATCTGGAAAAAAGCGCGGAAGTGATGCCTGTTGTAAACAATTTTATGCAGGCCGGATTTATTCCTGCAATCTATTTCTTTATTCATGCGAACACGAACGATGAAATTTCTGACGGCAAAATGATTTTTATGAGCATCGTGCGGTTTGTGATAGGATTCATTGTTCCTGTCGCCATTTGCGCCGGGCTGTATATGCTGATTCTGCCTCTGCACGGAATAAATATGCTGCTCTTTGAAGTCTCAATGTACCTTGCAGTCGTTCTCGTGCTTGCAGCAGGAATTCTGTTCCGCAGCAAATTCAAGAATTCGGAGCTTTTCAGAAAGAAAAAATACTCTGAGAATTTTGAAAAAGACATAACTTCCATAGATTTCAACCTTGACTCCTCAGAAATCACCGGCAGCGTATTCAAAATCTTTAAGAAATATGCTGAGTCTTCTTCAATGATGATTCTGATTGATGACGGAACCGGCTCCATGGTGACTGTGTACTCTTCGGAAAGCGGCAGTTCCTTTAATATCCCGGTGGATCAGCCTATGGTGGATGTCCTCATGAACAACCATCTTCAGGTGATTTTCAGGGAATTTGCGCAGAAAAGCAACAGCGTTGTGCAGATAAAGGATCGGATTCTTGAAATCATGGACAAGTCAAATTCCGATGTCATGATAATGCTGAACGAAGGGAGGCAGTTTATCGGACTGATTCTGCTTGGCAAGAAAATCAGCGGCAATATTTACTCGGAGTACGACTATGAAGTCTTTAACAAGTTCTATTCAAACCTCTTTGTAGTCGGCTACTATGTGAAGAACATTATGAATGAAGCCGTTGTCGGCACTGTAAACCGTGAAATCAGGATGTCCGGGCAGATTATCACATCCATTCAGGAAAACATGGATCTGATAAAGAGCAAGAAAGTTGACGCAGGATACCTTATGACTCCGGCGCGCAGCATCGGCGGCGAATTTGTCGATATGATCCGCCTGACTGACACACGCCACATTTTTGTCATCGGCGCGCTCAGCGGAAAGGGAATCGCGGCTTCCATGGGAATGGTTATCCTGAAGTCGATTATCAGGACGTTCCTTACAGAAACAACTGACTTCAAGACGCTTGTCGCCAAGGTCAATGTGTTTATCCGGGAAAGCTTGCCGCGGGGAACTTTTTTTGCGGGAACATTCGGGCTGCTTGACTTTGCCACGGACACCATGTACTACATTAACTGCGGAATTCCGGCCCTGTTTGTGTATACCCGCGCATACAACAATGTCATTGAAATTCAGGGCGAAGGCCATATCCTCGGATTTGTGAAGGATGTTGCACCGTTCCTGAAAGTCAAGAAAACAAAGCTGTCTGAAGGCGATATTGTCATGATTGTGACAGACGGAATTCTTGACACAAAGTCCCTGCGCGGTGATATTTTCGGCAAGACAAGGACGCAGACTGCGCTTATGGAAAATTCAATGTATCCAGCTGAAAAAATGGCGCGCTTTACGTATGATGCCCTGGCTGAATTCACTTCAAAGGAAATGGAAAACGATGTCACTATCCTTGTAATGAAGTATCTGGGGAATCAGGCTCAGCCTGCTGCAAACTGACAGCCGGGTGCGCAGATAGAAAACTGCTTTTCCTTTATGCGGAGGTATTTAGTATGGATCAGCTTACACTGAGAGAAAAAGTCGGCGTAAACTATATGCTTCTGGAGCTGACGGGTGCAGTCAACTCTTATACGTCTTCTGACCTTCAGGAAAAGGTGTACAGCTATATAGTGGACACAAATGTGGTGCTTGACATGGAGCAGGTTACGCAGCTTGATTCCTCCGGGGTCGGCATTGTCATTGCGGGCCATAACAGCGGGGAAGAAAACAAGACCAAGCTTTTTGTCATGAATCCTTCTGAAGCTGCCCGCCGCTCACTGGAGCGGACAGGATTTTTTGATATGTTCAATGTGATTCATTCTGTGACTGAGGTTTCTGATGACTAGAGGCTGCCGCCTTGCCGCAGTCTCTGTTTCTGCTGGAATTGCTTTTGCGGCTTTTCTTTTTTCAGGATGCAGCGCAAAGACATACGCTTTGCCTTCCCGTCCTGCCGCTGCAAAAAAAATGCTTTCAGCTGAAGAGGAAAAGTGCCTCAGGGTGTGCGCACGGATGTCTGGCCGGGCGCAGGCCGAAATGCAGGTGAACGACGAAAACAGAGCGGAATTTCTGTCAGAGCTGCTTTTGCTCCTTGAGGAAGAAAAGTCATTCCGCAAGGACGACAAGAGCCTGTTTTTTCTGATTGACAAGACGCACACAGCAGAACGCTCATATGTTCCGCGGGATCTGATTCTTCTGGAAAAAAACAGCCTTTTTGACTTGAACAAGGCGGGCATGAAAATCCGCCCGGAAGCCTATGACGCGCTCAATGAAATGGCTCAGGCTGCGCTTGCGGACGGAATCAGGCTGCTTGTAAGCTCTGTGTACCGCTCTTATGCGTATCAGGAAAACCTGTTTAATTACTGGGTGAGCGTTGACGGGCTTGAAGAGGCTGAGCGGGAAAGCGCCCGGGCGGGAACAAGCCAGCATCAGCTGGGAACTGCCGCGGACTTCGGCTCTATTTCTGACGATTTTGGCAGCACGGAAATGGGGCGGTGGATGTACAGCCACGCCGCCGAATACGGATGGTCGCTGTCGTTTCCAAAGGGCTATGAAGATGTGACAGGCTACCGCTGGGAATGCTGGCATTTCAGGTTCCTTGGAAAAAATGCCTGCCGCTTTCAAAAAAAGTGGTTCGGCAATATCCAGCAGTTTATGCTTGAGTTCCTGTATGAATGGGAGCATTCAGAATAAGTCTGCACACTGCGCTGACTTGCTAAAAAACGTCTTCTGCCTGTATGCCAAGCGCTTCTGCGGTGTTTTCTGCCGTTGTAAAATGAATGGCCCGGATGCCGAGCGAGGCGGCAGCTTCGCAGTTTTCCGGCCGGTCATCAATAAAGACAGTGTCCTGTGCCCTTGTGTTTTCCGCCTGCAAAATGATGCTCCAGAATGCAGTGTCCGGCTTTGAAACGCCCATCAGGCATGAACTGTAAGTCTGGTCAAAAAACGCATAGTCGCCCCGCTCCAGATGATTCAGGTAGTGGGACTCAATCGTGTTTGTGCCGCACACAACCCTGTTTCCCTGCGAGCGCAGAAACTTGATGAGCGCAACTGTTTTTTCGTTTCTTTCCGGGTGAAACAGCCAGTGAAACCAGTCTGTCTTGACATCGATTCCGCTCCTTCTGGAAAATTCGCTCCAGAATTCCTTTGCGCCGATAATTCCGTCCGAGCAGAGCTTAAAAAGATCCCTGTCTTCTGCGTTCCGTTCCGCGCAACCTGCAACGGAGTTTCCCGCGCAGAACTTCTGGAATTCCTGCGCCGTAATTCCGAGGACTGCGCTCAGTTTTTCATCCAGAGCTGCTGTTGTTGTCACAACTCCGCCCATGTCAAAAATGTACAGCATCATGCCTCCCTGAGAATGTCAATCAAATCTGAAAATGAATCGATTTTCTGCATATACCTTGATGCGCTTCCGAATCCGTAGGAAGCCCAGATAAACGGAATGCCAGCCTGCGCGCTCGCGTCTGCGTCTCCCTGCGTGTCGCCCACATACACTGCCGTCCTGATTCCGTTGCGCGCCATCAGAAGCTGTATGTTTTCAGCCTTTGCCTTTCCTGTTCTTCCAAAGCATTCAAAGTCCCGTATGAACGGCGCAATCCCGGTTTTTTCCATCGTCAGCTCAATATAGCCGTTCTGGCAGTTGCTTACTATATAGAGATTTTCCGAGGAAGAAAGCTCCCTGATTGTTTCCACGGCTCCAGGATACGCTATGTCTATTGTGTTTTCCCTGAGTGCAATCTGCTCTTCCGTGCAGCAGTACGAAATCAGCGCGTCCCGCTGCGGCTTGGAAAGTGACGGCCACAGGTCAAGCGCGATTGTGTCCATTGTCTTTCCGAATTCACGCTGAAGCACCTGTGCGTTCACTTTTTTTGCCGGAAGCCCCGACTGCCCGATCGCCTTGTTCCACGCCACAGCTACGATTCCCGTTGTGTTCCATATTGTTCCGTCAATGTCAAAAATAATTCCTTCCAGGCCGCTGTTCTTCATGCTGTAACTATATCACGTTTTCTTCGGTTTGTAAAAAGCTCAAAATATGATAAAAGTTGTAACGTTTCCACAAAAATATCGTTATATTTCGTTTTTTTTCCTTGCAAATAAAAAGAAATGAGATACAATAAAGCTATCTAAAGAAGTAATGTGTAAGTGCATTTACTAATGAAGGAGGCAATTGCATGAAAAAGGTAGTGGCAGCAGTATTGGGAGGCGCGCTGATTGTTTCAATGGCAACAGCAGCACCTAAAAAGAAGAAGGGCGGAGCTTCAAACGGCGGAAAAGTGCTCAACATCGCAGTGTGGAACGATGAATTTGTCGCCCGCTTTGACAAGTACTACAAGTCCAGGGTTCCGGCAGGTGTAAAGGTGAATTTCATCCAGACACCGAACCAGGGCAACGCATACCAGGACAAGCTTGACGAGGCGCTTCTCTCTCAGAAGTCAAAGTCCGCAGACGAGCGGATTGACATCTTCCTTGTTGAAGCCGACTACGCGCTCAAGTATGTTGACACGCCGTATACGCTCGATGTGCGCAAGGACATCGGCCTTACAAACGCTGATCTCAAGAACCAGTTCAAGTACACGCAGGATATCATGACTGACTCAAAGGGCGTCCTCAAGGGTGTCTCTTGGCAGGCATGTCCGGCAGGATTCATCTACCGCCGCTCAATTGCAAAGGCAGTCCTTGGAACTGATGATCCTGAAAAAGTGCAGGCAGCGCTTTCTAACTGGGACAAGTTTGACGCAGTTGCAGCGCAGGCAAAGGCAAAGGGCTATTTCATGCTCTCAGGATTTGACGATGCGTTCCGCGTGTTCTCTGACAATGTAAAGACAAAGTGGGTTGTCGGAAACAAGATCAAGATTGATCCCCAGATTCAGCGCTGGATTAAGATGACAAAGGAGTACACAGACAAGGGCTACAATAACAAGGCGAACCTGTGGTCAGCGGAAAGCTTCCAGGGCGCAAAGAAAGACGGAAAAGTGTTCGGCTACTTCGGGCCGGCATGGTTCCTTGACTTCTGCCTTGCACCGAACACACTTGACGATCCTGCAAAGGGCAACGTGGTCGGAAACGGCTCATACGGCGACTGGGCGTTCTGCCTCGGACCGCAGGGCTTCTCTTGGGGCGGAACATGGATCTGCGGTGCACAGGGTTCAGACAACATTGATCTTATCAAGGACATCATGCTGACACTTACCTGCGACAAGGACGTCATGGTCCGCATTGCAAAGGAAATGGGCGACTTCACAAACAACGAGCCTGCCATGCGTGAGGTTGCAAAGTCTGACTACAAGAATCCGTTCCTTGGCGGACAGAACCACATGGCCGTGTTCATCGACTCTGCCGCTTCAATCGACAAGAGCTGCATGTCAATGTATGACCAGGGCATGACAGAGAAGATTCAGTCTGCGTTTGCTGACTACTTCAACGGAAAAGTTTCTGAAGATCAGGCATGGAACAACTTCTATACATCTGTTATTGAGCTGTATCCGAACCTGTCCAGATAACCGGTTCATTTAAGCAGCATGCGGAGCGGGCTGCCTTGGAAGCTGAAAAGCTTGTCCGGGGCAGCCTGTTTTTATTCGTGCGGAAGTTTTATACCTCGGCGCAAGTGCCGGGGTTTATTCATTTAAATATGACAAAAGTTGTAACGTTTCCACAAAAATAGTGTTTTATTTTGTTTTTTTTCTTGCAAATTAAAATAAATACTATATAATAAGAGTTACCTTAGATAAAAATGATTTATGCATTTACTAATGAAGGAGGCATTTGCATGAAAAAGGTGATGGCTACTGTGTTTGGAGTAGCTTTGATTGCTGCGGCTGCGGGTACATTTGTATCCTGCGCAAAAAAAGAATCGTCAGCCAAGTCGTCTGACGGAAAAGTGCTTAACATTGCAGTGTGGAACGATGAATTTGTCGCTCGCTTTGACAAATACTACAAGTCCAAGGTTCCGGCAGATGTAAAGGTGAACTTTATCCAGACACCGAACCAGGGTAACGCATATCAGGACAAGCTTGACGAGTCTCTCCTTGCCCAGAGCTCTGCTCCGGCAGACGAGCGGATTGACATCTTCCTTGTAGAAGCTGACTACGCGCTCAAGTATGTTGACACGCCGTATACGCTCGATGTGCGCAAGGACATCGGCCTTACAGATGAAGATCTCAAGAACCAGTTCAAGTACACACAGGATATCATGACTGACTCAAACGGTGTTCTCAAGGGTGTCTCTTGGCAGGCATGTCCGGCAGGATTCATCTACCGCCGCTCAATTGCAAAGGATGTTCTTGGAACTGATGATCCTGATGAAGTTCAGAAGGCTCTCAGCGACTGGGACAAGTTTGACGGTGTTGCAGCGCAGGCAAAGGCAAAGGGATACTTCATGGTGTCTGGATTTGACGATGCGTTCCGCGTGTTCTCTGACAATGTGACAACAAAGTGGGTTGTAGGAAATAAAATTACTGTAGATCCGATGATCCGGCGCTGGATTGAAATGACAAAGACATACACGGACAAGGGCTACAACAACAAGGCGAACCTGTGGTCAGCGGAAAGCTTCCAGGGCGCAAAGAAAGACGGAAAGGTGTTCGGCTACTTCGGGCCGGCATGGTTCCTTGACTTCTGCCTTGCACCGAACACACTTGACGATCCTGCAAAGGGCAATGTGGTCGGAAACGGCTCATACGGCGACTGGGCGTTCTGCCTCGGACCGCAGGGCTTCTCTTGGGGCGGAACATGGATCTGCGGTGCTGCCGGTTCTGATAACATCAGCCTTATCAAGGACATCATGCTGACGCTTACCTGCGACAAGGACGTCATGGTCCGCATTGCAAAGGAAATGGGCGACTTCACAAACAACGAGCCTGCTATGCGCGAAGTTGCTGCTTCTGATTATCAGAACCCGTTCCTTGGCGGACAGAACCACATGGCTGTGTTCATCGACTCTGCCGCTTCAATCGACAAGAGCTGCATGTCAATGTATGACCAGGGCATGACAGAGAAAATTCAGTCTGCGTTTGCTGACTACTTCAACGGAAAGGTTTCTGAAGATCAGGCATGGGATAACTTCTATACATCTGTTATTGAGCTGTATCCCAACTTGACCAGATAGAGCTTTAAAACGGCACGGAATCTGCGTTCCTTAAAATGTGACACCGCAGGAAGCTTCAGCTTCCGGAGATGACACATAAAAGCGCACAGTCTGATAAGACAGTTTTCGTGCCGCATCGTCTGACAGGAAATGCCGTTTTTTTCTTAAACGGCATTTTTTTTTCAGCCTGTTTTTCTGTAGCCGGATATGCATTGTGTTCGCGGTGCATTGCTGCTGTTACTTTTTTTGAGAGGTTTTCATGCAAACTACTGACATTAGTAAAAGTGCAAGAAGAAAGCGTCATACAATTCAGTATGATAACTGGGGCTATCTTTTTATTGCGCCTTTCTTCATCATTTATATTGTTTTTTCGCTTATTCCGCTGCTGACAACATTTGTGTACAGCCTGTTTGAGTACTACCGTGTCGGGCTTATGACAGTCGGGCCTACGTTTATCGGCCTTGAAAACTTCAAAGCTATATTTTCTGCCGGTGACAGCCTTGGTAAGTACTTTCTGAACACTCTGATTATGTGGGCTATGGGATTTATTCCGCAGATTATCGTGTCCCTGCTGCTTGCGGTCTGGTTTACCAATACAGAGCTTAACTTGAAGTTCCAGGGATTCTTTAAGACAGTCATTTATCTGCCGAACCTGATTATGGCTGCTACGTTCGCCATGCTGTTCTTCAGCCTGTTCTCGCCGAACGGCCCGGTAAACGGAATGCTCAAGTCAGCGAACCTGATAACGGAGCCTGTGTACTTCTTTAATTCCACCGCATGGACACGGAGCCTTGTTGCTGTCATGAACTTTCTGATGTGGTACGGAAACACAACAATTCTGCTGATGGCAGGTGTCATGGGAATTGACAACAGCCTGTTTGAAGCTGCGCGCATTGACGGTGCAACTCCTTCCCAGGTTTTCTTTAAAGTGACAATGCCGCTGCTGCTGCCGATTTTTGTCTATGTGTTCATTACGTCCCTGATCGGCGGAATCCAGATGTTCGATGTTCCGCAGATTTTGACAAATTCATCAGGACGCCCGGACAGAACTTCCATGACTATCATCATGAAGCTGAATGCCCATCTTTCAAGCAAAAACTACGGTCCGGCTGGCGCTATTTCTGTGCTTCTGTTTGCAGTTACCGGTGTTTTGAGCGGACTTGTGTATAAGACAACAATGAGCAAGTACCAGAACAAGAGATAGGAGATACTTTTATGGAAAAATTTCAGAGCCAAGGGAAAATGCTTCATGCCCGTAGAACTGTCTGCTATGTTGTTTTAGTTATTCTGGCGATTTTGTCACTGTTCCCGTTTTACATCATGGTCATCAACTCTACGAGAAGCCATCCGCAGATTCAGTCAGGATTCTCTATCATTCCGGGAACACAGCTGTGGCTGCATATCAAGCAGTTTATCAAGCCGGAGAGGTGGTTTGACATTGTAGGGGGACAGCAGGTTGAGCGCAAAGTCTACGGAACAAGCTATCCGATTTTCCGCGGACTGGGAAACAGCCTTTTTATTGCCTGTCTTACGGCTGCGGTCACTACTTATTTTTCAGCCATGACTTCCTATGGAATTTATATGTACAATTTCAAGGGAAAGAAAACTGCGTTCAAGTTTATTATGGCTGTCATGATGGTTCCGACACAGGTTTCCACGCTCGGTTTCTTGAAGCTCATTACAGACATGGGAATTATCAACAGCTATATTCCGCTGATTGTTCCTTCAATTGCCGCGCCTGTCGTGTTCTTCTATATGTACCAGTCAATGGAAGCAACGCTGCCGTATTCAATTGTGGAAGCGGCCCGTGTGGACGGAAGCAATGAATTTTATACGTTCAATGCGATTGTCGTTCCGATGATGAAGCCCGCGTTTGCTGTTCAGGCAATCTTTTCGTTCGTCACATCGTGGAACAATTACTTTATCCCGGCGCTTGTCATCAGCGACAAAAAGCTGTGGACAGTTCCGATTGTCATTGCGAATGCGCGCAGCGCGGACTACATGATGTTCGATCTGGGCGTTAACTACACGCTTATGACTGCGGCAATTCTTCCGCTGATTGTAATTTACTTCTTCCTTTCTCGCTATATTATCGGCGGTGTAACTGCTGGCGGCGTAAAGGAATAGCGGTTCCTGCAAAAAACAGTTTCCTGCATGGCCGGGCTTTTTCAGAAAGCCCGGTTTTTTTATTCGCGCGGAGAGGCATTCCCTGGTGCTTGCGGCGAGATTCGTTCATTGGAAATGCTGGAGTCCCTGCCTGAACGGAAACGGATTGAGAAAGAAAGGGAAAATCTGCTATAATTAGGGGCATGATTGAACTTGTTGCGTTTTTAGGAAACTTTGGAAGGGAATACAGCGGAACGAGGCACAACGCCGCATGGCTCTTTGAGGATTCGCTCGCTTTTGCTCCGCATCTTTTGTGGCAGCAGAAATTCAAGGCTGAGTATGCGTGCGCAGGCTATGACAGCATGCTCGGCTGGCTGAAGGATTCCGGCCTGCTGAAAACGCGTCCTGACGGAACTGTTCCGGTTCCTTCAGATCATCCTGAAAAGCTGCACTTCCTGAAGCCTCTGACATACATGAATCTGAGCGGACAGGCGGTTGGAGAAGCTGCCAGATTCTTTAAAATTCCATCCAGCCGTATTCTTGTGGTGCATGATGAAATTGAGCTTCCGCTGGGAACGGTGAGCGCAAAATGGTCCGGCGGACTTGGCGGCCATAACGGGCTTCGCTCTGCAAAGGAAATTCTGGGAACTGCGGATTTCTGGCGGCTCAGGCTCGGAATTGGAAAGCCTGCGCACGGAGATGTGGCCGGATTTGTGCTTGGCGAATTTACAGAGGATGAGCGCATACTGCTTTCCCAGGTTTTTCCTCAGGCTGAGCTGCTGCTTGCAAAAATGCTTGTTTCAAGGGATCCTGCTGTTTTGATTCCCGAATGGGGAAAGAAAAAAGTGGTTCCTGAGGCAAAGTGAGGGCAGGATGGAAGAATCAGAGCTGACAAAAAAAATTGCGGAGCTTTCACCGTCTGCTGCGGCATTCAACCGGCTCTGCGAGCTTGCGGCGCTGCTGCGTTCTCCCGGCGGATGTCCGTGGGACAGGGCGCAGACTCCGCAGACGCTCCGGGAAACGCTGATTGAAGAGACGTTTGAAGCTGTCGATGCAATCTGTGAACATAATTCCGCTCATGTGCAGGAAGAGCTTGGCGATGTGTTTTTTAATCTGGTTCTGATTGCGCGCTGCTATGAAGAGCAGAATGAATTCGATGTGTCCCGGAGCCTGAACGAAGTGTGCGCTAAGCTTGTGCGGCGGCATCCCCATGTGTTTGCCGGTGCAGAAACGGAGCGGAGCATAGGCACTGTTTCGGAAGAAAAAAATCAGTGGGAACAGATAAAGGAGCATCTTGAAGGCAGGACGGCAGACAGCGCGCTTGCTTCCGTTCCAAAGGAATTTCCGCCGCTTTTAAAGGCGTATAAGATGCTGAAGAAAGCGGCGGAGGCCGGATTTGACTGGCGGTCCGCTGGCCAGGCCCGGGAAAAAGTGCTGGAGGAGCTGCGCGAAATGCAAGAGGCTGACTGTGACAGCCTTGAAGAGGAAGTCGGAGACTTTTTGCTTGCGTCAGTTAACTTGAGCCGCAAGCTTGGCGTTAATCCGTGCATTGCACTGGAAAATGCCGTGCAGAAATTCAAAAAGCGCTTTTTGTCAGTGGAAAAAAGCATGAAGGAAAGCGGCCTTGAAATGAAATGTGAAAATGATAAAGCCATGCTTGCTTTCTGGAACGAAGCAAAGAATATTGAAAACAAGGCTGATTTTTAGTATATTAAAAGAAAGTTTTACTGTCATAGCGGACTTGGAAAAAAGCCCGTCAGTTTGGAGTTGCAATGAATACAGTTTTGGACAATGTTGTTTTGGAAGAAGAAAAAAAAGAGGAAAAAAAGGCCGAAAGTGCGGCGGGCGATCCGCTTGCTGAAAAATTTTTAAAGACAAGGCAGATCCTTTTGAGCGGAGAAATCTGCGAGGAGCTTGCTGAAAAAACCGTGCGGCAGCTTTTGATTCTGGAGGCTGACAGCAGCGAGCCGGTTTATCTTTTTATTGACAGCCCGGGCGGCGATGTGTATGCCGGCTTTGCAATCTTTGACACGATCCGCTTTATAAGCGCGCCTGTCTATATTGTGGGAATGGGGCTTATTGCCAGTGCCGCGGCATTGATTCTGCTTTCTGTGCCGAAGGAGCGCAGGCTCGGGCTTCCGAATTCGAGCTATCTGATTCATCAGCCTTCCAGCGGAATGAAAGGTGTTGCGACTGATATTGAAATTCACGCGGCAGAGCTTGCAAAGACGCGTGCAAAAATCAATGAAATCATTGCCCGGCAGACAGGAACTCCGCTTGAAAAGGTTTCAAGGGATACAGACCGCGACTATTGGCTTACTGCGGAAGAATCCGTGGAATACGGACTGATCAGCAAGGTTATAGAAACGCGCTCGGAATTACAGTAGCTTTATCCGGCCTGCATGACATTTGAACTGACTGATTCCCTGAAAAACGATATTCTTTTCGCAATGGAAGACCAGAATTCGCAAAGCGTTCTGGATGCGGAAAAAAAAGCGGTTGTAAAGGCCTGTTTTTCAGGGGACGGCATTCAAGGGGAAGTGGCGGCCGATGAAGAAAAACGGTATTCGCTTCCGGCTTGGACGAGTGATGACGGCTTTTCCCTGATGGAGCAGTTTGCGGAAAGCTGCCGCTCGCCGTTTGCCCGCAGCGAACTCAAACGGTGCTTGCAAAGCAGAAGGGGGGTTTTTAGGAATTTTAAAAGTATAGTGAAAGCGTATCCTGAGGTTGAAAAAAGATGGTTTGCATACAAGAACAAAGTTATGCTTTCCAAAGTCACTGAATGGTACAGCAGACTGCGCGAGTCATGGGGTTTGGAAGCGCTTGAAGAAGATGATTCCTCTAGCGAAACGGAATATCTTGTTCAGGATGATTTTGAATTCGTAAAATACGATTCTGTCAGGGACAAGGAATGCGTTGACCGCGCAGTTGAAGCAATGACAGAAGAATATGAAAGCCAGCTTGAAGGCGAGCTTGGGGCTTCTGTAGCTGAGCTATGGCGGCGTCAGTCCGGCTTTTCCGGCAGTGCGAATAAGTATGGATTTGTTTGCTATTCGCACTCGGATGAGTTTCTCGGCTGCTTCTTGGTTTCTTTCTGTCCGTCCTCGGCAAAAAAAACGGTTTTGGCAACCGATTTTTATGTCGTTCAGAATTTCCGCGGATTAGGCATTGGAAGAGAGCTGCTGCATAAATGCCTGGTTTCACTGGCAGAAAGCGGAATTCAGCAGGTTTTGATTGCAGGTGCAGTTATACCGGAGTCAATGGAGTCGCTGTTAGCTCAGTTTTCTTTTAAAAGAATAGGCTCCGGGTATGTTGCAAATTTATTTTAAAAGAAGCTGGAACGAAGCCGCAGAAACAGGCGCGTTCAGCTTTTAAGGAGTATTGATTATGTCGTATGGCAATAGCCGTGAAGAATTTGTTTTACATGAAGATCAGATTGTATCTTTTTTGACAGACGCAGCCGCACGTGTTGAAAGTGCAAGCAATGCAGAAATTGAAGCTCTGAAGCAGATTAAAAAGCTGTTTAAGAAGCATGTTCCTTTTTCGCGGAGAAGCTATGTGGCCGCATTGCTTATTAAAAATGCAAACCACGGATTTAAAAGCAACCGCTTCAGCCGCACTGAAAAGAGCGACCGGTTCAGCCGTTCAGAAAGGACAGAACGTTACAGCAGAAATGATTCGCGCCAGGCAGAAAAGCATCAGGAAGAGCGCAAGGAACGCCAGGAACGGATGCCCCGCGTAACGATTGATCCGTCTGTGGCAAATACGATTTTTATCAGTGTCGGAAGAAGCCGCGGCGTTTTTCCGCGTGACCTGGTAGGGCTGCTTGTGAGTGTGGCAGGATTCGACCGTTCGCGCATTGGTGAAATCAGGGTGCTTTCAAACTATTCATTTATCCAGCTTTTTTCAGAAGACTGCGGCAAGGCTATAAAAGCGCTTGACGGATATGAATACCGCGGCAGAAAGCTCAGTGTAAGCTATTCACGCAAAAAGGACGAGGAAGAGCTTGGACAGGAGCAGCCGTATGCGGCAGACAGCGCCGGACAGCCAGCTGCGGCAGCAGATGATGCAATTCCGGCTCATGTGACAAACGATGCCCATGCTGAAACTTTGGAGAATGCAGAAGAAGCAAAGATTGCCGCGGAACAGAGCGCATTTGCGGCTTCCATGGACAGCTCTCCTGCGGAAGACAAGCCTTTTTCGGAGACAACTGATGACGGGCAGGTAAAGTCGCATTTTGGTGACGGAGCTGCATATTGAAAATGGCCGGTGCAGTTTCTGTGCTCAGGACAGGGCCGCTCGGAGTGAACACATGCATTGTTCCTCTGTCCGGCTCAAAAGTGCTTATTGTAGATCCGGCAGGATGCAGTTTCAGCCAGGACGAAAAAGTGCTGCCTGAATTTCTTGCTGCGAATGCTCTTGTCCCGTGCGCTGTTGTTTTGACGCACGGGCATTTTGATCACGTGGCAGGTCTTTCCGCCGTAAAGCAGAATTTTCCGCAGGCGGCAGTTCTTATTCATGAAAAGGATGCGCCGCTTATCGGAAAGGACTGTGCCGCGGCTCAGGAGCGTTCCCTGCGGCAGGCGTGCTTCCTTGATTTTCTGCCGTCTGTTTCTCAGCTTCCCGGGCCTGACTTTTTCCTTGAGGACGGAAAGCAGCTGTCTTCGTATCTTTCTGTTCCGGGGCTTGAAAAATGGAGCGTTCTTCATACGCCGGGGCATACAGAAGGCTCGTGCTGTCTGTACAATGAGGCTGAAAAACTGCTTATAAGCGGAGACACTGTTTTCTTTCATTCATGGGGAAGAACTGATTTTCATGGAGGAAGCGAATCAGAAATGAAAAAGAGCCTGAGCCGGATTTATTCAGTGATTCCGGGGAATACACTCGTTTTTCCCGGGCATGAGCGGTACGGCTTTGAGCTCCGTGAAAACCTGTAGCTTTTTTTGCAGTGAAAAAAAACGGCCGGGCATCAGGTGTCCAGCCGTTTTTTCAGAATAACTGCTATGCCCCGGTCTTTTTTGTCCGGGGTTTTCTTGTTTTTTTTGGTGTTTCAGTTTCCTCTGTTTTCTGGGAAGCGTCCGCCTCAAGCTCGCTGCAATGGTTTTCTGCCTGAACAATTTCCTGAAATTCCTTTCCTTCCATTGTTTCCTTTTCCAGAAGCCGCTTGGCAATGTATTCAAGGAGCGTGCTGTGCTTTTTCAGCGTCTTTATGACAGCCTGATACCGTTCATTTATAATTTTTGCAATCTCTTCGTCTATGTATCTCTGCGTTTCTTCAGAGAATTCACGCACAAGCTCCGGCTCCTGAGCGCCGCCGTATCCGCGTCCGCTTTTTCCAAGAGTGACATTGCTGAATTTCTCGCTCATTCCGTAGTCTGTAATCATGCGCTTTACAATGTCTGTGGCTCTGCTGATATCATTTGAAGCGCCTGTGCTGATTTCGCCGAATGCAATCTGCTCCGCTGCGCGTCCTCCGAGCAGCACATCAATCTGGCCGAGAAGCTCTTTCCGGCTGTACAGGAACTGCTCGTCTTCGGAACGCTGCAAGGTGTAGCCAAGAGCGCCCATTCCGCGCGGGATGATTGTAATCTTGTGCACAGGATCGCTGCCTGGAGTGAATGCGGCAACAAGGGCGTGTCCTGTCTCATGATATGCGACAATCTTGCGTTCAGTTTCCTTTACAACGCGGGATTTTTTCTTGAGTCCGACAAGTGTTTTTTCAATCGCCTCGTCAAAATCTTCCATAAGAACGACTTTCCGTCCGTTGCGCACTGCAAGAAGCGCAGCTTCATTGACAATGTTTGCAAGATCAGCTCCGGCGAATCCGCTTGTTGCATGGGCGAGCGCGTCAAAGTCCACGCTGGAATCTACCTTGACATTCTTTGCATGAAGACGGAGAATTTCTTCGCGGCCCTTTACATCCGGCTTGTCCACGGCAATCTGGCGGTCGAACCGTCCGGGGCGCAGAAGCGCAGGGTCGAGAATGTCGGGGCGGTTTGTTGCGGCAAGTATGATAAGCCCTTTTTCGTTGTCAAAGCCGTCCATTTCAACAAGAAGCTGATTCAGCGTCTGCTCGCGCTCGTCATTTCCGCCGAGATTGTTTACGCGGCTTTTTCCGATTGCATCAAGCTCGTCTATGAAAATAATGCACGGCGCTTTTTCGCGGGCGTTGCGGAACAGGTCGCGCACCCGGCTGGCTCCGACTCCGACAAACATTTCCACAAAGTCAGAGCCGCTGATTCTAAAGAACGGAACGCCGGCTTCTCCTGCGACAGCGCGGGCGAGCAGCGTTTTTCCTGTTCCCGGAGGTCCTACAAGCAGCGCGCCTTTGGGAATTTTTCCGCCGATGTCGGTGTATTTTTTCGGCTGCTTTAGAAAGTCAACAAGCTCCATAAGCTCTTCCTTGGCTTCATCGACTCCCGCGACATCAGCAAACCGTGTCTTTACTTTTCCTTCGTCGACTGCCTTTGACCTTCCGCCGCCTCCTAAGATTGAGCCCATTCCTCCGATTCCGCCGCCCATTTTTCGGAAGATAAAGAAATACATGAGGAAAATAAATCCGAACGGAATGATGAGATTCAGGAGAAGCTGAATGAAGTAATTGTTCTGCCGCGTTATGAATTTGTATTCAACTCCTTTCTGGTCAAGCAGCTGAATGAAATTTTCCATGAGAATTCCGCTTGTCCTGTACACGCCGTCGCTTCCTGAGTTGACAGCCGGCCTCATAAAGCCGAATCCGCGCGGAAGCCGGGATTCTCCTGCGGAAGGCGCTGTGTACCCGGTAAAATATGTTTCGCCAAGCTCTACGCGGACAATTTCGCCCTGCTCGATGAGGCTTTTGAATTCGGAAAAGTCAATCAAGTCCTCGGGCTTTGAGGAAAAGAGCATGTTGACAACGATAAGAATTCCCGCAAGAATCAGCAGGATGCTCCAGAACGGAGGGCCTTTCTGCGGCCGCTGGTTCTGCGGTTTTTTGCCGCCGGATTCATTGTCTATTGAAAGCTTGAAAAAATCATACGGATCATTTTCATTCTTTTTTTCATCATTGTCTTTTTTGTCGCTCATTGGTACCTCAAGAAATTCCTTTCTGCAAATATACGTGATTCCCGGAAACATTTGTGAAAATAAATTTTCGGGATACCCTAAATATACATATAAACTGTTTTTATGGCAATGACAAAAGCCTCCCGTTTAGGCGCAAAATCCGCTTTTCCAGTGCCATACGGGAACGGAGAGGCTGCTGCTGAACGGCTGCGTTTTGCAAAAGTCTGGAAGCCAGCTTGTGTCATCGCTTACATCCTGATAAAAGAGCGTTTCAAAGCCGTATGCCTCGATAAGGTCACGCAATGTTTCGTCTTCCTCTGCGCTGATGAGGCGGTTCTGAAATGAAGAAAGAGACTTGCCTGCCCATGCTTTTTCTTCCTCTGTTCCGCTGAACGGAACCGGCGTGTACTGTGACATCAGCGAGACAAAGCCTTTTCCGTCCGCATTCTGTTTCAGCCAGTCAAGCACGGCAATGGAATCATCAATTCTTCCGGGAAGAACGAGATGGCGGACAATGACGCCACGGATCATCTTTTCCTTTGTGATTCCGTTTTTTGTGATGCTGGCAAGCTCCAGCGGGGACTGGGCGAGCATCCAGCTGACGGCCTTTTTTGCAGCGGAAGGGTACGATTCAGCCTGAAAAAGCTCCCGGCTCAGAGCAGGGTTCAGCGTTTTAAAGTCAGGAAGCCAGATGTCAACCAGATCCTTTAAAAGCATAAGTGACTCCACGGACTCATATCCGCTTGAATTCCATGCAACGGGAATGCTCAGCCCCTGTTTCCTTGCATGCTTCAGATATTCTGCGGTTTTCGGTATGTGATGGCTTGCGGTGACAAGGTTTATGTTCTCTGCGCCGAGCGACTGAAGCTTTATGCAGATCCGGGCGAATTCATCCGTGCTGATTTCAGCTCCCATTCCCTGCCGGCTTATCTGGTAGTTCTGGCAGAAGGCGCACCGCAGCGTGCAGCCGGTAAAAAAAAGCGTTCCGCTTCCGCCAAACACTGTAAGCGGCGGCTCTTCTCCGAAGTGAAGGCATGCTGCTGCAAGCCTGAGCTGCTCTGTTTCGCCGCAAAATCCGGTCTGTCCTTCTGTCCTGCGCGCCTTGCAGTTTCTCGGGCACTGGACGCACAAATCGTATGCATTTTCTTCCATAAAGAGTATCTACATTGCCTGCTTGTCTACAAAGGCTGCCATCAGGCTGTTCAGCGTTTCGAGCGGAATGTCATCAGCTTCGCTGTTTGTGATAGCGCACAGCTCTTTCCAGTCGTCAGCAGAAAGCGCATCGGCTGCGGAAATATCATTTTCAATGAGCGCCTGAATCGCTGCAAGAACATTCAGATGCTCTTCTGTCGGCTCGCTGTCCATCTTGGAAGAAGTGCGGATGCGGGAACTGAGCCAGTAGTCCGAAAACGCGGAGGCGAGCGTGCGCACAACAGCATTCCGCTTTATAAACAGCTCCTGAATTTGCAGGCACACTTCCGTTCCGTTGTACGCCGGATGTTCTGCGCGGTAATGCTTCTTTATGCGCTGTGCATCTGACAGCAGTTTTTGAACAGTATCCATGGAATAACTATACTATGAAACGTGCTGAATGTCGAGATTCGCGGATAAAATCCGGCTGATGCGTGTTTTTTTTGCATTTTTGTGATATACTGTTTTCATGCGGAATAATGTGTTCAATTTTTGTCCCGACTGCGGCTCCCGGAATATTCAGACTGTTCAGGGCGGAAGAAAATGGCAGTGCCCGGACTGCGGCCTTGAGCTGTTCAGCAATGTTGCGTCTGCTGTGGGTGTTGTCCTGCTGAATGAAGATGGCAAGGCTCTGCTGGTGCGGCGTGCAAAGGAGCCTCGCAAAGGGTTTCTTGCGTTTCCCGGCGGATTCTGCGAGCCTGATGAAGCTGCCGAAGTGAGCGCGGTCAGGGAGTGCGCGGAAGAAACCGGCATTACGCCGCAGCGCCTTCAGTTTATCGGCGCGTTTCCGAATACGTATGAATACCGCGGCATTGTATACAAGACATGCGATATGTTTTTTGAGGCGCGGCTTCCCGGACAGTTCGAGCTGAAGATGCAGCAAAGCGAAGTCTGCGGAACTGAGTGGCGGAGCATCGGCTCGGAGCAGGAGATTGCATCGATTCCGCTTGCCTTTGATTCCGCCAGAAAGGCTCTTTTGCAAAGAATAGGCTGTTTGCCGCAGGAGGAGCTATGAGTGCGCAGCTGGCTGTGAGCACTGCCGGAATTGTGCTGTATGCGGCTCTGTTCGTATTTTACAGCGTGAGCATTTCAGCAGAAAAGAAACGGCTCAAAAAAGAAGGAAAGCAGCTTCCGAAGGTGTCCGCGTCATTTGCTGCAAGCCTGATGCTCTGCGCGCTGGTTGAGCTGCTGCCGTTTTTGATTCCGCTCAAGCTGTACATAATTGTCATTGTGTGCCTGTGCGGAATTCTGGGGGAAACGCTTGTCCTGAGGGAGCGGTTAAATTCAGCACAGAAGTAGCGTGCTGAGTTTAACGTGCAGTTTGCAATTTTGGAGCGGCTTCAGTCGATGCGTTCATAAGGCTGTGCCGGCTTTCAGTTTTTCCGCGGAAAAAAAAGAATTTTGTGCAGAACCGGTATATTTTGCTGGACAAAAGGCGGATTTTCTGCTAAAATGTAATTATATGGCGTCATACCCAAGTGGTAAGGGACTGGTCTGCAAAACCACTATGCATCGGTTCGATTCCGATTGACGCCTTCCGCAAAAAATCAGATGCCTCTTTCCGGGGTGTCTTTTTTTTGCGCTTGCGGATCTTTCAAGCAAAGCTGGGATCCGAGTTCATATATGGCTGCCGTCCGGCGGCCTTTTTTTTGCGGCAGTACGAAAGAGCGCTGTTTTTCAGCTGGAATTTTCACGTTTTATTTTCCGCCTAGACGAAATTTTCTATATATAGTACAATAATCTGTTATGGGTGGAAAGACAGAAAAAAAAGTTCAGCCGGGGAAAAAAACTGCTGCAAAGAAGGCAGCGGAGCCGGTGAAAGGCACTGCAAAAAAGCCATCATCTGCAAAGCCTGCAAAAAGCGCTCCGTTAAAAAAAGCGGCAAAGACCGCTGCAAAACCAGTTTCTGCAAAGCCTGAAAAAAAACAGCTGGCACAGAGCGCTTCTGCTCCTGCGGCAAGAAAAAAAACTGCTTCCGCGTGTGCAGAAAAAAAGAGCGCCGCAAAAATTTCAGCGGGAAAAAAATCCGTTCAGCCTCAGATGCCGGTGCAGGAAATGCCTGCTGCCAAGGAGTATGACGAGAGCCAGATAAAGCATCTTGACGCGCTTGAGCATATCAGGCTGAGAAGCGGAATGTATATCGGGCGGCTTGGCGACGGCTCCAATCAGAATGACGGAATTTATGTTCTCTTAAAGGAAGTTATAGATAACGCGATTGACGAATTCATCATGGGATTCGGAAATACGGTTGAAGTTGAAGTGAAGGACGGACGCGTGAAAGTCCGGGACTACGGGCGCGGAATTCCGCTTGGAAAAGTTGTTGAGTGCGTTTCCGAAATCAACACTGGCGCAAAATATAACGACGAGGTGTTTCAGTTTTCAGTCGGAATGAACGGCGTTGGAACAAAGGCAGTCAATGCGCTTTCCTCGTACTTCCGTGTTGTCTCGGTGCGCGGCGGACAGTGCGCGGAAGCTGTGTTTGAGCGCGGAAAGCTTGTGAGCAGCCGCTCCGGGAATTTAAAGCAGAAGCAGCCGGACGGAACGTACTTTGAATTTGTTCCCGATGAGCAGATTTTCGGAAAGTACAGCTTCAACATGGAATTTGTGGAAAAGCGCATCTGGAACTACGCGTACTTGAATTCCGGTCTTACGCTCAGGCTGAACGGCACGGAAATAAAAAGCAGCAATGGCTTGCTCGACTTGCTTACAAGGGAAATCGGCGGCAAGGAGGATGCTTCCATTTCGCTGTATCCGATCGGAAGCTATTCCGGGACTCACTTGAAATTCGCGTTCACCCACACCAATTCCTATGGAGAAAATTATTTTTCGTTTGTAAACGGACAGTATACGGCTGACGGCGGAACGCACCTTGCCGCATTCAAGGAAGGCTTTGTCAAGGGCATAAATGACTTTTTCGGCGCTTCGTACAAAAGCGAAGACGTGCGCGAGGGAATTGCAGCGGCCGTCCTTGTAAAGATAAAGGATCCTGTCTTTGAAAGCCAGACAAAGAACAAGCTTGGCAACACTGACATCCGCCAGTGGATTGCTGCTGAGACGCAGTCCGGGCTTGACGACTATCTTCATCATAATCCTGAGGCTGCCCGGAAAATTCAGGAAAAAATTCAGGCGAATGAAAAGCTTCGCACGGAGCTGAGCGCAGTCAAGAAGGAAGCGAAGGAAGCCGCCCGCAAAATCAGTATCCGCATTCCCAAGCTCAAGGACTGCCGCTTTCATGTGCAGGACGGACCGAAAGGCGAGAACAGCATGATTTTTATCACGGAAGGAAATTCAGCTTCCGGCACGATGACGCATTCACGCGATGCTGACTATCAGGCGATTTTCAGCCTGCGGGGAAAGCCTGAGAATATGTACGGAAAAAAGCAGAGCGAAATTTACAAGAACGATGAGCTGTATCAGCTGATGATGGCGCTCGGAATTGAGCAGGATGTTGAGAACCTCAAGTATTCAAAAATCGTGATTGCAACTGATGCTGACAACGACGGATTCCACATACGGAACCTTGTGATGACATTTTTCCTCGGCTACTTTGAGGAGCTTGTCACATCGGGGCGTGTGTTCATTCTGGAAACGCCGCTGTTCCGTGTGCGGAACAAAAAGGAAAATGTGTACTGCTATTCGGAGGAGGAGCGCGACAAGGCTCAGGCGCGGCTCGGATCTTCATGCGAAACCACGCGGTTCAAGGGGCTTGGTGAAATCAGCCCGAGCGAATTCAAGGACTTTATTGCGCCGCAGACAATTCACCTTACGCCTGTTGAAATCAGCCAGCTGAAGACAGTTCCCAGGCTTTTGAGCTTTTACATGGGAAAGAACACTCCTGAGCGCCGCGCTTTTATAGAAAAGCATCTGCTTAGCAATGCGGATATTGATGCGTAAAAAATCAAGCCGGAAGCTAAATCTTTTTCATGACTTTTTAGGGGAGCAGGCATGGCATTTGTAAAGAATCTGTTTGACAAGAATTTCATAGAATACGCGAGCTACGTTATACGCGACCGGGCAATCCCGGATCTGGAGGACGGACTGAAGCCTGTCCAGCGCAGAATCATGCACACGCTGTTTTCGATTGATGACGGAAGGATGCACAAGGTTGCAAGCGTTGTGGGCGACTGCATGAAATTTCATCCGCATGGAGACGCTTCCATCGGTGCGGCGCTTGTTGTGCTTGCGAACAAAGGCATTTTTATTGCGCGCCAGGGAAACTTCGGGAATATGTACACGGGAGACGAAGCGTCTGCCACGCGTTACATTGAGTGCGCAGTTCATCCTGTTGCAAAAAAATTCCTATACAATCCGAATATCACTGAATATATTCCGAGCTATGACGGACGCAACAAGGAGCCTGTTGTGTTCCGGGCAAAAATCCCGGTTGTCCTTATCGGCGGCGCGGAAGGAATTGCAGTCGGAATGTCAACGAAAATTCTTCCGTACAATATCAGGGAAGTCATTGACGCGGAAATAAAGGCGCTCAAGGGGCAGCCGTTTGAAATTTTCCCGGACGTTGCCACAGGCGGACTGATTGACGTTTCAAATTATAACGACGGAAACGGCAAGATTGTGACGCGGGCAAAGTTCGACATGAGCGATGAAAAGCGCATTGTGATTACCGAGCTTCCTGTTGATACGACTTCAAAGGATCTGCTTGATTCTATTGATGCCGCGTACAAAGCCGGAAAAATAAAAATCAGCTCTGTGGAAGATTTTACAACTGACCGCTGCAATATTGAAATCAAGCTGCCGCGCGGCGTGTATGCAAAGGATGTTGAAAAGGCGCTGTATGCGTACACTGCCTGCGAAAAGTCGATTGCGTGCCAGATGCTTGTCATAAAGGACAATATGCCGGTTGCAATGACAGCAACTGAAATCATAAAGTACTACGCAAAAAAGCTTACCGCGATTATAAAGGACGAGCTGGAATTTGAGCGCGCTGATCTGACTGAAGAGCTGCATGCCCGGACGCTTGAGCGCATTTTTATTGAAGAGCGCATCTACAAGAGCATTGAAGAAATGAAAACTGCGCAGGCTGTGTCAAAGGCTGTGCAGGACGGATTCATTCCATTTAAAAACGAACTTGTGCATGATGTGACCGATGATGATATTGAGCGGCTGCTGAAGATTCCAATCCGCCGCATCTCGCTTTTTGACATCAGCAAAAACAAGGAGCAGGTAGCTGCAATCAATGCCCGGCTTAAGGAAATCGCGCGGCGGCTGCGGCACCTTACTGAATGCGCGGTTGAATATCTTGACGGAATCCTTTCGGAAATAAAGGAGTTTACGCTGCTTGATCCCAAGAAAGATCCGCGTGCCATTAGCGCGCAGCTTTTGGAGCGTCAGACTGAAATCAAGTCGTTCAGCGCAGTCAATGTCAAGGAAATCGTAAAGCGTGAAACGCCGCTGCGCTATGATGACAAGGGCTACCTTGGAACTGGTGTAAACGGCGGCCGTGAAGTGCTTAGGGTGACTCCGTTCGACAGAATTCTGCTGATCAGAAAATCTGGAATTTTCACTGTCTGTGATGTTCCTGACAAGCTTTTTGTTGATACCGGGGTATGGTACTGCAATTATGCTGACAAGGAAATCATCAGCTCGATTCTGTTTACAGTTATTTACCGGGATCCCGGGACAAAATTCTGCTTTATCAAGCGGTGCCGAATTTCTGGCTGGATAATGAACCGGGACTACATGATGGCTCCTGCCGGAATGGAAGTCCTGCACATTGATACGCGCGCAAAATTCAAATTCACGCTTCACTATGCTGCAAAGCCCCGGATAAAAATTACAAGCCAGGAATTCAAGGCTCAGAATTTTGAGGAAAAAGGACTGAAGGCAAACGGCATTCGCCTTGAAGCGCGTGAAACGGAGTCTGTTTCTGTTGAAAAGCCGTCCTCGGAAGCTGAAGCTTTCTGCGGCGGCACATTTTAAGGAACTGAAGATGAGCAGGAAACAAAGAAAATTCAAGCGTCCCGAGTACAGCAGAATGTATGCTGTTCTGAAGGCGCGTCTTGCAGAGCATATATGGAAATTGATTCTCACAATTTTTCTGTTCAATGTGCTGATTTCATTTCTGATTACAACAGGGCTTTTTCCGGCAATGATTTTAAACGGGCGGCTTTTGTATGCAGGATATGCGCTTTCTGCCGTTTTCACCTTTTTGATGCTCACCGTTATTTTTTCAGTCGCCTGCGGAATCATTTCCCAGTGTACGGATGCAATGCTTGGAAGAGGCAGCCTGCGGCCGCGGCTGTTTTCAGCTTTTTCAGAATCATCGGACCGCATGTTCAGAGCTTCAGTTTTCTTTTCAGCTGTTGCATCGGCTGTTGCTGTGATTTCTGCGGCTGTCATATTTTTTTTCAAGGAGCCGGCGCTTGCTGAATTCAGCCGGATGATTCCTGCAATTCTGGGAAGCGAATCTCCCGACGAAGAGACCGCAGCTGCATTGAAGTCTCTGTTCCTTGCCTTTTCATACTGCATTGTATTTCTTGCAGTGTTTGCTTTTTCATTTGTTCCGTTTATTTTTGTCTGGAATGCGCTGCTTGAGGACAGAAAGCTCCGTTTTTCCGGCGCGCTGAAAAAAAGCCTGCTGATTGTCAGGGGACGTTATTTTCATTACATCGGGTTTGTTATTTTTTCCTGCATGAAAAATATTTTGATGCTCGCAGCTGTTTCTGCGTTTCATTTTGCTGTTTCCCAGTGGAACCGCGGCGCAGCAGGATTTGCTTCCGTTGTGCTCGGTTTCTTTGCCTTTATGCAGTACTACACGGTTCTTTCAAAGATGTACTGCTGCGTTCCTGTGTACTACTTTTCATTTTTGAGTGTGAACGGACTGATTGGCACGGGCGGCAATGCGTCTCGTGAGGAGGCAGACAGCGCTGCCGGGCAGGAAAACGGCGGATGAATATTCTCCTCGAGGAAGCGCGGGCAGAGACTGTCATAAAAAATTCGCGGTTCATTGCCGAAGCGTTTCCTGTGTCAAGCCAGGCGCAGGCACGGGAAACGCTCCATTCTATAAAGCGCAGGTATGCTGATTCGTCTCATGTTGTCCATGCGTTTGTGACAGGAGCCAAGGCGGAAACATGCGGAATGAGCGATGACGGCGAGCCGGGCGGAACAGCAGGAAGGCCGGTGCTTGATGTTTTAAAGGGAAGCGGAATCACTAATATTTTGCTTACTGTCACACGGTATTTTGGCGGAACGCTCCTGGGAACCGGCGGACTTGTTCACGCGTACAGCGGCAGCGCGCGGCTGGTTCTCGAATCATGCCGGACGGAGCCGTATGCTGAAAAATGCAGCTTCAGCTTTGCAAGCGACTACGGAACGTATCAGGCGATAAAGCGGATTTTCAGCAGCTATGCTGTTTCGGGGCTTCAGGAACATTTCGGAGCGGAAATTTCTGTAAGCGGAGAAATAGTCAGCTCTGAAAAAGACGATTTTGTCAGCCGGATAAAAAACATATCGAAAGGAAAAGTGCAATGCATCTGATTTTTATTAGACACGGGGATCCTGATTACGAAAATGATTCTGTCACTGAAAAAGGGCGGCGGGAGCTTGAGCTTTTGGCGCGGCGTGTTTCGCATCTGAATGCAACGGAGCTGTTTGTCTCTCCGATGGGACGCGCTCAGGAAACTGCGGCTGCCTGCATGCGGGCAATGCCTCCTGTAAAAGCTGAAACTGTCCCGTGGCTCAGGGAATTCAGCTATGAGATAACTGATGCGAAGACAAAGAAAAAGCGGCTTGCATGGGACTGGCTTCCGCGGGATTATTTTTCAGAAAAAAAATACAGGAGCGTAGATACATTTTACCGGACTTCCTCAATGAAAAGCGGAAATATACAGGCGCATTACGAGGAAGTCTGCCGCGGATTTGATGGTATTCTTGCTTCGTATGACTATACCCGCATAAGCGCGGACATGCCGGTGTACAATTGCTTTCCGCACCTCACGCAGCAGGAAGCCCAGGCTGATACGCACTTGCTGGCTGACCAGAAAAATCTTGATGAAAAGACGCTTGTCTTTGTGTGCCATCTCGGCGTTATGTTTGCGATTCTGTCGCATCTTACAGGAATCAGTCCCGTTCAGCTGTGGCAGGGATTTTTTGTTGCGCCAAGCTCTGTGACTATTGCTGGAGCGGAAGAGCGTGTTCCGGGCGAAGCTGTTTTCAGAATACAGCGGATGGGAGATGTGAGCCATCTTGCCGCGGGCGGAGAGCCGGCTTCTGCCTCAGGTTTTTTCGGCAATTACCTGTCTGTTTAATAGGCAATTGCGCATTGCTGTGTTTTCTTCTATACTGATTCCATGAATTACACAGAACTTGAGCTGCCTGGAAAGGGAAGCCGGGCAGTGGTGGGGCTTTCCGGCGGAGTTGACTCTACAATGGCTGCGCTGCTCCTGAAGGAACGGGGCTGCGATGTCACGTGCGTAACAATGTCTTTGTGGCGGGACAATGAGCTTTCACTTCCTGAAGGATATGAAATTCCAGACAGCTGCTACAGTCCGAAGGAATCGGACGATATCGAGGAGAATAGAAAATTCTGCGAAGAGCAGGGCATTCCCTATGCTGTTATTGATGTCAAGGATGCGTACCAAAAAGAAGTCATCGGATATTTTAAAAGCGAGTACAGAAGCGGCCGGACTCCTAATCCGTGCATCCGGTGCAACAGCTTTATAAAATTCGGCGCGCTGCTTTCCGGGATAAAGAGCATGGGAATTGGCTATGATTATTTCTGCACCGGCCATTATGCAAGGGCAGTCCGCGCAGCAGAGCCTCTGAACTGCATGTATGGTGAAAATGCTTCCCGGGACGAACGGGGATTTCTCCGTCCTGTTCAGATACAGACTGCGCTTGACGCGGCAAAGGATCAGGCGTATTTTTTATACAGGATTCCAAGTGAAATTCTTGAAAAGGTTCGTTTTCCGCTTGCACATTTGAGCAAGAAAGAAATTTTTGAAATGGCCCGGAAGAGAGGGCTGAAGGCTGCTGAAAAAAAAGAGAGCCAGGACTTTATTCCTTCATCTCTGCTTGAAAAGCTGTTCACTGATATTCCTTCTGTGCCAGGCGACTTTATTGATCTGGACGGAAAAGTGCTTGGAAGGCACAGGGGAATTGAGCATTATACAATCGGGCAGCGGAGAGGACTCGGAGTAAGCGCGCCGCAGCCGCTGTATGTTGCAGAAATCGACAGGGAAAAAAATCTTGTTGTGCTTGGGCATGACAGCGACTTGCTGTGTGCAGGGCTTATTGCGGATGATTTTGTCTGGCCTGCGGACTACGACCCGGAGTGCGAGTTTGACGCCCTTGTGAAAATCCGCCTTGCGTCAAAACCGGTGCGTGCGCATGTTGTGCCGTACAAGCCGCAGCCGGGAGATCAGTTTTCCGGGCGGGCATATAAAATTATGTTTGAAGAGATGCAGCGCGCTGTTGCTCCCGGGCAGTCTGCTGTGCTGTACCGCAACGGAGTCACGCTCGGCGGCGGAATCATTTCGCGGGCAGTGAAAGAAGAATGAAAGGAATCAGCACTGTCTAAAAACAGCAGCACTGATTCTTTATTCGTGTGGAGGGTTTGCTACCCCGGCGTCTGCATCGGGGCGTTCGTTCATGAGAAAGATTTCAAACTCCGATGGCTTGCATCGGAGTTTGAAATAAGAACAGTGCTACAGCTTATCAGTTAGGTTCATCAATATTTGATTCGATTTGAATCAGTCCGTTGACAATAGTGAACGTTAGTGTGCCTGTTTCCGTGCCTTTCCAGATATCGAAGTTACTGTTAGTATTGCTGTTGGTAAATGCAATGACATCATCATCATCGAGCGCATAGCCAAATCCGCCTGCATAATAATCTCCAATATCCGAATTTCCCTGGTAATAATGTATGTTGTCTTCTGAATATGCGACTTGCGACCACCCGATTTCATCTGTCCATTCTGGTGTGCAGAGCTTGAATCCGTTCCAGCCTTCTTTTAATGTAACATTTTCAACTATCCAGCTGTTCCCGTTTTTCTTAAGCGGCAGTGCGCCGTCTGCCTCATTTGCAGGCCAGTCTCCTCCGTTCTCATATGTTTTATCCATTTTGACTGGAGTTCCTGTAAACAGCCATCCGTCAAGCGAATAAATTTCATGCCGCTTCAGCTCTATGCAGATTTTTCCGGGAGATTTTTTTGTATCGAATGTAATATCATACTTTCGCTTTGCTTCAAGGCCTGCGATTGCAATGTTGCGAGGATTCTGATATTTTTCATTCTCAGGTGTGTTGTTTACAGCTTTTGTGTCATCCGTGATATAGGCTCCTGCTGGAAGAATGCTGTTTCCTTTGTCGATTGCAGAAAGTCCCCAGTCAATTTCCCAGTTATTTTTTACAAGCCTGATAAGCGTATCTTTTGCGTCATCTCCCTCCCAGCATCTGTCCATTCTGAATGTACAGGTGTATTTTCCGTCCGCAATTTTTTTCAAGGCGATAGCGCCTTCTGCTTCTGTTCCCGGCCAGTAATACTCAGAGTCTTCGGCATTTTTATCTTTCCGTGTGTTGCATGGATTTCCTGTAAAAACGAATCCGTCAAGATTGATGTAACCGTCAGTTATTTTTTCAGTAATTTCATGAACAGCGCCGTTTGTGTCTTGCAAGAGAAATTTATTGGCATCAAATTTTGTTGACATTGTTTTCTTTTCGCTTGAAACATTTTTGAGCTTGATGTTCTTAAGTTTTTCCTTGCAGTCAGAAAGTTTTGCGGCAAGTCCGGGAGATACAGCCCGGGCTTCCTGTGCAGTTATGTTTCGCGCCTCAGCATCTGAAAGTCCGAAAATTTGCATCATCTCTTCGTCAAATGAACTGATGTCAAGTTCTTCTGCAATGCTGAACTTCATTCCGTCTCTGATGCTGCCGCTGTACGTTCCTTTGTAAAATAGCTGATAGAATGAGATGTTTTCCGCATCATAGGAAATGTTTTTGTGCAGTTCAAAGGTTTTGTCTGAATCGGAAAGGCAAAGCACATCGCTCACTTTGTTTCCAAGGACGGTTTCTGTTTCAGATGTAGTGCAGCTCCAGTTTGCCCGGGAAAGCAAGGCATTGGAATTGCCGTTAGAATTATCAGAATCGTCAGAACCGCTGCCGCTGCTTCCATGCGAACAGGAATATAGAAATGCGCTTGAAAGTGCGAGTCCTGCCATAAGAATGAGAGAAAGGAAATTTACGCAGCTGCGGCTACCCCCCCCCGTGCATACAAAATTGGTTTCATAAAAGCTCCTTTTGATATGAGTGAATTTGTCTAAAAGACAAAAAATTATATCATGAAATTACTGCTGATGTAAATATTGCGGGAATTTTTTCTGCTTTGGCAGCCATTGCATCTGCCGGCTAATAAATGTCAAGCTTGTAGGAAACTGTTGAGGCTGTATTCAGAATGTTTACAACTGTGACAGAAAGTGTGTTTGTGCCTTTGTTCAGCTCGGCTTTTCCTGCAAGCTGGCGGTTTTTGTCAGGATACACTTCTGCCGCCGGGTAGCGGGAATTTCCCTGCACGCACAGCCGTCCGTCGCTTTCCTTGAGGACATCGTAGCAGATGCTTTCCACTGTTGCGCCGTTGACTGCGACAATTGTTTTGTACGGAACCGCAACATTCTGGCGTGTCCTGTACACTGAATATGTTCCGGCTGGAAGCCTGCGCTCAATAAGCAGATTGTGCGCGGTGCCGTTCTTGTCAACAAGTGTTATTGTTCCGATGGAAAGCGGAAGCTCTTTGCCTATGCGGGGCATAAGTATACGCGGATTTACAGCCGAGCTGTTCTTTGAGTCAAACACTTTGAATTCGAGGCAGCTTTGTCCGTCCTGCCAGCCTGAATTTCCGCTTGTTCCAAGAAAATCTCCGCCCTTTACTTCATTCCTGTCCTCAAGCTGCCTGGGAACAGAGCCGTCATCAAGATTTGAATATACTGTTGAAAGTCCGTCTCCGTGGGAAATGATGACTGAATTTCCAAGCGAGGACTCAAACCAGCCGAAGTCATCGCCATGATCGGACAGTATGACAGTTACTGTTCCGCTGTCTGATGCCTTGACATCAGAATTGTTTTTAAAGATAAGGGACGAGCTGATTGTGCCGCCCCTGAGCTGACCGAAGTACGAATAGAAAGAATCGGACTCGGTTTCCTGCTGAGGCCAGTCAAATGAAGAGGCTGTGAATGTGGCAGCACATAAAAAAAATGGAACCGCAATGTAAAATCGTTTTTTCATGCTAAGCTATTTCCTTGAAATTGAAATCCGTGAAATTTTAGTGTCATGTCCGATAAAAAGCATGTCATCCTTTGTCTGGATAAAGGAGCAGCTGCCTTCAAAGCTGAACTGCGCCATCGGGTATATAAATGACTCCAGAACAGTGACTGTGTACGTGTTTTCTTCCTTGCTCAGGACGAATGTCAAGTCATCGCTGCTGGAAAATTCAATCTGGGAAATTTTTCCTTTGACTGGAATTTTTTTGCTGGCTGCTTTCCTCAGGTTTACAATGCCGAGGCAGTCTTTTCCGTTGAAATAAACAAAGTCGGAATTTTTGCTGAACCGTACAAGTGTCTGGCGGTTCAGGTCGCTTTCAAGGTATTCATGATAAATAATCTTTGAGTGAGCCTTGTTTTTTTCAGCTACGATGAACCGCTGCCTGTCCTGTCCTGAAACGCACGCGATTCTGTTTCCGTCCTCTGAAATTCCGGCTCCAAGAATAACGCCTACTGCGCTTCCTCCCGGGGAAAATTTCTGGCCGGGCTTCCCGTCGGGCAGAAACGAAATGACTGTTCCGTCGGCATATCCGGCGGCAGTTCCTCCGCTGCTTGATGCGAACGCCGTGAGAGGCGAGTAGCTTTCAAATCCCCAGAGCCGGTTTCCCTGCGTGTCGCACTGCACAAAGGAAGTTCCGCCCGGCTGCATCACATAAATTCTGTCATCTTCAAAAAAAGGAAATCCCGCTTCTGAAATGATGCCGGCTTCAGTTCCGTCAGGAAAAAACAGCTTTGCCTGCGTGCTGTTTGCTCCGAACAGCGCGTAATAGTTTTTTGAGATTGCAGCCTTAAAGGGGAATGCAACGGACGAACAGATTTTTCCGCTGTCTGAAAAATATCCGATAGTCTGCGCAAGCCTGAACGGAATCAGCTCTTCGCTGCCGTCATATTCCTGAGCGCTTGAAATGTCTACCGTCCATTCCGGCGTAAAATGAATTTCAGAGCCTGTGGGGCGCATTGAAAAAATAATATACAGAGCGCAGAAAACAGATGCAGCGGGAAGAGGCGAGTGCTTTTTTTTCTTGTTAAAATCCATAGCAGTTATATTCTATATGAAATGATAATAATTATCAATGTTACAGAAAAAAATGCCCGCAGATTTAAATCTTCCGGAGAAAAAAAAGAAAAAAACTGCTTGACAAACAGCTTACGGGGGGGGTACATTGTTTAACATAAATTGTATTGAAAAAAATGCCTTGCGGCATTTTTTTCAATAACTGGAGGATTTTTTATGTTTAAGAAGAAGATCTTGGTTGCTGTTACAGCCGGAATGCTTGCACTTTCATCAAGCGCATTTGCTACAACGCAGTTCGGTCCTGGTCTTGGTTGGCTTCTCTTGAAAGACACAAACAATGTTTTTCTTGACATGGTAGGTGTAATCCTGAACGGTATCTGCTGCAACCAGTGTTTCGCTATTACAAGCGGATCTTGGGGATACAACGGCGGACTTATCGGAATGACAGAGGCAGACAAGTTCGTTGCTGACAACATGGACGCACTTGCGACTGACATTGCAAAAGGCGAGGGAGAGTATGTTGATACACTTTCTACGCTCCTTTCTGTTTCTGATGCTGTTGCATTCAAGGCAGCTCTTCAGTCAAACTTCGATGAAATCTTCTCTTCTTCAGAAGTTTCAACCGAGGAAGTGTGCAGCAAAATTCATTCTCTTGCAATCTAAGTTGAATTTTTTGTGCAGCGACAGGATGCGGCTTTCGGGCTGTCTCCTGCCTGTCGTTTTCAGCCTGTTTGCTTTTCAGCTTTATGCGCAGAACCAGGATGAGCTGGCGTTACAAAAAGCCGGACACATGGTGGAAAAAGCTGAAGAACTTTCCCTTCATACAGATCCTTACTGGCACACGCTGCTTCACTATAAGCCGGCATTGTTCGGACGGTACAAGAGCCTTGTTGACGATAAAAAGTTCTTTTGTGCGAAAAACGGCAAGACAGATCCAAAGGCGGAGCTTGCGGCGACAATCCGCAGTTTTTTTGCGCCTGCGCCGGAAGCGGGCAGCCGTCATGCAATAGAGCGTTTTCCCGGACGCTACCGATGGCTGTGTGAAAAACTTTCACTTTCTGACAGCGATTTTCCGTATGATGGAGATGCGGTCTTTAGGGAAAATATGCGGACTTCAGAGATTGAAAGTGCGTTCCTTGTATTTTCCTCTGGCTATCTGCGCCGTCCGGCATCTTTGTTCGGCCATACATTTCTTATTGTTGAATCAAAAAGCGCAACCCGCATTACGGCGACTGCGATTAATTACGGCGCGGTAGCTGACGCAGGCCGTGGCGTTATGTACGCATTTATGGGGCTTTCGGGAAGGCTGCCGGGGTATTATGCAATCGGACCGTATTATGACAAAATCAAGCAGTATTCCGACATCGATATGCGCGATATGTGGGAGTACAAATTCAATTTTACAAGCGATGAAATTGACCGGATGCTGCGGCACGTGTATGATTTGCGGGATATTTATTCTGATTATTTTTTTGTCAGCGAAAACTGCTCGTACAATCTTTTGTTTCCGATTGAAGCGGCCCGCCCGGAAACACACGCAAGCGACCTTTTGAAAGGAATTGTCGAGCCTGTTGAAAGCGTAAAAGTATTGAAGGAAATCGGGGTTATTGGCGAGCCGGAATACCGCCCTTCAAATTATTCAAAAATCGAAAGCCAGAAGCTGCAGTTCACGCGGAAGCAGAACAGATACATACGGAATGTGTGCATGGGGAAAACGTCTGTGCAGGAATTTCCGTTTTCGGATGAACCTGTGGAAGTTCAAGCCGGAATGTGGGAGCTTGCATCATCGTATTTGTACGCGCTTTTGGCAAAAGGAAAAATCAAGCCGGAAGAATACCGCTCACGTTTTGTTGCGGTGCTTTCTGCCAGACGGAAGCTTGGAAAAGTAGAAGAAGCGGAAAGTGCCGCGCCGCTTTCCCCGGACAAATCGCACGGCTCGCGGAAACTTGCGTTCAGCGGCGGAAAAGATGCGAACGGCAGATATGTGGGCGCGGAATTCCGTCTGACGGCTCATGAGCAGCTTGAAAATCCGGCCGGCTATTCAAACAATTCAGAATTGTCATTCTGCAACATCGATGCCCGGTACTCTTTTGCAGACGACAAGCCGTATTTAAAGAAGGCGCTGCTTTTGTCCGTACGGTCGCTTCCTGTGTCGGATGTGTTTTTTTTCAACGGAGCATATCAGGTTATCGCAGGATTAGACTCGAATCTGAATGAAGACGGAGATGAAGATCTTGCGGGACGGGTAAATCTGATGGGCGGGGCAAGCACAGCTCCTGCGCCGTGGATTCAGCTGTATGCGCTTGGCGGTGCTGACGCTTATTTTTCTCCGGAGTATACATACAGCACAGATGTGCTTCTTGGAGGCGAGGCTGGCTTTATCACCACAGCCGGTATCTGGAAAAACAAAATGGCTGCGTCCGTAATGATTTCGCTGTTTGATTCCGATCACCTGCGCACTATTCTTTCCGCTGAAGAATGCCTGTCTTTTTCGCAGAACGCCGCGCTGAAAGCCGGATATTCGTTCACGGCTGACTACGGAACATTCTTGCACGGATGGTCAGTGTCCTTCAGCGCATACTTTTAAAGCAGCTTGAAAAATCACCGCCTTTTATAAACGCTGGCTGTGCGCGGTCATATTATCCTTCGGACATTCACAAAAGAAAAAAAATATGATAGAATGAAAAAATACCGTCAAAACAGAAGTTCCGTTTTGGAGTCTGGCGGCACATTTTACCCGGCTCATTCCAGCGCCGGGCAAGACAGGAGTTTTTAGTATGGCAGACAAAAAAAGTGATCATTCATGCACGCTTGACAAAATTATCAGCCTGTGCAAGCGGCGCGGCTTTGTATATCAGGCGTCAGAAATATACGGCGGAATGGCCGGCGCATGGGACTACGGTCCTCTCGGTGTTGAATTCAAGCGGAACATCCAGAACGAATGGTGGCATTACATGACGCAGCTTCATGATGATGTTGTAGGGCTTGACTCGGCGATTTTTCAGCATCACACAACATGGGAAGCATCCGGGCATGTGGGGCATTTTTCAGATCCGATGATTGACTGCACTGAATGCAAGGCACGGTTCCGCGCTGATCAGCTGATTGAAGATTATTTTGCAAAGAGCGGCGAAATTCCTGAAAAGCCGGCTGACACGCTGAGCCATGAGGAAATGAAATCGTTTATTGATGAAAAGCTGAACTGTCCGGCGTGCGGCAAAAAGGCGTGGACTGATGTGCGCGAATTCAACCTGATGTTCAAGACGCATCAGGGGCCTGTCGCAACAGACGCTTCGCTTGTGTATCTGCGCCCGGAAACGTGCCAGGGAATTTTCACTGACTTCAAGAGCATTGTGCAGTCGAACCGCATGAAAATTCCGTTCGGAGTTGCCCAGGTGGGAAAGTCGTTCCGCAATGAAATTATCTTTAAGAATTTTATTTTCCGTACGTGCGAATTCGAGCAGATGGAAATGGAATATTTCTGCAAGCCGGGAACTGAAGACGAAACGTTTGCCCGCTGGAGGACTGACCGCTGGAATTTCTACTTGAAGTATGGAATTGCGCCCGAGCATCTGAACTGGCATCATCACGACAAGCTTGCGCATTACGCAAAAGATGCGTATGACATTCAGTATAAATTTCCGATTGGATTTGAAGAGATTGAAGGAATCCACAGCCGCACCGACTTTGATCTTTCGCAGCACGAGCAGTACTCAAAGAAGGATCTTCACTACATCGACCAGGAAAACGGAAACGAGCGCTATGTTCCGTATGTTGTTGAGACATCCGCCGGCCTTAACAGAAATTTCCTGATGTTCCTGTGCGAGGCATACGAAGAGCAGAATGTGGCAGAGCCGGGGCAGGACGAGGACTACAGGACTGTTCTTCATCTTGACCCGCGCCTTGCGCCTGTGACTGTCGCCGTTCTTCCGCTCATGAAAAAAGATGGGCTTGCAGAAAAAGCAAAGGAAATTCAGCATCTGCTCAAGGAAGATTTTGTCACTGACTATGACCAGAGCGGAACTGTCGGAAAGCGCTATAGAAGGCAGGATGAAATCGGAACGCCTTTCTGTGTGACTGTTGATTATGATACGCTTAATTCTGACAGCGAAAACTACGGTACCGTGACAGTCCGCTTCAGGGACAGCATGAACCAGGAGCGCGTAAAGCTTGACAGTCTTGCCGGCTTTATCCAGAGCGCAATCAAAAGCTACCGGCCTGCAAACAGATAATCCGCTTCCCGGCGGAATGAATTTCAGTTTTGCCGGGAAGTACAGGAGAGTCCAGATGGATTATGTGACTTTGGGAAAAACAAGCCTGCTCGTCAGCAGAACTGCGTTCGGCGCGGAAAGCCTCGACTGCAAGGAAATAGAAGCCTTCGGTGATGAGGCTGACGAGAAAGCCTGCGCAATTGTTCATCAGGCGTATGAAGGCGGAATGAATTTTTTTGACACGTCCCGTTCCAAGCCTCTGTGTGAAAAACGGCTCGGAGCTGCGCTTCACGGAATCAGGCACAACATCATTCTTGCAACAAAAACGCCCGGACAGAGCCTGAGCGAAATCCGCCGTGATCTTGACGAAAGCCTGTCCGCGCTCGAGAGCGACACCGTTGATCTGTTTCAGCTTGAAAATCCGCTTATTGTTCCCAGGGAAAACGGGCCGGACGGAATTTACAACGGGCTTGCAGCTTTAAAGGCAAAGGGCGTTGTCAGGCACATCGGGCTTGCAACAGAAAATCTTGACATTGCGCGGGAAGCTGTTTTGAGCGGACTGTATGAAGTTGTCCAGTTTCCTTTCAGCATGATTTCGGCGGAAGCAGCCGCTTCTGTGGTAAAGCTGTGCCGTGAAAGGGAAGTCGGATGCATTGCCTCCCAGCCTCTGAACGGCGGCGTTGTGAGCAATATACCGCTGGCCTTCGGATTCCTGCATCAGTTTGAAAATGTTGTTCCTGTCTGGGGAACTCACACGCAGGAGGAGCTTCAGCAGATACTGTTCTTCAACAGTCATCCGCCGGTTATTGACGAGCAGTTCAAGGCGGAAGTAAAAAAAATCAGGGACTTTTTTAACTGAGCTGTATTTCTTTCACGGGGGGGGGTATTTCACCCAGCGCTTTTTTCAAGTCAGCAGATTCTTCATTGTTCATGACGCGGACGATTTTTATGTTGCTGTCATCCGTCTGAATTTGCTTGGGCGTTCCGTCAGGATTTATACTTCCTACAATCTGAACAATCGGATTCTTGGGGCTTGACGGAGACACATCGATAACCTGGGCGACACGTCCGTTTGAAAGAAACACGAATGCGCCGATAGGGTACATGGAAAGGCTGAGAAGCAGCGCCTTGACGATAGTGTCATCGTAAAGATGGTTTTTGTTCTTCAGCATTTCAATCATGCCTTCGTAGGTTGTCTTTGCATCCCGGAACTGGCGCGGCGCGGTTATGGCTTCAAAGGAGCAGGCTACGCCGATTATTTTTGCATAAAGCGAAATGCTGCTTCCTGCCAGATGGCGCGGGTATCCTGTTCCGTTTTCGCGCTCATGATGGTCAAGAATTCCGAACTGAATTGTAAGAGGCAGTCCTGCTTCTTTTGCAATGTTATACCCAAGCAAGGTATGGGTTCTCATCTGCGATTTTTCAGAAGGAGACAAAATTCTGCTGTTCATGTACAGCTGGGGCGGAAGCCTGATCTGTCCGATTTCATGAAGGATGCTTGCGACTCCAAGCTCAATAATCCGCTCATACGGCATTTTCAATTGCAGCCCGATGACGATTGCAAGAACGGTGGTACGCATGCTGTGGCTTATGAGAAAATTTTTATCTTGTGTTTCAAAATTTGGGGAAATGCGAAGAATGAATTTTTTGTTTTCCCGTGTGAAGTTGCACAGCTCAAGAACTTTTCCGTTTATTTCCGGCTGGGAAATTATTTTCTTTGTGGCGTACTTTGTATAAATGTCGCTTATGAATTCCATAAACTTTTCATACGTTTTTTTTGCCTGCTCAGTTTTTGTCTTGTCCTCTTCTGCGGAAATTGCATTCTGCTCTGGTGAAAATCCGAACTGCGCTTCAGGAGGAATGCGCTGAGGTGCGGCCGCGCCCTGTGCCTGAGATGCTGTCTGCTCAGCTGCCGGATTCTCTTGCGCGGGCGGCTCGGAGAAAGAGTCCGTGAATTCAGACAGGTCAACTTCTTCGCTCTGCTTGAACTGCTCAGGTATCTGGTCTTCTGGAATTGAGCTGGAGCTGTCATCTTCCATGAATTCAGAGAAGTCTACCGTTTCAGTTTCTCCGAGATCTATTTTCTTTGCTTCGCTCTTGGGCTTTTCCTTTTCCTGTATTTTTGAAAGAATTTTTTCATCATCGGAAAACAGTTCCTTGAATCCCCACTGTTTTAAAAGCGACAGAATTGACTCAGGAATCGGGCATGGCGGCGTTGAAATCAGAAAAAGCGTGTCCAGAAGCACATCTGAATGAAAGTGCATGTCAGGAGTTATGTCTGAAATTTTGTAATTTATCATGATTTTCCCCGTTCGCTTCTTTATCGGTATTTATGAAAAAAAATTAAGATCTGCGCGCTGAAAGTGACTGCGCTTCCGCCTGAGCCTGTGCTGGAAATTTCCAGGGACTGCAATTTTTAGAGATGCTCTGGTAAAGATGAAAAGGCCGGAACTGAATGAAGCGCCGGCCTTTTCTATTGGAGATTGCAACATCTGTAAAAAAAGATGTATGGAAATTATTTACGGACGTCTGGATGTCCTCTAAGATTTCTCAAAGAACCGCCCGTAATATATTTCTATCACTGCACAGTTATATTATCGGCGGCGGACGAGAAAACTTTAAAAGAATTTTCTGTACTGGCGTATGGATTTTAAAAGCTCAGTATAAACCAGCATTGAATATTGTACAGGGTACAGTTTTTTTTCAAATTCGGAGTGAGGCTCAATTTTCTTTGAAAGGGCTGCAAGCTGCCGCTGGGTTGGAAATACAAGTGCGGCTGCTTCTTTTCCTGATGAGCGGGAAATGAGGATATCAAGCTCGTCCAGCTTTCTGCATATTTCAGGAAGATGCACCGTGCTTTGGATTGCCTTGCTGCACAGCGAAATTCCTTTTTTTGCAAGAGACTCAAGCGAGTCAAGTCCGCTTGCAAAGCTGATTTTTGCCTGATCAAATTTCTTTTGCAGTTCGTCTTTGTTCTTTTTTGTTTCTTGAGAGCGGGCGAAAAAAGATTCTTTTTGCTGCTGAATTTCAGGCTTTAAAAGAAAATCAGCAAGGCTGTATTTTTCAATTCCATTTATTGCGAGGCTTTGGGAAGTGAGTGAAGCTGTCTTTATTCCTTCTGCTTCGGCGCGCAGACAGTTCGTTTCAAACCACCATGAAAAGAGGCTCATTTTCTTGTCGGTAAGAATTGTGTTCCCGTTGTAGTCACGCGCATAGAACGGCCCTGCATGGAACAGCGGATGAATGCATTCAGTTTCTGCGGGCTTGAGACGCATGCTTTCTCTGTGCGCTTTTTCTTCAAACTGGGAGCCTTTTATATGAGTCTGCTTTCCAGGAAAACCCAGATCCATGCCGGCAATGAAAATTTCCCGGGCGCCGCAAAAGCGTGCAAAGTCCCATGCGCTTGTAGCCACGCTTCCTCCGGCAGCGAGCTTTCCTTTTTCTTCTGTCTGTGATTCAAAAAACTGTCCGATCGGAAACAGAGATGAAAACAAAACTGTTTCCCGGCAGCAGAACCTGAATACGGAAGGGTACGCTGCGATTTCAGTTATAAGCACTGATGAGGGCGACTGAAGAAATTCCAGATGAAGGGAGCAGGCATACTGCGGATCTGAAAGAATGATAAAGTCAGGCTCGACATTTTGCCTCAGGCAGCAATGGAGCGCCGTGTCAACGCAGACTAGGACAGAGCGCTTTTTTATTTCAGCAAGATGCGGAAGAATAGTTTCCAGGCTCGGGCCTGCCGCCAGAATAACAAACGGAATCTCTGTTCCTAAGCGGGCATATCTGGCTATTCCGTCCAGCGTTTTCATGCGGTCAAGATTCCGGCAGCTGTTGCTGAGCCACAGCCGTGCGAATTTTTCAAGCGTATTTGCATTGACTTCTTCCTTGCTTTTGTTTTTTATGATAATCTGTTCAGCCGCATTGAAGTAATCCTCATCATGGGCTGTGTGCGCTTTGTTTTTAAAGATGTGCAGCTTTTCAGGCGGAAAAGAGCCAAGAATATCTGCAATGCGCTCCAGCGGCGCACCGATGGCAAGAATGAGTTTCTTATGCGAAAAAACAGGAGTCCAGTCTACAGCATTCAGCGCAGAAAAAAAATGCGGCGCATCATGTTCAATCAGTATGAGTGATGCTTCGGGAAATTTTTGAGCAAATGACAGCGCGGCGTATCCCAGTCCGAATCCGAGGAAAACCGCGGCTTCGCTTTTTTTAGGATCAAATGATGACGCTGCGCTTTCTCCTTCTTTTTCAGGATTGTATTTTGAATGAAGCATGAGTCCGTTTTCCTGTGCCGTGAGGCTTCCGTTCCGGGCTTTTTCAGTTTTTACGCTTTCAGAAATTTCAGCTGCGAGCGATTCTGACAGCTGCGGAAACCGTTCCTTGAACAGAGAGCAGTTTTTATTCCAGATAGAGTTCAATTGTCATGTTCTCCGTTATAGGGGTGCCGGGTTCGGGTATCTGGCTTGAAACCCATCCTTCTCCCTTTATAATAAAATTCAGATCGGTTCTGCCAAGCAATGGAAGCAAGTCTCTTTTCGGGCGGCCTTTGAAGTCAGGCACAAGCTTGGAGACAGAGAGCGGAGCATTTTCTTTTATGGTGATTCTGCCGGAATGTTCAAGGCTTGCAGCTCCTTCCCTGTTGATTCCCAGATGATCAATTATTTCATCCGCTGCCCTTGCAATCACAGGAGCAACAATTCTTCCTGCATACGTTTCGCCTTTTGCTTTTTCAATGACGATATACAAAATGATCTGCGGATTTTCAACTGGAAAAATTGCCATGCAGTTTGAAAGAAAGTCTGTGCTGCTGTAGCCTCCGTTCACCGGATCTGCCATCTGCGCTGTTCCTGTTTTTACTCCGATGGAAATATCACGCAGGGACGCTTTTGTTCCCGTTCCGCTTTGCGCTGTCGTTTCCATGCAGCTCAGAAGGTAGTCTGCGGTCGAGCTTTTCAGTACGCGCCCGCCGTATGAAGGCTCATGAATGTACAGGTCTTGTCCGTCGATGTCTGCAATTCTGCTGATGCACGTCAGCTTTACCTGCACGCCCTTGTTTGCAATCACCGTTGCTGCCTGAACCATTTGCAGCGCGCTTACGCTTATTTCCTGCCCGATGGACATTGTTGCCTTGCTCCGTGCAGACCAGTACTTGTCGCTCTGATTTTTTACAGAGCCCCGTGTTTCAGAGGGAAGCTCGATTCCTGTGCGCTCTCCGAATCCGAACCTCCGTATGTATGAAAGAAATTCTTCGGTGCTGATTTTTTCACTCATCTGGGCAAGCGCATCGTTGCATGAAAATTTCAATGCTGTCCGTGCGTTCAGCCAGCCATGGTATCCAAGGCAAGTGATTCGTATTGTCTCGCCGTAATTTGTCCTGCGCTGATATGTTCCATCGCACAAAAAACTGTCATCTGGAGTTATTGAATTTGAGTCAAGAAATGAAGCGACTGAAAAGATTTTAAATACGCTTCCCGGCTCGAATGCCGTCACTGACGCTCTGTCCGTCATTTCGTCTGTTGAAGCAGAACTGTATTCGTTTAAATTTGCGGAAGGAAGGCTGATGTAGGAAACTATTTCTCCGGTCCGTGCATAGGCTGCAATCAGTATGAGGCTTTCTGCCTGTGTTTCCTGAATGGATTCCCGGGCGATTTTTTCAAGCTTGTACTGAAGTCCGGCATCGATGGTAAGATAGACATTGTTTCCGTGGACAGTTCCCTTTGTGTCAGGACCGATTTCAGGAGAGAGCATCGTCTGCCTGGAGTATTCAATTCCGCTCAGTCCTGTTCCGTCATCGCCCATATATCCGATAAGCTGGCTTGCCAGGGAATTTTCAGGATAGAGGCGTCCTGGAATTTTGTCGAACCGTGTGAAGTTGAAGTAATTGTTTTCGTCAATTATCTTATAAAGCTCGCTGTACTGATCCTGGGAAATTTTTTTCTTTATGTAGACAAAGTTTGCATTCTTTGCAGTTGTGATTTTTTCAAGGACATCTTCCCTGCTCATGCCGAGCGGACCGCAGACTTTTTCAGAAAATTCTTCAGGATGCAGGATAAGCTTTGGGGTAACGACAAAATGATAGAAGTTCGTCTGGACTGCAAGCGGCTTTCCATTTCTGTCCACAATGGATCCTCGCTCAATGACAACAGGAGACGGAATCGCTTTTTTTTGCGGCCCGAAGGCAAGCTTTACGAATTTCACATAGACATATATGGAGCCGATCAGGCACGGAACGAGAATGATTCCAATGCGGATTTTTTTAAAGAAGCTGTTCATTTGAAAATCACCTTGCCAAGAATATCTTTCTGGGCTATAAATCCGTATGTTCTGGAATCAATTGAATTTTCATAGTTGTCGCCTATTGCAAGAATCATGCCGTCTGGAACGGCCGGACTGCCTTTTATGAGATTGTACTGAATTTCTGTCAACGGATACGTTTTTCCCCGCACAGATACAGTATATCCTGTATCAGATGAAAATTCTAGAGAGTCGCCCTGTGCTGCGGCACATCGCTTTATGACAAGGCTGTTTTTGTATGTGTAAATGACAATGTCTCCCGGGTGTGCATTTTTCCATCTGAATAGTGCTCCGCTTCCGAACGGATCTGACAGTCCGTATGCGGCTTTGCAGACAACGACAGTTTCCTTGTCACGGACAGCAGGCTCCATGGAAATTCCCTGCACTGATACTATGTCAATAACAAAAAGCTTGAGAACAAGTCCGATGGAAATTCCTGCAAAAATGCACAGAAAAAACGCTTTGCCGCCTGATGCTTTCATTTATGGTTCCTTACAATTATTCATCGTCAATAGTGCTAAATACTGCACTTTTTTTTCCGATAATGACTGTATGGAAATCATACATTGCCTTGAGCCGTCAGGATATAGGAAGCCTCGTTCTTCAGGCCGGTTTGCCGCTCCTTCAGCAGGAATTCGGAATGCGGCAGGAGCCGCTGCAAAAGCCGCAGTGCGCAGAAAGGCGTTGTTTTATTCTGCGGTTTCTTCCGGGCTTGCAGCAAGAGGAACGTTCAATGTCCGTGCGTTTTTGCAGAATGCGCAGGGACAGGCTGGAGTCCTGGGGAAAAAAATCAGGCGTGCCTCGCGTTTTGCATGGGCTGTTCCTGCCGCTGCTTTGTGCGCCGCTGTTCCTTTTTCAGTTTCCAGGCTTGTCTCCTATTCTGAAAGCTTTGCTCACGTGGTCAATCTCAATCCTGATGAGATGCATGAATTTGAACGGCTTGACAGCGCAATGAGCCAGTTTGCTTTTGACAGGATTTCATATTTTGACAGCGAGGGAAATATTTTTTCTGAGGATGGAATTCAAGTTGTCGCAGATTCTCCTCTGATAAAGCAGCCGGTGACATTTCAGCCGTACACAGTGAAGCCGGGCGACACAATCAGCGGAATCAGCAGAAAATTCGGCCTTTCAAATATTTCAACTTTGATTGCGGTAAACGGAATTAAGAATGTGCGCTCTGTGTTTTCAGGGCAGAAGCTTTCTGTTCCTTCTGCTGACGGGCTTGTTCACCCGGTTGCCAGAAATGAAACGCTTGAATCCATTTCTAAAAAATACGGCGTATCTGTTTCTGACTTGCTAGATGTTAATGACTTGTCGTCTGAAATTCTGAAGGAAGGCCAAAAGCTTTTTATTCCGGGCGCAAAGCTTGATCCGTCGTCTCTGCGGAAAGCAATGGGCGAGCTGTTTGTAAAGCCGCTTCACGCAAAGTACCGGCTCACTTCACGGTTCGGCTACCGGAAAGATCCGTTTACCGGTGTTGATTCCAGCCACACAGGCATTGACATGGCGTGCCCTTCAGGAACTCCGATTTATGCTTCTCTGAGCGGAAAAGTTGTCTATACAGGATTTTCATCAGTGTACGGAAATTATGTGATTATAAACCATTATGACGGCTATCAGACTTTGTACGGACACATGAGCAAAATTCTTTCCAGGAAAGGCGACTATGTTACTCAGGATACAAAGATCGGGCTTGTCGGAAGCACAGGGTATTCAACAGGGCCTCATCTTCATTTTACAGTCTTTAAGAATTCCAAGCTTGTGGATCCGCTCACGGTTTTAAAATAAAGGAACATGACATGATGAAAAAGCGCATACTGACTAGAATTGTTCTTGCCGCTGCTTTATCAGCAGCTTCCTTTCCTTCATTTGCAAAAATCTCATTCGCTGACTTGGCCTTGAACAGCAATGATATGCTTCTGTTTTCAGCGCAGCATGAATCATTTGGAACTGATTCCTACAAGGCGCTTTTTTGCGTGCAGCTTGACGCTCAGGGCATCAAGAAAAATCCTTCTTTGCTGACATGCTTCCCGGAAAAAATGGAGCTTGTAAACGGAGGAAAGGAACTTCAGATCAGAAACAGATACGGAACTGCACGGTATTACACTGAAGAAAATGCTCTGCGGTGGCTGTCTTCAGCTTCTGAAATTCCTTCTGGATATAAGCGCATGGCTGCGCAGCTGGCAAGCCCGGACGGACGCTATCTGTGTTCTGTCAGGCAGACGGAAAATGCGCGCGGGCAGCTTGTCCTTTCAGACTGCCGGACTCAGGAAGAAATTGTTATTGACGGACTGTCTGTGTCCGGCGGAGATTCTGTGCAGGCAAAGTGGGCGCCTGACAGCAAGGTTTTGCTGTATGAAAAAAATGGAAGCGTATTCTTTGTAATGCCGGATGCAGCATTTAAAAAACTCAGCATTTCCGAATCATACCGAAAAATCGGCAGCGGCTCAATCCGTAGCGTTCAATGGACGGAGCAGGGCAGCATCATGTACATCAGCGGCGATATTATTTTTTGCATTGACGAGAATGAGCTGTATACCCGGGGATTGTATGCTTCCCTTATTGGAATCGGAACGGTAAAGGGTCGCCTTCCGTTTTCATTTGACCCGCTTCGGGACTTGTTCTGGACGGACGGCAGCGGAACAACGGTTGCTGTTCTGTCAAGGGAGAATATCTTTTCTGTTTGTTCCGTCAGCGAAACTGAAAGCTGTGAATATGTAACGGTCAAAGGATTTTTTCCGCTGACAGACTATAAGGATACGGCATTCAGGTATGATGTTTTCTGGGGAAGCGGTTCTGAGCCGCTGCTTTGGATAGACACCTTGAGCCTTGAAGCCAGTGAAAAAATCAGCCGTTTGTATTCTTTAAAGGACGGGATGCGGTCTCTGCTTGAAGCAAAAAATTCGATAGAGCCTGTCCTTTCTCCAGACAGAAAAAAGATAGCGTTCACTGACTCTGAAAAGCTGTGTGTCTATGATGTTTCACAGAAAAGAATGGCGCTTTCCCGCAGCGGAGAAAAAATAGTTTCTGCTGTCTGGAACGGAAACCGTTCAGTGTATGCCGGCGGATTGGAAACAGTCAGGCTTGTCTCTCTGGCAGGAGATGAAAAATTCCTGTTTCTCTCTTCTGCATGCAGTCCTCTGTGGGACGGCGGAAAAATAAAGAGCCGGCTGAAAAATAAAAAGGATATCGCTGTATACGATGCGGAAAAAAATGTCTGGAGCAGTTCCCTGCTTGTTTCTGCTGAGACAGCTCCTTCCGAAAAAAACGGAAAGTTCCGGGTTTTCCTTGGAAGCGCAGCGAACGCATGTTTCAGCAATGCTGTTTTTGTCCGCTCTCTTTCAGGAAACGTGAAAACGTATCCAGTGTACAGCGGAACGGAATCGTTCAGTCCGGCTCCAAAACGGGCTGCGCTTGCTTTTGATGCCATGGAGAATGCAGAAGGAATTTCACGCATTTTATATATCCTTAAGAAATTCGGAGTAAAAGGAACATTCTTTTTAAACGGAGAATTTATCCGCCGTCATCCTAAGGAAACGGTGCTGATTGCATCTTCTGGAAATGAATGCGCCTCGCTGTTTTTCAGTACGGCAAGCCTGGTTGAAAATGATTTTGTGATTGACAAGGATTTTATCCGCCGCGGTCTTGCCAGAAATGAAGATGAATTCTTTACTGTGACAGGAAAGGAGCTTTCCTTGCTGTGGCATGCGCCTTATTACCAAAGCACTGCTCTTATAAAGGCAGCCGGAGCGGAAGCCGGATACGCATACGTGGAGCCTTTTTGCAAGGACAGCCGCATTGCCTTTCAGAATCTGGAAAAGGCAGGTTCCGATGCTGACAGCCTGATCCGCATAGCTGCTGGAAATCTGTACGATGGAGTCATACTTTCTGCGGATATCGGGAACGGCAGCAGTGCAGGGGATTTCTGTCCGTATGACAAGCTGGAGCTGCTGATTGGAGCCATTTTGAACAGCGGATATGAAATTGTATCTGTCCGTGAGCTGTCAGGCAAATAGCAGCGAGAGCCTGTATGCTGCAAATTCCCACAGCCACGAAAGAGGATCCGTCTGTCCGCTTTTTCTGTCGGAAACAAGGGGAATGGTGCAGAGTACTCTTCCGTTGAGCGTGTACGTCAGCATTCCGAACTGCTGTCCTTCTTCAAACGGCCCGAAAATAATGTGCGGGATGCTTGCGGTGACCTGTATGCTTTCCGCTGCTTCCTTCGGGGAATTTCCATAAATAAAAGGAACGGAAAACAGCTCTTTTTTTGCCGGAACAAGAAGCACGCTTTTTTCCTTTGAGCCTGCGGTTCCAACGGTGAAACTGCGGGCATCTGTGCCGCTGGCTGAATACGGATAAAATTTTGAGAATGCGTATTCCATCAGGGTTGTTCCGTCCTGGATTCTGTACTTGTTTCCCTGTGCGCTTCCAGTTCCAGGGCCTTTCATTGTGACTGAAATGTAGCGGGCGCCGTTTCGCTCTGCGGTAAGCGCGATGTTGAATCCGCTTTCATAGATGAATCCTGTCTTCAGTCCGTCACAGCCTTCAAGAACAGAAAGCAGCTTGTTTGTGTTGTACTGCACAACGGCCTGCCTGTCTCCCGTTCTTTCCGCTATGCTCTTCGGAAGATTTTTTTCCAGCGGATATCTGATTACTTTCTGGGCGTGAAAGTCTTTCAGCGCGAACGGAAACCGTTCTATGTACGCCTTGCAGAACGCGGCAAATTCTTTTGCAGTAGTGACATTCAGCTCGCTGTAGCCGCTTGACTCTACAAAGTGCGTTTTTTCCAGCCCGAGTTTTTTTACTGTGCTGTTCATCCGCTCTACAAATGCCTCCATAGTTTTGCAGATATAATTGGCGACTGCAATGGAAGCATCGTTTCCGCTTGCAACTGCAAGCCCAAGCAAAAGCTCACGGAGCGTCACCCGCTGCCCTTCGCCCAGAAACATGAGTGAGGCATCGCTTGGCAGATTCCGCGCCCAGCTTTCCGGCGGAAGCGGAACAATATCGTCAAGTGAAACTTCGCCGTTTTCAACTGCCTCAAACACAACATACATTTCAACAAGCTTTGTCATGGAGGCGGGCGGAATTTCTTCGTCAGCATTTTTTTCAAAGAGAATGTTTCCTGTCAGCGCATCGATTATGACTGCGCTTTCCGCATTGATGAACAAGTCTGCCGGAACTGTCGGGAACGGCAGCGGCACGGCATTTTTTTTGCGCTCAGGAAAATGTATGTCCAGCGTTTTTTCGAGGGCGGCTGTCTGCGCGGCAGAAAGCTGTTCCGGCTCTTTCGGATTCAGGAGACGGTATGCGCTGGTTCCCTGTGCAGCGAACAGAGCCGCAAGGACTGCCGCCGGAAGGAGCAGGAGCTTTCTGTTCCGCTTTTTGGGCGCTTCTTTTGGTGCGGAGCCGGAAAAATCCGGGCCGGAAGAATCCGGGCTGAAAAAATCTGGCGTGATTGTTTCCATGCTAAATCCTGCTTCCTCTGTTTCTCAGAATCATGTCTGCCAGAGTGATTGCTGTCATGGCTTCAATCACCGGGACAATGCGCGGACACAGGCAGATGTCGTGCCGTCCTTCAATCACAATGTCACATTCCTCTCCGTTTTCATTCAGCGTTTTTTGCGGAAGGTAAATGCTTGGAACCGGCTTTACTGCCGCCCGGAACACAATGCTGTCTCCTCTGGAAATTCCGCCGAGAATTCCGCCCGCGTTGTTTGAGCCGAATGCAGCTCCTGCCCGCATGCAGTCATTGTTTTCGCTTCCGCTTAAGCCGGCCGCTGCAAATCCTGAGCCGAATTCAATTCCCTTGATTGCGCCGATTGACATCACTGCGTGTGCAAGTGCCGCGTCAAGCTTGTCAAAGACTGGCTCTCCAAGGCCTGCGGGAACTCCCTGCGCAATGCATTCGACAATTCCGCCGCATGAATTTTTTTTCATTCTGAATTCTGACACTTTCTGCTGCATCAGGACTGCTGCATTCCTGTCTGCCGCGCGCATTTCATTCTTTTCGATTTCTGAAAAATCGGTTTCTGTTCCTTCGATTCCGGCGATGCTTTTTGTATAGGCTGTCACCACAGTTCCCTGCGTCTTTAAAAACAGCTTTGCAAACGCTCCGGCTGCAACCCGTGCGCACGTTTCCCTTCCGCTGGATCTGCCGCCGCCGCGGTAGTCCCGTCTTCCGTATTTTTGGAAATAGGTGAAGTCTGCGTGTCCCGGCCTGAACACGTTCCGTATGGCGCTGTAGTCGCCTGAGCGCTGGTTTTCGTTCCGTATGAGAATAGCGATTGGTGTGCCTGTTGTTTTTCCTTCAAAAACGCCGCTGAGAATTTCCGCAGTGTCGCTTTCTTTCCTCGCAGTGACAGCCGCGCTTTTAGTTCCCGGCTTTCTTCTGTCCATCTCATGCTGAAGAAATGATTCGTCCGCGTCAATTCCTGCCGGGCATCCGTCGATTACGCACCCTAATGCCGCTCCGTGGCTTTCCCCGAATGTTGTCACTCTGAACATTTCTCCGAAACTGCTTCCTGCCATATCATTTCCTCGCGCTGAATGTGCTGAAAGCATTTTATTGAAATTCATGCATCAGTTCAACATGGCTGCAAACTTTCCCTGTCAAGATTGCTTTTTTTCCTGCAAAATGCGATAATCAGACAATTGAAAAGACTTGTTCCGGATTTTTTATGGGAGTATAGTATGGCAAGAATTCAGGGCGCATATACGGCTATGATTACGCCGATGAACGCAGACGGCTCGGTTGACTATGACGGTCTCCGCAAGAACGTGCGCTTTCAGCTGCAGGGCGGCATTGACGGACTTGTTCCGCTTGGAACTACCGCGGAAACTCCGACGTTGGAAGAGCATGAAGAAGATGAAATCATCAGAATTGTCATGGAAGAAATCGCGGACTTTGAGAAAAGCGGCGGAAAAAAAATTCCTGTCATCCTTGGATCTGGAAGCAACAGCACGCGGGATGCGGTGCGGTATGCTGAGCGCGCTCAGGCGGCAGGTGCGGACTATGCGCTTGTCGTGACGCCGTACTATAACAAGCCGAGCGATGAAGGCATATTCCGGCACTTTGAGGCAGTTTCAAAGGTCGGCATTCCCGTTGTTATCTATAACATTCAGGGGCGGACTGGAAAAAATATTTCAACGCCGCTGCTTGAGCGGATCAGCATGCTGCCGAACATGGCGGGCGTAAAGGAAGCAAGCGGAAATATTTCCCAGATGATGGAAGTGATTGAAAAAGTCAAGGGCAGGAATCCTGATTTTTCCGTGATGAGCGGAGATGATGCCCTGACGCTTCCGCTTGTAGCGTGCGGCGGAGACGGAGTTATTTCGGTTGCCACAAATCTCATTCCGTCACTGATGGCAGAGCTTGTGCATGACTGTCTTGCCGGCGATTTTGAATCAGCCCGGAAAATACAGCGGCGGCTCCAGCCGTTCTTCAGGGCTGAGTTCTGCGATGGAAATCCCAGCTCCATAAAATACGCCATGAAGTGCAAGGGGCTTCCCTCCGGGGTTCTCCGCCTTCCGCTTGTGGAAGTGTCTGACAGCGCAAAGAAAATCATAGAGGATGCGGTACAGTCATGCGGCCTGTAGCGCACTTATTTTAGAAAAGAAAAGGAACATTGCTATGGAAAAGATAAAGGTCGGTGTGCTGGGCGCAACGGGAATGGTCGGACAGCGGTATGTCAAGCTTCTTGAAAATCATCCGTGGTTTGAAGTTACGTATGTTGCTGCCTCGCCGCGTTCCGCCGGAAAGCTGTACAAGGATGCAGTCAGCTCGCGCTGGCTTATCGGGGAGAATATTCCTGCCGGAGCTGCACATCTTACTGTTGAAGATGCAAACAGTCCCGGGCGTGCGCTTGGAAAGTGCGCGTTTGTTTTCAGCGCGCTCGAAATGGACAAGGATGCAATCAAGGCTCTGGAAGCTGCCTATGCCGCGGAAGGAATTCCTGTTGTGTCGAATGCAAGCGCAAACCGCTGGACAGAAGATGTGCCCATGCTCGTCCCTGAAATCAACAGCAGCCATCTTGACGTGATTGAAGCGCAGAAAAAGCATCACGGCTGGAGCAAGGGCTTTATTGCCGTCAAGCCGAACTGCTCGCTTCAGACATACATGATGCCGCTCCATGCGCTTGTGAGCGCGGGCTATCCTGTAAAGCGGATGATTGTTACAACGCTGCAGGCCGTTTCCGGCGCGGGATATCCGGGAGTGCCGTCTTTCGATATGATTGACAACATTGTTCCGTACATCGGCGGCGAGGAAGAAAAAACTGAAAAGGAATGCCTGAAAATTCTCGGATCTGTCAAGGATGGAAAAATCGAAAATGCTGCGCTTCCTCTTGTCTCTTCAACATGCACGCGCGTTGCTGTTGTTGACGGCCATACAGCCTGTGTCTCGCTTGAATTCGATCTGCCTGAAGACAAGAAGCCGTCGCTTGCTGAAATTGAAAACATCTGGACTGCATACCGTTCCGTGCCGCAGGAGCTGAATTTGCCGAGCGCGCCTGAGCATCCGATTGTTGTGCGCCACGAAGAAAACCGTCCGCAGCCCCGGCGTGACCGCGAGACTGAAAAGGGCATGGCGTGTGTCATAGGCCGGCTGAGAAAGTGCGCTGTGTTCGATGTGAAATTTGTCGCGCTGAGCCACAACACCAAGCGCGGAGCTGCCCTTGGCGGAATCTTGAACGCAGAGCTTTTAAAGGCAAAAGGATTCTTTGACAGCTTGTAGCGTTTAATGCAGCTTGTTCAGGACGGCTTCCTTCTGCCTGGCTTTTGGGCGGACGGGAGCCGTTTTTCTTTTTCCGGGCGGAAATGCGGCGCGGCATATATCCGTCACTATACCAAATGCGAAAACCATGATATACTGAAAGAATGGGAAAGGTATTTGTTTTTGTGAATCAGAAAGGCGGCGTAGGAAAAACAACGTCCGCAATAAATATCGGCGCATACATAGCGGCTGCCGGAAAGTCTGTTCTGCTTGTTGACTTTGACAGCCAGGGAAATATGTCGAGCGGAGTCGGCGTAAGCAAAAAAAAGCCTACAATCTACGAGCTGATGGCAGGGCAGTCTTCAATAGAAGAAACAGTCAAGCATGCCGGCGTGAAAAACCTTGATGTCATCAGCGCGTCAATCGATTTGTCAGGAGCTGCGATTGAGCTTGTTGATCAGAATAACCGCGAGTATTTTCTGAAAAATGCCATAGCTCCTGTCCGCAGCAAGTACGACTACATTCTGATTGACTGTCCGCCTTCCCTTGGCATTCTGACTTTGAACGGGCTTGCAGCCGCAGACGAAGTGCTTGTTCCCATGCAGTGCGAGTATTTTGCCCTTGAAGGCATTACGCTTCTTTTGCAGACCGTCAAAAAAGTTCAGGAAAGCATAAACAAGGATCTTGTCATCGGCGGCATTTTTTTCACGATGTATGACAGCCGCACGCGCCTTGCCCAGGATGTTGTCATGCAGGTGAAAAGCTATTTTAAGGATGTTGTGTTCAATACGATTATTCCGCGCAATGTCCGTCTGTCGGAAGCTCCTTCCCACGGAGAGCCGATCTGCATCTACGATCCGAACTGCGTCGGTGCAAAAAGCTATCAGAAGCTTGCAGAAGAGGTGATCGGCCGTGACAGGTAAGCATCAGGGACTGGGAAAAGGACTCGGCGCCTTAATGCAGGAAGCCGAAATTGAAAGCTATTCTGCGCCTGAAAAAAATCAGGCAGCTTCTTCACATCCACAGGAGGCCGCGCCTGTGAGCGCAGTGCATTTCCCTGAAGGAATTTCCTGCGATGAAAACGGAACGCTCTGGGTCAGTCCGCAGCTTTTAAAGCCGAATCCCCGCCAGCCAAGAACGCACTTTGACGAGGAAAAGCTTGCCGAGCTTACGGAATCTGTGCGCAAGGAAGGAATTCTTTCTCCTGTAATCATTGAGGATGCCCGGGACGGAACATTCTTTATCATTGCCGGTGAACGCCGTACGCGCGCTGCAAAGGCCGCGGGACTTGAAAAGATTCCCGTCCAGCTCAGGACATATTCCGAGCAGCGCAAGCTTGAAGTCGCCCTGATTGAAAATATTCAGCGGACGGACTTGAATCCGCTTGAAGAAGCCCAGGCGTACTATGACCTGATGGAGCTGGGGAATTTGAATCAGGATCAGGTTGCTGAGCGGGTCGGAAAGAACCGTTCAACAGTTGCAAACTGCCTGCGTCTTTTAAAGCTCCCTGAAGATATGCGCAAGGCGCTTGTCTCTGATGTGATTTCGCCAGGTCATGCCCGCGCGATTCTGAGTCTTGAGACAGACTCTGACAGGCGGCTGCTGTTTGCAAAAATAACAGGGCAGGGGCTTTCTGTCCGTCAGGCTGAGGCCGCTGCAAAAGAGATGAAGTCCGGCAGTCCGTCTTCTGAAAAAGCAGGAGGAGCGGCTGTCCATGAAAAGCGCGATCCAAATCTTGCTGCGCTTGAGCAGAAATGCATTTCCCGGCTTGGAACAAAAGTGCAGATCAAGGGCGACTTGCAGAAAGGAACTGTTGCAATCAGCTATTTCACTTCGGATGATCTGGACAGAATTTTCAGGCTGATTGTTCCAGATGCGGATTTGTAGCACAGGCTGCTTCCCGCTGAATTAGTGCGGCTGCCTGCGCTTCTTCCGCCTGTTTGAAAAAAAGTGTGCAATCGGATATAATTGATTTCAATGTCAGCCGAAAAGAAAACTGTGAAAAGACATGTCCGAAAAAAAACTCCCCGGAAAAAGAAGCCCAAGGTGATGCTTGACAGCAAAAAAGTCATGCTGCTTGCTGCTTCGATTGTTTTTTTGTGCGCAGTATTTCTTTCGCTGTCATTTCTTTTTTCATCGCCTCATGAAAAAAAGCGGAAGCAGAAAATGCAGGAGCCGAGCGCGGCTGAAAACATATCTTCCCGGAAAGAGACTGCTGCTTCCAGTGCGGCTGAAAATCCGCAGAAGGCTCCTGAAAAAAAGAAGGAAGCTGTTCCTGCGCTTCCGCAGAAGCCTGCTGAAAAAAAAGAAATTTCTTCCGCGGTGCAGCAGCCTGTAAGTGAAAAAAAATCACCGCAAAAACCGGCGGACACAGTTTCCGTGCCTGAAAAAAAATCACTGCAAAGTCTGCCCATGATTCCTCCTGAAAGAAAGCCGGAGCCGGCACCGGATGCGAAAAAAAATCCGCCGAAAGAAACGCCGCCTTCCGCTGAAAAAAAAACTGCTTCCCGGTATGCAATTCCCGCCGCACAAAATGGCGCGACACTGGTTTTTATTTTTGACGACGGAGGATATGACACTGCGAATATCAGGCAGTACACGGAGCTTCCGTTTCCTGTCGCAGTCGCTGTTCTGCCGAAGCTTCCCCATACGGCGGCCTGCGCGCGCATCGTCAGGGCTTCCGGGCAGGAGCTGATGCTTCATCAGCCGATGCAGGCACAGAACCTGAGCCTGTATCCGGGGGAAGGCGCGGTTCTGCCGGATATGACGCTGAGCGAGATATACCGCCAGGTTGCGCAAAATATTGCAGAGCTTGGGCCGGGAGTGAAAGGGCTGAATAATCATGAAGGCTCGCTGATTTCCTGCGATGTCCTGAAGATAGGAGCCGTGCTTGATGCAGTGAGCGATGCAGAGCTGTATTTTGTTGATTCACGCACAACAGCGCAGACACAGGCGCCGCAGGCTGCTCTTGAGCGCGGCATGGAAATTCTGCACCGGGATGTTTTTATTGACGATATTATTTCAAGGGAAGAAATGCTTGCGCAGATTTACCGTGGAATTGGCATCGCGAATAAAAACGGAACCGCTGTTCTGATAGGGCATGTGGACAAGTCTGTGAGCATTTTGCCGCCGCTTTTAAGCGATATGTATCCGCAGCTGAAAAAAAGCGGGTATCGGATTGCCTTTCCTTCCCAGGCAAAAAACTGACAGTAATTTTTATGGGAGCTGTACTAAAAACGCTGCCGAAGATGGCGTCAGATTTTTTATTCACAAGTTCGCGCCGCGAACTTTCTTATTGACTTTTTATAGGAGCTGATATGAATGTGTTAGGCATTGAAAGTTCATGCGATGAAACGGCCTGTGCTGTTGTTCAGGACGGAAAAAAAATTCTCAGCAATGTTGTGGCAACTCAGATTCCATTTCATCAGATATACAAGGGTGTTGTTCCTGAGATTGCAAGCCGCAAGCATGCTGAATGGATTCTGCCTGTAGTCCGTCAGGCGCTTCAGGAGGCTTCGCTTTCTCTTGATGAAATTGATGCAGTCGCTGCCACAAACCGCCCCGGGCTTATGGGCGCGCTGTTAGTCGGCCTGACATTTGGAAAGACTCTGGCATGGGCCGCGGGAAAGCCGTTTATTGCCGTGAACCACATGCTCGGCCACATGTATGCGGCGCACTTGGAAACTGACATTGCCTACCCGTACATCGGGCTTCTTGTTTCGGGCGGACACAGCATCATTGCAAAGGTCAGCGGATTTGATGATCTTGAAATACTGGGAACGACAATTGATGACAGCGTGGGAGAAGCCTTTGACAAGGTTGCAAAGTTCTACGGCTTGGGATATCCCGGCGGAGCGGTCATTGATTCGCTTGCAAAGAAAGGAAGCTCCGCTGCGTTCAGTTTTCCGCTCCCGAAGATTGACAAGGGCGAGCACCGCTATGATGTTTCCTTCAGCGGACTCAAGACTGCTGTGATTCATCAGGCGGAGCAGTTTCTGAACAAAGGCTATGAAAAATCAGCTGAAAATATTGCCGCTTCGTTTCAGGAGACAGCCTGCAAAACACTTGTGTCGCGGCTTCTGCGGGCAGTTGAAGATACCGGCTTGAAAACGGTTGTTGCTGGCGGAGGTGTTGCCGCGAATTCAAGGCTGCGCGCTCTTCTTGCAGAACTGCCGGATGTGCGCTGCATTTTTCCGCCGCTGAAGCTCTGCGGAGACAACGGAGCAATGATTGCCGGTGTTGCGTATCATTTTCTTCAGCGCGGAGAAACAAGCCCCATGGATACGGCAGCCTGCGCGCGCATACCTCAGTTTAAAAGAGGGCTTGCAAACCTTGAGGCATTCGGAAGAAGATGAGCGCGCATTTGCGCCCATCCTGCTTTTGCTGTGTGTGCTGCGCTGCAAAAATCAGCGGGATGTGAAGTAACCGGCAGCTGCTGCAATTCATCCGGCGATAATCAGATAAAAGCCGATGGCAGTATGCTTTAAAAACTGCTTTCCGTATGTATTTTTCAGACTATATTTTTTCCAGCTTGTATGTCCGTGTTCCAAGCCCGATTTTTTCAGCATGCACCAGAGTCATGTCCCAGACTGATTCTGGCGTTGAATCCTTCCACAAGTCTTTTGTGATTTTCAGTCCGCGGCCGGCATTGTCTGTAATCCGGGTGTTTTCAAACCGGGAGGCGGCAAGGCACAGATCGCTGCATGCCTGGTCAAGCGCCACAGGATCAAAGCTTGCGGCCATTCCCAGGTTCGGAATGAGAGGCGCATCATTGAAGGCGTGGCAGTCGCACCACGGGCTTACATCGCGTATAATGTTTATGTGGAAGCACGGGCGTCCGAAGCATACCGCCTGAGCGTATTCTGCCATTTTGCAGTCAAGCTCTTCGTTTGCGCTTCCGTTCGGATTGTATATTGCATCAAAACTGCATGCTCCGATACATCTGCCGCATCCCTTGCATTTTTCCTGATCGATAACTGCTTTCTTGTCTTCATATATGATGGCATCTGAGCCGCATTCCTTTGCGCACAGGCGGCATCCTTTGCAGGCGTCTCTGTTTACAACTGGCTTTCCCGAGCTGTGCTGATCCATTTTTCCGGCCCGGCTTGCACAGCCCATGCCGATATTTTTGATTGCGCCTCCGAATCCTGTGGCTTCATGGCCCTTGAAGTGTGAAAGGCTGATAAAAATATCAGCGTCCATCACTGCTCTTCCGATATGCGCGGCCTTGCAGTACTCGCCGTTTGTGACAGGCACATCAACTTCATCAGTTCCTTTCAGCCCGTCGCCAATCAGTATCTGGCATCCGGCTGTTGCCGGGGAAAATCCGTGCTTTTCTGCGCAGGCAAGATGATCGAGGGCGTTTTTTCTGCTGCCCGGATACAGCGTGTTGCAGTCTGTCAGGAACGGCTTTCCGCCAAGCTCCTTCACAAGCTCTGCAACGGCCCGGGCATAGTCAGGGCGCAGGAACGAAAGGTTTCCGTCCTCGCCGAAATGGAGCTTTATCGCTGTGAATTTTCCGCTGAAATCAATGCTGCTGATTCCTGCTTTTTTGCAGAGCATTTTCAGCTTGCGCTCAATTCCTCCGTCCTGAGTGACGCGGAAGTCAGTGAAAAAAACGCTTGCTTCTTTCATAAAAATTCTCCTGTAAAAAAAATCAATTCGGACAAGCCGATTTCAGAACTGATTTTTTACGCATTTCCGCAGCAAGAAGTGAAAATGATGCAGCTGTTATGGCCTCCAAATCCAAGGGATGCGCTTGCGGCTGCCTTTATTTTCCTGCGGACTCCTGTATGAGGAGTATAATTTAAATCGCAGCCGCCTTCAATATCAGGATGCTCCAGATTGATAGTCGGCGGCACAAATCCGTCTTGAATCGCCTGTATGCAGAATATCGCCTCAAGTGCTCCAGCCGCGCCGACAAGATGTCCTGTCATGCTTTTTGTTGATGAAATGCTCATGTGCTGAGCATAGCTTTTGAAAACTGATTTTATCATTTTGGATTCAGCGCTGTCGTTCGGAACTGTTGAAGTTCCATGCGCGTTGTAGTAGTCTATGCTGGAAGGATGCAGCCCTGCGTCATGCAAGGCATTCTCTACTGCGGCCGCCGCTCCGCTTCCGTCAGGGCATGGTGATGTTATGTGATATGCATCGCACGACTGTCCGTATCCGGCGCATTCCGCATAGATTTTTGCCCCGCGCCGCTGTGCGTGCCCGTATTCTTCCAGAACCAGGACTGCTGCTCCTTCGCTTAGGACAAAGCCGCTTCGTGATATGTCGAACGGACGGCTTGCCTTTTTTGGATTCTCGTTGCCGGACAGCGTGAGCGCCTGAAGCTGCGCAAGAGAGGCAACTGCAAATTCTGTGACTGCGCTTTCTGTTCCGCCTGCAATGCAGACATCAATGCGCCCTGAGCGGATCATGTCAAGCGCAGTTCCGATTGCATCAGTTCCGGAAGAGCATGCTGTTCCGGCTGTGAGCGACGGGCCGTGCAGCGCAAAAAAAATGCTTATGCTTGCGGCCGCCTGGTTTGTAATAGCAAGCGGAATTGTCAGCGGAGGAATCCGGGAAGGGCCGGCTGACGGATTCAGGAATTTCCGGTAGCCTTCATCAATTGCCTCCATGCCGCCGAGGCAGTTTCCGATGCATACGCCTGTCCTTTCCTTCTGAAGAGACTGCGCATCATAGCCGGAGTCTTTCACTGCCTGAATGCCTGCGGCCAGCGCAAGCTGCGAAAACCGGGCTGTCTTTCTCAGCAGCGGCTTTTCAATTCCATAGTCCAAGGCATTGAACTGCTTGACTTCGCCTGCGATTTGCACAGGGCAGCGGGCAGCGTCAAACAGCGTAATCCGGTCTATTCCTGAAATTCCGTTTTTTACAGCGTTCCATGCTTCTCCGGCAGAATTTCCCACAGGAGAAACGGCACCAAGCCCAGTTACAGCAATCCGGCGCTTTTCCATGCAGACCTCTTTTTTTCAGGCTATCGTATTTTAAAGAAGATTCCAAGCATTGCAACGGTAATCATAAGCTGAATCATCATGTATTTTATAAGAACTTGAGTCGGCGACCAGCCCATGTTTTTCCGCATGTGGTCATGAAGAGGAAACCGTATCGTTTCAAAAATTGAAATATGAAAGAACCGCTTTAACGCCACTTTCACAAGTCCGATTCCGCCGTTTATAAAGATGATTGAAGAAGTCGCAAGGAACAGAAACGGATTTCCGCTGATCATGACGCATACGCCGATAAAAAATCCGAGCGCCCGCGAGCCTGCGTCTCCCATAAGCACTGAGCTGGGAAACGCGTTGTGCCACAGATAGCCCATAAGAACGCCTGCAAGGCAGAATGTTATGATTGCCCAGGAAGCTCCGTCCTTTAAATGGGGAACGAGAAGATATGATGAAATGTCAACGTGCCCGAGGACGATGTAAAAAACTGCGCCCATGGTGAAAAGCGCAATCAGCACAAGCGTGGAGCTGAGGCCGTCAACTCCGTCCGTGCAGTTTGTTGTGTTTACAGACAGCCAGAGAACTGCGGTTGTAATAATCACATACAGCCACGCCGGAATATGCACTGGCGTAGAAAGAAACGGAAACCAGAACTGCATTCTTCCATCGGGCGATGTTTTTGAAAGGTAATGCATGATTAAAAAGGAAGCTGCCGCGGTAATCACAAGGTCAAGGAACGCTTTCTTGTATTCTCCCCAGCCGGAAGGGCTTCTGTCATCCAGAAAGCCAGTGAGCATCATGAGCCAGGTAAGAGCCAGTATGCCCGCCTGAAAATAATCAATCGGCGCGAAAAGCCAGCAGAGGACAGTAAAGATTGTTATAAAGACAGCTCCGGCTCCTGTTGGCTTTCCTTTGGCAGTTTCCTTTGAAAGCGCGAATTCTCTGCCTCTGTCACACGGAAGGTATTTGTACAGCTTCGGAATAAGTATCTTTGAAAGAAAGAATCCTGTATACAGGGCGAGCGCAATCAAGACCGCGTATGACTGCAAAAGGCGCGCCGGTCCCCAGAAATTTTTAAGCGCGCCGCCAATATAATAAATCACAGCAACCTCTTTAAATAGAAATCCCTGAAGATAAAGCGGAAAAAGCCTCAGCCTGGATTCATATTTTCTTACAGATATTCCTTACATGATATCACAAAATCAATTATGATTCAATCAACAGCCTCGCTGCAAGCATCGGGACTCTGATTGCAGTCCCGGCGGTACAGAATTCTCACATGGATAAACGGGCCGGCGGACAGCTTGTCTGCCCTGGGGGAGCGCAGTGCCTGAATGCCGGCCCGCTTTTTTTAGGAAAGTGATGTCTCTGGCACAGAAACTTCAATCAGCGTTACTGCGCCGTTTCTTTTAAAGAGTTCCGCTGTCTCTTTCTGCGGGATTTCTGTTCCGCTGAACAGCTGCTTTCTTCCGCCGGAAAAAGTGAGCTGAACTGCTGAATCCGCCGCCAGCCTGTACTCAACAGCGGTGCCGCACCATGTGAACGAAAGCGTGCCGCTGCCGTCAAAAAATTCCTCTTTCTTCAGAAGAACCGGGCAGAACTGCGCCTTTCCGTCCTTGACTGAAATTCCAAGCTCGCCCCACCGCGCAAGAATTTCTTCCTTTACCTGTCCTGTCATTCCGGGCTGCTTTGCGCCTCTGTGGAACGGCGTGTGCGAATACGGATCAGCGGGAAACGCTCCGTACAGCTGCGGCGTCTTCTTGAAGCTCAGTCCGTCCTGAATATCATAGTATGCTTCCTTCAGCTTGGTAAAGAGCGGGCTGTTTTTTCTGTATGCTGAAAGCGCATTTTCCTGAACAGCAAGCAGCAACTTTGAAACCATGTGCCAGTAGATGCTGCCGATGCCTTCATACGCATAAAACGTTCCTGATCTTCCGGTAAAATTCTGATGGCGGAATGTTTTTTCATACAGGGCGAGCAGCGTGTCCATTTCCTGTTTTGAAGGCTGCATCTGCCTTTCAAGTCCGTCCGCGTAATCCTGCATGAGCCGTGCATTCTTGAACTGCGCATTGAAATGATATGTGCCGTTTCTGTCCTGCTCCAGAAATGCAGTTCCCGTCCGCGAAATGAGCTGCAAAAGCGGTTCGGCATCTTGTGCGGAAACATTGTTTTTTTCAAGAAATGAAGGAAGATGCTTGTTCGGATACAGCAGGTACGAATGCTGATGCGGCTCAAACAGCGCGCTTTTTTTGAGCGACTGCAAAAGCTCAATGCATTCCTGCTCAGAGAGAAGTCCGCTTGACAGAACGGCAACCTGGCCTTCAAGCATTTCCTGAAGATTCTGCACGTGCATCGCCGCTTCAGAAATCACCATTGTGTTGTACGAATGATACAGGCCGTCGCTTCTTCTGTTTGCCCTGACCGTAAGCTCCACGGCTTTTTTTACAGCTGAAATGAACGCGCAGATTTCCTGACGTGAAACGCATGCGCACTCATCACCTGCGCCGTTTCTGTAAAGCTGTTCCCGTTCCTGCTCAAACAAAAGTCCGGCGCTGTCCGCAAATGATTTGCGCCTGCTGTCATCCTGGGCTGCCTTCTCAAAGCTGTCAGCCTGATACAGCTGTGAAAGCTGCCTCAGGCATGATGCCTGGGAAGCCGGAATGGAAAACTCCTCTTCCGCTGAAGACTCGTACAGCTGCCCGAGGAAGTGCAGCATCCGGTAAAAGTAGCAGGAAGTGACAACAGAAAGACCGTAGCCTGCAAGCGCGTTGTTTGCATCGTTCCATTCAGGCCGCTGCGTGTTCATCCAGATTCCGCCGCCGGGAATAAGGTTTGCCGCTTTTGAAATGACAATCTGCATCAGCTTTGACGTAAAGCTTACGAGCTGCGGCTGCCCGTCCTTGCCGCAGAACAGCTTCCTGTCGGAACCGAATTCCTTTGACTGTGCAATAAGGCTGTCGCTCAGCGTTTTGTCGAACAGAATTGAGCTGCGCGGGTTCCGGCAGATGTCACGGTAGCTTTTCAGCCGGTACGGAACATTTGAGCTTGTGTACAGCTTTTCATTCAGTGACTCGGTGAGGCTTTGGCTGCTGATAGAATTCCATTGCTCAAGCAGCTTCTGCAAGTAGATGATCTGATGGTCGCCCCAGTAGCCGTACTGCGCCCATGGGTTCTCAGGATCAGGTGTCTCCCAGTCAATTCCTTCCCGGGAAATTCGGTACGGATTGAATCCGTCGATTGTCATTGCGTTCAGGAATTTTGAGCAGATATTTTTTACATACAGCGGATAGGAAAAAAGCAGCGCCTCCCAGTTCTGAAAAATGTCCCGCCAGTTTCCTTCGTAATTTAAAAGCGGATTTCCATTTTTGTCGTTCAGCCTGATGTTGAATTTGTTCCACGGACGGCTCGGGTCTCCGTGCCTGCGCGAAAAAATCACCGGAATATATTCCATAAAAAGCCGCCTGAGCTGCATGTCGCCGCTCTGTTCAATCAGAGCTTCGGCTGTGCTTTTTTCAACCGAAGATGCAGCGCAAAGCTCTTTCAGCGCGAGTTCAGCTGCACCTCTCTTTTCCTTGTTCCGTTCAGAAACAAACTGAAGAAAATCGCTCACATTGATTTTTCCGTTGTCCGCAAAAAATCCGCCGCGCATGATATTGAACAGCACGTTTGCACGGTGATGGGTGCATGTCATTTCCTGCGCTGTGCGCTGAATTCCGTCAGCCTCTGAAATGTACCGGCTCATCAGCGCATCCTGGGACGCAATGTCATCCTCAAGCTTTTTGCGGGCCGCGCGCTTGTCCGCAATTTCAGCCTGAAGTCCGGCAATGCGCGCTGCTGAAAGGAATGTGTCAAAAACCTGCATCCACGAGCTGCTTTTTTTCAGGCTCAGGCTTCTTGCAAGAAAGGCAGCTCCGCGCTCTCCCTTAAGGCTGTCCGGCGCTTCCATTTGCTCGGGAATTCCGTCCGCCGCGTAAAAGTGCTCAGCGGCATTTTCTCCCAGAATGATTCTGCCGCCGTCCGCCGTGAACCAGCACGTGTTTGCCAGAAGCCCTTCGCTCGGCTCCGCCTTGTCCGTCACAACCGAGGAAACTGAAAACAGCACAAGCCCGTTTTTTTTGTCAAGATCAGTCTGCTTGTACGCGTCAAGAAGAATGCTGTTGTTCTTTTGGAATTCCGCATCCACACATGCCGGAAGAATATTGATGCATCCGTCCAGAATGCCAAGCTTTTTTTCGGCCGGATCAAGGTTTTCTATGCATGACAGCTTTACAAGCCCGAACTGCGCAGAGGAAGTCCAGCCGTACCTGAATGAAAGCCCGAGCGTTCTGTTGACTTCTTCAAACCAGATTTCCGTTCCGTTTTCATTCTTGTAGATGTTGCGCTGAATGCTGCTGCTTTCCGGGCGGCTTGAGTGCGAAAGAAGCGGCTCAAACGGCTCCCAGAACACTGTTCCGTTCCCGGTGAAAACTGCAATGACAGTCCTGCTTCCTGTCGTCCGCTTCATGTCTGAAATTTTATCCGCAGTGTAATAGGGGAACAGCGCGTTGTTGCTGTTGATTCTTCCTGCGCTGATGCCTCCCTTTGACCAGCAGAAATTCCATACATCGGAAGAACTTGTTATTGTCATAAAAAAGTCTTCCATGCAGTCGTAGTTTTCGATTTTGTAAAATTTCCGGCCGTCAAGCTCTGTAAAGACACCAAGGACTTCTTTTTTCATATGTACCTCAAGAGTAAAATAAAAATCACAAGTCCTTGCATGCAAGCGTACTTTACAACGGATTCCGTGTCAAGGTCTGCCTAGCGTTTTTGTAATGTTCCGCTGCGAAAATCATCAAGCGCCATCTGCTTCAGGACGGAATGCTTTTTCTTTCCCGTGGCAGTCATCGGAATTTCAGTGACAAAGCGGAAGAACCTCGGCCGCTTGTACTGCGAAAGCAGCGGGCTGTCCGCGCAGAATGAAGCGATTTCCTGCACTGTCAGCGTTTCATTTTCCTCGGGAATGATGTAGGCTGCGACTGCCTGCCCGCGGATTTTGTCCGGCACTGAAGTGACTGCGCTGTCCTTGACTTTGGGATGGGAATTGAGCGCCTCTTCAATCTGAGCCGGATACATGTTTTCGCCGGAAACGATTATCATGTCGTCCTTGCGCCCTTTTATCGTGACAAACCTGTCTTTGTTCCAGGTGGCAGTGTCTCCTGTGTACATCCAGCCTTTGTAGAATTTCTCAGCTTCAGACGTTTCTCCGTTGAAGTATGCGTATGTTGATTTTGCCGGAGACTTGATAATCACTTCGCCTTCCGTTGTTCCGTCGCAGGGAACTGTTTCTTCCGGTTCGGCTCTTTTTCCGTCATACAGCTGTACAACCCTGATTTCATCATCGAGCGAGCTGACTCCAGCGCTTCCGGCGTTTTCAGGAAGATCTGCCGGAGTTAAAAGCGAATTCCAGAACGTTTCCGTTGTGCCGTATCCGTTGAAAATGTTCGGCGTGAGCGTCTGCATATATTCGATGCAGTCGTCCTTTGCCAGCGGAGCGCCCATTGCAATGATTCCGCGCAGCTTTGAAAGGTCAAACCGGCGCTTTTTCTGCATCTTTGAAATCATGCTGATGCTTGCCGGTGCTCCAATCAGGAACGTGACTGAGTATGACGAGATCCATTCGAGCGCGTGGTTCGGCCGGAAATTCCGCATTACAGCGGCTGCGCCTCCCGCATAGAATACAGCTCCCGGCCCTGCCGCATGGCAGCCTCCGCGGTGGAACCATGGCGTCATGTTCAAGGTGATGTCGCGGGAAGTGAGCGCGCAGTGCATGATTACGTCATGGGCGGTAAGAACTTCGTTTATGTCGTTCACGGGAACGCATTTGGGCAGGGATGTAGTGCCGCTCGTGCACAGCCTGATGACTTCATCATAAATATGCGGCCTGAAATTCAGCGGAAACTCGTCTGCCGGCTTTCCGTCAGTAAATTCTTCATAGGAACAGTGTCCGGCGGGAATGCTCTCGTTTTCAATATTGTCCGCCAGAATGAACAGCTGCGGCTTGAAGCTGCACAGCGTCTGCGCTTCCTGTGCTGTGCTCCGTATGTTTGCCGAGTAGATGACAATCCGTGGCCTGTTGTGGTCGATGAGCCGGGCCATTTCTCCCGGTGCAAGGCCGCAGTTTGCCGCAAGGAGAATTGCGCCTGCTTTCCGCGCTCCGGCATACGCAAAGGCGAACACAGGGCAGTTTCTGAGCGCAATCATCACGACATCATTTTTCTTGATTCCGCAGTCCAAAAGCGCGCGTGCAAATGCATTTGCCTGTGCATTCAGCTCTCTGTACGTCCATTGCGAGTGTGTTTCCGGGTCGATGACAGCCGGACGCGTTCCGTACCGCTGCACATTCCGCAGAAAACCGTTGAGCCATGTGTACTCGTGCTCAAACGTGTCCCTGAACATTGTGTCGTTGTATGTTCTGTCCATATCTGTACCTCACATGCGCCTGTCCTGAATCAGCCTGCCTGCAAAACTGCTGTCTGATCCGTGCGGAGCGTTTCATACCCCGCCGCTCGCGTCAAGGTATGCTGTTTGCTTTGACACTGAAAAATGCGCCCGGTTGCAAGGGACATGCCATGCAGGCATGCGGCTTTCTGCGCTAGCTGATGATGAATCCTGCCCCGATGCCGTTCATTGCTTCTGTAAAACGGGGAAAGCTCACCGAGCAGCATTCCGCGTCCTTTACTGTCACCTGCTGTCCGCCCGGAAGCCCCAGCCCGAGGCAGGCAAGGCTCATTGCAACCCTGTGGTCAAGGAAACTTTCAACTTCCGCTCCGTGCAGCGCGAACTGCGCGTTTTTTGTTCCGTCCGGAAGAACCGGCGAATGCCCGCGGATTGTCAGGCTGTCGCTTCCTTCTGTAATATCTGCGCCGAGCTTTTCAAGCTCCGACTTTAAAACGGAAATGCGGTCAGTCTCCTTGTTTCTGCATACGCCGATATCCTCAATGCAGACAGTTCCTTCCGCAAAGCAGGAAACAGCCGCAAGAGCGCATACAGCATCGGGATATCCTGAAAGATTGGCATGAAGCGTTTTCCCCGGCAGGCCGAGCGTTGAAAGATGTCCTGTCTTGTTCCGCGCTTTCTTTCCGCCGCGGACAATGAGGCTTCCTGCCGTTTTGTTCAGCTCGATGTCTGCGCCCATGGACTGCAGAACCGCCACGATTGCCTCGTCGCCCTGCGTTCCGCTTGTGTCCGCATTTTCGATTTCAATTTCGCTGTCCGTGATAAGAGCTGCAATCAGGGGAAATGCGGCTGCCTCCCAGTCGCTTGGAATTGCTGTGTCAAACGGCTTGAGGTGCGCAGGCCCGTCAACTTCAATGTGCGTAAAGTCGCTGCTCATTCTGACGCTTGCCCCGGTGCGATCAAGCCACTTGCGCGTCATTTCAAGGTACGGCGTTTCCTTGGGATTTGAAAGCTCGATGCGCAGCGTGCCGTTCAGCCGTGTCGCCGCCATCATCATTCCTGAAATGTACTGGCTCAGCTCTCCGCCTGTGCGCACTGTGTGTGCTGCTGAAGCCGGCCCCTGAATCAGCAGCGGGCATGAGCTGCTGTCCGGGCGTGAAATATATGCGTGCGCTCCCATCTGCGTGAGCGCGTCAGCAACGTGGGCTACAGGACGGCGCCGGATGCTTTCATCCCCGGTAAAGACGCTCCATCCTTCAAATGTGGCGGCAATCGGAGAGAGGAAGTAGAGCAGAGAGCCTGAGTTGCCGACGTTCACAACGTCTTCCGGCAGGTGGATCCGCTTTCCCGCGCCTTCAACAGTCCACATATTCCCGGTGCTGTCCATGGTGACTGATGCCCCGAGCAGAGGAACAGCCTGCGCTGTGCTGAGGCAGTCTGCGCTTGCAAGCGGATTCCTGATGACTGATGTTCCTTCCGCAAGGGATGCCAGAAGAAGCGCCCTGATTGTATGCGACTTTGAGCCGGGAACCTGAATGCGCCCTGAAAGGGATGCGCTTTTTGACACAATGTTCATGGGCTGATTTTATCACAGTTTCGCAGGAATGACAAACCCTGTTTTTGGGAGAGAGGAAACCCTCTCTTTCCCCGGCACGCTTTTTTATACGGAATTTTTTCGTTTGCTGCCGTTATTCCGTGAAGCGGATTTCCTGCCACAGGTCGTTGTACTTGTCCAGCCCTTCGCCGATATCTTCCTTTAGAGTGCAGTTGTCCAGCTGGGATGCCTCGTACATGGGCTTTTTTTCCGTGAACTGCGCGGCGTCCTTGTTTACAAAGCACGGAAAGCGGAATGCGTCCAGAAACTGCGCGTAGACTTGCGGCCGCTGGATGTAGTTTATCAGCTCGTTTGCAAGCTCGTAGTGCGGCGCGTCCTTGAGGATGCACATGCTGTCAAGGTACGAAGGCCCGCCTTCCTGAGGAATGAAGAAGTCGATTGTCTCTTCCCATTTTTCTTCAGGAACTTCCCCATAGATGACTTCCGCATATCCCTGGCAGAGCCAGAAGTCGCCGGAAGCGAATGACTTTCCGAATCCTTCAGCATCAAACTTTACCAGGTTCGGCTTCCAGCTGTGGACGATGAGATTCTTTGCCTGCTCAAGCTCAGTGCTGTCAAGCGAATTGACGCTGTAGCCGAGGTGCGCGAGCGCGTCTCCCATGACTTCCCTCATGTCGTCCATCATTGTGGCATGCCCGGAAAACCGGCTGTCAGCAAAAATGTTCCAGGTGCGCTCATAGCCGCCCGGGACTTTTGTCCTGTTTACTGCAACGCCCGCCGCCCCAAAGTAGTACGGCACGCAGTATTTCATTTCAGGGTCGTAGGAAGCTTTTTCAAGGACGAGCGGATTTATGTGGACTTTGTTTGTCATCTTGCTCTGGTCAAGCTCGCGCAGCATTCCCTGCCGTATCATGATTGAGCAGTAGTCCTGCGACGGAACAACAATGTCGTATCCCTTTGCCCCGGCGCGGAGCTTTGCGTACATTTCTTCGTTTGAAGCGTAGCTGTCCACTTTTACTGTGCAGTTGAATTCTGCTTCAAAGCTTCTGAGCACTTCATCGGGCGTGTAGTACGTCCAGTTGTACAGGTAGACCGTGCGTTCGTCCGATTTTTTTGTGCAGCCGCAGACCAGTGAAAGTCCCAGCAGCAGTGCGGGAATCAGCTTGACAGATAGTTTCATAATGGGTTCTCCCTTTGATTTGTGCGGAGGATTTGATGTCCCGGTGCTTGCATCGGGGCATGTTGATTTATAGCAGCAGTTTTGCGCGGATTCATGGCGGCTCCATTTCAGCGTGAGGCGGCAAACGACTTGAGCCGGCTCCTGAGCAGAACCGCTATAAGGCAGATTGCCAGAATCAGCACAAAGGAAAGCGAGTTGATGACAGGGCTTACTCCGAACCGTATCAGCGAATACACATACAGCGGAAGCGTAGTGCTTCCCGGGCCGGAGACGAGCGCTGTGATTACGTAGTCTTCAAGCGACATCGTGATGCTCATCATAAATCCTGAGACAATGCCCGGCATGATGGCGGGAACAATCACCTTTGTCAGCGTCTGCATCTCGTTTGCTCCCAGGTCGTGGCTTGCCTCAATAATTGAATAGTCGAATTCGTCAATCCGCGCGCTTACCATCAGGTAGACAAACGGAAGGCAGAATGTCGTATGCGCAATGAAAATGGTAAGAAGCCCGAGCGACAGCTTTATTCCGCTGAAAAAAATCAGGAGGGAAATTCCCATGATTACTTCCGGCAGAATCATCGGCAGAAAGCTGACTGACTGGATGTACGGCTTTCCAAAGAACTTGTACCAGCTCATGCCGATTGCGGCAAGCGTCCCGAGCACTGTGGCCACGGCTGCGGATGTCAGCGCCACGATAAAGCTGTTCAAAAGCGCAAGCCACAGCGGCTTTGAGCTGAAAATAAGCTTCTGGTACCATACAAAGGAAAGCCGGGTGAACGTTGTGTCCTTTGACTCGTTGAATGAGTAGAATACAATCACAAAGAGCGGCAGGAACAGGAACAGCAGCGAAAGGCAGAGCGCCGTGTTTGAAAGGCTGAAGTATCTGTTCCGCTTTTTCCACTGGAGCTTTGCGTGCCTGTTTGATTCGCTCTTCGGGGCGGACTTGAATTTCTTGTAAAGTGAAAGAATCGGATTTTTCATTTGCTTCCCTGGAACGTGATGCCGGAAATGCTTTCTGCTAGAGAGAGAGAGGCATCTTCTTTCTGCGCCTTTCTGTTCAGCTCCGCTTCCTTTCTGCCTGACGACAGCATCAGCAGGACGCCCGCCATGCTGATTGCCGTGATGACAAGGCTGAATGCTGAGCCGAGCGGCCAGTTCCGTATTTTTTGCACCTGGTCAACAATCACATTTCCCAGCATGTAGCTGTCCTTTCCGCCCACAAGCTGCGGCACCGTGTACGTTCCGAAAATGGGAATGGAAGTGAAGATGACTGCGCTTAAGATTCCGCTTTTTATGCCGGGAATAAGCACCTTGAACATTGACTGCGCCTTTGTGGCTCCAAGGTCGCGCGCGGCTTCCAGAAGCGTAAAGTCGAATCTGTCCACAGCAGTGAAAATCGGAAGGATCGCGTACGGAAGGTACATATAGATGCTTACAAGAATCACCGTTCCCTTTGTATACATGAATTTGTGCGGCGAAAACGGAGCATGGGAGCCTGTGAGCGCGCTTATGAGGCGGTGAATCAGCTCCAGAATCTGATTCAGGATGCCGTTGTCTCCCAGAATCGTAATCCATGCGAAAATGCGGATCAGGCTGTTTGTGAGGAACGGAACAACGACAAGAATCAGCAGCACCGTCTGATGCCTGCTGCGGGCCATTGCATATCCGCAGGGAAGCGAAATGAGGATTGTAACCGCAGTTGAGACAGCTGTAATCCACAGGGTGCGCAGAAAAATCATTCCGTAGGCCGGGCTGAGCATCTGCTGGTACGCCTTGAGCGAAAACTCATTTGTAACGCCGCCGTACACATCGCGCTTAAGGAACGAATGGCAGATGATGATAATCAGGGGAACAATAAAAAAAAGCGAGAACCATGCTCCCATCGGCCAGGCATACGCGGGGCCTGGATTTGCCTTTCTGTATTTTGAAGCGTATGCAGCCTGCGCCATTTTGAGCTGCAGGCTTTTTCTGCCGCTGCTTCGCTTTTTTTTCATTTGAGTATGTCCTCGACAATATATCCGTCATCAGCAGACCATGAAACGTACACCGTGTCCTTCCATGCGATTTCCGGGCCGTCATCCAGATAGTTTGTGTGCTGCTTGAACACCTTGACAATCGTTCCGTTTTCAAGGCGCACGTAGAATTTGGACTGGAACCCGGTGTAGACAGGCTCCTCGACAATTCCCTTGAACACATTGATGTCCTTTCTGCCGCCTACATTCGGCTCTTCCAGCGTTATGCGGATTTTTTCCGGGCGGATGGTAAAGCAGACTTTCTGCCCCGGCGCCGTGTGGTCATAGTCGGTGACAAGGATGTTCTTGTCTTCTTCCCGCATTGCCTGCGTCTCGCCCTTCAGCTGCGCCTGAAGCCCGAGCACCGGCGTGTTCAGCGTGACATTGAATTCATCCTCGCCCTTTGCATTCTTGTGCGGCTCGCAGGAGACAACTGTGCTTTCAAACAGGTTTGTCTCGCCGATAAACTGCGCCACAAACTGTGTCGCCGGGCTTTCATAAATTTCAAACGGCGTTCCCACCTGAAGCACTTTTCCCTGGTTGATGACTGCAATCCTGTCGCTCACTGCAAGCGCCTCGCTCTGGTCGTGTGTCACATAGATAAAGGTGATGCCGATTTTGTCATGGAGCGCGTCAAGGTCAACGAGCAGGTTTGCCCGCAGCTTTGCGTCCAGCGCGGAAAGCGGCTCGTCAAGCAGCAGGACTTTCGGCTCGTTGATGAGCGCGCGGGCTATTGCCACACGCTGCCGCTGCCCGCCGGAAAGCTGGTTCGGCTTCTTGTGCATGTGCTGCTCAAGCTGAACGAGGTGAAGGTAGCTGCGCACTTTTTCATCGACTGTCTTTTTGTCAGTCTTCTTGAGCCGCAGAGGAAACGCCACGTTTTCGTACACTGAAAGATGCGGAAACAGCGCGTAGCTTTGAAACACGGTGTTGCTCTGCCGCTTGTTCGGCGGAAGCGGAACAACATTCCTGTCGTCAAACAGGACTTCCCCTTCGTCAGGAAATTCAAATCCTGCGATAATGCGCAGCAGCGTGGTCTTCCCGCATCCTGAAGGCCCGAGCAGGGAAAAGAATTCGCCCTGCTTAATCGTAAGGTCAATGCTGTCCAGCGCATGGAACGATCCGAAATGCTTGGATACGTTCTTGATGGAAACTGTACTTCCGTTCACAAGGGTGCAACTCCTTTTTGTAATAGTTGAGGCGTTCATGCCTCTGCCGACCGTACTTGTCTAAGTGTAATTTGTATGTAATACGTAAAAAAGTCAATGATTTTTTGAAAAATAAATGGAAAAAAATGCAGATTCTCCCCGGAGCAGAATCAGGGGAAATCTGCCGGTTCTGAGCCGCCCGCCCGCGGAAATCGGATTCCCATGCCGCGCAGTCCTTGAAACAGGCTTTTTTTAGCAGTATGATATCCTGGTGCTATGAACCGGTATGTTTTTGCCCAGGCGGTGAAAATCACTGCTCCTGTCTTTTTCGGATATATTGCGATTGGAATCGGGTTCGGGGTTCTCTTTACGAACGCAGGATACCCGTGGTGGCTGGCTGTCGCAGCGTGCGTTGTCATGTACACGGGCAGCGGCCAGTATTTTATCGTGGGGCAGCTTGCAGGAGGCGCGCCGCTTGCGGAGATTCTGCTTGTCCAGTTCCTTTTGAGCATCCGCCACATTTTCTACGGGCTTGCCCTCATTTCAAAGTACAGGAATGCCGGCGCGCGCAAGCCCTACCTGATTTTTGCCGTTACGGACGAAACGTTTGCCCTTGTGCACGGAATTGCTGTTCCGCCCCGGGTGGACGCAGTTTCATTCTATACAATTATTTCGCTGCTTGACCAGCTGTACTGGTGCCTCGGCTGCCTGATTGGAGCCGTGTCATATACTGTCCTTGAGCGGTGCGGGCTTGGACGGTGCCTGGACGGCGTTGACTTTGCGCTGACTTCGCTGTTCATTGTCCTGCTGATTGAGCAGCTCGCATCTTCCAAGGATATGCTGCCGTGCATTGCCGGAGCGGCGGCTTCGGTTGCTGCGGTCGCCCTGTACAAGGCCGGAATCCTTGCTTCGTCAAACATCATCTGGGCTTCCATTTGCACCGGGCTTGGCGTCATGCTCTTGGCGCGCGGCCCGTCATTTTTTGCCAGGGAAAAAGCAGTCTTGCGAAATGCAGACGGAAACGAATCGCAGTGAATACGAAGGAGGATTTATGAGCAGACCATATCCGCTTGCTCTGGCAGCAGCCGCGATCGCTGTTTCGGGGCTTATTATTTACGGAACACGGCTCCTGCCGTTTGCTGTTTTCAGCCGGCGCACACCGGGAGCATTTGTCAGGTTTGTAGAGAAGTATATTCCGTCAGTCATTATGGCTGTCCTTGTTGTGTACTGCTATAAGGACGTGCCGTTTTCTGCCGCGCCGTTCGGAATTCCGCACATTGCCGGAGCCGCGGTGACTGCCATCGTCCACTTGTCATGCAGAAACGCTATGGCGAGCATTTTTTCAGGAACTGCACTGTACATGGTTCTTTCCCGCCTGCTTTAGCCTGCGGAAAAAAGCCGGAAAGCATGCGCTTTCCGGCCGGAGCGGCTTCTATTTCTTTTCAAGGACTATGCTGTACTTGTACACGGAAGTCTGCTTTTTTCCGTCCTCATCGGTCCAGCTGTCAGTTTCTGTATAGGAGGCGGTGATTTTTGAGCCGTCAGAATTCTGCTTGACTTCTATGCCAGTGTAAATGATCTGCTCGTCTGAGCTGATTTCATTTTTAGGGAAGAATTCTTGTGTAAATTTGGCATAAGTTTCGTTTTCAGGTGAAGACGGTTTTGCTGCTGCTGTTATGACAAGGTCCGTGTCATTGTAAGTGTATACGGATTCTTTGTCTTCCTCTCCAAATTCTTCCTTTAATGAATCGTAGTATTCCTTGTTTTTTGCGGTTATTTTTGCTGTGCTTGATTCTGTGTTTGTTGCAACAGTTGAATCAGCGGAAGTGCCTGTTATCATGACAGTTCCTTTTTCGGTGATTTCTATGATGCCGATTTCCTCTGTGCTTGTGGCTGCAATTGCAAAGCTGTATGTTCCTGTCTGGAACTTGAGCTGCTGTGCGCTTGTAACGGCGGAAAGCTCATCTTCGTCATCGTCATCATCACTGCTGCATCCGGTGAAGGCAAGTGCCAGCGTTATTGCTGCAAGCACTGCTGAAAGTTTTACAAATTTTTTCATACAATCCTCCTTGAATAAGAAAAAAATCAGTTCATCTTACCCCCCCCCGCCATTTTGTCAAGCGGAGCGGTTTTTTCAGGGAAAAATAGTGAAGCGCAGTGCTTTTTGTTGAAAAAGTGAGTATATTCATATATTATACAGGCTGACAGTTCCAAAAGGAGGTTAGGATTATGGAATTAAAAGGTTCAAAGACAGAAGAAAACCTGAAGACAGCGTTTGCCGGGGAGTCTCAGGCGCGCAATAAGTATACGTATTATGCAAGCAAGGCCCGCAAGGACGGATTTGAGCAGATTGCGGCAATTTTTGAAGAGACTGCCAACAACGAAAAAGAGCATGCCAAGATGTGGTTTAAGCTTTTGAACGGAGGCATCAAGTCTACCGCTGAAAACCTCAAGGATGCCGCGGCCGGTGAAAACTATGAGTGGACTGATATGTACGCCGGATTTGCCAAGACTGCCCGTGCGGAAGGATTTGAAGACATTGCGATTGCTTTTGAAGGTGTTGCGGCCATTGAAAAAACACACGAGGAGCGCTACCGCAAGCTTCTTGACAATGTGACAAAGGAGCTTGTTTTCAGCAAGGACGGAGATGCTATCTGGCAGTGCAGGAACTGCGGCCATATCCACGTGGGAAAGCGTGCGCCTGAAGTCTGCCCTGTATGCTCGCATCCGCGCAGCTACTTTGAAGTAAAGGCTGAAAACTACTAGCTTGCCCTGCTGTGCAGCAGCCTCAGCGTTCTGTGCCGGGGCTGCTGGCTGGCTTTTTTATGGGAGATTCTCATGGTTTCACTGATTGTAGGAATTGTGCTGATTGGCTTTTGTGTGCTTGCATGCCTTCCTGCCGGACTAGGGTGGGGCGCTGATATTATTTCCTTCCTGAAGGGATTTGCGCCGTGCTTTGCGGCTTTCTGCGGCCTTGTTTCGCTTTTTATCGGCTTTGCTGATATAAAGGACAAGAAGGAAGCAAAAAAAGAAGAGGAAGCGGCCAAGTCAGCTGAAGAAAAATAGCTTCAGCAGTCTGCGGCTGACTGTGCGAAAGTTTTATGCCCCGGTGCTTGCGTTGCCGGGGCTTCCATTTGCCTGAAAAAATGCGGATGCAGTCAAATTCGCATTGACTAAGTGCTGCAAAAATGATATGGTAATATACCCCGTATATATTGCAATCAATTGCCTATTGCTTGCAGGCATCCAAGGCTAGATGCACAGCCGCAGATGCAACATTACGTTAGAAGGTATATACATGAAAACGATTTTTGCTAAGAACGAAGATGTAAAGAATGACTGGTATGTCATTGACGCATCAGGAAAAACGCTGGGACGCGTGGCCGCAAAGGCTGCGTCTGTTCTCCGTGGCAAGCACAAGGCTTCTTACACGCCGAATTCTATGTGCGGAGACTTTGTTGTCATCGTCAATGCTGAGAAAATTCAGGTTACTGGAAAGAAAGCTGATGATATGATGTACCGCCATTATACCGGCTATGTGGGCGGACTTCGCTCCTATTCCTTTAAAGAGCTTATCGCACGTCATCCGACAGATCCTTTGCGGAGGACAATCTGGGGAATGCTGCCTCATGGACGGCTTGGACGCAGGATTATCGGCAACCTGAAGATTTATGAAGGCGCGGAGCATCCTCATGCGGCGCAGAATCCACAACCTCTTGAAGTGTAATAGGAGCATAAGGTGATTAAGAATTTAGCAATCGGCACAGGAAGAAGAAAGACTGCCACTGCCCGCGTTTTTTTGCGTGAAGGCTCAGGAAAGATTGTTGTCAATGGAAAAGATGTAAAGGACTATTTTGCGACTGAAGCGCAGTCTAAGCTTGTCATTCAGCCGCTGCTTGTCACATCGAACGTAAATAAGTACGACATACTGATTACTGTCTGCGGCGGAGGGCTGAACGGACAGGCGGCCGCCTGTCTTCACGGCGTTTCACGCGCTCTTACCCAGGTAGATCCTGACGCGCGTCCGTCGCTCAAGGCAAACGGATATCTTACGCGTGACTCCCGCATGGTTGAGCGTAAAAAATACGGTCAGCGCGGAGCGCGCCGCAGATTCCAGTTCAGCAAGCGTTAACAGTGGTTATCAGCCGCATAGAGCAGACTTTTGCAGGCGTATACGAAATTACGCCGGATGCAGGGTCTGCATTTTTTTTGCGCAAGGACTATTTGTCGCAGGTGAATCCTGATGTCCTTTCGGCGGGCCAGGAAATTTCAGAGGAAGCTGCCGCTGATCTGCTGAATGCTTCCGTTGTGTATGCCGCTGAGCTTGCCGCCATGTCGTATCTGTCCCGGGCTGAGCAGTGCCGCGCGGGACTGGAGCGCAAGCTTGCCGCAAAGGGTGCCTGCAAGTCCGCGGTGAAAGCAGCGCTTGACTACTTGGAGCAGGAGCGGTGCCTTGATGACTGCCGGTTTGCCGGGGCATGGCTTCGCAGCCGTTCAATTGACCATGCGGAAGGAAGAGCAAGGCTTGAAGCTGAGCTGTACGCCCGTGGCATCGGAAAAGCTGATGCAAAAAAAGCCCTGGACGATTTTTTTTCGGACAGGGATGAGCTTGCAGTGTGCGCCCGCGCCTACCGGAAAATCTGCGGACTGAAAAAAGACGGGCAGAAAATAAAAAGCGCCCTTGTCCGCAAGGGTTTTTCGCTCAGGCAGATACATGAGGTGATGGGCAGCTGCGACTGACTTGCGGGCATCTGTAAGCGGACGTCAGTACGGGTGCGCGCTGTCGTAGTAGTATGCCGGAAAGCTCATCTCAGGCTCTATGACGCTGCGCACAGCATCAGGGAGACAGCCGGGGAATTCTGCCTGCCTTTGAAGCTTCCGGGCAGCGCCCATAATCAGATCATAGAGTGTTTCCTCGCGCTGATAGAAAAGGTCAGTGACTTCATATCCGGCAAAGTCAAATTCCCGCCTGTCCATCGCATCAGACAAGTCATCAAATGAGCCGATGGCATCTATGAGTCCGTTTTCAAGCGCCTGCCGCGCGGTGTAAATGCGCCCGTCTGCAATTTCATAGACGGCTTCCTTGGAGAGGCTGCGGCTTTCTGCCACAATGTCCGTGAACTGTCCGTAGCATTCATCGGAAATGGACTGCATGATGTCGCGCTGTTCGGGCGTTATCGGCTCGCTCAGGTTTCCGAGCGTCTTGTTTCTTCCTGAATGGATTACCGTTGTCTTGATTCCCCATTTTTCCATAAGCTGCGAAAGATCCGTGAACTGGCCGGCAATCACGCCGATGCTTCCCGTCAGCGTGTTTCTGTTTGCCATGATATAGTCGGAAGCGCAGCCGATATAGTAGCCGCCGCTTGCCGCGATTGAGGCGAAGTACGCGTAGACAGGCCGCTCAGTCTGCTTCTTGTAGCTTTCAAGCGCAAGATAGACTTCATCAGACTCATATACGCCGCCGCCCGGAGAGTCAATAAAGAGCAGGATTCCCTTGTTGTTGGGATCGTCCCTGAGATTGCTGATTGTGTCCAGAATCCATTTCTGGCTGTATGTGTTGTTCAGCTCAGAGATAACTCCGCGGATATGCAGCTTTGCAATGTACGCTCCTTTCGGCAGATCCGTTTTTTTGCTGAAAAAGAACAGCTTGTCCGCTTTTTTTTCCGGGCGGAATTCCGCTTTCCTGCGTGCGCCGGAAGCCGCCTGCGTCAGGTTGAATGCTGAGATAATCAGCGAAAGCGCAGCGACGACGGCAAAGACTGCCGTTCCCTTGTTTATCCGTCTGAATTTCATAAAAAGCTCCTATTGTGAAAAATCGGCAGGAGTGAGGATTCCTGTGCGGAAGGCTTCCTGCTTGAGCGCGAAATAGGCGTTCGTGTATGACATGCCTTTGTACGGTATGAGCCACAGCTGAAGAATGCCGAGCGTCAGCACGGAAAGAATGTCCCAGCCGAGGAAGCTTACAGCCATGACAAGAAGGTCGCACTTGTGTCCGCGGGTGAGGATTTTGCTCAGGTTCATCGCCTTGAAGATGCTTATCTTCGGATTTTCAGCGAGGATAAAGAACATCTGCGAGTATGAGAACGCCTTTACGATTCCGGGAATAAAGAACAGGAAGCTCCAGAGCGTGACCCACAGCATGTACCAGAGCAGCCCCAGGACTCCCTGCAAAAAGAAGGAAAATCCGCCTACAAAGCTGCCGAATGTCACTTTTTCCGCCGAGCAGTACAGCTGGATAAGAAGCCGCGCATAGGCAATGATGACTGAGCCATGGATGAAGATGACGGCAATCGAAAGAAGCGTGCCGCTCCCTTCCCCTGACTGCAAGCTTATGGCATCGCCTGAGCTGGCGGCGAGCAAAATCAGAAATGAAACCAGCGTGGCTGCGGCCGGGACTGCTTTTCTTCCGTCCAGCTGGCGCAATGCGTTTTCCTTGTATTCTTTTCGTTCAAACATGGCGCATCTCCTGTACTGTATGCTGCTGTGCTTCAGAAAGCAAGTCTGAATAATATCGGCTTTCAATGCACTTCTGTTCAATTCCTGCCTTTTCAAGCAGCACTGCCAGCGCTTCCTGAAAACGGCTGACGGCACTGCTGTCCGTTTCGGGCGAAAGGATTTCAATTTCAAGAAAGTCGCCCAGCGGCGGAACCGTGCAGATTTCAAGGGTTGCCTTCAGAGCTGCGGCTTGGCCTTCAAGTCCGGGAACCGGGGCTTTCCATGATTCTGCTTCCTTGCGCTTTTTCAGCACGGGCTGAAATCCGCAGTCGCACAGAAACTGCTCGAGCGCGTGCGGAGAAGACAGCTCGCTTTCAAGCTCTTCATTCACTTCTGTCTGAATGCTGTCTGCCGCTGTTTTCAGTTCCTTCCTTTTATAAGTTACAAAATAACACGGCTTTGCGCCAGCTGTCTGTTCTGTGCGCAGACGGATTTTCAGATGGCTGTTCAGCGGGCTTGCATAATAGGTGTCATCGCGGACAACGGATTTTTCAAATTCGGCAAAGGACGCAAGCTTTTTTTTGAGGCTGCTTTTGTCGGAAACGTGCGCCTTCAGTTCAATTTCAGTCATCGCTGCATTCTATCATATTTTTCAGCATGTGAAAATAGCAGGAAAAAAGGTGTGGCTGACGCCGCGGTTTTCTGTTTTTGAATTTTGGCGAAACGGCAAAAGGCATCTTTTATAAAAATGAAAACTGTGATATAATAAAGAGAAGATTCTATTTATTAATGAGGTTTTTATGAAAAAAATGAACTTTGCCATGCTTCTGTGCGCGCTGCCCGCTGTTTTTGCAGGATGCTCGAAGGCTGGAGCCAAGAAAAATTTTATTCTTGCGACAGGAGGAACAAGCGGAACGTACTATCCGTTCGGCGGCGCGATTGCCAATATCTGGAACACAAAAATCGAGGGCATGAATGTGACAGCGCAGGCGACTGGCGCTTCAGCTGAAAACCTGCGCCTTATCAGCCAGGGCGAAGCTGAATTCGGCATTGTCCAGAACGATGTGATGGATTATGCATATAATGGAAGCGATATGTTTGAAGGGCAGAAGCTTCCCAACATCATGACGCTCGGAACAATGTATCCTGAAGTCGTGCAGATTGCAGCCTCCAAGTCAAGCGGAATCAGAACTGTCGCCGACCTGAAGGGAAAGCGCGTTTCTATCGGAGATGCCGGTTCGGGCGTGGAATTCAATGCAAAGCAGATTCTTGAAGGGTACGGGCTTACCTTTGATGACATAAAGAAGAACAATCTTTCGTTCAAGGAATCTGCGGAAGGAATTCAAAACGGGACGCTTGATGCCTGCTTTGTTACAGCCGGCGTGCCGAATTCCGCGCTGCAGGAGCTTGCCTTTACAAGCGGACTTGTGCTTATACCGGTGGACGGCGCGGAAGCTGACTCGATCTGCGGAAAGTACGGATTCTACACAAAGACTGTCATTCCGGGCGGAACGTACAAAGGAACAGACGAGGATGTGGAGGCGCTTGCAATCAGGGCGACTATAGCAGTGAATGCAAAGCTTGATGAAAACACTGTCTATGAAATGACAAAAGTCCTGTTTGAAAACCTCGGCGAGCTTGGAAATGCCCATGCAAAGGGAAAGGAAGTTTCCGCTGAAACAGCAGTGACTGGAATTTCTGTTCCGTTCCATCCGGGCGCCCTGCGTTATTTTGCGGAAATCGGCGCTGTTACGCAGTGAGCAAATCACGGGCTGCGCTTTGCGCGGCTTCGGTCATGCTGCTGGCCGTTTTTTTTCCGTGCAAAAAGACGCTTTCCATCCGCAGCCGGAAAAATCCTTCGCACAGGATCTATTCCGGGGAAGCGCTCGGCGGCTTTATAATCAGCTATACTCATTCTGTGAACAAGGGCCGCGTCAGAGACTATTACTATTGTTCCAGGGACGGCAGCCTGACTGTGGATAAGACAGTCTTTGTTTCGTATGGAGCGGGAATTCCGGAGCCGGAGGAGACAGCAGGCGCGTTTTTTTCGCAGGCGGAAGACGGATATTCTGTTTCACATTTAAATAGGACTGTGGGAAATCTTTTTATGGCAGTGGGAACTGTCGCTGACCATTCGCTTATTGCCGGCGGAACGGAATTTTTTTTGAAGGATTATTTTCCGCCTCAGACAGGAGTGCTTATAGACGTGCGGCGTGTGAGCGCGGCTGATTATTTCCTTCATTCCCTGAAGCGCCGCTCTGCAAAACAGAAGATTCAGGCAGGAGGTTTTTGATATGGAAAAAGAAAAAGTGAGGAAGCAGGATGAAATCATTGAAAATTTTTTGCCTACTTCCAATGAATCAGAAATAAAGGACTTGATGAGCGAGCTTGACCGCGAGCATGCCTACCGGGAGCATAAGTGCTGGCGGCAGTACATTACGGTTGTTGTTTCTGTCCTGTTCTGCGCGTTTCAGCTGTACGCAACGCTGTCCGGCGCGATAACGGCCCAGGTTCTCAGGGCGACACATCTTGCCTTTGTTCAGCTGCTTGCGTTTCTTCTGTTTCCGGCTTCAAAGAAGCTGCCGCGCCACACGCTTCCCTGGTATGATATAGCGCTCGGGCTTGCGGGAGCCGCCTGCTGGATGTACATTGTGGTTAATTTTCAGCCCATTGTCCGCCGGGCGGGAATGTATACTCCGGCAGATCTGGCTGTTGCTGTAATCGGCATTCTGATACTGTGCGAAAGCTGCCGCAGGATTGTAGGGCTTCCGATTCTGATAATTGCTGTCTGCTTTATTCTGTACGCGTTTATTGGCTCATATCTGCCGGGCTTCTTTAACCACCGCGGCTATTCCCTCAGACGGGTTGCAACGCATCTTTTTTACAACACGGAAGGAATCATGGGAACGCCGATCGGCGCATGCTCAACATTTATTTTCCTGTTCATTCTGTTCGGCGCGCTTCTTGAGAAAACGGGCATCGGGCAGTTTTTTATTGATATATGCAATTCGATTGCAGGCGGAGCTTCCGGCGGCCCTGCGAAAGTTGCTGTCCTGACAAGCGCGCTTCTGGGGACTGTTTCCGGCAGCTCGGTTTCCAATACGGTCGGCTCGGGAAGCTTTACTATTCCGATGATGAAAAAGCTCGGCTACAAAAGCGAATTTGCCGGCGCGGTGGAAGCGGCGGCTTCTACGGGAGGACAGCTGATGCCCCCGATTATGGGAGCCGCAGCCTTTCTGATGGCGGAAAGCCTCGGGCTTCCGTATATTACGATTGTAAAAGCCGCCGTCATTCCCGCTGTTCTCTATTTCACCGGGATTTTTATCACCGTTCACCTTGAGGCGCACAAGCTCGGGCTTAAAGGGCTTCCGCGCGAGCAGCTTCCGAAATTCCTTCCGCTTCTTCTGAAAAAAGGATACATGCTTCTTCCGCTGATTGTCATTGTTGCTTTTCTGTGCATGGGGCGGACTGCCGTGTATGCCGCGCTGATGGGAATTGTCTGCTGCCTTGCAATCGGGCTGGTGACATCGTTTGCTGACTTGGCGCACGGAAAAAAGCCGTCGTTCGGGATGAATGACCTGGTTGAAGTTGCCTGCACCGGGGCGCGCAACATTATCAGCGTGGCCATTGCCTGCGCCATGGCTGGAATTATTATCGGAATTGTCACGCTCACTGGAATCGGGCTTAAGTTCGGAGCCGGGCTGATTTCAGTTTCCCATGGAATTCCGCTTATCACGCTGTTCCTGACGATGATTTCTTCTATAATTCTGGGAATGGGCGCTCCGACAACGGCAAACTACCTGATTACATCGACAATCACAGCCGGAGCAATTATCGGGCTTGGATTCCAGCCGCTTGCAGCCCACATGTTTGCGTTTTACTTTGGAATCATTGCCGATGTGACGCCTCCTGTTGCGCTTGCTGCGATTGCCGGAGCCGCCATTGCGAAAGCCAGGCCCATACAGACGGCATTCAACGCCACAAAGCTTGCCATCGGCGCGTTCCTGATTCCGTATATGTTCGTTTTTAATCCGCAGATGCTGATGATCGGCACGACTGTTTCATCGGTGCTGTTTATCTGCGTCACGGCTCTTATCGGGATGTTTGCCTTGAGCGTTGCGCTGGAAGGGTATGCGTTCAGGACGGTTCATGCCGTTCAGCGCATTCTGTTCGGCTGCGCTGGAATTCTGTGCGTGATTCCTGAGTCAAAGTCTGACATCATAGGGCTGTGCATTATCGGCGTGCTGCTTGCGTATCAGGCTGTGCAGAATGTGATGGAAAAACGGCGTTCTGCTTCCGCATAAAACTGTACATATACTTAAGAAAGTGGTATAATACTGAAGTTTTTTTTACAGAGGTTTTACATGATGAACAAAAAATCTGACAATGCAACAAAAGGAGCGGCACGCGCGCCGCACCGCTCGCTGTTTTACGCGATGGGATACACTGACGAGGAGCTTGACCGTCCGCTGGTGGGCGTGTGCTGCGCCAAGAACGAAATCATTCCGGGGCATATCGAGCTTGACCGGATTGCCGAGGCGGTGAAGGCGGGAATCCGCATGGCGGGCGGCACTCCGATTGAGTTTCCGGCAATCGGCGTCTGCGACGGAATCGCGATGGGGCACGAGGGAATGAAGTATTCGCTCGTTACGCGCGAGCTGATTGCCGACAGCGTTGAGTGCGTCGCCAAGGCGCACCAGTTCGACGCGCTCGTCATGATTCCCAACTGCGACAAGATTGTTCCGGGAATGCTCATGGCGGCGGCGCGGCTCGACCTTCCGACCGTGTTCTGCTCCGGCGGGCCGATGATGCCGGGACGCCTTCCGGGAAATGACGCGTCAAATCCGTACTCGGGAAAGAACCTTTCGCTCACCGATATGTTCGAGGCTGTCGGCTCCCTTGCCGTGGGAAAAATCACGGAGGAGCAGCTATGCGAGATGGAGCATTCGGCGTGTCCGGGCTGCGGCGCGTGCTCGGGAATGTTCACGGCGAATTCGATGAACTGCCTCACCGAAGTTTTGGGGCTGGGGCTTCCGGGAAACGGAACGATTCCGGCTGTCAGCGGACGGCGGATTGCGCTTGCAAAGCACGCGGGAATGCAGGTGATGGAGCTGTACCGCGCGGGAATCACGGCGCGGCGCATGATGACAAAGGCGAATTTTTCCAACGCGCTCGCCGCGGACATGGCGCTCGGCTGCTCGAGCAACACGATGCTCCACGTTCCGGCAATCGCGCACGAGGCGGGAATCAAAATCGACCTGCACGAAGTGAACGACATCTCAAACCGCACGCCGAACCTCTGCCACCTTGCGCCCGCCGGACACACGTTCATGTGCGAGCTTGACGACGCGGGCGGCGTTCAGGCGGTGCTTGCCGAGCTTGCGAAGAAAAACCTGATTGACACGAGCCTGATTACGGCGACGGGAAAGACGGTTGCCGAAAATATCCGCGGCGTGAAGAACCGCAATCCTGAAATCCTGCGCCCGATAGAACACCCGTACTCGGACAACGGCGGAATCGCAATCCTCTTTGGAAACCTTGCGCCCGACGGAACGGTCGTCAAACGCTCGGCCTGCGCCCCCGAGCTGATGAAGCACACCGGCCCCGCGCGCGTCTTCAATGACGAAAGCGAGGCGATGGAGGCGGTGCAGAAGCAGCAGATTCGCGCGGGCGACGTTGTCGTTATCCGCTACGAAGGCCCGAAGGGAGGGCCGGGAATGCGCGAGATGCTTGCGGTTACGGCCGCGCTCGCCGGGCAGGGGCTGGACAGGCAGGTCGCGCTCATCACGGACGGACGCTTTTCCGGCGCGACGCGCGGAGCCTCGCTCGGACACTGCTCGCCGGAAGCCGCTGTCGGCGGTCCGATTGCGCTCGTGCAGGAAGGCGACAAGATTACGCTCGACATCAACGCGTACAAAATCACGCTGGAAGTGAGCGACGAGGAGCTTGCCCGCCGCCGCGCCGCGTGGAACGCCCCCGAGCCGAAAGTAAAGACCGGCTACCTTGCGCGCTACGCAAAGCTCGTCAGCTCCGCGGACAAAGGCGCGATTCTGGAGTAGGATGCGCTGCAAATCAACCCCTCTGTTATAGAGGGGATTTTTTTGCAAGTACGTTCAGGCGCATCGGTTATGGGCGAAAAATCAGCTGCCGCAAAACAATTCATTTTCCTCGCGGCGTTTGTCCTGCTCGCGTCAGGTCTGAATGTCGCCGGCTCGGTTCTGGCAGGCGGAGCGCGCTTTCCGCTGTACATGGACAGCTTCGGAACGCTTGCGGCCGCGGCGGTGTGCGGGCTTGCGCCGTCGCTTGCGGTTGCCGTCCTTACAAACGCCGCCTTGTGCGCGCTCGGCAGGCTGAAGCTGATTTTTATGGTGTGCCAGATACTGACCGCGCTCGGCTCGCACCTTGTTTTCAAAGCCGCAAGAAAGCGCGGGGTAGCGCAGTTCAGCTTGGATTCCTTTATGGTTTCCGGCATTTTGAGCGCGGTTACGAACGGAATATCCGGCTCTCTGTTTGCGGCGGCGTACCAGTACAATCTGACTGCAATCGAGCAGGGAATATATGTGGCGACGCAGAATGTCATTCTTTCAAACCTTGCCGGCGGATTTCTGCTGAACCTTGTAGACAAAGCCCTCGCTTCTTTTATCGCCTACGGAATGTATCTGCTTGCCACGGCAAAATGCGCAAGGGCATGGAGCAACGCCGCAGGCGGCCACCGCAACGAAGTGAGGAGGCTGGAGCGGCAGCGGAATTGCGGAACGCCCGACCCGAACGAAGAGAGGGATGCGCCCGTACTGAAAATAAGACCTGAGCGAATCTTTTTGGCTGTCGCCGTCTTTTCGCTGTGGATGTCATTCGGATTCAAGAAACGCGCGAACGTTTAAAAATCTGCGCTAAAATCTCGCACAGATTTTTAACTTGAGTTTTCTTGCGAAAACTCGGTCATTCACTGTGATTCTTCGCTTCGCTACAGAATCACTGTTTTTAACAGTTCGAAAGTTCAAACTTTCTTCACTGTTAAAAAATAAGGAACGTTTACAGTTTGCATCGAAAATGCCGCCGCAAACTGTAACACGAGTTTTCTTGCGAAAACTCGCTTATTGAACTTGCCTGCACCGCAACAAGTTGCTAACGCAGGCGAATTTGAACTTTTGAAAACTTGAAATTTTTCAAAAGTTCAAATTATAAGGAATACTATGCAGAAAATTCTTGTTGTTGATGACCACAGGCTGTTCACGGAATGTCTCGTCCGCGCGCTGAAAAAGGAATGCTCCGGGCTTGCGTTCCTTGAGGCGGAAACTGGCGCGCAGGCGAGGAACCTGCTCCTGCAAAACAGAGACTGCGGCGTTCTTCTTCTGGATCTCAAGGTAGGGGACGAAGACGGGCTTGCGATTCTGGGCGGGCTGCGGAAAATCGTGCCGGAAATACGGACGCTTGTCTGCACGGCGTTTTACGAGCCGTTGACAATTGAAAGCGCCCTGAAAATAGACGTCCAGGGATTCATCGCAAAAACGGCGGACTTGAAGGAAATTGTCCGCGCGGTAAAAGCGGTCGCGTCGGGAAACGGCTATTTTTGCGCCGCGGCAATCGAAGTGATGAAGACGCAGTTTTCAGGCGCGGGCGGAACTGCATCCGCGGACGCTTCGATGGAGCTGTTCTCCAAGTACAAGCTGCTTTCCGCAAAAGAAAAGGAAGTGTTCGACTTGATTGCCCGGCGAATGGACGTGGCGCAAATCGCCCGCCGCCTGGGAAAATCCGTAAAGACAGTCGAAAACCAGCGCGCCGCCGCATACGCAAAGATGAACGTCCACGACAGGCTTGAGGCGGTGGAAGCAGGAAAAGTGCTGGGATTATGGGGGAGTAGGCACATTTTGATTTCTTGAAGCAGTTCAAGGGATTATCTTTCTGCTGCAAAAATTCTCAAAGTCGTGCTATACTATATTTAGATTTTAAGATTGGAGGGCAAGCAATGGAATACGCAACAGTAGAAATAAAAGTGCCAAAGGCGATGCAGACCTATTTTTCTGACGATTATGTGATTGAGTCCGGCGAGGAACTAAAGCGAAACGCATTGCTTCTTTATCCGTATATCCACAAAAATGTCATTTCGCATGGACGAGCCGCTGAAATTCTAGGAATAAAAAAGCTTGATTTGATTGATTTGTATGATGAGATGGGTTTTCCGTATTTTGATATGGACATCAGCGATGTAATGCAGGATATGCAGAATTTCCGTGATGTAAGGAAGGTTCTTGCATGATAGTAATTTCCGATACAACGCCTATAATTTCGTTTCTAAAAATCAATCATCTAGATTTGCTCGAAAAACTCTTCGGCGAAGTTCAGATTCCAAAAGGCGTTTTTGCGGAACTGACAGAGAATCCCCGTTTTTTGGAAGAATCAAAAATTGTTCAGGCATGCGATTTTATCAAAGTCGTTGAAGATATTGATGAAGATTATGTAACGCTTCTCCGCCGTTCCACCGGTCTTGATTTAGGTGAAAGTGAGGCTATTTATCTTTCTGACAACGGAAAAGCAGATTTGCTGTTGATGGATGAAGTACGAGGTCGAGAAGTCGCAACCCGAATGGGAATCAAAATTATGGGAACCATCGGCATTCTTGGAATAGCCTATCAAGATTCTTTGATTTCAAAAGATGAGATTAAAGCTGCTGTTGAAACTTTGCGGGATGCCGGACGGCATATCAGCGAACGGCTTTATGAACAGTTGATGAATATGATTAAAAACTCATGAACAAGCACAAGCGTTCGGGGCTGTAGTAGCGACCGCCAAACAGAAATTTGCTCGTTCCCCGATACTCGCGCCAAGGGATGTTATCTTAAAATATCATTCCAGTTAAAGACATCTATGCCGCCGTTTTCAAACACGAATATTTTTTCAACAGGAACAATTTCACCGAATTTTTCAAATATCCTTTCATCAATATATTTAAAATGCGATGCAAAGAAATTTTTATTATCAATAAGAAGCCCGATTTTTTTATGAGGACGTTCAGTTTTTATTCCCGTCATTTTTAACAGCTCGCCGAATAATTTATGAACGGCATTGTATCTGTCATCATTGTTTGAAATCTTGGCTTCAACGAACCATTCTTCATTGTTCCATAGAAATCTCAAATCCGGATTGTTTTTCTTTGCATAACAATTCTTATGCAAAACTGTTATGCTGTTTATTTTGGAGAAAATAGTTATAAAGTTTTCGATAAATTTCTGTTCTGCGCCCATATTAGTAAAAGAAGGCTGCCGGTTACCGGCAGCCTATAAATTCTGCTCCTTTTAGTTACATTGCACCCGCCAAGTATGCAATTAAGCAGCCAATCGCAATTGCTGCCATAGAACCAAAAGATACAATAAGAACGATTATAGTTGTTTTTTTATCTTTTTCTTTTTTTTCTGCTAAAGACGCTGTGATTTCATCAAAAAAAGGCTTTGCCTTGTTGTAAAGCTCAGTGTCTGTCGCCATAAGAACTTTCATCGCTTTGTCCATTCGATTGTAGTATGCATCGCTGGTTTTAGAGCCCAAACTGAAAGATGCTTTGTAATCTTCACACATTCCGATAAACTGTTTCATAAATTCAGTTGAGTCAGTCGAAAATTCAAAATTCTGTATAGCAGAGATTTTCTGATTTTTTTCCTGCTCTTCAACCATGTCTCTTTCGTGTGAATTTTGCATACCTTGTGCAGCCATGTTCCCGATTGAGTTTATCATGGCTGCCTTTCCTAATCCGACATCAATTTTCATCGGCATTTTATCCTCCTGTCAATAATCGTGATTTTATTGAATGATAATTCTGAACAAAACGTTTGTCTTGAGCGTTGAAATTCAATTTGCTTGGGAATTTTTCCCAAAAGCGGATGTGGGTGTGGGGTATCGGGGAAGAGGGCTGTTTACGCGTAGGATTTTATCTGCTCAATCTGGGATGCCAGCTTCTGCTTTGCATTGCGTATGTCGATGTCAGTCTGCAATGCCATAAAGTAACCGTCAGATACGCCGAAGAACTTTGCGAGCCGGAGCGATGTGTCCGCGGTGATTTGCCGGCGGAACGCGCAGATCTTCCAGCGTCTTTGCATTGTCTATCATCATCAGTTTTCTCAGTGCTGTTTTCTGAATCGAGACCGTCAGTTTCCGGGAGAATTTCTGGTTGTAGACAAGCTCCGTTTCCTTGTCCGCAAAGCTTTCAATCATGCCTATGATATAACTGCTTTGCGTGTATATGTCAAACGGAATTACCTTTTTCTTGACAATCCGCAGTCCCTGCCTTTATTTCCCGAAGTACACCCTCAGCCGCTCATAGATGTCGGTGAGGAGCTTGTGCTCTTCGATGATGCTGTTTTTTTCCTCAGAGGAACCGGGCAGTCCGGTCGGAGCGAAAAAATCGGCCGGCTCCACGCCGAGAACGTCCGCCATTGTGATAATCAGGTCAAACGACGGCTTTGCGATTCCGCACTCGATGTTGCCGATTGTGCCCGTCGCGACATTGCACGCCTCCGCGAACTGCGCCTGCGAGAATCCCTTTGTGTGCCGGAGATACTTTACGTTTGCTACAAAGTCCCTCTGATATTTGTCCATATTTTACCAGTATAAAATGTGATTTTTCCCGTTGAAATAATGTTTAATTGGTAATATTATTGGTTTTACCAGTTAAATTGAGCGGGCGTTTTGGCTGTCTGCCCGCGCGGAAAATGACTTTCAGGGAGAAGTGGATGACACGATACGCAGTTCTGATTGGAGCGGCTGACCTTTCGCAGGGAATGCAGAAAAGCCTCGTGGAATTCAAGGACTTCCTCACCGGCGGCGCGGGCGGCTTGTGGCGCGAGGACGAAATACTGATAACAGGGCCGCTCGGCTGGCAGTTCGTGCAGCTGCTGCAAACCAGGCTCAGAAAGTACGACTTTGTGCTTGTCTACCGCTGCCGGCTTCCGCATTCCGTCCTGAGCGAGGACTACAGCGAAAAGCTTAAGGAGCTTACGGACGGAAACGGCGTCTTTATCACCGACGAGTGCGCTGAATTCGTGCGCGCGGAAGAAGACGATGAATCAGCCCCGGCGCGCAGCGATGGATGAGCGGCATTCCCTGAGCTACTACTGCATTTCCGTGCGCGCCGGATGCGAGGAGCTGTTCAGGCGGAAGGCGCAGGAGCTTCTGGAGCGCGCGGAAAGCGGCCTGCGCGGAACTGTCATCCTGCTGAAAAAGCGGATGCGGCTCAAGCGCGGAAAGGAATACGACGACCTCTTTTTTCCCGGCTACCTGTTCCTTGAGACGGAGGAAACTGACTCCGCCCGGCTCCGCGTGCTGTCCGGCGTGGACGGCTTTTACCGCTTTCTTCCTGAAAACAAGAACGTGCAGCGGCTCAGGAACGCTGACCTTGACATCGTGAAGACAATCCTGAAGTACGGAGGCACCGTGGGCATCATTCCAGCTGAATTTGACAAGGACGACCGGATTGTCCTGCTTTCCGGCCCGTTCCGCGACCTTCAGGGAAAAGTCATCGCCGTGAACAGGCGCAACAGGCGCGTGAACATCCAGCTTGACTTCATGAACGGCGCAAGGATAGTGGATTTGTCGTATGAGGAAGTGCGGAAGGCGGAGAATACAGAGATTCCCGGCACGTATTCCTGAAAAAACACCCCGGCTGAAAACGCGCGGGATATGCGGAAGTTTTCCAGCTCCGCCTGAGCCTGCGCGTCAAGACTTTTTCTCTTCTCCTCTAGGTAGGTTATGAATAATTGACAGCGCAAAGAGGAGTGTGTTATACTAAAAATAGCAAAGTCAAAGCTGGGCTAGTCCGCTGAAAGTGTGCGGCTCAGTTCGGCTGGCAGTTTCTTGCGAAACTGCTTTCCTGTAGAAGAACCCACTGTTTGGCACGGAGCTTGGTTCAAGCACGGATACCATGTGGCGGACAGAATCTGTCGGGGCAACCGCTGAAAACCAGCGCGCTGCCAATGGAGAGGGTGTCTTTAAAATGGCGTGTCAGGGTTCATGAAAGACTGTGCGAATCAATAGAAAATAACTGTGTGTTTTCAAGGCAGACAAAAAGAGGAAGATGGTATACACGCTCAGGCTTTTTGATACAAAATTGTTATGTTTTTCTGCCGAGCCAAAAAGCAGCGAGCCTTTGTATAAAATCATTTGGATTGATGAAGAAAAGAAGAGTCTGCTGCCTTTGGACTTGTTGCCGACGGAAGTGGGGCTTGAGTCATGGATACGGCACAGGAATATTCCGAAGAACCGTGCGTTTGTGGATTCTTTTCTTGCAAAAAGTGGTTTGAGTGCGAACCGTCCGCTCGGAATCATCTCGGTTTCAAAGGGGCTTTCACTTACCGATTCTTATTGGATTACTGAAGAAGGCTTTGAGGGAACATTTGAAGAATATAACTTGTATGAAAATCGGTTCAGCAGGCTGCTCGGGAATATAGCATTTACCGGCTACGGAAGTTCGGTTCGCTCCGGGTTTGCGTCCAGCCCGGAATTTACGACAAACGGAATGCTGCCAAAATGCTGGCGCAGAATAAGCGGAAAAATTGAGCTTTACAAGGGCGGAACAAGCGGCGCGTCAAATACAGGATTCGAGCCTTACTCGGAGTTTTACGCATATCAAATTGCGTCTGCCATGGGAATAAAAGCCGTTCCCTACGGACTTTCAAGATGGAAAGGCATATTATGCTCAACCTGCGCGCTTTTTACATCGAAAGAGTTTTCGTTTATGCCCGTCGGAAGAATTGTAAAGCAGGGCGGATTCAAAGCCGTTGCTGCGTTTTACAAATCGCTGGGAACGGAATTTGAAGATTCCCTGTATGATATGCTCGTTTTTGATGCAGTTGTAAAGAACGTCGACCGCCATTACGGAAATTTCGGTTTTATTGTCCAAAGCCGCACAAACAAAATAGTCGCTCCGTCGCCATTGTTCGACCATGGCAATTCCCTTTACAGCCTTGCAGGATCGGGCGATTTTGACAGCGCAGAACGGCTTTCTGATTACGACAAAAGCCTTGAGCCGTGTGTGTATGACGGTTTTACAGAGACTGCACGGCAGTACATGACAGGCAGACAAAAAGAACGGCTTCGGAAGCTGCTTGATTTCAGGTTCAAAAAACACCCACGGTATAATCTTGACGGGATGCGGCTCAGGAGAATTGAACAGCAGGTGAGGAAGAATGCTGCGGTGGTGATGGGGTGATCGTATTGATTTAGCCAGCGATTCAATGTATGAGTTTGGGGAAGGTATATGATTTATGAGGCTCTAAAGGTTGTTTGGGGGTTCAAAAACAGGCGGACTGTTGCTTGGTGGGCAGTTTGCTGCCAATATGAAGAATAAGCAGAGATTGCAATATTAACAGATAGAGGCTTTTTTATGGAAGAAAAATTATCTGTAGAACTAAAAAATTTAATTTCAATTTTCAGTGCCGACCCGAACAATAAAAATTTCTATCAGGTGCCGAATTATCAACGTCCATATTCATGGAATAAAGAAAATATTTCTGAACTTATAGACGATTTATTTACAGCATATAACAATTCAAAAATTGAAGAATATTTTTGTGGTTCAATAGTTCTTGTGGAAAATCAAACTGATAACCGCAATGATATTATAGACGGACAGCAGCGTTTTACAACCTTTACTATTTTTCTTTGTGTGCTAAGAAGTCTTTATCATGAGCAGTTGAAAAGAGAAAATAAGGATAAGATAAATGAGGCTATTCATGATAGATATGAGGATTCTAAATTTCGACTTCGTTTTAGAACTGATGATAAAAATGAGAATGATTATGAGCAATCCATTGTCTCAAACGAAGGAATAAAATTTGATGATTCGATAAAAGAGAATCAAGTTGAGAAAAAGTTTAAGGATAGCAAATATCTTCAGAATGCATATTTTATAAAATATTTCTTTGAGAATATTAGTTCCCGTCCGGGAAATCTTGATATAAATGATTTTATTGATTTTTTGATGAATAAGGTTGTATTTACTGTTATCAAAAGTAAAGATACATCAAATGCTATAAGAATTTTTAATGTTCTTAATGACCGCGGAATGCCGTTAAGTCCCATTGATATATTAAAGTCCAGTCTGATGATGAATCTTGATACAGAGGACAGGAAAACTTTTAAGGCAAAGTGGGACAGCATAAATGAGAAAGTTGAGCATAGATTTCATTTTGAGGATATGCTTCAATCTTACTTGTATTATAAGATTTCATCAAATCCTCAAAGAAGAATAGATGAAGAGCTTCTTGATATTTATAAGAAAGAAAATATTGATTCTTTGGCAGCTATAAATGAAATTTCAAGGTTTGCAGACAGTTATATAGAAGTTATGGAAGCTGCTGACAAATACATTTATGCTTTAAAATATTTGCGCCATACAATTTATTGGACAACTATTCTGTCTACGGCAAAATTTTTGAATTATTCTGATTTTGAGCAGTTGGAAAAATATCTTGTTGCCTATTATTATCAAAATTGGCTTGCTGGGGCAACCATTGCGCGTATAAAACAGACTTCGTTTAATATTATTTCTGAAATAAAAAAGAAAAGTCCTGTAAAAAATATCAAAGTTCTTATGGTTGCTAATCTTGATAAGTATAAAACAACTCAAGATTATAAAATAAATTTAGAGTCAGAGAATGTTTACCAGTTTAATTGGTGTAAAAGTGTTCTTTTTGTATATGAGTATTTTTCAACAGACAATGACAATGTTAATTTTTTGCCGCTTGATAAAAATATTTGGATTGAACATATACTGCCGGAAACTGTAAGCAGTGATTCGCTATGGTGAAAATATTTTACACAAGAAGAGATAGATAGTCTTACTCATTGTATTGGGAATTTAACACCGCTTTCATTACGAAAAAATGTTCAAGCACAAAATTACTCTTTTGAAAAAAAGAAAGAAGCCTATGGGAAAAAGGATAATATTGCAACTTCATTTTACACAACACAGTGTGTTTTGGCTAAAGATAAATGGACTCCTGTCGAAATAAACGAACGGGAGCAGGAGATTGTAAATAGGTTGATAAATTTGTTTAAGTTAGACTGAGAGTAGGATGATAATTAATTCCCGCGTGGAAACAGATTTGCAGAAGTTTAAGAGCGAGTGTGATGTGATTATTGCAAACCGCAATGCTGAAGAATTGGCGGATGTGGCTGAGAAGATTTATACTCGCGATTTGATGGGGAGGGATTAAGGAAAATCTGTCGTTTATGAAAAAATAACGGTTGCTAAAAACTATAAAAAGTTATAAAATATGGAGAAAAGTATAAAGAGTTATAAAGAATAATAAAAACTATAAAGAGGAAGCTATGCAGAATCCCTTTACAACCACATTCAGCAAAAGTCCCGAGTATTCATATATTGCAACAGACAGGACAACTGAAATCTTAGAGAATTTTTCTTATGAGAATCCTTCTGAATCTGTATACAAGATAACAGGGGTGCGGGGTTCCGGTAAGACAGTAATTCTTACGAAGGTGGAGGAAGAGTTTCGTTCTGAAGAAAACTCAAAAAAAGGCTGGATTGTAATTGATGTTAATCCTGCAAGAGATATGCTTTCCCAAATTGCAGCCGCTTTGGTCAGGGAAGGACTTGGGAAAAACAAAGCGAAGAGTAAGAGCGTTTCTGTTTCCGCATCGGTCTTGGGAACTGGCGGCGGTTTGGGAATATCATCAGAAAAAGAGAAAATTTTTTTTGATATTGGGGTAGAGATTGATGATATGCTTCGGATTGCCCAAAAGAAACATAAAAAAATCCTTATCGGAGTTGACGAGGTCTCTAAAACTGATGAGATGGTTTCCTTCACTCTTGAGTACGGAAAGTGGCTGCGTGCAGGTTATCCTGTTTATGTTGTATGTACCGGATTGTATGAGAATATGCTTGAGGTAAGCAATGTAAAGAACCTCACATTTTTCAGACGGGCAACGACAATAAAGACTGAACCGTTGAATACAGTAAGAATGTCAGAAATGTACCGTCGACTTCTTAAAATTGATTTAGACGAAGCAAGAAAAATGGCTCTGCTTACAAAAGGATATGCCTATGCGTTTCAAGAACTTGGAGTTTTGTATTTTAAGAAAAAATCGGCGGAAAACCTTTCTGATTTGATACCTTTGCTGAAGTCTGAGCTTTTTGCATATTCCTATGAGAAAATCTGGGAAGAATTTACAGAAGCAGACAGATTCCTTGTAAAACTGCTTACTGAAAAAAAAGAATACAAGCGGGAAGAAGTGCTTTCTCTTATGGGAGAAAAATCCGGAAATTATTCAATGTACCGTGACAGACTTTTAAAACGGGGAATTCTGGAAAGCCGGCAAGCATACATCTCATTTGCTCTTCCTTTTTTTGCTGATTATATAAAAGATTATTGCTGATATAGAAGCAGCGTTTGTGTGTAAAAAAAATAAATCTGTTTGTAAACTATGACCTATCTCACTTGATACTTATGCAGAATTAAAAGGACTTGATACAAAGTCAATTATTCAAGGAGTTTCTTTAGATTCTCGTATCGGTGACTTTTATAACAATCCGAGTTTTGGTTACGGCGGCTACTGCCTTCCGAAAGACACAAAGCAGCTTTTGGCAAATTATAATGATGTGCCGCAGAATTTAATCAGTGCAATTGTTCTGTCAAATACGACCCGCAAAGACCATATTGCACAGATGATTATAGATAAAAATCCAAAGAAAGTTGGAATTTATCGGCTTACAATGAAAAGCAATTCTGACAATTTTCGTGCCAGTGCAATTCAGGGAGTTATGAAACGTATTAAGGCAAAAGGAATTGAAGTTGTGGTTTATGAGCCGACGTTGCATGAAAAGGATTTTTTTAATTCCCGCGTGGAAACAGATTTGCAGAAGTTTAAAAGCGAGTGCGATGTGATTATTGCAAATCGTAAGGCGGAAGAACTGGTGGATGTGGCTGAGAAGATTTATACACGGGATTTGATGGGTAGAGATTAAGGAATATATAGAATGATAAATTTTACAGTTGGTCCAGTTCAAATGGACGAAGAAACTAGAAAACTTGGCATGGAGCAGATTCCTTATTTCAGAACACCAGAGTTTTCAGCTGTAATGAAACAGAATGAAGAACTGCTATGTAAGTTCTTCGATACACCTTCTAACTCTCGTGTAATTTTTATGACAGGTTCAGGAACTGCAAGTATGGAAGGCGGTATAATGAATTTTTTTACCTCCCAAGATAAAGTTCTTGTTGTTAATGGTGGGAGTTTTGGGCATAGATTTGTTGAACTTTGTGAGATTCATGAGATTCCTTTTACTGAAATAAAACTTGAATTCGGAAAGCCTCTTACAAAAGATATTCTTTCAAAATATGGAAACAATGGATATACAGGAATGGTTTTGCAGTTATGCGAAACTTCTTCCGGTGTCATGTTTGACATGAATCTTGTTGGAGATTTCTGTAAACGAAATAATATCTTTTTGTTTGTTGATGCTGTAAGCGGATTTCTTGCTGATAAGATTTCTATGAAAGAAATGCATATTAATGCAGCAATAACCGGAAGTCAAAAAGCACTTGCTTTACCACCAAGTATGAGTTTTACAGTTCTTGATGAAGCCGCCCAAAAACGCTGTTACGAAAATAAAGTAAAAAGTATGTATTTTAACTATGCTGATTATCTGAAAAACGGAGAGCGAGGACAGACACCGTTTACACCTGCCGTTGGAACTCTTTTGCAGTTAAATGAAAAACTGAGACGAATAGATTCTAATGGTGGAATAACAGCTATGAATAAAACTACAAAAGATAGAGCTGATTATTTTAGAAATAAGATTTCACAGTTGCCATTGAAAATGTTTACAGAAAAAGACAGTTCATCTAATTGTGTAACAGCAATTTCTCCTACTAGGCCAGGTGTTAATGCACATAAGATTTTTGAAATAATAAAAGATGAATATGGAATATGGATTTGTCCTAATGCAGGAGACTTAGCAGAAAAAGTTTTTAGAGTTGGACATATTGGTTCAATCACAAAAGAAGAAATTGACAAATTAATAGAAGTTTTTGAAGATTTAGTAAGACGAGGTCTTTTATAATCTATGAGAAAATCAATGTTCAATGTACTTTATTCGTATTGTTATTATGTTTTATTGCTTGCAAGAATGATACAGAAAATGAAGAACTGTCGTATGAACCTTTTGAACATATTCAGCTTATTGCTCATGGTGGGGATTGCATAAATTGTCCTCAAAATACTATGCCGGCATTTGAATCGGCTGTTAATAATCTTGGATTGCATTGGATAGAAACTGATCCGCAACTTACAAAAGACGGAGTTTTTGTTCTTTTTCATGACAATACTTTAAGTAGTTATATGAGTGGGGAGGTCAAAGATTATGATTTTGATGAATTACTTGAAATAGATTTTGCTTATCCAGAGAAGTTCGGCAAAAAATATAGTGGTACAAAAATATGTACAGCGGAACAGGCTATAAGTTTTTGTAAAAAAAACAATGTAATACTTGAATTTGATTTTGGTCATTTTGAAGTAAATATTGAAAATGTTCAAAAATTATGGAATTTAGTTTGTAAATATGACTACAAAAATGGAGTAATATTTGAACCTTATAATGAAATTCACTTGAAAACAATTCTTTCGGTAAGCAATGAGCCCAATATTATATATGTTGGCTGTGATAAAAATCTAGATATTCCGGAATTGTTGAGACAATTTAAATTTGTAGTAATTGGATTGAATTATTTGAAGGTAGGTACAGAAACCGATTTAGCAACAAAAATACATGATTTTGGGTACAAAGCAGCTAGTTCTGTAATAAATCCTGTACCTGAGAATTCTATTGAAAAATTGAATGAACTTATAGATATGGGTTTTGATTATATATATGTAGGCAGTATCCCTTATTCAGCTATAAAAACTAAAACGGAATAAACGTTATGGAAAAAAAACGATTTGGTATTATTAGTTATAATATTTACTGTAATTTTACAAATTATGGTTCAGCATTGCAGTCATGGGCGTTAAGCAAAGCAATAGACAGAGTTCCAAACTGTCATGCTGTTTTAGTAGATTATTGCCCGGAAGTGCTTGCTGACAAAGATCCTCTTAATCCTTTTAAAAATATGTGGGATAAGGATGAAGTATCTCAGAAAATGTGCGAACTTACTATGCCTGCAATTAGGAAAAATTTCTATAAATTTGATAATTTTTATAAAACAAGATTTGATAGGACTCCTAAAAAATATATGTCAGCGAATTTCGCCTCTGTTGTAGAAGATAATAATCTTTCGGGTTTTGTCTGTGGAAGTGATACAATTTTTTGTATAGATGAGTTCAAAGGCTTTGATGACGGATATTATGCAAATTATCCATGTATGAAAAACGGTTATTCTGTTTCTTATGCTGCAAGTTTTGGAGATTCACATTTTAATGAAGATTCATATAAAATTCTTGACGAAAGACTACAAAACTTTAAGGCAATTGGTCTTAGAGAATCTGAAATGGTCGATTATGTAAAAGGTAAAGTTTCTGTTCCGGTAAAAAAAGTAATTGATCCTACACTTCTTCTTACTTCAGATGATTATGATACGCTTGCAGAAAAGCGCCTTGAATCAGAAAAATATGTTCTTCTTTATGCCAGAAGATATAACAAGGCAATGGAAGAGTATGCTGATAAACTTGCTAAAGAAAATGGCTGGAAGGTTGTAGAGATAAGTTTGCGAGCAACAAATGCAGACCATCATAGGATGTTCTATGAAGCTGGTGTAGAGGAATTTCTTTCACTTGTTAAGCATTCAGAAGCAGTTGTTACTAATTCATTTCACGGTCTTATTTTTAGTGTTCATTATTGTAGACCTGTGTTTGTTTTTTCTCGTGAGCAATGTGATACAAAAATAGATGAAGTTCTTGCACTTTTTGGTTTACAAAACAGGCTTATGATTACAGGAAATGAAATTGTAAATAATGAAATTGATTGGAAAATAGTACATGAAAGAGTACAGAATGCACGAAAAGAATCTTTTGAATTCTTGAAAATGGAATTGGAAAACAGTCCGGATAGATAATTATGAGTATTAAATCTGTTATAAAGAGTTTTGCCGGATTGATTTTTCCACCAAAAGTAGTAAAGGCTGAAATTTCTACTCTTGCTCCAAATGAATTATTGACAGGAAGAAAAGCATTGATTACAGGTGGGACAAGTGGAATCGGTTTTGAAATTGCAAAAGCATTTCTAAATTCAGGGGCATCTGTAGTTATTACTGGTTGTAGTCAAGAAAGACTTGATTCTGCTTTAAATAAAATTTGTGAGACAAACCTTGAATGGAAAGATAGAGTTTTTTCAGTTGTAATGGATGTTTCAAATATTTCATACCTTGAAGATTGTTTTGTGAATGTTATACAAAAGCAAGGTGGGGTAGATATACTTGTAAATAATGCTGGTCTTGAAGGCGGGCATATAAATATTTGTTCAGAGGAAGACTTTGATAAAATTATTAATACAAATATGAAAGGTGTTTTCTTTTTATCTCGAATTGTAGCACATTATATGATAAAAAACAAAATAAAGGGAAATATATTAAACATATGTTCTTCAAGCAGTTTCCGCCCTGCAAATTCTGCATATACTATGTCAAAGTGGGGAATTCGAGGGCTTACTGAAGGACTTGCAAGAATGTTAATTCCTCATGGAATTGTTGTAAATGGAATTGCTCCTGGTATGACAGCAACACCAATGCTTAAAAAGAATAGTTATAATGATGATTTATATTTGGATGTTGCCCTAACTAAAAGATATGCTATTCCTGAGGAAATAGCAAATATGGCTGTTGTTATGGTGAGTAATATGTGCAGAATGGTTGTAGGTGATATTTTATGTATGACAGGGGGAGCGGGTTTAGTTTATCATGAAGATGTGAATTATAACTTTGAATAATAGAATTACTGGAGAAGAAATGAATCATTATTATACTAATGAAAAAAATCATCAAATATTAATTTCCCTTTTAAAACAACATGGCATAAAAAAGATTGTTGCATCACCAGGTATAGCTAATTGTGTTTTTATAGGGAGTATCCAGAACGATCCTTTTTTTCATATATATTCATGTGTTGATGAACGTTCTGCTGCTTATATTGCATGTGGTCTCGCTTTGGAAAGTGGAGAACCTGTTGTTATTAGTTGTACAGGTGCAACCGCCAGTCGCAATTACATGTCAGGTGCAACCGAAGCTTTTTATAGTAAACTTCCGATTTTGATAGTTACTTCATCTCAACCAACCTGTAGAACTGGACATCTTTTTGCACAAGTTACAGATAGAACTTGTCCTCCAAAAGATACATGTAAAGTAAGTTTGGAACTTCCTTTAATTGATTGTGAAGAAGATTTTTGGATCTGTGAAGTAAATACCAATAAAGCAATTCTTGAATTAACAAGAAAAGGCGGAGGACCCGCACATTTAAATTTAATAACTCCATATAAATTTTCTGAAGAAGTTGCTCTAACCCATAAAGAATGTCCTAATGCCAGACTTATAAAAAGGTCTATTGTTGGTGACAAATTACCTCAGCTTATAGCAGAAAAAGTTGCTGTTTTCGTTGGGTCTCATAAAAAATGGGATGCAAAAACAATTGAACTTATAGAAAAGTTTTGTGAATCACATAATGCAGTTGTATTGTGTGATCAAACGTCTAATTATTTTGGTAAATATAGAATCTTTTATCCGTTAGTAATAAATCAAAATTTCTATAATAAAAATAATACCCCTTCATATAGTGTTGATATACTTATACATTTAGGTGAAGTTACTGGCGAAGAAAATGCTCCTAGAATGATAAAGTCTAGGGAAACATGGCGTGTTTCAGAAGATGGAGACATTCGCGACTACTTCAGAAATATGACCTGTATTTTTGAAATGTCAGAAAAAGATTTCTTTTCATATTATCAAAATGGAAACGATGAGAAGAATACATATTTTGATGAATGTATTGATACTTACAAACAATTTGAAAAAAAATTACCAGCCTTAATAGAACGATTACCATTTTCTAATGTCTGGATAGCACAAGCAATAGCTTGTTTGTTACCAAGTAATTCAACTGTTGTTTTGAGTATTTTAAACACATTGCGTTCTTGGAATTATGCAGAATTCCAAAAGCCAATGAATGTGTTTAGTCCTGTAGGTGGATTTGGAATTGATGGTGCTACTTCAATGCTTATAGGCTGTTCTCTTGCTTCTCCTAATAAAAATTGTTATCTGATTACTGGTGACCTTGCATTTTTTTATGATTTGAATGCCTTAGGTAACCGTCATGTTGGAAAAAATATAAGAATACTGCTTGTAAATAATGGAATTGGAGTAGAATTTAAAAAATCATATTCATTAGCATACCGACTTTTGGAAGATGAAGTTTCACCGTATGTTGCAGCGGAAGGTCATTTTGGAAATAAGTCTCCTTTGTTGGTAAAGCATTATGCTCAAGATTTAGGATTTGAATATATCTGTGCTTCCAATAAAGAAGAATTTGAAATAGTTTATAAAAAGTTTGCTTCTTCTGAATTCTCTGATAAACCAATTTTATTTGAATGTTTTGTAGACTCTGATGATGAATCTTTAGCTTTGGATATTATTCATGGCAGAAAAGAATAAAGCCTTAAAAGCGGGGATTGGTTATACAATTGGTAATATCTTGATAAAAGGAATCAGTTTTTTAACACTTCCTTTATTCAGTAGAATAATGTCAACAGAAGATTTTGGTACATTTAGTGTATTTTTGTCTTTTGACTCTATTTTGTTTGTAATTGTTGGCTTGGCTTTACACAGTAGTATTAGAAATGCAAATCTTGCATTTAAAGATAAAATAGATGAATATGTTTCATCTTTAACTCTAATTTATATTTTTAATTTTGTTATATTACTTGTTTGTGTTATTGTTTTTAAGAGTCCATTAATTAAAATTACAAGTCTTTCATTGAGTTTGTTAATCTTACTTGTAGTACATAGTTTTTGTTCTGCTATACTTACCTTATATAATACTCGAATAAGTATTGATTATTCATATTTCAAATACTTAATAGTTGCTTTATGTAACAGTCTTGGAAATGTTGGAATTTCATTGCTGTTCATGCTTACCATTTTTAAAGGTACGCCAGTATTTGGACGGGTTTCTGGTGTAACAATAACAGCTTCTTTAATTGCAGGTTATGTTTTATTCTACTTTTATAAGCGTGCACGACCTGTTCCTGTGAGAGAATATTGGAAGTATGGAATAAAATACAGTCTTCCAATAATTCCTCATGGAATATCGCAAGTCTTACTTGCACAGTTTGACCGAATTATGATTAATTCCATGGTTTCTGCGGCTTCTGCCGGTATTTATAGTTTGGCAGGCAATTTAAAAATAATTTTAGCAGTTATTTCTGATTCAGTTTCAACTGCATGGACAACATGGTTTTATGAACAAGCACATAAAAACAATATAAAAAGTATACAGAAAAGAGCCGTATTACTTTCATTCTTGTTTTTGGGCGGAGCTATTATTCTTTGTGGCATTTCTCCTGAATTAATCTTGTTGTTGGGAGGGGAAGCATACGCTGATGGAAAATATGTTGCAATTCCAATGATAATTGATGCTTATGTTTTGTTTCTTTATAACATCATAGTTCCAAGCGAATATTATAGAGAAAAGACATTTTTTATAATGTTAGGAACCTTTTTTGCTGCGATTTTAAACATTATAACAAACTATATTTTTATTTCAAAATATGGCTATATGGCGGCTGCATATACAACATTGTTTTCCTATCTTTGTTATTTAGTGTTGCATATTATTATTTCAAGAAAGGTTTTTGGTAGTTTAGTTATACCGGTTTTGTATGTTTTACTATTTTTTATAATTCTAACTATAGTTTCTGTGGGTGATTTAGTATTTATGAATATGATTGGTATTAGATATTTAATTACAATTGTAATTGGGAGTCCAATTGTAGTCTATTCTTATCTGAAATATAAAAGGTTAAAAAATCATGAATAGTGAACAAAAAGAATTAACTTTATCAGAAATTCAACAGGAAGCATTAAAGGTTCTTATAAAATTTGATTCTTTATGTAAAGAACATAATTGGTCTTATTTTATTACTTATGGAACATTGCTGGGTGCTGTTCGGCATAAAGGGTTTATACCATGGGATGATGATGTTGATGTAATGATGCCTAGAAAGGATTTTAATGATTTTTCTGAATGGTGTGAAATACATGAAAATGATCTCAAGCCTTTTAGACTTTGTTCTGTTAGAAATGTAAAAAATTATCCATATGACTTATCTAGGTTTGTGAATATGGAGTATAAATATGAAATTACAGATGAATATAAAACACCGTTTGATATAGGTGTATTTGTTGATATTTATCCTCTTGATAATTATGGAAATTCATATGAACAAGGATTAAAGTTGTGTAAGAAAACGATTCACATGAACCACTTGATATCAATCTATTGTTCAGGAAAGAGTGCGAGCAATTTTTTTACAAAAATTACAAGAGGAATAATACATAAACTTTTGAATACTATTGGTGGAAAAGATTTTCCGATAAAAGAGTCTGAAAAAATCGTACAGTTAATAAATAAATCAACAAATGATTCTGACATATTCGTTGGTGTACCATCTTGGACTCAAGGATGTTATCAATTTAATAGAGATTGGTTTAAAGAGCTTATCGAGATAGATTTTGAAGGATTAAAATTTAAGGCACCTGCTAGATACCATGATTTTTTAACGTCATTATATGGTGATTATATGCAACTTCCTCCGATGGAGCAAAGGAATCCATATCATAAGTATAAAATATTTAAAAGAAAAACAGATAAATAGGTATTTTTCAATGGTTAGGGTTATTACATACGGAACATTCGACATGTTGCATTATGGGCATGTTAGATTATTGGAACGAGCACGTGCTCTTGGTGATTATCTGATTGTTGCTATAACATCGGATGATTACGACAAAAGTCGGGGTAAAATAAATGTTGAACAATCCTTAAATGAGAGAATTGAAGGTGTTCGGAGTACAGGACTTGCTGATGAAATAATTGTAGAAGAGTATCCTGGACAAAAAATTGAAGATGTAATTCGCCTAAATGTAGATATTTTTACAGTTGGTTCAGATTGGAAAGGTAAATTTGATTATCTAAATGAATATTGTAAAGTTATATATTTAGATAGAACAGAAGGTGTTTCTTCTTCACAAATAAGAACGGAAAAGAAACGTCTAAAAATTGGGCTTGTAGGTGATACAACTTATCTTAATAAATTTTACAAGGAATGTACATTTGTAAACGGTGCTGAAATTGTTGGAATTTGTACAAATAACATTTCAGAAATGGATGAAGATATGCAGAAACTCCCAATTGTTACCGATAGATATGATGATCTATTAAATAGAATTGATGTGGTGTACATTTGTTCACATCCTTCTATGCATTATGAACAAGTAAAAAAGGCATTATCTGTAAAAAAACATGTTCTCTGTGAATCTCCATCGGCGTTGTCAGTTAAACAATTTAAAGAATTGTATCAATTTGCAAAAGATCATAATTGTATATTAATAGATTCTGTGAAAACAGTTTTTGCAACAGCATATTCCCGAATGATATGGTTGGTAAAAAGTGGTGTTATTGGTGATGTAATTTCTATTAATGCTGTTTGTACAAGCCTGAATGATTTTGATTTTTCAGACACACAAAAGATGTCCAGGACATGGAATAGTATTTGTGCGTGGGGACCAACTTCATTGATTCCTATTTTTCAAATATTGGGTGTCAATTACTTAAAAAAGAGTATAGTAACAAAACTGTTTAATGGAATTAAAAATTTTGATGTTTTTACTAAAGTTAATTTTATTTATGAGAATGCAGTCGGTTCAATTTTAGTTGGAAAAGGTATTAAGTCGGAAGGCGAGCTAGTCATTTCGGGAACAAAAGGGTATGTTTATGTTCCAACTCCCTGGTGGAAGACTGATTATTTTGAAGTAAGATATGAAAATCCTGCACAAAATAAAAGATATTTTTATCAATTAGATGGAGAGGGAATTCGTTATGAAATAGTCTCTTTCTTAAAAGCTGTTGAAACAGGGCATCCGTTACCTACATATAGTGATGATGTTGTTTCTGCAATAATAAAAATTATGCAAGACTTTTATGATGGTGTAGATGTTGATTTTGTTTAAAAAATACTGATTTGAATAATATGAGAACAGAACTATATAAGAAACCAATTATTGAAATTTCTAAGAATCTATTATTTTTGCTTATCATTTCAATAAATTTGCGTGAGCCATATTTTCACACAAGAGAATTGCTATTCTTTCTATTTATATTTTTTTCTATTCCATTCGGAAATTATAAGAAAATTATAAATATACTATTGTATCTAACAATTTGGGGAGTTTCATTAATTTACAATGTTATTGTTCCTGGAAGCAATGTAATAGATGGTGTATGGTTTCAAGGAATTATTATATCTTCATATCTTTTCTTGATGGTTTTTAGTACTAAAGAGTATAGAGATGTTATTATTAAGGGATTTATAACTTCTGCGACAATTGTTAGTATAATTACAATCATTTTATGGTTAGTGTGTTGGTTTATTCCTGCGATAAGGACTGCTTTAATAGCATATTTTTCACTTTTATATGAGAAGACAAATCTATCTTTTATAGGTATTGATACACGAATGATTGTTGGTATACCTTTCTTTTTTGTATGGTATAGGACAATTCCTATAGTGATTCCAGCATTAGGGTATTTTTATGTAAAGCGATTAAAAGGGCAGAAAACAAGGAAAAATGCATTTTACATAATAATATATACAATTGCATTAATATTAAGTGGAACTAGGGCAGATATATTAGTAGCATTTATGCTTTTGTTTTTTTATATTGCTTTTTTTTTGATGCAAAAACACAGATTCTTTATTGCTATTTGTATAGTTCTAGCAGGCCTCTATGGAGGCCTTATGGCTGCAAATGCATTTTTACATGACAAGGGAAGTAATTCTACAGCTATAAAGACTCTACATCAAATCTCATATTTTAATACATTTGATTCTGACTTAATACGAACAATCTTTTTTGGTTGGGGATATGGTAGTACTTTTTATACACTTGGTCGAAATAAGTTTGTAGATGTGACTGAATTATCTCATTGGGAATCAATAAGGCGATATGGATTCATTTCGTTTATTATGATAATGACTTGTATATGGCTAAAACCATTGATTAATATATTTATAAAAGAAAAATATGTGATAAGGTATTTCTATATTATTTGGGTGCTATCATTTGTTTTTGTAGCCTGTACTAATCCATATTTATTAGATAGTTTAGGTTTTTGTGTTCTGCTATTTTTTGATGTATGTTTTCAATTTGATGTTTCAACTACTAAAAAAAGGATAACACATGATTAGTATTGCAATGACAACATATAATGGTTCAAAGTATCTTCGTAAACAGATTGATTCAATACTTAATCAAACAATAAAAGATTTTGAATTGATAATTTGTGATGATGCCTCAAAAGATGATACTTGGCAAATTCTAGAAGAATACTCTAAAAAAGATGAACGTGTAAAAATTTTTCGAAATGAAAATAATCTAGGATTAACAAAAAATTTTGAAAAATCAATAAGTTTATGTGCTGGTGATTATATAGCATTATCTGATCAAGATGATATATGGATAGAAAATCATCTCGAATTATTAATTAATAATATAAATGAAGCAACAGGTGTCGTTGGAAATGCAGTTATAATATCATCAAATGGACAATCGACTAATGAATTAATCAGCCAACGTGAAAGATATATTGTTGATGGAACTGATGAGGATAAATTATTTCGTATATTATTTTATGGAAACCCATTTCAAGGTGCTTCTTCATTGTTTAAACGTGAATTATTTGAAAAAGCATTGCCTATTCCTGAAGATGTGGAATATCAAGACGCATGGTTTAATTCATTTGCATGTTGTATGAATGGTTTTAATTTTATAAATCAGATTGTAACTTACTATCGGATTCATGAGTCTAATGCTTCTGGTAATCATAAATTAACTTTTTCTAAGCAAATAGGAATGGCATTAAAACGGAATGGTTGGAAGACAGATAGGATAACATATTGTAATGAATTGTTAAAACGACTTCCGAATATGGATAAAGAAAAAACGAAAATTATACTCAATGCAAAAAGCTATCATGATAATAGAATAAAAGGTAAACGATTAAAAACTATTCATATAACAATAAAAGATTATAAAAGAATTTATGCTACAAATTCTTATAAACAATTAATACCACGTTTAATAGGAATTGTATTAAAAGGATAATTATAATGACTAACACCCTCATCTTCGCCGGTGGCTCCGGCACACGCATGAACAGCCGTGCGCGTCCTAAGCAGTTTCTCCAATTTTATGGAAAAGAATTGATAATTCACACACTTGAAAACTTTCAGAATCATCCAGAAGTTGATGGAATTGTAGTTGTCTGCATTGCGGACTGGATTCCGTATTTGGAAAAACTCCTTGAAAAATATGAGATTGATAAGGTTCGGGCAGTAGTTCCAGGCGGTGCTACAGGACAGGAAAGCATTTACAAAGGACTTTGTGCAATTCACGAATATGCACCTGATGATTCCATTGTTCTTGTGCACGATGGAGTTCGACCTTTCGTAAATGAGCAGTTAATATCTGACTGTATTAAGTCTGTAAAAGAACATGGAAGTGCAATTACCGTTACCCCTGCAATTGAAACGATTGTTACTACTGATAATGGAAAAATAACAAGCATTACGGACAGAAGCAAATGCTATCACGCAAAAGCTCCTCAGTGTTTTATTCTAGGTGAATTATTAAAAGCCCATAATAAAGCAATCAAAGACGGAAATACAAATATGATTGATTCTGGTTCTCTTATGAAATTCTATGGATATGAACTTTATACGGTGATGGGTAATTTTGACAACATTAAAATTACTACTCCAGCAGATTTTTACATATTTAAAGCGTTGTGTGAGGTGCGGGAGCAGCAGCAGATTTTCGGATTGTAGAAAAAAAATATTGAAATATTACAAATTTTATTCTAAAATAAGTAGATACTTTTATAAAATGAAAAATCTAGAAAACTTGACAATAAACTATGCCTCAAAAGATTCTCTGATTGAATGTATCAGAAGCCACTTTGATTTTTGCTTGTTTTTTGACTTTGCGAGGGTAGAAAAACTTTTATCAAAACTTAAAGACGGTTTATCATTTTATATCGAAGCCCCATATATCGATAGTCATTATCGGGATACTTATTATTCTTATTATGCTGCTAAATTTCAGAATTATGAAAGAAACTGTCTTAGAATTCACATATTTTCTGAAAGTATTGAATCTATAGAAGATAATGATGAAAGATATTTAGGCTATTTTATTATTCGTCCATTACCTGAGCACCCGTTAGGAAGGTCGTTTATTGCTCCAAAAGCTTTTACAAGTGATAATTTTATCTGTTGTTTGTGTCATCAAACTGTAAATTTTCAAGGTATAAATTTATCTTTAGATGCTTTCCTACATGTTGTACAGGATGAAGAAACTCATAAATGTGCTGAAAGTGCCGTGTGGATGCTTTTATCGTATTTTGGAACAAAATTTTGTTCTCATAGCACATTGCTTCCTTCTGAAATTAGAAGAAAAATCGACTCTATTTCTCTGCATAGGTTGTTACCTTCTAATGGTTTAACCTTGGAGGAAATAACAGTGTGCCTAAATTCTGTAAACCATAATTGTTTATATTATTTATTCGATAAAAATAATCCAGAAACTTTTTTATATTTTATTGTTATGCGCATTTATATAGAATCTGGAATGCCATTTATTGTTGCTTATACAGATAAAGATGACAATAATGGGCATGTTGTTTTGGCGATTGGGCATGAAAATATAGGTTTTGATTTTGTAAAGAATACTTTTTCTGGAATGTCTGATAAATGCTGGCATGATGTGTCTATTTATAAGAAGAATTTGGTATTTATGGACGATAACTTTCCTCCGTATGAAATAGATAATTGCGAGGAAGTGATAGAACGCTATAAAAAACATTCCGATGAAAACAAATCCTCTGATGGTATTGAGTATTTTTTACGCGGATTTATTGTTCCTACGCATAAACATATGCATATGGATGCACTGGCTGCATATAAACTTGTAAATACAATTTTTGATGAGCAATTTTCTGGTCTTTCTTCTGTCAGGACTGGGAAAAACAGATGGATAACACGATTATTTCTTACCAGTAGCAAAGATTTTAAGAATTCTTTGATTGATGACTCCTTTATGGTAGAAGACCATAGAAATTATTTTCTTACTAAGCTATTGCCTAGATTTATTTGGGTTTGCGAAATCTATGATGAAGGTAGTTATATACCGAATAATAACAATGAACAGGTTTGCTCAGGAATCCTTGTTTTGGATGCAACAGAAGTTGGTTCATTAAATTCTGTCTTAGCTTATTTTGTTGAGAATTTAAGATATGAAAATTGTGGAACATATCTTTTACCAAATGAAACCAATCTTATTTTTCGTAAGAAAACATATCAACATAATTTAAAGGGAGCTTGGAACGAATGGCAAAGTTAATTATTGGAACGGTTAATTTTTTGGAAAAGATTAATTCTAATAGTAAGGCACGTGAATATTCTTCCTCTCAAATTGAATCTATGCAGAGTTATTATAGAGAGGCCATAAAGAATAATTCTGCTGAGGTAAATTCTATCTTGACATCAGGCCGAGAGGCTGCCTCTAAGATTTTTATAGCCAATTAATTTTTCCGTTTATCTCTCTTCATTATAAATTTTCTCGTTTGTAGCTATTCGTACTTCTTGAGCAAAAGGAATCTATTTATATTATGTCAAAATCATCTATTCTTCTCGAAGATTTTGCACAAATTGTGCAGAATTATGATTTTTCTGCTTTGAAAAATCGTTCTGTTTTTATTACAGGCAGTACAGGGCTTCTTGGAAGTCAGCTTGTGCTTTTTATGGATTATCTGAATCAGACCAAAAATTATGAAATTAAAATTTATGCACTCTGTCGTTCAGAAGAAAAAGCAAAACGCGTATTTGGTGAATCTTTCTCAAGAATCAATTGTGTAACCGGTGATGTTCTTAATCTTCCGCAGATTACAGATTCTATTGATTATGTAATTCACGGTGCGAGCATTACGGCATCTAAAGAGTTTATAAATCATGCCGTTGAAACAATTGATATTGCAGTTAATGGGACTTTGAATATGCTCCGTTTTGCAAAAGATAAAAATGTAAAATCTTTTGTATATCTTTCCAGTATGGAAGCATTTGGTGTTACAGATGGCAAAGGCGAAGTACGCGAAGAAGATTTAGGTTATATTGATATTTCAAGTCCGCGTTCAAGTTATATGGAAAGTAAGCGAATGTGTGAAAACTTGTGTGTATGTTTTGCGTCAGAATATGGTCTTAATGTAAAATCTGTTCGGCTTGCACAGACTTTAGGTGCTGGAATTGATTATAACGATACACGAGTTGCTGCTTATTTTGCTCATTCTGTAATAGAGAAAACAGATATTGTTTTGAAAACAGAAGGAAAAACCAAAAGACCTATTTTATATTCTGCCGATGCCGTAAGTGCAATTTTGACAGTTCTATTAAAAGGTGAAAAAGGTAATGTTTACACAGCAGCAAATCCTGCAACTTTCAAGACAATACGAGAAACTGCTGAGATGATTGTGAATAAAATTGCAAGTAATACAATAAAACTTACATTTGAGATAAAAGAAGTTCCTGCTGAATACGCACCTAATCTTAATCTTAATCTTAATGTAGATAAATTATCTTCTCTTGGCTGGAAGCCTAAAGTTGGGTTGCAGGAAGCGTATGAAAGACTGGTGAATGCTATGAGAGAATCAAAATGAATTTAACAGAATTATTACTTCATTCAAATCTTCCTATAAGAGAACTTTCTGAAGATGAGGCTCTAAAATTAAAAAAAACACTATTAGAAATGTATAAGGACATTTCGTATGCATGTGAAAAAGAAAATCTTACTGTTTTTTTAGGTGGAGGCTCGTGTCTTGGTGCTGTACGACATAAAGGTTTTATTCCATGGGACGACGATCTTGATTTAAATATGTTGCGTACAGATTACGATAAGTTTCCTGCTGCTTTGGAAAAATATTTTCCAGATAAATATAATTTGCGTGGACCTGGAGTTTCAGAATACTATTCGCTTCCTTTTATAAAAATTGAAAAAAAAGGCACTCTATTAAAAACTGTTTATGAGTTTGAAGATGAAAATCCGGCTATTGGAATAGATTTGTTTCCGTTAGAAAATATACCAGATAATAAATTAAGTCGGGCTATTTTTGGATTTAGAAATAATTTACTTCAGTATATCGGTGTTTGCGTAAAACTTTACAGCCGTCGTGAATGTCCTGTAACAAAATTGCTTTGTTCAACTAAGGAAGGTAAAAAATCATTGAGAAGACGTTTTCTTATTGGAAAGTTTTTTTCTTATAGAAATTATAGAGACTGGTACAAAATATGTGATATTCTTGCACAGAAATATAAAAACAAAAAAACTAAAGATATAACATGTCCGACAGGGCGTTGTCATTTCTTTGGAGAAATTTTATCACTGAAAAATATAATGCCACCTGTAGAATGTACGTTTGAAACTTTGCATGCAAAAATCTATAACAATTATGATACCTATCTTTCAAATCTCTATGGTGATTATATGCAGCTTCCGTCTCCAGAAAAAAAGGAAAAACATTTTATTGTGGAAATAGATTTTGGGAAATAAACAATGGAACATAAAAGAGAATTATACATTGATTTTGCAAAAGGAGTTGCAATTTATTTAGTTGTTCTTGGACATATTATAAATAAAGTGGAATTTTCACATATCTACTCAATAATTGCTTCTTTTCATATGCCAATGTTTTTCTTTTTGTCTGGTATTGCAATGCATTATACTAGAATGGAAAATACAAAGTATATTTTACGAAAGTTTGTAAATCTTTTGATACCATTTGTTATTGTTGGGGGGGGTACGCACACATAGCTTTTAACACCTATATGTTTTCCTCGTACTGGTATTTACCTGTTCTGTTTTGTTATTCAGTTTTGTTTTTTTTGAATAGAACTTTATGGGGAAAATCAAAAATAATCTGTATTTCTTTAGATATTTTATTTGCAACTGCTATATTTTTTGTTTTATATAAATGTAAGATTAGGTTTTTGTATAGTCTTGCTTTTTATTTTGTGGCCTATCTTGTGCCATTTTTATTTGGAGGGTTTTATACTTTATTAAAAGATAAAATTCCGAAGATTGTATATTTTTTTTGTTTGTGCATGGTATTTTTTGTAACACCGTTGTTTGATGGTTTTGTGCATCATTCTGTGTATATGCATTTCTTAAAAAATATAATTGGTCTTAGTATGACATTATTGCTTTTGGACTTGTTTCAACATATAAATTATGAAAATCAATTTGCAAAAATATTTTGCTTCATTGGAAAAAATACATTGCCAATTTATTTGTTTCATTTCTTTATGATTGCTACATACACTAAATATGGAGAGATTTTAGGTTTACTTCCGAATATAGTGCTTGCTATACTGATAATTTCAATAAGTATTTTGATAGGGAAACTGATTTTTGTTTCAAAAATAATGAGTTTTTTTGTATTGGGAACAATTCCTGAAAAATTTAAAAAATATTTTTATTAATGGGTATTGAAAATATGAAATACATAGTTTTTTCTTTTGATGATGGACGTAAAGATTTTTATACAAATGCGTTGCCTGTTCTCAAAAAATATAATTTAACAGCTGTTGTGAATATTATTGGAAATTTTATTGGCTCTCATGCACCAAAAGGATTTCTTTCAAGTAATAATGAATTTATGACTATTGAGGATATAAAAGATTCATATGAGTATGGAATAGAAATTGGCAATCATTCAATGAATGATACAAATGAGGTTGATTCTGTTGCAAGTTTTTATATAAAGAATATACAATTGATGGGGTATGGATTTGCAAGTCCTGGAAGTGAAGTATGGAAAAAGAACATTGCAACCTTTAAAGAATTAGTAATAGCAGGAAAAATTCATTACATTAGAAGTGGGAGACAAATAAAGCGAGATGGATATTTTCATGCGGCTTTGTATGTTTTGCTTGAAAAAATACAAAGCCCGTTGCTTTTTTGGCTTTATCAGAAAAGAAATGTTATCAATTTAAATAAGAAATATGATTTTTACCCTTCGCTTGCAATCGATTCTTTTACAACGGCTGAACAGGTAAAGTTTTCTATAAATAAAATAAAAGATGAACATTCTGCGATTTTGATGTTTCATTCTGTGCTAAGAAAAGACGATGTTGGGTATGGAAAAGATAAGTGGTTCAATGATATTGAAATGTTTGATGAAGTTTGCCGTTTCTGTGCAGAAAATAAAGATATACAGGTAATTACAAATAAGCGACTTTGTGAAATAAATAAAACGAGGTGCAGATAATGTTTGGATTTGAATTTGCACCTAAAAAAAGAGTTCATACTTTCCCAAAATATGATGAAAATCAAATTGTAAAACCAGAGACAATCGAAAAAATCACTCCGCTTGTCTGGCAGGAACATTGTGTTGAATGTGCTATGCCCGCTTGTTATGGAACTTGTGCTCATTATAAAAAAAGAATAGATGGAAGGTGTAGACTTTTTAAATATGGCATCGAAAGAACAAAAAATAATTACTCTATATTGAAGCAAAATGTTGTAATCGATATGAATGAATGGGCTAAACTTGAAACATTCTTTTTTCCGTCATCATATTCATATAAAAAACTTCTTAGAATAAACCGACTTGTTGTTTTCCTTGGACTTTTTGCACAATTTTTTCCTGTTGGAAAAATACGTCGTTTTTTTTATTACCTAAAGGAATATATAACCCGCAAATATGGAAATAAAGAAAAAAGTATTCCTGATTTCTTATTGTGTGAATTTTTAAATGACGGAGAAGATTATAAACTTAATTTAGAAAGTCGGGCTAATAATGAAATTCGCTACAGAACTGTTATAAATGTAAAAAAAAGGGTATAACAGAATTCTTGTTCCATCTTCGGAACTAAATTATATAGATGGTTATACTAATTATCTTTGTTTTTATCCAGAAAAGAATGAGTCTAAGATTTTAAATATTATAAGCATGGAGTTGATTTCTTTTAAATCTGATTTCTTAGAAGACTATCTTCCTAAAATTTCGAAAAAGGTTAAGTGTGTTGTTTGGGATCTTGATGGTACTTTGTGGGATGGTATTCTTGCAGAAGATGGAATACAAGGTATAAAATTAAAAGAAAATATTGTTGATATTATAAAACAGTTAGATTCAAAAGGTATAATTAATAGTATTTGTAGTAAAAATTATGAAGTTAAAGCAATAGAAGTTTTAAAACAATTTGGTATATATGAATATTTTGTATGTCCTGCAATCAATTGGAATTCAAAAAGTCAGAATATAAAGCATATTGCAAAAACTCTTGATATTGGGCTTGATACTTTTGTTTTTGTCGATGATTCATTCTTTGAGTTAAACGAAGTTAAAATTAATTGTCCTGTAGTTAGAACTTGCGATGTAAAAGACTTTGAAAACTTTGTAAAGAGAGATTTCTTTGATGTTCCTGTAACTGAAGATAGTAAAAACAGAAGAAAATCCTATCAAGAAATTGCAATAAGAAATAAGGATGCTACTCAATTTGATGATATTACAGAATTCTTAAAAAGTTGCAATATGACGGCATTTGTGCACGCTCCAAATGATGAAGAACTTCTTCGGTGTTATGAACTGATTCAAAGGACAAATCAATTGAACATTTCTGCCGAGCGATTAACTCTAGATGAAATTAAACACTTTATATCTTCAAAAGATTATGATTGCTATAGAATAAAAGTGAAAGATAAATATGGCGATTATGGTTTAGTAGGTTTTGCGATATTTGATAAAAGGGATAAGGAAAGTCTGATACTAAAGCATTTTGTCTTTTCATGTCGAGCTGCAAGAAAAAAAATTGAACAATGTTTTTTTGAATATATTATCAATAAATATGAGGGAAAAGGTTTTAATTATTTAATTCTTACATGCAAGCGAACAGAAAAAAATCAGCTAATGCAAAATGTCCTAGAAGAAAGCGGTCTTTTTGAAAAAAAAGAGCTTTCCGACGGTGCGTTTTTGCTTACGCATAATATGGAAGACAAGGTTATTCCTCAAAATATACTTACAATTAAAGAAGAATAGGATTTATTTTATGTCATCAAAAGAATATCCAAAATTTTCTGCAACAATTAGCTGTTACAAGAACGATAATCCAAAAGATTTTGAAACTGCATTTTTAAGCATCTATAATCAGACTATTCGTCCAGATGAAATTATAATTACGGTAGACGGTCCGATTCCTTCTGAGTTGGAGCAGGTTGTTTCGCGCTTTGAGCTCGAATTCCAGGCCGTTATTCTGCGGAGCGTGCAGAATAACGGCCAGGGCATGGCACATGCCCTGGCCGTTACATACGCCAAATATGATTGGATTGCTATTATGGATGCGGATGATATTTCTGTTCCTGACAGGTTTGAAAAACAGCTTTCATATGTTGCAGAACATCCCGAAGTAAGTATTGTCGGTGGTCAAATAGAAGAATTTATCGGAACTACAGATAATGTTGTGGGGAAAAGAATCTGTCCAGAAGAAGATAAAGAAGTAAAAAAATATTTGAAAAAGCGTTGCCCTCTAAATCATGTAACCATTATGTTAAAAGTTTCTGATGTTTTAAAAGCAGGTAATTATCAAACATGGCATTTCAACGAAGACTACTATTTGTATTGCCGAATGCTTTTAGAAGGGGCTTCGTTTCATAATTTGCCAGATACACTTGTTTATGTTCGTGTAGGCGAAGAAATGTATAAACGTCGTGGCGGCTGGAAATATTTTAAGAGTGAAGCAAAATTACAGAAATGGATGCTTTCTCATAAAATAATTGCTTTTCCGCGTTACTGCGTAAATGTTGCAATTCGTTTGTGCGTTCAGGTTCTTATGCCGAATTGGTTGCGCGGTTTTGTGTTTCAGAAACTGTTTAGGAAATAAGGAGTTGTATTTTTGTGGAAAACTTAGAAACGACAAATGAGAGTATTGAAGTCCTTTTTGGTTGGTATGAAGAGGAAAGAATTCTTGTTAATCGTAAATATCAACGCAAATTGGTTTGGATTTTAGCTGAAAAACAAAAATTTGTTGATACAATACTGCATCTATATCCTGTTCCTTTATTTTTATTGGCTGAAAAAGAAAGTCAGACTTCAAGCCATTATGAAATTATTGATGGAATGCAAAGGTTAGAAGCAATTTTTAGTTTTTTAACAGGTGAATATTTAATTGATAATGATAAATACTCAGGATATTTTGACCTAAGTGTTATGTCAGGAACAAAAAAACTATTAGATATCGGTAAAATTTCTCAAAAAAGACCTGTGTTAAATGCAGAAGTTTGCAGGAACTTTGTTAGATACAGACTTCCTCTATCAATAACTAAATATGAAGATTCTCAAGTAGAGGAAATATTTAGACGTATAAATTCAACTGGCCGGCAATTATCGCAGCAAGATTTAAGACAGGCAGGAGCATTAGGTGAATTCTCAAATTTAGTACGGAAAATCTCATGCCAAATAAGAAGAGATTCTTCAGATGATGTATTAAACCTTTCAAAAATGCGTGAAATTAGCTTGTCATCTTATGGTTTACAATATGGAATAAAATTAAAGGATGTATTTTGGGTCAAGCAAGAAATAATTACTGCTGATAATATGCGATTGTCTCGCGATGAAGAACTAGTAAGTTATTTACTTTTGTATATTCTTTTAGGTAAGGATATACCACCTAGTGCAAATACTTTGGATGTTATCTATGGATTGAAGGATGATAAATACTTACTGATTAATAAGTTGATACAAGAGATAGAAAAACGTTCAGAGAAAAATATCATTTTGCAATTTATGCATGTGTTTGATGAAGTAGATAAGACATTGACTCTTTCAAATAAAACTTTTAGTGAATTATTATTTAACAAACGTGCGCATGGAAAAGTGAGAAGTTTTCAAGTTTTATTTCTTGCTATGTATAATTTGTTGGCATCTGGAAAAGAGATTGCTGATTATAAACAGTTGATAAAAAAACTTGATGGTATTGGAAAAAGAGAATTTGACAGAATATCTGATGATATTTGGAAAGCTGAATATCGCCAGTCAAAAATTCAGGCAGTCCAAGGAATCATACAAGATTGCTTTGTAAAATCTGATTCCTCGGACCCCGCAATAGATAATTGGATTAGTAAACTTGAAAATATTTTATCGCAATCAAAAATAGAACAACAGTTATTTGATTTTAAATTGGGCTTTTTCGATATAGAAACAAATAATCAGAACTATAAATGTCTCTCAAAGGTTATAAAAACTTTAACAGCAATGGTAAATGAAGGAAAAAATAAAACAGGTTATGTGCTTGTAGGAATTGCCGACAACAAATCTGTTGCTGATATTTTTTCAAAAAAGTATTCACAAAAAACAAGAGAGTTTAATGGGGTTTATATTACTGGTACTGATATGGAAATCAATCTTCTTTATAAATCGGCAGACGAGTTTTTCAATAAAATAAAACAGGCAATAGAAAAAGAACCTGTTTCCGAAAATATTGTTTCTGCTATTACAAGGAATATGCGGTTGGTCAATTATTATGACAAGAGTGTTCTTGTTCTAAAGCTTGGCTCTGTAGGCTCACCTGTAATGTATGATAATAAATATTATGAGCGTCGTGGTGCAAATCTTCATGAATTGGCAATTGGCGAGATGAGTGATTTATTCGAGAGGTTTAGATATTGAATCCTACTAAACATTTGAACGGGGGCAATGCTATCAGCATTGTTATATCCGCAGGGATTATGAAACGCCTTTAGCAGAATGCCCAGCATTTACACAGATTGAGAAATATTATTGCAAGGAAAGAGGACTTACAAAGCCTGACCAGAAAGCATATTTTGCACAATATATTTCTGCATTTGATGTTAGTGAGCTGACTGAATGGTGGTTTACGATAAAGGATGATGAATATGATTTGTCGAAACTAAAGGCTCAAGAACGTAGAAATGTAAAAATCTTTTCAAAATATTGTTATGCAAAAAAGATAAATCCTGCTGAGTACAAGGAACAACTATTTGAAGTTTTTAAGAAATCCTTTTCAGCGTATCCGAAAAAATATCGTCCTGTTACATTTAATTTTGATGACTTTTGCAGAAGTATAAATAATTGGAGTTCAGAGCCTTTTTATGTATATGCCGCATTTTCAAATGAAGATAATTATTTGATAGGTTTCACTCTAATGGAACAAAAAGATAAGGCCTTAAAACTTCTAATGCAAAAAACAGACCCAGTCTATGAAAAATATCGTTCTAATGCAGCTCTGGTAGATTGTATGCTTAATGACTGGAATGAAAAGTTAAAATCTGGTGAAGTTTATATTACCAACGGCAGCCGTAGCATAAAACATGAGACGAACTTTAACGCATACCTTGAAAAATATTTCGGTTTCCGCAAGGCTTATGCAAAACTCCGCATTGTATACCGTTTTCCGTTTGGAATTGTCGTTAAGGTGCTAAAGCCGTTCATAAAACTCTTTGAGCATACGGGAAGTCCGCTTTTATACAACCTGTACTGTGTGCTGAAAATGGACAGTTTTACATCAAAATAAAGGAAAAATCCTTTGAGGTGACAATATAGCTAAATCTCTGTCGTCTAAAAATTCAGCACGAACGGCTCTTCTGTACGCTCAAAAAGGCTTTCCGTGTGGTGGAAATTCGCATAGGAAAAGTCTTTATAGGAAGGATAATCTTCACCGCTGTAGATGACAGTGCCTTTTATTTCTGCCGTATCAACAAAATTACTGTATTGTGCGATAAACCTGTCCATGTTTTTTGTGAATTCATCGTTCAGTGACTTGCCGCTTTTTATCTCAAAAAGGCGGAGCTTGTTTCCTTTTTTCAAGATGAGGTCAACTTCAAGTCCCTTGCTGTTGCGGAAAAAATATAAGTCAGGTTCTGCACCGCTGTTGAGGCGTGCTTTCAAGGCCTCCGTTATGACCAGGTTTTCAAACAGATTTTCCAAGAGCGGGTCGCGCTGCATCTGTGCAGGATTCTCTATTCCCAAAAGATATGAGGCAAGCCCTGTATCGCAGAAATAGACCTTGGGTGTTTTTACCACCTGACTGGTTCTGTTCGTGTACCAAGGATGTAAAATGCAGACTATGTGCGAGGCTTCCAGAATTGAGAGCCATGAGCCGATGGTTACGCTTGAGACTCCTATTTCGTTTGCGATTGAGGAATTGTTCACCAGCTGTCCCGTTCTTCCTGCAAGAAGCCTCATAAATTTTTCAAAACGCATTAAGTCCTGCACCGCACCAACCTGTGCAATGTCGCGTTCAAGATATGTTGCCACATAGTTTTTGTAGTATTCAAACGGATTGTTTCCCTTTTCTGCATACAGGTAGGGCATCCCGCCGGAGATGAGCTGGGTGTCACGCTCCAACTCTATGTCTGCGTCTTTCAATTCGGAAAGTGAAAGCGACTGCATCTGCACTATGGCTGTTCTTCCTGCCAATGACTGTGCCACGCTGCTTTTGAGCGGAATCTGCTGGCTTCCTGTGATGATGTACTGACCTTTCTTGTGGTTTTCGTCAATCCGAACCTGTACCGTGCTTAGAAGTTCCGGCACCCGCTGTATTTCGTCAATGATTACAGGCTCTGGAAAGCGGGTGAAGAATTCCTTTGGGTCATTTTTTGCAAGAGAGCGTGTATCCATGTCCTCTAGGTTTGCGTATGAATACATAGGGAACAAGGTCTTTGCGAGCGTGGTTTTGCCGCACTGTCGGGGACCAAACAGGCAGACTGAATAATACATACCGGCAAGTTCAGTGATTTTATTAGCAATTTTTCTTGTAATCATGATTTCAGTATAAAAAAATACAGCGGAGATTTCAAGAGGAACTTTAAATCTCCGCCTAAAATAAGGAAAAAATCCAAATGACACGTTTTTTCGACATCCTCTTTTCAGGGCTAGCAATGCTAGTCCTGTTTCCGTTTATGCTCCCGATTGTTATCGGCTTAAAGCTGACTGGCGAGCATGACATTTTCTACTGCCAGGAGCGCATAGGAAAGGGCGGAAAGCCGTTCAAGGTTATAAAGTTTGCCACGATGCTCCGCGACAGTCCGAACCTTCCCGGCGGTCTTATAACTTCTGACAACGACCCGCGCATTCTTCCGATGGGAAATTTTTTGCGCAGGACGAAAATCAACGAGCTTCCGCAGCTGCTAAATATTTTTGTCGGGCAGATGAGCGTCATCGGCTACCGTCCGTTCGCAAGAAAGCATTATGATTTGTATTCAGAAGAAGTAAAGGCAAAAATCAATACGATTGTACCGGGGCTTTCGGGAATCGGCTCTGTCGTATTCAGGAATGAGGAAGAAATCCTGCACAAAGCAGCGGACAGGGAATATGTTCACGACAAAATCATTACGCCGTACAAGGGACAGCTTGAGTGCTGGTATGTGGAGCATCGGAATGCTGCCACGTATTTCAAGCTCATAATCTTGACCGTAATTGTAGTTATCAAGCCTTCTTCTCAAGTATGGCTCAAATGGTTCAAGGACTTGCCGGAAATACCTGACAACTTGAAAGAATATATATAACGAGAGGTTCTAAAATGAACAACAAAGAAGAAGTCATTTCTTACATCAAATCATTGTATCCAGAAATGGAGCCGGTTCTGCTTCACTGTCCACAGTTTTTGGGTAATGAAAAAAAATATCTGAACGAGTGTATCGACACAAAATTCGTTTCGTATGTAAGTCATTTTGTAACAGATATGGAAGGGCAGGTTAAGAAATTGACCGGAGCGAACTATGCGGTTGCGATGGTGAATGGAACGGAGGCATTGCACATGGCGATTGTTTCTGCCGGAATCAGTCCCGGTGAAGAAATAATTACGCAGTCGCTTACATTTGCGGCTACTTCTGCGGCTATAGTCCACAGCGGCGCGCTGCCTGTCTATATCGATGTTGACAAAGATACGATGGGAATGTCCGCTGTGGCACTCAAGAAATATTTGGAATCAAATACTGAACAGAAGAACGGGAAGTGCTATAACAAAAAATCAGGAAAAATTATTTCTGCCTGTATTCCTATGCATACTTTCGGGCATCCGTGTAGAATTGATGAAATTGCAATTCTGTGTAAAGAATATAATATCATATTAATAGAAGATTCTGCTGAATCAATAGGCAGTACATACAAAGGAAAGCATACAGGTACTTTTGGAAAAGTCGGAATTCTCAGTTTCAACGGAAACAAGTGTGTTACAACTGGTGCTGGCGGTATGCTTATTACAGATGACGAGGCGGTTGCTGCACGGGCAAAATATATTTCTACAACGGCAAAGCGTCCGTCCAAGTGGGAGTTTTTTCATACGGAAGCCGGCTACAACCTTCGTATGCCGGGAACGTGCGCTGCCATTGGAGCAGCTCAATTGGAGTATTTTGATAAAACTCTGGAAAACAAGCGCGAGACCGCCGTCCTGTATCAGCAGTTTCTTGCAGAGCTTGGAATTGAATGTATAAAGGAGCCTGTCAATGCCCGCTCCAACTACTGGCTTAACGCAATTGTCTTGAAAGACAGGGCGGAATGTGAAGAATTCCTTGAATATGCAAATGCAAACGGAGTGCAGTGTCGTCCGATTTGGACTTTGATGCACAAGATGCCGCCGTATGAAAACTATGAGCGGACTGAGCTTCCAAATTCAGAATGGCTTGAAGACAGGATTGTGAACATTCCTTCAAGCGTCAGAACAAGTTTATAATCTCTAATCATTCTATCTACATTATTCCCTGATGATTTTCATTGGGGATTTTTTTATATCTTTTCGCTAAAGGAAAAATCATGCAAGACAACATTCTCTCTCTTATCGGTCGTACTGTACCTTTATTGGAAACTGACATTAAAAACAATGAAAAAACGCTTTCGGAAACGGTACGCAGTTCCCGGTTTCTCGTAATCGGCGGTGCAGGCACAATCGGTTCTGCAATTTGTAAGGAAATCTTCTGTAGAAATCCAAAAGTTCTTCATGTTGTTGATATTTCTGAAAACAATATGGTCGAACTTGTACGCGACATCCGTTCTTCTGTTGGGTATGGCGACGGCGAGTTTGCAACCTTTGCTTTGGACTGCGGAAGCGAGATTTTCCGTGCCTTCATCAATGAACAGAAAAAACGCATCGGTGGTTATGATTATGTTTTCAATACTTCGGCGTTAAAGCATGTTCGTTCGGAAAAAGATCCGTACACGCTTATGCGTATGGTTGACACAAACATCTTCAATACAGACAGCACTATGGTTATGGCGAAAGAATGTGGTGCGAAAAAATATTTCTGTGTTTCAACCGACAAGGCTGCTAATCCTGTGAACATGATGGGAGCTTCAAAGCGCATTATGGAGTTCTATCTTAACCGCCGTTCTGTAGAAATGCCGGTATCTACGGCGCGTTTTGCAAATGTTGCGTTCAGCGACGGAAGTCTTCTGTACGGTTTTAACCGGCGGCTTGATAAAGGCCAGCCGCTTTCTGCACCAAATGATGTCCGCCGCTATTTTGTAACGCCAAAAGAAGCCGGAGAACTTTGCCTTATGAGCTGTCTGCTCGGTGAAAACAGGGATTTATTCTTTCCGAAACTTGACCACGATTTGAATCTTGTAACTTTTTCAAGCATTGCAGAAAAATATTTGCAGAGCCTTGGTTATGAGCCTGTGCAGTGTGCAACTGAAGACGAAGCCCGTTCCAGAGTAGGTGAATTAAAGGCACGGCACAAATATCCTGTCTATTTTTTCAAAAGCGATACTACCGGCGAAAAAGATTTTGAAGAATTCTACACCGAAAATGAAACGATTGTTATGGACAGATTCGATTCTCTCGGCGTAATAAAAAATGAAGTAAACTTTGATGAAAACAAGCTTCAGCATTTTACAAAAACAATCAATGCCATGAAGAAAAAAGGCGAGTGGACACGTGCTGAACTGATAGATTTGTTTAATTTTATGATTCCAAACTTCAACCATAAAGAAACCGGAAAATTTTTGGACGGAAGAATGTAAAGATTTTTCGACGGGCTTTGCATTGATTTTCCGGCATTTATCCTGTGCATAAAAAGTTTGCAGTCAGCTCAATCCGCGTGAGGAAGGTCTGCAATGCAAAGTTGTTTGCACGAACACCTACTTCACGTCAGTCCGCGTGCTGCAGACGGGCTTCGTTCCGCTGGTAAGGCTTGGGGGGGGACGGACTGAGGGGGCGACGATTGACTACGAGTTTGTGCGCAAGGCTGAATTTATGCCGTATTTTTCAAATAAGCCATGTTGCTTTTGTCGAGATAAAAGCATCTTGCTTCGGGAAGCCGGCTCAATACGGTAAACTGCGGCTTCTGATTTTTTGTGGGAAGCTCCTCAAAATTCTTGCCGCTTCCCTCAAGAACAAGCCGGCTGAAAGCAAGCCTGTCAACTTCCATTGTGGAGGTGTCGCTCCGTCTGTATGCCTTTCCGCGCAGGGTATAGGGCTTGTCCTCGCCTTCCATAACGGAAAGCGTAACGACATTTGTCCGCCTGTTTATGGAGAATGAAAAGTCCGGGCGAGGGGGAAATGCTGTCGTTCCTTAAAATTGCACACCGCAGAATGTTTCGACATTCGAGGATGTGCAATTCCGTTCACGTTAGCAACTTGTTGCGGTGCGAACACGTCAATAAGACAGTTTCGCAAGAAACTGTCAGTTAAAATCAGCAACGCTATTTCAGTTGCTGATTTTAAACCTTGATTTTGTTTTCTATGTCAAGGCAGAACGCATCGGGATTTTCAACGCCGATTTCTTTTCCGCTGTCAGTAACGCCGAAAAGAATCTGCCCTGTGCCGTAGTTTGCATACACGCTCACTGTCTTGAGAAATGTATTTGACAGGGCGTTCCTTGAATTCGAGAGTCTTGCTTTCCTTCATAAAAAATGCCCCGTACAACGAAAGATATACGTATTGTAGCAAAAATGCACCGAGAAAAAATACGTCGCATTTTTCTGCACATATTTTTTACCTGAAACAGTTTAAGGAGTGATTCCCATGCAAAACAGTCGGCGGGTGGACGTGTGCCGAATTAATTGACCTCTTCAACGAGATGATTCCGAACTTCTGCCACAAGGAGACAGGAAAATTTTTGGACGGGCGAATGTGAAGCTTTGAAGAACGTATGTGTCTTCGGCGGAAAGCCGCGTATGCCGGAAACGGTGTGCGCGGCTTTTTTGTGCGCTCCGGGTGAAATGTGAATATGGTATATATGTTGCGGAGTTGTCATACATACTATAATTCCTGTCTGGCGTGACGCAGTTTTATTGCTGTTATGAATAGCGCGGCATATTCAGTCAAGTATCTCCTTTCTCCGCCGGTCAATTGAAATTGCCGCGCAAAAACGGTATACTGTAAAGAAGTACATTTTGGCGCGGCTGCCATAGCGCGGCCGTGCGGGAGTTTGCATGAAGATTAGCGGCGCACAGATTGTCATAGAGTGCCTTGTGGAACAGGGCGTTGATACAGTGTTCGGGTATCCGGGAGGAGCGATCCTCAACATATATGATGAGCTTTACAAGAATTCGTCCAGAATCCGCCACATACTGACGGCGCACGAGCAGGGGGCGTCCCACGCAGCCGACGGCTACGCGCGCTCCACAGGAAAAGTCGGCGTCGTCATGGCGACAAGCGGCCCGGGTGCGACGAACCTCGTTACGGGAATCGCGACGGCGTACATGGATTCCGTTCCTGTCGTTGCCATCACCTGCAACGTTCCGACTCCGCTCCTCGGCAAGGACAGCTTTCAGGAAATCGATATCACGGGCGTTACAATGCCGATCACCAAGCACAACTTCATGGTGCGCAGCGTTGAAGAGCTTGCCCGGACAATCCGCGAGGCGTTCGTCATCGCAAAGAGCGGGCGCCCCGGCCCCGTCCTCATCGACATTCCCAAGGAAGTGACGGCGAATCAGGCAGAATTCACTCCGATTTCAACCGGCGCACCTGCAAAGGCATCCGGCATAGAAGACGAAAGCCTGCGCCGCATCCTTACCGTCGCAACGCCGCAGGACGCGGAAATCGAAGCGGCGGCATCGCTCATCAACAGCGCGGAGCGGCCGGTCATCTACGCGGGCGGAGGAATTGTCATCGGGCAGGCAGAAGCTGAACTGCGTGCATTTGCAGAAAAAGCTGATATTCCTGTCGCCCAGAGCCTTATGGCCCGCGCTGCATTTCCGTCAGACCATAGGCTGTGCATGTGGATGGTCGGAATGCATGGAACTAAGGCAAGCAACATGGCGGTGACGGAAAGCGATCTGGTGATTACGCTTGGCGCGCGATTCAGTGACCGCGTTACCTCCGATGCTTCCAAGTTTGCGTCCGGCAGCCGCATCTTCCAGATTGACATCGATCCGGCGGAAATCAACAAGAACATTGCTACGTGCGGCGCGCTTGTGGGCGACATAAAGCAGATTCTTTTGCGTCTCATTCCGCTCATTGAAAAAAAGAACCGTTCCGAGTGGACAGGCCGTGTTCAAAGCTGGATGAAGGAAGTTCCTTCGTGCTACAGCAGGGAGCCGAAAAATTCAATCAACCCGAAATTCCTGTGCGAGTATATCAGCAAGGCGGCCGGCGAAGATACGTTTATCACTACGGAAGTAGGACAGCATCAGATGTGGACAGCGCAGTTCTATCCGTTTACAAAGCCGCGCACTTTTATCACGAGCGGCGGCCTTGGAACAATGGGATTCGGCACGGGTGCGGCAATCGGCGTGCAGTGCGCGCTTCCGCAGGCGCGTGTTGTACACATTGCGGGCGACGGCTCATTCCGCATGAACTGCAACGAGCTTGCGACTATTCAGCATTATAAGCTTCCGATTATTATTGTTGTGGTGAATAACGGAGCGCTCGGAAACGTCCGTATGTGGCAGCGTCTTTTCTACGGAAAACGGTTCAGCCAGACAACGCTTGACTTCGGCCCTGACTGGGTAAAGCTTGCCGAGGCCTACGGAATAAAAGGATACCGCGCCGGAACTCTCAGTGAATTTAAAAAGGCATTTGACGCGGCTCTTGCCTCTGGAGCGGCAGCAGTAATTGACGCAAAGGTTGACATTGACGAAATGGTGCTGCCGATGGTTCCGGGCGGAAAGCCGATTTACAGCATGATTATGGAACTGAGCACGGAGATGATGGACTGACATGAGGCAGGAACGCAGAAGGGAAGCACGCTACCCTGAAATCGGGCATATTCTTTGCGAGCAGATCTGCGCCTTGCCGGGAGTTCTTGAAGACATAAGCACTTCCGGCTTCCGTGCGCATTTTCCAAATCCAGTGTTCACTGAAGAGGAGCAGGAATATGATGTCCGCCTGACGTTTTCACGGCAGGGTGTTGTCCACAGTCTGGAGCTGTTTTGTGTTCCGCAGTGGAAAAAAGAGACAAAGAGCGAAACAGAAATCGGCTTTAAAATTCTCCGCTCCCCGGACACGCCTCTGCTTGCTTCATTTATTGAAAGCCTCAGGGAGCAGTCAGAAGACAGTTCCGATGTAACAGATATGATAATTCCCCCTGACGCTGATTTTATCAAGTGAAAACTAATGTAATGGGTGTGAACAGTGTCAGACTCTGACGCGGAATTTATCAAGTGAAAACTAATGTAATGGGTATGAACAGCGTCATGCCTTGGCGCAGAGGTGCGGCATGAGTATTTCTATGGAACAGCTTGATGGCGCAGTATTTCTTGCGTTTCCTGAAATGAAGGAGATGCTGATGCGCGAGCTCCAGGAGCGGTTTTCAGCTTCCTTTCAGAACCGCGCTGACTACGGCGATCTTGTCATTTTGCCTGAGTATGATGTGCAGACAGGGCAGGGCGGACATGAGATTCCGTACTGGTGCCGCTGCGCGCTTCTTGAGCCTGTGAAAATCTGCTTTGAGTCTATCGGAGAAGCAGCGGCCGCCTTGCAGTCTCTTCAGCGTCTGTGGGCTTCGTACAGCTGCACATGCTTCCGGCGGACTGTTCTGATTCAGGAAAAGCTTCCGTACATAAGCAGCAAGCCGCGGAATTTTCCCGCCCGGATTCCAAACTCTCCTGTCGGGCTGTTTGCGCTGCTTGACAAAAACACGATGATTGCTTCCGCACGGACTTCAAGTCCGTTTCCTGCCGGCCGCATTCAGTTTGCTGAAGATCATGAGAATCCGCCGAGCCGGGCGTACCTGAAGCTTCAGGAAGCTCTTTCCCTTGCAGACTGTTTCTTTGGCTCAGGATTTCCATCTTCCGGCTCCCGCTGCCTCGATGCCGGAGCTTGTCCCGGAGGATGGACGTACACGCTTGCGCAGCTTGGCGCTTCCGTTCTTGCTGTGGACAGGACAGAGCTTGCGCCTTCCCTGATGAATCATCCGCAGGTGGAATTCATGAAGCATGACGCCTTTACGCTCAAGCCGCATGAGCTTGGCGAATTTGACTGGGTGTTCAGCGATGTCATCTGCTACCCTGAGCGCCTTTTGGGCTGGATACAGATGTGGCTTGAAAGCGGTCTGACAAAGCGCATGGTCTGCACGGTAAAGCTGCAGGGCGGAACGGACTGGAAGCTGATTTCAGAATTTGAGCGCATTCCGAACAGCAAAGTCGTTCACCTCAACTACAACAAGCACGAGCTGACATTCATTCACTGCGGGTGATTTGCTGCATGCCGGGCGTTTTTCCGTCTTGCAAAGCTACAGCCGGTACGGAGTTTCCTGGTACACGTAATAGTTCAGCCAGTTTGAATAGAACAGATGGGCGGTGCTTCTCCATTTTGAAAACACAGGCTGTGAAGCGTCATCGCCAGGAAAGTAGTTTTCAGGAATACGGGGATTCAGGCCTTTTTCCTTGTCGCGCTGATATTCCTTTGCGAGCGTGTCCGGGTCATACTCAAGATGGCCTGTCATAAAGATGCTTCTGTTGTCCTTTGATTTTGTCAATGTCACGCCGGTGCTGTCTGAATATGCAAGCAGGGAAAGCTCTTTGTGAGCGCGGACATCGTCCTCAAGAATTTTTGTATACCGTGATGTCGGCACTGGAAAATAGTCGTCAAATCCTCTCATCAGAGGCTCGTTCGGATCAAGAAGCTTTGAGTAGAAAATTCCAGAGTATTTCTGCTTGCAGATATGCTTTTCAATTCCGTACAGATGGTACAGTCCTGCCATTGCGCCCCAGCAGATGTACAGTGTGCAAAAAACATTTTCCCTGGCATAGTCCATGATTCTGCACAGCTCTGTCCAGTAGTCAATCTGCTCAAACGGCAGCTGCTCGACCGGCGCGCCGGTGATAATCATTCCGTCAAATTTCTGCTTGAAAATTGCTTCAGACGGCATATAAAATTTTTCAAGGTGATGCCTGTCCGTGTTCCGTGAGACGTGGCTTGCCATCTGGACGAGAAAAATATCAATCTGAAGCGGCGTGTTGGAAAGAAGCCGCAGAAGCTGCGTTTCAGTGACTTCCTTTGTCGGCATCAGGTTGACAATTGCAATCTTTAAAGGCCGTATGTCCTGGGATTCCGCGCGTTCCTGCGTCATGACAAAGATATTTTCCTTTTCAAGCGTAAAGCGCGCCGGCAGATCCGAGTCTATTTTTATAGGCATGACGGCATTATAGCAAAAAGAAAAAATATTTGCTACAATATGAGCCATGGAAATTAGAGTTGACAGGAAGGCTGCCGTAAAAAAAATCAGGGCGCTTGTATTGTCCCAGAAAAGCGAAATTGAATCGTTCAGGGCAAAGCTGGAAAAACGGTTTAGCTCTGATTTTATCCCGAACCGCGTGGAGCGTATCGAGCAGAAAATCGGAGGCGTCCAGTGCGATGTTCTTGTTCCCGAGGCATTTGCTTCCCGCAGGGTGATGATATATGTTCACGGAGGCTCTTTTGTCGGAGGCTCCAGAGAAAGCTGGCGGAGCTTTTGCGCGGTTCTGGCAAATGCCGTTTCGTCCCGTGTCATTGTTCCCGAATTCCGGCTGGCTCCTTCCTATCCGTATCCGTCTTCAATAGAAGATCTGGAGAATGTTCTGTCTGCGGTTCTGGAAGGCAATGACGGCGGAGAAATTATTCTGGGAGCGGACGGAAGCGGCGCAAGCATTGCCATGGGGCTTCTGTTTGGAGCTGAAGAAAAACGGCGGGCTGCTGTTTCCAAGCTGATTCTGTTTTCTCCGTGGCTCGATCTTTCCTTTGAAAATCCGCTGATTGCAAACAAGCGTCTGCGGGATGAAGTGCTGAGCGTTGAAGACTTGCGCTATGCCGCCGATCTGTACACATATTCTTCAAACCTTGTGAACTGCAAGGTTTCTCCGCTGCGGGCCTTGGAAAAAGACTTTGCGGGATTTCCTGAAGTGTACATACAGTGCGGTGAAAAGGAAATTCTCTTGCAGCAGTCGCAGCAGCTGTGCGAAATGCTCCGGCGCTGCAATGTAACGGCAACGCTCGATGCTGTTCCCGGAATGATGTTCATGTTTCAGATGGCTGATGAATATCTTGCTGAGTCGCATGCTGCAATTGAGCGGATCGGAAGCTATATAAACAGCCAGGGCAGCCTTACAGAGCGCGAGCTTGCAGAACGCCGCCGCCTGATGCGCGAGAATAACATTCAGATCTGACTGTTCAGGAGAGCTGATGGAACTTTTGTCTCCGGCTGGAAATGCCGAAAAACTCAGGTACTGCTATATGTACGGAGCGGATGCCGCATACATCGGACTGAAGAATTTTTCACTGCGGGTCAAGGCCGACAATTTTTATGATGATGAATACAAAGCAGTGTGCGAGCTGAAAAAGCAGTTTCCCGGCCGCCGCCTTCACTGCGCGCTGAACATTGCATTTCATAACGAAGAGATTGACAGGCTTGTGCAGAGCATTCCGTATTTCAGGCAGTATCCGATTGATGCGTTTATTGTCCAGGATCTTGGCATTGTTCCGCTTCTGCAAAAGGAATTTCCGCAGGCGCAGCTTCACCTTTCAACCCAGGCAAGCTGCATGAACCGCGAGGCTGTGAAAATGTACAAGTCGATCGGTTTCAGCCGGATTGTCATGGGGCGGGAGGCATCGCTGAAGGAAATTGCGCAAATCAAGGATGCTGTCCCGGATATTGAAATCGAGTGCTTTGTCCACGGAGCCATGTGCATTGCATATTCCGGCCGCTGCCTCATGAGCGCGTACTTGAACGGACGGAGCGCGCAGGAAGGATTTTGCAGCCACACGTGCCGCTGGGACTATGATGTGCTTGCAGGCTCCGGCGGAACTGCCAAGGAAGCAGCGGAAAGCGGGAATCTTTTCCTGCGCGAGCATAAGCGTCCCGGCGAGCTGTTTCCTGTATACGAAGGGGAGCATTTCACTGCCGTCCTGTCGTCAAAGGATCTGTGCATGATACGCCATCTTGCTGATTTTCAAAAGGCCGGAGTTGACTCGCTGAAAATTGAAGGCCGCATGAAAAGCGTGTACTATGTCGCGCTGATTACGCGTGCATACCGCAAGGCGCTCGATGCTCTCAGCGGAACAATTTCTCAGGCTGAAGCGGAACCTTTTATAGAGGAGCTGTATAAAGTCAGCCACAGGCCGTTTTCCACAGGCTTTTACTACGGAAAGGATGAGGCTGATGTTGCTGCAAGCGGCGCAAGCAGCAGTCCGTTTGATCTTGCCGCGGAACTCGGAAGCCGCCTTTCAGAAGATGAAGAAAATGATGTCCTTGAAAAAGCGGCTGCCCTTGAAAAAATGCGTGAAGAAAAATACAGCCGGCTCTGTCCGCAGGCAAAAGCCGCTTATGACAGGCGTGCCGCCAGCCGCCCTGAGCTTTATCTGCCGCCAGCCGTCAGAATCCGCGGGTTTAAAATGTACCGCCTTGAAGCCCGCAATATGATTTCAAGGAAAAGCGAGCTTGAGCTTGTTTCACCGGAAACTGTGGCGCGGACAATTCTCTTTGGAAAAGACTTTGTGCTGATCAATCCTGAAACTGGCGGACTGTACAGCTGGGTCTGCAACGGACATCCCTGCGTCTTTTACACCGCTCTGGATATTGCAGACGGAACGATGCTCAGGACAAAAAGCCCTGAGTGCGAGCAGGAAATGCCGGCAGTTCCTCTGTAAGCGGCTTCTGTTTTCTGGCAGCGCAGAGCCGGATCACTTTAAAAGATATTCAACGGTTGTGACAACGCGGATATTCTTTTTTTCTGCAAGCCCGGCGGCCGCATTTTCTATGCTGAACAGTCCTTGTGAAGCTCTCTTGATTTTTCCGACCTTGCTGCCTGAGTCCAAGGCAAACTGTTCCGCGGCTGTCCGTGCGTTTTTTGTTGCCTCTGCAATCATTTCCGGCTTTATGCTGTTCAGTCCGGTGAATTCAAATGAAATGCTGCTGTCATAGTCCTGCGCAACGGCAATTCCGTGGCTCATCAGCTTGAGGGAGTCTGCGTGCGCCTTTTTCACCTGGCTGATTTTCGGTGAGCGGACAAGCAGAACTGTTTTTGCGAGGTATGTGTAGCGGATCCGCTCCTTGTCCATGTACGGATTGACAGAGTTGTCTGTTATGCTCGGCGCCTGAACTGTATAGTCCTGTTCAGAAAGCCCGTATTCCGAAAGATACTGCTGCACGGTTTCTGTTTTTTCCAGAATGCTTTTCTGAAGCTCCTGAAGGCTGTTGCTTCCGAGCGTAAAAGTCAGCGGCCACACGGCAAGATCTGCGTCCACTTCCCGCTCAGCGAGACCGCGCACACTGACTGTTCTGTCCGGGCGCGCAACTCCTGAAAGTCCGGCGGAAATAATCACTGAGGATACGATGACTGAAACAGATGCCGCAAGCACGGCTGTTTTTATTTCCTTCATTTTACAGCTCCTGAAAATCAGCTCCTGCCGCCGCTGCCCGGCCGCGCAGTTTTTTCTGCTTTATGATGAAAACAATTCTGCGCTGAAAATGTTTCATTTCAGCAGGTATTTTAAAGATACTAAATTGCTCCGTAAAATGCAATGCCCCGGGAAATTTCAGCTTCCGGGGATGTGCGCTGCGTCCGCGGACTTGCGTATAAAACGGTTTGCAAAGCAAGGTGCCAGTTGCAATGTAAGCGCATTCATTTTTTCAGCGCTGCCGGCGTTATTCTGCCTGTTTCTTTTGACCATGTGTTCTTTATGTGCTATATTTTTCAGGGGGTTTTTATGCCTGAAGAAACTGATGAACAGATTGAAAATGATCCGCAGCTTTTAATCGGCTCCTTTTTTTCTAAGAACTTTGGAATGTACACTGCTGAGGACGAGCTGAAAATCAGGGACGCATGGGACTTTCTGGTTTCAAGGACGTCCGGGCTTAAGCGCTCGTGCGGAAAGCCGTATTATCTTCATCCGCTGCGGGTGGCGTCAGTTCTTGCTGAAAAGCATCTTGGCGCTGACACTGTTATCGCCGGCCTTTTTCATAATATTCTTGATGTTGACTCAGGCTGCCTTCCTGAAATTGAAGCGCGGTTTGGAAAGGACATTGCCGTTATATGCAGTGGAACGGCGAAAATAACCGGCCTGAAAATCAATGCGTCTTCAATCCATCAGGCTGACAGCATCAGGAAAATGCTGTTTGCAATGATTGACGATATCCGCGTTATCCTTGTGAAGCTTGCCGACCGCCTGGACCGCATGAGAAATTTGCAGTTTGTAAGCGAAGAGGCGCGGCGGCTGATTGCACGGGAAGTCATTGACATCTGGTGTCCGCTTGCAAGCCGGCTCGGAATGTCTGATGTAAAGAGCGAGATGGAAGACCTGAGCCTGAAATATGCGAACCCGGAGGCCTTTCAGCATATAAAGGCGATTGTGGCGCAAAAAAAGGCGGAGCGCGCCGAGTACCTGAACAGCGCGGTAAAGAAAATGTATGCCGCGGCGGAAAAGGCGGGAATCAGCGTGAGCATTTCAAGCCGTGCGAAGCATTTCTATTCGATTTATCAGAAGATGCGCAAGCGGAATAAGGAGCCGGGCGAGCTGTACGATCTGCTTGCGCTCAGAATATTATGCAGCACAGTTTCTGAATGCTACACGCTTGTCGGCATTGTTCACGGGCTGTGGAAGCCGATGGAAGGACGGTTCAAGGATTACATTGCCATGCCCAAGGCGAACGGCTACCAGTCATTGCATACGACTGTCGTGTGCGAAGGAAAGCCGCTTGAAATTCAAATCCGCACGCAGGAAATGCACAGGATTGCAGAGCATGGAGTTGCGTCCCACTGGCTGTACAAGAAAGGCACAAACCGCGACCTTGTAAAGACCGAGGACCTGAGCATAATAAACCAGCTGCGTGCGCTGCGTGACGAAGACTTGAGCGATGAGCGTTTTTTTGCCGAGCTTAAGAACGAGCTCCTGGGCGATTCCATTTTTGTCTTTACTCCGGCGGGCGATGTAAAGGAGCTTCCGTCCGGCGCGAACGCCATAGATTTTGCATATTCGGTTCATTCTGAAATCGGGGAAAAAATTGTCGGCGCAAAGGCTGACGGAAAAATCATTCCCCTGACTCAGCCTTTAAAGAATACGCAGATTATTGAAATCCTCACGAATCCTCAGGCACATCCGACGCAGAGCCAGCTTCAGTCTGTGCGGACATCAAAGGCGAGGCAGAAAATTCATTCATGGCTTGCGGAAAATGATCCGACGTTCATAGACCGGGAAGCGCAGGAAAAGCGCGAGGCTGAGATTGCTGCAAACACAGCGTATTCAAAGCGGATTGCCGGAGAGCTGTCTGCTGAACGGAAAAAAAAATCCTCCTCGCATCAGCATCAGGAAGAAAATTTCACCGGGAAAATCCGTGTGGAAAACGCAACGAATTTTCTTGTCACACTGGCCCGCTGCTGCAAGCCTGTCCCGGGAGATCCTGTTGTCGGCTATGTTTCACGCAGCAGAGGCATCACTGTTCACCGGGCTGACTGCCTGACATTCCTGAGAATTCCCGGAATCGAAAAACGGTCAGTCCATGTGGAATGGGATGTCTGTGCTGAACGGAAGGATGAAAAGCAGGAGCGGCTTGACGAGCAGAGGAAGGAAAAATCGCGGCAGAAGCAGATTGAAAAAAATCAGTACAGAAAGCTGCGCTGAAATTCTTTCGGCTGATAAAATATGTCCGATAACAGTTGCACAAATGCTGTTTTTTTTCTAAGATTGAAATATGGATTTTTTAGAAGAACGGATTCGCAGGGAAGGTGTTGTTCTTCCGGGCAATGTTTTAAAGGTCAATGATTTTCTTAACCATCAGCTTGATGTTGCGCTTTTGGACAGGCTCGGCGGAGAATTTGCACGGCTTTTTAAAGGAACGGAAGTGACAAAAATTCTCACTGTTGAATCAAGCGGAATTGCAGTCGCCTGCTCCATAGCCCGGGCAATGGGAAATATTCCTGTCGTCTTTGCAAAGAAGCACAGCAGCCCGAAAATGTCCGAGGATGTCTATTATGCGACAGTCTGGTCATACATCAATTCCTGCAACTATAACATTGTCGTTTCAAAAAAATATATTTCCCCTCAGGATAAAATTCTTCTCGCTGATGATTTTCTTGCGAACGGGAATGCCTTGAACGGACTGATTGAAATGATTGAAGCTGTCGGCGCGCATGTGCAGGGCGCGTGCATTGCAATTGAAAAAGGTTTTCAAGGCGGCGGCGACAGCCTCAGGAAAAAAGGATACCGTATCGAAAGCGGCGTTATTATTGACAGTATGTCGTATGACGGAACAATCGTCTTTAGAAAGCAGCAGGAGCATATTCCTGCCGCACTGACTTGAAGATCCGTTCGGCTGTCCCGGGAATGTTTTGCCTGTCGATTCCTGAATAGTTTACGATGAATGTTTTGTCTGCCGGGATTGCTGTTCCGGCGGAACTGATAAATTCAGTTTTTTTCTGTTCTCCGTAGAAAAATTCGCTGAGCAGGGCTATTTTTATTCCGTTTTTTTCAAGGCGTGCCTTCAGCTTTTTTCCGCTGAAAGCTGAGCGGACAGTAATCAGAAAATGAAGGCCGGAATGCTCTTCGTGGATTTGAATGACGGAGCCGATGTTCATTTTTTCAATCCTGAAGACAAGCTCATTGCGCAGGTTCCTGTAATAGTTTTTCATTCTGATGATATGCTTGGCATAGAATCCACCGTGTATAAAGGATGCGAGAATGTGCTGCTCGAACGCGCTGACTGTGCATGAGCAAAATCCGAATTTTTCTGTAAAAGGCCTGACAAGCTTTCTGGGAAGAACCATGTATCCTATTCTGAATGACGGTGAAAGTGTCTTTGAAAATGTATTCATGTAAATGATGTTCAGATCCGGGGAAGCGCATTGCAGCGGCGGCATCGGCTTCCCTTCAAGCCTGAATTCGCTGTCGTAGTCATCTTCGATAATATAGCGGCTTTCTTTTTTTTCTTCCGCCCAGGACAGAAGCTCCATCCTCCGTTTTATGGGCATGACAATTCCCGTGGGAAAGTGATGGTTCGGCGTGACGTGGACTGCCTCCGCCTCTGTGCCGCTCAGCGTCTTTACGTTCAGTCCGTTTTCATCAATGGGAATGTGGATGACCCGTGCGCCGTTCAGAGCGAGCATTTGTGCGATTTTTTTGTATCCGGGATTTTCCACTGCGAATGTGAGGCTGCTTCCTAAAAGGTGAACGATGCAGCTGTACAGGACTTCAGTTCCGGCTCCGATGACAATCTGCTCAGGCGAAACGTCCATGTTCCGAAAGCTTTTTAAATAGCCTGCGATTGATTCACGCAGCGCAAGTGAGCCTTGCGGAGGCTGCTTTTTCAGGAGCGTTTCGTGCGGACTTTGCAGAACGCTCTTTGTCAGCTTTGACCAGACTGAAAACGGAAATTTCTTATACCCGGTTGCATTTGATTCAAGATCTGCAAAAAAAATCCGGCCGCTGCTTTTTTTCTGCTCACGGTCTTCCTTTGCCTTCTGTCTTTTTCCGTTCTGCATGGTTCTTTTTTCCGGCAGCGGAAGGTCAGTTACAAAGAATCCTTTTTTTTCTATTGAGTACAGATATCCTCTGCTGATAAGCTCCGCATATGCATTCTGCACGGTAATCACGCTGACTCCAAGATGCGCGGCCAATGACCGTTTTGAGGGAAGCTTTTCATGCGCCTTCAGTGAGCCGTCCATAATCCGCGTTATGACGGATTCAATTAAAAAGTCGCAGAGACTTGCGGCGCCTCTTTTTGAAAAATCGCAGGTGAACATATTTTCTTTCCTTAACAATAAAAATCTGGATATATGAATTTAACTGCAAAATGAGTATATCATTATTATCAGAATAACGGTAGCATGCAGTGAGGTTTTTTTATGGATAAACGGCTTTTGACAATTCAGGACATTTCATGTGTGGGGCAGTGCTCCCTTACGGTTGCGCTTCCTGTTATTTCAGCGTGCGGAATTGAAACTGCGGTTCTGCCAAGCTCGGTGCTTTCAAATCATACAGCTTTTGATTCGTGGACGTTTGCCGATTTGACTGGCGGCATGGAAGACATTTTGAATCAGTGGAAGAAAGAGTCAATCACTTTCAGCGCATTTTACACCGGGTATGTGTCTGCCGCTCAGATTCCGATTATCAGGAAGATAATCAGAGAGACTGCGCGGAAAGATGCGCTTGTTATTGTTGATCCAGTTATGGCTGACAACGGAAAAATGTATGCTGGGTTCGGTTCGGATTTTCCTGAAAAAATGGCGCAGCTGTGCAATGGTGCTGATGTAATTCTTCCGAATATAACAGAGGCCTGCTTTCTTTTGGGGCTTGAGTATCCCGGCGAACAGTATGACCGCGCTTTTATTGAAAAAATGTGCAAAAGCCTCTGCGCTCTTGGTGCAAAGTCTGTTGTTCTGACAGGCGTAAGCTTTGAAGCCTGCAAGCTCGGCGTTGCGGTGTATGACGGCTCTTTTGCAGACTATTACTTTGCTGAGCGTCTTCCAGTCCAGATGCACGGAACAGGCGATGTGTTTGCTTCTTCTTTTGCCGGTGCGCTGTGCAACGGACGGAGCCTTTTTGACTCTGCAAGGCTTGCGGCCGATTTTGTTGTTGAGTCAATCAAGGCAACGCTCGGCGACAAGGAGCACTGGTACGGCGTGAAATTTGAAAAGGCAATACCGTATTTAGTAAAAGAGCTTTCTGCTGTATAATGGAGCCATGTTTCCTCCGTTCAATGAAGAAAAAGCATTTGCATTCTGCAAGGAGATTGTGTCTCTTTTAGATGAAAAAAAACTGTCACTGGAAACAGCCGGCATGCCAAGCGGGGAGCGGGCCGAAAACGGCATTATGCTTGGCGTCCTTGTTGCGCGCACTTCAGCTGGTGAAGAGAAAGTGCTGTACACGGTGTCAGGAACTGCGCGGACAGTCAGGGGAACATACGGCAAGGCTGTCTTTGTGGAGCCGATTGTCAGCAGCGCGCAGATTGCAGATGCGCTCAGGAAAAATGATCTTGCAATTCATCGGCTGACTGAACAGATTAACGCGGCTGGACGTTCTCATTCCAGTGTGCAGGCTCTGTCTGCGCGCCGGAGCGCACTTACATCGGAATCCCTGAAAAAAGTGTTTTCCCTGTATTCGTTTCACTGCTTTGACGGAACAGTGCGGACGCTGGAAGAAATGTGCCGGACAAGAAACCGGGGAAATCTTCCGCCGTCAGGAACAGGAGACTGCTGCGCTCCCAAGCTTCTTGACTGTGCATTTAAAGACGGGCTTGTCCCAGTGAGCCTGTGCGAAGTGTTCTATGGAAAATCAGCTGATTCACGGAGCAGCGGAACAGCCTGCTCTCCGTGCGATGAGCGGTGCGGAATTATTCTTCCTGAAATGCTCGGACTGAAAATTCTGTACCGGGATTGTGAAATCATTGTTGTTGACAAGCAGAGCGGGATTCTGAGCGTTCCCGGGAGAGGAGCGGAAAAGCAGGACTGCATTGCCAGCCGTGTGCGCCGCCTTTTTCCGCAGTGCATTGCGCAGCCTGCCGTTCACCGCCTTGACATGGAAACGTCCGGCATTCAGGTTCTTGCATTTACAAAGGAAGCCCACCGGAATCTGTGCCGTCAGTTTGAAGAAGGACGCGTGCAAAAAAAGTACATCGCGCTGCTTGACGGCGTTCTTGCAAAAAAGGGCATTGCACCGTCAGGGACTATGGAGCTGTATTTCCGGCTTGATGTTGAAAACCGTCCCCGCCAAATCTGGGATCCTGTGAACGGAAAAAAGGCTGTGACGGAATGGAACATACTGAATGTTGAAAAGCATACGATGCCGGACGGAAGCCGCAGGGATGTCACGCGCGTCCAGTTTATTCCGCACACCGGCAGGACGCACCAGCTCCGGCTTGCAAGCGCAGACAGCCACGGATTTTCTGTTCCGATTGCCGGGGACTCTCTGTACGGGAACGGCGGCGGCCGGCTGCTGCTTCATGCCCGGTATATATGCTTTGCGCATCCGGCGACAGGCAGGCTGATGGAATTCACCTGCGAGCCTGAGTTCTAGCTTTTCAGCCGGATACCGCGCTTGAGCTACACATTGAATTTGAAGAAAAGCACATCGCCGTCCTGAACAACGTAATCCTTTCCTTCCTGGCGGTACTTGCCGGCTTCCTTGATTTTCGCCTCGGAGCCGTACTGCCGCAAGTCATCCACCGAGTATGCTTCCGCCTTGATAAAGCCTTTTTCAAAGTCCGTGTGGATTACTCCCGCTGCCTGCGGCGCTTTGTCTCCGGCGCGGATTGTCCATGCGCGGCACTCGTCAGCTCCGCCGGTAAAGAATGTGCGCAGTCCCATCAGATGGTACACATGGCGTGCAAGGACTGAAAGGGCAGACTCCTTGAGGCCGGCGCTTTCCATGAATTCCTTTCTGTCTTCTTCGGACTCGATTTCTGCAAGATCAGCTTCAAACTTTCCGCAGATGACAATTGCTTCTGACTTCTGCTCCTTTGCAATCCTTTGCACTGTTTCAACGTATCCGTTTGTTCCCTGCGCAATAGTGTCTTCATCAATGTTGCACACAAACACCTGGGGCTTTATAGTGAGCAGATGCAGATCGTACACGGCATTTTTTTCTTCGTCTGTAAGATCTGCCATGCGGGCGCATTTTCCGTCAGTCAGAAGCGGCTTGATTTTTTCGACTGCGCTGAAATACGGGGCGAGCCGCTTTTCTTCTTCCTTGCCGAGCGAACGGATCTGCCTGGTGATTTTTTCCGCGCGCTTTTCAATCGTATCAAGGTCAGCCTGCGCAAGCTCAAAGTTGATGGTGAGAATATCGCTTTCGGGATCGACAGGCGCGTCAGTTTTTGCATCGTCTCTCACATGCTGAATGTCCGGGTTGTCGAAGCAGCGCACCACATGCGCAATGACGGCGGTTTCCCGTATGTTTGCAAGAAACTTGTTGCCCAGCCCTTCGCCGCTGGAAGCTCCCTTGATAAGACCTGCAATGTCAATAAAGTCAACGGAAGCAGGAATTTTTTTCTTAGGCTCAAAGACGCTTGCCATAAAGTCAAGCCGCTCATCGTTCAGATCGACAATGCCGATGTTCGGATCAATTGTGCAGAACGGATAGTTTGCAGCTTCCGCAGGAGCCTTTGTGAGCGCGCTGAAAATGGTGGACTTTCCGACGTTCGGAAGTCCGACTATGCCGCAGGTAAGTTTCATTGTGTTTCCTCAAAATGTAGAATTCTAAAAAGCATGCAGCTTTGTGCCAGCCGCAGAGGAAAAGCGCATGCAGAATTACATTCTACTCTTTTTGCGCAGAAATGTACAATGGGCTGAAAAACATTTTGCTTGACAAAACTGCGCGTTTCGCAGCGCATTCCGCTATCTGATCAGCTTGCCGAGCACCTTGTCCTTTTGCCGCCAGTTCTTGTCAACCTTTACCTGCAAGTCAATGCTGACCTTGTACGGAAATATGTCAAGGCATTCTTTTTCTGATGATGTGCGGATTGCCTTGACCATTGAGGCGCTTTTTCCGATGACAATGCCTTTCTGGCTCTCGCGCTCCACATACAGCACAGCGCGGACTTTCAGCAGGTTTTCGTTCGCCATTTTCATGCCGTCTATGGCTACATACAGCGCGTGCGGAAGCTCCTGCTCAAGGCGGCTGATTGCCTGCCCGCGGATAATCTCCGCAATCCGAAAGTCAACTTCCTGATCAGTGTAAAATTCTTCCGGGTACAAATGCGGGCCTTCTTCCGCCAGGGCAAAGAGCGCATCCAGGACAGCGCTTACATTTGTGTTTTCCTTTGCGCTCATTTCAATAATGCGCTCCGGCGGCATGGCAGGCAGATGATCCTTGATAAAACTGCGCGACCTGTACGCATCTGACTGCGCGGACTCGGTCTTGTTGATTGCAATGACGAGCTTGTCCGTGAACGGCTCCAGAAGGCTGGCAATCATTGCTTCCTCTTCGCCGTGGGCGCGCGTAGAGTCAAGGATGTACAGAATTGAATCGCTTTCCTTGATATGGTCATGCGCAATCTTTGTGAGCCTGAGGTTCAGCTTTTTTTCGCTTGCGTGAAGCCCGGGCGTGTCAATGAAGACAATCTGTCCTTGCGCCGTGTTTATAATTCCGCGGATTGCGTTGCGCGTTGTCTGCGGAACAGGCGACACAATGCTTATCTGCTGTCCGCTTGCTGTGTTCAGAAATGTTGATTTTCCTGCGGACGGACGGCCGACAATTGAAACGAGGGACGATTTGGGTCCGGCGGGGACAGGGTTTTCATTTTCCTCTTGCATTCCGTTTTTTTCCTGTTCACTCATCTTTTTTCAGCAGCTCCTTTGCTCTGTTGAGCGCGTCCGTTATGTTCGCGCATACGTTTTCACTTCCGATTTTTTCCAGCATCCCGGTTTTTGTGCACAGCAGATATGGCTGCGTGTGAATGCCCGAAAGAATGATGGCGATTCCTTTTCTGTCGCATGCTGACTTTGCCTGCTCAAGCGCGCGGATTCCTCCGGCATCAAGATAAATCATGCTGCGCATTCTGAGCACAAGCACCTTTGCATTTGTCTGGGCGCGCTCGATTGCCATTTCAAATTTGCGCACTGTGCCGAAAAAAAGCGGCCCGTCAATTTCATACACAACTGCGCCTTCCGGGATTTCAAGCTGCTCTGCGTCTTCCGCCGAATCCTGCACAATTCCGCCCGTGAGAGACTCCCGCCTGTTCTGAACTTCAGAAACGTCAATCATTTTCTTGATGAAGAAAAATGCCGCGAATCCAAGCCCGAATTCAATGGCCACTGTCAGATCCACAAAAACGGTGATGAGGAATGTTGCTGCAAGCACAAAGATATCAGATTTTTGCCCTTTGAGCATTTCCCGCACCGCAGGAAGTCCGGCCATGTTCCATGACACGCTCATAAGGACAGCCGCAAGGCAGGCCATCGGAATGTATACTGCGTATTTTCCCAGCAGCATCATAATCAGCAGAAGCGTGACTGCATGGACAATTCCCGCCACAGGAGTTTTGCCGCCGTTCTTGATGTTTGTTGCGGTGCGTGCGATTGCGCCGGTCGCAGGAATTCCGCCGAAGAGCGGAGAGGCAATGTTTGCAATTCCCTGCGCAATAAGCTCAGTGTCTGAGTTGTGCTTTGTGCCTGTCATGCCGTCTGCGACAACTGCGCTCAGGAGGCTTTCGATTGCCGCAAGAACCGCGATTGAAACAGAGACAGGAAACAGCGCAGTCACTGTCTCAATGCTGAAGGAAGGAAGCGACGGGGAAGGAAGCGATGACGGAATGGAGCCGTACCGAGAGCCTATAGTCGCTGTTTCAAGGCCGAAGCGGCTTTTGAGAAGCATGCTTGCCGCAGTTCCCAGAATGATTACTGCAAGGCTTCCTGGAATTTTTGATGTGACTTTTTTGCAGAAGCGCGGCCATATAAGAATGAGCGCGAGACTGACGGCGGCAAGCGCAAGTGAATACCAGCTGATGCTGCCGATGTTCAGCGCGTATGTATGAATCTTTGCAGCAAATGTTCCTGGCATTTTTGTAAATCCGCTGGGAAAGACAGAAATAGTCAGTCCCAGAAAGTCGCCGATCTGTCCTGCTGCGATTGTGACTGCGATTCCTGCTGTAAATCCTGTGACGATTGTGTACGGAATGAATTTTATCAGGCCGCCCATTTTGAATGCGCCGAGCAGAATCAGCAGAATTCCCGCCATGACTGTTGCCGTGACAAGCCCTGAGTATCCGTGCTTGGCGACAACGCCGTATACAATGACTGCAAATGCTCCCGTGGGGCCGCCTATCTGGACTCTGCTTCCTCCCAGAAGCGAAATAAAGAATCCGGCCACGATTGCGGTAAAAAGTCCGCGCTCAGGCTCCACTCCCGAGGCAATGGCAAATGCGATTGCCAGCGGAAGCGCTACAATTCCAACGATGATTCCTGCTGTCAGGTCTGAAAAAAACGTTTTTGCTGAATACGTTTTTAGTGCGTTGCACAGTTCTGGTTTAAACATTATGGCTTATCATGATACTTTCACTGAAAAAAATCAAGGTTTAAAGCAAGCCGCAAAAATGGCGCGCTTATTTGTCCATGACTGTTATTTCCACGCGGCGGTTGCGCGCCTTTCCTTCTTCAGTCTTGTTCGATGCGACCGGCTGCTCAGCTCCAAGCCCCTGCGTAAAGACATGGAACCTGTCGCGCACATTCAGTCCGACTAAATATTCAGCTACAGCGGCCGCCCGTTGCTCGCTCAGGATTTTCCGCATCCGCTCGGTTCCCGCAAGCGCGGTGTGTCCTGTCACCAGAATGTCGTTGTCCGGCCATGCTTCCAGAATTTTTGCAATCTGATTGATTTTTGCCTTTTCGCTTTCCAGAAGAACTGCGCTGTCAGCCTGAAACTGAATATTTTCTATTGCGATTGTCAGCCCTTTTTCGCTTGGATGAACGGTGACGTTTTCAAGCCCCAGCTCTTCAACCTGCTTTTTTACGCGGGAAAGGTTTTCCTTTGTGTTTGTCTGTGCAAAATCAGTTGCTTCCGCATGCGCCGTCCCCGTGAATTCGTACAGGTTTCCTGCCGCGCTTTCAATAAAGATTCTGAATGTCTCGCTGTAATGATCGATGGCTCCCTTTTCATTGTCCCAGTAAATGGTTTCATCGCTGAAGCCCTGTGTCACTGCCGGATAGTCTGCGCCCTGCGGATTCTGCATTTCAGGCGACTCCATCTGCATCGAGTATTTGACATTGATAATATGCAGCCCGGTCTGAGCGTCCATGCCTGCATACGTGTACTCAGCCGTGAACGGAACCTTGTACGGCTTTTGCAGACCGAACCCTTTGCGCAGGTCATGCGCCTCGTGTCCTTTCGCCGTCCATTTTTCTCCGGGCAGAACCGCTTTGTCAGGAAAGACAGGAACATCCCTGACTGTAGGCATAAAGTACTCGTCGCTGATTGTGTAAATGCCGGCTTTGCTTCTTGTAAAGATGCTCCTGTATTCTTCGCCGTAGGTAAAATTGGCTCCGCTGTATGTGCCTACTGAATCTTCAGTTGTCATGAAAATGCAGTCGTGAATTCCCTGTCCGTCCTTTGTGACTCCAGTGACTTCCGCGGAAACCCGGTTTATGATGACTGAAGTGTGGCTTTTCTTCCTGTTCACGTACACATCTTCGTTGACAGTGGACAAAATCCGGTAGCGGTCACCCGTGCGGTACTTGAATTCAAATTTCACAGCCTGATCCGTGCGGAGGGAGCCGTTCACTTTTTGCTGGGGAAAAAACGGCAGGATTGCAAGGCAGATGACTGCGGCGGAAAGTATTCTTCTTTTCATAGTAATATGATAGAATCGAATCAGAGAAAATGCAACCATGAATGAAACGATAGGCACTTATTTTTTTCTTGAAAAGGCGCTGGCAGCCGCTGTGGTTCTGCTTGCACTGATTGCAGGATTCTGTTTTGGAGGAGCTGTCCAGCGGCTCAAAAGCAGGCAGCTTATAAAAAAAGAGCGGGATGACGCGGTAAAGAAAAGCCGCGCCGTTTTGGGCGGACTGTTCAGCGAGCAGCTTGCTCCGTTTCTGCCGGGCTTTCCGTGCAATCCGGGCGATGTGCGCTTTGTCGGAAAGCCGGTTGACTTTATCGCGTTTCCCGGCAGCGCGGAAGGCAAGGATGTGGAGGAAATTTATTTTATCGAAGTAAAGAGCGGAAAAAGCAGCCTTACTCCGCGGGAGCGGCAAATCCAGGCGGCAGTGGAGCAGGGCAGGGTGCGCTACATCGAGTACAGGCTCTGAAGCTCTGCTGCGCCCGTGCGCCTTACTCCCAGCCGAATGTTGCAGGCGGCTTGTTTGTCAGGTCGAAGAAAACTGCATCAGCATACGGAAGCTTTGAAAGCTCCTGTGTGATTTCGCGCAGAAGCTCATGGGGAAGATGCGCAAACCGTGCGGTCATAACGTCTTCTGAGCACAGAGGCCGCAGGACAAAGCTGCACCGCTGCGGCTCCGAGGCATACGGAATGTTTATAGTGAGATGCTGAAAAATGTTTCCGTACCATCCGCTTCTGTGGAGGGCCGCCAGAACAATGCTGTCCGCGTCCCGTGTCTGGTCAAGCCGCCTTTTGTCGCAGTAGCCTTCCTGAAGCGAAAAACGTTCGTCCGTCACTTTCGGATTCTGCCAGAGCCTGATGACTGTTCTGTTTATAGAGTGTGCGCTGTTTGTAATGAGAACTGACGCTTCCTCAAGCTTTTCCCATTTTTTTGGCAGATGGAAGAATCCGCCCTCTTCTCTTTTAAAGCTGATGACGGCAGGATAGCGGTATGTCCTGAAGTCTCCCTGAACGCCGACAGACTTTACCGGCAGAATGTACTTTTCAAGATGCGCCGAGCACTGCTCGCAGAACATTGTCAGCCTGATGCCCGCGATTTCTTCCTGCGCTTTTTTCAGCTCTTCCCTGTCGCTTTCTGTCATGGTGCCGTCAGAACACAGTACGTTTATGCTTAAGCCCGGGCCGGGGAACGGATGGCGCATGACAAGCGCGTCTTCAAGCCCTATTTTCTTTCCGATTGAGCGGACTTCATCCTTGTACAGGTCTTTCAGAGGCTCAATCACGAGCCCTTTTTCTATGAGGCGCTGAATGCCGTCCACGCGGTTGTGGTGTGTCTTGATGACGCGGGAATTTTTTGTTCCGCCGCTTTCGATGATGTCGGGATAAAGCGTTCCCTGTGCGAGCAGCCACTTGTCTTCGTCAAGCTTCAGCCGCCCGACAACTTCATTTCTGACTGAAATAAAATGCTCGCCCACTGCCATCCGCTTTTTCTGGGGATCCGTCAGATGCTCCACTGCCTTCAGGAAGCCGCTGCCTGCATCTTCTGTAATGAAGTTTGAAAATCCGCGGCTTTTGTATGCGGCCGCAACGTCTGCGCTTTCGTTCTTGCGCATAAAGCCGTTGTCGATGTGGAGGCCGAGCACACGTTCCTGTCCGAGCGCTTTGTTCAGCAGCGCAAACGCGACCGTCGAGTCAACGCCGCCGCTCAGGAACAGCAGCACGTTCTTTCCTTCCGCCTGTTTTTGTATTGACTCAATGATATGGTGCAGGACAGTGTCTTCATCCCAGTTTTTTTCCATTCCGCACAGCCGCGCAAAGTTTTCAAGAATTTTGTTTCCGCACGGCGTGTCTTTCACTTCGCAGTGAAACTGGAGGCTGAACCGTTTTTTTGCTCTGTTCTGTGCCGCTGCAAAAGCGCAATTTCTTGTGGAGCCGACTGCTTCAAATCCGTCCCCGAGCTTTGTCACTTCGTCCTGATGGCTCATCCAGACCTGCTGCTCTGCTTCAGTTCCTTCAAACAGCGGACAGCTCACCGCGGGATTCAGCGTGAGCGTTGCAAGTCCGAATTCTCCGGCCGCAGCTTTTTCCACTGTGCCGCTGTAGCCTGCCTGAACCACGTAATGGCCGTAGCACAGTCCCAGGATCGGAATGTCAAGCGACAGAATTTCGCTGTTGAATTCCGGCGTGTCAGCTCCGTAAATGCTTGACGGCCCGCCGCTGAGGACAATTCCCCGCGCGTTTTCAAAGGCTGAAAGCGGTGCGGAAGGAAGCTCAATTTCCGAATAATATCCCATCATGCGGAACCGCTTTGCAATAAGGTGCGCGTACTGGCTGCCGAAATCCAGCACGACAATTTTTGAACGTTCCATACAGTGAGTATATCTGATATTGCGCGGTTAGCCAAGTTGCTTTTTGAGAGAGAAAAACCTCTCTGCTTCCGAAGGGCGCTTTTTTCCGTTCAGCTTTGCTTCCGTTCAGCCTGAAGCTCGATTTTTGAAAACGCCTTGCCTGCGACTTTCGGGCTCCGTTCTATCAGCTTTCTGAATTCCGCATACGGAATTGTTACAATCAGCGAGTCTGAGGCTGAAACTGCGTCTTCAAGCCGGCTCATTTTCAGAATGCACTGCTCTTCGCCAAAAAAAGTTCCCTGCTCAAGAACTGTTTCGCTGCTTCCGCTTTGCAAGGCGACTGTCCCGGAGGCGATGTAAAAGGCGCATGCGCTTTCTTCATGCTTTTTGTAGACATAGTCGCCTGCCTTCAGGCAAAGGGTGTTTCCTTTTTTTGATGTCAGGAAGTCCGGGCTTAAAAACAGGAACCGCTTGATGTTTGAAAGCGATTTCCGCGACTTCTGCTGGGGAAGAAGGTACAGCTCGCACAAAAGAAGCGTGTCAAAAAACTGGCAGACATACAGCCACTGCGCAAAGAACAGAAAAATGATAAAGAAGAACAGCGCGCCCATCAGAAAGACAATGACGCTCGAAAGAACTCCGTACACCATGCTGTACCTGTTGCTGTTTATAAAAAGATAAAAGAGCGCGGTAAGCAGCCTGAAGGAAACGGTAGTTCCTGCTGAAGCAATCAGGCTTGAGGAAAACGGCGGCTTTGTCCTGCTTGCGAATTTATATGCGAAGGCGCACGAAATAAAAATCAGCACAAACGGAACTGAAACAGCGGCCGCCCTTGCAATCAGTTCGGCTGCACGGTTCAGAGGCTCAAGGAATCCGTAGAACCGCGGGAACAGCCCGATTGTATGCGCCGTCATGCTGAGGAAAATGATAGCGGAAAGAAAAGCCACAATCAGTATTTCTCCGGCAAAGATGATAAGCTGATTTCTCAGCGGGCGCGGCTGCACTTCGCCCCCGAAAATCCGCTGCAAGGCAATGACCACCGAGCTGAAAAACCGCCGTGCCATCCAGATGATTGCAACGGAAATAACGATTTCAAAATTCGTAATTCTGTGGACTGAATCCAGCAGGGAAGCGAAATAGCTGCCGTTAAAAATCTGTCCTGAAAACGGGCTCCCGGAAATCAGGGCTGAAAGCGTTTCCGGCGAAGCATGCAGCACCCGTATGAGGACAATGCAGATAAGCATGATTGTCGGAATCACGGAAAGCATAAAGCCGAAGGCGCAGGCTGAAGCTGATGAAATCAAGTCATTTGAAAAAAACAGGCTTATGCTCAGGTACAGCGACTGCACGAAGCTGTACAGCGTGATTTTTCTAGACGGCGCCTTTTTTTGCTTTGCGGAAGGCTGATTCATGGAAATCTGCGGAAATGATGCCGTTCCGCTGGAAGTCCGCGCGCACTTTTTTCAGCCGTCAAAATTCTGCCAGCTTCGGAGCGCGCGGATAGGGAATTACATCGCGGATATTCTCCATTCCCGTAATATACCGGATAAGACGCTCGAATCCTAAGCCGAACCCGGAGTGCGGCACCGTTCCGAACCGGCGGAGGTCAAGATACCAGCTGTAGACCGACTTGTCCATTCCGCGCTCTTCTATTGCATGGATGAGCTTTCCGTAGTCCTCCTCGCGCTCGCTTCCGCCGATAATTTCGCCGATTCCCGGAACAAGAACATCGACCGCTTTCACAGTCTTTCCGTCCTCGTTCAGCTTCATATAGAACGACTTGATTTCCTTGGGATAGTTGTAGACCATCACCGGGCATTTGAAAATCTGCTCCGTCAGATACCGCTCGTGCTCCGTGGCGATGTCGCAGCCCCAGTACGGCTTGAATTCAAATGCGTCCGCATGCTTTTCAAGCTCGGCGATTGCGTCCGTGTAGGAAATCCGCTTGAATTCCGAAGACGCGACATGCTCAAGCATCTGTATAAGTCCCGGCTGAATCCGCTTGTCAAAGAATTCCAAGTCCTCGCGGCATTTTGTGAGCGCCCAGTTCAGAAGGTATTTTATGAATTCCTCCTGGATGTCCATGTCGTCCTCAAGGGTGAAAAACGCCATCTCCGGCTCAATCATCCAGAATTCGGCAAGGTGGCGCGGCGTGTTTGAGTTTTCCGCGCGGAATGTCGGGCCGAATGTGTAGACGCGGCTGAGCGCGGTGGCAAGCGTCTCCGCCTCAAGCTGCCCCGACACGGTGAGGCTTGCTTTTTTTCCGAAAAAATCCTTTGAGTAATCCACGATTTTGTGAGCGTCCTCCAGTTTCATTCCGCCCAAGCCCGCCTTTACGCCCATCTCCGCGATTTTTTCCATAGAAAGGGTCGTCACCTGAAACATCTCGCCTGCGCCCTCGCAGTCGGAGCAGGTGATTTCCGGCGTGTGTATGTACTGGAATCCGCGCTCCTGAAAGAACGAGTGGACGGCGAACGCCATCTGGTTCCGCACGCGGTATACTGCGCCGAATGTGTTTGTCCGCGCGCGCAAGTGTGCGTTCTCGCGCAGATATTCCATTGACATTTTATTTTTCTGAAGCGGATATTCCTCCGGCCTGCATTCTCCGAGGCACGTCAGTTTTTCAAGCGTGACTTCCGCCGCCTGCCCGGACGCCGGAGACGGAACAAGCGCTCCTTCCGCCCGCACGGATGCGCCGGTGGAAAGCTTCTTCAGGTTTTCTTCTATATTATTTACATCGGCAGCTTCAGACGGATTGGTGCGGTCAAACGTGAGCTGAATATTCGCAAAGCAGCTTCCGTCGTTGACCTGCACAAACACAAGGTTCTTTGAGTCGCGGACCGTGCGCACCCAGCCGCAGACTGTAATGCGCCGCCCGTCCGGCTCGGATGCGATGATGTCTTTGATAAGTGTAGGAATCATAATGCCATAGTCTACTGAATTGAATGCAGACAGTCAACCAAAGCGCAAACTCCAAATGCAGGCTTTGCCTGCATTTGGAGTCCCTATACCTTGAACTGGTCGATCTGGCTGCCGATTCTGTAGATGGAGCCTGAAATTGACGTTGCCACATTCAGGAGGGAATTTTCGCTTTCTTCAAGGTGCTTGATGTGGTCTTCCATCGTCTGGATATGCTCCTTCACAAGGTCGGATGACTGCTTGAGGCCGGTAACATCGCCGATGATGCCGCGCTGGGACTCGTCCACGCCTTCGCTTGCGCCGCGCACCTGGTCCGTGGCTTCGTTCATGTAGCCGAGCGCCTCGCTGATCTGCTTGGAGCCTTCCGCCTGCTCTTCCATCGCGCCCTTTATCTGCTGCACGAGCGTTCCCGTCTCCTCAATCTTTCCGCCCATCGCCTCGAACGACTTGTCCGAAAGCTCCGATGCCTGCACGACGCCGGAAATTGAGCCGAGAATGTCGGTGAGCTGCGTGCCGATTTTCTTTGACTCGGCGGAAGACGTTTCCGAAAGCTTCCTGATTTCGTCCGCGACAACGGCGAATCCTCTGCCTGCTTCCCCCGCGTGCGCCGCCTCAATCGCCGCGTTCATGGCGAGCAGGTTCGTCTGATCCGCAATCGAAGAGATGACCTTGTTCGCCTCGTTGAGCATCTTCGACTGCTGCTCGATATGCTGAATCTGCTTGTTCACTTCGCGCGACTGCTCGATTCCCTTGCCCACGGTCTGCTGAAGCCCGCTGAATTCGTCCGCCATCTTTTCAACTGAAGTCTGCACGGATCCGATGTTGCCGATCATCTGCGTAACTGCCGCCGATGCTTGCTCCACGCCCTCCGTCTGCTTTTGCAGGAGATTGCGCAGAAGCTCCACCGCCTCCGAAATTTTTCCCACAGCGGAAACAGAGCTGCCGACCTTTTCATGCTGGCTCGTGATTTCCCCGTTCACATTCTTGATGGACTCGACCATGCGCGAAAGGAAATCCGAGTTGTCCTGCACCATGCCCTGGAGGCGGTCTCCGTAGCCGTGCAGATCTTCCTTGGTGCCTTTCAGCTCGCTGACAATCGTCTGCATCTTGCCCGAGAATGTGTTGAAGCCCGAGACGAGCTGCCCGATTTCATCATTTGAATTCGCCTCGAGCCGCCGCGTCAGGTCAGCGTCCCCGTGCGCGATTCCGTCAATCGCCGAGCTGATTCTGTTGAGCGGCCTGATGGAAATGTTCACGACGGCAATGCCGATCAGGAACGCCACGGCGAGCGAGGCTGCCGCAATGGCAATCATGCTGCGCAGAAGCTCCCCGATTCCGCTGAAAAAGTCGGTGTACGGCGCGATGAGGACGATCGCCCAGTCCGTCTCAGGAACCGGCTGGAATGCGGCCGACATTTTCTGCTTCAGAACTTCGTCATAGTAGGTGGCGTATGCCGTCTCGCCCGCCTTGATCCGATCGATGATGGAGGACAGCCCGAGGCTTGCCCCATCGTATATTTTCTTGCGGTCCTTGACAAACGACTCGTCCTCATGGGCGATGTAGGCGCCGCTCTTCATGCTGATGATAAACGGATGGGAGCTTTTCCCCACATTGATGCCCGCAACGGTGCGGCACAGGTCGGTCGCGTCCACAACGGCGGAAATTTCTGCAATCTGCCTGCCGCCGCCGTCAAAGACGGGAACCGCGTAATACGTGCACAGATGCCCGTTCACCGCGCTCCAGTCCGGGTCCATGAGCGCCTTCTTTCCCTGCATGGAGACGGCAAGGTATTCCCGCGTGTGCAGGTCGCTCCACTTGCCGGTCGTCGCGTAGCCGACTCCCTGTTCGTTGAAGAATCCGAGGCCGAAGTACTTTGCGCTTCCGCCGGTCGCGCTGTTGACGAGCAGCCACTTTTCGTGCATGTCAGCCTGCGGGTCGCGGATGACGCTCAGGTTCGCAAGCGACTCGAGCATCTTGAATTCGCCTGAGTTTATGTTGTGGATTTCCGCAGCGGCCGCGTGCGCAAGATCAAGGTTCCCGGTTTCAATCGCATCAGAAAGCTCCGCGCTCGACTTGCGGTATGAAAACAGCACAATGGACGAGCTTGACAGCAGGATGACTGCAATAATCGCAAGATTGATTTTTCCTTTCAGTCCGAGCATACATACCTCTTTTACCTGCCTCCGCCAGCAGCACAAAGAAGCATGCAGGATTTTTTTATATTGTATTTTATATACCTTATTATTATCTGCCGTATTGGCGCAAAAATCAAATAAAAAATTCCCCGTTTGCGCAAATCTCCGCTTTTTTTTCAGTTTTCCGCAGGAGGAAAAGGCTTTTCAGGCGGAACCAGGGCTTTCCGCAGTTTTTAGGAAGCGCAGTTGCTTCCCTATTTCCGTTTTTTCCTGTAGACTCAAGGCTCTGCCCCGGTGTGAACTGGCAGCAGAAAAGGATTCCGCACGGAATTCTACATCTACTTTTTTAATGAACAGATTTTTTTACGTAACAAAAGACTGTTCGGTTTGAAGGATATTGAAATGAAGCGATTCAATTCCGCCCGGCTTGCTGCGGCTGCCGCTGTCCTGACGCTGTTTTTTTCCTGCTCACGGGAGAAAAAGGAAACGTTCAACCTGTATAACTGGAGCTATTACACTCCCGATTCCGTCCTTGAGCAGTTTGCGCGCGAGTACAACTGCACGGTCAAGGTTGATTACTTTGATTCAAATGAAATGATGTATGCAAAGCTGCGCGCCGGGGCAAAGGGATACGACCTGACAATTCCGTCTCAGGACTACACATCGATTATGATTAAGCAGGGGATGGTGCAGAAAATCGACCATTCCCAGTTTCCGAATGCAAAATATATAAATCCTGAGGCGCTCAAAAAAGCTGCCGCCTACGACCCTGACATGACATGGAGCGTTCCGTACTGCCTTGCCGCTTCGGGAATTTCAGTGAACAGGACAAAAGTCAAGGACTACGAAAAGTCATACAGCATTTTTTCCCGCGCGGATCTTGGCGGCCATATGACGATGATGGACGACATGCGTGTCACTATGGGAAGCGCGCTGCGTCACCTGGGCTATTCCCTGAATACAACTGATGAGGCCCAGCTGCGCGAGGCTGCCGGCCTGATAATCAGGGAATGGAGGCCGAACCTGGTGAAGTTTGACGCGGAAGGCTACGGAAAGTCGTTTGCAAGCGGCGACTTCTGGGTGTGCGACGGATATGCGGAAATTGTCTTTGCGGAAGTTCCCGAGGAAAAGCATGACGAAGTGATTGACTTCTTTGTGCCGGAGGAAGGCTCTGCCGCCTACCTTGACTCGATGGTGATTCTGAAGGACGCCAGGCACTACGACCTTGCAATGAAATTCATTGACTTCAGCCACCGCCCGGAGATTTACGCCCAGTTCTGCGATGCGCTGAAATTTCCGTCATACATAAACACTGAAGCGGGAAAATACACAAAGAAAAAGCCCATGTATCCGGCAGAGCTGCTTGAAAAGTGCGAGCTTAAGATGGATGTGGGTGAGGATCTTTCCAAGTACGACGCGCTCTGGCAGGAAATCCGTTTTTCCGCTGAATAGGAAAGCTGATGCTGTTTTGGCAGCGGTTGTGCTGGTTTTTGTCTGCGCATGCAGTGCAAAGGGTATAAAATCCGGCTGCGCTTTTTAATTCATAAAAATCTGACTGTTCTTTAACAGAATGCAAACAGTGCATGTATATGATTGCAGTGCCTGACAGCAGGCACACTTTCTTTACAGGAGCATTGTATGAAAAGAACAGTCGGTTTGGCGCTGCTTGCGCTTTTTTCAGCGGGAATGGTTTTCGCCGAGGTAAAAGCCAAGGTTGAAGGGTATGCAGGACTTAAGATTAACGAGATGACTCATTCACGCAATGAGATTGACGGAGATGTGCAGACGGACAAGGACAATGTTTCTTGGGGATACGGCGACAAGAAGAACATAAAGGTTGTAGGAACGCTTGAGGCTGAAAACGAAAAAAAGGACATGGGACTTGTCTTTAACATCAAGACAAACGGAACAGAGATTGGCATCGGAGACGAGGCAAAGGTGTGGGCAAAGCTGGGGCCTGCAAAATTTCAGTTCGGGCGTATCCGTGAGAAAACACTGCGAGGTTCTTCCGTGGACTGGAAGCTTCGCGATATTCCGGGCGTAAAGCTTGAGGATGATGTTTTTGCCATGTTCAATCCGAAGATGGGAATGGCAGTCAGCGCCGGCTCTTCCGAAGGCTTTTTTGCCGGGCTTGCGCTTGATGCCGGAGACGAAAACGGAATTCAGACCGAAGACATGCTGAAGAATATTCATGCAGGAATCGGCTATACGAATGGCGGACTTTTTGGAGTGAAGGCTGCATACAAGGGAAATGCTGCGGAGGATCACTATGGAAGAATCGAGCTTGGAGCTTCTGTTTTTGCGGTTCAGAATAACACGATTGAGCTTGGCGTAAAGATTCCGCTTGCAAAAGATAACGCTGACGGCTATGTGAATATAATTGGAGCGGTTATTGGAAAAGCAGGTCAGCTTGACTACAAGGGGCATATTTATGCGGATATCGGGCGTGAAACTGGAAAGTCAGGCAGCGCGGCTGTCAAGCCTTCGTTCGGATTTGACTTTGGCGCGGAGTATGCGCTTGAAGCGTTTTCTGTAGGTGCAACGGGAAAATATGGCATTGCCTTTATGAATGACAGCGGAAACGGAATGGAGTGCAGCTATATGTCGAACAGCATGGGAATTCTCGCGTATGTAAAAAAGCCGTTTTCAGGCGGCTACCTTATGGCAGGAATTGGAGATGAATGCACGCTCACAAGCGAGTCGGAAGAAACCGATGGCGCTGGAAAAATAAAAGAGGATTCCGTAAGAAATCAGTTCTTTATTCCTGTCGGCATTCAGTTTAAGCTGTAAAAAATCAGTTTGATTCGTGCGGAGGGTTTTACTGCCCCGATGCTTGCATCGAGGTATGCTGATTCCGCCCGGTTTTTCTGGGCGGATTTTTTTCATGCGGAAGGTTCATTCGTTTTCTGTATGCGGAATTCCGTTTTTGGCATCAGGCGCAGGAGATGATTTTTTTACATACATTTTACATTCCTGGCATTGAAAAGTTTTCCGTCTGCTCTATAATGACGGCAAGATGAAGATACTTATTGTAGACGATGAGCTTTCCATCAGGGAACTGATTGCGTGCAGCCTTGAAAAAAACGGCTATGAAACGGTTTTTGCTGAAAACGGATTCCGCGCGCTCGAGCTGTGCAGGGCAGAGAAGCCAGATCTTGTTGTCCTTGACCTGATGCTTCCTGATATGGGCGGACTTGACATTTTCCGGGTGATCAGAGGTGACAGTTCAATAAGCAGCATTCCGATTGTCATGGTTACTGCGAAGGTAAGGGAAGCTGATATTGTTGCCGGTCTTGAGCTTGGAGCTGACGACTATGTGACAAAGCCGTTCAGTCCGAAAGTGCTGGCTGCGCGGATTCAAAGTGTTCTCCGCCGAAAAAATTCCTTTCCTTCAGGCACAGCCATGGACGATATCCGCATTAGAAATCTGACTGTTTCTCCGGGAAGCCGCAGGTGCCTGCGCAACGGAAGTGAAGTGAATCTGAGTGCAACGGAATTTTCAATTCTTGAATTTCTGCTGCGGCATAAAGGGCAGGTGTTCAGCCGTCAGCAGATTATCAGTGCGGTAAAGGGCGCAAGCTATCCAGTTACGGACCGTTCAATTGATGTGCAGATTCTTGGAATCAGAAAAAAAATTGGAGACGGAGATGGCAGCCGAAAGCCGATTATAGAGACAGTCCGCGGGGTCGGATACAGGGCTGCTGAGAAATAATATTGAAGAAAAGTTTGATGCTGCTTTTTACCTTTGCTCCGTTTTTCCGCTGAATAGGAAAACTGATGCCAAAACATGATGCTTTGGCATCAGTTCCCTGCATAAAATTTTTTTTTCCGCTCATTATATAGGCATGCGCAGCTACATTTCAGACTACAGTGATTCGTTGCGGCGGCCTGATATCCGCGAGCTTACGCTTGCAAACGGAATTTCGTACCCGAATGACGAAGAGCTTGTGATGCTTATTCTGGGCAGAGGCACAAGGAACAATCCGATTGAAAGCCTTGCTGAGGATGTGACAAAAGCCATCAATTCCAGCAATGACGAGAACCTTATCCGCAACCTCACGCAGCTTGACGGCATGGGCGAGTCCCGCGCGCTGATTATCGCCGCCGCGCTTGAGCTTGGACGCCGCAGGCGGGGAATGCTGCGCTCGGCAATACAGTATCCAAAGGATGTTGTTCCCTATCTGAAGCAGTACAGCCTCATGCCTACGGAGCATTTTATAACGGTCACAGTGAACGGCGCAAAGGAAATCCTGAGCACGCGGGTTGTCTCGGTGGGAACGATAAGCAGGGCGCTCATTCACCCGAGGGAAGTGTTTGCCGGCGCGGTCGCCGAGTATGCCTCGGGAATCATCTGCTGCCATAACCATCCGTGCGGGCAGTGCTATCCGAGCGAGGCTGACATTTCATCAACAAAAATCCTTCAGCAGGCTTCCCGGGTGCTTGGCATTTCATTTATGGATCACATCATTATCACCGGAAGCGGATACTTCAGTTTTCTTGAGCATGGAATGCTGGAAAAGGAATGAATCATCCTTGTGCCTGAAAAGATCCGCCGCGTTGCAATTTATGGCGAATGTCGGTATCATGGAGCCTATGAAACTTTACTCAAAGAGACAGCTTGTTGCGTGCTCTGTTCTTACGGGGGCTGCTGTTGCCGCTGCGGCTGCGCTGGCTTTTTTTATTGCGGGGCGGGGAAGGCAGTCCGCCGGTGAAGACAGCTCTTTGTCCGGCTCTCCGGCGGAAATAATGCGCAGCGGACTTTCAGCGGGCGCAGAGGAAGCTCCGTCCCGTGCCGTTGCGAACGATGCTGCCCAGTATACCCAGGACGAGCTTCAGAATATTTCAGTGTATGAAAAATGCAACGAGGCTGTTGTCAATATCACGACGCAAGTCATGGGGTACAACTGGTTTTACGAGCCTGTCGTCACGGAAAGCGGCTCAGGCTCAGGTTCCATCATCGACAGCCGCGGATACGTTGTTACAAACGGCCACGTCATAGACAAGGCTTCAGTCATAACGATTTCCCTTGCGGACGGCTCTTCTTACGAAGGAAAAGTTGTGGGGCATGACACGGAAAGCGACATCGCCGTGCTGAAGTTTGAGCCTGCGCGCGGCGCCGAGCTGAAGACCATTTCGTTCGGGAATTCGGACGGGCTGAAAGTGGGGCAGAAAGTGATTGCCATTGGAAATCCGTTTGCGCTTGAGCGGACTATGACGACAGGAATCATTTCGGGGCTGGGGAGGCCGATTCAGGAAAGCAAGAATGTCATCATCAGGAACATGATTCAGACTGATGCGGCAATCAACCCGGGGAATTCAGGCGGGCCGCTCCTTGACAGCCAGGGGCGCATGATCGGAATCAATACAATCATCTATTCTTCAAGCGGCTCCTCTGCCGGAGTGGGATTTGCGATTCCTGCAAGCACGGCGCGCCGCGTGGTGAGCGACCTGATTCAGTTCGGAAAAGTAAACCGCGGAAAGATGATGGTTTCGCTCATTCAGAACACCGGGCGCATTGCAAGCTACGCAGGCTACGGCATTTCCTCCGGCATGATTATCAGCCGTGTGCAAAGCGGAAGCAAGGCGGCTCAGGCCGGGCTGAAGGGCGGAACACGCGCTGTTCAGTACGGAACGTTCAATCCGCAGACAATTTACCTTGGCGGGGACATTATCACTGCCATAGACTCTATTCAGGTTTCCAAGCTTGCCGACTACTACAGCGCGCTGGAGGACAAGGTTCCCGGAGACACGGTGACGGTGACGGTGTACCGCAATAAAAAGTACGAAAAGATACAGGTTGTGCTTGAGGCCGCTGACGGTCCGGCGTCCATATAAAAGCGGGCAGACGGGTGGCAGTTTTTTGCTCCCTGACCGCGTTTCCTGCGTTCAAACAGGTGCAAAAAGCCCGCCGCAAGCTGTTTTGAGCAATTTCCGAATGGAAATTCCTTGCCGCAAGCCGGTTCGGGCGTTCAACTGGCAAGCCTGTTTTTCCTGTAGCCTTTTTTGCGCTTTTTCTCTAGAATAATACCATGCGCACATTTCATGTAGTTTCACCGTTTGAGCCTTCCGGGGATCAGCCGCAGGCAATCGCGCGGCTTGCGGAGGGCTTTCTGCGCGGAGACAAATACCAGACGCTCAAGGGCGTCACCGGCAGCGGCAAGACGTTCACCATGGCAAAAATCATCGAGGCCGTGCAGCGTCCCACGCTTATCATCAGCCACAACAAGACGCTTTCTGCGCAGCTGTACCGCGAGTTCAAGACGTTCTTCCCTGACAACGCCGTGGAATACTTTGTGAGCTACTACGACTACTATCAGCCGGAAGCGTATGTTCCCGCCCGCGACCTGTACATCGAAAAAGATGCCTCCGTCAACAAGGAAATCGACATGCTGCGCCTTGCGGCAACGTATGCGCTCATGGAGCGGCGCGATGTGATTATTGTTGCAACCGTCAGCTGCATCTACGGCCTCGGCATGCCTGACCTGTACAAGGAAATGCGCGTCCATGTGGAAAAAGGAGGGCAGCTTGACGCGCATGCCATAGCGGCGCAGCTGATTCCGATCCAGTACGAGCGCAACGACATGGTTCTGGAGCGGGGCAAGTTCAGAATCAAGGGTGACACGATTGAAATATTTCCGCCGTACATGGAAACTGACGAAGCGTACCGCATTGAGCTTGACTTTGACTGCATTGCGCGCATAAAGCGGTTCAACGTGATGACGGGCAGCACAATTGAAAACCTTGACGAGCTGTACCTGTATCCTGCAAAGCACTTTGTCGTTCCGCGCGAGCATCTGGAAGCCGTGACGCAGAAAATCCAGGGCGAGCTTGATGTGCGCCTTTCAGAGCTGACCGCCGCCGGAAAGCTCCTCGAAGCCGAGCGTCTCAAGACGCGCACAACGTATGACCTTGAGATGATGAAGGAAATGGGCTACTGCTCCGGCATCGAAAACTATTCAGGCCCCATTTCCGGCCGCGCACACGGAGAGCCGCCTGCCACGCTCCTTCATTACTTTCCTGATGACTTTCTGTGCATGATAGACGAAGCGCACGTTTCCGTTCCGCAGATCGGCGCCATGTACGAGGGCGACCGTGCACGCAAGCAGAACCTGATTGACTTCGGCTTCCGCCTGCCGAGCGCGCTTGACAACCGCCCGCTCAAGATTGACGAGTTCACGCAGAAGATGAACCAGGTGATTTTTGTCACCGCTACGCCGCGTCCCGAGGAAATCAAAAAGTCAACGCAGGTTGTGGAGCAGATTATCCGTCCCACGGGGCTTCTTGATCCTGTTGTGGAAGTGCGGCCGAGCGAAGGGCAGATGCAGGACATTTACCGCGAAGTGTGCCTGCGCATACAGAACGGCGGACGGGCGCTGATTCTGACGCTCACCAAGAAAATGGCGGAAGACCTGACCGGCTATCTGTCCGGGCTGAACCTGAAAGTCAAGTACATCCATTCGGAAATAGACACATTTGAGCGCGTGGAAATTCTCAAGAGCCTGCGCTCAGGCGAAACTGATGTCCTTATCGGCATAAACCTGTTGCGCGAAGGCATCGACCTGCCGGAAGTCTCGCTCATTGCAATCCTTGACGCTGACAAAATCGGCTTTCTGCGCAGCGCCACTTCCCTCATTCAGATTATCGGCCGCGCGGCCCGCAACGCCGAAGGAACTGTGCTGATGTACGCTGACCGCATGAGCGATGCCATGAAAGAGGCAATCGAAGAGACAAAGCGCCGCCGCGCCATTCAGGAAGCCTACAACAGGGAGCACGGAATCACGCCGCGGACAATCAAGAAGGCCGTGGAAAATATCCTTGAGCATAAAAAGGACGATGCTGAGCAGGAGTCGAACATTCAGCTTGAGCAGCTCAAGAAATCAGCTAACCTGTTCATTGCCTCCCAGCGCAAAAAGCTCATCGCCCTGATGAAAAAGGAAATGACAGAAGCCGCCGACCGCCTTGACTACGAGCAGGCCGCCGTCCTGCGCGACCAGATTCTGGAAATCGAGCGGACGTACGGAAAGGCGTAGCAGCCGCCTGCAAAGGTAGCTGTGCCGCTAGTTTTTTACAATGTCCATTCTGATATGGCTGTCATCCGCCCAGCTGAAAGTGAGCGTGTACTGTTCTTCTTTTGCAGCGTCTTTGCTGTAGAGCCAGTATGTAATACCGTCATCAGTAATCCATCCGAAATTGTCAATGCTGTCACAGATGAAATATTTATTTACAGGCCAGTCGGTGAATGGATTTCTTGATGAAAAATTGACTCCTGTATTATATCCTCCATATCCTGTGTTTTTATATGATTTGATTATGAGCGGCGTATTGTTTTCTATTTTGAAATAGCTCCATCTGTCATTTTCTCCTATGCTTACTTTTCCGTACAAATTCTCAAAATTCTGTCCGACAATGTCTTTTATTGCCGGATTTTTCTTTATCTCCTTCATCGAAATGCGGACTGTGCCCGGTGCCGAGGCTGTGTCAAACTGAACCCGGTACGTTGACAAATTGTTTACTCCAAGCAGCACAATGTTTTCTATGTCAGCCCACTGCTGGCTCAAACGGGCAGAGTCCATGACAATCTGCACTCCATTTGGAAGATCTGCTGTCTTGATGTCAATGTCAGAATATCCGATACATTGTTTCCAATTATCCTGCATCACCCGGCATTTTATATATAGTCCGTTTACAAGACATGATGCGATAAAGTCGCACTGGTATATTCCGTTTCCGGCAGAACGCAAGGAAACTGCGCCCTCGCTTTCACTTGCAGCCCATCTCCATTCGTCTTCAATTACGGGGCAGAAGTCCCCGGTAAGCACAAATCCATCTAGACTGATCTGCTGTGCCTGTTTCAGGTTTTTTAAGCTATAGTCAAGATGCGGAGCATTCACTGCGGCAATAAGCTCAAGCTTTGCAAGAAGAGCTTTGCATTTTTCAAGGAGCGCTTTGATTTCATCAGCTGAACGGGCTGCCCTAGCTGCTGAATTCCGTGCATCTGGGATCGAAAGGGCAAATGCTGACTTCAGTTCCTCAGTAAAAAGGCTTTCGTCAAGCTGTTTTTGCACAGTGAAATCCAGTCCTGAAAGAACATCTCCTGAGTATGATCCCGTGTAGAATACGGCTGCCGCCCGAACATCTTCGTATGACGCAGTCTTTATAAGCTCAAATGTTCCGTCCTCATAGAGCCTGAGCGTATCTGCAACTTTGTTTCCTGCCGGCGCAGTAACAGTCTCTGTCTCGTATACGGTGTCTCTTGAGCGCGTTTCAGTTCTGTTGCCAGATTCTCCTGAACTTCCGTCAGAGCAGGATGCTGCTATCAAGATAAAAAACAACACTGTGATGACTGTGGGTGTTCCTAAATGTTTTTTCATAATCTACCTCGGAAAAAAATATCAGTTCATTCTACCCCCCCCCGGCATTTTGTCAAGGCTGCATAAATATCTATTTTGTAGCATCTTTGCTGCGCCTCTTTTCCGTTCCCATTGACACAACCGCAAATTTTCTATATCATCAAATAATTATTAACAATGAATTTATAGGTAGGTACGAATATGTCAAGAACATGTGATATTTGCGGAAAGAAGCCGCTGCACGGCAACAGGGTGAGCAAGTCATATCATCATACCAAGCGCGTTTGGAGGCCGAATCTTTTGAAGATAAAAACTGAAATAGCAGGCACAACACGCACGCTCAAAATCTGCACGCAGTGCCTCCGCTCAGGCTTTGTTACAAAGAAGATAAATGTTGTTCCGGCGAATGCGGGAGCAAAAAAAGCTGACTGAAGCAGACTGATTGCTGGACATAGTTCCGGCATTTTTTTTATGCGGAGAGTTTGATACTGCAACGCTCTGCATCGGGGCTTGTTCATCGAAAAATGCCTAGCATTCAAGCGTCATGCCGTCAAACGCCGGCCCGATGTAGCATCCGTTTTCAGACTGTTTCCTGAGATTTGGAAAGTCCTTCAGAAGTTCCTGCACGTAGCTGCATATCTGCCTGTGCTTCATGTCGTGCGTTATATGTGTCAGGCAGACATTCCGCGGCTCCATTTTTTCCGCTGCTGCAAGCGCCTGGGCAAACGAAAAGTGAGTTGAGTGCGGCTCCTTGCGAAGCCCGTCAATGACAAGGTAATCCAGCGTGCCGCAGCTGTTCCGCACGGTTTTGACTGCGTCTGCGCTGATTTCATTGCAGTCTGTCAGGTACGCGATGCTGTGCTTTTTTCCGTCCGGCTTGCGTTCGCTGAACAGAATTCCCATGTCTTCAAGCGAGCCGTGCGCAATCATCACGGGAACCGCTTCAATTCTGCCGATGTGCAGCGGGGATTCCGGCCTGATATGCTGCGCGCTCAGAACCTGAATCTTCGGCTTTCCGCCTCCTTCCTTCATCGGGGTGAAGATATAATCGAATCTGTGCCGGATGTCCTGTGCTGCTGCGGATGTTGTGTACATCTTGAGCCCGTCACCTTCAGTTTCTGTGCTGTCAGGATGCGCGGGATCAGATGCCTTTGTGTGGCTGAAGATGCGCAGGTCGTCTATTCCGTGCAGATGGTCAGCATGGCTGTGAGTGACAAAGACAGCGTCAAGGCTTTGTATTCCGTAGGTGAGCGCCTGGATTCTGAATTCCGGCCCTACGTCCACAAGAATATGAGACGGTTCACAGATATAGGCGCTGCACCGCAGCCGTGTGTCCTTCGGGTCGCTTGAAGTGCAGACCGGACATCCGCAGCCTATGACAGGAATGCCGTGGCTTGTGCCGGTGCCCGTGAGAATCATTTTCATGCGTACATTCTAAAGGTTTGCGCTCTGTTTGAAAAGCCTTATGCTCACACGGCGCTTTGTCCGCGCTCAATGGCCTGCTTTATGCGCTTTTCAGCACGGATTGCAGTCTGGCGGACTGCTTCCGGGCTTACGCCGATAATCATGCTGATTTCACGCAGTGTCTTTGCACGTTCCTCGCAGCAGAAGTTGTACCTGTACCACAGGACGCATTTTTCCCTGCGGGACAGGGAATTCATCAGTGAGCGGACTGTTTCCTTGGAGGCTTCCCTCATGAGCTGCTCCTCAGGGGCGTATGTGCAGTCGGGAATCATATCGGCAAAGCAGGCGGTCTTTTCACCGTCTTTCACTTCAGCATCCAGCGATGCCACTGTATACGAGCAGCTGAGGCATTCCTTCACTTTTTCTTCAGAAATTCCCGCATACAGCGCAAGCTCCGCGGCAGAGGCTTCCCGTCCGTTCTGCTGAAAGAAATAGTCCTGCATTTTCTGCATTTTCCGCACAGCCCGCTCTTTTCTGCCCGGAAGCGGAATGCAGCGCGCCTTCCTGTTTAAAAACCTGATCATATACTGGATAATCCACGGATAGGCATATGTTGAGAATTTTGTGCTGAATGAAGCGCGGAATTTCTGAGCCGCATTCATAAGGGCGATGTTGCCTTCCTGAATCAGATCCATGATGCCCGCATTGCTGTCCGGGCAGGATACATCGAGCTTGCAGGCGATGCTTACAACAAGCCTGAGGTTTGCGCTGACAAGGCGCTGCAGCGCCTGGCTGTCTCCCGCCTGAATTTTCTGGGACAGGCTGGCTTCTTCAGACTGGGAGAGAAGGGGAATATGCTTTATGGCATTCAGGTAGCTTGCTGAAATGTCCTTTTCCATACAGAGAACCTCGGATTCTGGCTGCCGCGGCTGAATGCGGGTGTGTAAAATGCGGCCTGCACAAAATATAAGCATATATTGTGCCAAGATTAGGAAAAGTGAATGGCCTGAATGCATTTTTTGCAGAAGTTTCTTTAAATGCTTTCCGGGCAATGAATTGCAGTCATGGATTATTCAGTTCTTTCTTTCAAAAAGAAAAAAAATCATGAAAAAAGAGAATTTTATCATACTTTTCTATAAAAAAATGTACATACTGTCTTTATTTTTATACAGGTGTCTTCTTTTATAGACAGTACAGGGCGCGCTGTCAGCTCTTTTTTGCCAGTGACTTTGTGAGCGCCAGAAGAAGCTTTTTGTCATGATCCGAAAGGCGGGAAAAGCAGCGGATCAGCTCCTGGATTGTATTGTCCGGGTACGCTTCTGGTTCTCCGGTGACAAGCCATTCGACAGAAACTCCAAGGACTTTTGCCAGGCGCACCGCAATGTCAGCGGCAGGCATGCAGGCGCGCGCCCCGACATAGGTGTCAATTGCCCTTTTTGTGATTCCTGCGCGGGAAGCAACTTCTTTGTCATGCAGCCCCAGGTAATCGATTTGATCTCGCAGTCTGGTTCTAAAGTCCATGGCTGTATACTATCACTTTAGTGTGCTTTTTTTACTTGACAGTATTATTTTAGTGATATATAGTGCTTTTGTGATATCACTAAAGTGGTATTGAATCCATGGTGAAAGGTACGGTATGAAAGTGTTTCAGAAAATAAAGGCTTCTGCTGCCTTTATGTGCCTCGCAGTGTCCGCCTCTGCATATTCTGAGGATGTGCCGGAATGGTATGCGCATCAGGGTGTCATGTATCCGTCAGATTTTTACATAACGGCGTCAGGCGAAGGCTTCAGCAGGGAGGAAGCTGAGGCGGCCGCGCTTGCTTCCCTGTCGCTTTATTTCCAGACAACTGCCGATGTCTGCACTGATCTTCTGAAGCGGTACAATGAAACAGACAGCGGGAGCGGATATTCGCTTGGCACGGATGTCAGCATATCGGAATGCGCCCGCATTACATCGCATGCAGATTTCTTTGGCGTCAGCTTTGAGCGGGGATTTTTTCTGGACGGAAAATATATGGCGCTTGCGTACTTGAACCGGGAAGCTGTTTTTGCTGTGTACAGCCAGCGGATTGAACTGAATGTGCGGACTCTGAGAAGCCTGCTGCTTGTTGCAGAGGATTTTGCCAATCCTGTTTCCGGGTTTGAGGCTGCGCGTGAGGCGCGTCCTGTCGCAGAGCTTACAGAGCAGCTTGTGAAAATGGCCCGGCTTGTGAAAAATGTCAGCGCGTCCTATTTTTCTGAAGCGGAGCAGCTGATTGAGCGGGCGAAAAGCGCCTATCACATCTGCAAGTCAGAACTGGTTTTTAAAGTGAATGTCCAGAATGACTACGAAGGAATGGTTCAGCGGACAATTTCCAGCCTTATGGAAGACAGCGGATACTGCATTTCGGACAGCGGCGGATTTTGCGAGCTTCCGGTCACCGTCACCGTTGACAAAGAAAACACTGAGGCCGGAATCTTTTTATATTGCGGAATTTCTGCTGCTGTTACATCTGGCGACGGAAAAACTGTCTTTTCGTATTCGCGGAATTTTCCGAAAAAGGGCGCGCAGTCAGAGCGCATGGCATACCGGCGTGCGTTTCAGGCTATCCAAAAGGAGCTTCAGGAAACGTTTATGCAGGAATTTTCACAGAAAATCAAAATCAATGAATAGGGGCTGTAAGAAATGAAAAAAATGATGTCTGGCATTGCGGGCATTCTTTTGTGTGCCGCGGCTGTATGGGCTCAAAGCAGTGTTGACTTGCCGGTGGCAATTGACAGGGCGTCAGCGGGAATTGTGTCAGTGCTTCCGGAGAGCGGAACCACAGGCGTTCTGTTTGATTCCGGCTCAAAAAATCTTTCAAGGTATCTTTCTCAGGAAGTTGAAAAAAAGCTCAAGCAGAAGAATGTTTCCCTTGTTGTCCGTGATGAAAAAACGCTGGACTCTGTGGAGCGTGAGCTGAGCCGTCAGTATTCCGGGTATGTCAGCGATGACAAGATGGTTGAGCTGGGCAATCAGCTCGGGGCGAGCCATCTGGTGTTCGGGACATTTGAGCAGATTGGCGGAATGATGCAGCTTTCTGTCCAGGCGATAAATGTTGAAACTTGTGAAATTCTGTACACAGATTCATTCATCATTACAAAGACGCAGCAGGTTGTGGAGCTTCTTGGCGATGACATGAAGCTGGTCACTGCGGAAGATTATCTTCATGCTATTGCAAGCTGCAATGAAAAGATGAACAGCATTGAACGGGAAAAGAACAGCAGAATCGGACAGCAGGCTTCCCGCGTAAGGGGAATCTATAACGCGCAGATAAGTGAAATCCGGTTGCAGGAAAAAGAGCCGTGGGAAAACAAGGCTGAGTATGCTGCGCGCATAGACAGCGCTGTGGCTGAAGTGGAAAAAAAGCAGAGCAGTGAAATAGACAGCATAGAAAAAGAAAATGCCATCATGTACGGAAACAAAATGAACCAGGTGAAAATTCAAAAGGAAAAGCTGGAAAAAGACTTGCTGAATACAACATTTGTTTTGCAGAATGATGAAGTCTCCGTGTATCTCGGCGCATTTAATGCAGAAGAAAATCCGAAGAACTGGCCTGTGACTATAAGTGCGAATACAAAGCAGATTTCGTTTTCATTAAAAGACAAGTATGTTGTAAATGATTCCGATGTGAAAACGGAATACAAAGCTGTCGAAGCTGCGCGCAAGGAAGGCCTCGCCGGTGAAATTCAGTACAAGCTTATAAAGGGAAATATAAAGGACACATTTGATGTGTATATTGTGAGCGCCAGAATTTACATAAAGTCATCAGGCAAGTCAATTTTAACTAAGAACATAAATGAAAATGCCGGACGGTTTGATGCCAGCAAGACAGTGATTTCTTCTTCAAAATCTTCCCGCAGCACACGGCAGAATGCTCTGGCAAAAGAAACCAATACGCAAAAAAAAAACAGTATAGCTGCTGAAAGTGGAAAAGAGAGCCTTTCATATTCAGGAGCAGGTGAACGTTCCGGCGCAGAAAGTTCAGCTGGATCCAGAAAAAGGCCTGAATGGGTGTCGAATATGTTCAGCCTGGGATACTTTTTTATACGGAATCAGGACTACTCCATGAAAAAGGGATTTTCTGCCGGGCTGCTCGGCTCATGCTGGGGAGCGTTTTACATTGACTGGCTGAATTTTGATATGGCGCTTGGTGATGATGACGACAGCGCATACTGGGACTTGTTTGCGAACATCGGAGTGAATCTCCGTATTTCAAAAGTGTTTTTCCCGTATATTGAAGCTGGAGCCGGATATTACAATGTAAAGTACAGTCTGCATGAATACGGGGATCTGGTGACAGCTGAAAGCAGCGGACTGCTTGCGTCTGTAGCCGCCGGACTTGACTTGAAGCTTTCCAGCCATGTCAAGCTTATGTGCGAGTACAATCTGAAATTTTTAACTGATGCCCCGTCAGTTGCTGCTGATTCCATGAAGGTCGGCCTGACGTTCGGAAATCCGTGCAAATAAAAAAAAAAGGTGCGCTGCACAAATAGCGCGGCGCATTTTCACAGCAGTTTGCATTGAAAGTTTTTTTTGAATTTTTATGGAGCAATAGAAATGAAAAGAATTTTATATGTTCTTCTTCTGGCTGTATCTGCCGCAGTATGTTTTTCCTGTTCAGATATGATTAACGGAGATGAAGACAAGGATGATGATTCTTATACGCAGAATGAAAATGCATATATGTGGAATCAGATTTTCAGTATCAGCAGCCGTACCCAGGAATGCGAAGATTACGATTCTGGCACTTCCCAGTTTAATTACAAATTTACGCCGTCTGTCAAGCTTACAGCAGGCGATGTGTACCGGATTACGCTGCAAGGCTCTGTGCCGTATTACGCGGATACTGTTTCCGTTGTTCTGAGCGAATGTTCGCAGTCTAACGGATGGACTTGGCGTGAGCTAAGTGATTTTCATACGTATGAAGCTAGTTACTATGCTGGTTACAGCACTTTTTTTTCTGTTTCATGTGAAGTCGAAGTTTCCAGCTCGTCATATTTTTCTGACGCGGACAGCAACCGTTTTACGGTCTTTGTTCATTCTCCTTATAGCTATACCGATAATGGGTATTATGATTATGATGATTTTTATATGCAGATAGATTCCATGACTATAGAGAAAAAAGTATCTGGCATGGGCACATCAAACGGATTTTGGGCATGGGAAACCGTGCGCAGAACTAATGGGGAACAGTTTGATGTGTGCGGATATGCAGATGCATATCCGTATCATTATTATGGATGTTTTTACTTGCCGTCTGGCTATAAATTTGAAAAAGATGATGTGTATCGAATTTCTTTGAATGGTACAGTTCATTTTGCTCTTCAAGATGACAATATGGCTGAAATTTGTGTCAGGTTTTCCGATCTTTCATCATCAAGCAATTCTGAATGGGTAGAATTGACTTATGATAAGACTGTCCTTTTTGAAGGAAGCAAAGTAAACGGAGATTCTTTTTCTGTTTCAGCAGAAGTTCCTGTTTATAGAAGCTCATCTTCCTATGACAGGGACAGCAATAGAATCTGGTTTGAATTTCATACTGCCTATTATGTTGATGCAGATAATTTTTATTTTCCAATAACTGTTTCTGAATTCACTGTTGAAAAGAAAGTCTGGAAATCATATTAGGCACTGAATATAAAAATAAAGACGGAGGTTTGTATGAAAAAAATGAATGCAGTGACGGGCGCTGTCTGCTTGGCGGCGCTGATTGGAATGGCTGGATGCGGAAGCACTTCTGGTGCGGAAAAAAGCGTGTCTGCTCCTGTCAAAAAGGCTCAGGCATCGGATCATGTGGAGCGGTTTATGATTGACTGGAAAGGAGCGTCTGTTGGTGCGGAAGTTCCTGCATGGGTCTATGATGCGGTTGAAGAAGACTATGGCGCGCTTTCAAGTATGCCGCAGCTTTCCAAGAAAAAAATAATATGCGCGGAATCACAGGGAAGAAATCTCGATCTTCTGAAGTCATGGGTGAACAATTTTGACGTTCAGGGAAGTTTTTCGCGGAGCCTCAGCAATTTTGTTATAGCTCAGTTCGGCGGAGAGCAGTCTGGAGCAAAAGGTTCTGCTGTCAAAAAAGAATTTCTTGACGAAATCGTTTCTTCATTTTCCCAGACGGAAATAACGGGACTGAGCAAGGAGCTTGACTTCTGGGTAAAGACGCGGGAAGTCGACAAGGATGCTGATTCGTTTTCAGATACGTATGAGTATTTTGTTGTGTATGCAATTTCTCAGCCTGACTTTGAGTATCAGCTGAACAAAGCGCTCGGTCTTGTAAAGGCGCAGAATGAAGCGGAAGAAGAGATAAAGAGCCGTGTCTTTGAAAAAATGAACGAAGCGCAGGTTTTTGCAGAGCAAAAGGAACTGTAGCTTTCTTCCTTTCTCCCCGGCACAGTCCGGGGATTTTTTATGCCGTCATCTTCCTTAAGAAAAAAAACATCCGCAGGAATGCTTTTTCTCCTGTACAATTCAAGGCTTTTCTTATAATATAAAGAAGGAGAGTGTAATAAGAACGGTGCCGAATAGCGTCACCGTCACAAGTTCGCGTTGCGAACTTTCTTATTCATTGCGCTTCCTCATTGCATTGCGGAAGCGCGTAAAAAGTCAAACCGGGAATTGATATTCCCTCATTGGATTTTTATGGGAGGAATCATAAAAATGAAAAAGATTGCACTCGTTCTGCTGGCTGCTGCGGCGGCAGGAGCAGTTCTTTGCTCTGCGAAAAAACAGAAGCAGGTGAAAATCGGCGTCATTCAGCTTGTAGAGCATCCGGCGCTCGATGCTTCGTACAAAGGGTTTGTTGACGGGCTGAAGGAAGCAGGCTATGTTGACGGTGAAAATATCAAGATTGACTATGAGAATGCGCAGGGCGAGCAGGCGAACTGCGTTACAATCGCCGCCAAGCTGATTTCAAAGAGAAGCGGTCTCATATTTGCGATTGCGACTCCTGCGGCCCAGGCAGTGGCAAACAAAACATCTTCCATTCCGATTGTTGTTACAGCAGTCACGGATCCGCAGTCTGCCGGGCTTGTGGAGTCAAATGCGATGCCCGGAACAAACGTGACAGGAACATCGGATCTGACTCCTGTCGCTGCTCAGATTGAGCTGCTCAAGCGGCTTGTTCCGTCAGCAAAGAAAATCGGCCTTTTGTACTGCTCAAGCGAGGAAAATTCAAAATTCCAGATACGCATTGCAAAGGAAGCCTGCGACAGAAACGGGCTTTCGTATGTTGACGCCACTGTTTCAAACACAAATGAAGTGCAGCAGGTAGTTCGGAGCCTTGTGGGAAAGATTGACGCGATTTACGCTCCTACTGACAATATGATTGCAAGCTCCATGGCAACTGTGGCGCTCGTCACCACGGAAGCAAAAATCCCCGTCATTACCGGCGAGGACGGAATGTGCCAGTCAGGCGGGCTTGCCACATTCGGCATCAACTATTATCAGCTCGGAAAGCAGACAGCAAAGATGGCTGTTGAAATTCTCCGGGACGGAAAAAAGCCGGCTTCAATGCCGATTGAATATCTGGAGACATGCGACTTCACTTATAACAAGGACGTTGCCGCTGCCCTTGGAATTACGGTTCCTGCTGACCTGCTGAAATAATTTTGAACCGGTGCGCGCCTGTCCGCCGTATGTGCGTGCGGCTTCGGCCGGATATCTTGTGTTTTCAGGAGGAGAAATGGCACGTCTGCACAGTAAAGGAAAGCTGAAGAGCGTTGCTTCAAGGGAGGCTGCCTCCTTTAAGAAATTTATTTCGCGCGGAAATGTTGTTGACATGGCGGTCGGTGTCATTATCGGCGGGGCTTTTGGCAAAATAGTCACAAGCCTTGTGAATGACATCGTGATGCCGGTCGCCGGGCTTGCGGCTGGAAAAGTGAGCTTTTCAGAGCTGAGCATAAAGATAGGCAGCGCAGAAATTCGCTATGGCTCATTTATCCAGTCGGTTGTAGATTTTCTGATTGTCGCGCTGTGCATTTTCGTCATGGTCCGCGTTTTTGAATCATTTAAAAAGCGTGAAGATGAAAAGCCTGCTGCTCCGTCCGCTCCCGCCGCACCGTCAGAAGAGGCAGCCCTTCTTGCGGAAATCAGGGATCTGCTCAGGGAAAGCTGTGCGCAGCATAATGACACGTCTGGAAAAGTTTGATATAATCAGCAGAATATGTTTGAAACTTTTTTAGATTTTCTTGTTCCCTTTTCCGGCGCAATGCTGGATGCTGTTTCCCAGGGTGTTCTCTGGGGAATAATGGCGCTTGGCGTGTATATAACGTTTAAAATTCTTGACTTTGCCGACATGACTGTTGACGGAAGCTTTGCGCTGGGCGGCTGCGTGTGCGCGCTTTTCATTGTGCACGGAATAAATCCGCTGCTTGCAGTTCTTGCTGCGACTGCCGCAGGAAGCATTGCGGGGCTTGTGACCGGGTTTCTGACGGCGAAATTCAAGATTCCCGGAATTCTTGCCGGAATCCTTGTTCAGCTCGCGTTGTATTCTATAAATCTGCATGTTCTTGGCGGCCCGAATCAGCCGCTTTCACGCTCCCATTCCACTATCATGAGCTGGATCAGCAGCTTGTGTAAGCTGGACTCTCTTTTTCCGTTCAGTGCAAGCTCCGTTTCAAGCCTTGTCACGGGAATTGTGTTTGCCGCCGCTCTGATTGCAGCCTTGTACTGGTTTTTCGGAACAGAGCTTGGCAGCTCAATCCGCTCCACAGGAGACAATGCTGCCATGAGCCGGGCGCAGGGAATCAACACGGACTCGATGCAGATTCTTGCCCTGATGATTGCAAATGCCCTTGTGGCTATGAGCGGCTCTCTTGTCATGCAGCAGCAGCGTTTCGGCGATGTGAGCATGGGAATCGGAACGATTGTCATCGGGCTTGCTTCCATTATTATAGGCGAAGTGATTTTCGGCAGGCGGTTCGGATTCTGGTGGAGCCTTCTTTCCGTAGTGCTCGGCTCTGTCATTTACCGGCTGATTATAGCGGTTGTTCTTCAGCTTGGCATGAAGACGCAGGATCTGAAGCTTCTTTCGGCTGTTGTCGTTGCAGTTGCCCTTTCGGTTCCTGTCTTGCGGCAAAAAGCTGCCCGCTGCAAGAAATCAGGGGAGGCTCTGTGATGCTGGAACTTACTCATGTTTCAAAGACATTCAATCCCGGAACAATAACAGAGCGCAAGGCGCTGAAGGATATAAGCCTGACTCTCAGCGACGGCGACTTTGTCACTGTCATCGGAGGAAATGGCGCCGGAAAATCGACGCTGCTGAATCTGATTGCGGGTGTCTATGACTGCGACACAGGCTCCATTGTCCTTGACGGCGAGGATATCAGCCGCCAGAAGGAGCATGTGCGGGCAAAGTATCTGGGAAGGGTGTTTCAGGATCCCATGCGCGGAACGGCGGCTTCCATGTCGATTCAGGAGAATTTGGCGCTTGCGTACAGGCGCGGCAAAAAGCGCAGCCTCAGGTGGGGCGTCACTTCCGCCGAGCTGGAAGAATACAAAAAGCAGCTTGCCCTTCTGGAGCTGGGGCTTGAGGACCGTCTTGCGGCAAAGGCAGGGCTTCTTTCCGGCGGACAGCGGCAGGCGCTTACGCTGCTCATGGCAACGCTGCAAAAGCCGCGGCTGCTGCTCCTTGACGAGCATACTGCGGCTCTTGACCCCAAGACCGCGCACAAAGTCCTTGAGCTGACGCATCACTTTATAGAGCGCGATCATCTGACCGCCTTTATGGTGACCCACAACATGAAGAATGCAATTCATTACGGGAACCGCCTGATTATGATGCTTGACGGCCGCATTGTGTATGATGTTTCAGGCGAAGAAAAGAAGAACCTTCAGGTGCAGGACTTGCTCCAGAAGTTCCAGAGCGCAGGCGGCGCGGAAGATCCCGTTTCAGACAGAATGCTTTTCAGCTGAAGCAGATTGCATCGCCTTTGCTCCGGCCGGACTTTTGCCCTGAAGAAATGTGCATGCGAAATTCCTTCAGGACAGTCCGTTCTGCTGCTATTTTCCAGTGATGAGAAGCGTCTTTGAGTCAAGCTTGAGAGTGCACTCCAAGTCAGTCTTCTTTCCCATTTTCAGGATGCTCATCTGCGTTGCAGAGCTTTTTGCAGAAAGATGAATGACTGCGCTAAAGTACGGAAGCAGCTGCTTTGGCGCGGAGTCTTCAAGGCTCTCTCCTTCCGCTGTGGCGCTCATCCACACTTTTGTCTTTGTGGCCTTTGCGTAGCTTGCCACAGCCTGAATGTCGGCTTCCTTGACTTTTGAAAAGTCAACATCGTCAATGACAACTCCTGCGACTGCTGTTCCACCGGCCTTGAGCGCGTTCAGCGTGTTGACCACTTTTTCAAGGCTGATGTTGTCCTGGTTGAAGTTGAGGATTGTCCTGTTGCGCAGAACCTGCTCCTTCACGTCAGCGGCATTTGCAATGGACTTCTTCTTTGAAATCTCATTGTAAATTCCGTCGTACCATGAAATCACATTTTCACTGTGCTGATTGAAAGAAACGTGGACGAGCTGCTTTCCGTTAAGAAGCGTGTCCATTCCAAACTGTACAAGGACTGATGTTTTTCCAAGCCCTTTTTTTGCAGTCACAAGGCCCATTTCGCCAGCCTTGAGCCCTCCGCCCGAAGCCTCGTCAAAAATACGGATAGGGCTTCTTTCGTATAGTTCCTGCTTTGCCATGCTGTACCTCCTGCTCTGTGCATCAATAGGATATTTTTACTTCCGCATGGCTTTATGCCAGGCGTTTATAGTATAAGTATACCATGAAAAAAAAAATTTACAATAAAAAAAGGCCTTGCACCGGGCAAAATGCCTGATGCAAGGCAGTCAGCTCTGATGCAGGGCCTTCAGCTGAAGCGCGGGCGGCTTATTTCACCTGCCCTGTCTTTTTCTTTTCTGCATACGCTTTGATAAGCTCATCGGCCACGCCGTTCGGAACCTTGCTGTACTTTTCAAATTCCATCGTGAATTCTGCCTTTCCCTGTGTGGAGGAGCGCAGGATTGTTGAGAATCCGAACATTTCAGAAAGCGGAACTTCTGCATTGACAGTCGATGTTCCGTTTTCGTCAGATGAGTCAATGATGACGCCGCGGCGCTGGTTGATAAGGCCGAACATATTTCCCTGGAATTCTGTCGGGCCGGCAATCTGAACTTTCATGATCGGCTCAAGGATTGCCGCCTTTGCCTTTGCATATCCTTCGCGGAATGCGCCGATTGCGGCAGTCTGGAACGCAATGTCCGAAGAGTCAACCGGGTGATACTGGCCGTCGTTGATGGTGCAGCGCACGCCCACAACCGGCGCTCCGATGAGGGAGCCTTTTTCCATCGCCTTTTTAAAGCCCTTGTCGCAGGAAGGAATATATTCGTTGGGAATGGCTCCTCCCTTGATTGAATCGACAAACTCGTAGTCCTTCTCTGAAATCGGCTCCATGAATCCGGCAACGCGTCCGTACTGTCCTGAGCCTCCAGTCTGCTTTTTGTGCGTATAGTTGAAGTCTGCGCGCTGAGTGATTGACTCGCGGTATGCGACTTCCGGCTGGGAGACAGTGACTTCGCACTTGTATTCACGCTTCATGCGCTCGACATAGACTGCAAGGTGAAGCTCTCCCATTCCCTTGATGATTGTCTGGTTTGACTCAGGGTCAACATACGTCTGGAATGTCGGGTCTTCCTTTGTAAAGCGGTTGAGCGCCTTTGACATGTTGGCGGCATCCTGCTTGTTTACCGGGGTGATTGCTTCGGAAATGACCGGCTCGGGAACGAACATGGAAGTCATGGCGATGTTCAGTCCGCCGCCGCAGAATGTGTCTCCTGAGGCGCAGTCAACGCCGAACAGCGCGATGATGTCGCCCGGCTGCCCTTCGTTGATGTCTTCCATTGCAGCCGCGTTCATGCGGACAATGCGTCCGACCTTGAACTTTTTCTTTGCGCGCGTGTTGTACAGTTCATCGCCCTTTGTGATTTTTCCCTGGTAGATGCGCACGTATGTAAGCTGTCCGTACTGTCCGTCATCAAGCTTGAATGCAAGCGCAACGCACGGCTTGTTTTCCACGTTGAACAGCTCGACTTCCTCTTCGTTCTTGTCAAGATCAAGTCCGTAGTTATGGACTTCTGTCGGATTCGGAAGGTAGCGCACAACGCCGTCAAGCACCGGCTGGATGCCTTTGTTCATGTGGGCTGAGCCGCAGAATACTGCCACAAAGCTTTCTTCAAGCGTTCCCTTGCGGATGGCTGCGATGATTTTTTCTTCAGGAATGTCTTCTTTTTCTTCCATCAGGTCTTCCATCAGGGAATCATCGAACATGGCCGCTGCTTCAAGCAGTTCAGCCCGCTTTTCCTTTGCCTGCTCCACGAGCTCAGCCGGAATTTCAGCAGTGCGGATTTCTTCGCCGTCGCTTCCTTCAAAGTAGTATGCCTTCATGGCGATAAGGTCAACAACGCCCTGCAGCTTGTCCTCAAGCCCGATCGGAAGCTCGACCATGTATGCGTTCAGCCCCAGCTTGTCTCTCAGCTGGGCGCAGACGCGCAGCGGGTTTGCACCCTGGCGGTCACACTTGTTTACAAATGCAATGCGGGGAACATGATAGCGCTTGAGCTGGCGGTCTACTGTAATGGACTGCGACTGGACGCCTGCGACTGCGCACAGGACAAGGATTGCTCCGTCAAGAACGCGCAGGGAGCGCTCAACTTCAACAGTAAAGTCTACGTGGCCGGGTGTGTCGATAAGATTGATTGTTGTGCCTTTCCAGTTTACCTGCGTGGCTGCTGACTGAATGGTGATTCCGCGCTCGCGCTCCAGATCCATTGAATCCATCACAGCGCCGACACCGTCTTTTCCATGAACTTCATGAATCTGGTGAATCTTATTGCAGTAGAACAGAATCCGTTCTGATGTTGTTGTTTTACCAGAGTCAATGTGTGCACTGATACCGATATTACGTACTTTTGTAATATCAAAACCCATAGTGTATACCTCTCAAAAAAAAATTCAAAAGAAACTAGTTCAGCTATTTTAATGGAAAAAGGCAGTAAATTCAATAGGGTGCATTCCTTTTTGCGAAAACTTTAGAAAGAAACTGAAAACGATGCCTTTACGTTCCATCTGACTTTTTTTCCTCCGCCCTTGAAAGATGCAGAGGCTGACGGAACTGCTGAAATGTCTCCGTCTTTTTCCGAGACTGAAATTCCTGCCGAAAGTGAGGCTGCGGCTGCCTTTTTCGGATACACATACTGGGTGAATGAGACTGTGTTTTTGTCCCTGTCTTCATTTTTAAATGAAACCTGGGAAGTGAATGAAAGCGGCCTGTATTTTCCCGAAAGCTTCAGCTGAAGTGAATATTCACTGAATCCGTCTTCTTCTGAGCGGGACACTGTGCCGCTTGTTGAAACAGTGTGCTTTCCGCTTTGCACTGTGAGCGCGGCCTTGGCTTTCTTTTCACTGAAGCTTTCGCAAATGCGTTCCCTTGTCCTTCGTTCCGCAGTGTACAGCAGGATTCCCATGTTCAGCGATGTTTTTCCGAGCCAGAATATGTACTGCGGATTTATGCACAGCTGGCTCCGTATTCCCGGCTCGCTTTTGCTTGCGGTGATGAGCGATGCGTCTGCAATATAATAGAAAGAATGAAGCGTAAAGTCCCCGAGCAGAATGAAGTCCTGAATCCGCGCCCAGCCGTATCCTCCGCCGAACGAGCTTTCATGGATTCCGGCAGCGCTTGCAATCCTGAGGCCCGGGTATGACAGGTTCAGTTCCGCTTCGAGCGCGAGGCGTTTTTTTTCCTGAAAATACTGCTGCTTTTGAAACCAGGAGCTTGTGTTTTCCCGCCCGAATTTAAACAGTCCGCCGGAAAAAGAAAGAGAGCCGCTTGGAGCAAACGGAAGCGAAAACCGCTTGAAAATGCCTGCGTACACTTCCGCTGTTTCCAATGCTGCAATCTGGACTGTGGGAAGAAACGGAAGCTGCGTTCCGGGAGAAACTGAAAGCGCAAGCGACAGCGGCTTTTCTGACGATGAGCACGACGGAAGCTCCGGCGAAATTCCTGGAGTGAGCAGGGACGGCTTTCTGAGCGCGGACGGAACCGTGATGTACGGTGTTTTGAGCCGCGATATTCCCTGCGAGTACAGGAGCGTTCCTGCGAGAATGTCAGCATGCACTATGCGCGTCTGCGCCGACCACTTTGCTCCGTACCGCTTCCGCTGCATGCTGTCTATGCCGTGCGGAATGGCAGCCGCGAGAGCCGGAAAGTCAGTTGCTCCGATTCCCGTAAAATAGACTGCGCTCACATTCCGCGCAGTGAGCTTTGCGCCTGTGCTGTACTTGAATGAAAAGCTGTCCGGGTCGGGATGCGATTTGTTTTCAACGGGAAATGAAAATGCGTTTTCCGAGTGAAATTCTATCTGCTGCGCGTGGCAGGCGAGTGCGCAGCAGACGGCCGCTGCAAAAATGCTGTTTCGTTTCATCATGGTTTGTATTCCCGAAAAAAGCGCATTTATGCATCATAGCGGAAAAAAATATGCTTTTTTCTTTGCTGTTTTTTAACATTTAGTGCGTTTTTTTAGTTTTTCTCTTGAATAAAGTTGAAAAAAGGTATATGCTCCTGCTTAACATTATTTAACCATCATGTCAGATTGCAGCCGCCTCTTGGGCTTGTCCAGATAAAGGGAAAATCACGTAAAAAGATATTTTCAGGCGGTTCCGGTCTTTCATGTGAGGAAAAGGGAATCGCTATGGAAGATGTAGAGAACAAACTTGACGGGGAAGCTATGCCCCTTGAAAATTCACAGGCAGCAGAAATGCCTGCGGATGATGTGCAGCCGAAGGATTCTGTTCAGTCTGAGCAGCCTGGTGCCGAATCAGCGGAAGAAACACGGCCGGAAGAGCCGGTTCATGCAGAAGAAGCTCCTGCTGAGGAGCCTCAGCAGGAGGCGGACAGTGAGCCGGCGGAAGCTCAGGCAGACGGAGCTCCTGAGTCTTGTAAAGAGTCTGACAGTTCCGGGAAGGCTTCAGAGCCTGAAGAAAATTCAGGAGAGCCTGAGTCAATTTCATTTGCGGATCTGGGGCTTGATGAAATTACGCTTTCAGCCATTGAAAAGAAAGGATTCAAGGTTCCTTCTCCGATCCAGGTGCTTGCAATTCCGCGCCTCTTGAACGGAGATGCGAATGTCATTGCAAAGGCACGCACGGGAACCGGCAAAACAGCTGCGTTCGGGCTTCCGCTTGTTCAGGACTTGCGCGAGGAAAGTGATCATGTGCGTGCAATCATCCTTGAGCCGACACGCGAGCTTGCAGTCCAGACAGCCACGGAAATGGCTTCGTTCACAACGGGAAGATGCCCGCGGACAGCAGTTGTGTACGGCGGAGCTTCTATGGGCGAGCAGATGCGCGCTCTCCGCCGCGGAGTGGAAATTGTCGTGGGAACTCCGGGACGCGTTCAGGATCTGATTGACCGCGGAGTCCTTGACATCAGCAAAATCGACTATTTTATTCTTGATGAAGGCGATGAAATGCTCGACATGGGCTTTGTTGAAGACATCGAGAACATTTTTGAATGCGCAAACCAGGACTGCCGTGTGCTTTTGTTCAGCGCGACTGTTCCCAAGGAAATTCTCAAGATTGCCCAGCAGTTTATGGGCGACTACGAGATTGTGGAGGAAGAAGGATTCCAGGAGGAGCCGCTTCTCATTGAGCAGAAGTACTGGGTGCTGCGGGAAAGCGAAAAGATTGAAGCTCTTGTGCGGCTGATTGATATTTCGCCTGATTTCTTCGGCCTTGTGTTTGTCCAGCGCAAGTCGGATGCTGACTATGTGAGCAAGGCGCTTGATGAGCGCGGATATGAAGTTGCTGCGCTGCACGGAGACATTCCCCAGGGACAGCGTGAAAAAATTCTTGCGCGCTTCCGCTCAAAGAAGACACGGGTGCTCGTTGCCACGGATGTTGCCGCCCGCGGAATTGATATCGAGGGGCTTTCGCACGTTGTCAATTACGAGCTTCCGTTTGACGGGCCGACATACGTTCACCGCATCGGACGCACAGGACGCGCGGGAGCCGCCGGAATGGCCGTCACGTTTGTCAAGCCGGAGGAAACGCGCAGAAAGCTCAATTATCTGATTAACGCTGTGAGAAAGAGCGCAAAGGGCGAAATGACGGAAGGACAGATTCCTTCTGTTGAAGAAGTCCTTGAAGTGAAAAAGAACCGTATTTTCGATGAAATAAAGAACAAGCTGGGACTGAGCCAGTCAGTGCAGGAGGCGGACACACAGCTGCTTTCTGACGGATCTGCATCCGGCGAAGACCGGGAGGCAGAGGATGCTCCGCACTTGCGCAAGGGCGATCCTGTTTTTGACAGGCTTGCAGAGGAGCTGTGCGCGGGGCAGGATCCGGAGGAAGTTGTTGCATCTCTTCTTGCTGTTTCATACGGCGGAATGCTGAGCAAAAAGCGCTACGGAAAAATTGCGTCTTACGGAATGGAGCGCGGCGGACGCGACCGTGAGCGCGGAAGAGACAGGGACAGAGGCCGGGAGCGCGGCGGACGCCAGGAAGACCAGATCAGGCTGTATGTGCAGCTGGGCTGGGATGACGGATATAATCCGCGGGGAATCGCCGACTTCTTCCATGATCTGCTTGGAGTTCCGGGGCGCAAGGTTGATGCGATTGACATGGCGGACAAATTCTGCCTTCTTTCGCTGCCTGCCGATGATGCACGGAGAGCGCTTGAGCTTTCTGAGCGCGACCGCTCGCTTCCTCACATGCACCAGGATACAAAAGTCACTGGCGGCGGGCTTGAGGAGCGCGGTTCTTTCGGCGGCCGTGACCGCGGCGGACGCAGAGGCGGAAGAGACCGGGGCAGAGACCGCGACTTTGGACGTGACCGTGACTTCGGCGGACGGAGCCGTGAGCGCGACTTCGGGCGTGACAGGAGCAGAGGATTCGGCTCCCATGCGCGCTCCAGCGTTCATGTGCCGACACAGAGAAGCGGCTCTTCGTCATTCTTTAGAAGGCCGGGCTCTGTACAGGAGTACTAGCTGACGCAGTGTAAAGCACAGTTCTTTTGCGTCTGGCTCTGCGTGGAAGCCGGGCGGCTGCTGATATGGCCGGCGCATAGTGTGTGCCGGCTTTTTTCATGCGGCGAATTTTTACGGGCGACAGGAACCGGTATGCGTGTGTTTTTCAGCTCTGCGCATTGACTTCAACTGAAATCATCACTACAATAAAAAAATGTACGATTCAAAAGATTCAGGTGATTTTGATACAGACGAAGATGACTTTGACACCGTGATGGCGTCTGACATTTCGTTTACAGGAAGCATACGCTTTGCAAAGCCCTTTATGATAAAAGGAAAAGTGAGCGGAACGATTGAAGCTACGAGCGATCTGCTTATAGATACAAATGCGGAAGTGAATGCTGACATTACCACCGAGCGGGTGCTTGTGCGCGGAACGGTTGTCGGAAACATAAACGGAAGAAGGCTGGTGCATGTCGCTTCAACAGGCTCTGTGACTGGAGACATAACGACTGCGCAGATTGTTCTTGAAAAAGGCTCTGTCTTTTCAGGAAAATGTTCTATGATCAGCGTATAGTGATTGGTGAGTATGATGAATAAAAAGCTTGTTTTTGCTGTGCTGTGCTGCGTTGCTGCCGCGTGTGCCTTTTCTCAGGCTGCAAAGCCGGATGCCCTGAAGCTCTACCGGGAAGGCAGCTATAAGGAAGCTGTTGCTGTGTGCGAGTCTGAAATCGCATCAAATCCGTCAAACATGGATTCCTATGTTGTGCTGTGCTGGTCGCTTGTGGGAAACAAGCAGTACAAGGAAGCCGAGCAGCGGGCGAGCGATGCGCGGAAAATCAATTCTTATGATATCAGGCTTATGGAAGTTCTGGGCGAGGCTAAGTATTACCTTGGGAAGAACAATGAGGCGCTTGATATGTTCCAGCGTTATGTGGCGAATTCTTCGGAGACAGCTGCCCGCCTTGGAACTGCATATTACTATATGGGCGAGATTTATATCCGGCAGGCGCGGTATGAGCATGCTGACATTTCATTCACTGCGGCAGTCCGCTTTGAGCCTACGTACAGCGCGCACTGGTGGGCGCGGCTCGGCTATGCCCGGGAAATGTCCAGTGACTGGAAAAATGCAATTGCCGCGTATGACAAGGCGCTGTCCCTTAATGCGTCCCATTATGATGCTGTCCGGGGAAAAGAGCGCTGCCAGAGCCATCTGTAGCATGCTCCGTTTCTGCTGATGAAACAGACTGTTCATTTTGAGACGCTGGGCTGCCGCTTGAATCAGGATGAAACTGAAGGCGCGGCCCGCTCGTTTTCTCTCCAGGGATTCAGCTGCGATCTGGAGGCAGTTTCGGCGCGGACTCCTGTTTCGCCGGATGTTGTGCTGTGTGTGGTGAATACATGCACAGTGACTGCAAAGGCTGAGCAGAAAGGGCGCAGGATTATCAGGCTTCTTCTTGAAAAATTTCCGGCTTCACTGGTTGTTGTGACCGGCTGCTACGCAGAGCTTGCTGCGGATGAAATTTCAGCAATTGAACAGGACAGGATTGCTGTTCTTCCGGGAACAAAGAAATTCCTTTTGCAGAAGATTGCCTGCGAAATGAACGGCGGAATGCTTGACTGCGGAAGCGGAAGCTGCACGCTTGAGCATCTGAAGCAGATTATAGGCGCACAGTCATTTGTTCCAGCTGACGGCCGGGAAGCGGAGCCGTGCGCACTGAACAGCTTTGCGCTGTACACGCCGGTCTTTGCCCGGCACAGCCGTGCAACGCTGAAAGTTCAGGACGGATGCAACAACTGCTGCTCCTTTTGCAGAATTCATCTTGCGCGCGGGCCGTCAGTGTCTCTTGGTGTGCAGGAAGCGGTGCGCCGGGCGCAGGAGATTGAGTCCCTTGGCGTGCACGAGGCTGTTCTTTCCGGCGTGAATTTGAGCCAGTATGCAGGGAAGGGAAGCGCGGGCGAAACGGTTTCATTTTGCGGGCTGCTTTCGGTTCTGCTGAAAGAAACTGAATCGCTGCGATTCCGCATTTCATCTTTTTATCCTCAGCATATAACTGAAGAACTGTGTTCGGTTCTGCATGACAGGCGCATCCAGCCGTTTTTTCACTTGAGCATTCAGTCAGGAAGCAGCAGAATTCTGCGGCTGATGAACCGGCCGTATGCTGCTGCGGACGTTCTTTCTGCCGTTGCGCGCCTGAGGAGCTGCAAGGAAAATCCGTTTATTTCCTGCGATATCATTGCCGGATTTCCGGGGGAGAGCGAGGCTGACTTTGAAGAGACAAAGCAGCTGTGCCGGGAACTGCAGTTTGCCTGGATTCATGCGTTTCCGTTTTCGCCGCGGCCGGGAACTGCGGCCTGTTCGATGCGTCCGCAAGTGCCTGAGCGTATAAAGGGCGAACGTGTGCAGTGGCTGACTGAAGCTGCCGTTGCCGGAAAAATTTCGTACATCATGTCGTGCAGGGGACATGAATATGATGCCTCTGTGGAAAAAATTCTCCCTGGAAAACAAAAGCCGGGAGAACCTGCTGTGTACCATGCGGTGACAGAAAATTTCCTTCATGCAGTTTTTGAAAGTCCGGGCATGCTAAAGCCGGGAATCTCCGTAAGGCTGAAAATAGGGGAGCCGCTTGAGGAAAGCATCAGAGCCGGAAAAGAAGCTGAGTGCACAGGCGAATTGTCCGGCATTGTGTAGCGGCGTGCAGCTTTGTTTGTGCGGAATGTTTCATGTCCTGACGATTACATCGGTGTTGTTGGTTGAAACGTGAGAGCGCGGAGAAAATTCTTGGCGCGTTCAGTTTTTGGAGATGTGAAGAACTGCTCAGGAGAAGATTCTTCAATAATAACGCCGCCGTCTATAAAGACAATCCTGTCGGCAACTGCGCGCGCGAAATCCATCTGATGCGTTACAATCAGCATTGTGCGCTTTTCCTTTGCAAGATCCATCAGCACGTCCAGAACCTCGCGGACCATTTCCGGGTCAAGAGAAGCTGTTACTTCGTCAAAAAGCAGTACTTCCGGATTCATGCAGAGCGCACGGACAATGGCAGCACGCTGCTTTTGTCCGCCGGAAAGCTGCCGCGGATATGCGTCTTTTTTGCTCAGAAGCCCGACGCGGGAAAGAAGCTGCTCAGCCTGCTGTGTGACTTCCGCCTTGCTGCGCTTCTGTGCCTTTACCGGACCGAGCAGAATGTTTTTCATGACAGTCATATTCGGAAACAAATCATAGCTTTGGAACACCATGCCGATTTTCTGGCGGATCAGGTGCATGTCTTTTTTTCTGCCGCTGATGACTTCGCCGTCAAGAAGAATTTCGCCTTCCTGAATCTGCTCAAGTCCGTTTATGCAGCGGAGCAATGTGCTTTTTCCGCAGCCCGACGGCCCGAGAATGACAGCAGTTTCTCCGCGTTCAACATCGAGCGAAACACCCTTCAAAATTTCGCCTGCTTCCTTGAAGTCTTTTTTTTATGTTCCTGATTTCGAGCAATGCCATTTATGATTTCCTCTGCCGTTTTTCAATTTTTCCTGCGATGAATGAAAGCGGCCAGCATACGGCGAAGTACATAAAAAAAATTGTGCTGTACACCGCGATTGCAGCCGATGGAACAGAAATCCTGTTTGACTCGATAATCTGCTGCCCGGTTTTTACAACTTCAGTTACGCCGGCAAAAACAGCAAGCGAAGTTGTTTTTATCATTCTGGTGATGAGGTTCATGCTGAGCGGAACAAGCTGACGGACTGTCTGCGGAATGATTATGAATCGGAAAATTTGATTTTCAGTCAGCCCGCCCGCGCGTCCGCTTTCATACTGATGGAGCGGAATTGACTGCAATGCGCCGCGGACAAGGTCTCCCATTTCTGCGGTTCCCCAGAGCGTAAAAACAAGGACAGAAGCTGCTTCCCCGGAAATTGAAATTCCGAATGCGTATGTCAGCCCGAAGTATGCAAGAAACAGCAGTACCATCTGCGGCATAATCCGCATGAATTCAAGGTAGAGCCTGCACAGGAATTTGATCGGCCGGAAGCGGACTGTCATTGCCGCTCCGAACATAAATCCAAAAAAAATTGAAAGCACGACAGAGATTGCTGCAATCCGGGCTGTTACGCCAAGTCCGCCCAAAAGCCTGATGAAATTTTTTCCTTTGAAAAGAACGCTGAACGGCTGAAAAACCGCGTCAAGAAATGCCGAACTGACCATAGCGCAGCCTCCGTTCAAAAAAATATCCGAGCAGCGAAACCGGCAGAAGCAGCGCAAAGTATGAAAGCACAAGCAGCTGCGTTTCCTGCGTTTTGTAGTACAGCCCGATTAGATCCTTTGCTACATACATCAGGTCGGCAAGCGCCACCGCGCTGAAAACAGATGTTTCTTTCAGAAGAAAAATGCAGTTTGCGCAGAGACTTGGAATCGAAACGGAAAGCGCCTGCGGAAAGACAATGTAGCGCACAAGCTGCGTTCGGTTCAAGCCGATGCACATTCCGCTTTCAATCTGAATTTTGCTGACTGTTTCCAGCGAGCTTCGGAATGTTTCTGCCATATAGCTTCCGCCGAGAAACGTAAGCCCGGTAATTCCGCATTGCTGGGAAGAAAGTTTTATTCCCATGCGTGGAAGCGCAAAGTATAGGAAGAACAAATCGATCAAAAGCGGCGTGTTCCGGGAAAGCTCTGTATATATGCTGACGATAGTACGCAGAACCGGGATTTTCCAGAAACGGATGACGGCACAGACAGCTCCGGCAGCGGCGGAAAGCAAAATTCCTATGCAGCCGGTTCTGGCTGTGAGCAGCGCTGCTTCTGCAAACATCGGCATAATCTGCTTTATAAATTCAGTGTCCATGGCTAAAAAAATGTTTCTTACATATTACATACCGCAGGAAGTTCGCTGGAGACTTCGCTATACAGCTCGTTGCAAAAACAATTTCCGAAGACGGCACATTCGTTCGCGTGATTGAACGTAAAAAAACAGCGCGCCATCTGTGCGCTGTTTTTTTACAATTTTTAAAATTGCACACTGCCGGAAATCAGCTTACAGTTTTCCGCCTTCTACTACAAGCGCTTCTGCATCGGAGTCTTTTCCGTATACTTCGCGCAGCGTTGCTTCGTAGTCAGCATGAAAGAACTGCTCCTTTTCAAGCGACTTTATTTCGCTGTTAATCCAGCCGAGCAGATCTGTGTTTCCTTTCTGCACGGCAGGAGCAATTGTGTCAAGGCTGCCAAGCGAGTCTACGCCTACGGCAAACCCCTTGTTTTCAATTGCCCATGCAAGAACTTCCGTGTTGTCTGTGGAAAGCGCGTCACCGCGTCCGTCCAGCAATGCATTGTAAGCCTCAGAATACAAGTCGAATTTCAGAAGCTTGATTTCAGGATAGTTTTTTGTAAAGAAAGTTTCGGCGGTCGTTCCCTTTGCAATAATCAGCGTTTTTCCGTTGAGCTGCTCCGGGGCGGTAATCAGCGCGTTTTCAGGCGAAACAATGCCGAGCGCAACTTTCATGTACGGAAGCGCAAAGTCAACTTTTTCAGCTCGCTCAGGCGTAACGGTGAAGTTTGCAAGCACGATGTCAACTTTTCCTGTTGCAAGGACTTCCACGCGGCTCGCGGCTTCCACCGGAACATATTTCACTTTTACGCCGAGATCTTTTGCAATGCGGTTCCCGAAGTACACATCGTAGCCCTGATACTCTCCGTTTTCATCAACATAGCCGAACGGCTTTTTGTCGCTGAATACTGCGATTCTGACTGTTCCGTTCTTTTTTATCTGGTCAACAGTGCGTCCTGCCTTTGGCTTTGCAGAGACTGGAGCAAGAACTGCGGCCGCAGCTACAGCGGATGCAATCAGCTTTAAAATTTTTTTCATAGTAACACTCCTGTTTCTTGTAGAAACGTTTTTGAAACACTTGGCATTTCTGCCGTCTTACTGCACCGCATCAAACGCCCGGCTCAAGTCGGCTATGATGTCGTCGATATGCTCCGTTCCGATTGAAAGTCGGATTGTGTTCGGGAAAATTCCCTGCTCCGAAAGTTCCTGTGCGTTCAGTTCCGAGTGCGTCGTTGTCGCCGGGTGAATCACGAGCGACTTTACGTCAGCCACGTTCGCAAGCAGGCTGAACAGCTTCAGATTGTCGATGAACGCCCACGCTTCCTTCTGCCCGCCTTTTATTTGGAACGTGAAAATGCTCGCACCGCCGTTCGGAAAATACTTTTGGTAGAGCGCATGGTCGGGATGATTTTCCAGCGACGGATGGTTCACCTTCTCGACCTTCGGATGAGCCGAAAGGAATTCGACGACCTTCCGCGTGTTCTCCGCGTGCCGCTCAAGCCGGAGCGAAAGCGTCTCCGCCCCCTGAAGCAAAAGGAACGCGTTGAACGGCGAGAGCGTCGCACCTTCATCGCGGAGCAGAATTGCACGGATGTACGTAACGAACGCCGCATCCTTCGCCGCGTCTGCAAACGAAATGCCGTGGTAACTCGGGTTCGGATCGGAAATCAGCGGGAACTTGCCGGACTTTTTCCAGTCGAATGTTCCCGAGTCAACAATGATTCCGCCGAGCGTTGTTCCGTGTCCGCCGATAAATTTTGTCGCCGAATGAACAACGATGTCCGCCCCGTGCTCAATCGGCCGCACAAAGAACGGCGTTCCGAACGTGTTGTCGATTGCAAGCGGAATTCCGTGCCGGTGAGCAATGCCCGAAACCGCGTCGATGTCGGGAATGTCGCTGTTCGGGTTTCCGAGCGTTTCGATAAAAACCGCCTTGGTGTTTTCCCGGATTGCACCCTCAACTTCCGCCAGATTATGAATGTCCACGAACGTCGTTTCAATGCCGAAAGCCTTGAGCGTGTGCCGGAGCAGGTTGTAGCTTCCGCCGTAAATCGTTTTCTGCGCGACGATGTGGCCGCCCGCCTGTGCCAGAGCCTGAATCGTGTACGTGATTGCAGCCGCCCCCGAAGCAAGCGCAAGAGCCGCACTTCCGCCCTCAAGAGCGGCAATCCGCTTCTCAAGGACTTCCTGCGTCGAGTTTGTCAGCCGTCCGTAGATGTTTCCTGCGTCCGCAAGGGCGAACCTGTCAGCCGCGTGCTGTGCGTTACGGAACACATATGACGCCGTCTGATAAATCGGAACCGCACGTGCATCGCTCGCCGGATCCGCCTGCTCCTGCCCAGCGTGAAGCTGAAGTGTTTCAAAATGAAATGGTGTCTGTGCCATGTTTTTTCCTCCAAAAATAAAAGGTCGAAATTCGAGTTTTGTATTTTGCATTTACGGGCGGCTTTTTGTTCCGGTCGCAGCCTACGGCCGCTCTCTTCACAAAAATCAGGCTTTTCGGGGCTACGCTGTCGCTCCGGCCGCTTCCCTCACTCGCTCACGCTCGTTCAGTCCAGTGGCAGCCTGCGGCTCCCCTACAATCCTTGCCGCAAAGAAAACCCATATTTAACCTAAAAATAAAACTGTGATGACGGGCTTTATCTGAATGACAAAGCCAAACTGCAAAAGCGGATATTCCGCGGCTGAAAGAAAAACGTGCGGCAGAGGCACATGACACCGTATCTGAAATTTTCACGCACAAGCTTTTCAAAATATGCTGTTGAATCCATGTGGGGCTTCCATAAAAAAGAATTACCTATCTTTTTAATAGGTAATATAGGTGTACTGTATTTTACCTAGCATGTCAATAGGTTTTTATATTTTTCTAGAGGAAACTAACTGCTCTGCTGATTGCTGCCCTGCATTTTTTTCTGCCGGTAGTATTCAAGGACGCTTCTTACATACAGCTTGTCTTCATGCGCAATGTGGGAAAGAATCCAGTCATAGAGGAATTTTACAAATTTGAATGCTGAGTTTCCTGCTCCTGCGCCTTGAAAGGAGTGTGATGTTTCAATGATTTTTTTTATGAAGGATTCATGCACTTTCTTGTGCTCCTGAAATCCCGGGTAGCCGCATGCCGCCATCAGTTTTTCTTCGTCCTTAAAATGTGTCTGCACATATTCCACGCATTCATGCAATGTGCCTGACAGAGACTGTTCCCACGTGCTTCCAGAAGTTCTTTGCTTTATGAGCGCCTGATAGGAATTGTTGCACAGCTCCACGAGTTTCTTGTGCTGCTCGTCAATGACGGGAATGCCGATTTCAAATTTTGGATCCCACTTTATATAGTCGCTGTCCGTGCTTGCCAGCGGAGTTTCCTTCAGTATCATTTTCACGCTCCTGAATATGATTTTTTGTATTGTAGAATTTTTTTTCAGTTATGACCAGAGCATTTTGCATTGGACGGCGTGTCATTCATCGTGAAGGCGGACGGCGTAACGTTCAGCAATGTGCGCGGAATCGGCTCGCTCGTGGTGGACAAGGAACAGTACCACAGAGGAAAACAAGGTTGATTCCGACCATGAGCTACAAGCTGTAACCGCGCAGTACACCGTTACCGGCGGAGACATCGGCAGCGAGGGCAGCACCATGACGCTGGAGTTTGAGCTTGAAGGCAGAACATACACAGCTTCTAGCACATTGACCACAGAAATAACAAACATGACAGAAGTAACGGAATATCCGTTTCCGCGCGCACAAACACAGTTCCGCTCAAAACAAAAAAACGGCGGAAGCCTTATGGCTTCCGCCGTTTCCATTTACTTCAAATTAATGTCGCACGCAAGCGTGCTTACGAGTTTCGGACAAGCCGAAACTCGCACGCGCATTATAAACCAACATCACTTCAAGTTAATCATACTTGCATCATAATCCGTCGGCGGGACGTAGCCCATCAGCTGCATAAGTGTTGCCGGCCAGCTCGAGATGCCGAGGCCCTCGTTGAGCTTCGTGTTGTCGTACTCGCCCTTGTACTCGGGGTCGTAGATGATGCCCGGCACGGGGTTCAGGCTGTGGCTCGTCTTGGCTTTCGGCTCGCCGTCCGCGTCCTTCTTGACGCTGCCGTCCTTGGCGTGCTCGTACATGTCGTCCGAGTTTCCGTGGTCGGCGGTCAGGCAGAGGATTCCGCCCGCCTCGTCAATCGCCGCCTTGAGCCGCCCGAGCTGCAGGTCCATTCCTTCCATCGAGCAGACAACCGCGTTGAACACGCCCGTGTGTCCCACCATGTCGCCGTTCGGGAAATTCAGGCGGATATGGTCGTACTTTCCGCTCTTGATTGCCTCAATCACTTTGTCGGTGATTTCCGCGCACTTCATCCACGGACGCTGCTCGAACGGAACGACGTCGCTCGGAACTTCAACGTAGTCCTCAAGCTTCTCGTCGAACTTGCCCTGCCGGTTTCCGTTGAAGAAGTAGGTTACGTGGCCGTACTTCTGCGTCTCGGAAATCGCAAGCAGCTTCACGCCGCTTTTCGTGAGGTACTCGCCCATCGTGCGGTCGATGCTCGGCGGATTCACGAGGTACTGAGCCGGAACGTGCGCGTCGCCGTCGTACTCCATCATGCCCGCGTACTCGACGTTCGGAACGCGCTTCCTGTCAAAATAGGGGAAGTCGGCTCCCGCCGGAGTCTCGAACGCCTTCGTCATCTCAAGCGCGCGGTCGCCGCGGAAGTTGAAATAAATCACGCTGTCGCCGTCATTGATTGTTCCGACGGGCTTTCCGTTCTCGGCGATGACGAACTCGTGCATATCCTGGTCGAGCAGGCCGGGAACTTCGGCGCGGTACGTCTCAACCGCCTTTGTCGCGCTCTCAAACTGCCGCCCCTCGCCGAGGACGTGCGCCTTCCAGCCGCGCTCCACCATGCTCCAGTCCGCGTTGTAGCGATCCATCGTGATGTACATCCGCCCGCCGCCGGAGGCAATCCTGTAGTCGCAGCCGGAAAATCCCGCAAGGAATTCCTCAAGCGGCGTGATGTAGTTCAGCGCGCTCGTCGGGTCAACGTCGCGTCCGTCAAGCAAAGCGTGCACGCGGATTTTCTTCACGCCGTCCTTCGCCGCCTGCGAGACCATCGCCTTCAGGTGGCCGATGTGCGAGTGGACGTTTCCGTCCGAAACAAGCCCGATGAAATGCAGCGCGCCGCCCGTCGCCTTCACGTTCGCAACAAGCTTCTGCCACGTCGCCGCCTTGAACATTTCGCCGCTTTCAATCGAAACGCCCACGAGCTTCGCGCCCTGCGCAAAGACGCGCCCGCAGCCCATCGCGTTGTGTCCGACCTCGCTGTTTCCCATGTCGTCGTCGCTCGGAAGCCCCACCGCCGTTCCGTGCGCCTTGAGCCGCGTGTGCGGACAGTTCGCCGTGAACCAGTCAAGGTACTTCATGCGGCTCGCCTTGACCGCATCCCCGTCCGCGAACTTTCCGTAGCCCACGCCGTCCATAATCACCAGGACGACTGGCCCGCGCCGCCCCTTCCAGCTTGGATTCTTCTCCAGTGCGTGCATTGTGTCTGCCATTGTATTTCTCCCATTCAATTTTTTTGTGGGCGTTCTGGCTGCCGCTTCCGCGCCAGCCAGCCGGGCTTTTCAGGGTTCCGCTTCCGCTCCATTGCTGCGCAACTGCCGTCCTTGCCTGTCGGCAGACAGGCAAGGACGGCATCCCTTCCAATCCCTAACGCATCACAGTTTCAAATAGCTTCACCACAAAATATACCGAATTTCAGCGCAATTTACAATCAATAGCCTCAACGCAGAGCATCGGGGTACTGCTTGCAGCCCCGCAGGGATGAAACCCTCCGCACGAATAAAAGAGCCGCGCCCACAAAAAAAACACCGCACATCGAAGCACGGTGTTTTCATACTGCATTGCAATTGCCGGGCAATCACTGCTGCGCGGCTTTCATTTTTCGGTAATAGCCGAGAACATCCTTCACGTACAGCTTGTCTTCGTGCGCGATGTGCGACAGAATCCAGTCGTACAGGAACTTCACGAACTTGAACGCAACTCCAATCGTCGCCTCTTGGAAACCGTTCGTTGTTTCGAGGATATTTTTGATGAACATATCGTGCATCTTTTTGTGCTCGGCGAAATTCGGGTAGCTGCACGCTGTCATCAGTGTTTCTTCGTTCTTAAAATGCGTTTTCACATAGTCAACGCATTCGTGCAAAGCGCTCCTGAGCGACTGATCCCACGGCGGATTTCCTTCAGCCTTATTCTGAAGCAATTCCTGATAAAATCTGTTGCACAGCTCGACAAGCTTCTTGTGCTGTTCATCGATTACCGGAATTCCAATTTCAAATTTCGGATCCCAGCGGATATAGTCGGGATTTCCAAACATCTGATTCGGCGTCATTTTTTCACCTCGATAGCATAACGCATCACATTTTAACGTTTTGCCTGCGAGTATACTGAATTTCCATGCAATGTACAATAGAATCCGCGCTCCGCAGGAAAGCGGACAGGGCAGTCGATGCCTGCGTTTTTAGCTGTTTTCCATTTCTGCCAGCTTTCCGATGTAAAAGACGCAGAAGTCCTTTATCCTGTTGTTGAATGCGGTTTCGAGCCGCCTCTTCAGGAAAAACGGTTTCGCTGCCTTTACTCCGCCGAGCGCATAAATCCGCCACACGCTGCCGTCCCTGTATACAGCAATTCCGGCGCGCATTGCCCCGCGCTTTATTGCTGCAAGCCCCCTGTAGTCCATCTTGTCAAGGTTTGTGTGCTGAAACAGAAATGAATTTTTTCCGGCCTGAACTGTTAAGTCAGCAGTATAGTCTGAAAACGGCGTCATGCAGAAAAGCACGGTGTTCACTGCTGTGTCTTCAGTTTTCCGGCTTGAAAGAAGCTGCGCCTTGCTGAACAGCGGAACTGTCACACCGCTCTGCTTTGAATAGTAAGGAATTTCCAGGTATAGGCTCAGGTCAAGAAACAGGGATGCGACTGTCTCAGGAATGGATTCGTGTCCGTCAGCTGGAATTTCATACTGAATTTCTGCAAGGTAATTCGGATCCAGATCCTCCATATCGCGCAGAACCACGTCAGCCTGCGGATTTGTTCCTTTTATAATAGAAGCTTTTCTGTAGTCATTGATAAAATTGACTGATATGTCCGCTGCTTCCTGCGGAAAAAGCGCCGCGCCCAAAAGAACCAGAGCGGCAAGGAGGAGCAGCTTTTTGCATTCTGCCCGGAAAAGGCGGCATGTCCTGCGGCTGTTCGGTCTGTTCATTTTTACGTTCCTGAATTTTTTCAGCATAGCATAAAATGAATCAGGCTATCAAGAGGCTGAACATCAGAGGCTGATTTCAGCCTCTGATGTTCAGCAGAAAAATTATGCTTGACAAATCTGTTCAGGCGGTGGATCATTATATATAAAGAGAAAACGATTTCTTAAAAAACAGCGAAAAGAGGTATTGTATGAAACAGTTTTGTCGCGCCTGCCGGAAGCTCCATGCTCTGGCTGCGCTTGGTATTGCGTTTTTCGGGGGCAGCGTGCTGGCAGAGCTTCCGGCTCCGTTCAGCGGAATCAGCTTTAAAGGAAATCTTCCTGAAGAGCAGAATGTTGTGTTCAAAAATGACTTTGACAGCGGCTCAGGCGGATATGCAAAGGCTGACTGGCGCTACCAGTACTCAGGCCCGCTGAACGTTCAGTTTGACTCTGGCGCGGCGCTTATTTCCGTGGACTATGCGAAGGACTCAGGCAATGACTACTCAAAGGCGGGAGGAATTTCTGTCTGGTATACTGCTCCTGTCTCCCACGGAACCATCGGGATTGTGAAAATGGATGTCTACTTTGATTCGGCTGCTCTTGAGTCCGCAGGAGGAAAGCTCGGCATTGAATTCTTTATAAAGTGCGAAGGCTCGGAGGAAAAAAGCTTTGAAGCGCTGCTTGATCCAAAGGAAGCGAAGGCTGTTTCAGGCCCGGTCAAAATGATTCCTGTTGAAATTGAAGTTGACAGCTACGATTCGCTTAAGACAAACCAGATTGCCGTTCTTGTTGTCGGCCATAAGACTGGATATAAGGGAGCTGTCGCACTTGACAACCTGCGGGTGATTTCACAGGAGCGCGCGGACAATTCCATCGTTTCCACGGTCAAGCCTTCCGCCCGGAAAGCTGCGGTCCGTGCTGAAGGCGGAGCTGTCGTCACAGCGGCGGATTCCGTTCCGCTTCCCCGCGAAATTCAGCTTGCGGACAAGGATGCGAATGACAGCGCAAAGGCCGTGTATGCCTATCTTTCGGCAATGGGAAAGTCGTCCAGCGTGATTTACGGACATCAGAACGACATCTGGAGAAAGGCCGGAAGCCCCTCGCTTTCTGATTCTGATACACAGGATGTGACCGGCTCAATCGCAGGAGTTGTCGGCATTGACGCGCTTTCATTGACAGGAAACGAATACAGCGCCAGGGAATTCAACGCAAAGCTTGGAAAGAAGCTGGGCAAAAAGCTCCCTGAGACGCTTTCCGGCAATGTGGCGGCGGCCGCCCTGCTGACAAACGAGGCAATCAGCGAAGGCGCAGTCATAACGCTGTCAGCCCACATGCCGAATTTTAAAATCGCCGCGGAAAAGGGAATGAAGCCCGCCTCAAGAAAGGCTCCGTATGAGCGGTATGATTTTTCAGGATATACGCCGGGTGTTTCCGAGGGAGATATAATGAACAGTATTCTTCCCGGAGGAACGTACAGCAAAATCTTTACAGCGTATCTTGACATGATTGCCGACTATGCGTCCCAGGTTGAAGGCGCTGTTCTGTTCCGGCCGTTCCATGAAAACACGGGCAGCTGGTTCTGGTGGGGAAAGGCGTTCTGCGATGCCGAGACATTCAAGAACGTGTACCGGTTCACTGCTGATTATCTGAAGAATGAAAAGGGCGTGCACAATGTTATCTATGTGTACAGCCCCGGCGCGGAAGCTTCGTCTGTGGAGGAATATGCGCAGCGGTATCCGGGCGATGAGTATGTGGATATTGTCGGATTCGACATGTACCACGATGATCCGGCTCCGGGAGATTCATTTTTTGCGGCCTTTAAAGCCGAGCTTGGAATCGTGCAGGAATTTGCACGCCAGCATAACAAGCTTCTTGCTGTCACCGAAACAGGCATACGGACAACGTCCCCTGAAAAAGGACACAATCAGACGGCGCTGCGCTCAACGGGAAACAAGGTTCCTGACTGGTACGGAAAAATGCTTGAGGCGGTGAGCAGTTCCGATGCGTCATACTTTCTGTTGTGGGCCAATTTCGGAAAGCGTGACGGCTACTATTCTCCGTATGTAAATGAAGTGACGCCCGACGGATTTCTGAAAGGCCACGAGATGCTTGATCCGTTTGTCTCTTTTTACAATGACAGAAGAAGCGTTTTTGCATCCCAGCAGAAGGATGCGCTCTCTGCAATTGACGCAGGCAGCATACAGTCCGTCCGCTCCGTTCCGCCGTCAGGATATATCACAGCTCCTGTCGCGGGGGAGCGTCTCCTCAAGCCTGCTGTCCTGAGCGCGCGGCTGAACGGCATTCCCGAGTCTGCCAGTGTCCAGTTCCTGCTTTCAGCCGAAGAGGAAATTGCAATTCCCGCTGTAAAGAAAGGCTCCCTGTACACGGCGAAGCTCGGGAAAAAGGAGCTTGCGCGGCTCGGCAGGCGGAACGGAACAGTTTCGCTTGTTGCGGACGGAGCGGAAATGCAGCAGATCCGGGTGCTGTTCAACATTGAAGAGCCGAAGGAAAATCCGCTTCTGGTGGACAGCTTTGAGTCATACCTGGGCGACAGCGGCCTGCTGGAAAAAAAGTGGAACACGAACAAGGCTTCCGGCTCAGGAATCAGCATATCGCTCGACAGCGGAAATAAAAATTCAGGCGGATACGGAATGAAATTTTCCTACAGCGAAACGTCTGACGGCTGGGCGGGCGCGACCGTGGGCAAGAGCGCGGACTGGTCCCGGCAGAATGCTGTTCAGTTCTGGACAAAGCCCGACGGAAACAATCAGAAAGTTGTATTTCAGATTGTCGCGAATAAAAAGACGTATGAAGTGTACCTTCAGGAATACAGCGGCTACAGGGACAGGACAGAGCCTGTTCTTGTGACAGTTCCGTTTGCGGAATTCTGCGAGCGTGATGCTCCTGGAAAGCCGAAGGGAGGGCTTGGCAAGGACTCAGGAAAAATTGAGCAGATAGGCCTGTGGGTGAACGCAATTGACGGAACGCCTGCCGTAAAGAACGGGAGCGTTTCAGGAACAATATATTATGACGACATCAAGGCTGTAAAAGCTGACGGGAACGGGCCGTCCTTTGAGTAGGACAGGGCGCGTCCAATGATGATTTTGCAGGGTTTATTCGTGCGGAGGATTTTATACCTGCGGGCTGCAAGCAGTGTCCCGGTGCTTGCATTGGGGCATTAAAAAAGCCTGTTATTGACAGCGGGGCGGATTGCGGGTAGTATGAAGCTATGAATACAGCTGCACAGTTCCGTCAGTATAGATTTGCTTCAAAAGCTGCGGGGGGGGGTGCTGTAGAACCTCTTTCCGGCGCGGCGCGTCCGCGCGCAGCCTTGCTGCGTCAGTAGAATCCGTTCACCATACCGTTTCTCATTCTCACAGTGCGTTCCGTCCGTCCGGGCGGGGCGCATTTTTATTTTCCAGACAGAACATTCATATTTTCTCCCCGGCCTCTGACACTCTCACAGCAGCTGACAAAATGCTTTCTGAGGTCTCTGGCACCTTCACGGCAGCTGACAAGACACTTTCCGATACTTCGGACGGCTTTACAGCGGCTGACAGGAACGAATGTGGCGCGGATAACACGTTATCAGGGGTTCACAGGGGAAAATCCGCCGCGTATACGTTGCTCCGCGCCGTCTGCATGAGTGGAAATTATATAATCAGCTGCCCGCGCGGCTTGCGCATGCGGCGGCAATCATATCCAGAGGAGTTTTTATGAAAGAGATTCAGACACTTCCGCTTACGAGCATGAACAACGCGGCGCACTTTCTGTTCGTGTCGAACATGGCGGAGCGGGCGGAAAAGGATGCTGCCGTGGCGGAAAAGTGCGCGGTACAGGTTGCGGCGTTACGGACGGCAGTTACGGCGGAGGACGAGAACCTGCAAGTCAGCGCGAAGAGCCTCACCACGGACAAGATTGCGGCGGCGGACCGGCTGCGCGACCAGCTGTACGCGGGCTACAGGAAAGCCGTCGCGGGCTACGCGGAATTTCCCGTCGCTGAAATGGCGGAGGCTGCCGCGGCCTTGCAGCAGCACATCAGGGACTACAAGATTGACACGCAGGCGCAGCTTGACAAGGAGACGGGGCTGCTCGTGAACTTCATCCAGGATCTGGAAGGCAGGCTCGCGGAGCAGGTGAAAGTGCTTTCGCTCGGCGCGTTCGTGGAAAAGCTCAAGGCGGCGAACGAAGAGGTGCGCGAACTTACGGGCCAGCGCACGGACGAGCGCTCGGCAAGGACTGCGGGCGCATTGAAAGCGGCTCGGGCTGCGAGCGACGGGGCGTACCGGGAGCTGGTGAGCCACGTGAACGCGCACGCGCTCATTGAGGGCGAGGCCGG
>JAGBGX010000005.1 GCA_017935745.1 Treponema sp. | reverse complement strand
GGCCGCGGTGCCTCCCTCACCATATAAGGAGGCTAAAGAGACATGAAAAAGACTCTTATCGCGGTGGCCGCTGCCGCCGCACTGGCTACATCTTCCGCTTTCGCGGAAATCACTTTCGGTGCCTGGCTGCGCTCAGTTCTTGTTCCAATAGCAAATGACGGCGGAGATAGCAAGGATTTCCGTGCAGGGCTTACTCAGTCTTGGGGCGGTGCCGCAAGAACATCTGTTCTTGGTGTGAACTGGATTACAGAAGACGGAAATGCCGGATCTACTTTTGAAATCAGAAACCCATCTGATGGCACTATCACTATGGGAGACCGCAGTGTGATGTGGTTCAAGCCGGTTGAAATGCTCAAGTTGTCTGTGGGTTTGTTCGACAGCGGTGACAACGGCTTCCGTGAAGGCTGGGGCTTTGGCGCATGGAACTGGCTTCGCCCAAACCGTACAACGAATCTGTGGTTTAATGGTGATGACAGTATCATGGACGGAACAGGCGGCCGCAGCGGTCTTATGGCAGAACTTACACCGATTGAAGGCCTGACAGTTATGGCAATCGTTCCGTATGCTACGGTTGATAATAGCTATGTGAGTACTGACTGGTCATATAATGTCTATAAAAAGACACAGGCAGGCGTAGCATACAGCATAGACGGCATCGGCAAAGTAAAAGTTCTGTGGACCGGACAGAATGAAGTTTATAAAGCTAACGACAAGAAGTATGACTACATGGGCGATATTGGAGTGGCATTCGACCTCACAGCAGTTGAAAACCTGTATGTAGCAGTCGGCGGAAAATTTAGCATTGCAGACAAAGAGTACTGCAATGCAGTTAACGACAAACAGCTTGAAGTCAAAGTTGGTAAGACAACAAAGAAAATCGATGCTAATACGCTTGGCGTGGCAACTATCTCTCTTGCAGCTACATACAACGTTATGGAAAACCTTGCAGTGTCGCTTGCCGGCGGTGTAAAGATTTTCAGGGACTCTGACTTTGATCCTCAGTTCGGCATTGGCGGCGGCATAGAGTACGGCATTATGGACGGACTCAAGGCTGTGGCAGATGTGCGCTATATGAGCAAGATGAAGGGTGAAAAGAAAGTCAACAACGTAACGTATGAGTATGAGGAAGACGATGCATTCAGCTTCCTTGTAGGCATCCAAAAGAACGTGGCAAACAGCGCCTCAATCGGCATCGGCTTTGAAGGCGTAACAAACGGAGCAGGATTTGCAGGAATCCCAGCTGGCAAAGACAAGGAAGGTAAAGCCTATGACGGATTCATGTGGTCTGTTCCTGTAGTATTTGAACTTAGCTTCTAATCTCTGATTTCCTTCATTAGTCAGTCTTTAGACAGCAGCCGCTTCCCTTTGGGAGGCGGCTGTTTTTTATCCCTTTCTAAAAAGTTCCGTGCAAAATGACCCCGCATCCCGCCTGCAAATTCCCCGGGACGCACAATCAGCCTTGAGCGTTGCACTCAGCTGCGCCTGAGGAGCGCGCCCCTTATGCTTGGATATATCGCTCCCTTATAGGGGAGCGGTGATTTCCCCTGTAGGGGAGCGCGGAATTCCCCTAGAGGGGAGCAAAGGCGGACATGCTGCTTCGGTACAGAGGAGCATAGTCTCATGGTGCGCGGTACTATGCTCCCGCGGTGTCTGGGATTATGCTGCCGCAGTAGTGCGGTATTGCGCTCCCGGCCTGTCTGTCATTATGCTTCGAGAGCGGGCGGAAGCGGCGGAAAGGAGCCTATGCTTCCTTGTAGAGCTTTTCAAGCTTGTCTTTGTACAGTTCAGCCACGCGGTAGCGCATCATTTCCTGCTTTGCGCTCAGCTCCACGCCCACTTCAAACGGCTTTGTGATTATGGCGATTTTGTTTATGCGCTCGTATGACTTGAATCCGTTTTTTACGCTCACCTGCTCAAAGACTTCGCCCTCAAGAAGCCTTTGCACCGCTTCCGTCTGCACAAGCTCTTCGTACGATTTGAATGGCATTCCGTTTTCTTCAGCCCACGACTCAACTGAATCCTGATCCGGCAGGACAAGCGCCACAAGGTACTTCTGGTCAACGCCCTTTTCGTTCGTGCCGAATACAACGGAAGTTGAAACGTACCGCGACTCGTTAATCTTGGCTTCAATCGGAAGCGGCTCAATGTTTTCGCCTCCCTGAAGCACAATCGTGTCCTTTTTCCGGCCGCGCAGCTGTATTTCATTGTTCACAGAGAGAACAGCGATATCGCCCGTATCAAACCATCCGTCAACAGTCATGACTTTGTCGGTAAGGTCAGGCCGCTTGTAGTAGCCCTGCATGACGCAGCCGCCCTTCACTTGCAGCGTTCCCTTGCGGCATCTTCCGAGGATAATTCCGTCGTCATCAACCACACGGACTTCTATGCCCCGCAGCGGAGTTCCTACATTCCTGAATATAGGATCAGCAACGGGCCGCACGCTGATAATCGGGGCTGTTTCTGTAAGCCCGTATCCTTCCTGGACATTCACTCCGATGGCCCAGAAAAAAGCGTCCACATTCTCAGGAAAGGCTCCGCCGCCTGCAATGCCGGAGCGGAAATTCTTTCCGACCATAGCGCGGATCTTCCTGAACACAAGGACGTTTCCGAGGAGCTTCACCGGGTACAGCAGAAGCCACGGCAGCACGAGCACAGGCCACCAGAACCCAAGGTAGTCCGGCCCGAACCGCGTGTTCTTGCGCCTGAGCTTGCGGTCTATCCTGCACCACAGCAGTGCCTCTGCCACAAAGAAGCGGAACAGCGCAAACACGGCTCCGCCAGTCTTCCTCATCTTGCGCCATATTCCGTCGTACACCGCCGACCACACGCGCGGGACAGCAGGCAAAAGATACGGATCCAGTTTCTGAAGATCCTGCAAAAGGACGCTTCCAATCGGCTTGCTGAAGCAGAGCGTTCCGCCCTGGCACAGGATAACGTACTCAACCGCGCGCTGGAACGCATGCCACACAGGAAGCACAAGCAGCGCCCGCTCCCCCGGATTCAGAAAAATGCGCTCGGTAACTTCGTCAAGCTGGCAGAGAATGTTTCCGTGGGTAAGCATGACGCCCTTGGGAGTTCCCGTTGTTCCGCTTGTAAAAATGATTGTGGCAAGATCATCGGTCCGGCCTTTTTCAAGTTCCTGCTCAACAGCGTCAGGATGAAGCTTTCTCCACTCATGGCCTGATTTCTGCAAGTCCCGGAAAGCAAGGCAGCGCACTCCGGCCGCATCACATTCCGCCTTTGTATCATCTGAAACTTCTTCAAACGAAATAATGGTCTGCAAAGACGGCACTGACTTCTTTATATTGAGGAGCTTTTTTACCTGGGCTTCGTTTTCAACAATGGAAACCGCAGTCTCCGAAAAGGACAGGATATAGGCAAGGTCGCTCTCCGTTGCATCACAGCCGCGCGGCGTGTCAATCGCACCGATAGACAGAAGCCCCATGTCCGCCTGCTCCCATTCCTCGCGGTTGTCTGCAATAAGCCCGATTTTATCGCCCCGCTTCACGCCCAAGTCAAGCAGCGCGCCTGAAAAGTCAAGGGCATTTTCAAACAGATCATGATAATTGACTTCCCTATATCCGCCTGTCTTTGTATGGGAAAGCTGGGCCGGAACTTCAGGCCATTTTCCCGCGCTCTTCCGTAAAAGCTTCGGAAGCGTTTCTCCAAACTGTACATTCATAATAAACCTGTCCTCTGCGCCGGATTTTCTGCCCGGTTTCCAACGGCTGCAATGCAAGGACTGGCTTGCGCCAGCCGGCACATTTTAGCAATGTGTAGCAGTATAGGGATAAAAACAAATGATTTCAACAAAAACGATAAAAATGCCTGTGTTTTTTCAGTAAAAAAGACAGTATTTTACAATAATTAGTCGCAATTTTACAATCAATTCCAGCTAATAAATGGTGTATTTATTCCGAAAAAGGAAGTATGCCGTCAAAACAGAACATATACAAAAAGCCTGATTTTTGGACCCAGAAAGCTTTCAAGGAAGGATATCCGGCAAGAAGCGTTTACAAGCTTCAGGAAATCAATGAAAAGTTCGGGATGCTGAAAAAATCAAAGACAGTGCTTGATCTGGGAGCCGCGCCGGGAAGCTGGACTGTCTGGCTGCTGCGCAATCTGCCCCAGAACGGAAAAGTTGTTTCTGTAGACTTGAATCCGCTTTCCAAAGATGTCAAGGCGCAAAACCTTGTCTTTTTTCAGGGGGACTTGACGGACGAAGAAACAAGAGCAAAGATCCGGCAGGAAGGCCCTTATGACCTTGTTGTCTGCGATGCGGCGCCGCTCACAACGGGAAACAGAACTGTTGATACGCTTCGGTCAAAGTCCCTTGTGGAAATGGCGCTCTGGTATGCCGGCGAAATGCTCAGGACTGACGGAAATTTCTGCGCAAAACTGTTCCAGAACGGAAATCAGCAGAAAATCCTCATGAAAATGAAGGAACTGTTTGCCCAGGCAAAAGGATTCAAGCCGGAAGCCTGCCGCTCAGAGTCATTTGAAATGTACGTTATCGGACTGAATAAAAAAAATGCGGACGGTATAAAAAAGGAGACAGAGAATGCAGAAAAATAAAATTGAGTTTTTTGACGATGTATGCTATAGTAGGAAGCTGAGAATGAAGTCATATTTGAAGGTTGCCGTTTCATGCGTCTGTTCAATTTCCGGCATAGTGGTTTTTGTCACGGGCATTACATTCGGCGTTGTACATTTTAGAAATTCCCGGGGACAAGGCGGACATGACTCAGGAACTCCCGCTCTGCTTTCAAGCGAAATTTTTTCTGATGAAGAGCAGCTGCTTTCTTCCATAGAGACTGCGCCGGAAGCTTCCGTTGACAGCGAGCTTTCCTATATTTCATACCGCGTAAAAAAAGGCGACATGATCGGCTTTATTGCTGATGAATTCGGCGTGACACAGGACACAATCATAAGCGTGAACAATATCCATGCTTCCCGCCTTATCCAGATCGGGCAGTACCTGAAAATTCCTTCCATGCCCGGAATTCTGTATACAGTCAGGGAAAACGGGGAGACAGCCGGGTCTGTTTCAGAAAAATACAAGGTTGACGCCGTCAGATGCGCCGCTGTAAACGGACTTCAGCCTGAGGAAAAGCTCACGGCAGGAAGGACGCTGTTTGTGCCGAACGCAGAGCTTGACTGGATTACCCGGCAGGAAATCAACGGAGATCTGTTTACAAAGCCGCTTCGCGCCCGCTTCTACGCCTCTTCACCATACGGATGGAGAAAAAATCCGTTTGACAGCTCACGCAGGACATTTCACGGCGGAATCGACATGGCATGCGCACGGGGAACTCCTGTTTATGCCGCGCTGCCTGGAAAAGTTGTTACGAGCGGCTGGAGCGATGTATACGGAAACTATATCATTGTCTCCCACCCTTCAGGATACCAGACGCTGTACGGACATTTGAGCGAGCGCCTTGCAGTGAAAGGGCAGTACGTCACTACAAGCACAAGGATCGGAAGAGTCGGAAGCACAGGAATGAGCACCGGGCCGCACCTTCACTTTACCGTCTACAAGAACGGGCGTTCCATCAATCCTGCAAACCTGTGGAAATAACTGCCGGAAAGCCTTTGATGACGCGGACTTTGTTGCTAAAATGTGCAAAATGCTCTATACTCTTATGCCATGAACACATCAAACAAATTCACGTTTTCCAGGCTGATTTTTGCGCCGGCGCTTTTTGTCATATATAATATTCCTGTCTGGCTCAAGGCAGAGAACGGAAGCGCGCTTTCCATAGCAACGGTATGCGCTGCCATTCCGCTTCTGGCAATAGCTGAGCTTACTGATTTTTTCGACGGATATTATGCCCGCAAAAACGGCGAAGTGAGCGACTTTGGAAAAATGTTCGATCCGTTTGCAGATGTGTTCCTGCACCTTTCAATGTTCACGTGCTTTGTCATTTCAGGATACATGCCGGCGCTCTGCTATGTGCTGATTCTCTACCGCGAATTCAGCCAGAATTTCCTGCGGATGGCAGCGGCAAAGCAGGGAACAGCGATAGCCGCACGCAAAGGCGGAAAAATCAAGACTGTGTTTTACGTTGCTTCATGCTTTGCCGCCCTCGTTCAGGAAGCGCTTGTCCGCACTTCGCTTGCTGAAGCCTGGAACATCAACATGGAGCTGTGCAGGCATATCGGCTACGGATTCTTTGCTGTCTGCGTGATTCTTTCCTATGCTTCGTTCATCGACTACCTGAAGACATTCGGGAGCGTTTTCAAGAAATCAGCGCAGTAAGTTGCCCGTCCGCTTTTCCTTTCTGCGCAAATCTGATACAATCAGTTTCAGTATCACCGCGTCCGCAGATTATGGGAGCTGAAATGAAAATCGAGCCGAAATGCTGTCCGCAGAAAAACAGGCTGCACTTTTACGAAAAAGACGAAACGCCTTCCGAAGAAACTGTTTATATAGAAGGAACGTCATGCACAGCCAGTTCTGCTGATTCGGCCGGCGAACACCGCCTCTTTGCCGTCCTCGTCCGCTGGACAGACACCGGCACTGACGAAGACAGCTACAATGAGGCTTTCCTTGCCGAGCTTCGCAGCTGGCTTAAGTCTCTTGAAGAAAAGCGCTCATTCGCGTTCATTGTTCCTGTCGCAGACAAAGTTCCTTCCTCTGATGCCGAAAAAGAGCGTTTTATCGCAAGCTTCAGCCACTGCGCGCGCAGAATCAAGGACTGCGCTCACGTCATCGGATTTGCAGTTCCCGAGGAAGCAGATCCGCTGCTTTTTATGCAGGAGCTGAGCGCAAAGCACAGCCACTACATTTTTTTCAGCAGAAATGAAAAGCTGATTGAATCGGACGAAACGGTTGTCAGAATCCGCTGAAAATGTCACTGTTTGCGAAATACCGCATTGTTTTCAGAAAAAATTCATCAAATTCTCTTGAACATTTTTTTGTTTTTTGTCAAAATAAATAGTATATTATGTTTTAGAGAACCGCAGAAACCATTTTTGCGGCAGACTGCGTTGCAGCATTCTCATCAACCTGATAAAAAACCGGGCAGGAGAGCCGGATTTTTTGGGAGAAAAAACATGGGTTTTGAACGTGATCATTTTATCAAGCTTGTTTCCGGCACAGTCGCTTTCAGCCTTTTTTTCCTTGCGCTTTGCGTCTGTACAATCATTTTTATTCCGTCAGAAAAGAAAATGCCGGAGACAATCGTCATAGCAGAACAGCCGGCTGAAGACGACGGACAGGCAGCGGTAAGCTATGAGTCGCTTTTTGATGAGGAATTTCCAGAGCTTATTATTGGAACCGGCAAGAAAGAGGATGCAGGGCTTGTCCTGTACCGCCAGCCTCAGAGCCGGGCTGCTGTTGAATGGTACTACTCACGGGTTGTAAACAGCCGCGAAGTTGCGCAGGCAATCTTGCAGTCTGCGGAAGAATACAGCATTCCGCTTTCGCTTGCGTTTGCTCTTGCCCACACAGAAAGCAATTTCAAGGTAACTGCAATGCACAAAAACACAAACGGAACCATTGACCGCGGACTGTTTCAGCTGAACAGCGAGAGCTTTCCCAAGCTGGAAGAATCTGACTTCTATGATCCCAGAACATCAGCCCGGTACGGACTTGCGCACTTGAAGTTCTGCATGAATACAGCAGGAAATGAAATTGCGGCGCTCGCCATGTACAACGCAGGAGCCACAAAAGTGCGGAAAAACAATACTCCGCAGATTACGCTGAACTACATTTCAAAGATTCAGAACTATAAGAAAGATCTGGAAGAGAATTTTGCAACGGAAGTGCTTGCTCTGTACAATCCAGACACACAGACAAAGCTGCTTGCAAAAAAATTCTAGCACAGAAAACAGAGCCTCGGCGCTTGCGCTGAGGCTTTCCGCACAAATTACAGCATTTGATCTTGCAAAGGTCAGGCTGAACTGTCATGAAGTGTGACTTCGCCGGAATGAAGGATTTTTCTCGTTCCGTCTGCAAGCTCCACAAGCAGTCCCGCATCATCGGTTATATCAATTGCTTTTGCGCAAAAACTGCCGCTTGCAGTTCCGGCAGCTGCTGGAAAAACGGAAACAGTGCTTCCTATCAGGAAAGAGCGCGACTTGTATTCACGCATCGTCTGCTCCCGGTTCTTCATATCCAAAGCAGCGGCAATTTCCTCAAGGCAGCGCGCAGTCAGCTGAAGGCGGCCGATTTTTTTCTTTGCTGCGTCAGGACCGTCTGCAATGCCGCCGGCTTTTTTCTGAAGCTCAGGAGAAAAAAAACTGCTTTGGACAATGTTGATTCCGATTCCGATGACTGCTCCTTCGATTTTTCCGGAGGAGGGATTCATTATTCCTTCCGCTAAAATTCCGCAGACTTTTTTTCCGTTGCAGTAAATGTCGTTGACCCATTTTATGGCACATGTGCTGCCGGACAGGGCTTCAATGGCACGGCACACTCCTACCGCGGCAGAAACAGTGAGCAGCGCAGGACTGCGGATTCCGCCTTCCTGCACAAAGCCAAAGCTGAAGTACGCGCCGGTTTGAGCCGGAGAACAGAATTCACGGCCAAGGCGGCCGCGGCCGGCGCTTTGAGACTCGGCGGCGGCAACAGAAAAGTGAAATTCCGCACCGTTTTCTGAGACAGCACCGCTTTCTTTCAGCAGGGGAAGCAGCGCGCAGCCGCGCCGCAAAAGCTCGGAATTTGTGCTGTCAATTTCCTTGAACAAAAACAGCTTGACGCGCTCCCGTCCTTTCCATTCAGCAAAAAACTGCCCGGACGTAAAGCCATCAGACATCAGCGCTTTTTTCCGAGAGTAAAAAATGAACCGACCGCAGAACAGAACACAATGCCGCTGCCCGGCTCCTGCAGGCAGTCAAGGCTCTTTACCGCCTCAAGAACAGCATCTTTCCTGTCTGTGTCCACAACAATCAGCAGCATTTCCTTTTCAGGGACGATATGCATTCCAAAGAATTTTTCATCGTCTTCGCGCGCAGTTCCCCGGGCGTTGATGACCGTTCCGCCGCCTGCCCCGGCTTTTCTTGCTGCTGCCATTGCATCGTCTGCATATCCTTTATTTAAAATCACTGAAATCAACGTCTGCTTTCCTTCTTCCATATAGCCTCCATTTGTTCCTTTTACAACTCCTCTCTGCACCAGCATATCTGCGCCTAAAGAGCAGACATAGCCGAAGCCGTACCGTTCGCCGCCGCAGGCTTCCACAACCGCCGAAAGAATTGCTTCCCGGGTTTCCTGCTCAACAAGAATCAAAACAATGTCCTGCGATTTTCCGCCGAGCCCGAACGCATCAGCAATTCCGCTTGCGCTTATGCTTCTGCCCATGAGAACCGTTCCGCCGAAGCTTCCGGCATTTACCGCGGCAGCTGAAATAAAATCAGCCTTGTTGTGCGGAACGACGCTTACTAAGAGACTGAACGCACTCACTGATGTTCCTCCTTTCCTTTGGATCCTGTTTTTATCTTGAACATGATTCCCAGAAGCTGAATTGCAATCAGCGGAGTCATGGCAACAAGGGCAATAACGCCGAATGCTCCGGCAGCAGAATGCGAGCCGCAGGCAGACGATGCGCCGATTGTAAATGAAAGAATGAATGTGCTTGTCATCGGGCCAGAAGCAACTCCGCCTGAGTCAAAGGCAATCCCTGTGAAAAGCGGCGGACAGAAAAATGACAGCAGCAGCGCGGCCGCATATCCCGGAATCAGGATATACCAGAGGCTGAATCCGAACAGGATTCTGAGCATGCTCAGAGCTATTGCAGCTGCAACTCCGGCAGAAAGAGATATCAGCATAATTTTCCGCCGGATAGTTCCGCCGCTCACGTTTTCAACCTGTTCTGTCAAAACCCAGACAGCAGGTTCCGCGCAGACAGTAATCGCCCCGAACAGGAGCGAGACAGCAATAATCAGCACTGTCCAGATTCCGCCGTTTTCAAACGCAGCCAGACCGAGCACACTGCCCAGCATTCTCCCGGCTTCAATAAATCCGCCGTTTGCTCCCACAAGAAAAAAGGCAAGCCCGACAAAGCAGTACAGAACTCCCTGAAACGTTTTTCTGATCTGAACAGGAGGAAGCTTGAGCAGAAGAAGCTGAAAAAGCACAAACATTATGACAAGCGGAAGAAGCGACATAAACACTTCCTTCACAACTTCAGGAACATACCTGATAAAAATAGAAAGCCCTTCCTGCAGATGCTGCGAAGAACCGCTTTCTCCAAGGAAGCCGGCATCGTCTGATGCTTTTCCTGAAAGACTGAGAATCAGGCCGTAGACACAGACCGCAGCGACTGGCCCCACGCTCGCAATGCCAGTAAGGCCGAAGGAACTGTCGCTGGATGTGCTTTTTCCGTCCTTTGAGCCGGAGGAAGCGCGCACAGAGGCAACACCCATTCCAAGCGCCATGATAAACGGAACTGTCATCGGGCCTGTAGTGGCTCCGCCGGCATCAAATGCCGCTCCCTGAAGCTCCTTGGGGCAAAAAAAGGCAAGGGAAAACAGCGCGACATAAGACAAAATCAGCACAAGACGCAGGTTCAGCGAAAGGACAGTTCTGCACAGGCCGATTGTTACAAAAAGCCCGACGCCAATTGAAATGCCGAACACAAGCCCCCACTTGTTCACGCTGCTGGAAAGACTTTTGATCTGGTCAGCAAGAACCTGGACATCAGGCTCAGCGATAGTCACAATCATTCCGATAAAAAATGAAACAGAAAGAAGCAGCGCCAAATTCCGTCTGCTGGTAAGAGACGCTCCAATCTGCTCTCCAATCGGAAGAATTCCAATGTCAACGCCAAGGAGAAAAAATGTAAGTCCGATTATGACTAAAAATCCGCCTGTGACAAACCTGAGAATGATATTCAGGCTCAGAGGCGCGACAGTCACTGAAAGCAGCAGGACAATCGCCATGATAGGAAAAACGGATAAAAACGTTTCCTTGAATTTCTGAAACAGGTTCATTTTGTATCCTTACTGTTCTGTATGTCAGTTCTTATAGCAGTTCCAGCCCTGTGTGCGGATTCCTTCAACCCATCTTGCGGCAAGCTCCCTGGCAGCCTTCAAATCATGATCCTTGAAGTTTCCGCATTCGGTTTCTGTGCTTCCCGGAATTTCCTTGTCCCATGCGGCTGCTTTTTCGAGCACGGCGCACAGATGCTCGGCAATCCATGACTCTTCATGATCGCCCCAGACAGTAAGATAAAATCCAGTGCGGCATCCCATCGGGCTGAAGTCAATGACAATCCGCGGAAGCTCATCGCGGATATTCTCCGCAACAAGATGCTCCAAAGTATGCATCGCGCCTGTTGTCATGAATTCCTTGTTAGGCTGGCAGAAGCGGATATCATACTTGCTCACGACATCACCTTTCCGGCCCGTCTTTTCACAGGCCAGCCGCACAAACGGCGCAGTGACCTTTGTATGATCCAGATTGAAGCTGTCCACATTATACTTTTTTTCAGGCATATATTCCTCCTGCGGATATATTTTTGCACGGCGCATATCACCGCATGATTTTCTTAAAGCTTTCCTAAAGCGTCTCCGGCTGGTTCAATATGAAGCGCGCTGCGTCTGCCGGGGTTTTCAAAATGAAATCAGCCCCGCATGCTTCAAATTCTGCCTTTGTTCCGAAGCCCCACAAAATTCCCGCGCAGCTGATTCCAGCTTCATGGGCGCCTTCCACATCGTACTTTCTGTCGCCAATCAGAAGGCACTGCTCTTTTCTGCCGGAAATTCCGTTTGACTCAAGGACATAGCGTATCACATCAGCCTTGCTTGCGCGCTCCGTTTCCGCCTCATCGCTTCCGCCGACAAAATCGAACAGCTCCAGCATTCCCTTGCGCTCCAAAATCTGCCGTGCGTAAAGCTCCGGCTTGCTCGTTGCAACAAAAACTGATTTTCCGGCAGCTCTGAGCTTTTGAAGCAGATCGGTGATTCCGTCATATACGCGCGCTTCAAACAGGCCTTTTTCACAGTAATACTCACGGTATGTTTCGATTGCGTTTTGAATTTCAGACTGGGGAAGGGCAAGCGTCTGCGAAAAGCTTTCCCTGAGCGGCGGGCCGATCATGGAGCTGTACACGGATTTGTCTGCCTTCAGTCCGTACCGCTCGACAACTTTGTCAAAGGAATGGAAAACTCCTTCCGACGTATCCATGAGCGTTCCGTCAAAATCAAACAAAATAAAAGAAAACATATATTCTCCCATAAAAAGGCGGTCAAAACGGATTGTGAGCAAACGGACGCTGCATGTTTTGCAAAAACTACCAGTCTGCTTCCAAAAAGAGCCGGTATCCTTTGTAAGCCTGCTCAATATCGGACTTGGCTGTGATTTCCCACGGAGCATGCATGCTCAGGACTGCAACTCCGGCATCAAGCACGTGCATTCCGTATTTTGCAGCCAGATACGCAATCGTTCCGCCGCCGCCCTGGTCAACCTTTCCAAGCTCCGCCAGCTGATACGCTGCGTTTCCGGCATCGAATATGGCTCTGATCTGCGCGATGAATTCAGGATCCGCATCGCTTGCGCCGGACTTTCCCCGCGCGCCGGTATACTTTTGAAACACAATTCCGCCGCCAAGGAACGAAGCGTTCTGCCTGTCGAACAGGTCGGGGTTCATGGGGTCGTATGCTGAATTGACATCGCTTGAAAGCATCCTGCTGCTGTTCAGGCAGCGGCGCACCGTCAGCTCTGAATAGCTGCCGAGCCGGGCAGTGACTTCCGCAACGGCATTCTCTAAAAAATGGCTTCCCATTCCAGTCGCTCCATAGCTGCCGATTTCTTCCTTGTCAACGCAGATGCAGCAGTTTGTGCGGGAAGCAGCACGTGAATCCGCCATTGCCCGGACCGAAGCAAACGCGCATGAGCGGTCATCCTGTCCGTAGCCGAGGATAAGAGAACGGTCGAATCCAAGGTCACGCGGCGCGCCCGCAGGAACAGCCTCAAGCTCCGCCGAGTTAAAGTCCTTTTCTTCAATTCCGTATGTTTCCTTCAGAATGCGCAGGACTGATTTTTTTGCCCTGTCCTTTTCTTTTTCAGCCTCAGGCTCAAGCAGAGGAATGCCGCTGCCGCAGATTATGTCAAGGCTTTCTCCTGGGATAAATTCGCCGGCAGTTTCCTTCATCTGCTTCTGTGCAAGATGCGGAAGAATGTCGGAAATGCAGAAGACAGGCTCTCCTTCCTTCTCTCCGACTGAAACGGAAACGGAAGAGCCGTCCTTGAGGCACACAACTCCGTGAATTGCAAGCGGAACCGTGACCCACTGGTATTTCTTTATGCCGCCGTAGTAATGCGTGTTCAGATAGACGATAAAATCCTTTTCGTACAGAGGGTTCTGCTTTACGTCCAGCCGCGGAGAGTCAACATGGGCGCCGAGAATGTTCATGCCGCCTTCAATTGAACCGCTTCCGATTTCAAAGAGCGCAATGCTTTTATTCCGCTTGCAGACATACACCTTGTCATTCTGATGCAGCGTCTGGACTTCCTCAATGTTTCTGTAGCCGCTCTGCCGCGCAATCTGGATAATCTGGGAAACGCATTCCCGCTCGGTTTTTCCGTCATTTAAAAACTGCTTGTACTGTTCTATTATGTCCATTTTTTCCCTCAGGATATGAAAATGCAGATATCCTTTCGCAATACAATATACTATATTGAAAGCAAAAAGTTAAGGTTAAAAAGCAGGAAAGAGAAAAATCTTCGCCCGGAAGGAACAGGCTTTCACAGTTAAAAACAGACGCTCCCGCTTGACAAATTGTATATACAAACCGTATATTCAATATAGGCAGAAATGAATGGGAAAAACAATTGTACACGGAAAATTTGAGTGGGATTCAGACAAGGCAGAAGCCAACATAAGAAATCACGGCATTTCTTTTGAGGAAATAGTACCTATGTTTGATGACCCGCTTTTCTGGGAACAGCTGGACAGTGTGCATTCGACTGCTGATGAAGCAAGGTATTTCGGAACCGCAAAAATAAACGGTTTTGTTGTTGTCGTTTCCAGCTATACAGAGTGTGAACGGATCCGAATAATATCCGCCAGAATCTCAACAAATGAGGAGGAACGCAAATATGAAGAATGGTGCAGACAGTTTTACAGCTGAAAGAATTGCAGAACTCCGAAAGAACGTTAATCTTGCAGATATTCCTGAAATCAAGGACTTTTCTGCCGGGCATTTGCGGAACTGGAAGCCTGCAAAGAAGTCCGTGTCTTTCCGCATTGACCTTGACAATCTTGAATGGCTGCAAAGCTCAGGCGCGAAAGGCTATCAGAAAAAGATGAACGCTGTCCTGCGGTGGGCGAAGCAAAACAACTGTCCCATTGAAATATTGTGAATTTTGAGAAACTGACAAGGATTGTGCATAAGATTATTCTTTGCATCAAGGAATTTTCGTTACCGTCTAAAACAAAACCTTTCGTTCTCCCGAGGTATTGCAGCCGGGCTTCATCCCCTTCATACGGCCCAAGAACAGGGGTACTGCTTGCAGCTCCGCAGGGATGAAATCTTCCGCCCGAATATAAAGAAGACTCATGACAAGAGGCTAACAGTTTGTCCGCTTGCAGTAAACGAAACAGCTGCAAAATTCAGGCCATGAAGCCGCTCCCCGCCCGCTCTCCCGAAGCAATATGCCCGCCTTTGCACCCCTCTAGGGGAATTCTCCGCTCCCCTATAAGGGAGCGATATGTCCAAGCATAAGGGGCGCGCTTTGGAAGCGTACTGCCGCACCACTACGGCAGGATAATCCCAGGCACCGCGGGAGCATAGTACCGCGCAGCCGCATTATACTACGGCACAACATCGCATTACTATGTGATATACTGAACACAGAAAATACGCTAGGGAACAAAAAAGGCGGCTCCGAAGAGCCGCCATTGCACTGTGAATGCCTGCTAGTTTTGCAAATCAAAACTAGCAGTTTAATCCGCTGTGCGGATTAAACCTTAGAAGAAGATGCTCATAGAAACCGGGATTGCCCAGCAGAAGCTGTCGCCTTCAGCAGGTATAATAGCTCCCTTTCCATTTGCCCAGTCAGGGTTTGCTAATCCGATTCCTTCCGTTGCACCCTGGAAACCGATGCCGAGAGAAGCGTTGCTGCCAACAGACTTGATTACACCAACGAGGAAAGAAATGCTTGCGTCTTTTTCTTCCTTTGCTTCCTTCGGATAGTCACCTGTGTAGTCGCTCAGGAAGCGCACATCAGCTGTGAGCGCGAGACCGTCCATAAGGGCATAGTCGATTCCTGCTCCGATTCCAAACTGCGGGTCGATGTCTCCGTCATACAGTTTTACACCGCCGGAAACAGACACCTTGAATTCGTCAGTAATCTGATATGAAACGCCTGCAGTGACCTTAACAAGATCCTTGTTTGCATCCTCTTCATAGTCAAAGATGTTATAGCGCACACCGACAGTGGCATACAGGTTTTCTACAGCATAAAGGTCAAACGCAACGTTAAGCTGTCCTATATCCTTTGTGTCCTTGCCCTCGTCATTCTTACCTTCTTTGTAATTTCCGAAGTATCCGACCTTGATTTTTCCGACACCTTCAATCTGGTATGCAGCGAGATAAGCGGCATTCTTGAATGTGTCTTCAATTGTGTTTTCTGCATCAGATGTTGGTGTCTCTGCAACATAAGCGTTGTTGTTTCCGCCCCATATTGAGTTGAACACAGGAAGCTGCACCATGACAGTAAGCCCTTCAACAGGCGTAAGGGCAGCCATCAGTCCGTCTTTGTGGCTTCCATTGAATGTCAGGCCTTCATCGTCAGCAATCCAGTTGAACGGGCGGAGCCAGTTCCATGAGCCAAAGCAGAAGTCGCCGCGGAGCCCTGTCTCTGCTCCATCGAATTTTCCGATGGAAAGCTTGAGCATGTCAACCGGCTTGAGCCACAGGTAGCCATTATCACCGATGTGAATGTCATCGTCATTATAGTAAATGTCGAGCTTCATTCCCGCCATTTCATCTTCTGAAGTCCATGCGGCATTGAGTCTTGAAGGTCTCATTCCGCTCCAGCTGTTTGACATTCCTGTAACAGCATCCTCTCCATTGTAGCCCACGCCGGTAACAGTCCTGAGCCAAGCTCCAAATGTAACCTCCGCGAAAGCGGAAGATGTAGCCAGTGCGGCGGCAGCGGCCACCGCGATAAGAGTCTTTTTCATGTCTCTTTAGCCTCCTTAT
>JAGBGX010000004.1 GCA_017935745.1 Treponema sp. | reverse complement strand
TCCTCTCCATTGTAGCCCACGCCGGTAACAGTCCTGAGCCAAGCTCCAAATGTAACCTCCGCGAAAGCGGAAGATGTAGCCAGTGCGGCGGCAGCGGCCACCGCGATAAGAGTCTTTTTCATGTCTCTTTAGCCTCCTTATATGGTGAGGGAGGCACCGCGGCCGGAAAGCGTTTTCCCGCGCATAACCGTGGCGTGGCTTTCGGATTCGTGCTTTCGGATTCGTGCGTTCGGATTCGTGCTTTCGGATTCGTGCTTTCGGATTCGTGGCAGGCTTTCGGATTCGTGGCAGGCTTTCGGATTCATGGCGTGGCTTTCGGTGAGGAGGCTCCGGCTTGCATTGCGGGGCGCGCGGAAGGCGTTTTTTGCGCACAGAGCTACCCGTTATAGCGGGAACAGGAAAAAAGCAGTTGGAGGAAGTGCACTTTTGCGCTATTATTAGTCTTGTTTGAGCCGGGCAGCCCCGACAGAAATCTTAATAGCCTCCTTGGGACAGAAAACCCGCACATAAGAATAGGATTCTGGCCGGATTTTCTCCGGGACGGGCTGCTCCGCTTCAAACATCTGCCGCAGACGGCTTTCAAGAGGTGAGTATGTACATAGTTGGAATTGACATCGCAAAGAATTCGCATCAGGCGGCAATAATGAACGAAGACGGCTCTCTTGTCGGCAGGGCGTTCATGTTTTCAAATACACGGGACGGATTTTTGTTTCTGATGGAAAAACTGGCGGCTGTAGACCGCGCGCTGGAGCACTTTGAATTCGGCATGGAAGCAACGGGCCATTACTGGCTGAACCTGTACACGTGGCTTGCGGAAAAAAAGGCGGTGGTGCATGTCATAAATCCGCTCCAGTCGGATGCGCTCAGAAACCTGTACCTCAGAAAGACAAAGACAGATTCCGTGGACGCAAAAATCATTGCCCAGGTAATCAGAATCGGGCAGTACTCGGAGACGCATCTCGCAGACGAGCGGATGCTTTCCATGCGGGATCTGTGCAGGCAGCGGTTTTTCCTTGTTGACAGCGCGGCGGATTTCAAGCGCAAGATAATCGCCATGATGGACCGGATGTTCCCTGAGTACCAGGGATTTTTTTCAGACACATTCGGAAAGTCCTCGTCTGCCGTCCTGAGGAACTGCACTTCGCCGGAAGAAATTGTTTCACTGGGAACAGAAAATCTTGCAGGCATTTTGCATTCTGCAAGCAACGGCAAATTCAGTGAGCGCAAGGCAGCGGATCTGATTTTTCTTGCGAAAAATTCATTTTCAGCCCGGTTTTCTTCAGAAACGCTTTCTCTCCTTGTGAAGCAGATGATGGAGCATATTGACCTTGCGAACAGGCAGATTGAGAATTTGGAAAGGCTGATTTCACAGCGGTTCCAGTCATTCGACACAAAAATAACGCAGGTTCCGGGCATCGGGCCTGTCCTCGGCGCAACTATCCTGAGCGAAATCGGAGACATCCGCCGTTTTTCATCATCAAAAAAGCTTGCGGCATACGCGGGAATCGATCCGTCTGTCATACAGTCAGGGCAGTTCACAGGAACTGAAAGCCACATGTCCAAGCGCGGCTCATACTATCTGCGCCGGGCGCTGTGGGTTGCAGCCTTCGTCTCTGTAAACCATAACAAGGAAGTCATACAGCTGTACAAGTCAAAAACCGCAGAAGGAAAATCTCATTTTCAGGCGATGGGCTTTGTGTGCCATAAGCTTTTGAACAGCATTTATGCGGTGCTCAAGCACGGTGAAGACTACATTCCGTTTTCTGTGCCTATGAACGCTCCTTCCTACGGTTACGCCGCCGCGCTTGCAAGCGGATAAAAACTGTGCGCACCTCATGGCCGGTTGCAATCGCTTCATTCTTATTCTATTTACAAATTTATTTTTTTGGCATATAATAAACTATTATGAATGAGTTACTTTCTGATGCGCAGTTCAATGAATTTAGGAAAATCATTTATGATTCAAGCGGAATTACATTTTCAGAAACAAACCGCTCAATCCTTGACAGCCGGCTGAAGGAACGGCTCCGGGAGAAAAACCTCACCGAACTTAACTCATACTACAAGCTTATCACAAGCGACAAAGAGGAATTCAAGCTTTTCCTTGACAGCATTACGACAAACCTTACGCGGTTTTTCAGGAACCAGCCGCACTTTGACGCTCTGATTCACTATGTCATTCCTCAGATAATTGAAGAAAAAAAGCAGTCGCTTGGCGACAAGAAAATCAAAATTTGGAGCGCAGGCTGCTCCACGGGCGAGGAGCCGTACACAATCGCAATGCTCCTGAAGGACAAGCTTCCTGCTCCGTATTCCTTTGAAATCATCGCTTCTGACATTTCGCTGAAGTCGCTTATGGTCGGACAGCAGGGATTTTACCCTGACTCGCGGGTTTCAGGAATTCCGCAGAACTATCTGGCGTCCTATTTCACAAAGACAGACAAAGGCTACCAGGCAAAGCCGGATCTGATGAAGTGCATCAGGTTTGACTACCACAACCTGAAGTTTGACATGGGAGCCAGAAACCTCGACATTGTGTTCTGCCGCAACGTCCTGATTTATTTTGACGAAGCCGCCCAGAAAAACACAATCGACATTTTCTACAAGTCGATGGCAAAGCATTCATTTCTGTACATCGGCCATTCGGAAAGCCTGTTCGGAATGGATACGAAATTTGAATTTGTAAAAACGCCGTGGGCATGCCTGTATCAGAAGAATGAAAAATAGCAGGAGCAGGCGCTCATAACGCAATGCAGTAAGAAACAGTTTCAGGGGATTTGCTATGGATAATATTGAAGTTCTTGTTTGTGATGACTCTGCCTTGATGCGAAACATTATTTCTAAAGTCGTGAACGAAACAGAAGGGCTTGCAGTCTGTACTACGGCAATCAACGGAAAATTTGCCCTGCAAAAGCTTCAGGTTTATCATCCGGATCTTATTCTGCTTGACATTGAAATGCCGGAAATGAACGGCATTCAGTTCCTTGAGGAGCGCAAGAAGCTGGGAATTGACATTCCTGTTGTAATCCTGTCTTCAATTGCCACAAAGGGCGCCGCAGTCACCATGCAGTGCCTTGAACTTGGCGCAAGCGACTTTATCACAAAGCCGTCCGGCTCGGTTTCCAGCTCGCTTTCGTCTGTCTCAGGCATGATTATTGAAAAAGTTGCCTCCTACGGCGGAAGATATGCGCGCAAGAAAGGCAAAAATATTTTGCCCACGGAAACATTTTTTCAGCAGGCAAAAATCAAAAAGGCTGAAAGCGCAGCAAAAAAAGAAGGAATCATTGACAAGATAAAGCCTTCTGATTCTTCATCAGCGCCTGTCATTGCGCCGCCGCTGCTTTCCTCAAAGAAAAAGGAGCCGCAGGTCATAGTTCCTGTGCGGGAGCCGGGCAGAATTGAAGTTGTTGCGCTCGGCATTTCCACAGGAGGCCCGAACGCCCTGCGGGAAGTGTTTGCCCATCTTGATCCTAAGTTTTCACGCCCGATTCTTGTTGTTCAGCATATGCCGGCGGGCTTTACAAAGGAATTTGCAGCCAGCCTGAACAAGATTTGTCCTCTGGCTGTAAAGGAAGCTGAAGACAGGGACGAAATTCATCCGGGACAGATTTACATTGCGCCGGGAAATTTCCATATTGTTGTAGAAAAATCCACGCTCTGCAATGTCATCAGGCTTTCCAGCGCAGATCTCAGAAACGGACACCGACCTTCCGCAGACTGGCTCTTTGAGTCCGTGGCGAAAGTGTACCAGAACCGTGCCCTGGGTGTCATAATGACAGGAATGGGGCGGGACGGTGCAGCTCAGCTTGCAGAGATGAGAAAGCAGGGCGCACGCACGCTCGGACAGGATGAAGAGTCTTCCGTTGTCTACGGAATGCCGCGGGTTGCCTATGAGCTTGGCGGTGTGCAAAAGCAGGTTTCCCTGGAAAACATGGCGGGAGAGATAAACGCCTTGGTGAAAGAGTACGGAAAATAAACGGAATGCAGAAAAATGCCGCGGCAGCGCGGCATTTTTTTATGTCCGCCCGCCGTCCTGCTTGCAATAGTCAGCCAGCGTTTTTTCCACAAGGGCACGGACGCTTTGCACAACTGCAAGGCGAAGATCTGCAGAAAGCTCAGACTGAGGAAGCCCTGCATATGATTCCGGCAAAAAAAGCCGGTGAACATCAGCATTCAGGGCATTGGTGATTTTTACAAGAGTCTTTTCACTGGGCCACAGGCGGCGGCTTTCTATGCTGTTTACAGTCTGCTCGGAAATGTCTGCTTTTTCAGCCAGCTCAAACTGCGACCAGTTTTTTTCCTTGCGAAGTTTTTTTAAGTTGACGGACAGCCGCTCCTTTAGTTCAAAAATTTCCATTTGAAGAAATTACAGTATATTTTTCTTTCATATTAAACGTATTATAAATACTTTTTGCAAACTGAATTTGTATTGACAATACTTATATTCAGTACTAATATTACGTAAATATTATATTTGCGTATTTATAATACGTGCAAAGGAGCTTGTTATGAAACAAAAGGGATTGAAGCTGGCTGCTGCACTTTTTTTTGCCGCTGCCTGCATGGGAACATCTGCATTTGCAGAGATGCCGCCGATTTACGCCGGAGTGGAAGTCGGATATGGATTTTCAAACTTTGAAGTAGGCGGTGAAGGAAATCTCGTCTTTTCTGGATTTGAACTGACACCGATTGTTGGTATGTATCCGCTGGGAACACGAAACTTTGCGGTCGAGCTGAACGTGCAGATGGCTTTTCAAAAAGAGGTTGATGATGGAATCTTGGAGTATACTACAATAACACCTCAAATTGTCGCGGTCTATAACTTCACTTCCATTCCGTTTGTGCAGCCGTATATCGGTGCAGGAATCGGATATAATATCAACTCTATTGATTCCGAGGTTGGTACGGATATGGAAAATTCATTTTCTTTTGTTGTGAAAGGCGGTGTGCGTTACAATATTCCAGGAACAACGTGCCTTGTATTCGGCTATGGAAAGTACAACGTGAACAGTGCAAAGGTAGAAGAAACTTATAATGGCGAAAAATGGGAAGAAACCGTCAGCGCAGGTACTTTTTCACTCGGACTTGGCTTCGGCTATATGTTTTAGCAGTAATTTATGAGGTATAAAATGAAAAACATAAAAACACTGATTGTTACAGGAACAGCTGCGCTTGCAGTATTTTTTGCAGGATGCGTATCGAATTCGTACCGCGGTGTTGATCTTCTGAACGGAGAAGTCAACAAGGCAGGAGAATCAACAGAACGGAACAAAGGCGCCGGCGACACGGAGCTTGAAAATACGATAATCCGCTGGTACATCGATTCCGCACCGAGAGGCGCCAGAGTTTTCTACCGGGTAATCAGCTCCACTTCGCAAGTACAAAACACAAACGAATCATACCTTGGAGTCACACCTCTGGAAGAGACAAAATCATTTGACATCAAAGGGCTTTCCAAGGCAAATGCCGGCAATGTCCGTATAGAAATCAAGCTGAGCAAGCAAGGATATTATGACCAGAAAAAAGCATACAACCTTCAGCAGGCAATAGATCAGCAGGAAATTTCCGGCTTTTTTGAACTGGTTCCTGAAGAGTAAAAAAACTACAGACAGCATTCACCGCCTGTGATTTGTGCGGAGCACTCTATATCCCGGTGCTTGCGTCGGGGCATTCGCAGAGGAACGTGCTTTTGGATGCTGTCTTTTTTTTTACCAATGTCCGCTGGCTCCGCCGCCGCCAAAGCTTCCGCCGCCCCCACGGAATCCTCCGCCGCTTCCACGCGAGCCTCCTGAAAATCCTGAGCGTCCGCCGCCTCCGAAAAAGAACGGAAGCCACCAAATTCTTCTTCCCGTGCCGGAAAAAACCGCCATGAAAATAATCAGATACACCAAGACAATAAGAAGCAGTACAGGCGCAGGAATTGCTCCGTTTTTCTCTGCTTCCGCCGTTTCGTTCCGGGCAGAAACAAGCGATTCATCAGAAGTCAGGACAGCCGCTATGCTTTTTACACCGCTGCTTATTCCCTGTGCGTACTCGCCGCGTTGAAATGCGGGGACAATGACATTCCGTATTATCCGGGCGCACAGTGCGTCAGTAAGCGTCCCTTCGGAACCGTATCCTGTTTCAATGCGCACATCATGCTCTTTCATTGCGACTGTCACAAGCACACCGTTGTCAGTTCCGGCCTGTCCGAGCTTCCACTGTTCCGCATGGCGCAGGCTGAATGATTCTATGTCCTCGCCGTTCATGCTGGGAACGGTAAGAACCGCAATCTGAATTCCCGTCCGCCTGTCCAGATCCTCAAGGAAAGAAGCGAGCGAATCCCGCTCCTGGGCAGAAAAAATATGCGCGTTATCCGAAACCGGGGAAGCTGCAAGGCTGTACGTTTCCTGTCTTGATGCCGGCTGCTCCTTGTGTGAGGCAGGCTTTTCTTTTGTGGATGTATATACCGCAAGCCCGGGAATTCCGGCAAACAGCGCAACGAGCAGCAGGAGCGCACGGAATCCGCCGCCCGGTTTTCTTTCAGGAACAATCACATCCATTTTTCGTCCTCCAGAACCACAAGCCCGTTGTACAGCTCGTTCTTTTTTTCCGCCTGAACCGGGAAATTGTCCTGCAAAAGCTGTCCGCACTTTTCAATAGCCTGAACAAAAGCTTCCTTTGCGTTTCCTTTGCACAGGTTTTCCGAAAGCTCATCTGATATGATGTTCCATAAGTCGCTGCTGATTTTTTCGCTGATTCCTCTGTCCGCCAGAATCCGCACCTGTTTTTCAAAGTATGAGACAAAAATCAGAATGCCTGAATGGTTTTCCGTGCAGTAAATTCCGCTTTCTGAAAAATACCGCACCGCCCGGGAGGAAACTGCGCATTCCTTTGCCGCGCGCGGAATAACAATGCTGTCAACAGCCGGAATATTGTAAAAGAAATACAGAAGCACGCCGGCAGCCGAGCAGAGCAGGAAAAAAAACAGAGAAAGATGGTACGGCTGAATATTCCAGAACCTGCCTTCAAGCCACCGGTAAATCTGCGGCGACATCGGAAAAACGCACAGGAACAAGGCGCAGACAGTTCCAGCTGAAGCGGCCGCCTCCCAAAAAGCGTAGCTTGAGCTTTGGGGCGCAACAGCAATCGCAATTTCCCCGGATGTCTTGCGCTCCATTTTTTCTATTGTGTCTGAAATATCCTGAAAGTCCTTCTGAGAAAGGTTCAGTCGCTTTTTGAGCTGCTTTTCAGTCATGACGGCTCCCGGTGTTTTCAGTCAAACGAAACAGACGGAGCTGCTGCGGCGGCAGGATCCGCGGAAAAATATGCTTTTTTTGTAAAGCCGAACATTCGTGCGGTAAGCATGCCTGGAAATTTCTGGATTGACTTGTTGTATGCGCTTACGGCATCGTTGTACCGCTTGCGCTCCGTGGAAATGCGGTTTTCAATTCCTTCAAGCTGGCTCTGCAAATCCTTGAAATTTTCATTCGCCTTAAGATCCGGGTAGCTTTCCGTCAAAGCCAGAAGCCGCCCCAGGCTTGCTCCAAGCTGATTCTGTGCCGCCTGATACTGCGCAAGCTTTTCAGGACTGTCGGTTATGGATGAGTCCAAAGACACAGTGCCGCCCAGCTTTGAGCGCGAGGACGCAATCTGTGTAAAGACTCCCTCTTCATGCTTTACATATCCTTTTACAGTCGCCACAAGATTCGGAACAAGATCAGCGCGCTTCTGGTACTGATTCTCAACGTTCGCCCACTGCTGCTCCACTGTTTCCCGCTGCTCCACAAGCCCGTTGTAGCCGCAGCCCGTAAGAGAAAACACACAGACAAGCGCAGCCAGTGCTGAATAAAAAAACTGTTTCATGCTGAAAAAAAACAGGCTCTCCGCCACGGAACGGTTCACAGTGCATGAAGCTCCCCGGCACGGAATCCTGCATTCCTCCTCAAAGTAATACTTTTATAGGCTAAAAATAGAAAGAAACCACCATTTTCTGCTTATTTAAAATGTACGAAAAAAAAGTCCTGCGGTCAATACATTCTAAAAAAATAGATGCCCGCTTCCTGCCTGCCAGCCCTCCCCGAGTCACGCTCCCAGAAGCCCCGGAGCATAATGACGGACACTTTGGAAGCATAATACCGCACCATCGCGGGAGCATAGTACCGCACAGCCGCACAGCATAGTGTGACACACTGCCGCATTGTACTACGGCACAACATCGCATTACTATGCGATACGCTGAAAGCAGAAAATACGCTAGGGAACAAAAAAAGCGGCTCCGAAGAGCCGCCATTGCGCTGTGAACGCCCGCTAGTTTTGCAAAGCAAAACTAGCAGTTTAATCCGCTGTGCGGATTAAACCTTAGAACCACACGCTGACGCTGACCGGGATTGCCCAGACGAACTCGTCAGACTTTGCAGCAGGAGCATCAACATATCCTGCGAGTGCGTTGTTGGAGAATCCGCATCCGTTTGTTGCGCCCTGGAAAGCGATTCCAAGAGAACCGTTGCTAGATACAGACTTGTTGATTCCGATCATGAAGGAAATTGAGTTGTCATCTCCATCCTTGCCGTATCCTGTGTTCATGAAGCGCACATCAGCAGTTGCTGTAAGTCCGTCCATAAGAGCATAGTCGATTCCTGCGCCAACGAAGAACAGCTTGTCGTCAAGATCATCAGCCTTTCCAACGCACTTGTCCTGGAACATCTTGAATCCGCCGTCAACAGAAACCTTGAACTCTTCTGTAACCTGGTATGAAACGCCAGCTGTAACAGCAGCCTTTACATATTTAGCGCCTTCCTCATAATCCTTGTCAGCAATTCCGAAGCGGCCGCCGATTGTCACATACAGGTTTTCAACTGCTGTGAGGTCGAATGCAACACCAAACTGCCCTGTTGTCATGTCTTCATCAGGATCGTCGTCTGTATCTGTTGTGTATTGCCAGTCACCAATCCACTGTGCCTTGATGCGTCCGACACCTTCGATAGAGTAGCCGAATCCGACCTGTGTATTGCGGTATGTGTTCTCAGCTGTTCTTGAGAAATCTGTTTCCATAGGAATAACAGCGAAAATGTGCAGGCCTTCAACCGGGTCAAGCTCGAGCATGAGACCCTTCCGCCAGATTCCGTCGAATGTCAGGCCTTCACCGTCATAGCCCCAGTTGTACGGCCTGAGCCAGTTCCATGAGCCGTATGTGAAATCGCCGCGGAGTCCGTTGTCAGGAGAGTCATACTTACCGACAGAAATCTTGAGCATGTCAACCGGCTTTACCCACATAGATGCACGGTCGCCCATTCCGATTCCGTCAACATCATTGAACACGCCCATTGCGAATCCTGCCTTTCCGTCCTCGGAAACAGCATTGATATCGATCCGGGCAGTACGAGCGCCATAGCCCCATGAGTTGGTCATTCCTGCCCTGACTTCGTCTCCGTCAGATGCAATTGGAGCTGCAAGCACGCGCAGCCAGGCACCGAAAGTGATTTCCGCGAAAGCGGAAGATGTAGCCAGTGCGGCTGCTGCTGCAACCGCGATAAGAGTCTTTTTCATGTCTCTTTAGCCTCCTTATTTTTTTAGATGCCATACGGCATCATGCTGTTAGTGTACCTTTAAATACTCAATAAGTCAACAAAAAAATATTTTTTTGTAACCTATTTTCTCTTAAAGG
>JAGBGX010000003.1 GCA_017935745.1 Treponema sp. | reverse complement strand
CAGGAGGGAGCCTATGCTCAAGTATTCATTGCGTGAGAACCTGCTCACGCCGGAGCCGGACGACTGCATGGGGTCGCAACCTGCGGTTGCTTACCGAGTTTGCCGGATGGCAAACTCGCGCGGATATCCCTGCGAGTTTTTCCCCGGTATGACCAGGCGCGGGACGACGCTCACAAAGGCTGATGTCTCCGCGGTGCTTCAGGTGTTCTCGGAAGTCGTTTGCGAGCTGACAGCCGACGGCTCGGCGGTGAACACGCCGCTGTTCAGCGTGTCGGGCGTTTTCAGCGGCATGGCGGACTCGTTCGACAGGGCGCGTCACATGGTCAGCGTGAACGTGAATCCGGGAACTGCACTGCGCGAGGCTGCAAAGTCCGTCAGGACGGAAAAGACTGAGGCGGCCTCAACCGGGCCGTACATCACGGAAGCCACAGACGTAGTCAGCGGCTCTGTGAACAGCACGCTCACGGCGGGCGGCATTTTGCGTCTCATCGGCTCGCGCCTCAAGTTCGACGCTTCAGACGAAACGCAGGGTGTGTTCCTGATTCTGGCTGACGGCGGAGAGGCCGTGAAGTGCGCTGTGGTCGCCGAGAACAAGCCCGCACGCGTGATGGTCATGGTGCCAGCAGACGTAAAGCCCGATGCGTACTACGTGGAAGTGAGGACGAAGCTGGACGCTTCGCGGCAGCCGGGAAAACGGCTTAAAGCCTGCCGGTACGCAAAGCCGCTTACTGTTTCGTCAGGCTCATAGCCTGCGGCGGTGCAGAGCATAATCTGCACTGATAGCAGACGGCAGTCTGCATCAGATGCAGGCTGTAATCTGCGGTATAAGCAGACTATGCCCTGCACTATGCATTTCAGACTATAAAAGATTACAAGGAACAGGAAAATGAAGCAAATGGTGCGGCTTATGGCAGCCGTGTATATGATGTTTGCCGCAGCGCAGTTTGCGGGCGCGGCTAGTGGAAAGCGGTGGCTTACCGTGAAAAACGGTGTGCTTGTCAAATGCAACAGCAAAGTGGTTGGAACGATAGAAATTCCCGGTAAAGTGAAGAGCATTGGAGTCAATGCATTTCTTTGGTGCAACGAACTTACGGGTGTGGTTATCCCAAGCAGCGTGACAAGCATCGGGGATGGCGCATTTTCTGGATGCAGCAGCCTTGCAAGCGTGACAATTCCCGGCAGCGTGACAAGTATCGGGGACAGCGCGTTTTCTGGATGCAGCGGACTTGCAAGCGTAACTATTGCTGATGGCGTGACAAGCATCGGGGATAGCGCGTTTTCTGGATGCAGCAGCCTTACAAGCGTGACAATTCCCGGCAGCGTGACAAGTATCGGGGACAGCGCATTTTCTGGGTGCAATGAACTTACGGGTGTGGTTATCCCAAGCAGCGTGACAAACATCAGGAACAGCGCATTTTCTGGGTGCAGCGGGCTTAGAAGTGTAACTATTGCTGATGGCGTGACAAGCATTTGGAATAGCGCATTCAGAGGATGCAGCAGCCTTGAGAGCGTAACAATTCCAAGCAGCGTGACGTACATTGAGGATAGCGCATTTTCTGGATGCAGCAGCCTTACGGGTGTGGTTATTCCCGGCAGCGTGACAAACATCAGGAACAGTACATTTTCTGGGTGCAGCAGCCTTACAAGCGTGACAATTCCCGGCAGCGTGACAAGCATCGGGATTAACGCATTCTCTGGGTGCAGTGGGCTTGCAAGCGTAACCATTCCAGAAAGCGTGACGTACATTGGGAATAACGCATTTAATGGATGCATAGGCCTTACGATTGTTACTATTCCTGATGGTGTGAAAAGTATCAGTAAGGATGCATTTTTCGGATGTACTTTTAGCGTGTCAATTCCAGACGGTGTTACGAGCATTGGGAAGGGAGCATTCGAGAGGTACAGAGGACTTACAAGTGTGACGATTCCTGCTAGTGTGACGAGCATTGGAAGCGATGCGTTTTTTGGGTGCAACAGTCTTGAAACTGTTCGATACGATGGCACACTCGCGCAGTGGTGCGCTATGGACAATGATTCTTCCCTTGTGTATAACGCAAAGAGCATACTGCTGTCTGACGGAACTGATGTGAAGAAACTGACTTCTCTTGCTGTTCCAGTCGGTGTAACAGGCATTGGGATCAATGCGTTCTCTGGGTGCGGCAGCCTTAGGAGCGTGACGATCCCTGCCAGCGTGACGAGCATTGGAAGCGATGCGTTTTTTGGGTGCAACAGTCTTGAAACTGTTCGATACGATGGCACACTTGCACAGTGGTGCGCTCTGGACAATAACAATAGTTTTTCCCTTGTGTATAACGCAAAGAGCATACTGCTGTCTGATGGAACTGACATAAAGAAACTGACTTCACTTGCCGTTCCAGCCGGTGTAACGAGAATTGGAGCTGGAGCATTCACTGGATGCAGTAGTCTTAGGAGCGTGACGATCCCTGCCAGCGTGAAGAGCATGTGTTATGCATTCGGGGAGGCTCTTGAGACTGTGCGGTATGGCGGCACGCTTGCGCAGTGGTGTGCTCTGGACAATGATTCTTCCCTTGTGTATAACGCAAAGAGCATACTGCTGTCTGACGGAACTGATGTGAAGAAACTGACTTCTCTTGCTGTTCCAGACGGCGTAACGAGCATCGGAAACAGTGCATTTTCCGGGTGCAGTAGCCTTGCGAGCGTGACAATTCCGGGTAGTGTGGAATTCATCGGGAACAGAGCGTTCTTCATGTGTCGCAGCCTTAGGAGCGTGACAATTTCTGCCAGCGTGAAGAGTATTGATACAGAAGCGTTCATGTACTATTACCCTGAGACTGTACGGTACGGCGGCACGCTTGCGCAGTGGTGCGCACTGGTCGATGTTTCTAATCTTGTGAGAGAAGCAAAGAGCATACTGTTGTCCGATGGAACAGATGTGAAGAAACTGACTTCTCTTACCGTTCCAGACGGTGTAACGAGAATCGGGAATGCTGCGTTCTATGAGTGCAGAGAACTTAATGTCGTGAACATTCCCGGCAGCGTAACAAGCATCGAGAATAGAGCGTTCTCTGGGTGCAGCGGCCTTATGGGTATGACAATCCCTGCCAGCGTGAAGAACATCGTGCAGAATGCGTTTTATGAGTGTGGCAGTATTGAGACAGTGCGGTATGGCGGCACGCTCGCACAGTGGTGCGCTATGGACAATTGTTCTTCCCTTGTGGAAAAAGCAAAGAGCATACTGCTGTCTAACGGAACTGATGTGAAGAGACTGACTTCTCTTACCGTTCCAGACGGCGTAACGAGCATCGGAAATGCTGCGTTCTCTGGGTGCAAAGGACTTACGAGCGTGACAATTCCTTATGGTGTAACGAGCATCGGAGAGTATACGTTCTCTGGGTGTAGCGGTCTTTCGAACATGACAATTCCTTATAGTGTAACGAGCATCGGAAATGGAGCATTCTATGGGTGCAGCAGTATTAAGAGCATGACAATTCCGGGCAGTGTGGAATCCATCGGAACCAGAGCGTTCTTCAGATGTCGCAGTCTTATGAGCGTAACAATCCCGGACAGCGTGACGAGCATTGGGATTAACGCATTCTCTGGGTGCAGTAACCTTACGAGCGTAACAATTCCAGCCAGCGTAACAAGCATCGAGAATAGAGCGTTCTCTGGGTGCAGCAGACTTACAAACGTGATAATCCACGGCAGCGTGGAATACTTGCACGATATTTTTTATGGGTGTAGCCGTCTTGCAAATGTAACAATCTCTGACGGTGTGAAATACATCAGTGGTACGTTCTCTGGATGCAGCAGCCTTAGGAGTGTGACCATTCCTGACGGTGTGGAGAGTATCGGCGGAGCGTTCGAGGGATGCATCAGCCTTTCAAGCGTAACTATTCCCGACAGCGTGAAGAGCATCAATGGTGCGTTCAAGGGGTGCAGTAGCCTTAGGAGCGTGACCATTCCTAGCGGTGTGGAGAATATCGGCGGTGCTTTCTTTGGATGCAGCAACCTTACGAGCGTGGTAATTCCGAACAATGTGAAGAACATTGGGAAAAGAGTCTTTTCCGAGGAAGGCGCGTTCCAAGGATGTATCCGTCTTACAAGTGTAATAATTCCTGATAGTGTTACAACCATCGAGGATAATGCATTCAAGGGATGCAGCGGTCTTACAAGTGTAACAATTCCTACCAGCGTGACAAGCATCGGGGAAAATGTGTTTGAAGGATGCAGCAGTCTTTCAACGGTTTCTTATGGCGGCACGCAGGAACAATGGAAACAGATAAATGGTTATGATCATATCAGAATGATGGTAGTCGGCAGTGACGGCTCAATGTGGATTTCTGAGTGACATGGCTGGAAGGAACAGGGAGCATGGATAGTACGAAGTATGCCGGTATCATCACATCGGTGCTGCTCGTTCTTGTTTCCGCTTGCAGCGGTACAGACGGCGGCACAAGCGGTGTCATAGAGTACCGTGCGGATGATCTTGCATGGGAAACTGGTGACTCATATACTGAGCGGTATCTGCTGTCTGTGGACGATGGGACGTATGAACGGTACATCGGCGGCACATATCAGGGGAAGAGTCTGAGCGGTGCCTTCTGGGGAACGCTGTTTGAGACGGGCATGTATGAGGAGGATACCCAGCGTATTGCGTTTTCGCCTAAAAAACAGTACGACTTTGAGACGAAACAGCTTGTGAATCTGGGCATATCCAGTCAGCTTCCCTATTTCGGCATGGTTACCAGTGAAACAATGACTGTTACTTGGTATATCATATATGGGTATGTTAATGTAACATACAAACGAAAATAGCCGGGATGATATGCATTGAAGTGTGCTTTCGGTATCTGCGGCATATGCATAAATGTGCGTTGAAATCTTTTTTACGGGAGATATGGAAATGAAGCAAATGGTACGGTTCATGGCGGCTGTGTATGTGATGCTTGCTTCCGCTCAACTTGCCTCCGCAGATGGAAGTGGTCAGTGGCTCACTGTGGAAAAAGGCGTGCTTGTAAGATGCAGCAGAGATGCGTCTGGAACAGTTGTAATCCCTGACGGCGTGACAAGGATCGGGAGACGTGCGTTCTGGGGATGCAGTCTTGCAAGTGTTATAATCCCTGACGGTGTAACGAGAATTCAGAGAGATGCGTTCTATGAATGCAACCTTACGAACGTTACAATCCCAAGCAGCGTGAAAATCATTGAGTGGAATGCGTTTATTTATTGCAGAGGTCTCAAGACAGTTACTTACGGCGGAACGCTCGCGCAATGGTGTGCTATGGATAGCAATAATATGAACGAATATGGAAAGAGCATATTGCTGTCTGATGGAATGGATATGAAGAAATTGACTTCTCTTGCCATTCCTGACGGTGTGACAAGAATTGGAAAAGGTGCGTTCTATAAACACGATGGTCTTGCAAGTGTGACGATTCCTGATAGTGTAGCGAGCATTGGAAGTAATGCGTTCTTTGGGTGCAGGAACCTTGCGGGCATTACAGTACCTGGCAGCGTAAAAAGCATTGGGAGCAGTGCATTCGATGGGTGTATTGGGCTTACGAACGTAATTATCTTAAACGGTGTGATAAGAATTGGGAGAAGTGTATTCTCTAGTTGCAGTGAACTTACAAATGTGACTATTCCGAAAAGTGTGACGAGCATCGGGTCTGATGCTTTCTTTGGTTGTATTCTTGAAACAGTAACCTATGGCGGCACACAAGAGCAATGGGAAAAAATAAAAGGATATGTTCCGGATGGAATGATGATAACCGGCAGTGACGGCACTTCTTGGATTATGGAGTAGTCGCACGTTTGAAAAACTGCCTCGGGCTGAGCAATGCAGATCTTCCCGCCGACCCGGCAGTTGATTCGTGCGGAGGGATTTCATACCCCGACGCTTGCGTTGAGGTATGTTGATTTTCCTTTCTGATTGATGTACACTGAAATCAAAATTACTTAGAGGAGTTTTTATATGGCACGCACTCATTATATTGCCGGCAACTGGAAGATGAACACGAGCAGGGCGGAGGCTGTCGCCCTGGCGAAGGATCTTGTGGAGCAGCTCAAGGGAAAGCCGAACAAGTTCATGATTGGCGTTCCGTTCGTATACCTTGACGCGGTTTCCCAGGTTGTCAAAGGCTCGAACATTATCCTTGCAGCGCAGGACGTTGCCGCCACTGCGAACGGCGCGCATACGGGCGAGGTTTCCACCGAAATGCTCAAGGACTTGGGCGTGCAGTGCGTGATTCTGGGGCATTCCGAGCGCCGCCACGAAATCGGCGAGAGCGACGAGCTTATCAACCGCAAGGTGCGCCGCGCCCTGAACGAAGGCCTTGCAGTCGACCTGTGCATCGGCGAGCTTTTGAGCGAGCGCGAGGCCGGCGAGGCTGAGCAGGTGTGCGCGTTCCAGCTTTCTGCGGGACTTGCGGGCGTTACAGAGGCGCAGATGAAGAACGTGACAATCGCCTACGAGCCGGTGTGGGCAATCGGCACGGGCAAGACGGCGACTCCCGCCGATGCGCAGGCAATCCACAAGTTCATCCGCGGCTATATCGCCAGGCTGTACAATGAGAAGGTTGCGGAAGAGGCAATCATCCAGTACGGCGGCTCCATGAAGGCGTCCAACGCCGCGGAGCTGCTCGCCCAGCCGGACATCGACGGAGGGCTTATCGGAGGCGCGTCACTCAAGGCGGAGACGTTCGTTCCGATCTGCGTTCTGTAGAGCCGCGCGGGCGCGTCACTCAGGCTGAGACGTTCGTTTCGGTCTGAGTTCTGTAGGCGCATGGCTTGCGCTCAGAGAGCCGGGCGGCTTTTGGAGAGGAAATCACCGTATGGACGGCAGAATCTCCCTGAAAGCGGCCTCCAGCTCCCTGTTCATGTCTTTTTCGTCCGGCAGGCTGCGCGCGGGATCGCTGTAATGCAGCCCGAATGAATATTCGTGGTATGTGTGATAGTTGAATCCGCAGACGGCCGGGGATTGCCGGTACAGCTCTATGCAGTCCGTCACAAAATCAGTTCCGCCGCGGAAAATTCCGCTCCTGTCTTTTTCAAAGCAGCTCCTGATGCAGCCGAATTCTCCGATGTACACTGGCTTTCCGCGGTTCTGTATTCCGTCAAGCTGCTCCCTGATTATGAGGGCAAGCCCGTCCTTTGTGAACGGAAATGCGTCCGCTGAATACAGGTCAAAGCCGAACGCGGCAGCTGATTCCCTGGGAACACCCTGAAATTTGATCCACATCGTGAGACGGTACGTGCAGCCTTCCTGGAGCAGGATATTGTCGGCGGAAGACAGGTATGCCCAGTCCTGTGTGCCCTGCACTGCAAGGCATCCGTTCCTGCGGTGCCCGGTGCCGGATTCGTGCCAGTATCTTCCGCTTGGGCGCCCGGGATTTGAGCCGAAGTACCACGGTTCTTCCGTGTCAAAGCTGTATTCCTTGAGCGTTGTCTGCGTTCCGCTGCTGTCCGTTTTCACAACGGAAATATCATCGATAAAAAGCGTTCCTCTCTTTGAGAGCATGCTGGGCTTTATGGAGACACGCAGAAGGTTTGCGCCGTCAGTTCCGTCAGCTGAAAATTCATAGGACACTTGTGTCCATTTTTTGGGAAATCCGCAGCTGTTCCTGAACTGCACGGTCGATTCCCTGAGCCATGTTTCCCGGGAAGAAAACACGAGGTTTTCATCAGGGTACCGCGTATCATATGTTTCAGCGCCATGAATCCAGCCGGCTTTCTGGTGCGTGTACATCATAGGCTCATAGCTGTGCATCTCATATACCGTGTTGCTGTCATCTATGGCGGGAAAATAGTCTTCCGGGCCGAACGGCATGTATCTGCCTTTTTCATCGGAGATGGCAAGGAGCCGCTCGACAAAAAGGACGTGGTTCTTGTCCGCCTGCCGGATTTCGCGGACGATTTCCTGCGCCAGCTCATGGTACTGCGCCGCGGATGTTTTTACATCGTCCTTGAACGGAACAAACGGCTCATTTATGATTCCCCAGCCGATGACTGTGCTGCACTGCGAGTAGCGGCCCGCGATTGCTTTCCAGAGGGATATGAGCCTTTTTTGCAGCTCTCTGTCCGTGTACAGCTTTTTTCCGCCGCCGTTGCTCTGGAATCCTCCCTGCGGAACGTGCATGTTTACAATAAGCCTGATGCCCGCTTCCTTTGCCCAGCCGATGTTTGTGCTGAGCCAGTCAAATCCCTGCTCCTTGTACTTGTACGGGCGGGAATCGTCCTCAAAGAGACGGTAGTTTATATAGAAGCGCACGGAATTAAATCCTGCTTCCTTCAGCTCTGCGTAGCTTTCCTTTGTGTGGTGATATTTTGGAGGCGACGGCGGATTGTCCCAGACCATGTTTCCGAATGACATTCCCTTCACAAAGAAACTGCTTCCGTCTGCGTCTGCAAGCTCTGTGCCGCGGACACGGACAAAGCCGGTGTCAGAAAACTGTGCTGGCGGAATGCCGGAGGCTGTCTGCGGGGCAGCGAAAAGCGGAAGCAGAAGCGCAGCCAGGGCAATTGCAGTAGCGGCAGAAAGCCGGTGAATGTGCGTCATGTGTTTCATACGCAGTCAGTGTGCCAGAGATTCATTGTTTTGTGAAGTGCTAAAAAATCAGTTTTCTGCTTTTTTTTCTGACGGAGATTTTCAAAAAGTGATGTCATGCTGAATCAGGTTCAGGCTGACACTATGAGTTCAGCTTGCTGGACAGCTTTTTTTTCAGCTGCTCCATAAGTTCTTCCAGCTCTTTTTCTGCAAGCTCAGGCGGATAGAGCAGACGGGCAGCGACGGGCCTGAGCGCGCATGAAACTGCGGCGGTAAAAATCAGCTTCGGAATGCTGAAAACCGCTTCAGACAGGGCAATCTCCTTGAATCCGCTTATAAAGATACATTCGCCCAGATAGTACAGCGCGAATCCTGCTGCGGCTCCCGCAGTGACGCGTGCCGTGGTGCCTGCGGAAGAAATTCTGCGCTCAAAGACGGACGGAATCCCGGAAATGATGCCTGAGGCAAGCGCGCCGAGAAACAGTCCCCAGCATGCTGCGCCTTCACCCGAAAAGAGGCTTTCAAATCCGTTTTGGATGCAGCAGAACAGTATGTACAGTCCTGCCGCTCCTGCCCCGTGAATTCCGCCGAGCACGCATCCGCACAGGACTGTCGCCGCGCACTGGACGGCTTTAAACGGCTCAAGTCCGGCCAGATATATCAGAACCGCGCACAAGACAGTTGCGCAGGCTCTTGCACCGCGCAATGAAGCTGTTTTTTTCAAAGTGAAACCTCTTGAAATATGCATAAAGTATGTATAGAAGCACAAGGAGAATCATGCTTTTTGCAAGCCAGTCGCCGTACACGGAGTAAACAGTCGTTTTCCGTCCGTACACAGGAATTCTGATTCCTGCGGAAGCTTCCGTGAACAGCGGCAGGCTGAATATGACAGTTCCTGCCGGATTCACAACGGCTGTATAGCCTGAATTTGCGCACCGGGCCAGCGTTGTCCTGTATTCAATTGCGAGAAAGCTGGAGACGATAAAATGCTGAAGCTCCGCGGATTTTGTCTTGCTCCAGGAGTCGTTCGTTATGTTCAGAAAGACTTCGCTTCCCATGCTGTACAGCCGCGAGCAGACGGAAGGAAACGCGTCTTCAAAGCAGATAGGCACGGTGAATTTCACAAAGGAAAGCGGATGCTCTTTTGTGCTGAAGACATACCGCTCCCGCTCCGTTTCCGGGACAATGCCCGCGCTGTCCAGTGAAATCTGCGCATGCTCAGGCTGACCGCTGTCAAGCGGCGCCGGGAGCCATTGGTTTTCCCGTATCGGAATCTTAAAGAGGACATACTGGAAGCCGGACGAAAGGCTTGAGGAAAGTCCTGCCGTTTTTTCCATCAGGGCTTTCATGACAGGATGCCCGGCATACGGAATTTTTTCAGCGAACGGAACAAGCTGAATCTTGCTGTAGAATCCGCAGTATGTTCCGTTCCTGTCAAACAGGATTGCGCTGTTTGCCCTTTTGCGGCGCACGCTGTCTATTGTCACGGTTCCGCCGATTAAAAACGGAGCGCCTGTTTTCTGTATGAAGCTGCGCAGGCTTTCGTCCTCAGGGAAGCGGGAGTAGTAGTCCTGTGCCGCCGGAAAGCTGCGCGAAAGGACTCCTTCGCTCCAGACTACCAGATCCGGCTTGTATCCGCTGTGCTCAAGCTCCCTGGTTCCGCTTTCTGTAAGCTCCTTGGAAACTGCGATGGCCTGCCTGTCTCCGCTTTTCCACGGGTCGGCGTTCTGCTGGACGAGGACTGCGCTGAAGTGCTTTTCAGGTGTCCGGGGAATGCTCAGCTGCACAGCTCCGTACAGGATGCAGACCGCAAACGCGGCGGCGGTGAATTTCACTGCCCGGCAGTACCGGTCCGCTGCCTTTTTCCGCTCCGGGCCGCTCAGTGTGGACTGAAAGAGCAGAATGCCTTCCGCACAGGCAGAAGAAGAAAGCGCAAAGAGGAATGTGATGCCCCATGTTCCCGTGATGTCTGCAATCTGCGTGAGCGCGCTCCATTTGTATGCGGCCATAAAGACCGTTCCCCACGGATAGCCGAGCGCTCCCGTTGACTTTATGTATTCGTAGCCTACCCAGACGGCGGAAAACCACATCATCCGCCTGATCATGTCTCCCTGCCTGATTCCGGCCCGTTCCGCAAGCTTTTGCTCCGCTGAAATTTCATGAGGAAATGAAAAGGCCAGAATGCCGCACAGCCCGCCCTGAAACGCAGTTCCTGCCGCGCTCGCTCCCAGCGTAAAAAACGCGAATCCGTGAAAATGCGCAAGCCACCAGCTGGAGGCCAGATGGACAGTGAGCGTCTGGAGAAAAAAAATCAGGAATGAGCTTCTGTATGATTTTGCTGTATAGAGCGCGCAGTAAAGCGGCGCCAGGCAGACAAGCGCAGAAAACGGGGAGCCTGCGGGAAGCAGTTCATTGGCAATGGAAGCGGCCTCTGATGCGCCTGAAAAGATTGCACAAAAAACTTGAAAAAACAGCAAATTCATTGTATCATTCTAATAATATATAGAGAAAATTTCAATAATAAAAACGGGGACGGGGTATTAATGGAAAGAGTTATAGACGAGCACGTAAAGGAATACGGAAAAAAGCCCGATGCTGTCGCCGTCGCGCCCGGAAGGTTCCATCTTGCGGGTGAGCATACCTGGTTCTTCAAGGACAAGACGCTGTCCATGGCTGTAAACCTTCCTGTTTTTGTTGCCGGTTCCGTCCGCAGCGACACAAGCTTTAAATGCAGCTTTGTCCAGACAGGGGAGCGCAAGCATACAAACTTGTCTTCCCTCAAGCTCAGAAAAGAGGACAAGTGGGCAAACGCGATAAAGTCTGTTCTCTACGGATTTTCGAGCAGCGGCTTTTCTCTGAGCGGAATAGACTTTACCATTTATTCAGACATTCTTCCGTCCGCCGGATTCGGCATTACAACGGCAATAAAGGTTGCGTCCGCCTGGGTGATACGGGAGCTGTGCTCATTGCAGTGCAGCCAGGAGCAGATGCTTCAGGTGCTTGACCGCGCCAACAGGAATTTCCTCGGAACAGCGAACCATGCGGCAGATTCGTTTGCGGCGATTTTTTCCGAAGAAAATTCCCTTGTCCTGACAGACTATGCACGCAAGTCGTGGAGTCTGCTTCCTTTTTCATTTGAAGACAAGACAGTCATCCTTACGGACGCGCGTGTTCCGCGGATTGTCACGTGGAATGAGGACAGCCTCATGCAGCCGGAAAATGTGCTGCTTCTCGGCGAGCTGAAGGAGCGCAATGTAAACGCATGGGGCGGCTGGCAGTATGAAGCTGACAAGACGGAAGTGAACGAAGTGCTGAGCGTTGTCACCGAAGATGTAAAGCGGCGGCTTCTGTGCGTGATGAGCGAGCATAAGTGCGTGCTTGACTGTGTGGCCGCAATCCAGAAAAATGACTTCGCTTCCTTTGCGCGTTCTGTAAACAAGAGCCATCAGAATATGCGCGAGTATGACATTTCCTGCCCCGAAATCGACTGGATTCTCAAGCGTGTCCATGAGCTTGACGAAAATCCTGACGACCTGAGGAATCCCGTCAACTGCGGCCGCATCACGGGGAAAGGGTTCGGGCGGGGAGTCTATACGATACTGCGTTCATGCGATGTTGAAAAATACCGCGGGCGGCTGTGCGAATATGAAAAGATTTTCGGATTTTCGGCTGTCTGTTTTGAAGTCAAGCCTGCAAAGGGAGTGAGGCTGCTGTGAATATCCTGCTTACAAATGATGACGGAATCGGCTCAGAGGGAATCGCTGTCCTGTCACGGGTCTTTTCAAGGGAGCACAGCATCTACATTGTCGCGCCGAAATCAAACAGGTCAGGAGCTTCCTGCCAGATGAACTGCGCGGTTCCGCTTGAGCTTTGCACGGCGGATGAGGCGGCGTTTCTGTGCAAGGCGGCCTATGCGCTGGACGGCTCTCCTGTTGACTGCGTTCTTTCAGCTTTAAAAGGAAACTATATCCCGGTGAAAATTGACGCTGTCATTTCCGGCATAAACCACGGCCCGAACATCGGAACTGACATCATTTATTCGGGGACGTGCGGCGGCGCGCGCCATGCAAGCCTTTCCGGCATTCCCGGGATTGCGCTCAGCGTTGACAGCGGCGCGCGGGAAAAAAGTGATGCAGGCAGCTCCCTTTACTTTGAGCAGGCCGCTGAATTTGCGCTGAAGAACCTTGGAACGCTGGTTTCGCTGTGCGGAACGGCTGTGCGCCTTGATTCCCGGCACACGTATTTCAGCCGGTTTGTAAATGTGAATATGCCGGCAATGAGCGCATACCGGGGCGCGCGGATAACGGTTCCGTGCATACGGAGATACTGGGAGGCAGTTCTGGTGGCGCAGGAATGCGGAAGGCAGTATTCCAGGACGGAGGGAGATGATGTTCTTTCCTTCGGCGGAAGCGGCACGGATGCTGCTGCGACTGAAAGCGGCTGTGTGTCTGTGAGCGTCATACAGGCGGAGCCTTCTGCGGCGGAAGCAGGCTGCGCGGCAGACTGGGCTGTCTGACAGAGAGCATCAGGCATCTTCACTTGAGAAAACCAAGGCGGGCGGAATATGGCGGAAAAAGATTATATAAAGGAAGGAGCTGCGCTTTATAACAGGGGCGAGCATTCATCATCGCTTGCGTATTTTCTTTCGCTTCCAGATGACTGCACGGCTGATCCGGCTGAGCTTGCATATTACATCGGGCTGTGCTATGCCCGGCTGAAAAAGTATGATGACGCGCTTCTGTATCTGGAGCAGGTTGTCACGGCTTCCTCCAGAGAAGACGGCGGCAGCTCAGAACGTGTTCTCCAGTGCCGGTACCTTCTTGCGGTCATTTACTGCATTACCGGAAGAAAGAATCTTGCGGACTTTGAGCTGAACAGGCTTCTGGATGCCGGCTACCGGCTTTCTTCAGTGTATGCATCGCTTGCATATATTGCGTGGGAAGAAGGAAAGCCTTCGGTAAGCCTCAGCTACTATGAAAAGTCTCTTGAAGAAGACGCGGACAATCCGACTGCGCTTAACGGAATGGGCTATGTGCTGGCCTGCGAGGGTACGGATCTGACAAAGGCGCTGAGCTGCTGCAAAAAGGCTCTTGATCTTCTGCCTGAAAGCGCGGCCTGCCTTGACAGCATGGGCTGGGTGTACTATAAAATGGGGCTTTACTCAGAGGCAAGAACGTATGCGCGCCGAGCCGCAAAGGCAGGCGGCTCACAGCCTGTGATTATGGAGCACCTGCAGGAAATTCAGGGTGCGGAAGAATAGGAACTGCAAATGAAAAACATACTTTTACTCGCGGCAATTTCTTTGCTGCTTGCGGCGGACGGCTTTTCACAGTCGAATTTGGAAGACACGGTGCGCAATGAGGACAGGACTACAAGGTCGGCGAATGCAGGCTTTGCGGAAGAGGAATTCCGGCGCGGCGTGCAAAGCTATTACCGGGGCGCGTTCAATGAGAGCATCCTTGAATTTGAAAAAGCGCTTTCCTATCTTCCGGGAGAGACGCTGATTCTCGACTGGCTGGGAAAGGCCTACTACCGCTCAGGCATTGAGGGCGCTGCGCTTCAGCTGTGGAACTATGCGCTGGAGTCCGGGCACGGCGGGCTTCTTTTGCAGAACCGGGTTGAAATTGTGAGCGACAGGCGTGTGACAGGCTTCGGCGACGGATTTGACCAGCGGTTCACGGAGTCAGGCGCCTTTCCAAGCAGAAACGGCAGCAATCTCATTTACAGCCAGCCGATGTCATCGCTTGCAAACGGCGACGGAAGCATCTGGATTGCAGCTTACGGCTCAAATGAGCTTCTCCGGCTTGACGTGAACGGAACTGTCATACAGCGGAACAGAGGCCCTCTGAACGGATTTGACCGTCCCACAGATGTTATCCGCCTGCACAGCGGCAACCTTGCTGTCTGCGAGAGCGCCGGGGACCGCATTGCGGTTTTGAATCCGCAGGGACGGTTTCTGTCGTATTTTGGCTCGCGGGGAAGAGGACAGGGGCAGTTTGTCGGCCCGCAGTATCTTGCTGAGGATGAATTCGGCAATGTGTATGCAACCGACTTCGGAAACAGCCGCGTAGTCGTCTTCGATTCTGAAGGAAACGGTCTTCTCTGCTTCGGCGGAAAGTCCGGCGGATTTCCGGGGCTTAAGTCGCCTACAGGAATTGCGGTTGCGGAGGGACGGATCTTTGTCGCGGACAGTGTGCGCGGCGGAATCTATGAATTCGACAAGTCAGGGAACTACATCGGCATTCTCGTCAATGACAAGACTTTTTCCCGCCCTGAAAGCCTCAAGAACTGGGGGGAAAACTGCCTGCTGCTTACCGACAGAAACAGGGTTTATGCGGTTGATATTTCCACCGGCGCAGTCTCTGAAAATGCAGTCACAGGCAAGGGCGGCATGATTACGAGCGCTGTTTCCGACCGCAACGGAAACATAGTTGTAACTGATTTTAAGGCGAACGAGATTTATATCATGTCGAAAATGACGGAGCTTGTGGGCGGCTTTTTTGTCCAGATTGAGCGGGTCATTGCCGACCGTTTCCCGGAAGTGATTGTTGAAGTGCGGGTTGAAAACAGAAAGCGGCAGCCTGTCGTGGGGCTGAAGCAGGAAAATTTTCTTGTCACTGAAGGAAAGAAGCCTGTTTCCGGCCTTGTCCTTCTGGGCGCTGCGAACAACAATGACATTGCGGACATAACAATCCTTATCGACCGTTCCGTTTCAATGCGCGGATATGAGGAGCAGCTTGAGAGCGCAGTCCGGGAAATCACTGCGGCCATGGACGGAAAGGGCAGCGTGTCCGTCATTTCCGCGGGAACTGTTCCGGCGGCTGAATTCAGCGGAAATCCCGGGCAGCTTTCCGAATTTTCTGCGGATGCGCTCAAGACCCCGTATTCGCAGGAGCCTGCGCTTGACCTTGCGTTCAGGCTTGCGGCGAACGGCCTTGTAAATGCTGAAAAAAAGCGCGGCATCATCTACATCACGGCGGGACAGGCCGGGCAGGCATCCTTTACAAAATACAGCCTCTCTGATCTCGCGTCATATTGCAATAACAACGCGATTTCCTTCAGCACCGTGCTTCTTTCCCAGAATGCTCCGGCTGAAGAAATTTCCTATGTTACGGACGAAACGAACGGAAAGATGTACTATATTTACCGCCCGGAAGGGCTTGCTCCTGTTGTCAAGGACATTCTTGACATTCCGTCCGGGCTGTACCAGTTCAAGTATGAGTCTTCGCTTTCAACTGAATACGGAAGAAAGTATCTGCCTGTGGAAGTGGAGACATATCTTCTCAACCGTTCAGGCCGTGATGAGACGGGCTATTTTGCTCCTCTTCAGTAGCACTTCGGCTTGAGGCAAGGAGACGGGCTTTTCTGATTTTCAGGCTCTGGTTCTTTCGCTCCATGTCAAAGATTGCCTTTTCAAGCCTGGCTTTCTTTGCGCTGCCGGACTCAAAAAGCTCTGCCTGCACCGGGGTGTCTGCGTCCTCCACATTTGAAACGCCGACTCCAAGCAGCCTGATTCCCCGCGGGCTTTCGTACTTTTTGCTGAAAAGCTGCTTGCACCGCTCAAACAGATCGTCTGTATTCGTGACCGGAACGTCCGATGACTCCTGTACCGTCACCGTCCTGAAGTCGTCATATCTGATTTTCAGGACAACTGTCCGGGAGCGTGCATTTTCCTTGTGAAGCCGCCAGATAACTTGCTCTGAAAGCTCCATAAACGCAGTCTCAATGTCGTACCTGTCAGTCAGGTCAAATCGGTATGTCCGCTCTGCGCTGATGGAACGGTTTTTCGCCTCCTCGCCAAAAACTATTTCCTTGCTTCCGCGCACAGCGTTGTATAGAAAGCGCCCTGTGCTCTCCCCGAACAGCGCGGCAAGCAGGTTCAGTGACTTTTCATGAAGCTCCTTCGCCGTAAAGATGCCCGCCTTTTTGAGCCGGTCCAGTGTTTTTTCACCGATTCCCCAGATTTTTTCCAGCGGCAGCGACAGCATGAATTCTTCCTCAGCTCCTTTCGGCACTATTGTTATTCCGTCCGGCTTTTTGTATCCTGAGGCGATTTTTGCCACGTACATTGTGCCTGCAATCCCGATGCTTACCGTCAGCCCCGTTTCCTCCCTGATGCGCCGCTTTATTTTTTGCGCGGCCTCAAGCGGCGGCCCGAAAAGACGCTCCGTTCCTGTCGCATCAATAAACGCCTCGTCTATGGACATTCTGATTACTGAAGGCGAAAACTCGCTGAAAATTTCCATTATCTGATGGGACACTTCTGAATAGCGCCGGTGATTGGAGCGCAGGAAAATGCCGCCGGGACACAGCTCTACGGCTCTTGACAGCGGCATGGCAGAGTGGATTCCGTACTTGCGCGCCTCATAGGAAGCCGTTGAAACGACAGCCCGCCTGTCCCCGGGAATTCCGCCTACAATGACCGGCTTTGAGCGGTATTCTGGATGGTCGTGCTGCTCAACAGAGGCAAAAAAAGCGTCCAGGTCTATATGGAAAAAAACAGGCTCATAGATTCTGTTCATTGGCGGTTCCTTCTATATATAGCTGTTTTTCCCAGCGCACAAGATGCCCGCTGCTGTCCGCCGCATAAACGGTGATGCTTACTGCAATTGCAGTTTCTCTGTCGGAACTGAAAATGACATCTGCTTCGTTTTCAGGAAAATCGGGGATTGCAATCTGCGTTTTGTGCGCGCTGACCATGCTGTAGCCGAAGTTGCATTCATAAAACGGAACGAATGCATCTGTCTCCAGCGTCATGACGCACCGCACAATGGAAAAGCCGTCCCTGGGCGCAATGCTGATTCTGTGCTGCCTGAGGCTGAATATATCTTCGCTGCGGAACGCGATGTCAGCGGGAGGCTCCTGCGCTTCCTGAACCTGCGGGCTGCTGTCATCTGTCAGCAGTCCGTGCCTGAGCGGAACGGCCGCCGACTGAAGGACTGCATACAGTGTTCCTGAGAAAAGCGCGGAAAGAACAATTCCCTTTGCCGCCAGAATCCGCTTTCTTGCATTTTTGCGGCGGGACTCGCTGAAATGCGAGACAAGAATCAGTTTTTTCCACTGGAACAGAAACGGCAGCAGCGCGCAGGAAAGCAGCACGTTTTCAGCGAACGGTGTCCGTATCAGCAGCAGGACTGTCTCCTTGCCGGCATCAATAAAGACTGATGACAGGAGGAACAGAAACGGTATGATCATCAGTGCAATGCATATCATGCTGAAGAACACGCTCTGCCGCTTCCTGAAGATGAAGGCGATGGCACATTCGGCAATGAAAATAATCATGAGCGACAGATCCAGCGCGGTGAACACAAACACGCTGATGGCGCTGCACAGTATGCAGAAAAAATTTGTCGCGGAAAGCGAGACTCTGATGCCAAAGAGAACCTGCATATACAGGGCCGAAAGCATTACAAAAATAGCAGGAACCGTTTTCAGCGAGAAATACAGGATCGGGTTTTCCCGCGCAAAGAAAAACAGGTTCTGAAACAGCGTGAGCGCGGCTGCCGTTGTGACAGCGTAAGCCGGAATGAAAAACCATGTCCGCGATATGTCCTTCAGGACGGCTTCGTTTTTTCCGCTGTATGAAAAGGAATAGAAGCAGATAAAAAAAAGGACGCCCGCCGTGAACAGCAGATAGATAAACGCAATCTGGGCTTCGTTGAGCCATATTCCCGCGGTTCCTGCTGGAATAAAGTTATAGTGCCTGTTCCAGATGCTGCTCCGGGAAAGCACAAGGATGTCTTCGATTGAAGAAAGGACTGCAAGATCTTTTTCTGTATGCCCCAGAGGAATTTCCGCCGCAGGAATTTCGTTGCGCAGGAATGCCGAAAGCCGCCTGTTGTTTCTGTATGCCTGCGGCCTGTAGATGTACAGTATCGATGACTTTACTCCCGCAGGCTTCTGGTTTTGCATGCATGCTTTTTTCAGCGTCTGGACAATCCACTGGGGAGAAACGGTTCCGTCTCCTTCCGTTGAAATAAAGGGCGGCGCAGCAGTTTCGCTCCGCACAAGGACAGCGCAGCTGCTGTCTGCGTCATGGATGCTTTCGGCGAACAGCTCTGTTGCGCTTTGAATTCCGCTTTCCTGCGGAAGCAGAGGCTTTTCCCTGTCGGCTGTAAAAACAATAGTGCAGCGGTACGGAAGCTTCTTTTCCTGCGTCAGCCTGATGAATTTCAGCATGAACCGGCTGTTTTCCAGAACATAGTCATGGCTGAAGATAAAAAAGACAGATGTGATTCCGCTTTTATCCGCATCAGCTTCAGCCTTTTCTGTGTCCGGCGGAATTTCAACGGAAATATTCCGGGGAAACTGCCCCGCGAACGGCGGAACCTGGCTTTGCAGCGTAAAGCGCACATTGCTCCGGGCAAGGAATGATTCAATCCTGCCTGATGTGCCGGCAAAGGAAGATATGCCGCTGCTTTGGGCATGAAGCGCGCTGCAATGGAGCATCAGGAAAAAAAGAGAAGTCACAAGCGGTATGAGTGCTGCCGTTCGCTTTTCCATTGCAGATAAGTGTACTTAAAATCGCCGCTTCCTGCAATATCAGCGCGGTTTTTAAAGGAATGATGCTCTCCGCCTGCATGAATCTTTCCGCCCAGAGTATGTGCCATATAAAAATATGTTTACAAGACCGTTTTTTTAGGGTATACTAGATAATGCTATATACTGAAAACAGGCAGTTCAGTGTTTATTGGCGGAGCAGAAGGAGCTGTATATAAGCAATGTGTGCTGAAAAGAAAAAATTTATTTTGGATTTGCCTCTGAAGGTTATTCTTACGGAAGAAGGCACTTCGCACTTTTTAAGTCATAAAAAGCAGCTGCTGAATTTGAAGCTTGCTGACAATCGTTCTGCACACGGCATCAGTATGGAGCATTTTTCGCCAAGCTCGCTGCAAAACATGATTCTGCTGGACTATATTTCGCGGCTGGAGATTTCAATGCCGGAATTTGTCTCGCGCCGGCAGGAAGTCATGGATCTTTCAAAAGTCATTGTCTTTTCCATTCTGTACAAGCAGTTCGACAGGGAAATTTACGATGCCATGATAAAGTGCGAGTGCGTCCGCCGTCATAACAGGCAGAATCCTTCGTCTCTTATTGACGAAAAGACAAGCATTTCCGACAAGCAGCTCAGGCTTTCTCTTTCAATGAAGGATTCCACGATTCAGGCCGCAAAAAAGACAATCCTTGATCCGGTGTGGAAGACGATAATGGACAATTCCGAATATACGCCGGAAGAAAAAAATGTGTATCTTCTCATGACTGAAAAGTTTTTGAACCGGCTCAGCCTGATGAACTGGTACATTATCATCAAATTCTTTAAGAATGACGGATTCAATGAAATTCTGTCAATCCTGCGGCAGCATCTGGCGTCTTACATGACAAAGTCCAAGGTTGCCGAATACATTGCCGTAATGGTCATGGAGCTTGCCCTGAGCAGTGAAAACACGAATATCCGCAAGGCTGCCAAATACCTGTACCAGGGAATTGAAAACTATGACACGCTCATTTTTGATCCTGAAATCCGCTCGCAGATTGTAAAGGAGCTTCAGCGCAAGCACGAGCTGGTCTCCCTTTCCTGGACAATCGGCGGCGGCTCCATGTCGATTGGAAAGCAGGGGCTTTTGCAGATAATGCTGTACAATAAGGACGATGAGCAGAATGAAGTGAAGGAGACTATTGAAAGCAAGATGTCAGTGAACCTCAAGAAAAAGTCGCTTGTGGACTTTTACCGCCAGAGTGACGGACAGGAAGGCACGGATCTGGGCCTGTACTATTTTTCGTATCTTGAGGATGCTTGCAAGAAAGTAAATGTCAAATTTGAATCCATTGTCAACCAGTCCACGGCGAGCGATCTTACAGTCATCAACTTAAAATTCAATTTTTAGATCATGCGGATTCTGCTGGCTGTCCTTGCCGTTTGCTGCGCGGTCTTTTTTTCCTGCTCTGACAGCGGGCCGTCTGTTTCGCATGCCCGCGCCTTTACCGTCTTTGACTATGCGGAAACTGATGCGCTGCCAAAGACAAGGCTTGCTGTCTTTGTGAATGTGGAAAGTGATGTGCGGCTTGCTGACGAGCTGCGCATCTGCAATGAAGAGTCCGGGCTTGAGTGGACAGCGCAGCAGCCTGTGAAAGTGCCGGTCAAGGATTATGCGGGCTGGGCTGGCAGCGCGCATATTATGCCGGCACACGGAAAGCAGCTGCCGCAGGGACGCTATTGCGCGGTGTATCAGGACTGTTCCGGGCGGGAAGCTGAAGCTGCCTTTAAAGTGGAATATCCTGCCTCCTTTTTGCAGGCGACAGCCGCTGATTTTCCCGGCATAATCAAGGCGGAATACAGAAAGCTGACAGCGGCCTATTCGCAGGAATCGGTTCTTGTTTATTTTGGAGAGCAGAAGCAGGGCTCGTCTTCGGATGCGTTCAGGAATGCGTCCGTTCTGCGGGAATGCTATTATATGGAAGATATGTCTGTGGTGTGCCTTATGCCGCCCGTGCATAGATATGAAGAGGAAAACAGTGACAGGTAAATGCCGCCGCAGAGGCGCGCCTTTTTCAGAAGTGCAAGACAAAAACTGCTGAAATAGCGCAGTTTTTATACTCAAAGCTCGCGTTGCGAGCTTTCTTATCTACTGTGCTTCCTCATTGCATTGCGGAAGCACGTAAAAAGCCAAGCCGGGAATTGGTATTTCCTCATTGGCTTTTTATGGGAGAATTTGATGCCTAGCAATGATGCTGATGGAACTGTTTCCGTTGACAGCGGAGCCGCTGATAGCGGAGAAGAGCGCAGTTTTTTCCGGCGGCCGGTGAGGACGTATGTCATCAGGGCCGGACGCATGACAGACAATGAAAAGCGCAGCTATGAGGAGCTTCATCATGTCTGGTGCATTCCCTTTGAGCGGCGCACCCTCAATTTTACAGAAATCTTCAGCAATACGAATCCTGTCATAATGGAAATCGGATTTGGAATGGGGCATGCCACCGCCCTGATTGCCCAGGAGCATCCTGAGATAAACTATATCGGAAGCGAGGTGCACGTTCCGGGAGTCGGCAGGCTTCTGGGGGAAATAAAAAAGCGGCAGCTCAAGAACCTGTACATCATTGAGTATGACGCTCTGGAAATCCTTGAGACAATGATTCCTGACAGCTCGCTTGCAGGATTTCATATTTTCTTTCCTGACCCGTGGCCGAAGAAAAAGCACCATAAGCGCAGGATGATCCAGCGTCCCCGGACTGACCTTATTGTCTCAAAGCTTGCGCCGGGCGGCTACATTTATTTTGCGACTGACTGGGAGGAATATGCGCGCAGCGCGCTGGAGGAGCTTAGCCTCACGGAAGGAATCCATAACAGCTATCAGGGATTTGCGCCGCGGCAGGAATGGAGGCCATGCACAAAATTCGAGCAGAAAGGCATAGATGCCGGCAGGGGCATTTATGAGATTCTGTTCCTCAAGGATGGAGAGTAGCCTGTGGATTTGTTTGACAGTGAAAGCGCCGGACGGGAAAAGCCGGAGGGCAGGGCCGTAGAGAGAATCAGGGAGCTTGAGACGCTGATAACAAGGTATCAGGACTCGTATTACAACGGCGAGGGCGAAATCAGCGATGCGGAATTCGACAGACTGTGGGACGAGCTTAAGTCCCTGGACAGCGCGAACCCGGTTTTGCACAGGATTGGAGCAGACTCAGGAAATTTTCAAAAGGCGCCGCACATCATGCCGATGGGAAGCCAGGAAAAAGCCGCTTCGCCTGAGGAATTCCTTGAATGGGCGGAAAAGCATGAGTATCCCGAGTACCTTGTGGAGTACAAGCTTGACGGCGCAAGCCTTGAGCTTCAGTATGCGGACGGAAAGCTTTTGCGCGCTGTAACGCGGGGCGACGGCTCTGCGGGTGATGTAATCACTGAAAACGCTTTGAAAATGCAGGGCATTGTCCCCAGCCTGAAGGTGCCGTTCACGGGCGGAATCCGCGGCGAAGTCATCATGACGCACGCAGTGCACAGGTCTTTTTTTTCCGACAAGGCAAACTGCCGCAACGCCGCAAACGGACTGATGAGACGCAAGGACGGCGAGGGATGCGAAAACCTTTCGCTCATTGTGTATGATGCGTGGGCTTCCGATGGAAACGGGCCGTTTAAGGATGAAGAGGAAAAGGTTGCGTTTCTGCGGGACAGCGGATTCAGCACGGTGCCGCTGTTTATCTGCAAAAGCGCCCGCGAAGTGATTGACCTGAGGGCGCGCATTATGGAGACACGGGGGAGCCTCGGCTATGACATTGACGGGCTTGTCATAAAGGAGCGCGCCATACACCGCGAGGATGCGCAGCGTTCCCGCCCTGACCGCCAGATTGCGTTCAAATTCAGCCTTGAGGAAGCTGTTTCCGTTGTCAGGCGTGTCGAATGGAATGAATCGGGCGCGACATATACGCCTGTCGCCGTCTTTGACCCGGTTGATCTGAACGGAACTTCAGTAAAGCGCGCGAGCCTTGTGAATCCGAACCTTATACGCTCGCTCGGCATACAGATTGGAAGCCATGTTGTCGTTGTCAAGCGGGGCGAAATCATTCCGAAGATTATAAGCGTTGTTCCCGGGGAGGGAGATGCGCTTGAGCCGGTTGTGTTTCCTGAAACGTGCGCAAGCTGCGGAACTGCCCTTGCAGACGAAGGCACGCGGCTGTTCTGCCCGAACAAGGACTGCGAGAAGCGGATTCTGCACCGGCTTTTAAAGTGGGTTTCCGTTGTGGATATCCGCGATCTGGGGGAAACACTTGTCACTGAGCTTTTCAGGACAAAGAAAGTGCGGAGCATCCTTGACTTTTACCGGCTCACGGTGCAGGACTTGACGCCGTATTTTTTGAATTCAGAAAGCATGGAAAAGGAGAAGAAGTCGCTCGGGGCGGAAAAAGTGTTTGCTTCGGTTCAGTCGCGCAGAAAAATTCCGCTTGCAAAATTCATCGCGGGCTTTGACATAGAGGGCGTGGGCGAGACAGTTGTGGAGCTGCTGATTGAAGGCGGATTCAATACGCTGGAAAAAATGCTTGACGCGCAGAAAGATGACATTGCAGCCGTGTACCGGTTTGCCGAGACTTCCGCCCAGTCATTTGCTGACGGAATTGCGGAAAACCGCGCGGAAATGGAGCTTCTTGTTTCTTCGGGGGCTGTGACCGTTGTCCAGGGGGAAAGCACGGGAACGCTTTCTGGAAAGTCGTTCTGCTTTACCGGGGAGCTTGCCACTCTCAAGCGGGCGGAAGCGCAGGAGCTGGTGCGGCAGAACGGCGGAACTGTCAAGTCGTCCGTGGTGAAGGGCTTGAGCTTCCTTGTCACGAACGATACTGAAAGCGACTCTGCAAAGAACAGGAAGGCGCGGGAGCTTGGCACCCGGATCATCAGCGAGGCGGAATTCCGTGCGCTGGTGAAGGGGTGAGTCGGACTCATAAACTGAAATACGGCAGTTTGTCTGTAGTGGTGTCATAATGATTCACAGAAACTGCTAGAGGACTGCGCTGCCTGGTTCAGGCAGCATTGTGTGTTTCAGCTATTTTTTTGGACCCCGTGTTTCAAAACAATCTGCATTTATATAATACATACTTAATACAGTAAGAATAGTTCCGTCATCTTCCCCGCTGCCATAAAGAGCAAGCTCCTGCAATGAAGGACAAAATTCTGATTTGCCTAAATTCGAAATGAGTATCTGATAATAATCAAAATTACTTTCAGAAATTTCTGGGCAAAAGTCTATGAACAAATCTTTTAATTCAGTTACCTGTACAAGTTCAGTACGTTTTGATTTAAGTGTTGCCCCGCTCAAGTCCACATCCAAGAATCCGTCTTCTATGATGAGGTATGTCTCATCGATGTCAAATTCGCCCGTGAACACAAGCTTGCAGTCTGCCTTGGAGAATGTGTACTGTGCTCCCGACTTTTGCATCTTCATGTTCCCCTCTGCCTGGGCGACAAGCGCGGCTTCGGTTTCACTGTCCTGAACTCCGCTGTTCTGAATGGCGTTTTGTATTGTCTCCTTGCCGACTGTGCTTTCGGCAAAAAACACGCTGCCCACGGCTTTTATAGACTGCGCGCTCAGCGTTATCTCGCTGCTGCCTGCGAGGCTGTCATAATTCGTGATAAGTTCTTTCAGCAGCTCGGAAATGCTCTTTTGCTCTTCCGGCTGGTCAGGATTCGGATTGTCTGACTGCTCTGGATCTGGGCTGTCCGGGATAGTCGGATTATCTGGACTGTCCGGATTGTCAGGGATGCCCGGGCTTTCAGGCTCCTCCCAGGGATCTGAGCTGCCGCTCCCCCCCCCGAGCCGCCGGAGTACCCGGCAAGCGCAATAAACGCCGCACACACCGCGCATGCTGCTGCGCGCGCAATCAAACTGCCTGCAAGCAAATTCATCTGTTTCATTTTGTTTACTCCTCTGGGATTTGTATCCCTCGTTCTTTATTTCCTCCGGCTTCCCGCCGGGAATTTCATTGTGTTTCAACCGAAACACCGCATACCGCCCGCACCCCGGACAGTCTAATGTCCCTTTGTGGGGCATCATACAGTCCGCCGCCGGGACACTATGATGTCCCTGTGTGGGACTGCACAGGGTCCGTCACTCCGTCAGTATGCTCCCGCAGAGACTGAAAGCACCTTGCAGAACTGCCCGTAATGGCGGCGTTTTGCACTTCCGTAATGGAGTAATCCGCACGGCTGCAATCGGGCACATTGTCCGCTACACTGGAAGAGCGGCTTCCAGCAGTTTTGAAAAACGTCCTGTCTTGAGCATTTTTGTCAACTGCCTGTTGCTGCCTGTCTTCGTTCTCACTTCCGCATAGTACGCGCCGGGCTTTATGTCCGCCGGCACCATGACCATGAGCCGCGCGGGCTTGTTCTCGGCGACAACAGCGCACCTCACGGCGTCGCCGCCGTCAGCCGGAATCAGGAACACGCCCTGCGCCTCGTCCGAAGCGTCGAACTTGAGCCGGGAGCCTGTCAGGCGCAGGATTCCGCCCGCGGTGAGCAGGTTCTCACGCAAACAGTACTTGAGCATAGGCTCCCTCCAAAAAACAAAAATATCTCCGCGCACTGCGGAGACTGTTGAAACATGAGAAAGAAAAAAAGTACAATAGAAAAAGAAAGCTCCGTTGCCAAAAGCGCAGCAAAAGCATGCCGTGGAAAACAAACATCGAATAACAGAACAGCCGGGTTCTTAGGGCGCAGCCCTAAGTCGTGCTGGAAGAGGCGGGTGGTTTGGAGGGAGGAGAAACCTCTGCTTTCGAAGCGGGTTTCTCCTCCCTCCAAAAGCAAGCAAAGAGGGCTTCCCCTCTTAGAAAAGTTCGCTCCGCTTCCAAGCGGAGAAAAAAAGGACGCACTCCGCGGGCTTTTGTCCGCATTGTGCGTCCTTCTGTATGTGAGATGTGGATTATGTTCTAGGCCAGTTCTGCCGTACCCCCCCCCGT
>JAGBGX010000002.1 GCA_017935745.1 Treponema sp. | reverse complement strand
CCGGCCTCGCCCTCAATGAGCGCGTGCGCGTTCACGTGGCTCACCAGCTCCCGGTACGCCCCGTCGCTCGCAGCCCGAGCCGCTTTCAATGCGCCCGCAGTCCTTGCCGAGCGCTCGTCCGTGCGCTGGCCCGTAAGTTCGTGCACCTCTTCGTTCGCCGCCTTGAGCTGCGCCACAAACGCCGTGAGCGAAAGTGTTTTCACCTGCTCCGCGAGCCTGCCTTCCAAGTCCTGGACAAAGTTCACGAGCAGCCCCGTCTCCTTGTCAAGCTGCGCCTGCGTGTCAATCTTGTAGTCCCTGATGTGCTGCTGCAAGGCCGCGGCAGCCTCCGCCATTTCAGAGGCGGGAAATTCCGCGTAGCCCGCGACGGCTTTCTTGTAGCCCGCGTACAGCTGGTCGCGCAGGCGGTCCGCCGCCGCAATCCTGTCCGTGGTGAGGCTTTTCGCGCTGACTTGCAGGTTCTCGTCCTCCGCCGTAACCGCCGAGCGCAACGCCGCAACCTGCGCCGCGCACTTTTCCGCCACGGCAGCGTCCTTTTCCGCCCGCTCCGCCATGTTCGACACGAACAGAAAGTGCGCCGCGTTGTTCATGTTCCCCAGAAAAATGGAACCTATTTCCTTCATAAAAACTCCTTTGCGCCGCCGCCAGACAGACGCAGTATGCAAAAATCGCGCCTGAAGTCCCAAACGGCTTCAAGGCATGATTCAAGTGATGCTTGGACTGCCCAAACAGCCCCGGAAGTACCCTCAAGCTGCGCTTGAACTGTCCAAACGGCTTCAAAATGCCCTCCAAGTGCCGCTTGAAGTCATCAAACGGCTTCAAAACACGCTTCAAGCCGCGCTTGATCCGTCCGCACAGTCTGCGGGAACGCTCCAAGCGCCGCTTGATGACGCTTCCCGGATTGCGCGGACACTTCAAGCGCGATTTGAAAGCACTTTCCGGACTGCCGGGAAACAAATTTCCGCTCGTTCCAGACTCCTGTTGAGTGCCGGGAGCGGATTTCCGCCAGTTCCAGCTTCCTGCCGTATGGGGAGAAAATATGAATGTTCTGTCTGGAAAATAAAAATGCGCCCCGCCCGGACGGACGGAACGCACTGTGAGAATGAGAAACGGTATGGTGAACGGATTCTACTGACGCAGCAAGGCTGCGCGCAGGCGCGCCGCGCCGGAAAGAGGTTCTACAGCACCCCCCCCCGCAGCTTTTGAAGCAAAGCAGCTCTGTGCATGTCTTGTGCAAGTTTTATTCATGTCCGCAGTATACCACAGCAGACGGCATTTTTCAAGCACAAGCATTTCCATAAGGCACGGGCGGACGGCAGCAAAAAATCCGCGCACATATTGCACGCGCACGGCAAGCACATTATAATAGAAGCATGCGCATCACAGAAGCAAAGTCACTTGAACTTTCATTTCCGCCGGACTCTGGATTCAGCTCTTCCCATATCCTCTTTTACAGCGGCAGGCCGGACTTGTCCTCCCTTTTTCCGCCCGCAGACAGCGCACGGAACAGGCTCTTTGTCACAGACAGCACCATAGCGTCGCTTGAACCGTGCAGGGAATTCTTTTTCCGCTTTACCGGCGGACGGCAGGCATCACAGCTTCCCGCAGTGTACAGGGACGCGGCAGACACGCTGTGCGTTCTGGGAGCAGGCGAATCATTCAAGACCATGGAAAACGTCCTTGCAATCGCCCGGGCGGCTCTCGACTCGAATTTCAACAGGAACTGCCTGTTTGTTTCCATTGGCGGCGGCGTTCTGTGCGACATGACAGGATTCGCGGCGTCAATCTTTAAAAGAGGAGTTGACGTGGAATTTGTCCCGACAACACTGCTGGCTGATGTTGACGCTGCAATCGGCGGAAAGACCGGCTGTGACTTCGGAAGCTACAAGAACATGATCGGCTCCTTTTATCCGGCACGGAACATTCACATCTGGAGCGGATTCGTGCAGTCGCTGCCGCAGAAAGAATTCATTTCAGGGCTTGGCGAAGTCATAAAGACCGCGCTGCTCTTTTCACGGGAGCTGACGGACATTTTAAAGGCAAGAGCGGATGCAGTCCTGGGGCGGAATCAGGAGCTCCTTGAAAAGATGATTTTCATCTGTGCGCAGGCAAAGGCCAAGACCGTTCATGAAGACTTCAGGGAGCATGGAAAACGCTCGTTCCTCAACTACGGCCACACGTTCGCGCATGCGCTGGAGTCAGCCGCCGGGCTTGGAACGGTGACACACGGGGAGGCGGTGGCATGGGGAATCGCGCGCGCGCTCGACCTTTCACGCATGACAGGCAGATGCAGCGGACAGTTCGCCGCGGAATGCAAGGAGCTTCTGTCATCATACGGATATGACATACGCCCTGTTCCCGGTGCGCTGCAAGGAATGCCAGGCGCGCAGCAAAAGCTTCTGGAAGCCATGCACAAGGACAAGAAGAATTCTAGCAGCCGTGTAAAGGTGATTCTGCAAAGCGGCGCGCAGGAAACGCACATCACCGAAGTATCCGACAGCGAGCTATGCGGAGCCTTGCAATGAGTAGCCGGGAGCATTACTTTGACTGGGCGGCGACAGCTCCGTGCGATGAGGCAATCATCAGGAAAGCGATGGACGTTTCCCTCGCTCACTGGGGAAACCCCTCCAGCCTGCACCAGGCCGGAACTGATGCAAAGAAAGCCCTTGAAGACGCGCGCGCGCGCGCAGCACGGAGCATGGGCGTGCAGCCAGAGACCGTCTTTTTTACGTCAGGCGGAACAGAAAGCGACCATATCCCGCTGCTTTCAGTTCTGGCGCGGCCTCAGAAAGGAAGCATTGTGCTCAGCGCAATCGAGCATCCTGCGCTGCGGGAAATGGCACGGATGATTCAAGGCTGCGGCTGGAAAGTCATCACAGTGAATCCCGGCAAAAACGGAATCATTTCGGCGCAAAGCGTTGCGTCTGCCATGCAGGATGACACGGCGTTTGTGACAGTCATGGCCGTAAACAACGAAACCGGCGCAATCCAGCCTGTCCGTGAAATCGCGCAGGCAATCGCCCTCCGCTCCCATGGAAAGCGCATGCCGCTGTTCCATGTGGACTGCGTTCAGGCAGCCGGAAAAATCAGCCTTGACCTGGGCGGAAGCGGAATTGCAAGCGCATCGGTGAGCGCGCACAAAATGGGCGGGCCGAAAGGAAGCGGCATCCTGTATCTGGCAAAAACAATCACGCCGTTCCTAAAAGGCGGCGGACAGGAAGGCGGCATTCGCAGCGGAACTGAAAGCCTGTTCGCGGCGGAAGCAATTTCCCTGTGCCTTGAGTCGTACTTCATTTCAGAAAAAAACACAGCGGCCCGGCTGCGGCTTGAGCTCCAGCGGGAATACACACGGCGGTTTATCCATCTCCTCAAGGAAACCGGGAACTGCGTGCTGATTCCCCGCATCCGCGAAGATGAAGCGAATGAAGAGCTGTTTTCCCCCTGGATAGTCCAGGCTGCATTTCCCGGGATTCCCGGGCAGGTGATGCAGCGCGCTTTGAGCGAGCGGGGATTCTTCATTTCAACAGGAAGCGCCTGCTCTTCCGCGTCCAAGGCCCGCCCCGTTCTTGACACAATGCAGATTCCGCCGAAAGAAAAGGAAAGCGCAGTCAGATTCAGCTTCGGACATTCAACGTCAGAGGCAGAAATGGAAGAGCTTGCCGCGCATGTGCAGAGCGTCTGCAAACTGTTCAATCCGCAGCAGGCATAAAAGCCGCCCAAGGCACTTGCAATAGTTTGAAAAGTGCTGTATTGTACGGAGCAGGGCCGCGCAGCATGATGCGGCTTTCAGCTTGCGTCGCAGGCCGGACATCACAAAGCAGCTGCTTTCTGGCAGCACAATCACAGTTCATTTTCAGGGAAGGACGTATGGGAATTCGCGGAGAACTTTTTACAAATCAGGTGAACCTTGACAACCGCTCTTATTTTTTCAATGTGAAGGAAAACCGAAACGGAGATGTTTTTCTTCAGATTGTTGAAAGCAAAATCAAGGACGGGCAGGACGAGCGGCGCGACATTGTTGTCTTTGCTGACGACATGCAGAGCTTTTTATACGGAATGGATGAATCCCTGCGGGCAGTAGAAAAAATCCAGAAGGAGCGCGCACGGATCCGTGCAGAAAAGCGCGCCGAGCGGGAAGCAAAGTTCGCAGCCGAAGGATTCAGGGAGGAAACGCCCGTAAAGAAAATATACCGGCGCAAAGGCGAAAGCCGTCTCGTTTCACAGCGGAAATACGAGCGCAAGGAAATTTCAGGAAGGCTCCATGTCGTCTCAAAGCGGACGGAAGGCTCTGACAGGACAGAGTACTAGCCTTTTTGTGCGGCCGCCTAGTACCTGAATGAAAGCCGCTGAACGGGAGAAGGCCCGAGCCTGCGGCACAGCTCCTTGTGCTCAGGAGTCGGGTAGCCCTTGTGCCGCTCATAGCCGTACTCAGGATACAGCCGGCCGTACTCCGTCATGATTCTGTCCCGCTCAGTCTTTGCAAGGATGCTGGCGGCCATGACGCACGGAAACAGGGTGTCGGCCTTTACAACTGCCCGTGCGCGGCACTTCATTCCGGGAGGAAGCGCATTTCCGTCTACAATAGCTTCCACTGCCGCGGCAATGCCTGGCGCGGAATCCGCTTTTGAAGAAATTCCGTTTTTCCCGCACCACGCAGGAAGCTTTTCCAGCATCTGCGAAAGCGCGTCTTTCATCGCCAGAAAATCAGCCTGAAGAATGTTTATCCTGTCAATCACTTTCTCACTGGCGGTTCCGATTCCCCAGCAGCACAGCTCCTTTATGGCGGTCTCAGCCTGAAGCCGCTTCTTTTCAGAAAGCTTTTTGCTGTCATTTAAAAGGGAAACAGGAAATTCAGGATGAAGGATAACACAGCCTGCCACAACAGGACCTGCAAGCGGCCCGCGTCCGGCCTCGTCGATTCCTGCTAAAAAAGAGCATTCCATGCGCTAAAATCCCCGGAATACATTTTCTTCGTCCAGCAGCAGCTGCGTTCCGTCTCCGCACAGAATGCCACTGCCTTCCTGCGCTCCTTCGGCGCGCCTCGCAAAAAAGCTGTTCTGGCGCAGATAGAGCGATGAGCGCACGGCCTCGATTCCGCGGCATAAATTTCCGGCAGCATAGCAGTCAGACTGCTCAAGCCGGCACGTTCCGCCTGAAACCTTGAAATTGACGCTTGCCTGCGCGACAGCGGAAACCCGCGACCCAGAGCAGCTGACCTTTGAGCCTTCGGAAAAAACAGCGCAGGCGTACAGTTCTCCCTGAACAGTCAGCCCGGAGCCACTAAATTTCACGCAGGCATTCCGCGATTCCACAAGAGCGCCGCTTTCAGCAAAGACGCCGGAAAGCTCGCAGCCGGAAAACTCAGCGCCGGCATTTTCCACGGAAACAAGCGGCTTTTCCCGGGACTCCCGCTCCCGCTCAAAGACAAGCCCCTTGAACGAAACCGAAGCTCCGTCTGAAATGCTCAGGCTGCTTCCGTCTCCAAAGGAAAGAACGCCGCCGTGGCCGATAATGGAGCAGTCACGGGTGATTTCAGCAGTTCCGTCAGGCATTTTCACTTCGCCATACACATGGAGATTGAGCTTTTTTTCTGAAGAGCGCAAGACTGAAGAAAACTGAAGAAAAGAAGAAAACGGCCGCTCGCGGGAACCGTCCTCAAGGCCGCCATATTCCGGCGGAACGCCGTCTGCCTGCGCGCACAAGTAATAGTTTGTGTCATCGATGACAATGCTCCGTTCGGCAACGCCGCTCCTGTTTCCGGCCGCATCAGCAGCATACGCCCTCACGATGTAGAACACAGGCTCTTCTCCGCCCGAGCTGAGCGGCAGGCTGTTTCCGCTGAACGGCTGATAGGCGTCAAGTTGACGGGCGTCAGGCTGACGATCATCATCCTGCATCTTTGCAAGAGCCTTCCGGTATGAGCTGTCAGGATCCTCAGAAACAGGCTCTGGTGCGCTCACAGAAAAAAAGACGGCTGCCCCCGGCTCGCTCCTAAAAGAAAGGGCAGGATCCGGCAGACGCACAATCTCAGGCTTTTCGGGCGGAAGCCTGTCAATGGAAAACGGAGCTTCTGCAATTCCCTGAAACACTCCGTCACAGTATATGCTCAGGAGCGCGTCTGATGACACATCCTCAAACGGAAACGCATCGGCGCAGGCTGAAGGCGTACCTCCAGCAAACGAATACCGCGGATCCCCGTCAATAAAAAATGAAACAGTGCCGTCTCCGTTCCGCTGTGAATAAATGTCCGGCCTGGCAGGAAGCACATATTCAAGGACAGGATTCGCCTTGGAATATTCAACCGGCTGCCAGCGCACAGTATGGGCAGAAGACCTGTCAATCACGCACCGCTCCAGCGGCGGCTGCCAATTTCCGCCGTCAATCTGGTAAATATATTTTTTATCAGCAAACGAAACAGAATTCCAGCCTGAAATCTCAAACGGAAGCTTTTCCGCCCGCTTTTCCTGCGCCGGCTCCTTCAGCATCGGAACAACATGAATCACAAAGTGAAAAAAAACAGCATTCTCAAAATCAGCAAGCGTGCAGGGAACATACCGCTCCACCGTATTCCGTTCAGAGAGCGAAATGCTGCCTGAAAAACGGGGAATGCCGGAATTTCCAAGGGAAAAAACAAATTCCTCAGGAAAAGTGAAATCAGATCCGCCCGCATATTTTTTCACAGGCTCTGATGCAACGGAGCGCAGAAATTCCACAGCTGCGGCACTGTACGTTTCCTTCGGAAATTCAGTTTCATCGACCGTATATTCAACAGTGAAATCCTTCCGTCCGCCGCCCGGCAGCACAGCCGTGATTTTCACAGTCACATCGCCCGCCTCGTCAATCAGTACAGGCTTGTCGTATGAAAAGCCGGAAAGATACGGATCGCTTCCTGTAAGCGAATAGTACAGCTCTGTTTCCGGCGCAAGGTTCAGAACCAGCGGCTGCCGGTTTTTCCATGTTCCCGGAACAGGACTCAGTATATCCGCCTCGCTGAATGCAAAGCAATGCAGCGGAGCAAGCAGAAGAGCAAGAAGCGCAGCGCAAAAGCGGACAGAAGCAGTTTTTTTGCGCTGAAAAAATACGCAGGCACATTTGTTTTCCATACGATTACCCGTCCTTGAAAATCGGTTCCAGAACTTCCCGCAGCTCAGGATACGGCTTGTAAAAATGCTCTTCACGCTCCTCGCGCGTAAGCCCTACAAGCTCATGGCTGTTATAGTTTATCCAGCTGTTTTCCCCGGGACTTGCAATTTCAAATTTCCGGCACCAGTAGTCCGGCTGCACAGGAAGCCGATCCTTCCATTTGTATATCTTATAGTCATGGACAGCAACCTTTATGTTTTCCCGCGGAACGCCCTTTTCCAAAAGAATTCCCACAAGGTAATTGAGCGTGCGCCCCGAGTCAAAAATATCGTCCACGAGCAGCACCTTGTCTCCGGCGCGCAGATAGTCAGGCGAATATGTCCATCCGTCAATCCTGATTGCCGAATGCTGGGAAACATCGCTGTAGCTTCTCGCAACGACAGCCGCATAGAGAACCGGCTTATGGTTCCGCAGGGCAACCTTGTAATATTCGCTGATGACATTCGCCATGTACGCCCCGCCGCGCAGAGAAGTATAGATTATGTCAGGAACAAATCCGTCCTCCTGAAAAATGCGGTGGGCAAGCTTTAAAGCGTCAACTCTCACAATATCATACGGTAAAAATTCTTTCATACACCTTCCTTGCTTCCGCTGGAAACCTTTCAGCCGGAACAGCTACAGGCCGCCCAGAGAAGCTCCCTTCAGCTGCTGGTATGCTCCCCGCCCGGACAGAAACACCGCGCCGTCCTCGATGACAATCTGAGAAAGAAAGCGAACCGGCTTTTCTTCATTTATGGAAGGAGCATGCTCGCTGTCAAAGACAGTCCTGATGCTTCCGTCCATTGTGTATTTTTTTTCGCTCGGAATATAGTTCACCAGAAAATTGCACTCCCAGCCGCCGTCAGGAAGCGTAACTGCGCTTGCGGCCGTTCCGTCCCAGACAACATAGCAGTTCTGGTACAGGTACGGATTCTCCTGGATTTCGGCATAAGAAAAATTATCCTTCAGGGAATCAAAGGTCGGCTCCTTTAAAAGCTGCGCCATTTCAGAAGCCTTTGTCTTGATGGAAACTGAAGCATTGCTGTTCAAGATTCTGTTCAGCTCAACACGCGCCGCGTTGTCCCTGCCCGAAGCAAAATAGCTTTTTGCCGCAGAAAAAGAAGACGCAATCTGCTTAGGCGACAGAATAATGCGGAAGTCCGCTTCTGAAACGGAAAGCTGCACGGCATTTTTCAGCTCGTCTTCAGAAAGGTAAAACCGCTTGTCAAGCTCCGCAGTCCGTGAGGAAGCGCGGAGCCGCTCGGCGGGATTTATCACAATCAGCGCGGAACAGAAAAGCCCGAGCAGCAGCCCCGAAAAAATGCAGTTGCGTATGATGTCCGGATTCATTCCCAGCGGCGGATAAAATTTGCGTATGTCGCCTGAATCAACCCACTTGCAGATTGTCGTGTAGTCGCCGTACAGCCGGATAAATTCCATCGCCTCCTTGGCAATGCTGTTTCCCGGATCAATTTCAAGAACGTCAAGATAATACTGAAGCGCCCGGTCCGTTTCTCCGTGGCGAAGAAAAATCGCCGCCTGGCCAAGCAAAAGCTGAGGATTCTTTATCTTTATTCCCCGCGCGTTCCTGAAATTCTGGGACGCTTTTCCGGGAACATCGGCATACAGGTATGCGATTCCAAGCGCCAGATAGTATTCAAAATCCCCGTCATAGACATCCTCGTATGACTCAAGGATGCTTATGGCAAGATCGAATTTCCGCCTGCGCAGGAGCCGCTTTGCCGTGTCCAGATTGGAACGTCCCATTACCTGTCCGCCTCAAGCGCCGCCAGAATCGCATCTAGCTCGCTGTTCAGCCGTTTCAGCTCCTCGCTGCTGACTCCGCTTTCCTCTGTCAGGGATGCGATGTGGTCAAGCAAGTCCTGAATATACTCAGGATCGAGCTGGCTGTCTGTAACTTCCACAAGAGGAGCCTGAGCAGCGCTTTCTTCCTGCACACCTGCTTCCTCAGGCGTAAGCGGAACAGGCGGCGGCGCGCTGTCAGTCGTCACGGCGGCAGCCTTTGAGAATGCGCCGGGCATTGCCCTTCCGTTCTCCAGATCCGAAAGGAATTTCTTTCCCGCAGGCATTTCCCCGTCCGCCGCAACTGAAATAAAGAATCCCGCCGCATCAGTTTTCAGCGGCTCAAGGTACATTGTGTTCCAGTTTATTCCCACCGCGGAATTGTTATATGAAAGCACCGAAGTAAAGCTTTTTTCCATCTGGACTGAAGGAATCCAGCCTGAAGAATTCTCAAGCGAATCCTTGACAGCAAGAAATACAGCCGCCGGGCGCGTTATTCCAGTTCCTTCAAGCAGAAACTGAACCGAAGCCTTGCTGTTTCCCGAGCGGATCCACAGCTCGTCAGCCATGCTCATGAACTGCATTTCAGAATTGATTTTGCTCCGTGCCGCCGTTGAAAAGTGCGCGGAAGTATTTTCGCCCAGAACCGTGTCGAACACTCCCTTGAGGGCAAATGCCTGCATTGTTTTTCCAAGGTTGATTGTATAGACAGTGACGCGAAGCATATCAGTCCGTGTGGAATTCGGGACGGAAGGGAAAAAGCTGAAGTCAACGACAACCTGAGCCACTGAGGGAATCAGGTACGCCATCTGCGCCCCGAGCGGCGTTCTCCTTGCTTCCGTCTTTATTCCCGTGCCCCGCGCAAGCCTGTACTCCTTTCTTCCGGCGCGAAGCGCAAAAAACGAAGCCGAGCCGGAGTCATAGCTTGAAAGAAGCGGAACTGCACGCCCCCGCTCAGGAAGCGCGTACAGCATAAACGAGCCGGTGCTGCTGTCAAGCTCAAGCCTGATTACATCGCGCTCAAGGACAATAACCTTTTCCGCAGCGTAAGCCGCAGAGCCGTCCGTTCCGCCTGAAGAAGACGGGTCAATCACATACGAGCGCTTTTCCGCCGCCCCTGCCTGAAACAAAAAGAGATTAGCCGCCGCAACCGCACAAAGCAGCGTCTTCCTGCCGCTTTTCTTCATCACTTTCCCCCGTACTTTTCATCAAGAATGGACTGAATAAGCGCTGACTTTCTCTTCAGGGAATACAGCTCTTCATCCGAATATGGCATTCCGCTGCCGCCTGAAGTCCGAGCCTGGCTTTCCTGCGCAGGCTCCCCGCCGGAACCTTCCTCCAGCTCGCGGATCCGCGCATTGGCAAGCCTGAGCTGACGGTTCAGCTCGGCCATATCCTCAGACTGCATAAAGCGAAGCTCCTTTTCATAGCTTTCCTTCGCGCTCAGGAATTCTTCGCCGGTCACTTTCAAAAGATACAGAAGCTTCTGCTCCCTGTCGCGCTGCGTTATCAGGTACAGCTTGAACTTCGCATCCTCTTTTTTTGCGCTGCCGGGATACTCAGCCAGAATCTGCTCATACAGCGCGCGGGCAGTCTCAAAGTCATAATCGTCATAGAAGCACTCCGCAATCCAGAACAGAGCCGAATCATACATCCGGCTTTCAGGATATTCACTGCAAAAGCTGCCCAGCTCCAGCACAGCGCGGTCCCGCTGTCCGGCACAGTAAAGCGCCCGTCCCCTCTGGTACTTCACGGCCTGAAGCAGAGAACTTTCCGGATATGCTGAAATAAAATAGCCGCTGTCGTTCACCGCAGCAGAAAAATCCTGCGCATATATCTGGCTCATGATAATCATGTACCAGACTGAATCGTCCGAATACTGCTCCGACCGTGCCGCATGCCTGAGAAGCACAGACGCGTCAGCCCAGTCGCCGTTGCGGTAGCATGCAAGCCCCTGCACATACGAGCTCTCGGAAAGCGAGCCGGAACTGCCTTCCCGGGCAAAGGCGCACGAAACGGCCGCAGCAAGCGCGCAAACAGCTTTTATCAGAGATTGCTTCCTTAGTTCCATTCCAAATTCCCCCTGAAAAATGACGAGCCGGAAACAACAATATCTGTTCCCGCTTCAAGGACATCCTTCAGGGTTTCCTGATTTATGCCGCCATCTACAGAAATTAGATATGTAAAGTTCTTCTCTCTCTGTATATCGGCAAGTTTTCTGACTTTTTCAACAGTATGAGGAATAAGTTTCTGCCCGCCCCACCCCGGGTTCACTGTCATTACAAGCACAAGATCTGCAAGCCCGAGCAGCTCTTCAGCCGCGCTCAAAGGCGTTGCCGGACACAGCGCAATCCCCGCCTTTTTCCCGGCTTCGTGTATCAGCTGAATGCAGCGGCTGGCGTGGGCTGTCGCTTCAATATGGAATGTGACAAGATCAGCTCCTGCGTCAATGTACGACCCAAGCGAATATTCCGGCTTTTCAATCATGAGATGCACATCAAACGGCAGGCGGGAATGCTTCCTGAGCGATGCAATGACCGGCTGCCCGTATGAAACCTGCGGCACAAAATGGCCGTCCATGACATCGATATGGACATACGAACCGCCTTTTTCCTCGATGAGCTTCAGGGCGGAATGCAGGCTCCCGAAATCCGCGGACAAGAGCGACGGAGCAAGAAACCGGCACTCCTTAGAAAACTGACTGCTTTTTTCCATAATTCTTCTATGATAAATAAATTTTCACCGTATGTAAAGGGAACTTCCAAAAGCCGAGTCCGTTCACAGGCAGACGGCAGCAAAAAAAACAGGCGCGGAATCATATAAAAACTGCAAAATTCACGGAACAAACACTTGACAAATACATTGAAAATCATTATAAAAAAATGCTTGTTTTTTATAAAAATTCTCATTGACTAAATTTTTCAAATTCATATAATAGTTTGTATGGGTATTCAGTCGGATAATGCGCTCTGTCAGGCCTTTAAGCTCATTGAAGCCTGCCGGATTTCAGAAGCATCAGATTTGCTAAAGGAAGCGCTTACCATAGACTTGGATGATGACGGCATTGTGTTTGCAATAAAGTGCTGCGGATTCTGGACTGCCACCCTCAGTTCGCTTCCGCGCTTTTCATACTTTGAGCAGGGCGAGACGCTTTTGAACCAGTGGAAGCAGTTTCTTTTCGTAGCCGGAAAACAGGATCCGGAGCACGAGAAGACAGTCTATTCGTTCAAGAAAGGCATTTTTTCCCTTGCGCTTGAATCATACAGCAAGGCGCTTGATGAAAAGGACAGCCGGCTCAGATCTGAAATTCTGCGCAAGACAGGGCTGTGCTACAAAAAGCTCGGCTCGTATGAAGTTGCGCTCGGGCTGCTTACAGAAGCAAACGCTGCGCTGCCGGGACAGTCATCCGTCATTGCAGAAATGGCAGACTGCTATGCCCTCTGCGGGGAAACAAAAAATGCAAAGATGCTTTTCAGGGAAGCATTTTACATCGATGCGGAAAAAATCGACTTTTTTTTTCTGGACTCCCCGCTTATCAGGGTTTTGATAGAAAAAGTGGAGGAACTCGGCTACCCGGAGCCTGCGCTGAAGGAATGGGTGGCGGTGTACGGCGTGCTTTTCGGGGTTTTCACGGTAAAGCGGCTCCTGCGCTCCCAGGAAGTCATACGGCTGAGGCAGGAAATTTTCGCGAAGGAAAGTGAAATCAAGAACCCGGGCAGCAGCAAGGAAATCATAAAGCCGCGGCTCTTGAACCTGTACTTTTGGCTGATAGATCACTATATCCTGTCAAAGGAAGCGTCCGGCAGCATTTCTGAAATCATGCTCAAGATGAAAATTCTTGATCCTGAAATTCATGACTTATACAAATGAGCAGGCAGGAAGCTGAAGCATTTTCCGGCGGAAGCACAGCCTTGGAACTGATTTTGCCTGCGGAATTCAGCTGATTTCAGCATTCCGCAAAAAATATATATGACAACGGGAGCTAACATTATGTCCGAAGAACTTGAGAATTCTGTCCGCGAAATGCTGAAGGCAGAAACATGGACGCGCGCGGGAATCACAAACTTCACAAAGAACAACCTTGAAGATCTTGAGAATATTCTGAACGACTGCAAGAGCCAGAACTGTGAATACGCAATAAAGGACATCTGCGACGAGCAGCTTCTGCATACGAAGGACAGCATTGTCGCCCTGTATCTTTCCGGCATGATTGCAATGCGCACCGGCTCGGTGGACACAAGCGCCTTGATTTCCCTCTTTGACATCTTTGAAAAGAACCACAAGGAAAACCTTGTCGAATACCTGTGCAGCTCCATACTCGAGGACGATCCGCAGAACAAGCTGGCGCTGCGCAAGCTTGCCGAATTCTACAAGGCGGAAAACGATGACAGGCTGTGGGAGCTGTATGAAAAAATCGTAAAGCTCGACTTTGAGGAAGCTGAAATAGCCAAGGTTCTTGCCGAGCGCTACGAATCCCAGGGAAACCGGGAAACGGCAGTCAATTACTACAAGAAGGCTCTCCTGCGCTTTGTCGCGGCAAAGAACATCAGCTCGGCAAAGGCTGTGTGGTCCGTGCTTGTGTCGTACATTCCTGAAGAGATTGACTTCTTCCTGCTTGTCCAGAGAAAAATTGCAAAGACAATCAGCGAGGACAAGTCCGTCATCCTTATGCAGGAGCTGTACTCATACTACAAGGAAACGGCAAAATGGGACACCGCCATCAGCATCCTGAAAATCATCCTGGAGATTGACAGCAAGGACGCATGGGCGCGCAAGGAAATCACCGAGTGCTTCCGCGGAAAATATGCGGATCATTCCCATCTTGACGATTACATCAAGTCTTCAAACCTGAACCAGTCGTTCAGAAACGTGTTTGAGGCAATCAGCGACTTTGAAAAGCACATTGCCTTCGATGCAAAGAACTATGTGTACCACAGGACATGGGGAGTCGGCATTATTTCCAAGGTGGAAGGCGACATGCTCACCATCAACTTCGGAAAGAAGACAGGCGTGCGCACAATGTCACTCAAGATGGCTGTCAGCGCGCTCCAGCCGCTTTCAAGGGAGCATATCTGGGTGTACAAGAAGACAGTCAGGCGCGAGGAGCTTGCAAAAAAGGTGAAGGCTGAAGTCGCATGGACGCTCAAGACAATCATACGGAGCTTCGGCAACAACTGCGATGAAAAGCGCATAAAGGCGGAAATCGTTCCGTCAATCCTTACGCCGGGAGAATGGACAAGCTGGCACGCAAAGGCGCAGAAAATCCTGAAGGACGATCCCGCGTTCGGCGTGAACCTGAACGATGTCAGCTCTTACCAGGTGCGCGACAGGGAGCTGAGCAGGCAGGAGCGCCTTGCAAACGAATTCAAGGCTGACAAGGAATTCTTTCCGCGCATCGACATCATCATGCGCTACCTTGCAGAAACCGAGGATCCGTCTGACGATCAGTTCTCTGAGATGTTCGCGTATTTTTCAAGCTATCTCAAGGCGTTCACTTCTGTCAATGAGCAGATTGTGGCATCCTATCTTGTCGTGCAGGAAATTTCGCGGAGCATTCCGGCTCTTGAGTCCCCGCTGAAATTCACATTCGCGCAGCTGTACAGCGAAATAGAAAATCCGCGGGAAATGTACCAGAACCTCAAGGATTCACGGAACACGCACCTGAGGCAGGCTTTCCTCGCAAACATAAAGCTGCTGCAGGACTGGGACGAGCAGTATGTATTCCTGTTCCCTACCGTCCTTGACAAAAAGCTGATTGCAGAGCTTGTTTCAGCCGGAAAGGAAGACAAGGCAGTCCGCCTCGTGCAGGACAGCTTCAATGACTACAGGAACAACAGGAATGCCGTTGTATACCTTATTGATGAATGCAGAAAGGAACGCTGGTTTGAGGCCGCCGGCATTACAGAAGAAAAGCAGCTTGTAACGCTCGTGAACATCATTTCAGTCTGCTTCCGCGAAATAAACAACCATGTGAACACAGTCGAAAACAAAAAGACTGTCAAGGCGGCAACAGCGCTTCTGTTTGCACGGAAATCCGGCGGGGAAACAGAAAACCCGATGCTCAGCTACATGCTCGCAAGCACTCCTGACAGCATCACAAGAATGTACACGATGGTGAATGATGTCGCTGACCTGGACTCAACCTACAAGACAATCCTCAGGAACGGAATCCTCGGAAAATACCCTGACTTTACGTTCCAGGAGGCTGAAATCAAGCAGGAAGCTCCAAAGGGCCTGCTTGTCACTGCAAAAATGCTCGAAGTCAAGAGGGCGCTTGCCGAGGACATTGAAAAAGTGCAGCTGCCGAAAATTGCGGCTGAAGTCAGCGAGGCCCGCGAAAAAGGCGACCTTAAGGAAAACGCCGAGTATCAGGCCGCAAAGGAAGCCCAGCACAGGCTTAACGCCCAGCTTTCACGGCTCAAGGAAGAGCTTGTCCGCGCAGTCGTGTTTGATCCGACAACGGCCGCAGCCTCGCTTGTTTCGTTCGGGACAAAGGTCACGCTCCAGAACAATCTGGAAAACAAGGAGGATGTCTACACAATCCTGGGGCCGTGGGAATCGAATGCGGACGAAGGAATCATCTCGTACCTTTCCCCGCTCGGAAACAGCCTGCTTGACATGAGGAAAGGAGAGCAGCGGTCGTTCACAATAAACGGCCACAAGTACGACTACACGGTCAAGTCGATTTCAGCGGCGGAACTGTAAATTTCCAGCTTCCGGCCCTGAACACTGAGGAAGAAGGATGGCTATAGACGAAGCATCGTTTGAGCGGCTTTCGCAGCATATCGGAATGTTCCGCCATTCCACAAACATCGGAGTTATTCTCAGCGGCGGAAAAATATTCCTGATTGACTCGGGGCCGTCCAAAGAGGACGGAAAGCGTGCAGAAGAGGCCCTTTCCTCCCTTTTTCCCGGGGCAAAAATTGCGGCGGTCATCCACACGCATTCCCACGCGGATCATTGCAGCGGAAGCCTGTACTTAAAAAGCATTCCCGGAGTGCAGTTCTGGGCGTCAGCGCAGTCAGCGCGGATTATGGAAATTCCAAGCGCGGTGCCGTCACTGTACTGCGGCGGAACAGCTGTAACGGAATTTGACGATCCGCAGTTCACGCTGCCAGAGCCGGTGCGCACGGACAGGATAACCGGCGATGAAGAGGCTGATCTTGAAGACGTGACCTTGCAGTTCATTTCCCTGCCCGGGCACTTTTTCGGCCAGACAGGAATTCTTGCGCGCGACAAGAAAAGCGGAACCCGGGCGCTCTTTGCAGGCGACAGCCTCTTTGGCGCTGAGCTTCTCAGCAGGACATGGATTCCCTTTATGATCAGCCAGACAGAATTCAGGAATTCAGTGCGGAAAATCGAATCAGTACAGACCGATGCATACATTCCCGGACACGGCTCCCGGCTGGACTCAGAGTCAATACATGCCTGCGCTGAAATGAACATTCTCGTCACATACGAATTTGAATCGCTCATTCTCAAGATAATCGGCACCGGACTGCGCCGCACAGAAGACATCCTCAAGGATATCGCCGACTACGCGGGCATCAGGCTGAAAGTCATACCGTTCTATCTGATCGGAACAACGCTGCGCTCATACCTTTCCTGCATGGAGCACGAAGGAAAGGTCTCATGCGAAATCAAGGAAAACAAGCTGATATGGAAACGAAGAATCTGACAAAAACCGGCCTTGCAAGGCTCATCGACCAGACGCTCCTTGCGCCCGGCACAACAGAAGCGCAGGCCGGGCAGTTCTGCGCCCAGGCAAAGCTGTACGGATTTGCAAGCGTATGCATCAATCCGTGCTTTGTGCGGAAGGCAGCCGAAATTCTCTCCGGCTCGCCAGTAAAAGTCTGCACGGTAATTGACTTTCCCCTCGGAGCCGGCGGAACAGAAGCCAAGCTGTTTCAGGCGGACAGAGCAATCACGGACGGAACTGACGAGCTTGACTTTGTCGCCGATCTTTCACTCATAAAGGCCCATAAGTGGAAGGAACTGACGCAGCAGCTCCAGCTCATTGCAAGAAGCGTCCTCGAGGCATCTTTGTTTGCGGAAACTGAGGACGGAGCGAAAAAAGAAGCAGCCGTCACAAAGCTGATTCTGGAAACAGCGCTTCTTACTGACGAAGAAATTGTGCAGGGCTGCCTGTGCGCAAAGGAAGCCGCATTCAGCTTTGTAAAGACTTCCACCGGGTTTCTGGCAAAACAGCCGAACGGAGCAACGCTGCATGCTGTGGAGCTTATGAGAAAAACCGTTGGAGAAAAAATGGGCGTCAAAGCAAGCGGAGGAATCCGCACAACGCAGGAAGCGCTCGGCTTTCTTGCAGCGGGCGCCAGCAGAATCGGCACAAGCTGCGGAATTCAGATTGCGGAAGGACTTGAGCGCAGCTAGGACTTCTTTTCCTGCCTGACTTTCTCTATGATCCGAAGCGTCTCCGACAGAAGCCTTCCTATTTCAGAAAAATTCTCGCTGACTGAAATTCTGTAGAAAACCTGTGTTCCGCGCTTTACTGTCTTGACAAATCCTGCGCCCTTGAGAATTTTCAGGTGATGGGAAACTGCCGAGCGGGAAAGGCTGAATTTTGCAGTCAGGCTCATCACATTTATCCCGCCGTCTCCAGCCTCCAGAATGTCAATAATGAGCTTCTGGCGGATTTCGTCTCCGAGCGCTATAAACGCAGGGCCGCACTTGCTGAACATTCCGTGTATTTTCCTTAGCTCGCTTTTTGTCATCGGCATCTTTTCTTCTCCGCAGAATCACCTGCTAAAAAGATACTGACAACACGGCATTATGTCAATATGATTAAATGCTTAAAAATTTAGTCATATTTATTAAAAAGGGATTGCATTTTGCAAAAAAAACAGTATATTATTTTTTATAGGTTTAATGAAAGCAGAACAATTAAACCGAAATTCAACGCAAAGGACATGAGAAATGAAATTCTTGAGAACCTTTTTTAAGCATCCGTGGGCAATCATTGTCACGTGCATTCTGCTGACAGGATTTTTCGGCTTTTTCATCAAGGATCTGGCCTTGGAAAATTCCCTGCGTTCATTCTTTCCCCAGAAAGATGAATCCTATGGACGGCTCACAGAGACAGAGGATGTTTTCGGAAGCATGCTTTCCATCGGAATCACGCTTGAAACAAACAGCGGAAACACAATCCTCACGCCGGAATACATAGAAGTTGTGCGCAGGATGACAGACAGAATTCTTGCAATCCCGGAAGTTGAGGACATAGACTCCATAACGGACATCGACTATGTAGCGGATGAGGACGGTTCAATTTCGGCAACCCAGCTGATTCCAGACACATACACAGGCTCGCCGGAAGACATTTCACAGCTGAAATTCAGGCTCGCAGAATGGCATGACATGTACAACCGCGTCATCATAAACGACAGCAACACAGGGCTTCAGATGCAGGTGTCGCTGCGTCCGAAAAGCAGGGAGACAATCGCGCTTGAAGAAAGCGAGGCGCTTCTCAAGAATCTCCAGACACAGCTGAAAACTGCTTCAGACAAGGCTGAAACCGCCGCGCAGATAAAGGAAACAAAGGCGCAGATACGGCAGGAAAAAGCCCAGATTAAAAAACTCGGCACTGACATCATGCGGCAGCAGAATGTGCTGGCGGAAGTGCGGAAGATTGCGGAAGAAGAGACAGCGGGACATCATCTGACGGTAAAATTTGTCGGGGAGCCGGTGCTCTCAGAGCAGTCAAAGGAATTCATGATAGATGATCTTGCAGGGCTTATTCCGCTCGTTGTCCTCGTTGTCCTGCTTTCGCTGTACCTGAGCTTCAAATCAGTAACAGGAATGCTTCTGCCTCTGTGCACAGTTCTTATTTCGACAGCGGTCTCAGTTGGAATGATGGGCCTTTTCGGAGTGACATTCACGCTTGTCTCAAGTGTAATTCCTGTCGCGCTGATTGCAGTCGGCTCTGCATACGGCATTCATGTTCTGACTCACTACTATATTGAGCTGCAGAATGTTGAAGGAGAAATGACGAGGGAAAAATACGAGGACTGCGTTTTCAACGGCCTGAGCGAAGTCAAGCTTGCCGTTCTTCTCGCGGGAATCACGACAATCGTCGGTTTCATTTCACTTGTCACAAGCCCCTTAGGTCCGCTTCACAGCTTTGCCCTGTTCACTGCAATCGGAGTCGGGCTTTCGCTTCTGCTTTCAATGACTTTTATTCCGGCGGTGCTTCTGGTGCGGGACTATCGGAAAGCTGTCAGAAACAGAGAATATAAAATTGAAAAAATCACAGCCCGCGCAAAAGCCAAGCTTGAAAAGGCAAAGCACCGCCTTGAGCTTGCAGTCCTCAAGCGCGGAGGCAAGACAGAAGAAGAGGCGCGGGGAGAAACGCTGTACTCAATATATAAGTTTTTCTGCGGATCCATGCCCCGCCTCGTCCTCACTTCAATTATGATAACAGTGATTTCCCTCGCGGGCGTGCGGAGACTGAAAATAGACACAGCGCTGATAAATTATTTCCCGAAGGACTGCGACTTCAGAAAGGATGTTGACTATGTTGATCAGCAGTACGCAGGAACAAACAGCCTGTTCTTTACAGTTGAAGGCCAGGAAAAAGGCGACATTTCAAACCCGGAGCTTTTAAAGGCTGTCGATGACATGGAGCATTATCTTCTGGCCCGGCACCAGAACATCGGGAAAATTGTTTCGTTCACAGCGTTCATAAAGAGAATCAACCAGGTGTGGCATGTCCCGGAACAGGAGCCGCGCGAAATTTCAGCGGCAACATCTTCTGCATCTGGGGATGACAGCGGATTTTCGGACAGCTGGGCGGATGACTGGGGTGATGATGAAAGCACGGCAGACGAAGCATTCACAGACAGCTGGGCAGACGACTTTGCAGCGGACAGCAGCGAATCCGCAGAAGCTCCTGCCGAATTTGCAGATCCGAACATTGCCTACAGCGAGCAGCTTGAAAAAGCAATGACAACAAAAGAAGTGCTTGCCCTTATCAACAGCGCGTATGTTGAGGCCGGCGGAAAATATGCAACAGTGGAAGACATCATTTCCCAGCTCATGAAGCAAGTCAACTATAACGGAACAGCATACTATGAAATTCCGTATGACACTGAAAAATATCCTGTCGCAACCCGGGAAGAACTGAAAGGCGTTGTGGAAAATTACCTTACGCTCCTGAGCGGCTCCCTCGACCGTTTCATTGATGATGACATGAATCCAATTTCAATGAGAATCACCTGCCAGCTCAGAAGCCACTCTTCCGATGAAAGCGGAATCATCATTGCAGATGCAAAGCAGTACGCAAAGGAGCATTTTCCTGAAGGCTACACACTGGAAGCGACAGGCTCCGCGCAGATGGAGCACAGGATGACTGACATGATTCTTTCAAGCCAGATAACGAGCCTTGCGCTTTCCCTGTTCTCTGTATTCCTGATTATCGCAGTCTGCTTCAAGTCAGTCTGGGCTGGAATTCTGGGAGCAGTTCCGCTTCTGTTCTGCATTCTGCTCAACTATATGACAATGGGCTTTTTCGGAATAAACCTGGACTTCATCACAAGCATCATTGCTTCCGTTGCGGTCGGAGTCGGAATTGACTATACAATCCACTTTATGACTACATACAAGGAAGAGCGGTCAAAGACAAGCAATGTTGTTGAAGTGACAAAGGCAACATTCAGAAAAAGCGGACGCGGAATCATAACAAATGCGCTGGCAGTAGGACTCGGCTTCCTTGTTCTTACGCTGTCAAAATTTGTTGTGCTGCGCTACATCGGAATTCTCATTGCAATAGTCATGTTTACATCAAGCTTCCTTGCAATGACAATTATCCCCGGAGTTCTTTCCCTCACAGATCCGAAATTCATTCAGCCAAAGCATGAAGCGGATGACGGACAGGAAAGCGCGCAAAAGTAACGGACAAACATCCTGAGCAGCATCAGGAGTTTTTAAAACTTTTTTACAGGAGATACCAAAATGAAAAAACAAGCAGCACTTGCAGCAGCGCTTATTGCAGCAGCCTCCCTTGCGTTCGCCGATGCAAAGGGTGATGAAATCATGCAGAGAACTCATGACGTAAAAAAGCCTGACTATACAAGATCTCAGGTTGTGATGACGCTCACTGACAAGAAAGGGACAAAAGAAGAAAGAAAGGTTCTTGAGTACGGAAGAAACAAGAACGACATCACAAGCGCGGTGCTTGTGTTCCTTTCACCGGCGAATATCAAGGACACACGGTTTTTGCAGATTGAAAACAAAGGCGCGCCCGATGACAAGTGGATTTACCTTCCCTCGCTGAAAAAAACGCGCCGCGTCAATTCAAGCGAAGGATCAAAATCCTTCATGGGAACAGATGCGACTTATGACGATCTGTCCACCCGCGAAATGGAAGAGGACACGCATGAATTCATCAGGGAAGAAACAAAGAACGGATTCAGCTGCGATGTTGTAAAGAACACGCCAATCGATCCAAAATCAAGCCAGTACAAATACAGAATGGTCTGGGTTGACAAGGCGACTGACTATCCTGTCTATACAGAGCTTTTTGACAAGAACGGCGATCTGATAAAAACAATAACAGTTTCGAGGATTGACAACATAGACGGGTTCGATATCCCGATGGATAACGAAATGGTAAATGTCCAGACAAAGCATTCAACATCAATCAAGATTATCAAGGTTGATGTAAAGACTGAAATCCCGGACAGAGTGTTTACGCAGGACTTCCTGGACACAGGAAAATAAACGGATCCCGGCGCAGAGCGCCGGAGCGGAGATTAAATCTTCCGCACGAACAACAAGAATCCGCCCGCTCTCCCGGATGCAAAAATACGGCTTTCTCTGGAGAACGCCGGCGGAATGCCCAAAAGCATACATTTCATCTGAACACGGAGATTCCATTCATCTATGAAGACAGTACAAAGCACTCAGCAGGCAGAACAGAAAAAAAGAAGGGCGGCACGGACAGTCTTGCTTGCGCTGCTTTCTGCCGCCTGCACTTCTTTCTATGCTCAGGATTTTGACAGCTGGGATTCATTTGACAGTTCCAGTTCCGGCTCAGACTTCAGCGAAGGATTCGGAACTGCGCAGCAGCCGCTTTCTTTCAGCGGTGAAGGAGAGCTTCAGTCACGGCTGTATGCTGACAGTCCTGAAGACGATTCGCTTCCTGACTTTCCGCTCACAGCAACTCCGCTTGCAAAAATCGGAATACTGTATTCAGCCCAAAACATCGATGCAGACATACGGCTCAAATTTGAAAAAAGCATTATACAGGATTATCCTCAGGACATGATTGACGAGCTTACGCTGCGCGGCTACTTTGGAAATTTCAAGCTTGAAGCCGGAAAGATGAAAGTTGTCTGGGGAGCAGGCGACAAGCTGCACGTTATCGACAACTTCAATGCTGATGACTATACAGACTTTATAATCCCGGATTATATAGACAGAAGAATCAGCACGCCGATGTTCAGGGCGCTTTATGCGTTTGAAAAAAACAATCTGCGGCTTGAAGGAATCTGGACGCCATACATGGACACCGACCGCTTTGCAACAGAAGGAATGTGGGTTCCTGAAAACTACAGCACGCTTAAGTCCACAGTCACCGGCGTTGTAACAGGCTGGGCAGCGGACGGCACGCCAGGAGGACTTATGAAGGCAGCGCAGTTTGATGAAGACTCACTGTATCCTGACACACAGAAACTAAAGTACAGCCAGGCCGGAGTCCGCCTGACAGGAACAGCAGGCTCCCTTGACTGGGGCGTGAGCTACTACTACGGACATTACAAGCAGCCGTCCGCAGATTTGCCCGGCTACATTGCAAGCAGCGGCAAAGAGCTTCCTGTCCTTGACTACGACTGGAAGCAGACGTTCGGGCTTGAAGCCGCGACAATCCTGTGGCACTTCAACTTGCGCGGAGAATTTGCATACAATCTGACAGCAGACACAGCAGGAGATGATCCGTGGGTCCGCAACAACAGCATTGCATGGCTTGCAGGATTCGACATTGACATCCCGGTGAGCAACATAAACATAAACGTGCAGGAAACAGGCACATACATCCTGAACAGCAGCAAGGTTGATGACGGTGACGGATTCGCCGCGTTCGGACCGCTTCAGAAGAGCCTGAGGAAGCACGATGTTGATTATGACGAAGCAGGATACACGAACAACAAAATCGTTCTGGATGTGACAGACTCGCTGTTCAATGACAAAATCGCGCCGGAAATCATTGTTCTCTGGGGAATCGAGCGGGGAGACGTTGTTGTTCAGCCGAAAATCGCATACAAGCCGAACGGAAACCTGACGCTCACACTCAGCGGAATGTACATCAGCTGCAAGGATGAAGACAGCGAATTCTACGAGTGGAGACACAACAGCTTTGTCAATTTCGGCGTTAACTGCAAATTCTGACCGGTTAACGCAAGACAAAGCCTGCCGCTGCGCAGCGGCAGGCTTTGCATTTCCTACGGATTGCCGCTCACATCATTTTTTCATGCATCTTTTGAACTTCTTCAGCAAGCCTCTTTTTGATGCGGGCAGGAGATATCACTTCAAGAGATGAACCGAAGCTCAGCAGATACGGGACAAGCCACTCATGCTCCGCAGCGCGCACTGTCATAAATACATTTCCATCACAGAGCAGTTCCTTCCGTTCAATAAGAAAGTCATCCATAATTTTCCACGCGGCCTGTGCCTTCACTTTCAAAGCAAGGCTGACTGTCCTCACAGCAGAACCGCTCATATCACAGCTTTCCTTCAGCTTTGAATCATCATACGTGCAGGGCGCACAGCTTCTTTTTGTCACACTGACTTTCTGAATCCGGCTCAGCTTGAAAAACCGCATTTCCTGCTTCTGCTCGCACCACCCGAACACGTACCATGCCTGCCCGCGGAACAGCAGCTTTCTCGGATGAACAAAACGGCTGCCTGATTTTCCGCTGCTTGAAAAATACTCAATCTGAATGACTTTTCCTCCAATTATTGCATCCCGCACAGTTTCAAAAAGCTCAGCAATATGGCGGCCAAGAGGATTCCACGGTGAAAAATCAACTTCGACCCAGTCTGTGTTTTTTCTGGAGAGAGACTTCAGCTTTTGCGCCGCAGAGCATACCGGGGCAGACTCATGGCCCGCACCGAGAATTTCCGCTCCTGTCAGATTTTTAAATGCATTCACGCATGAAAGAACAGAAGCCTTTTCGTCTTCAGTCAGGACGAGCGCATTCAGGGCGTACTGTTCCTGCACAAATATGCCGCCGCCCTTTCCTCTTGCCGCATACAGCGGAATTCCTGCAAGGCTCAAGGAATTGCACCAGCGGTAAACAGTCCGCACGGACACTCCAAAATGACGCGAAAGCTCCTTCGCTGTGCTTTTTTTTCTGTCAAGAAGAACATACAGCAGCTCAAACAGCTGTTCCGTGCCTGCCATAAAACCCCGAGCCTTCCTTTTTCAAACTATACGCCAAGCCAGCATGTTTGTCAAATATCAACAGGCCGCTCCTTGTGCTTATGCTCTTTTTTCATTATACTGTAAAAACCATGAAAGCTATAATTACTGTTGTCGGCGGAGATAAAGTCGGCATAATTGCAAAAGTCTCTTCATTCCTTGCAAGCCATTCCATCAACATTGCCGATATCACTCAGACAGTTTTAAGCGGAAATTTCGTGATGATGATGATGGCTGACTTTGAAAGCGCCGACATCAGCATTGACGCCGCACGGACTGCGCTTGTCCAGGAAGCAAAGACGCTCGGCGTTGAAGTGAACATCATGAACGAAAAAGTGTTTTCCGAAATGCACAGAATCTAGCCGGCTTTTTTCAGCCTGAAAAAAGCTGCCTGCCGTTTCCAGCAGACAGCTTACAGCCAAACACACACACTTTTAAACCAACTCGAGGAATTAGTTTAAATCTGAATCTGTTCTTTTTTAAGCAGTCTTCTGTCTATTAGTTAGCATATACTAACACATATTTTTTGTCAATCACTCCTCTAAAAATAATCCCAGAAATTTTCAGAAAAAAATGCGCACGCCTTGACAAAATGCCAGGGGGGGGTAAAATGAGCTGATATTTTTACTTTTCAGAGGAGAACTCCATGAAACAATTCTCAAGAATGCTGCCGGCTGCCGCAGCACTGATTGCTGCGGTAATCATATCCTGCTCAGACGGAAGTTCCGGCGGATCAGGTGACAACAGCGAAAACCAGACTGCCCGCCCGGGAAACACGGTATACGAAACAGCATCAGTGGAAACGGAAGCAGGAAACAAAGTCTCAGACACAATCAGGCTGTACGCAGATAATACATTCGATCTTCTAAAGACTGCTTCCTATGAAGACAGCGAGGGAACTGTTAGAGTTCCGGCAGTTTTTTACAAAGGAACATATTCAGGTGACATCATATCCGGCCTGACATTCACTGTGACAGAGCAGATTGATGAAAGCAAATTTGACAGCACAGTACAGACAGCATTCGGACTGAAAAACTCTGCTCCCCGAAGCGCGCGGGCTGCCCGTACTGCGCAGGACATCAGGGAAATGCTCAGTGCCTGTCAAAATCTGATAAAAACAATTGCTCTTATTCCGGCAGAAAAAACACTGCACTACAGCAGCAGCGACCTGACAGAAGCAAAGCGGATCGACTTGCGCGGATTCCTGCTCACTGGAGACAACTGCACAACGCCGACTCCTGAATTGACATGGGCTGAAACGGAAGCAGAAGGCGCAATCCCTCTAAAAGAAATACAGGACGGTGTATATCAGTGTGAATTCGTTGCAACAAAGCTAGCTACAGAGCTGAACATCTTAAAGCTTCATCTTATAAAAGAGCACTGGGCAAAGGACTACGGATATTCTGACATCGACATAAAAAATGCAGTTCTTCCGCGGGATGTTCAGATTATCAAGGATTCTGAAAAGTACAGCGGACAATGGTTCAATCCTGAGCAAATTCTGCTTGTAAGCATGAATCAGTTTTCAATATATACCGTTCAGCTTGACACGGCGGCTGTTCCCGGAATAATCCAGATAAAAGTGACAGAATCATCAAAGAAAAGCCTCAGTGACATTATTGACTTGAAAAATATCTATACGGCAAACTGGATCGATGAAAAATGTAATTTCAGCAGCAACAGTGCGGCTTCCGGGAAAATCAAAGTTAAGCCTAATACATTTTACCATATATGCAGTATAAAACCGTTTGATTTCCTGACAAAAGACCAGTTCATTGTGCTGGATGACAAGAATATTTTTGCTGCTGAAGATGGCATCTTTATTAACGATTCTGAATGTTACATTGTCTTCAGCTGGGCTGATGAAAATCATATAGCCATTGATGTCAATAAAGAAGACTAGCAAAAAAATCCGCGCTTCAGTTTTCTGAAGCGCGGACTACGCGGCAGCCCGCCTTGCATCAGGTGCGTCTTACAGCTGCCCGAGCTTTTTGCGCACAAGGTCGCTCGCAGCAGAAGGAGCGGCCCTGCCCTTTGACTCTTTCATCACCTGCCCGGTAAGCCAGCTGATGACATTTGTCTTGCCGCCCTTGAAGTCAGCCACAGCCTTGGGATTCGCACCAACCACTTTGTCGACAATCGCTTCAAGCGCGCCTGAGTCGCTCACCACTTCCATGCCTTCCTCTGCAATGATTTCATCAGGCATCTTGTTTGTCCCGAGCATTTTTGCAAAGACGGTCTTTCCCTGCGCGCTCGAAATCCGCTTGGAATCAATTGCATTGACAAGGGCGGAAATATGGGCAGGCGTAATGCTCACATCAGAGATTGACTTTTTCTCTTCATTGAGCTTTGCAAGCAGCTCAGTGAGTATAATGTTTGCCGTGCGCTTGGGGTTCTTTGTTCCGGCGGCAGCTTCCTCAAACCATACTGCAAGATCGCGGCTCGATGTGAGCGTTTCAACATCAAAGTCAGACAGCCCGTAATCCTTTTTCAGCCGTGTGCGCTTTGCCTCAGGAAGCTCGCCTACTTTTGAGCGGGCGCGCGCAACAAGCTCTTCGCTCACGCTGAACGGCTTGATATCCGGCTCAACAACAAAGCGGTAGTCCACAAACGAATTCTTTGTGCGCTGAACAACTGTCCTGCCTGATGCCTCGTCCCAGCCCATCGTGACCTTGAATCCCGGATTGAATTCCTGGCGGTCATTCTGAAATTCAGCAAGCTGCCGCTGCGCTTCATACGCACAGGCATCGCGGATTGAGCGGAACGAATTCAAGTTCTTGATTTCCGAAATCGGTGTGTGATACAGCGTTCCGTCTTCCCAGACATTCAGGTTGATGTTCGCGTCGCATCTCATGTTTCCTTCCTCAAGGTTTCCGTTCGTCACTTTCACATAGCGCAAAATTTCCTGGACGGTTTCCATAAAAAGCGCGGCTTCTTCCGGCGAAGTCATATCGGGCTTTGTGACAATTTCAATAAGCGGAGTTCCGCAGCGGTTGTAGTCGATGTACGAGTGAGCGCCCTGCAAGTGAAGGGACTTTCCGACATCTTCCTCAAGGTGAATGCGCTCAATCCTGACGCGGCGGTATTTTCCGTTTTCCCTGATGCAGCTGTCACCGGCAAAATTTTTTGTGCGGCATTTTTCTGCTCCGAAGCGCTGCTCTTCAGGATAGCGTGCCATCGGCAGATCAACAAATCCGTCCGTGCACAGCGGAATATCGTACTGCGTAATCTGGTAGCCTTTTGCAAGATCGGGATAAAAGTAATGCTTGCGGTCGAATTTTGTAAAGCGCGCTATGGAGCAGTTCAGAGCAAGCCCCGCGACGGAGCCAAGCTCAACATATCCTTTTGAAACACGCGGCAGCGCGCCCGGAAGCCCGAGACACACCGGACAGACACGGGTGTTCGGCATTCCGCCGTAACGGTTTTCGCAGGAACAGAACGCCTTTGTGCGCGTCAAAAGCTGAGTATGAATTTCGCAGCCGATGACGGCTTCCCATTTATCAATTGCCATCCTAGTCTTCCTCCGTTACAGGAATTCCGCAGCCTGCATGCTCGTCTTCCCACGCCTGAGCGATTTCAAGAATAGTCCGCTCACTGAACATCGGGCCTGCAAACTGAATTCCGACAGGCATATTTCCGTTTTCCTGCGATGTTCTTCCGGCAGGAACTGAAAGCGACGGAATGCGCGCAAGGTTTACAAATGTCGTGAACAGATCGCTCAGATACATAGCAAGCGGATCATCAACTTTCTGCCCGAGCCTGAACGCAGGAGTCGGACACGTGGGACAGAGAATGAGATCATACGACTCAAACAGCTGTGCCACTTCACGCTGAATGCGGGCGCGCACTGACATTCCCTTTTTATATGTGTCGCCTGAAAACTGCTCTGAAAGCACATAGTTTCCGATGATAATCCTGCGCTTCACTTCAGGCCCGAAGCCGCCGCTTCTTGTATCCACATACAGCTCGTCGTATCCGTTTCCGCCGTCAATTCTGTTTCCATAGCGGATTCCGTCGAAGCGGCTTAAATTTGACGCAGCCTCGGACAGCGCAATCACATAGTAGCTGGCAATGGAAGCATCCAGAACAGGAAGGTCAACTGTCTCAACTTTTGCGCCTTTTGACTCGAACCATCTGCACGTTTCTTCAAAAACCCTTGCAACATCGCTGTCCATTCCCTTTGACTCAAGGAACTGCTTGGGAACCGCAGCTTTCATGCGCGGAAATGCAGCGCACGGCTTCAGGGAGGAAAGCTCTTTTCCGCCGGGAAGATCGGCTGAAGTGTCGTCATACATATCGCAGCCGCACATAACTGAAAGCGCAAGCGCAATATCCTGCGGAACATGGGCGATAATGCCCACCTGATCAAGCGAAGAGCCGTATGCAACAACTCCCCACCGGCTCAGAACGCCGTATGTGGGCTTGAGTCCGTACACGCCGCAGTAGCTTGCCGGAAGCCGCACCGAGCCGCCAGTTTCCGTTCCCAGCGCAAACAAAGCCTGATTCGCCGCAACAGCCGCCGCAGATCCGCCGGAAGATCCGCCGGAAACATACTCGCGGTTCGCGGGATTTCTTGTAGGCCCGTAAATCGAATATTCAGTTGAAGAACCCATGGCGAATTCGTCCTGATTGCACCGTCCCAGAGGAACTGCCCCGGCAGCTGTCAGCCGGCTGATGACCGTTGCACTGTACGGCGCAATGTATCCCTTTAAAATCCGGCTTGAGCAGGTGAGCTTTTTTCCGCGCACTGAAATATTGTCCTTGTTTGCAAACGGAATGCCAAGCAGCGGCTGTGCCTGAAAAAGCGCGTCAAGCGTTCCGTCCGTACGCGCCTGCGCTATTTTTGCATCGGCGGCTTCTGCAAGAGCCGCAGCGTCACTGTATATTTCAAGAAATGCGTTCAAAGGCAGCGCGGAATTCTTGTCGGCTTCAAACGTTTCAGCTGCTTCCCTGACAAGGCCGGCGCTTGTAACTGCTCCGCTGCGAAGCGCTTCGGCTGTTTCATATATTGTCTTGTATTTCATGATGTCTCCTGAAGCTCACGCGCCTTCGCCAAGCACTTTCGGAACTTCAAAATATCCGTCCTTAAAATTGCCTTCGTTTATTTTCTTTACATCGCGCATTTCAAGCCCCGCAGCAGCTTCATCCTGCCGCAGCAAATCCGCCTCTGTTGACGGATATGCGTCATACGGATTTTCGCTGTCATCATACTTAGAGAGGATATCAAAATACCCTACGATTTCGTCCACCTGTTTTTTCAAAGTGGCCATGTCCGTGCTTTCAGGGGAAAGCCGCGAAAGATACAGAAGGTTTTCAAGCGTTGTTTCGTCAACGGTACGTTTATGTTCACTCATAAAAACGATTATACCTATTTTTTGCTGTTTATGGAATTATCCAGACGAATTTTATGCAGGGAAAATCAGCTGCCTCAACGCAAGACCGGGGCATGAAACTCTCCGCACGAACAAGCGGAAAAAAATGCGCGGTACTGGATTTGAACCAGTGACTTCCACCGTGTGAAGGTGGCACTCTACCACTGAGTTAACCGCGCCTGAATGTCTCTATTGTGCCACCTCTTTCCGTTTATGTCAAGAACGTTTTGGAAGAATGAGCAGTTCCCGATGCAAAGCGCGGCCATAAAATATCCGCACAAACAAACGGCAGAAGAGGCATCCGCTCTGCCTACCCGGAAATCCGCTGTATGATTTCAAGGCACATTCTTCCGTTGTGATACGGGCATTTCCAAGGCTCTACAATCGGACGGGAAAAATCAGGGACTCCGTTTTTATCGACATAGCCGAACCACTCGCCGCCCTGCCGCTTGTCAGCAATGTATTTCTTTATAAACTGCCACACGGAAACAGCCGCATCAAGGAACTGACTGCTGCCTGTCTTTTGATACGCATTGAAAAAGCCTACGATGCTTTCAGCCTGAATCCACCACACGCGTGTTTCATTCACAGCTCCCCTGTCGCATTCGTTCAGCACGGAACCATTTTTAAAGGCAACGGAATAAATGTGCTGCGCCATCTCCTGCGTGACAGGAGCGAGCTTCCGGGAAAGGTCACTGTCGCCGAGCACTTCAAGCGCGCGGTCAATCAGCCATGAAGACTCAATGTCGTGTCCGTAAGAATACAGATCGATGAGCGAACGGTACGACTTGTCAAAGAACACTTCCTGCCGCTTAAGCTGCGCGTTCCAGATTTTTTCAGCAAAGACCGTCAGCGCAAACTGAAGACGCTCCTTTACCTGCTGATTTTTTGAAACCTGATACAAGCCAGTGTATGCTTCCATAACGTGAAGCAGCGTGTTCATTGTCCGGTCGGCAAGCACTCCGTTTTCACTGAGCTTTTCATTGGACTCCGGCTTGAAGTCCTGCGTAAACGACTCAAGATAACCGCCCTCATCAGTGCATTTTTCTTCTATGATTTTGAACAATGACAGCGCAGTTTCAAGAGCTTCGGCATCTCCTGTCATTCCGTAGTAGCTTGACAGTGCGTATATGGCAAACGCCTGATTGTATGTATGCTTTACCGAGTCAAGGACAGTGCCGTCCGCGTTAAGAGACCAGAACACGCCGCCGTTTTTTTTGTCCAGGCAGAATTCCTTTAAGAAGGAATATGCATGGCGCGCATACTCAGCAAGCCCTTCGTCACCGAGCACCTTGCATGCGCTTGAAAAGAACCACAGAATCCTTGAATTCAAGATGCAGCCTTTCGGAGCGTTTCTGTCAAGATTCAGGTTACAGTCCAAAAGCCCGTAGAATCCGCCGCGGGCATTGTCGCGCATTGATTTCCAGAACGGAATGATGCGGCCTGTAAGTTCTTCCGCAATTTCTGACTTAAAGCTCATGAGCCTGCTGTTTTCCATAAATAATTCCTTAAAATTGCGCAACGCAGGAAGTTTCAGCTTCCGAGGCGTGCAATTCTGTGCGCGCGAGCGCACGCGTGAATAAGGCAGTTTTGCAAAAAACTGCCTGTTACAGTCAGCCGCGCAGTTTCAGCGGAAGCTGCGCGTGATAAAAAATGCGCCATGCAAACGGTACGTTAAAATCAGACATACCATTTGCGCTGCCTCATATCTTTCATAGTATGACAATCAGCTTCTTTTGTAAAGAAGCGCGCTGAAAGACACAGAACACATCCGGCTTCAGCATAAGCGCGCACACTACACCCGGCCGCTACTCCTTGACGGAGCCTGAAACCATTCCGCTGTAAATGTATTTCTGCATGGAAACAAACACCACCAGCGTTGGAATCAAGGCAATTACAACACCTGCGCAGATGACCGGCCAGTTTGTTCCGAACGGCCCCTTGAATTTGTACAGAGACGTGGAAATAACCATGAGGCTTTTCTTCGGCATATACAGGAGCGGATTGTAAAAGTCATTGTACAGGTTCACAATTTTCAGAATGAGAATCGTCACTGTTGCCGGCTGAAGGAGCGGAAATATAATTCTTGTGAACACCTGCCAGTAGTTGGCTCCATCCATAATCGCGGACTCGTCAAGCGAAACAGAAATATTGTTCAGGAACTGAAGGTAAATCATAATTGCGATAATGTCAGTTCCCATAGAAAGCACAATGACGGAAAGCCGCGTGTTGTACATTCCAAGCTTCTGGATAATCTGGAACGTAGCAACCTGTGTAGTGATTGTCGGAATAAGCGCAATCCACAGGAACATGGTGTAAATCACTTTTTTCAGCTTAAACCGAAACCGGCTCAGGACAAACGCAGTCATGCTTCCGGTGAGAACAGTTCCCAACCCGGCGAATACAACGATAATCAGCGTGTTGGCAAATCCAAGCGCCATGTTTCCCTTGACGAATGCCGTTGCATAATTTTTAAAGAAAAATCCTTCAAGCACTTTCATTCTTCTGACTGTGCAGCCGCTTCCCGTGACAGAAAATCCGTTCTTTAGCATCTGCGCCGCAACTGCCCGGGGAACATCCACAGAAACTTCCGCACTGGAACCGTCTGGAGAAACCGAAAGCACTTCCGCTCCATCGCACACTACCGAAATGGAGCTTCCGCTGCTCACGGTGTCAACAACAAATGTCAGCCGCCGGATTTCTTTTACCGAAAGCTTGTCCGCGCTGACATCCACTTTGACACCGTCCGAAAGCTCCGCTCCGCCTTTCCAGATTTCCGTATCCGATGTAAAGCTCGGCAAGTCAAACGGCCCTGAGCGGTTGAATTCCTCGCCTGTCTTAAAGCTGCCAAGAAAAATAACAACAATCGGCAAAATAACGAGAACAGTAGCACACGCCATCAGTATATACTTGCACCACTGCACGGCGGTGTAATTGAATTTTGCATCTCTGGCAAGTCTAATTGCACTTTGCATTTTTTCTTCCTCTTATATTATTTCTGGCTGAACAGACGGTCTTGAACCGCTGAAACGACAATCACAATAATAGTCAGCACAATGGCCATTGCGGAAGCTAAGCCGATTTTGTTGAACTTAAACGCAGTGTCCATCGTCCTGATGACGAACGTTGACGATCCGTTTCCGCCGCCAGTCATAATGTACGGAATTTCAAACACGCTGACTGCGCCCTTGACTGCAAGAATCATGTTTATCTGGATGACGGGAGCTATTCCCGGAAATGTAATGTACCGGAATTTCTGCCAGGAAGTCGCGCCGTCAAGATTCGCAGCTTCATACACATCAGACGGAAGCGACTGAATTGCAGCCACGAACATGACCACATTGAATCCCGTGTACCGCCAGATAGAAGTAAACGCAAGCGAATAGTTGACTTTGGAGGAATCAGTGAGCCACAGCGGAGGCTCCTTGGCTCCCATAAGCTTCAGCAGCGAATTGAGCGTTCCCGTGTCTTTAAAGAAATACAGAAATATAAAGCCGATGGCGACTCCGTTAATCAGGTTCGGAAAGAAAAGCACTCCTTTAAAGAATGTCGCGCCTTTTATCTGCGAGCACAAAATCACGGCGCACAACAGCGCAACAGCCAGCTGAATCAGGGAGCCGACAAAATAGTAAATGCTCACGCCGAACACCCTGAAATTTTCCTGCCGGGTAAACAGCTCCTGATAGTTGTCCAGTCCGATAAATTTTTTAGGCCCGATTCCATCCCACTTCAAAAAACTGTAGCCCAGCATATTGAACACCGGGAGAAATCCGAACACAACGACCAGAAAAACAGGAACAAGAAGAAAAGCAAAAATAACCCATTTTCTCTGCCGATTGTAAGACATCTGCATTTTCATACGCACCTCGCCTCGCTCCCGAAAAAGGGAGAGAAAAGTAAAGAAATCGATTTCTCTTTTTTATAGAATACCATCTGCATGCCTGTTTTGTCAAATTCTTTTTCTTTTTATTTTTCATGCAGTTCTTTTTTTAATTTTATTATATATATGTAAAATAATAATCGAAATAAAAAACACAAATGCACTTGACTTCCGCAAAATATGTGTTATTATAAAATAATAAAGAAAACGATTTCTATTCTTTAACAAGGAGATTAACAAGATGAAAAGAATTCTTTTCCCTCTGGCAGCGGCTCTAGCCCTTGCCTGCGCGGGATGCGCAAAAAAGGAATCCGCAGACAACAGTCTGAACGGAAAAATCGGAGGCTCAATCATCGTCCTCACCAACAGAACGGACTTGATTGACACAAAGCTTCAGGAATACAAGGAGCAGTTTGAAGCGAAATATCCGGGAACTTCCGTTGAATTTGAAGGCATCACAGACTACAACGGAACAGTGCGCACCCGCATGGCAACCCAGGAATACGGAGATGTCCTGTGCAAGCCGGACATTCAGTCAGTCAGCTATGCGGATTACTTTGAGCCGCTCGGAGCAATTGAAGACTTTGAAAAGGAATTCAACTTTACAAGCGGCTCAAGCCCGATTTTCTACAACGGAACAGTGTACTGCTACCCGGCAAACGCAGTTGTGGGCAGCGGAATTCTGTACAATAAAAAAGTATTTGAGCAGGCAGGAGCAAGCGTTCCAGAGACAACAGACGAATTCTACGAAGCGCTCGAGCTCATCAAGGAAAAAACCGATGCTGTTCCGCTTCAGATAAACTACCCTGCCGGCTGGACGCTGAACCAGTGGGAAGGAACGGTAAGCTCATTCTCAGGCGATCCGCAGTACAAGAACACGATTATCCATGAAGATGCTCCGTTCGTGCCGGGAGATCCGCACTATGAAACATACAAAGTCATGTATGAAGCAGTAAAGCGCGGACTGTGCGAAAAGGACATGCTTTCTTCCGACTGGGAGCTTTCAAAGCAGCAGATTGCTGACGGAAAAATCGGCTGCATGGTGCTTGGCTCATGGGCAATTCCGCAGGTCAAGGAAATCGCTGACAATCCTGATGACATCGGCTATATGCCCGTTCCTGCCGTTGTCAATGGAAAAAAGTATGCGGAAGCATCGCTGGACATGCCTCTGTGCATCAACAAGCATAGCAAGAACAAGGCCACTGCGTATGCATGGATCAAATTCTTCTGCGATGACACAGACTGGGTGCAGTTCAACGAGTCAATTCCTCCGCGCAAGGGAGGTGCATATCCTGCCGTTTTGGATTCGTTCAGCACAATGGGCGTAGAATACTTTGAAATGGCAAAAGCGCCGGAAGGATACGAAAGCGCATACGACACCCTGGACAAGGAAAGCGAAATCGGCTTCTGGTCAGATCCGGAAAAAAAGAGAATCATTGATGCCGCCATGGGAACAACATCAGAATCATTTGACGACATCATGAACGACTGGAACCGCCGCTGGGCAAAGGCGCGCAAGGACAGCAGCATAGACTGACTTTCACGCGGACAAACGCACATCTGCGGAAACTGAGCCGTTCTGCGGTGCTGCGTTCGTCCTTTCCCTATAGAAGAAAACAATCCGTATTTTTTCCATGACAGGCCATCCTGAGCTATACAGCGCAGGATGGCTTTTTTTCATGCAAAGGATTTTGCACCGATGCTCTGCGCCAGAGATGTTGATTGAAGATTTTTCCTGATTGTGATATGATTTTCAGATATGGTTATCGTTTTAAAAAAGAATTCAACCGAAGAACAGAAAGAAAGCGTCCGCCAGTTTTTGCAGAAGCGGAATTTCAAGCTTAATGAAATAGTCGGTGAAGAAGATACGGTTATTGCCGCCGTCGGAAAAGTTTCCATGGACATAAAGGAAGTGGAGCTTCTGCCGGCAGTGCATTCCGTCATTCCAATCAGCAGGCCGTACAAGCTTGCAAGCCGGGAATTCAAGAAAGAAAACACTGTCATCGAAGTGCCGAACAGCCGCGGACAGGCCATACGGATCGGCGGACAGCACATTGTCTGCATTGCCGGGCCGTGCGCCGTAGAAAGCCGCAGCCAGATACAGGAAATTGCAGCATCAGTTGCTGCGAGCGGAGCCGTCATGCTGCGCGGAGGAGCCTGGAAGCCGCGCTCGTCTCCGTACAGCTTTCAGGGACTTGGCGAAGAAGGGCTGAAGTATCTCAAGGAAGCCGGAGAGCAGTTCGGGCTTCCGATTGTAACAGAAATCGTTTCCGAGTCTCTTATTCCGCTGATGAAGGACTATGTTGATGTATACCAGATCGGCGCGCGCAACATGCAGAATTTTGATCTGCTGAAAAAAGTCGGCGCAATCGGAAAGCCCGTCATCTTAAAGCGGAGCTACACTGCAACGCTGGAAGAGCTTCTGATGTCAGCCGAGTATCTGCTTTCGAGCGGAACAGACAGCGTGATTCTCTGCGAGCGGGGAATCCGCACATTTGAGCATGCAACGCGGAACACGCTTGACATTTCTGCAATTCCCGTCCTGCGCTCGCTCACTCACCTGCCGATTATCGTGGATCCGAGCCATGCTGTCGGAATCCGTGACAAAGTTCCTCCGATGGGGCTTGCATCGGTTGCCTCAGGAGCAGACGGAATCATAGTGGAAGTGCACAATCATCCTGAAAAGGCGTTCAGCGACGGCGCGCAGTCCATGGTTCCCCAGCAGTTCAGCAAAATGATGCACGACATCGAAGCGCTCGCGCCAGTCATCGGCAAGGCAGTCGCCCATATCCGCGAGGAAAAAGTTTCTGTCGTCAGCCAGAGCGAAACATCATCAGCACAAAAAATCATCTGCGCATACAGCGGAAAGCGCGGAGCATATGCGGAGCAGGCAATCCTGCGGTACTTCGATTCAGCCGATGCAGAGCCGAAGCCAGTTGACTCATTTGAAGACATTTTCCAGAGCGTCATCGACGGGAAAGCCGACTACGGAATGATTCCGATTGAAAACAGCCTTGCCGGAAGCGTCTTCCAGAACTACGACAATTTCAGCCGGTTCGAGGATGTAAGCATTGTGGGCGCCGTCACGCTCAATATCCGCCACGCGCTGCTGGGAATAAAGGGAGCTTCGCTTGCAGACATACGGAATGTGCATTCCCATCCGCAGGCATTCAGCCAGTGCAAAAAATTCCTTGCCGGCCGCCCGGAATGGAATCACATCGATGCTCCGTCAACCGCAACAGCCGCCGAACATATTGCAACGATCGGCTCGAGGGAAAATGCCGCAATTGCAAGCCCGCTGAACGCAAAGCTGTACGGACTTTCAGTCATTGCTGAAGATGTCGAGGACGATCCGGGAAATTTCACGCGGTTTGTTGTAATCAGGGCGAACCACACAGTCCATGCAAAAGGAGCGCGCGAAGCAAACAGGGCGCTGAACATGGCAAGCTTTATCTTCAAGACAAAAAACGAGCCGGGCGCCCTGTACAATGTGCTCGGCGTGTTCAATGAATGCCGGCTGAACCTGACGCGGCTTGAATCCCGCCCGATCGCAGGACAGCCGTGGAGATACTGGTTCTATGCCGACGCGGAGCTTAAGGACGCAGGAACAGATGCGGAACAATATGCAGCAGCCCTGATGCAGCGGCTTTCAGACCGCGTGGAAGACATACGTCTGCTCGGAGTTTATTCTGAGCTGGGAAAATGAAAAAAGGAGGCAAGCCACAATGAAAAAATATGTGCTTTCAGTTCTTGTAGAAAATCATGCCGGAGTCCTGAGCCGCGTTTCAGGGCTGTTCAGCCGCAGAGGATACAACATCGACTCGCTCACCGTCTGCGAAACTGCCGAGCCGGGAAAGTCGCGCATGACGATTGTCGTGTGCGGAGACGAATATATCCTTGAGCAGATTGAAAAGCAGCTTTCAAAGCTTGTTGAAGTCATTTCGATTGAGCACTGCTGCCCTTCTTCAACCTGCCAGCGGGAAACTGCGCTTATAAAGGTCAAGGCGACAGGTGAAGACCGCGGCGTCATAATCGAAACATGCAGCATCTACCGCGCGCATATTGTCGATGTGTCCGAAAATGCGCTTATTGTTGAAGCGACCGGAAGCGAAGAAAAAATCAGCTCGCTCATCAGGCTTCTGGAGCCATACGGAATCCTTGAGCTTTTAAAGTCCGGGCTTGTCGCAATGGACCGCGGCGAAAAAGTCATGAAGCAAAAAGAGCAGTTCAGCACTTATGCCAGACGCTGCTGAACAGCTGCCAGCCGTTGTTTTCAACAGAAGCTTCGCCTGTCCTGAACACCCGCTCGTTTCTTGGAAACAGTTCCTGCACGCTTTCGTCTGAAAAGCTGCCGGCAGCAGCCGGGCTGTTTCTGACAGAGGCGAACACAATTTTCAGACGGGCTGTCACTATGCGGCCGCCGCTGAAAAACGACAGCTCGGCAGGGAAAAAAAATTCATCTGCACCAAGGCAGGGAAAAAGCAGCGAGCATGAAGCGCATTTTTTCGGAGATGGAAAATCAAAGAATGCCCACAGCGGAAACTGCGGCACAGCAAGAGACCCGGGAGCAAAACGGGAATTGTATGACTCAAGGATTTTTCTCTGGACATTTGCAAGGAACACAAGCGTGTCTTTGTTAGGAATCAGGACATTCATTTTCAGTTCAGTATAGAGCAAAGTGAAAAAAAAGTGTAGTATACAGGCATGAAACAACATTTTTGCAGGACTGCTTCCGCCGTCTTTTTCAGCTTTATTATTTCTGCCTGTGCCGCAGAATTTGCGCCGCAGGAATCCTCGCTCGGAATGAACGGAGAAAAATTTCTTGCGCTCAGCAAGGCTTCTGTAAAAGCCAGAATTGACAACCCGCAAAAAAATCAGTACCTCTTCTTCAAATTCACTGAAAACCAAAAGGCGCATCTTTCCAACGTGCGCTACAAGAACACGGGCGCAGGAATTTCCGTCACCATTTCATTTAAAAAGGAATTCAAGCAGGACGCCGCAGACGTTCCGTTTGTGTTCGGGCTTCTGCTTGACGATGATTTTTCAAAAGGGCTGAATGTGCAGAATATCATCAGCTCCCGCGGCCTGATAACGGGAAATTTCAAGAGCTGCCTCTCAGACTCGTTCAGGCTTCTGTTTTCCGTTGCGCAGAACGCTCCGCTTCCGGCAGGATTCTTTATATACGGAACAGCGCCTTTTTCAGTTACGGAGGCGCAGATTACCGAAGCGAAAATCGGCTGGGAACACGAGGCAGGCAGACCGCCGCTCTTTGCATTCGGGCCTTCAGGCGGAAGCGTGCAATGGAATTTTTCAGGCGCGGATTTCCGGGATGCGCGGAATCTGTTTCCCGTCCAGAACCTTCCTGCGCGAGTCATGCCGAAAACTGAAATCTCAGTCCGTGCCGAAGAAGGCGCGGCGCCGCAAAAGAAAGTCAGGCTCAGTGTAAACGGACAGAACATTTCCATCAGGCTGAACAGAAGCAGCAGTACAAAAACGGTGCAGTCAGCCGCATTTGAAAACGGGATTGAAAAAATCGGGCTTACAGAAAACGCGGAGCTGGTGGACAGGCTTATAATGAGCGCAAACGCGCCTTCCCTTGCGCAAGGCCAGGACGCAGCAGTTCTCTTTCCGCTGAAAACAGATCTCGGGCTTGTAATGGACTGGCCGCAGAAAAACTGGAGAAGAGCTGACTACGAGCTTTTTGAGTGGGAGCTTTTTCCCGGAGTTCTGTTCTTTGACTTTTCCAGCTATGCCGTCCAGAACCAGTTCTTTACGCGGCTCGCCTACTTTGCGGAAAAAGCCGGATACAAGGGAACGCTTGTGAGCGACGACTTTGTAAAGAACAAGCACGGTTACAACGCGCACGACTACAAGGCGGAAGATCTGGCAGCGTTTTTTTCAGAGGCCGAGCGTCAGCAGTTTGCGCTCAATGAATACGAGCTTCTGCTGAAGGAAATTCTTGAAGCAAACAGAATCATTATAAAAGGCAGCGGCGGATTTACAGCCGGAGACGGAGCTGTCATTTCATTTTCACGGGAATCACCGCGCTACCTGCGCCATACGTTTCTTGCGCACGAAAGCTGGCACGGAATTTTTTTCACAACAGAAAGCTTTAGAAACGTCTGCGCGGCCTGCTATACAATGTTCGATCCCGGCTCGCTGGAATTCATACAGACATTCTGGGAAACACAGCCGGGGCTCGGCTACGACAGAAACGATGAATATCTCATGCAGAATGAATTCATGGCGTACATAATGCAGCAGCCAGTTTCAAGCGTGCGCAGCTACTTTCTTCAGGTGGCAGGAAGAGGCTCCGTAAACAGAATGCAGGGAGAGTCAGCACAATACATACGGGACACTCAGGCGCAGGCATTTGTGGATGCAGCGGAAGTTCTGAACAGCTACGCTCTTGACACATGGGGGCTGGCATGCGGAAGAGTTTCCCTTGTTTCAAGGGACTGATTCTGCACTGTAAAAAAACAGTTTCTGCGCAGGCCTTTGCTCCGCCTGAAATGCGCTCATGTCACATCAATATTGAACTGCCGCTCGCTTTCAATTGTGCTTGGCGCGCCATGCCCCGGAAAAACAACCGTCCTGCCTGGCAGCGAAAAAAGCTTTTCCCGTATCTTGCGGCACAGAAGCTTCTGCGAATAGCTGCTGGAAGTGCTGCCGGTAAGCCCTGAAAGAACTGTGTCTCCCGTAAAAAGCATATCCTCGATTTTATACACCATGCTGTCGGGCGAATGTCCGGGAACAGAAAAAAAGTCCACGTTCAGGCCCGCGACACGGATTGTTCCGTCGCCGTTCAGTATCGAGCGGTTCATTCCGTATGTTTCAGAATCAGCAGAATATACAGTCGGAGCATATATTTTCTTTAAAGTCTGAAGACCCTTCAAGTGGTTTTTATGATTATGAGTAATCAGAACTGCAGCAAGGCTGTATCCGCCCGTCTCTATCAGGCTGATTGTATCCGCATCAACTTTCCCGGGATCAAGAATGACAGCTTCCATGACATCAGGATTGTCATTCAGGACAGTATAGCTGTTTGTAAAACCGTCAAAGCAGAGATGCACATACACTTTCATATGATTTCCTCGTCTTCAATTTCAATGCCGCCATCTTCATCCGCAAGACCTTCCTTGCCTCTGTCCGCCAAAACAGCCCGCGTATTTGAAAATTTAAATGAAACATTTTCACGAACCGAATTATAGAAAATCGTTCTTTTCAGGTTGCAGTTTTTCATGGAAGAATTGATGAGAATTGCCCGGATAAACCGGCTGTTGTAAAAGTCGGAATCATCAAAGCTGCACTGATATGCCAGAATTCCGTTGTAATTGTTATGAATCAGGTCGCTTCCAGTAAAAAGCACATGAACAAATTTTGAGCCTGAAAAAGATGAAAACTGAATGTTGCTGCTGAGCAAGTCACAGTCATTGAATGTGGAAAAATCCAGCATGCAGATTCTGAACCTGAGGCCGTTTGAATGTATGTTTAAAAACTTTGAATGCTGAAAATTGCATCCGTAAAAGCGCTTGTTTGACAGCTCAAGGCCGTTAAATTCAATTCCGCACGCCGAAAGCCCGACTATCTTTTCATGCGAATGTATGTAGCCTGTCAGCGCGGCAAGGTATTCATCCTTGTTCTTTATATGCTCAAAGCAAAAGCCGGGAGCCTCAGAAATAATTTCATTTTCAATTATCACTGAAGCGGCAGGAGCGCTGCATTCCGGACACTGGCATTTATTTGTTACAAACATACTTCACTGTACGCTATTGAAAACATTTAGTCAAATAGGTAAGATGCAAGTATGTGCTGGAAGTGCGGTCAGGAAATTACAGATGAATTTGTCACGAGGGATTCCGAGTGCCCGGTATGCAAGGCAGACTTGCATTCATGCAGAAACTGCTGCTACTACAGGCCGGGAAGCCGGTATGACTGCCATGAAACTATCGAAGAGCCGGTGACAGACAAGGAGAGACGGAACTTTTGCAGCGAATTCAAAGTGAAGCGCTCTTTTTCCGGCGGAATCGGCAAATCAAGCGCAGAGGCAAAAAAAGCCTTTGAAGCTCTTTTTTCAGTATGAGCATCATGGACGGAACAATAGACTTTGCCTTTTTGGACAGCGGCACCGGCGGAATTCCATACATGCTGGCTCTAAAAGAAAAATCGCCGCGCTCACGGTGCGTCTACCTCGGAGACACAGGCCACTTTCCCTACGGGCAAAAAACGCCTGAGCAGGTGGCTGAATGCGCAGGAGATTCAATAGAAAGAATCATGCGCCAATGGAACCCGCGCTCCCTTATAATCGCCTGCAACACAATCAGCGTCACATCGCTTGCCCAGCTCAGAAAAAGATTTCCGCAGCTTCCGATTGTCGGAACAGTGCCTGCAATCAAGCTGGCCGCAAAAGTCACACAGAACGGACGGATCGGGCTGCTTGCGACAAATGCCACTGTTGCGCATCCGTACTGCAAGAAGCTTGCAGCTGATTTTGCGGGCGGCTGCCGCATTTTTTTCCGGGGAGATCCTGCGCTTATCAGCTTTGTTGAGCACCGGCTGTTCACTGCAACACGGCAGGAGCGGCTGGATGCCGTAAAGCCTTCAGCTGATTTTTTTTCAGAGAAAGAATGCGACACTATTATCCTCGGCTGCACGCACTTCACTCATATTGAAAAAGACATACGGGAAGTGTTTTCCTGCTCAGGCAAAAAGACAGTCTTTGTTGTTGACAGCCGGGACGGAGTTGCAAATCACGCGCTGGAAATTCTGCGGGAAAAAGCTGACGGACAGCCTATAAGCGTACACGCAGCAAGCATCCGCACAGCAGATCTTCCGCCTGACATGAGCTTCTTTGTAACAAAGCTGAACGGAGAAAGCGACCGCTCAGAATATGAAATTCTGTGCCGCCGCTTCCGCATTCCGTTCGGCGGAATTCTGCGCTAGAGCCTGCTATGCAAGCCGGGCCGCAATGGCATCAATAAATTCCCAGCTGTCAACGATTTTTTTTGCAGGAGGATTTGCAAGGCGGGCAAGATCCCCGGTCATCGTTCCTTCTTCTATGACACTGAGCGTCGCCGACTCCAGCTTCCGGGCAAAGCTTGCAAGATCGGCTGTTCCGTCAAGCTCCGCCCGCTTTGCAAGAGCGCCGGTCCATGCAAAGATAAGCGCGACAGGATTTGTAGACGTTTTTTCGCCCTTGAGATACTTGTAGTAATGCTTTTGAACTGTTCCATGGCTCGCCTCGTATTCAAATTCACCGTTTGGAGAAACAAGGACAGATGTCATCATGGCAAGGCTGCCGCAGGCGGACGCAATCATGTCGCTCATGACATCTCCGTCGTAATTTTTGCATGCCCACAGCATTCCGCCGCCGCACTTCATAATCCGCGCCACCGCATCATCAATCAGCGTGTAAAAATACTCGATGCCTGCCGCTTCAAACTGCTGCCTGAATTCAGCCTCGTACACTTCGCTGAAAATCGCCTTGAAATTTCCGTCGTACACTTTGCTGATTGTGTCCTTTGCACCGAACCACACGTCAATTTTCTTGTCAAGCGCATACGTAAAGCAGCAGCGCGCAAAGCTTCGGATAGAACTGTCAGTGTTATGAATTCCCTGAATGATTCCCGGGCCTTTCATCACCTGGATTGTCCTGCGGATTTCAGTTCCGTCTTCGGCAGTGAACAGAAGCTCGGCTGTTCCGGCGCACGGCGTCTTTATCTCGCAGTTCTTGTACACATCGCCGTAGGCATGGCGTCCGAGAACAATCGGCTTTTTCCATGAAGAGACAGCGCACTGAATGTTGCGGACAAAAATCGGCGCGCGGAAAACAGTTCCATCAAGCTCGCCCCGGAGAATTCCGTTCGGTGACGGAGAAAGCTTTTTGAGCCCGTACTCTTCCATGCGGGCGGCATTGGAAGTGATTGTGGCGCACTTCACTCCGACTCCAAGCCGCTTAATCGCTTCGGCAGCTTCATACGTAACCTTATCATCCGTTTCATCACGGTTTTTCAGCCCAAGGTCAAAGTATTCGGTTTTCAGCTCGACAAACGGCTCAAGCAGCCGCTCCTTGATCACCTTCCAGAGGACACGGGTCATTTCGTCGCCGTCAAGCTCAGCGACTGCGTTTTTCATCTTGATTTTTTCCATAAAATCTCCCGGTAAAAGCCGATGCAATTTTTTCAGCTTCTATCTCATTGATTTTCTGCCATTCCTTATTTCAGGCAGCTGCATCCGTTATAGTCAAGGTCTGTAAGAATTTCTGTATGGTCGCGGAAAACTGCAACGGTATGCTCCTCGTGGCAGCTCCACGAGCCGTCAGCAGTAACTACAGTCCATTCGCTTCCTTCTTCAATTTCAACATCGCCTGTACCTTCATTTATCATAGGCTCGATTGCAAGCACCATTCCCGCCTGAATCCGCGGGTTCGGCCCTGAGCCGGGACAGTTGCAGACGCTCGGATCCTCATGAACCTCAAGCCCCACTCCATGGCCGCAGTACTCGTACACAACGCCGTAGCCGTTCTGCCTGAAAGCAACATCGTATACAGCATTTGAAATATCCTTGATTCTGTTTCCGGCCGTGCAGGCTCCGATTCCGGCGGCAAGGCTTTCCCTGGTGACGCGGCACAGCTTCTGGTGCGCAGGCTGCACTGCTCCCACAAGAACCGTGTGCGTGCTGTCGGAAATATAGCCGTTCAAGTTCAGCCCTATGTCAAGCGACACGATGTCTCCGTCATGCACAATCCGCTTTTTTGACGGAACTCCGTGAATCACCTGGCTGTTTATGCTGACACAGGCGCAGCCGGGAAATCCTTCCTGAGGCCACGCAGGTGACGCTCCGAACTTGCGGGCAAAATTCACGCACCAGCTGTCAATTTCCTTTGTGCTCAGCCCCGGCTTTATTTTCGGAATGATTTCATTAAACAGATCTGCAAGCAGATGGCAGCTTTTCCTGATTCCGGCAATCTGCTCTTCATTCTTCAACCGTATCATGTATGTTCTCCTTTGGACTTAAGAAACAAGCCGCACAGCCTCATTGCGGCAGAGGGCGGCAGTCCGGGAGTCTCCGATCCGCTCATAGGCATCCGCCATCTTGTGCAAAAAAAACGAATCGTCATCATTTCCGAACCGGAGCTCCAGCGCGCGCTCCCATGCGTCTATTGCAAGCTCATCGCTCACAGAGCCTTCTATATTGTTCCGCAGCACATGGCGGGCAAGGCTTTTCACTTCCGGGAAAAACAGCCTGAAGTACTCAAATGAAAATTCCATCTGAATTATCTGGTCAAGCAGAATCACGGCATCATAATATTCCTGCCGGAGCACAAGCTCTTCCGCAAGGATAAAGCCGAAGTCCATAAAGTCCTCGCGCGCAAACCACCGTGAAAGCCTGAATCCGACACGCTCCATGTTCATCCGCTTGAATTCCGCAACCGCAAGATCCTCGCTGTGGTGAAGCAAGTCAAAGAAAATCAGCTTGGCGCGGCTTTCATCGTCAGCACGCTCCAAAAGCCATTTCCGGTAGTCGAACGTTTCTCCTTTCTTTTCACGCCGGAAGCCAGACTGCCTGAAAAAATACGACTCGTCAAAAAGCTCGCGGGACTTTATATCGGACAGCGTTTCGTATGCAGACAAAAGCTCCCTGAACGCAGACGAATCTTCACCGGTGATGTCAGGATGAAGCAGCTTTGCTTTTTTTCTGTAGGCGCGCCTGATTTCTGCGGCCGTCGCATTTTTCTGGATGCCGAGAATTGCATAGCAGTCTTTCATTTTTCTGCCATTCTACCGTTTTTTTCTCATTTGCGCAATCGCCAGAAAAAACGGCAGAAGCACGCCGCAGCACAAAGCCGGGCAAGCAGAGCACAGGCTTGCATGGCGCATCAGGCTGCACTGTCAGCTATGGCTGTTCCAGCTGACAGTCCGCAGAATGTCCCCAAACACTCCGGCAGCAGTAACTGCGGCTCCGGCTCCATAGCCGCGGACTGTGAGCGGAATCGGCGTGTAGCGCGCCGTATGAAAAACAAACGCGTTTTCCCCGCCTTTCACTGCGTACAGCGGATCTTCCGGGCCGACTTCCAGGATTCCAACAGAAACAGCTCCGTCCCTGATGCTCGCTCCCATCCTGAGAACCTTGCCTTCCTTTTTAAGCGATGCGATTTTTTCCCCGAAGTAGCCGTCAAGCTCCGGCAGGCGCGCAAGGAATTCTTCGGCAGTGCCTTCAAGGGAAAATCCTTCAGGAAAAATGGAGCGCATCTCAATGTCCTCAAGCTCGATGTTCATGCCGCTTTCACGGGCAATAATCAGCGCCTTGCGTGCAACATCAGTTCCCCGCAAGTCATCGCGCGGATCAGGCTCCGTGTACCGCAGCTGCTTTGCCTCAAGGACGGCCTCGCTGAATTTCTTTCCTTCGTCAAGCTTTCCAAAAATATAGCTGAGGCTGCCGGACATAATTCCGTTGAAGCCGGTGAGCTTGTCCCCTGACTTAAACAGGTTTTGCAGCGTGTCAATAATCGGAAGCCCGGCGCCCACGTTCGTCTCATACAAAAAGCGCACATGCATTTCGTTTGCTGTCTCGCGGAGCCTGCGGTAAAATTCCATTGTCATGGAATTCGCGCGCTTGTTCGGAGTCGCAATGCTCATGCCCGCACGGAAAATGTCAAGGTAGCGTTCTGGCAGGTCATAGCTTGCAGTGCAGTCAACAAAAATCGGATTGAGCGGCTTTGTTTCCTTTACAAACGCAAGGATTTCATCAAGATTTGTCTTTCTTCCGTTCTGCCTGATCTGCTCCCGCCATCCGTCAAGGCTGATTCCATCCGCGTCAAAAATCATTCCGTCAATGTTTGCAATCGCCATGACGCGCACATCAATGCCCTGCTCCAGAAGCATGCTGCGCTGGCTTGCAATCTGATCAAGCATTGTTCCGCCGATTGTTCCCGCGCCGAATGCAAAGACCTGGATTGACTGGACAGTATTGAAGAAAAATTGGTGCACAACACGCACAGCCATGTCGCCGTCCTCCGAGCGGATAACAGCGGAAATCGAGCGCTCACCCGAGCCTTGGGCAATGGCAAGAATATTGATGTCGCGGCTTGCAAGGGAATCAAAGAACGTTCCTGCCACGCCGCGTTTTTCCTTCATTGCGTCCCCGATAATCGAGACGATGGCGCAGTCATCCTGAACTTTCACCGGGTTTATAATCCGTGTGGAAATTTCAAGTGAAAATTCATTTTTCAGAATGTCCTGAACATTATTTGCAAAGGCTTTTCTGACGCAGAACGAAAGGGTGTACTCTGAAGAAGACTGAGTGATCAGAAGCACTGAAATTCCTGCATTGCCGACAGCTGAAAAAATCCGCGCCGCCATTCCCTTGCGTCCCTTCATTCCCGAGCCGCTCACTGAAATCATGGCGCAGTCCTTCAGGCACGAAATGCCGCGCACCGGGCCTGACGATGAAGAGCCTGCAAACGGGCCGCTTGCAATCCTCGTTCCCCGCGCGGACGGATTATGGGAATTCAAACTCCATGCCTCTATTTTTTTTGCGGCAAGCGGAGCAAGCGTCTTGGGATGAAGCACCTTGCTTCCGAAGAAAGAAAGCTCCATCGCCTCTTCATAGCTCATGTCGTCAACAAGCACCGCATCCTTTACAACGCGCGGATCTGCTGTAAAGATTCCGTCCACATCTGTCCAGAATTCAACCCGCGAAGCACCCAGGCATGAGCCGACAATCGCCGCGCTGAAGTCAGAGCCGTTTCTTCCTAAAAGCCCCATGACAGGACGCGCGCCCGTTCCTGAAATCCATGAGCAGATAAACCCCGGGAAAAGAAGAATCTGAGCAAGCGGAGCGGAGCCGTCGCGGTAATCGGCAAACGCATCAGCACAGTGAGCATAGTCAGGCTCGCCTTCCTTCTGGCTCCCGGAAGTATAGATGAATTTCCGCGAGTCAAGCAGAATGACGCTCTGCTTTTTTGCAAGAAGAACAGCTTCGACAATCGGAGCGCACATCAGCTCGCCCATTCCCATAATCCGGCAGTGAACCGTGTCAGGGCATTCGCCGAACGTTTCAAGCCCGCACAGAAGCTTTTCAAGCTCCGCAAGCAGCGTCCCGATTTTTGCAAGCACAGCGCCGTCAGCAAATTCAGGAAGCGCCGACTTTATTTCCGAGCAGATATCGGAGTGAACCTGACGGAGCGCGCTTATAAAGGGAGATGCGCCTGCACCGCAGCAGCACTTGTCGATGCTTTCCTGCAATGTATTTGAAACACCGGCAACAGCGCTCACAACAACGCTTATGCGGTCAGTCTTTGCACGTCCAATCATGATTTCAACGCTGTCAAGAATACGGCGGGCAGAACCCATGCTTGTTCCGCCAAACTTTAGAGTAAGCATACACATTCCTCTGCACTAAAAAAATCGAATGAGGAGCTTTCAAAATTTCTTTTGAAAATTCCCGCACAAACGGCATCAGGGCTGAAAATCAGCCAATTCACTATACTATCACGTAGCGCATCCAATTTCAATAAAAAGCGGAAGTAAAAAACAGAGCTTCACAGGCTTTAAAGCTTTGTTCCGGAAAAATAGCCGCGCTCCTTTTTCAAGGAAGAGCGCAGTTTCTTGGACTTGAGCCTCCGCTCCCTTGAGGCCGCTGTCGGATGCGTTTTCCTGCGCTTTTTTCTTACCTGTGAGGCAGAGATGATTTTTGCAATGAGCCGCTCCACGGCACTGGTTCTGTTCTGTTCCTGAGAGCGCGAGTCTTCCGCGTCAGCAAAGACTTCAAGCCTGCTGTTTATATGAGACTTCAGACGCAAGATCAGCTGCTGCATCTCGGCTTCAGAAAGACCTGAAATCTTTCCAAGCGGAACTGAGACATGGACTTTTGTATTCACCTTGTTCACATTCTGTCCGCCTTTTCCTCCCGAGCGGGAAAATGAAAAGGAACAGTTTTCTTCAATTGATTTCCGCAATTCTTCTTTGTTCATAGGAACGGCCTGCAATGCTCCGCGGCGAACTCTCTCTTACTGTTTTTCGGAAACAAAGCCCGCGCACTTTACATTTTGAGATGCAAAAGCGCAGCAGCACAAAAAATGCAGTGGACTTTTTCAGCCGCAGCATGATACACTTTCCGCATGGTTTTAAGCGCAGTGTTTTCAAAGCCGTCATCATCATGCACGGAAGCTTTGGGCCGTCCGTATAAAAAAGCCAGAATCCGCAAAAATCCGCTTCCGCAGGCAAAAAAGCAGCATGCGTTTCAGGCTGAATTTTTTACGGAGACGCAGGCATTTCAAAAAAATTTCACAGAGGAAGAAGCCACGCAGTTTATCCGCCTTCATGCCGGAACAACATTCAAAAGCTGCGTGATACGGACGGAAGCAGAAGAGCTGACAGTCATGGCGAACAGGCGCGGAGAAATCAAGACGCTCAGGCGGCCGGTAAAAAAATAGGAGGAATTTCTTCAGCCTTCAGCCGGAAAAAAGAACTATATCCTGCCGGAAGGAAAGCCGGTGCCATTTCTCGTTGAGCTTGGAGTCATGACAAAAGAAGGAACTGTCATCGCGCAGAAATACGGAAAATTCCGCCAGATAAACAGGTTCCTTGAGTATATTGACGACATTGCCGGCGCAGTTGAGTCGCTGAACCGAAAGCCGTTTACAGAATCAGAGCCGCTCACAATCGTAGACTTCGGCTCAGGAAAATCGTACCTCACATTCGCCGTGTACTATTTTTTCCAGGAGCTGAAAAAAATTCCAGTTCATATCACCGGGATCGACTTAAAGGAAGATGTCATACAGAACTGCACGCAGCTTGCAAAAAAGCTCGGATACAAAAACCTTTCGTTTAGAGCCGGGGACATCGGAAGCTATTCAGATGAAAAAAATCCCGACATTGTAATCACGCTTCACGCCTGCGACACAGCGACAGACCTTGCGCTCAGCTATGCCGCCAGAAAAAACGCAAAAGCAATTCTCTCAGTTCCCTGCTGCCAGCATGAAATCAGCGCGCAGCTGGAAAAACGGAAGTTCGGCAGCACAAGTCCGTTCGCATCAATTGCGCAGTTCGGAATTCTGCGGGAACGGCTTGCGGCTCTGGCCACTGATGCCGTCAGGGCGGAACTGCTCTCCCAGCACGGGTACGATGTGCAGGTCATGGAATTCATCAGCCTGGAAAGCACAGCAAAAAACATCCTGATCCGGGCAGTAAAAAAATCAGGCGGAATTCAGGAGAAGACGGCGGAACTCTCGCGGCAGCGCACCGAAAGCCTTTTGCGGGAACTCCAGTGCTCGCAAAAACTGAAAACACTTTTTTCACAATAAAAAAAATCGCTCTGCCAATAAAAAAACAGTCATACAACTCGATAACGATTTTAAAGAATCTATAAGAAACACTTTTTAACTCTGGCAAAAGAAAGCAAAAAAAAGCGTGCTGGGGAAAGGAAGGGGTTTGGGGAGGGAAAACCCCCGCTTCGCAAGTAGAGGGTGTTCCCTCCCCAAAAAGCCTTTTACAGGAACTCCAGTGTTCGCAAAAACTGAAAACACTTTTTTCACAATAAAAAAAATCACTCTAGAATAAAACGGACAACTGTGATAGAATAGATCTGTAGAGAAAACGATTTTTTATACTGCTGTATTCTCATGGAGATTTTTTATGGAAGAAAAAGAAATACTTGAACGGGCTGCACGGTATATTGCAGAAGAAAAGGATGAATCGTTCCGCAGGGAAGTTGAAGACCTTGTTGAAAAAAAGGACATGGCAGAGCTTGAAGACCGCTTTTACCAGAGCCTTGAATTCGGCACAGGCGGACTGCGCGGAGTGATGGGCGGCGGAACAAACCGCATGAATACGCTCAACATCTCAAAGGCAACGCAGGGACTTGCAAACTACATCATCAAGACTTTCCCGCAGGAAGCAAAAGCCGGCACCCTGAGCGCCTGTGTAGCGTATGACAGCCGGAACAACCATGAAAAATTTTCCGACATTACCGCGCGTGTTTTCGCAGCAAACGGAATCAAGGCATACCTGTTCACTTCCATGCGCCCCACGCCTGAGCTTTCATTTGCAATCCGTACGCTGGGCTGCAAAACGGGCGTTGTTGTCACAGCAAGCCACAATCCGCCCCAGTACAACGGCTACAAGGCATACTGGGAGGACGGCGCGCAGGTTGTTGAGCCGCACGACAAAGGCATTATTGATGAAGTGAACGCAGTTACAGAAGCAAAGCTTATCAGCAAGGAAGAAGCTGTCAAGGAAGGAAAAATCGTCCTGATTGACAAGGAAATTGACAGCAAATTTCAGGCGATGATACAGTCAAACCTGTACCGCCCGCAGCTGATAAAGGAAAAGGCAGGCAGCGTAAAAGTTGTCTATACGCCGCTTCACGGAACTGGCGCAATGCACGTGGAAAAAGTGCTCGGCGACCTCGGGCTGAACGTCATTACAGTGCCTGAGCAGCGCGAAGGAGACGGAAATTTCCCCACCGTTGAAAAGCCGAACCCGGAAGAAGCTCCGGCGCTCAAGATGGCAGTCGAGCTTGCAAAAAAGGAAAAGGCTGATGTTGTCATGGCAACAGACCCCGATGCCGACCGATTCGGAACGGCATTCCCCGGCAAGGACGGAAACTATGTGCTCGTCTCCGGGAACCAGATGGGCGCGCTGCTTGCAGACTATGTGCTTCTCTCAAAAAAAGAATTCAGCAGGATGCCGGAAAAGCCGGTGCTTATCCGCTCAATTGTAACATCTCCGTTTGTAGACTCAATTGCACAATCCTACGGCGTAGCTGTAAAGGAATGCCTCACCGGCTTCAAGTGGATCGCCTACGATGAAGGCCAGATGGAAAAAGACGGCAGCGGCCAGTATGTGTTCGGGCTTGAAGAAAGCTACGGCTACCTTGTGGAAACCGAAGTGCGCGACAAGGACGGCATCTCGGCGGCAGCGATGTGCGCGGAAATGACACTGTACTGGGCAAGCAAAGGCAAGTCCCTTCTTGAGCGGCTGAACGATCTGTACAAGGAGTACGGGCTTTTTGAAGACCGTGCAATCAGCAAGTATTTTCCCGGAGTGCAGGGGCCTAGGATCATGGGCGGAATCATGACAAAGCTCAGAACGGAAGGGCTTTCTTCCCTGGGCGGAAAAAAAGTTGTGAAAATCCGCGACATTCAGCAGCAGTCAGCCTTTGACCCGTCAAATCCGGCGCAAAAGGAAACGCTTCCGTGGCCGAAAAGCAATGTCCTTCAGTTTATCCTTGAAGGCGGCACAATCGTAAGCGCACGCCCGAGCGGAACTGAGCCGAAAATCAAATTCTACATAAACAGCACTGTTCCCGTCAAGGCAAAGACAGACGAAGCGCTTGAAGCGGCCCGCAAGGAAGCCGACACACTGTGCAACAGCATTTCAGCGCAGATTGCCGAAATCCTTGACGCAGCCCGCTAGCGGCTGCAAAGCGCAAACACTGCCGTCCAGCCTGCAAAAGCCGCGGCAGCGTTTGCGCGCCCTTGCACGGCTCTTCTTCAGGCCTTTATACTTATATGGCTGCACTTTTTAAAAGCTTCCGTCATCTCGCGCAGGAATTCTATTCAGGCAAAACATTTGTAGCCTTTGACACGGAAACAACCGGGCTGAAGGCTGAAACCGGCTTTGTCATTGAAATCGGCGCGGTCAAATTCAGCTGCGGCAGCACAGCTTTTCAGCCGTTTGACATTCTGATAAAGCCGCCCGTCCAGCTTTCAGAATTCATCACAAATCTGACGCATATCACCAGCACCATGCTGTGCGGCTGCCCGTGCGCAAAAGAAGCCCTTCCTGAGTTTCTGGACTTTGTCGGCGGAAGCGAAACCGTGCTTGTCGCTCACAATGCGCCGTTCGACCTGGGATTTATAAACAGCGAGCTCAGGCGCAGCAGCATGCCGGAAATGCAGAACACTTGCATAGACACGCTGCAGGCTTCCCTGTGGGCTTACCCCGAGCTGAAAAACGAAAGCGAAAAAGGACAGTACCGGCTGCAAAGCCTTGCAAAACGTTTCAGCATCCCGGTAGAAGCCGCCCACCGGGCCAACGATGATGCGCGAGTCTGCATGGAGCTGTTCAGGCGCATACTGTCGGACACAGAAAACCGGCAGGCAGGCTTTCAGCGCAGCAGCATGCTGCAAAAATGGCTTTTTACCTAGCATAGCTTGCCCGAATCAGCAGCCCGATGCAAGCGCCGGGGTACTGCTTGCAGCCCCGCAAGGACGAAACCTTCCGCCCGAATAAAAATCTGTTTTTTTTAAATGTCCGCCTTGTAAAAAAAAAGCATTTACTATACACTTGATGAATGTCAAAAAATCCAAGTGAAAATAAAATGGGCACAATGCCCGTAACAAAGCTCCTGCTGAATATGTCCCTGCCGATTATGCTGTCAATGCTTGTCATGGCGTGCTACAATGTTGTTGACAGCGTGTTTGTCGCCCGGATCCATGAAAACGCGCTTACCGCAATTTCGCTGGCATTTCCTGTCCAGACCTTGATGCTTGCTGTTTCCATTGGAACTGCCATAGGTGTAAACGCGCTCCTTGCAATGAAGCTCGGAGAAAAAGACAGCGACGCAGTGAACAGGATTGCCATGAACGGACTTTTCCTTGCCGTATGCAGCTACGCTGTCTTTCTGTTCCTTGGAATTTTCTTTATAGTTCCATACCTTTCCTCGCAGACTGACAGCGCGCATATTCTTCAGTTCGGAAAGGAATACCTTTTTATCATCATGACTGCCTCTATTGCAGTCTTTGTCACAACGATGTCAGACAGGCTTCTGCAGGCGACCGGCCGGACTTTTTTCACCATGATTACGCAGCTTTTGGGCTCTGTTACAAATATTATTCTGGATCCGCTGATGATTTTTGGAATCGGGCCGTTTCCGCAGATGGGAATGGCGGGAGCCGCCTGGGCGACAGTTATCGGGCAGTGCGTTTCAGCCGTCAGCTCCATCTTCTTTAACATCAGGAAAAATCCGGACATTCAGTTCAAGCTGAAAGGCTTCAGGCCGGATCCGCGGATAATAGCGCAAATCTACAAAATCGGCGTTCCGTCAATTCTGCTTCAGTCGATAAATTCAGTGACATCATACGGAATGAACCTGATTCTGGGCGCATTTTCAGCAACGGCAATCGCAGTGTACGGCGTGTACTTCAAGCTGAACAGCTTTGTCTTTATGCCGGTGTTCGGGCTTACAACGGGAATGATTCCCATCATTTCCTACAACTACGGCGCACAGAATGCGCTCAGGATAAAAAAGACAGTGCGGTCTGCTCTGTTTATTGCGGTTTTCATAATGATAGCCGGAGTCACTGTCTTTGAATGCATTCCGGCGCATCTTCTGCGGCTGTTCAAGGCAAGCAGCTCCATGCTGGAAATCGGATGCACGGCAATGAGGATTATCGCTCCGAGCTTTATCGGGGCGGCAATAGGAATCACATTCGGCTCAGTGTTTCAGGCGCTGGGAAAATCATTCCTGAGCATGATTGTTTCCCTTGTCAGGCAGATTATAGTGCTTCTTCCGGCCGCATATCTGCTTTCGCGGACAGGAGTTCTTTCAAACGTGTGGTACTGCTTTCTCATTGCTGAAACAGTTTCGATTTCAGTTTCAGTTGCCTTTATGCTCCGCATAAAAAAGACAGTTATAAACAGGATGCACTAGCCGCGCGGAGCTTTCGCAGGATCAATCGGACTCGCCTTCTGGAACACCATGAGGCACACCTGGTTTTCTCCGCTTATGCTGTCAGTTCCCGCAGTCCCGACAGAATCGCCGAACACAACATAGTCGCCTTTCTTCACTTTTATTGAGCCAAGCCCGGAATAGACATAAATATAACCTGTTTTTTCCTGAATAAAAACAACCTGTCCGTAGCCGCGGTAATTCCCCACATACATAACGGTGCCGGCCCGGATTGCAGTCACGTTTTCATTTTTCTGCGCGCTCAACCGCACTCCGCTGACTTTTCCGTTCGTATAGGTGACCTTGGGATTTTTTACCGGCCACGTCAGGCTTGAGTCCCCTTTTTTCTCTGAATACTTGCGCGGGTCGCTCACCGGCAGCGCAGGCAGATCCGCGGACGTGTCTACAATTGTCACTGGAATCTTAAGCTTCTGGCCGACTTTCAGGATGCTTTCAGAATCAAGCGAATTCAGCCTCTTCAGCTCGTCAACAGTGATTCCGTTTATCTTTGCGATGCGGTAATATGTGTCTCCCTTCTGCACAGTGTATGTGTCAAATTTTCTGGCGGAAGAAGATGCCTGCTCAGTCTTTTCAGTCTGCCTGCCGGGAATCAGCAGCTTCTGCCCCGCCTTCAGAACATCATTTACCGTGCAGCCGTTTGCAGCGCACAGCTCGTCCACTGTAATCCCGTACTTTCTGCTTATTGCGTAGTATGTTTCCCCTTTCTGCACAGTATGCGTCTGCGGAAAGGCAAGGCATACAGATGCCAAAAAGGAAAAAAGCAGGGCGGGAATTTTTTTATGTGAATTTATTTTGCTCATGATCATACCGTCAGTATATCGGCAGATTGGAGCGAAATATTAACGCAAACTGCCTTATTCACGCGTGCGTTCGTGCGCACGGAATTGCGCGCCTCGGAAGCTGTTCCCGCAACGAGCTGCAAGGCGAAGTTTTCAGCGAACTTTCGGCGGTGTCACACTAAAAAAGCCCCGGAAACACATCGTCCATTCCGTACAGCCTGCCCGGCTTGAGCGATCCGTTTTTTATCATGCTGGAAAGGTTTTCAAGCGCATGAACCGCACCGCAGGCAAATCCCTTGCGGCTCCGCGCCCGGTGCGTCAGCTCAATAGTATCAGCTTCACAGTCGAAGAAAACAGTATGCGTCCCGGGAACAGTTCCGCACCGCGTGGAAGACACATGAAGCTCGTTCGGCTTTGGGCGCTCATGGAACGCATCGGAAACGAGGGCATCCTTGCGCTTGAACTGTGAAAGCAGCTGCTGCGCAATTTCAAGCGCGGTCCCGGAAGGACTGTCGGCTTTCTGATTATGGTGCATTTCCCAGACTGCGGCATCGTATTCAGAAAATGAATTCGCAAGACGGGCGGCTTCCTGCACAACCTTATAGAAGATATGCACACCAACGGAAAAATTTGCGCTTGTCATAATTGTTCCGCCGCATTCCGCTGCAAGACGGGCAACCTGCTCTGTCTTGTCATTCCAGCCGGTTGTACCTACAACCAGAGGCAGCCGCAGCGGCAAAAGAGATTCTATGTTCCCCATGACAGAAGACGGATTCGTAAATTCAATTACGCCTTCCGCGCCGCTGGACACAACTGCCTCAGCAGCAGCCTGCGAGTCTCCTGCCGCAATCCTTACCGCTGCATCTTCAGCAAGCACATCGACCGTGGTGACAATTTCATGGCCGAAGCTTTCGGCAGCCTGCCTGATCATGCGGCCCATTTTTCCGTATCCGACTAAAGCAATTTTCATACATTCCTCCAGCTGTTCATATCTGCGGCAGGCACTGGCCTGCCCGTTTCCTATGCAAAAAGCGAGGTATGGATAATTTCCACTGTCCTGCCCGCCTGCTCTTCGTCCACAAGCATGCTTATGTTCACCTTGCTTGCGCCCTGGCTTATCATCTGCACATTGATTCCTTCCTTTTCAAGGGCGCTGAATGCCTTGGCAAGGATTGTGCTTGAGCGGAAGGCATCGCAGATTATGGTGATAATCGCCTTGCCAGTATTTATGCTCACATCAGCCACGCGCCGGATATCTTCCGCAAGCCCGCTCAAATCCGCCTTTGAGCTGACAGTCAGGCTCACAGACACTTCCGAAGTCGCAATGACTTCAATGCTGATATTCCACTTTAAAAACTGATTGAAAATATGGGCAAGAAATCCTGCCGCGCCGAGCATTCTGCTGGACTGGATGTCGATAAGCGTTACATTGTCCACTTTTGTAACCGCAGTCACAAGCGGCCTGGCTCCTGAATGCTGCTCCACAATCAGTGTCCCGGGGCTTTTGATATTGCAGCTGTTCTTGACGCGGACGGGAGTTCCTGTCTTTCTGCACGGAATCATGCTGCGCGGATGAAGCACCTGGCTCCCGAACAGCGCAAGCTCCTGCGCCTCTTCATACGTCACTTCTGCAAGAGGCCGGGCATCCTTTACGATGCGCGGATCTGCTGTCATGATTCCGTCCACATCTTTCCATGTCTGGATTTCCTTTACATGCATGGCAGCGCCGATCATCGTTGCGGTCAAGTCGCTGCCTCCTCTGCCGAGCGTTGTAATGACGCCGTTTCTGTCTTTTGCAATAAAGCCGGTGACAACTGGAATTTCTGCTTCCGCTCCCGACTCATACCTGCCAAGGCTTTTAGGAATGGATTCCCACACTTCCTCCAGAAGCTCCGCGTCCGTATAGTTCGAGTCGCTGACAAATCCGATGTCCCATGAATCGCAGGGACGGGCAGGCGTTCCAGCCTTGGCAAGACAGGCCGCCATCATCCGCACGGACATCCGCTCGCCGAACGAAACAAGATAATCCCGTGTGCGCCTTGTAAGCTCATGAAGCATGCTGATTCCAGTCAGAAGCGTCTTCAGCTCGTCAAGCAGGCTGTACACTTCCGGGACATCCACGCCAAGCTCCCTCGCAGCTGAAACATGGAGGCTTTCGATTTTTTCTATGCTGACAGTTCCCTTGACGGCAGCTTCCGCCGCCTCCAGAAGATGATCTGTTGTATCGCCCATTGCGCTCAAGACAACGGCCGGGCGCTCATCCTTATATGCCTGAATAATTGCGGCTGCGCGCCGCATGCGCTCTGCATCTGCAACAGAACTTCCGCCAAATTTCATTACAATCATACATCATGGATTATACTTGTTTGCACAGACAAATGCAATTATGCAAAAAAGAAAAGCTGACTGAAACATATCAGGCAGAAAAACGGCAGAAGGCAGCCGGCTAAGACTGCTCTGTGTCCTTGCAGCCTGCACATGAGCCGCAGCAGCACGCACAGACATTCGTCCCTGCTTTCTTTGCCCGCCGCTTTTTTTGCACAAGAAAAACGGAAGCAGCTGCAAGCCAGACAACCAGAATGGCACAGACAATGATATTTCCAAGCATAGTTTCCTCCGCAAAATACAAAACTATAAAAGAACCGCAGCACCCGGAGGCAGCTTATGCGCCCGGGTACAGTTTCAAAATCTACACATCCTTTTTTTTCTTGTGCTTCCTGATTTTTTCAGCAACTGTGACAGCCGCAGCATACAGAATGTACAGAACTGCAATAACAGCCGCCACAATCCCCATGGAAACACCGCCTGCCGAGCCGCCCATAAGTCAGTTTTCCGCAGACTGCTGCTTTCTGTACGGATCCCGGCGGAACAAGGCATACAGAAGCGCAAGCGCAAGCACGAGAGCAGCAGCAGTTCCAGCTCCAAAACGGTGTCCCGGCCCGATCAGCATTCCAAGCTGATACACTATCAAAGTAATAATATACGCAAACGCATTCTGAAATACAATGGCAAACCAGAACCATTTTCTGCTTTTCAGCTCATGAGCCATTGTGGCAACCGCAGCAAGGCAGGGAGAATCAAGCAGATTAAACAGAAGGAAAGCGAACGCAGCGACTGCCGTTGAAAACCAGCCGCCGGCAGCATGGGCTACAAGCGCATCGTCCTCTGCTTCTTCCTCGTCAACTCCGGCAAGAACTCCCATTGTTGAAACAATCGCTTCCTTTGCGCTGAACCCGGAAAGCACTGCCGCGGCACACTGCCATCCGCCTTCCTTTTCACCGAATCCGAGCGGCTTAAATGCAAACCGCACTATATTTCCCACGGAAGCAAGCAGGGACTCGTCCGCGTCCGCAAGACCGAATCCGCCTTCTGACGCTTCCTGAACCACTTCGCCGTTTTCAACAATCTCTTCCTTTGCAGAAGAAAATCCGTAGGAAGACAAGAACCAGATCACAAGGCAGGCGACAAACAGAATCGTTCCGGCCTTTACAATAAATCCGCGCAGACGGTCCCATGTATGGAGCAGAACTGTCTTAAGCTGCGGCAGATGATACTGCGGAAGCTCCATAACAAACGGAGCCGCCTTTCCATGGAACGGCTTTGTCTTTTTCAGCATAATCGCGGCAGCTGCAACAGAGGCAATTCCGATTACGTACATCAGGAGCGTCAGCAGGCCTCCGTTCCAGCCGGTTGCCTTCGCGCCGATAACACCGGCCATCAGCGCAATGACAGGAAGCTTTGCGCCGCAGGGAATCCATGTTGTAGTGATGATTGTAAGGCGCCTGTCATTTTCATTTTCGATTGTGCGGCTTGCCATAATTCCGGGAACGCCGCAGCCGGAGCCGACAAGAAGCGGAATAAATGATTTTCCTGAAAGCCCGAATTTTCTGAACACGCGGTCCATGATAAATGCAATGCGGACCATGTACCCGCAGTCTTCAACAAGTGAAAGCAGGAAAAACAGAATCGCCATCTGAGGAACAAATCCAAGCACAGAGCCTACACCGCCGATAACGCCGTTCACGATGCAGTCAGTCAGAATTTCATTTGCACCCGCGGCTGCAAGCGCGCCTTCAGCTGCCGCAGAAATTCCGGGAACTGCAAGCCCTTCGATTCCAAGCAGATTCCATCCGTCCCCGAACAGCCCGTCATTCGCCCAGTCTGTCAGAACAGTGCCGAGCGAAGTAACTGCAATGTAATAAATGCCGCCCATCACCGCAAGGAAAATCGGAATTCCAAGCCAGCGGTTTGTAACAATCAGATCTATTTTGTCAGACCATGTTGACTTCCGCCCTGACTTTCTGACACAGCGGCTTACAATTCCCTGAATGTACAGATAGCGTTCATTTGTGATTATTGATTCAGCATCATCATCCTGAGACTTTTCCAGCTCCCGCGAAAGAGCCTGAGCTTTTTCACGGTCTTCCGCAGAAAGTTCCAGGCTGGAAAGAACAACAGAATCGCGCTCAAGAATTTTTATTGCGTACCACCGCTTCAGCTCAGCCTTTACTGAAGAAGGAACAAGAGCCTGCGCCTTGGAAATGAATTCTTCAACTTCCCGCGAAAAAACTGCCGGAGGAACAAAGGACGTTCCCTTTTCAGCAGCCTTTGCTGCAGCCCGGGCAGCTTCCTGCACGCCGCTTCCTTTGAGCGCGCTTGTTTCAATCACCGGGCAGCCAAGCTCGGCAGAAAGCTTCTTGACATTGATGACATCTCCTGACTTTTTCAGAACATCAATCATGTTCAGCGCAATCACGGCCGGCTTGCCAAGCTCCAGCAGCTGTGTTGTCAGGTACAGATTCCGCTCGATGTTTGTAGCGTCAACAAGATTGAGGATTGCGTCAGGATTATCCTTGATAAGATAATCGCGGGACACAACTTCTTCAGATGTATACGGGGAAAGCGAATAGATTCCGGGAAGATCTGTCACGGTAACATTGTCCGCGCCTTTCATTTTTCCCTCTTTTTTTTCAACAGTGACTCCCGGCCAGTTTCCAACATACTGCCGTGAGCCAGTAAGCGCATTGAACAGCGTTGTCTTTCCGCAGTTCGGATTTCCTGCAAGTGCGATTCTTACTTCTGCCATGTTATTCCACCTCGATATTTTCAGCGTCCTGCTTTCTGACGCTCAGCTCATAGCCGCGGACAGTCACTTCCACAGGATCCCCGAGCGGAGCAACCTTGCGGACATACACTTCGCATCCGCGTGTAAAACCCATGTCCATAAGGCGCCGCTTTAAAGCGCCTTCACCCTTCAGCCCTTTTACTTTCACCGTCTGACCAACGTGAGATTCTTTTAGAGTGGCCATCTATCCTCCTAATAAAAATGCGCGCAGCAGAATGCCCGGCATTTTTCATATACAGTTTCCAGCATTTTCTCCATTGAGACACACCAATCCCAGCCCCGAAGAAATCCGGGGTTCCGCGAGAGAAAAATGAAGCTTTGTCTGAATGCTTTATATAAGAATTTTTGATGCCATGCCGCTGTCAATAGCGACTCTTGCTTCCTTGACTTTCACGATGAGCCCTGTCCTGATTTTCTGAACAACAGTAACGGCAGACCCAACGTTGAATCCAAGCTCATTGAGATGCTGCTTTATCTGGCAGTTTCCGCTCACACTTGAAATTGTAACTTCTTCACCAAGCTTTGCAAAAAGCAGCGGCATAGCAACCTCCTTTTTTTACATCCGAAGCAGCAGGATATTTCTGTCCTGAAAATAAATTAACCTCTCCTAATTAAAGTTATCATAACCTAACTAAAATAAATTGTCAAGAGATTTTCAGCACTGTTTTTCCTTCGTAAAAAGAAACGGGAAGAACACGTTCCTGCTTTTCCAGTCCGGGCTGCTCCATGCGCGAGTACAGCATTTCGGCCGCAGCATGCCCCATGCTTTTCAGCGGCTGCACATTCGTTGTAACGTCCATTCCAAAATATGTTGTGTTGATAAATCCATCGAATCCCACGGCAGAAACATCGCGCGGAACAGAAAGGTTCAGCTTCGCCAAAGCCGAAACCGCGGGCGGAATCATCGAGTCAACGGAGCAAAACAGCGCGGTAGGAATTTCAGCATACGATGAAAAGGCTGCAAAAACGTCGCGTTCAATGCTTTCAAATTTGTATTCAGTTCTGATGATATAGTCTTCAGGCCGGCAGCCGGCTCCCAAGTCCTTCAGCGCCTGGACAAAGCCGCGCTCGCGGTCGGACACATTCGCGTTGTAGATGCTTTTATCAAGGCCGCAAAAGGCAATGCGGCGGTGCCCGTTTTCCCAGAGCCGCTGTATGGTGCTGTATCCCGCGCCGTAATTGTCTGTGTCAACCCAGGAAACAAGGCTGCTTTCAGGGCGGTCTCCGACGGCAACGCACGGAAGGCGGCGCAGCTCAAGCTCCTTTATCATGCTGTCGGGAATTTTTCTCATTCCGATGAAAATGATTCCGTCAACTTTTTTCTGCCGGTACGGACGCAGATAATCGTAGCTTGCATCCATGCCGACTTCGGGAACAAAGCCGATCAGTATGTCTATGTTTTTTTCCCTGAAAAACGACTCGATTCCAGACAGAACCTGCATAAGATAAAAGGAGCGGACATTTTCATAAAACGGAATAGGAGTCAGCACCGCAATTGTATTGACCCTGCCGGAATTCAGCGCGCGTCCGGCAAATCCCGGGGCATATCCCAAGTCGGCAATCGCCTGCAATACTTTTTGCTTTGTCTCTTCCTTTACGTTCGCCTCTCCGTTTACAACCCGTGAAACAGTGATAAACGAAACTCCGGCGCGCTCGGCAACATCTTTCTGAGTAACCACAAGATTTCCTCTAAAAAATGCAAGAATACTTTTTTACAGTATATATTTTTTTTCGCGTTTTTGCAATCAGCATTGAAACTGAATTTTTTTTCGCAAGACTGAAAAAAAGCCGGCCGCGCCTTTCTGCACATACATGCGGACAAAGCACGGTCGGCGACAAGGGGGCTATTTTTCAACGCCGGAAACGACGACGCCTTCCATGAAGAATTTCTGCGCCACGACAAAGATGATAAACGGAATGATGCACGCTATCATGCTCACCGCCTGCACAAGATGCGTTTCTGTTGAGTACATGTTGCTGAACGAAGAAAGCCCGATGGAAATCGGATACTTGTCAGGATGGCCCGCAAGATACAGAAGCGGATTGAAGAAGTCGTTCCACGCCCAGAAGAAATGGAAGAGGCCGACTGAAATCACCGCCGGAACTGCCTGCGGCAGAATGATTTTGTACAACGTCGCAATCGGGCCGCAGCCGTCAATACGGGCGGCTTCGTCCATTTCGCGCGGAATTCCCAGCAGGAACTGCCTCACCAAAAACACGTTGTACGCGTTCGCAAAGAAGTGCGGAATAATCAGCGGAAGCCACGTTCCGACCCAGCCAAGCTTGTAAAAAATCGTGTACACGGGAATCAGCGTAACTGCCGACGGCAAGACGATTGTCGCAATCAGCACCATGAACAGGATTTTCTTTCCCGGAAAGCTGAAGCGCGAAAATCCGTAGGCGACCAGCGTCGAAGAAAACAGCGTTCCGAACGTCGAGACGACCGCGTAAATCAGCGTGTTCTTGAACAGCGTCAAAAAGGAAACCGCCTTCCAGCCGGTGCTGTAGTTTTCGAATTTCAGCGAAGGCTTCCATTCGTTTTTCAGCTTTCTCCAGTTTCCTTCCCACGTAAATTCGCCCTGCGCCATGTTGCCGGGATCGACAAACACGCAGGAAGTCCTTCCCTTTTTGACCATCGCCCACGAACGCTCGTTTCCGTTTTCGTCAGGAACAATGAACAGTTCGCACTGCTTTCCGTTATAAGTGAACGTCTTCGGCTCCATCGGAATCGGCGACTGGTTCAGGGACGAAAGCTGCTCCTTGCTTTTGAGCGACATCGAAAGTCCGTACAAGAGCGGAAGCAGGAACGCGACAAGTAGGCACAGGATTACGATGTGCAGAAACAATTTCGAAAGATAGTTAGAAGTCCTGTAGTTTTCCATCAGTTTTTATCTCCTCCGGCATAGAACACCCATTTGTTGGACGTTCCGAAAAGCACGACAGTAAAAAGCATTCCGATAAAGAAAATAATCCATGCGATGACAGCTCCGTATCCCATGTTGAAGTACGAGAATGCCTGACGGTAAAAATACACCATCGGGAAGTTTGTCATGCCGTCCGGGAATCCGCTTCCGTTGTTTATGACCATCGGCGTGAGGAAAAACTGCATCAAGTTGATGACTCCCATCAACAGGTTGTAGAACAAAACCGGAGTTACCATCGGAAGCGTAACGGTCCACATTCGTTGGAACGAATTCGCGCCGTCAATGATTGCGGCTTCATACAGAGCTTTCGGAACGCCTTGCAGTCCCGCAAGGAAAATCAGGATGGTGTTTCCGCACCCCCACAGCCCGATGAACGTGTACGAAATATAGATGATTTTCGGGCTTGTCAGCCACCTGACACCTTGCATGCCCATGTTTTGCAAAATCAAGTTGTACCATCCGGTCTGCTCGTTCATGATTCCCTGCCAAATCAAAACCGTGGCGACAAGCGGAACCATGCTCGGAAGGTAGAACAGCGCGCGGAACAGTTTCTTTCCCATCAGATGCCTGCTGTTCAAAAGAAGCGCAGTCATCAGGGAAAACCCGAACGAAACAGGCAATGAAATGATTGTGTACTCAAGGATGTGCGCGATTGACTTCAGCACGAGCGGATCTTCCATGAGTGCCCGCGACCAGTTTTCCGCGCCCACAAAGCGTGTCTTTTCCGGCTCAATCAAATTAAAATTGAGGAATGAAAAAATGAATGAAGCAATCATCGGCCCCAAGTACAGGCATACAAAGCCGATCAGCCACGGCGCAATAAAAAGCAGTCCCCACTTGTGTTCCCACCGCCGGAAATTCGACTTCGGCACAGCGCTCTTCATACTGAACTCCTGTAGAAAGCCAGCCGGAACTGTCTCAAGCCCGGCGCGGCGTTTCAAGCAGTCCCAAAGCAAAGCGAGGAACTGCAATAATATAAACAGCTTGCAACGCAAACTTGCAAGGGCGCACGCCGCAGTTTTCATGCAGCATGCGTCTTACGCTTCCGGCTATTTCGCTGCGGAAGAGAACACCCTGTCAAGGTTCACGCGCAGCTTTTCCGCCTCGGCTTCGACATCAAGGCCGGCGTTGTTAATCAGGTTGTTCCAGAATTCAGTGTACACGGTTGAGCTTTCCTGGAAGCTCGGCATCCATGACTCGTGGTTCGGATTGTCGGCGTACTGGACGCTCTGCCTGATTACATCGGTGTTCACCGTTACGTGCGGATATTTTTCCTTGAAGAATTTGTCAAGGAACGCATCCTGTTTGGCGGTGATGGCGGGCATTCCGCCGTAAATGTTCAGCAGGTCATCGGCTGCCGTCGTAACAAGATACTCAAGCACTTTGAACGCCTCGTCGGGGTGCTTTGAGCCTTTCGCAATCTCAAATGTGTCGGCGTGCATCTTCGCGGTAACGTTTCCCTTGTAAGACGGCATCGGATACACGTCCCAGTCGTAGTCCATCTTCGCATAGCCTGAGTACCACAGGTGGCACTGGAACATCGCGATTTTTCCTGACTCGCCCCAGCTTCCGTTTGAAAGAATGTCGGAAGAACTGTACGGGCCGGTCGGAATGAAGTTGTCCTTCCACATTCCGTCATACGTCCACTTCCATGCGTCAAGCCAGTCCTGCGGAATATGCGCAGTTCCATCGCGCGCAACGAACGTTCCCGGGCTGAACAGCGTTCCATATCCGCGGGCATCGCCCCACACAATTCCGAATCCCCACTGGACGATGTTCTTCGGGTTGAAGCCGGCTTCCGTCGCGTCGTTTCCGTTCGCGTCAACCGTGAGCTTCATCGCAAGGCGGCGCACGCAGTCGTAGTCCCACGTCCATTCCTTTCCGTTTTCGTCAACATATTTTTCGCCGTAGTTTTTCGGTGGAAGCGGAATGCCTGCCTCCTCAAAAAGCTCCTTGTTGCAGTACAGGTACGAAGGATAAATTCCGAACGGAAGCCCGATGAGTCCGTCATCAGGATCGCGGTAGAATTCAACCATCGACTCGTCAAACTGGGACAAGTTGAATCCGTATTTCTTTACAAGCGGATCAAGGTCAAGCCATGCGCCCTTAAAGCTGTCGCGTCCGCGGATTCCCACAGGGCCGACGACATCCGGCGCGTTTCCGCCTGAAATCTGCGTGGCGAGCGTCTGGAACGCCTGGTCATTGTCAACAATTTCAAGCACAAGCTCGATTTCGTCCTGGGAAGCGTTGAATTTGTCCACAACCGCCTTCTGAGGCGCGTATGTCGGCTCGTCCGAACCTGCTCCAAGTCCCACAAACCAGCGGATTTTAACCCTGTCCGAAGCTTTTTTCTGGCATCCGGCAAACAGCAGCGCCATGCAGGCGGCAGCCAGCGCAATCGATTTCCTTTTCATAGAAAGTCCTCACAATAAGAAAAGTGTTTACGCAAACATAAAAGCATATGCCATTCCAGAAGGAGGAAGCGAATGGTACATACTCTATGTTTACGTAAACATATTATCACCCAGCTATTCTTTTTTGTCAACAAAATTCTTAAAAAAAATAGAAAAGTATCTTTCTAAAACATACCCAGCACCGTGCAGCAAAAAAGCAGCTTTATACAGCTGCTTTCCTGCCGCTTGGCACAATATATGCTGTAATGCACTTTTCCGCTTCAGCTGAAATTGTCCAGCCCTGAAAAGTCAAGCGTAGCAAAGTAGTCTTCCACGGTTTCCCGGCGCCGGATTTCCTTGAACGAGCCGTCGCTCCGCAGCAGAATTTCGCCGGCACGCAGCTTTCCGTTGTAATTGAAGCCCATTGCCCTGCCGTGCGCGCCTGCGTCATGAATAATCAGCAGATCCCCGACCGCAATCTCCGGAAGCTCGCGCTGTATGGCAAACTTGTCGCAGTTTTCGCAGAGGCTCCCTGAAACATCGTACACGCAGCTCTTCGGCTCGTTTTCCTTTCCGCTCACCGTGATTTCATGGTATGCGCCGTACATTCCAGGGCGCATCAAGTCAGCCATGCTCGCGTCCACGCCGATATACTCGCGGTAAATGGACTTTGTGTGAATTGCGCGCGTAATGAGCCAGCCGTGCGGCCCGGTGACAGGGCGTCCGCACTCAAGGCAGATTTCCATCGGATCAAGCCCCGCCGGGACAATCAGCGCATCATAGAGCTTTTTTATCTCACGGGCGACATACGCAAGGTCAACGCGCTCCTGCCCTGCCCGGTACGGAATTCCAACTCCGCCTCCCAAGTCCGCGAATTCAATGTTTACGCCGCATTCCTTCTGCACTTCAAGCGCAAGCTCAAAGACAAGGCGCGCCGTGTCAGCAAAAAAATCGGGATTCAGCTCGTTGGAGGCGACCATCGTGTGAATGCCGAAATGACGCACGCCTTCAGCCTTGCACCGCCGGTATGCCTCGAGCATCTGCGGCTTTGTAAGGCCGTACTTTGCTTCCTCCGGCTTCCCGATGATTGCATTTCCGCCTTTTTTCAGCGGGCCGGGATTGTAGCGGAAGCAGATTGTGTCCGGCAGCGTTCCGCCGAGAGCTTCCTTCAGAAAATCAATGTGCGTGATGTCATCAAGGTTTATAATTGCACCGAGCCGGGCCGCCTGAACAAATTCCTGCGCCGGAGTGTCGTTGCTCGTGAACATAATCCTGCGGCCCGTGATGCCCGATTTTTCGCACAGCAGAAGCTCAGGAAGGCTCGAGCAGTCTCCGCCGCAGCCTTCGCTTTCCAGAATTTTCAGTATATACGGATTCGGAAGCGCCTTTACCGCAAAATACTCGCGGAATTTCGGAAAGATGCTGAACGACTGGTAAAAATACCGCACGGTGCTGCGGATTGCCGCCTCGTCATACAGATAGAACGGAGTCGGAAACTGAGCGGCAAGCGAAGCCAGCTGGCTATGGCTCAATGGAAAATCAAAGCTCATAAAATACATTCCTCACTGACATTCCGCAGTCTTGTCAGATACGCTCGGCAACAAGCCGGCCCATCTGCCTTGTTCCGGCAAGCTTTCCGCCAGCCTTAAGCTCTTCAAGCCGGGAGCCTGCAATGTCTCCAGTCCGCCAGCCTTCGTCAAGCACCGAATTCACGGCGGCTTCAATTGCCTTTGCCTCTGCCTCAAGGCCGAAGCTGTAGCGCAGGAGCATCGCAGCGGAAAGAATTGTCGCAAGCGGATTCGCAAGATCCTTTCCGGCAATGTCAGGCGCAGAACCGTGGATCGGCTCGTACAGCCCGGGTCCGCTGTTTCCAAGGGAAGCTGAAGCGAGCATTCCGATTGAGCCGGTAATCTGGCTTGCTTCGTCAGAAAGAATGTCGCCGAACATATTGCTCGTGGCAATCACATCGAACTGGCGCGGATTGCGCACCAGCTGCATGGAAGCGTTGTCAATGTACAGGTACGAAAGCGTCACATCAGGATATTCGCCCTTCACCGATTCTGTGACAGCCCGCCACAGCTGGCTTGAATTCAGAATGTTCGCCTTGTCCACAACACAGAGCCGTTTCTGCCGCTTCTGCGCGAATTCAAATCCCATGCGGACAATGCGCTCAATTTCCTCCCACGTGTACTTTTCCGTGTCCCATGCTGACTTTCCGTCAGCGGCAGTTCCGCGCTCCCCGAAGTAAATCCCGGAAATCAGCTCGCGCACAATCAGAATGTCAATTCCTTCCCCGGCAATTTCATCCTTGAGCGGACAGGCATCCTTGAGCTGCTTCCACATGACGGCAGGCCGCAGGTTTGCAAAGACCTTCATGCCGCTGCGAAGTCCGAGCAGCGCCTTTTCCGGGCGGATTTCAGACGGAAGCGAATCCCACTTGGGGCCGCCTACCGCGCCGAGAAGCGCCGCATCGCTTTTCAGGCACTTGTCAAGCTCTTCCTGAATGAGCGGCTTTCCGAACTTGTCAATTGAGCAGCCGCCCGCAGTCACTGTTTCATACGTGAACGAATGGCCGAATTTTTTTGCAACGGCATCCAGGACGTTTACAGCCTCAGCAACAACATCAGGCCCGATTCCGTCCCCTGGTATCAGCGCAATATTTTTTTTCATGCTTTTCCTCCAAAAAATGAACTGCAAGTAAAGTTTCTAAAGTATTTATAAAGACACAATACTGCAAGCACACAGCTTTGTAAAGAGCGCAGCGGAGAATGCAGCAGTTTCCGCGCGCCAAGGCAAAGGCAGCCTTAAATCAGCTTCTGGTACTTTTTTTCAATGTCCTTAATCAGCTTGTATTCAAAGGAATCAACAAGCGCAAGCCATGACGCCTCTATGACATCGCAGCTCACGCCGATTGTCGTCCAGCTGTCAGTTCCGTCCGAAGACTCGATAAGGACGCGCACACGGGCTGCCGTCGCAGACTTTCCGTCAAGAACGCGCACTTTATAGTCTGTAAGATAAATATTCTGGACGCTCGGATAAAACGGCCTGAGCGCGGAACGGAGAGCTGCGTCAAGCGCATTGACAGGGCCGTTTCCTTCCCCGGCGGCAATTTCCTCGCGGCCGTCAACTTCAATCTTGAGCTGGGCAAACGAATACAGGCCGTCTTCAATCAGCGGCGACTCATCGGATGTCTTATAGTAGCGGAGCTTAAAGAACGGCTGATATTTTCCGATTGACTTGCGCACCAAAAGCTCAAAGCTGCCGTCGGCTCCTTCAAACTGGTAGCCCTGATGCTCAAGCTCCTTTACCCTGTTCATAATCTGCGAGACAACAGGACTTGTCTTTGTAATGGACGGATCGAACTTCTTGATTTTTTCAATAATCATGCTTCTTCCGGCGACTTCGCTCATCAGGAACACGCGCGCATTTCCGACAGCCTCAGGGGAAACATGCTCATATGCAAACGGATTTTTAAGCACCGCGTCAATATGCATTCCCGCCTTATGGGCAAACGCGTTCTGACCCACATACGGCAGACCGGGGGAAAGCGTGATATTTGTGATTTCAGACACGCGCCGGCAGACCGGAGTGAGAAGCCGGATATGATCTTCCGGCACGCACACGCAGTCCATCTTGAGCTGAAGGTTCGCGATAATGGCTGAAAGGTTTGCATTTCCCGTGCGCTCCCCGAATCCGAGCAGAACGCCCTGCACATGGGACGCGCCTTCTTCCACCGCAACAAGCGAATTTGCAACGGCAAGCCCGGAATCGTTATGCGTGTGGATTCCAATGGCGGCTCCCTTTGCAAACCGGCGGACGGCCTCGCGCACACCGTGCCTGCACTCTTCAAGCAGCGCGCCGCCCTTTGTCTCGCACAAAACAAGCGTCTGCGCACCGCCGTCAATTGCAGCCTGAAGCGCCTTGAGCGCATACTCCCCGCTTTCCTTAAAGCCGGTGAAAAAATGCTCAGCATCAAAAATCACATTCCGTCCGCGCTGCTTCAGATAGGCGCAGGTGTCCCGTATCATCTCAAGGTTTTCTTCCAGCGATGCATGAAGAATTTCCGTCACCTGAAAGTCCCATGCCTTTCCGAAGATAACGACAGTCTCAGTTTCAGCGGCAAGAAGGCTTTGCAGATTCGCATCTTCAGCGCACGAAGAATCCTTGCGCCGCGTGGAGCCGAACGCCACAAGCCGGGCATTTGACAGGTGAAGCTCCCTGGCCTTCTGGAAAAATTCCATGTCCTTGGGATTCGATCCGGGATTTCCAGCTTCAATATATGCAATGCCAAGCTCGTCCAAAGCCTGGACAATATGAATCTTGTCCTGAACGGAATAGCTTATTCCTTCTCCCTGCGAGCCGTCGCGCAATGTGGAGTCGAGTATTTCAATAGTTCTTTTCATATAGATAACTGTAGCAGAAAATCTTTTTTTTTAACAGTGGCTTTGCACAGCAAAGAATCTTCCGCTGCCATTGGACATCATCATCATATTCTGATAAAATGGCATCATCATGATGAAAGCTTCTGCGGAGCTTTCACTGAAAGGCGGTCTGCTATGTATATTGTCTGTTTGGATTTGGAAGGAGTTCTTGTTCCTGAAATATGGATTGCGTTTGCCAGGGCATCCGGCATTCAGGAGCTGACCCGGACAACGCGCGACGAGCCTGACTACAACAGGCTCATGAACTGGAGGCTCGGCATCCTGAAGGAGCACGGGCTCGGGCTTGCAGAAATTCAAAAAGTCATTTCCACAATCGACCCGATTCCCGGCGCAAAGGAATTCCTTGACAAGCTGCGCTCCCTGTGCCAGGTCATTATCCTCAGCGACACATTCACGCAGTTTGCGTCCCCGCTTATGAAAAAGCTCGGCTTCCCGACAATTTTCTGCAATTCCCTTGAAGTTTCCGATTCAGGCGAAATCACAGGATTCAAAATGCGGATTGAAGACTCAAAGCGCGCAACAGTAAAGGCGCTTCAGTCAATCGGATACGAAACAATCGCAAGCGGAGACAGCTACAATGATCTCGGCATGATAAAGGCAAGCAAAGCGGGATTTCTCTTTAAAAGCACTGACAGGATAAAGGCCGAAAACCCGGAGATTCTGTCATTTGAAACCTATCCGGAGCTTTTAAAGGCGATTTCCAGCCAGCTCAAAAAATAACGCCGGCAGCCGCACGGACTTTAAAAAAGTCCTGAAATAACGCCGCTGTCATCAACATCAATGTTCATGGCAGCAGGAACCTTGGGAAGCCCCGGCATATCGGCAATGTCTCCGGCAAATGCAACAACGAACCCGGCTCCTGAATACAGCTGGACATCGCGGACAGGGAACACATAGCCGTGCGGCGCGCCCATAAGGCTCTTGTCATGGCTGATTGAATTCTGAGTTTTCGCCATGCATACCGGAAGATTTCCGTATCCCTCGTCCTCCAGCCTTTTCAGTTTTTTCAGCGCCTTTCCTTCAAATTCCACGGAAGAAGCCCGGTACAGTTCCTTTGCAAGAATTTCAATTTTCTGCTCAAGCGGAATCTCAAGACTGTACAGCGGCCTGAAGCTGTTCGGCTGGCTGCACAGCTGCACGACTTTTTCTGCAAGCTCCGCGGCTCCTTCACCTCCCTTTGCCCAGCCTTCGCACAAAACCGCTTCGCTTCCGGCCTGCGCTGAAAGCTTCTTTACAAGCTGAATTTCTGCGTCACTGTCTGAAGAAAATCTGTTCACTGCAACAACAGCGGGAACTCCGAATTTCTGCATGTTTTCAATATGAACGCGCGCATTTTCAAATCCTTTTTCAACTGCCGCAAGATTTTCCTCTGAAAGCACGGACTGCGCAGCTCCGCCGTGCATCTTGAGGGCGCGGACTGTAACAACAATGACAACCGCGCTTGGAGCAAGACCGTTCAGCCTGCACTTTATATCGAAAAATTTTTCAGCTCCCAAGTCTGCTGCAAATCCTGCCTCTGTAACAACATACTCCCCGGACGCAAGAGCGCATACAGTCGCATTGACTGAATTGCAGCCGTGCGCAATGTTTGCAAACGGCCCGCCGTGGATAAACGCAGGAGTTTTTTCAAGCGTCTGCACAAGATTCGGGCGCAAGGCATCCTTTAAAAGAGCAGCAACCGCCCCCGTGCATTTCAGACTTCCGAACAGCACCGGCTTTTTGTCAAAGTCCATGCCGACTGTTATTTTTGAAATGCGCTCCTTCAGCTCTGAAACAGTTTTTGAAAGGCAGATAATCGCCATGATTTCGCTTGCAACGGAAATCTGAAAATGGGTTTCACGCGGAATCCCGTCAATGCTTCCTCCCAGCCCTATGATTACATTCCGCAGGGAACGGTCATTCAAGTCAACGCACCGCTTCCATGTAACCGTGCGGGGATCTATGCGCAGTCCGTTTCCCTGATGAATGTGATTGTCAATCAGCGCGGCCATCAGGTTGCTTGCGGCTGTAATCGCGTGGATATCGCCGGTAAAGTGCAGGTTTATGTCTTCCATCGGAACTACCTGCGCATACCCGCCGCCGCATGCTCCGCCCTTGACTCCGAAGCACGGCCCGAGCGACGGCTCACGCAGCGCAATCACTGACTTTTTTCCGATTCTTCTCAGTCCGTCACCGAGCGCGATTGTCACGGTTGACTTTCCTTCCCCGGCAGCAGTCGGAGTCATTGCCGTGACAAGAACAAGCTTGCCGCAGGAAGACGGGCTGAGCGCTTTTTTCTGCAAGTCCTTGAGCGCCTCAAAGGAAACTTTTGCTTTGTACGGCCCGTACAGCTCCAGGCTGCCTGGTGCTATTCCGATTTTTTCAGCAATCCTTGAAACAGCTTCCATTCTGTTTTTCTGTGCAATTTCAATATCAGTCATTTGATTTCTTTTCCGCATCTAAAAGCCCGAGCTCTTCCTTGGAAAGCGGCCGGTACTGCCCTTCCGCAAGATTTTCGTCAAGATTCAGCCTTTGAATTCTAATCCGCCTCAGATAAACAACTTCATTTCCGAGAGCCTTGAACATCCGCCTGACTTCATGAAATTTTCCTTCAGTGACTGTCAGGCAGCATACCTCGGAAGGAATTTCACCTTCCTTTGTATGATACTGATTTTTATCCTTCCATTCAATATATGCGCTCTTGCAGTCGGCTTCCGCGGCCTTTCCTTCCGCCGCAATATGAATTCCTGCGGAAAGCTTTTTTTCATATGCCGCGCGAAGATGGCTGCTGACGGAATCACGCAGATACACAAGATATGTCTTGGGAACTTCGTGCCTGGGAGAAGTTATTCTGTGAATGAGGGCGCCGTCGCTTGTAATGATCAGCAGCCCTTCTGTGTCCGCGTCAAGACGGCCGACGGTGCTCAATGTGCCGCCCAGATATTTTCTGTTGTCCTGAGGCGAAAGATAGTCAAACACCGTCTTTCTTCTGTCAGACCGTGACGAGCATACTGCGCCGAAAGCCTTGTTCATCATAAAGTACGCATTCACTTCAGCCGACAGAAGCGTTCCTTCAACAAGGATTTTGTCGCTTTCGGCATCAACATGAAATTCCGGCTCACGCACAATGCTGCCGTTTACTTCCACAGAGCCTGAATGAATAAGGCGCCGCGCTTCCTTTCTCGGCCCGAAGCCGCTGTTTGCAAGAATTTTGTCAAGCCGCTCCGATTTCTTTAGAGAATCCATTGCTTTGTTTCCTGTGCCGCATTACGGATGAACCGGCCCGCTGATGCTGATCCTGTCTCCTGTCTTCAGTGTTTTTCCAAGCCTTGCATCAAAAGACACGTTGCTCAGCACATACAGTCCGTCCCGCAGCTCAATATTCGCAACGGCAGCCTTGTCCTTTCCGCGGTACACCGTGCAGCTGAACGGCAGCCCGCTGTACTCCGGATTGTTAAAAACATCCCGGCTTCCGCTGCTTATATAAATATCGGCGCTTCCATCCGGCTGCACAGAAGTGACAATGCCGTCAACAGAATTCTTTCCAATGGACTCCCCGCACATCGCCTCAAGAAAACTGATGTAGCTGCTTTCAGCCTTTTCTCTTGCCTCCTCAACGGCAGCCTTTTCCGCAATGAGCCTGTTGACTTCGGCAGCGCTCAGAACCGAAAGCTCGTTTCCCGCGGCAAACGCATACCGCTTCATCGCCCGCACAAAACTGGAAACCGCATTTCCTTCCTTGTGCGACATCTGGCTGAGCAGTTCGTACAGCCTGTCAATCGAGCTGTAGAATTTCTTCTGGGTTTCTTCCAGGGAATTTCTGAATTCTTCGGAAGCGCTTTCTGAAACGGGAATTGCAATGCCTTCGTACACCGCACCCGAATACGAGTCAGGCAAGTCCTTTGCGCCGCTCACAAGCTTTTTTACATCAGCGTCCCGCGGCAACGGCGGATCATACTGATTGACAGCCCTGGTTACGCTTTCCTCCAGATTCTTCAAGTCTTCAGCCTGAACCCGCTTCAGCTCATTCCGATCTTCTTCAAGGCGGGCTTCGTAGCTGTTGATGAGTTCTTCCTTTTCCTTTTCATGGAGAAAACGCTCGCTGTTGATGATGGCTTTCTGCTTTTCAGCTTCCCGGACTCTGCCCGCATCAAATTCATTCCGCTGCTCGGTGTACATTTTTATGTCATCATTGCAGTTTTCAATGAGCTTGGTGTACTTTTCAACCGATGCAAGCTCCGCCCTGTACTCCTGCTCGATTTTTTCCTCATGCTGAAGACGCGTCCGCTTGTTCTTGATGTTCATTGCGGCGAGGGACTTGAGCGCGGCGGACCGTGTGCCTTCAATCCGCTCTATTTCAGCATTCCGCTTTTCCACCAGCTCTTTCTTTGCCCGCTCAGCTTCCTGAATTTTTGTGTCGATGTCATTCACCTTGCTCAGAAGGCTGGAAAGGTTCAGCGTTTCAAATTCGTTTACATCAACAGAAATCTTTTTATTTGAATTTGAAACAAAAATCAGCAGGATAAGCGTTATGACAAAAACAACGCCAAGGCAGATCAGCAGGCGGCGGAACATATTCTCCCACATAAAGGAAAGATTATTCCGCCTTGTTTTTTCAAACTCCGATTCAATATTGAAGAATTCTTTCTTGTCATTCCGTGCGATTCTGCCCAGCTCGTTTTCAAGCAGGAGCGCAACTTCCTTGTGAACGTCACTGCCTGACGGAAGAGCGCTTACTTTGTTGTCATTGTCCATATTCCACTCCAGCCTTCCGGCGCTGATTTCATTCCCATTCTTTCAAGGAACACTGCTGAAACTGAAAGATCCGCCCGCTTAAATTCGGCGCGCGCTGTCTTCCAGTCGCCCTGATAATACGCCTTCAGCCCTTCCTCAAAAATCTTGAACCGATCGTTCAGCGCTTCAAAATTCCATTCTTCCAGAGAACACTGCCTGTCCAGCGGGAAATAAATTTTTACGCCTTCAGTCTTTCCTTTTACCTGCACGGTGTCGATTTCATAGAATTCGTAGCGCGCGGCAGCCTCAGGATCGCGCAGCGCGTCATTCATGATGTAGGCGCTTACCACAACAGGAACACGGTACACTCTTGTAAGGCCCTCAAGCCGGGAAGCGGAATTCACGTTGTCTCCGATGACGGTGTTTGCCATCCGCCGCAGGGAGCCGATGTTTCCGTAAAAGACGTTTCCTCCGTCAATGCCGACTCCGACATCAAGCATGACAGCTTCATAGACGCGCTCTTCGCATTCAGTGAGCGGACGCTCCTGCTCCAGGACGCGGCGGCGGCTTTCCATGCGGCGGCGCAGATCCGAAGTCACCGCGGTAATCTCCCATGCAGTCTTGATGGCGTCATACGACTTGTTTGACGTTACATGCTCTTCAATTCCGTAGCTGGCAAGGATTGCATCTCCGATAATGGAGCCGATGATTCCGCTGTTTTCCGCAACCTTCCTTATTATAGAATCATAATGAACATTCAAAAGCCCGATGATGTCGTTTCCGAGCACTTCCGTCCTGTATGTAAAGCTCTTTATGTCGCTGAACAGGATTGTAAGCTCGCACTGCCTTCCTTCAAGCTTTATAATCTGCTCTTCCTGCGCCTTGCGGACAATGTTTTCCGGCACGAACTTTTGGAAAATCTGAAGCAGATTGCTGATAGTCGAAGAAAGCGAATTGAAGTTTGCGGCAAGGTACGTGATGTCATCGTTTGGAGCGGCGGAAATGTCGAGCGTTTCAATGCGCTTGTTCTGCTGCATGGCGTACAGCTGGGAGGAAAAGTTGTCCACATTGGAAAGCAGGCCGTCAAAAATCTTAATTCCCATGAACGCAAAAAACGCGACAATGATAATCATCAGGACAATCGTAAATGCCAGAACCTGATACATCGACCTGTTCACATCCGCGCGGCGGTTTGCCCTCACAATGTAGGTAAGCCAGCCTGAGTGATATTTGTAGACACCGAAGTATTCATCTCCGTCCGGGGAAATAAAGGAGATATGCCCTTCCTGCCCTTCAGAATTTTCCATCTGCCCGATGCAGTCCTTGTCAGTGAACCGGCTCCAGTTCAGCTTTTCATTTGCGCCGGCAAAAAAAAGCAGGGAGCCGTCGGAATTCACGCCGAGCGCAACGCCGTTCTGCTCGTCCTTTGTGAATCCGTTTTTTGCGCTCTGGACAATTGAGTCGAGCGAAGTCTGCGTGTCGCGGGAATACGCTTCAATCTGCTTCTGGCTGTTGGCAACATTGTACAGGTCAGTGAGCTTGTCAACCAGAACAATATTTGAAAGCTCAAAGGTTTTCCGCTGGGACAGCATGATTGCAATAAGGCTTGTTGAAAAAGTTGAAAGGAAAAGCATGACAACAAAAACAGTGATTATCTTGAGCTTTGTAGGAATGACAGGCGTATCGCCTATATACTTAAAGAACTTTAAATGGCGGACTTTATGAGCCTTCACAGCTTCCTCCCGGACTTTTTTTATTTTCCGGCAGGCAGGGAGCTGCTCAGCGCCGGTCATTGCCTTATTTCACTAATTAGGCTATTCTATGCATATAATATGTCCATTCTATCACAACAAGCAAAAGAAAGCAAACAGAATTCTCTTTTTGTAAAAGGAATTTCACTTTCCGTTCTCACGCTTTTGTCGCGGATTCTGGGGCTTGTCCGGGAAATGACAAAGGCGCACTTTTTAGGAACGACATTCCATTCAGACGCATTCGGAATCGCGTTTATGATTCCAAACCTTTTCAGAAGGCTCTTTGCGGAGAATTCCGTTTCAGTCGCCTTTATTCCGGCGTTTAAAAATCACCTTGAGGAATGCGGCACAGAAGAAGGAAAGAAAAAAACGCAGGAGTTTATAAGCGCAACATTCACGCTGGCAGCATTTCTGACGGCGCTGTTTGTTTCCGCAGGAATGATTTTTACGCCATGGATCCTGCGCCTGTTCTTCAGCCCGGAAAACGAAGAGGCATTTTCAGAAGCGGCTGTCCTGACGCGGATTATGTTTCCGTATCTGCTCGTCATTTCCATCGCGGCTTTTTTTCAGGGAATTTTAAACGGCCTGAAGATTTTTTCTCCGTCAGGATTCACTCCGGTTCTATTCAACCTGACTGTCATTGCCTGCACATACGGGCTTTCGCGCTTTACAAAAAATCCGGCGCGGGCAATGGCAATCGGAGTTGTTTCAGGCGGAACCGTGCAGGCGCTGTTCCAGCTTCCGTTTGTGCTTAAAAGCGGATGGCGAATCACATTCACTGCGCTCAGAAAGGCGTTCTCAAATGAAGGAACACAGACTGTGCTCAGGCTGATCGGACCGACAGTAATAGGAATGGCGGGATACCAAGTGAACGACATTGTTTCCTCGGCGCTTGCCGCCCGTGCCGGAGAAGGAATCGTTTCAAGCCTCCAGTATTCGCTGCGGCTTCAGGAGCTTATACTCGGAATCTGCGCGGTGACAATCGGAACTGTCATTCTTCCTGACCTGACAGGCTTTGCAAAAAAAAATGACTGGAGCAGCTTCAACAGGCTTCTGACGCTTTCAATAAAAATCATGGCGCTCATTTCCCTGCCGATTACATTCTACTCTCTGGCAATGAACGAAAGCATGATAACGCTCGTCTTTGCAGGAGGAAAATTCAACGGAGAGTCCGTGCGGATGACAAAGGAAATTTTCAGCTTTCACATCGCAGGACTTTTTTTTGTCGCGGTAAACAGAATCATCTCTCCGGCGTTTTACGCCCAGCAGAACACAAAAAGCCCGACAGCCGCGGGACTGGCCGGATTTGCAGTCAACATTGCGCTGGCTTCCGCGCTCTCAGGAAAATTCGGCGGAAAAGGAATTGCGCTTGCGCTGACACTTGCCAGCGCGGTCAACACTGCCATGCTTTTTTTCTTTTTGTCGCGGATTCAAAAAATTCAGATTGGAACTGTTGCAAGGGACTCGGTTCTGTACGCAGTGAAAATCATCCTGCTTTCTGCGGCCGCAGTCATTCCAGTCTGCCTTGCAAAGAGCCGCATCCTGCATCTTTTCAGCGGACATGCGCGGATTGTCTCGCATGGAATTCCGCTTCTTATTACGGCGGCGCTCTTTGCGCTTGCAGGAATTATTCTTCTGGCGCTTTCACGGGATTCAGTTTTGCAGTCCCTGATAAAAAAAATGAGCGGACACCGGCGCACAATGCACGGATCAGAATCAGGAAAGGAAAATGAAAGAAGACTTTGACAAACTGTACAGGAGCAGAAGAAACAGCGTCTGCGCATTCATGAAGGAACAGAATATTGCGGCGGCTCTTTTTGAAGACTCGGAAATGCAGCGCAGCCCCGCAGTGCGCTATCTCACCGGGCATCCGATGGACGCTTTGCTCGTTCTGCTTGACAGCGGAAAATCAGTTCTTGTTCCCTGGGATGAAAACCTTGCAAAGGAAAAGGCTCATGCGGACGAAACAGTTCCGTCGGAACAATTCGGCAGAAGCTATGCAAGAGCCGCAGCAGAAATTCTTGGCAGCGGAAACGGCAGAACTGTCTGCGTAAGCCCTGAAATTCCGTTCTGCCAGTTCAGGGATTATTCCGGCCGGCTTGAAGGCTGGGCCGTCTGCGCAGACGAGCACAAGGCGCACAGCTTTGTGCAGGAACTCAGGGCAGTAAAAGACAGCTATGAAATTGAATGCACAAGAAAGGCGGCGTCAATCACTGATGAAATGACAGAGCTTATCATAGCGAAAGTGCGCAGCGGAGAAATTCAGACGGAAGCTGATGCAGCTCTTTTTGCAGAGCGGGAGCTAAGGCTGCTTGGCGCAGAGCGGACGAGCTTTGACACGCTTGCGGCAGGCCCTGAAAGAAGCTTTGCAATCCATGCGTTTCCAGGATACACAAACGGGGCATGGGCATGCGAAGGGATTTCAATCCTGGACTACGGAGTCTGCTATGAAGGGTATGCAAGCGACTGCACGGTTACAATCGCAAAAGGACACCTTTCAAGGGAGCAGAACGAGCTTCTTGACCTGGTGCAGGAAGCTGCCGATGAATGCGTAAAGCTGTACAGGCCGAACGAAAAAATCCTGAATGCGGTGCGGAAGGCTGATGAAATTTTTGCACGGGCAAACCGGAAAATGCCTCACGGACTTGGACATGGAACAGGCCTTGAGATTCATGAAAATCCGTTTGTAAGCATGCGCGCAGGAGAAAACGATGTATTCAAGGCTGGAAACATTATAACGCTTGAGCCAGGACTGTACGACAAGGAGCTTGGAGGCGTCCGGCTTGAAAATGATGTTCTTATTACGGAAGATGCAAACGAAGTCCTGACGCACTCACGGATTTTCAGACTGTGAGCTGTCTGCAACGGAACATCCCTGCCAGACAGCGCAAAGACAGCGGTCAATGGAAGAAACAATCATTCCGCACCGCATAGAAATGCGCTGCTGTGTGAGGCACGAAAAATAACCTGTCACAAGCGAAAAAAAAGCGCCCGCCTTTCCAGGAAGCTGCATGTCAGCAGAAACAAGAAGCCGCGAAAAAAGCACAAAGGCACAGAGCTTTCCGCTTTTTACAAGCCCGGCTTCCAGCGCGCCGAGCGTAACATGAAATTTCCCGAGTGAAAACAGAATTCTTCCGTATGGAGAAAGAAGCGAAAAAAAAGTAACAAAGGCAGTCAGAAAAAGCAAAGGCACAGGATGCAGCTTTCCGCGCTCTTTAAAGACAAACGCCGCGAGCACAAGCAGGATTGCGTATATCAGGGCGGGCTTATGGCTGAGCAGCAGGAGCAGGAACAAAACAGACAGAGCAGCCAGCCCGGTTTTGCACATACGGGATTTTTTTTTGCGCTCAGGCTTGCAGGCAGGAAGCGCAGGGCAAGTGTTCAGCGAAAGAGAACGGTACCATTCAGACCGGCTGCAAAACAGCTGTGCAAACAGTCCGAGAGCCAGCGAGGAACAAAAGGAAATACAGAGCAGCGCAGGAGCAACAAGCCGCGTATGCTCCCCGAACAGAATCAGGCGGGCACAGAAAAGCTGCGCCGCATTATTCGCAAGACCGCCGCACATGCTCACGCCAATCCACGAAATCCGCCCTTTCAGCAGGAAATACGATGCCATCATGCAAAGCCCGGACGCGGCAGAGCCTGCAAAGGAAAAAACAAGCACATGGGAAAAAAGCGTTCCTGTCACTACAGCCTGAAAAAAAATTTTCATAAGAATCAAAATGAGCGTTTCCTTTTTTTTCATGCGGGAAAGGCTGAGCATTACAGGAAGATTTGCAAATCCGATGCGGAAAAACGGAACAGGCTTTGGAACCGCATACTCAGCAGCAGAAAGAAAAAAGCAGAGGGAAGAATAGAAAGCAATGGTGCGCCAGCCGATTTTTTCCATCAGCGCAAATACACCATGAGAAGCATAATGTCGCTGCTGCGGATTCCGCTGATTCTGGAAGCCTGCCCCAGCGTCAGCGGCCTGATTTTTTCGAGCTTGCCCCTGCTTTCAGAAGAAAGAGCTGCAATTTTGGAATAGTCAAATCCGGCGGGAATCCTTGTGTTTTCCATCCGGCGCATCTTTGCAACACGCATATCCTGCTTTTCAATGTAATACCGGTACTTGAAGTCTTCCTGCGCAAGCGTCCATTCCATTGCGCTGAACAGGCCGGGATTTTCCGCGGATGCATTTTTGCAGAGCAGGGAAAGCGCCTCTTCCACATTCTGATACTTCAGTCTCATGGCTTCAAGCTGTTGCCTTGAAATCAGTCCGGCATCATACCCTTTCTGCCTCAGGCGGCGGTCAGCAGTATCATGGCGGAGCTTCAGCCTGTACTCGGCGCGGGCGGTGAACATTCTGTACGGCTCCTTTGTTCCAAGCGTCACAAGATCGTCAATCAGCACGCCGATGTACGCTTCGTCCCGTCCTAAAATCAGCGGCTCATACTCAGGAATTTTCTGGAAGCTGAAAAAGCCCGCGCTCTCCTGGCAGGATCTTGCTTTTTCCGCAAGCAGCCGCGCCGTGCGCTCAGAAATTTCAGCAAGCTCCTTCAGCTCGCCGGAGGAAAACCTGCCGCTTTCAAATCCTGCGGAAGCAAACACAAGCCTGTCTCCCGTACAGAGCGGACCGCAGAGCGCCGCATGTGCACGGGCATACAGCGCAGCATTGATTCCGGCAACAAGCCCCTGTCCGGCCGCCTCTTCATATCCGCTTGTCCCGTTAATCTGTCCGGCATGAAACAGCCCCGCAACCCGCTTTGTCTCAAGCGAAGGAAACAGCTGCGTCGGCTCAACGTAGTCATACTCAACTGCGTATCCGGGGCGGCTGACTGTGCACAGCTCAAATCCCGGCATCGTGCGCAAAAAAGAATCCTGCACTTCCTCAGGAAGGCTTGAGCTCAGGCCGTTCAGGTAGATTTCATCAGTTTCAATTCCTTCAGGCTCAACAAAAAGCTGATGCCTGTCCCGGGAGGAAAAACGCATCACCTTGTCTTCAATGCTCGGGCAGTAGCGCGGCCCGGTTCCGCTGATTTTTCCTGAATACAGCGGCGAGCGGGAAATATTCTCCCTGATAATCCGGTGCGTTTCTTCATTTGTATACACAAGGTGGCACGGAACCATCGGACGGTCAACGGACTCATCATCAAAGCTGAACGGAACAACGTCCGCATCCCCGTCCTGAATTTCAAGCCGGGAAAAATCAACTGTATGGCGCAGAATCCGCGGCGGCGTTCCTGTCTTGAGCCTTCCCGTTGTAAAGCCGAGACGGTGCAGGCTTTCTGTAAGGCCGAACGCACCAGTCTCTCCAAGCCGTCCGCACGGAGCATCATATTCGCCTATGAAAATCCGGCCGCCTAAAAAAGTCCCGGTAGTCAGCACAACGGAACGGCAGGGAACAATGCGGCCGCGCTCAGTTGCAATTCCAATCACTTTCTGACGGCAGCCGCTCCTTGCAGCTTCCGATGCGAGCTCATGCAGGGAAGAACCCCGCCGCTCGCCGGGAATCGATCCTTCTTCCGCCGAGCTGTCACTTCCGGCAGGAAGCGGAATTTCTGAGGCGACAGCAAGGATGTCAACAGCAGTGTCCATCAGCACGGAAAGATTTTTTTGCGTCTCCAAGGAACGGCGCGCAAGCCGGGCGTACAGAAGCTTGTCAGCCTGGGAGCGCGGCGCCTGGACAGCAGGACCGCGGCTTTTGTTCAGCATGCGGAACTGAATCATCGAGCGGTCAATGAGCTTTCCCATTTCTCCGCCGAGCGCATCTATTTCACGGACAATATTCCCCTTTGCAATGCCGCCGATGGAAGGATTGCAGCTCATTCTTCCGACGGTATCTATGGACTGCGTGACCAGCAGCGTCTTCAGCCCCATGCGGGCGCAGGCAAGGGATGCTTCAATTCCGGCATGTCCTCCGCCGCAGACAGCCACATCAAATGAATCATAAAATGACATACCAATTCCTAAGGAAACCAGTATATCAGATTTGAAAAAATATTTCGACAGGAATTTTTCCTGCTCAGGAATTGTTCCTGCTGAGCTGTGCGGAGACTTTCACACAAAAAAAGCCTGCATCAAGGCATGTTGCTTTCCTGCGCAAGATTTTGTACATTATGTTCAGAGGGCAATCAGCGCTGAAAAATTCCGCTTCAGGAGCATTCAGCAGCGCAAGCCGCAACGGAGGAACTATGGCAGAAGTAAAACTGACTAAATCAAATTTTGAAAGCGAAGTGCTGCATTCAGACAAGCCTGTCCTTGTGGACTTCTGGGCTTCCTGGTGCGGGCCGTGCCAGATGCTCGGTCCTGTCATCTCTGAGATTGCAGAAGAAAAAGGCTCTTCTGTAAAAGTCGGAAAAGTCAATGTTGATGAAGAGCCGGAGCTTTCAAAGGAATTCGCAGTCATGAGCATCCCGACACTCGTGCTGTTTAAAAACGGAAAGCCGCAAAAAACATCAGTAGGATACATTCCCAAGGACAAAGTCTTGGAATTTATCGGCTGATCCGCAGGAAAAACGGATCTTCAGCCATTCCGCGCTGAAATCCGTTTGCACGAACAAGGCAGTTTTTCGGCTGGAAGGCTGCCCTATTTTCTTGACTGCCGCCCCAAGGTAAACGCCTTTTTGTTCAGCTCAAGGAATTTTTCAGGGACAGCCGCCTCTATTGCGTCAATCCACGAGCATTCGGGAATGCTGAACAGGGATGAAAGGCATCCTAAAAGCACGACATTCACGGCTTTTGCAGAGCCTGCCTGCCCGGCAAGCGCAAGGCAGTCCGCCGCAATGACATCGGCTCCGGCTGCTTGCATTTTTTCCGCAAGGCTTTCAGGATACACTGCGCTTCCGGCAATGACGGACTGCGGCGCAATCATCTGGGTGTTCACAACAATTTTTGCGCCAGGCTTTGCATACTCAAGGCAGCGCGCAGCTTCCAGCAGTTCAAATGCCACAATAATATCAGCGCATCCCTTGTCTATCACCGGGGAAAATACTTTTTCTCCGAACCGCACATGAGTCACCACCGAGCCTCCGCGCTGGCTCATTCCGTGAACCTCGGAAACCTTCACATCGAATCCTTCGCTGAGCAGAAGGCGGGCAAGGATTTTACTTGCAAGCAGCGTTCCCTGTCCGCCCACGCCGGCAATCAGTATGTTCTTTACCATGATTCACTCTCCATCCGCTATTGCGCCAAAGCTGCATAAAAGCGAGCAGACTCCGCATCCTGCGCACTGCGTTCTGTCAATAACGCATTTTCCGCCGTGCAGGGAAAGCGCAGGACAGCCGATTTTCAGGCAGGCAGCGCATCCCCTGCACTTTTCAGCGTCAACGTGCAAAGGAGGATTCCTGACAGTTCCTTTTATCATCACGCACGGGCGGCGGCTGATAATCACTGACGGCTCCCGGGCCGCAAGGGCTTCATGCAGCGCAGCTTCCGTCCGCCTCATGTCATACGGATCAACAACGGAAACATGGCTCACTCCCAGGGCGCGGCACAAAAGCTCAAGATCAACTTTCAGCGCCGGCTCGCCGTACAGATTTTTTCCTGTTGACGGATTCTGCTGATGGCCGGTCATTCCTGTAATCGAGTTGTCAAGAATGATGACTGTTGAATTCGATCCGTTGTAGGCGATTTCCGCAAGACCTGTCATTCCCGAATGAATAAACGTGGAGTCCCCGATAACCGCGACAGAATGCTGTTCCGCCTGCTCGCCAAGCGCCTTGTTAAATCCATGAAGCCCCGAACAGGACGCACCCATGCAGACGTTCAGATCCATTGCATTCAAAGGAGCAACAGCTCCCAGCGTGTAGCAGCCGATGTCTCCGTAGACCATGCACTTGTTTTTCTGAAGCAGATAGAAAAGCGCGCGGTGAGGACATCCTGCGCACATCACGGGCGGACGGACAGGAAGCGGCTCGTTCAGCGCAGACGAAGGAGGAAGGCGCTTTCCCATGCGCGAGGCAATAAGGTTCGGAGAAAATTCTCCGCACAGCGGAAACACATCCTTTCCATGGACTGCAAGCCCGAGCGCCCTGCAAAACGTTTCAATAACAGGATCAAGCTCTTCCACAACATACAGATCGCTGACCGAAGACGCAAATTCGCGGATAAGATTCTCAGGAAGCGGATGCACCATGCCAAGCTTCAGGATGCTCGCTTCCTCTCCAAACACTTCCTTTGCATACTGGTAGCAGGCTCCCGAAGCAATGATGCCGATTTTTGTTCCGCCTTTTTCAATCCTGTTGATTCCGAGCGTTTCCGCCCGCGCTCCCAGCTCCTTCATGCGCTTTTCAAGGCGGACATGTGCATCCCGGGAATTTTTTGTCATCATGACTTTTGCAGGATCTTTTTTATACGGAACATCAGGAACTTCAGTACGCGCTCCTGTCTGCACAATGCTCTGCGAATGGGCAATCCGCGTGCAGGTTCTTATAAAGACAGGCGTGCTGAATTCATCCGACAGCGCATACGCGGCCTTTGCAAAGTCAAGGCACTCCTGGGAATCGGAAGGCTCAAGCATCGGAACTTTTGCAGCTATGGCGTAATGGCGGCTGTCCTGCTCGTTCTGTGAAGAATGCATCGCAGGATCATCAGCGACACAGATCACAAGCCCGGCATTCAGCCCCTGGTATGAAATGGTAAAAAGCGGATCCGCCGCGACATTCAGCCCCACATGCTTCATTGCGCAGGCTGAACGGACTCCGCCGAGGCTTGCTCCATGGGCAGCTTCAAGAGCGACTTTTTCGTTCGGCGCCCACTCGCAGAAAATTTCCTTGAACAGTGCGGCTTCCTCCGTGATTTCAGTGCTTGGAGTCCCCGGATAGCTGGAAATGAATTTGCATCCGGCTTCATAAAGTCCGCGGGCAAGAGCTGCATTTCCTAAAAGAAGTTCTTTCACTGTATCCTCCGTAAAAACAGAAATCCTGACAAATCCGCCATGCAGACTATTCTCCCAGCGCCGTTTTCTGGTGAACAGGCGCAGTCTTTTCATAGCAGGCAAAGGCGTGCTCAACCAGAGCTGCATCAGGCTTTTTTGTAAAAAGGCTCACTGCCGGAACAACGGCAAGCCCGGCCGCCATTGCAAAGACTCCGCAGTTAATCGGAGAGCGCATGATTTCCGGGAGCAGAGGACGGAACGCCATGTTAAAAACCATGAGCGCAGGCCCGAGCACAAAGCTTGCAAAGCATGCGGCCTTTGTTGTTCCTTTCCAGTAGAGTGAATACAGAAACGGCGCAAGGAAAGCGCCTGCCAGCGCACCCCAGGAAACGCCCATAAGCTGGGCAATAAAAGTCACGTTGCTTGCATACTGCACAAGCGCAATCACAGCGGAAAGAGCGACAAAGGCAACAGTCAGAATCCGCATCAGTGCGACCTGCTTTTTGCCGCTCATATCCCTGGCAAACACATCCTTTATAAAGTCGATTGCCAGCGTGGAGCTTGATGCAATGACAAGGGAAGACAATGTTGACATGGAAGCGGAAAGAACAAGCACAACGACAAGCGCAATCAGCGCAGGGCCAAGGCCTGAGAGCATGGCAGGAATGACAGAGTCATATCCGTTTTTTGCAATGTCAATCTGATCAGAAAAAAGACGCCCGAACCCGCCGAGAAAATAGCATCCTCCTGCGACAACAAACGCGAACAGCGTGGAAATAACAGTTCCCTTTTTTATCGAGCTTTCATTTTTTATGGCGTAAAATTTCTGAACCATCTGCGGAAGGCCCCACGTTCCAAGCGAAGTCAAAAGCACAACGAACAGCAGGTTCAGCGGATCAGGCCCGAAAAAGCTTGCAAAAATGCCGGGAGACGAAGAAACGCCTGCATCGCTGACACGTGCAAGTCCGTCAAGCGCGGCTGAAAATCCGCCCCTGCTCTTAAGAACAGCCGCAATCACAGCTGCAATTCCGCCGAGCATGACAATCCCCTGAATAAAGTCGTTGATTGCAGCAGCCATATATCCGCCCGCACTCACATATATGGCAGTCAGAAGCGCCATCAGCACAATGCAGACAGAATAGTCGATGTCAAACGCCATGGCAAACAGGCGGGAAAGCCCGTTGTACAGGGAAGCCGTGTATGGAATCAGAAAAATAAAAATCACGGCGGAAGCCATAATCTTTAAAGCGCGCGAGCTGAACCGCCTTCCGAAAAACTGCGGCATTGTGGCGCTGTCAAGATGACGTGTCATAATGCGCGTTCTCCGGCCGAGAATCATCCATGCCATCAGCGAGCCGATCAGGGCGTTTCCGATTCCGGCCCATGTCGCCGCGATTCCGTACTTCCACCCGAACTGCCCGGCATAGCCGACAAAAACAACGGCTGAAAAGTACGATGTTCCGTATGCAAACGCTGTGAGCCACGGCCCGACAGCTCTTCCTCCCAGAACAAATCCGTCAACGTCCGCGCTCTTTTTCCGGCACACAAGCCCGATTCCGACAAGCAGTGCAAAATATACAACCAAAATGACAGCTGTAAGCATTTTTTACCCTCTGTTCTGCTGCGCGACAAGATGCTCGGCTCCGTACTTTTTTCTGAGCGCGGGCTTTTCAATTTTTCCAGTCGCATTGCGCGGAACTTCAGCAAAGATAATCTGCCTGGGCCGCTTGTACCGCGGAAGAGCCTTGCAGTATTCCTCTATTTCTTCCTGAGTGCATGACATTCCTTCCTTTATAGAAATGATTGCACCGGCAATTTCCCCGAGCCGCTTGTCCGGCAGCCCGATTACCGCAACGTCCTTTATCTTCGGATGGGCGGAAAGAAAATCTTCAATCTGCACAGGATAAATGTTTTCTCCGCCGGAAACAATAACGTCCTTCTTCCTGTCAACAAGAAAATAAAATCCGTCCTCATCCTGCATGGCCATGTCGCCGGTGAAAAGCCATCCGTCCTTCAGCACCTGCGCGGTCGCCTCAGGATCTCCGTAATAGCACGACATGACTCCCGGCCCGTTCACACACAGCTCGCCCACTTCTCCGCGGCGCACTTCGGCTCCCTGCTCATTGACTATCCTGCATTTCCATCCGTATCCGGGAATTCCGATTGAGCCGACCTTGCCGATGTTTTCAATTCCAAGATGAACGCAGCCAGGGCCCGCAGACTCTGAAAGACCGTAGTTCGTGTCGTACTGATGATTCGGAAAATACTCCTTCCATCTGCGGATAAGGGACGGAGGAACCGGCTGCGCCCCGATGTGCATGAGCCGCCACTGGGAAATCGTGTAATCAGACAGAGCAATTTCCTTTCTGTCAAGGGCATCAAGAATGTCCTGTGCCCACGGAACAAGCAGCCAGACAATCGTGCAGCGCTCCTTTGAAACAGCGTCAAGAATAATTTGCGGCGTTGTTCCCTTTAGAAGAACGGCCCTGCTGCCTGCACACAGGCTTCCCATCCAGTGGAATTTTGCGCCGGTATGATACAGCGGGGGAATGCACAGAAAGCTGTCGTTCCGTCCTGTCAGGTGATGCTTCTGCTCCATCTGCGCAGCCTGGGAAAGGCTTTTGTGCCTGTGCAGAATCGCCTTCGGAAATCCCGTCGTTCCTGAAGAAAAATAAATCGCCGCATCATCGCTGTCTTCAATTTTCACCAGCGGCGCATTGCTCGAGCAGTCGGCAACAAGGCTGTGGTAGCTTTCAGCAAAGGAAGGGCAGCCGTCGCCCACATAAATCAGAAGACGGCCCTTGCTCAGGTTTTCTTCAATTGATTCAATCCGCCCGATAAATTCCGGCCCGAACAGAAGCACATGAATCTTTGCAAGATCGGCGCAGTACTGGATTTCATCAGCTGAAAACCTGAAGTTAAACGGAACTGCAATCGCGCCCGTCTTTAGAATTCCAAAATAAATAGGAAGCCACTCAAGGCAGTTGAACATGAGAATTGCAACGCGGTCGCCTTTTTTTATTCCGCGGTCAAGAAGCATATTTGCGGCACGGTTCGCCTTTTCATCAAACACAGCCCACGTGATTTCCCTTCTGTACGGACGCGGATTCGTAGGCTGCACAAGATCAAATTCCTTCCAGACAGTTCTCTTTGTTTCCGGCATAAGGGGATTCAGCTCCACAAGCGCGGCTTCATCTCCGTACAGCTTATGATTGCGCTCAAGCAAGTCTGTAACAGGCATTGTTTTTTTTCCATCTATACTGTTATATAAAATTACAGCCGCATAAAAACTGTATGCAGCAGTTTTTAAATTCTAAACGGTGAATTCTCTGCTGTCAAGTTATTTTTCTGCGCACGGATTTTTTTACTGCTGAAAATCAGCTTTCAGCGGAACCGTTCCCTGCGGAACAAATTCTCCGTTCAGCGCGCCGAACAGAGCCGCAAAGGAATAGCTTGAATAGCTGTAGCCGCACAAAACAGTGTCCGCCCACTCAAAATCGCTGAGCACATGAACAGGAGACAGAATGGACAGAATGATGACGCGCTTTTCCATGTACCGCAGCCGCTTTGCAATGTTCGCCGTGTGCCTGTCGTACACGCATATAATAATTGTGTCATAGGCATCGGCAGCGGAAGTCAGCTGCGCGGCATTCCAGCTGTCAAAGTTGCTGTTATCACCCTTAAGCTCATAGCTGAAGTGAAATGTCCTGGCATCCGGGTAGCGTTTCTTTCCCTCGCTGTACAAAGAGAGGAACGGGCCTGCAATCAGAATGCGCTCCCCGCTTTCCGGCCTGTACGGAAACGAAGCCCCTGCCTTGCAGAGCGAAATGGAACGGCATGCCTGCTCAAGAAAGAATTTCTGCCCGTCCTTGTCTGGAATATGCTCATAAATTGTGTTTTCATCAGGGTACAGCGGCGCATGGTTCTCGCTTTTAAAATACTTCAGCTTTGCAAGAATCACACGGCGGGCAGCGTCCTGTACGCGGTTCTTGAATTCTTCATTTGACTTCATTCTTTCCAGATTGCGCGTCCACATGTTATCATACAGATTTGCAGTCGTTGAAGAAATGATAATGTCGTTTCCCGCTTCAATCGCCATCATAACCGCACGGTGGAACGAGCCTGCGAACAATGTTGCTCCGTTCATCATCATGTCGTCAGTGATGATAAGACCCTCGTACTTCATCTGCCCGCGCAAAATGCCAGTAAGGAATTTTCTTGAAAGGCTTGCAGGCGTTCCGTCGCTTTCAATCTGCGGAAACGAAAGGTGTCCGCTCATGATGGCAGGAATCCCCGCCCCGATTACGTACTCAAACGGAACAAGCTCCCTGTTCACCAGCGTCCTGGCATCAATCTCAATCTGCGGAAGGCGGCCGTGGCTGTCAAGGCTTGTGTCGCCGTGCCCGGGAAAATGCTTTGCAGTGGGAATCACGCCCGCGTCCATGGAGCCGGCAGCAAACGCCGCCCCAAGAATCCCGGCGTTCACCGGGTCGGAGCCAAAGGAGCGCGGCCCGATGACGCTTGAGTCAAGGTTTGTATACACATCCACTGTCGGCGCAAAATTCATGTTGATGCCGAGCGCGCGGATTTCCCTGTTGATATAAAAGCCTGAATAGTATGCGTCAACCGGATAGCCGGAAGCCCCGATTGCCATGTTGCCAGGAGTGTCTGACGTCTCGCCCTTTACGTGACGGATCCAGCCTCCCTCCTGATCAGTTGCAACAAAAAGCGGAATCTTCAGAGGACGGCTGGCGGCTTCCTGCTGGAGTATGCGCACAGACTTTGCAACCTTTTGAATATTATCAGTGTTCCAGCCGAACACCTTTACGCTTCCAAGCCCGCGCTGAACAACCCACGAATTCAAAAGATCGCTCGGCTCAGAGCCAGCCCACCCGAACATCAGAATCTGGGCAAGCAGCTCTTCATCGCTCATGCGGGCGGCAAGCTGCTGTGCAAGGGACTCGGCGGGAATATCGCTCCAAAAATCAATTTTTCCAGAGGAAGGCTCGGCATAAAAAAAAGCAGCCTGAATAGAAAGCAGACAGAAAAAAAACGGCACAGCCGGCAGCCGGAAACACTTCATCAAACATTCCACCGAAAAACAAAAGCGCTGAGAAAAACTATCTTCCAAAGAATCAGTATATGATAAAAGAAGAAAAAAAACAACATGCCCGCCGGAACAGTAGAACTGCGCAGAAAAACAGTGTATGATGCACATAATGAAACAAAGCGAATCAGATGTCATTCATCACCCTATTCCTCCCACATTCGACGAACATTCACGGGTGCTTGTCCTCGGAAGCTTTCCTTCGGTCAAGTCGCGCGAAGCCCAGTATTTTTACGGACATCCGCAGAACAGGTTCTGGAAAGTGATGGCCGCAGTTTTCAGCGAGAAATTTCCAAGGACAATGGAAGAGCGCAAAAAGCTGCTTTTGCGGAACAGAGTTGCGGTGTGGGATGTAATCGCTTCGTGCTCGGTCAGAGGCTCATCAGACACAAGCATACAAAATGTCACGCCGAATGATCTGCATCTGATTCTTGGCTCAAGCCTTATCACTGCAATTTTTACAAACGGAAAAAAAGCGGACGAGCTTTACAAAGCATTTCAGCGTGAAAAAACAGGAATCAGCTCCGTCTGCCTTCCGTCCACAAGCCCGGCAAACGCGTCATGGAGCCTTGAGCGCCTTATTGAAGCATGGCGCATAGTTGCGCAAGTTGTCCACACAGACAACAGTTTCCGTCGGTGACAAGCGCACAGTTTTTGCATATAATAAAAGTATGCTATCCATAAAAGCGGCGCGGACAGTTTTATTTTTTCTGCTGATTTCCGGCGGAATTTTTTCCTGCACAAACGAAAGTGATGAAAACGAAATTGAAATTCCTTGCCTTGCGGAAATAAAAAAGCTCGCCTTTTATTACGCTGAACAATATGAAAAAGCGGATACTGAATACAAATGGGGCGGACAAGATTTACTGCGCACAATAAAAATTGACTGCTCAGGACTTGTCATAAATTGCTACCAGTATGCGCTGCAAGATTCCAGGAAAGAATACAAATTGATTCAGCCTGACATGTCATCAGCCTACATGCATTCAGATGCCTCATTTCCAACAGACAGCCCCGAAACAGGAGACCTCATTTTTATGGGTGAAGAAAATTCCAGCAACATAACGCACATCGCGCTTTTTGAAAAATTTAAAGGTGAAGAGGCATACTTTATCGACAGCACGAAAAAATCCGGTATTGACGGTGTTTCCCGGCGGCACTATCCTAAAGATGACAGGCGAATAAAATCATACGGAATCATGAAGCTGCGGAAATAAGGTTAAAAACAGCACGCTATTTGTGTGCTGTTTTTAACTAACAGCTTGCAACGCAAACTGTTCTATACTATGTATATGCAAAATAGTGCGTAAGAAATCTTTTTCAGCCAGAGGTGTATTTTATGGATAAAACTGAAAAATGGCTTGAGTGGGCGGTCGAAATCCAGAGCATCGCGCAGGCAGGACTGCATTACTGCACGGATGACTTTGACAGGGAGCGGTACGGACGGCTGCGTGAAATCGCCGCAGAAATCATTTCTTTCAAATCCGAAATTCCTTCTGAAAAAGTCAGGAACCTTTTTTGCAGTGAAAGCGGATACCAGACTCCGAAAATTGACACACGGGCCGCTGTCTTTCAGCAGGGAAATATCCTGCTTGTCAAGGAGCGGGACGGACGGTGGTCTCTTCCCGGCGGATGGTGCGATGTGAACTGCTCCATCGCAGAAAACACCATCAAGGAAGCAAAGGAAGAAGCAGGACTGGATGTGCGGGCTGACTTTCTGATTGCGGTGCAGGACCGGGAAAAGCACAACCTGCCTGTATACGCTGTAAAAATCTGCAAGATATTTGTACGGTGCACGGCTCTCGGCGGACAGTTTTCCGCAAACACGGAAACAACGGAAAGCGGCTGGTTTTCACGCGGCGCGCTTCCCAGGCTGTCTGAAGAAAAAAACACCGCGGAGCAGATTGACATGTGCTTTGAGGCAAACAGCAGCCCAGCCTGGAAGACGCTGTTCGACTAGCAGGCCAATGAATCCGTGTCCGGCACTTTCCGCCGGAAGGCAGTGGCTTTTTTTGCTGTTTTGGTTTACTATTTCACAATGAACTACTCCGGCAATCCGATTAGGGTTTTCCTTGCCTACTACAGGCCGCACTGGAAGCTGTTCGCAGCCGACATGCTGTGCGCGCTGATGATTTCAGCAATCGATGTTTTGTTTCCGGTCGTGAGCAAATATGCCATTGATTCAATTCTGCCTGAAAAACTGTACCGGGCGTTTTTCATTCTGATTGGAATTCTGGCATCTGTCTATGTCCTGCGCCGGGCGTTCACCTGGTTTGTAAACTACTGGGGCCATGTCTTCGGAACATACGTTGAGGCCGACATGCGGCGCGATGTGTTCAATCACCTTGAGGCCCAGTCGTTCTCATTCTATGACAAAAACAGAACCGGAAAGCTTATGTCCCGCGTCACAACGGATCTGTTTGAAATAACGGAGCTTGCCCACCACGGGCCGGAGGACGTCCTCATTTCAATCCTGACGCTCGCAGGCTCGTTTATCCTACTTTTAAAAATCAGATGGGAAATCGCGCTGACGGTCTTTGCATTTGTCCCGGTGATTCTTGCGGCCACCATCATCTCAAGAAAATCGCTTTCAAAAACATCGCAGAAGGTAAAGGAAACGACGGCAGAAATAAACGCCGCGCTCGAGTCAAGCATCTCAGGAATCAGAGTCACAAAAGTATTCGGAAATGAAGCATTTGAAAAGGCGCGGTTCGCACAGGGAAACAGAGAATTCAGGGAGGCAAAGAAGCAGTTTTACCGCCACATGTCAACATTCCACGCGAACATCGAATTTTTCAGCGGAATGCTCGGCGTGATAGTCCTTGCGGCCGGCGGCTATTTTATCATGCAGGGAAAAATGCTCGTTTCCGACCTTGTCGCGGCGAACCTGTTTATAGCGGCTTTCTCGTCTCCGGTGAGGCGGCTTGCGAATTTTGTCGAGCAGTACACAACAGGAATGGCAGGCTTCCGCCGCTTTCTGGAAATCATGCGGACAGACACGTCCATAACAGACGCCCTGGATGCCGCCGATATGTTCTGCGCGCGGGGAAACATACGCTATGAACATGTCAGCTTTTCCTACAGCGGCGGCAGGCAGGTTCTCAGGGACGTGAACCTGAGCATACAGCCCGGGCAGAAATTCGCGCTCGTGGGGCTTTCCGGCGGCGGAAAGACAACGCTGTGCAGCCTTCTTCCGCGGTTCTATGAAATTTCTTCCGGGCGGATTCTGCTTGACGGAATTGACATTCGGTCGCTGAAAATCAGCTCGCTCAGAAAGCAGATCGGCATTGTCCAGCAGGACGTTTTTCTGTTCGCCGGAACAATCAGGGAAAATATCGCATACGGAAAAATCGGCGCAAGCGACGAGGAGATTGTGCGCGCGGCACAGCGGGCGGAAATCCACGATGACATACTGGGCATGCCGGACGGATACAGCACAGTCGTCGGGGAGCGCGGCATAAAGCTTTCCGGCGGACAGAAGCAGCGCATCTCAATCGCGCGGTGCTTTCTAAAAAATCCGCCGATTCTTATTCTGGACGAAGCGACATCGGCACTGGACACCGCGACTGAGCTGAAAATCCAAAAGTCATTTGACGAGCTTTCAAAAGGAAGGACGACGCTGATTATCGCCCACCGGCTTTCCACCGTCAGAAACGCTGACTGCATTGCCGTTATCGGCGAGAACGGAATCCTTGAGACGGGAACCCATGAGGAGCTTATGAAAAGCGGCAGAACGTATGCCGGGCTGTACAAAGGACAGGACAGCTTTCCTGCGCTGTAGAAGCGGAATTCCTCGCGCCCAGGCTATTTTTTTGAAGCCTCTTTGTCCAGGTCTGATTTTTTCCTGTTGTACTCATACAGTGAAAGCCCGCTTTCATTTGCAGAGCGAATCCGCGCAAGATAGAGGCTTCCGGGACAGAACGATTCCGCTTCGGAAAGCAGCTCCCTGCATCTGCCGTACTCTTTCCGCTCAAACAGAAGCTGGGAAAGAAAAATGTCGGCAAAATACTTCTGGGAATCTGTCCGGGCCGCACTGCGGGCTTTCTCAAAGCAGGCGAGCGCCTTTTTCTTTGAGCCTCCGGTAATGCCCGGCGCAAAGTAATACCACTGCCCCAGGTTTGTAAGCGCATACGAAAGCTCAGGCTCCCTCTCAAGCGCCTTCTCGTACAGCGGCTTTATTCCCGCGCCGTACTTTAAAACATCGGAAACGGAATACCCCATGTAGCAGGAAGTCACATCGGCCCATGTGCATAAAAAATAGCCGCTCAGCTGGGAGTCAGGGACAGACTGCGCAAAGGCCTCAAGCCGCGCGCGCTGCTTTCCGAGAATTTCATGCTGAACCTTTGCCTGCCCGGGCTTTTCATACAGGTAGTTGTATTTTTCCATGATGATGAAATTCTCAAGGACAAGCTGCTCCTGCTCCGTCAGAGCGCGGATGCTCTTCTCATTGTCAGAATAAAAGCGGCCGATGTCGCCGATGATTTTTTTCTCCCCTGCCTCGGAAGAGCCGTCAGTCAGAGAAAGATTCATCCTCAGATCAAAGAATGAATCTATCAGGGCGGCTGCCCCGGAAGAAAGAGCGGCTTCCGCATGGCACAGCGGCGCACAGCACAGCACGGCGCAGAAAACCGCAGGGACAAACAGACTGCATTTTTTACAGGACAAACTCATTTCCTTCCCTCCCAGCTCTATCACACTGCATCCGCAGACTGCACACCGCCGTCAGTCTTCCTCGTACTTGAGCGGAATTTTGTACGTTGACTCGTAGACCTGCTTCCATGCCGAGTAGTTCTCGCTCATCATAAACTCGATGTTTTCGGCGGTGGACAGTTCTTTCTTCGGGAAAATCGGAGCGCAGATATGAATCGTGTATTCCTGCACAAAAAATCCGTTTTCGTCCACGATGTCGCTGTCCTGCATCGTGATGAACACGGGAAGAATTGCCGCGCCGTTTTTTGCCGCAATCGTGTACGCGCCCTTGCGCAGCGGCTTTGGCTTGCGGTAGTTCCACCACATGCTCTGCTCGGGGTAAATCAGAATGTAGTTTCCGCCGGCAAGAAGATGCTTTACCGCGCGGAGGAATTCGCTCATCGTGCGGTGGCTTGAGCTGAGCGGAAGCGTGTTGCAGTTCTTCATCAGATAGCCGAAAAAGCCCGGGAATGTCGTGTAGTTCGCCTCGCTGATGATTCTGAAGAATTTTCCGCGCCGCCTGATTTTTCTGATTTCGTCATACACAAGCTGAATTGCAAAGCTGTCGAACGCGTTGAAGTGGTTGCACGTGATGACTGTTCCGCCGGTCAGAAGCGAAAGGTTCTCTTTTCCCTCGATACCTTTTATGATGATTTCCTTTGATTTGATTTTCTGATTGAGGAATTTCCGCGCCGCACGGAACGCGAAGTATGACTTGATTCTGCTGGAAAGCTTTTTCTGCTCGTAGTCAACTTCGCCGGGAAGAATCTGCCGTCCGGGAATATCGTCCTCGACATCCTCGCCGAACCGTCCCTCGCGCTCGTACCGGCGGATTTTCTCAAGGATTGCCAGCCGCTCGGGAGACTTGGGAACGGAGCTGTCCTGCTCCGCCTGCTTTTCCTGCGCCGCATTCTGCTCAAAGAATTTCTGCCTGTTCAGAAAGTTGTCCGGGCGCGCGGCCTCGTCAATCGCCATCTGCGCAAGCCTGTCGCATGACTCGGCATCGCGCTTGCGCTCTTCGTCCGTGTAGCTGTCAAGCACTTCAAGAATCTGGCTGTACACGGGCGTTTCCTTTGCGTACTTCCAGAAAAAGTCCTGATGAATGCAGTCCCGGTAGTGCCACGGCTTTGAGACCATGATGTAGTGAATCAGCTTGAAGTCCTCGGGCTTGTACTGAATCTCGCCGAACATTTCCACGTTCCAGCAGTTTTCAATCCACAGCACTTTGTCCTTGCACAGAACGTTCAGGTAGTCCTCGTCCTGCGTAACGATGAACTTGTACTCGTGCAGAAGCTTTATGAATTTCTCAAGCAGCTTTTTCCCGCGGAACTGGCGGCAGTTTATCAGAATCATTCCGGCGTTGAAGAATTTGTAGCGGCTGATTCCGACGCACTTTTCAACGTAGTTTCCGTAGCATTCCGCCTGAATCATCGCCTGCTCGTTGCATGCGCCCACGTAGTTTTCGCCGAGGTCGTGGTTGTACAACTCGGCAATGTCCCCGAGGACAATCATGTCGCTGTCAATGTACAGAGCCTTGTCAAGCTCCGGGAACATTTCCGGGATAAACAGCCGGTAGTATGTTGTCTTTGAATAATAGTCGCGCGTGTGGAGCTTGTAGTCAACGCTCTTGAGGTAGTCCGTTACGTCGTCAAACGTAATCTCAAACGTCCCGTCGGCAAGGGAAAGCGCCGCCTTCTTCATTTCCTCGCTCATCTTTGTGTACAGAATGTGAATGTGATAGCTGTACTCGCGCGAGGCGTTTGTTTTCAGCGACTGGATTGCAACAATCGTGAATTTTACAAAATTGTCATCGCAGGCAAAGAATATCTGGATTTTGTCCTTTTCACTCATGGAAATTCTCTCTTGAATTTTTCGATTAAGTATATATATTCTAACAGAATATCGTCAAACTGGAAATAGCGGAACACTCTGTGCACCCGGCTCACCTGCCACTGCTTCACGTTGTCGATGTGCGGATACGGCAGGTAAAAGAGCCGCTGCGAGAAGTGGCGGATGACAGTCTTTTTGTACAGGAACTTCTGGTCGTTGAACCGCTGCGAAAGAAGCTTCCGCTTTGTCGTGCTGCGGATAAGCGCGCTCTGGTCGGCAAAGACGAGCTTTTTTGTCTGTATCAGCTCCCGCGCCTTTTTAAAGATTCCCGTTTGGCGGCACAGCTCCATGTTGAACAGCAGCACGCCCGCGTTTATGTAGCCGGGGTTGATGAGGAATTTTCCGTAGTGATCCCGCGCGGCGGCATATTCCACGCCTGAGACATCGATGTCCCACAGAAGCCTGATGTCGCGGTTTGCAAGCACGTCCGCGTCAAGATACAAAAATTTTTCGGGCATTCCGGGCACACGGTCGGCGAACAGGCGCAGAAGCGTATACGGGGAGCAGTAGCAGCCTTCGTTCGGGCAGCCGCGGAATTCATCATTGTACAGCTTCGTTACGTCGATTTTTTCCGCGCGGTTTTCAGGATTGTACTCCTTAATGACCGAGTCAAAGAAATCAATCTGCCTGCCGGAAAGCGGCTTGTAGTCTTCGCGGATTTCAGACAAGTCCATCGTGAAAATGAAGAATGTGAACGGCTCTTCGGTCTCCGTCCGTTTAAAAAGAGAAAGCGCGCACGTCAAGATGCCGTCAAAAACCTTTTCATTTCCGCAAAACAGTATGTTAATCATAGAATTTCCTGCCGGACACGCCGCCCTTCATGATACTAATTTGACACAAACCATCAGTTATGGTTGCAATTATTTTTATCTGATTCCATTTTTACATACTGAATCAGCTCCACTTCGTTCAGCCTGGCGCGCTCCGTCATCGCATTGAAGATTCTGTTGCGCAAGTCCTCGCGGCGTTCTTTCGGAGAAAGCGACTTGTCCGCAAAAAACGGCCCGTCAACGTATGTTACAATCCGCGGATTTTTTGAAAACTGCCGCTTTTTGTAGACGTTCGTAAAGCAAAAGCTCGGCACGTCGTACTGCACCGGGTAGCGGAACGAAAGAGCGGTGAACGGCCTGATTTTTGTGTAGAACGGCCAGATGTGCGCCTCGGGATAAATGGTGATGACGTTTTTCTCACGGACGCGCGTCTCAATGCACTCAAGAAAATGCTGCGTCGAGGCGCGGTCGTCGGGAAGCGGAATTGCGCCGAGGCTCGGAGTGAGCGCGCCCAGAACCGGCATGGAGACGTTGTTCGGATGGACGACAACACGGACGCTCCGCGGAAACGCCACGAACGACGGAATGAGCGCGTCGCAGAGGTTGTGCGTGTGGTTTCCGTAGAGAAAAAAAGAAGTTCCCTTCGCCTTGCGCACAACGTTCCTGTTCACAATCGTGTGGCGGAACTGAAGCTTCAGGTACAAAAACGCAACCGGAAACGCGACAATGCGGTACCAGAAAAAGCGCGTGATTTTCTTCCATAAAGAGCGGTGAACGTACACATATCCGCCGCCGATTTTCCGGGGCGTGAGTGAGTCAAAGGCAAATTCATCGTTCAGCTCGTCCGTGTAGTAAATAACACCGCTTTTCAGCTTCATTTTTAAATCATACCACGGAAACAGACTGAATTGCAATCAGCAGAAGAAAAAACGTGGCTTGGACGGGTAAATTCCTCCGCACGAATCAAAAAATTCTGCTTTCTAAATAGCAGGTATCCGCTCCTATGTCAATTTTGTTCGACCAAACGCAATTGCTGTCCACATCTGAATCTTTGTCCCAGCAGACGGAGCTGTCGGCATCAATATAGCATTTGGCAAAGAGATTTTCATCCCGCAGAGGATAATAGACCGTCCCTTCTTTGATGTATTTCCCGATGTCCAAAATTCTTTTTTCCGAATTGTCAAATGTAATCAACAATTCAAAACCGTCTTTTGGAACAACGTTTACCGGCTTTCTTCTTCCGCCTGCAAAATATGACGCGGCTTTTTCATCGAATCCCTTTGAAATATAATAGTCATACGTATGCGGCATAGTTTCCTCCGTATTACTGCAACGGATCAATGCTGAATAAATCCAGATGCCTTGCCGCCAGCTCCCAGTTTTCCATCAGTTCTGTCTGATGAAAAGCAGCCCAGCACCATCTTCTCCTGTTTTGACGGCATTTCACCTTCTAAAACTTCCAGCTCTTCAATAGAAACAAGAATATCACTGTCTGCATAATTGGCATGAAAGTGAGGAGGCATGTGATCATTCCAATTCATATAAATCTTTATTCCCCTGAACATACTTATTGTCGGCATTGATTATTCTCCTGTCATCGGAGTATTGCACTGTTAACAGCATTGTCCCTGCATTTAATTATAGCACATATTCTAAATAAATGGTATCTAAAATATTCCCGCATAATTGATATGTCCTCAGGAATTGAAAGCAGCGTCCCGTCTTTTGCATACGAGCGGCTTTCCCTGGGGCAGCCCTTCGCGTAGTAGTCGCGGTTGTAGTACTCTTCAACGGAGTATGTTCCGTCGGAGGATGTTGACGTTACCGTCCCGAATCCGTAGAAGTCCTTCTTCTGCCTGTCGTAGTACGCGTTTTCGTACTTTTAACTTATCTTCCCACAAATTGCTATTTGTGGGAGGTACAGACAGCGGGAGACCATAGGGATAGCGTATAAGAAATCATTCAAGTAAAACCAAAAAAAATTGATGCAAGTATCATACCTCCGCATAACTTCATTTTTTATTACTTCTCCAACTTTGGAAACTGTTTTTGCAGTGTTACGGTTTCAGTGCTGACTTTGGAAGTCATATTTCCTAAGCCATCAGAATCAAACTCCGGCACAGCAAAGCAGAAAACAATATATTTTACTCTTCATCAATACTTTCTAGAATTTTTGACAATTCATCTTCCCCCGATTTGTACCTTGTATACAGTCGTTTTTCGTAGTTATCATCGATATTATCAATATCTGCTGAATATGATACAGTTATTTTTTTATCTTTATTTCTTTCGACTCCTCCTAACATCTTCTTCTTTCCTTTCTTAGTTTCAATATATATGATAATCAGCCCGATGATCACTTGTATTTCTCATTTCGATTACACGGGCAATATTTTCTGATTTTTTAAGTTCCTTTTTGATAAGAAACGTTTCTACATCTATTCTAAACTGACCGATTGCAAAATAAACATATATAAGCAACAACAAGAATAATGTTATAAGGACGGTTATCGTCCTTATAAAAATAACAAACAGCTTTTTCATTCGTCCTCCCCGTTTGAAGTTATTACATATTCTTCTCTCAATTTTACTTGATTCTTCATAAAATAAGCCTTGTCATAATTATTAAAATTTTCATCCAGGTCTTTCACGAAATCACCGTCCCATTCTTTCGATAAAAATTTTCCACCATCTGAATTTTCAGAATATGAGCCAGAAGTCAATTTAACCCCTTTTATTTTATTTATAACTGGAAGATTGTTTATTTTCTTTATCATATCATTCCTATCGTTTATTTTTTTACTTTTTTCATCATCAAATTTAATGATGTTATTTTTTTCTACGGTATAATTGACTATATTTTTATGATTTGCACTGACTTTAGTATAATTGCCTTCTTTGTCTCTTGTACCATCTATACCACCTATATATTTATCACCTGGCGCAAGAACAACTGTATCAATTTTCGTTCCATCTTTTAAAGTTATTTTATCTTCTAGCCTAGCAATAATATAGTCATCTGTCTTGTTCGTGACATCATTCCCGTCTGGATCTATATAGTGTATCGGGTTATTTGCAGCATAGTGGTACAAATGGAAATTGACGGTATTGAACACCCCGCCCATGCCCGGCAGGTTCTGGTTGTGGCTTTTTGCCTCCTCGTGCAGTAGCCATACATGTCATATTTGTTATAATCCTGCAAAAGGTGATGTATACCATCCCTTAACGGCCGTGACTACAAAAGGTGCTACGAGTGTTTTTTCTTCCCCATCATCAAATGCATATATTATTCTTACTGAAAATGAGAATTCATCACCCGGCTTTTTTCCTCTGAATATCTTTTCAAAATTTGTTTCAGGCCATAGTTTTGACTTATCCTTCCAGTTTTCCGGCTCAGCCTCCCAGCCATTCATCCAGTAATACGTTCCATTTGTTATCCAGCCTTTCTCATGGCTCCCCATGTCTCTTATGTTTGGACTTAAGGTAAACAGTGCATCTTTTAAAGCTGTATATTCATTGTTTTCATAAATATATACTATTTCCTTTATATAAAGCCGGGAATAATTTTTCTTTGTCAAAAATGTTGGTTCAAACCCAGCTTTAAAAGAATTTCCAGGCTGTCTGAATAGTACATTGATTTCTGGTGTGTTTTCATCAGCCATATTGCAAGCTTCGTCCGCTGGTCCCCAGTCAAAATTTCTGTTCATATTGTAAAAAGAGAACAATAATTTAGGGTAAAAAATTCCTGCTCCAAAAGGAAAAACAAACATACAGCAAACTCCAAATAAGCCAATTAAAATTGCTAACAGATGTTTTTTCATATCATTACTTCCAGTAGTGTGAATTCCCAAACCATGCTCCTCCAGCAAAAAATCCGTTGTACTTTTTTACGGTTTCAATGCCAGATTTTGACATTAGTGTGTCATAAGGATTCATATCAAACAATTTGTGCTTTCCCCATAGGATGCTTGAAACAGGATTTCCGTTTGCATAGTTAAATGTACCCTTGTCAGGGTATGTATTGCATATTATTCCATCTTTACCGATTACAACTTCACGTCCATCTTTATTTACAAATTTTGCATTTAAGTTATTTTTGTCACCTGCTGTACTTTGATGGTATTGAGAACCTATGCTACAAAGCTCTTGCCAACCATTCTTTGATGTTAATTCCTCTTTTCTATAGTTCATTGTACCATCCTCTTTTAAGTTTAAAAAATCCCGTAAGTCTTCATTCATAAAACTTTCATCCTCCGAAAATAATCCTGAGAGATTCATATATTCTCTTAATTCTCTCATTTCAGCAGCTCTTGCACCTCTTATTTCATTAGAAGTATTTAATACACTATTGTACTCGGATTTTAAGAATTCCATTTGTTCATCTGGTAGCATCCAAAAGAAATTCCATTTCGTATCTTCATCATACATTCCCGTTGGATCTGTGTAACAAATCGGATTGCTACCTGCATAATGATAAAGATTAAAATTGACATAATTATAGATTCCGCCACAGCCAGCATCAGAACCACTTATATACTCGCCGAGCGCGGGGTCGGTGCTTATCCAGCGGCTGTATCTCGGGTCAAGGTATCTTGCTCCATAATAATACAATCCCGTCTCTTTGTCAAGTTCCTTCGCCGTGAATTTGTACGGTAAAAACTCCAAGCCTGTATTGCTCGTTTTCTCAACCCATGTCTCGCCGTAGGGCGTGTACTCGATTCTCTGGTACTCGTCTCCCTTGTAATCGCTGATTAGCGAAGCACTTCCGAGGTGGTCGCTGTGATAGTAGTATTGCTTGTAGTATTCCTCCTGGTATGTCGGATTGTTTCCGCTGTTGAGTTTTGTAACAATCCTTGTCTCGCCCAAGTAGATGTTCTTCGCCGACTGTCCGCCGTAAACATTGTTGCCGCTGTCGGTGTGGAGCGTCCACATCTTGTTGAAGTAGAGCGTCTCGCTGTTCTGCGTGTATTTGTTGCTGCGCTGTCCGTCCTGTCCGTAGACGTAGGCGGTGCTGTAGTTGGAGTCCACGCTTGAGACGAGCCGGTTCTTCTCGTCCCATGTGTACGTGCGCCGGTAGCGCGCGGCGGACGCTCCTCCGTTCTTTTCGTCCTCCTTGAACAGTCCCCAGCCGTAGTCGGCGGAGTACACGTCCTCGGCTTCCTTTGTAATTTTATGATACGTGACATCCTCGCCGTTGCTTTCAAAGTCTCCGTCTTGCTCGCACGTTATGTTGCCGTTCGCGTCGTACTGGTAATAGCGGCCGCCCGCGCTTACAAGGCGGTGCGCGTAGTTTTCATCGTAGACATAGTCAAAGCTGTAGTTCAAGTTGTCGCCGATAGATTTCTGCGGAGACACCGTTTCCGTGCTGATTTTAGAAGTCATGTTGCCAAGTCCGTCAGAATCGAACTCAAACGCCTGAGAGTAGTCAGAAATAAACTCCGGCACAGAAGAACGGTACGGGTTGTAGGTTGTCGCGCCGTCAACTTTGATGAGCTGGTACAAGTTGTCGTAGCTGTAACTTTGTTTTGTCCTATAGTTTCCGCTCGCGTTGTCGAGGCAGTCATTCTCGTAGCCGAGGACGTTGCCCACTTTGTCAAAGCTGTAGCTGATGTTCTGGAAGTTCTGACCCCACTTGTTCTGCGTTTTGATTGTGTCGAGCCAGCGCCGCGCCGGGTCGTAGCTGTACTCCGTGAACGTTCCGTTTCCGTAGTCTATGCGCGTCCGCTGCCCGTACTCGTCGTAGAGGATGTTCGTCACGTAGTTGAACTCGTGTCCCCAGTGCGTTCCCGTGACGCTTGTCACCTGCCCGCCCGCGTCGTAGCCGTAGGTGATCTTCTCGCCGTCGGGGTAGACGATGTGCTGCATCCGCCCGAGGTAGTCAGAGCGGTACTCCATGACGGCGGTCTCCGTGGGACTGTAGCCGTTGAGGTGAGTGGCGAGCGTGCGCGTCTCCTTGGTGACTTCGCCGAGCTTTCCGTATTCATATTCAATCGTGCCGCTTGCGTCTTCAACGCGCAAAATTTTCCCTGCCGCGCCGTTGGAGTCGTTCGCGCCGCCGTAGGTGTAAATTGTGTCTTCGGTGTCGGGGTAGTCGATTCTCACAAGGCGGTTCAGCCCGTCGTATTCATATGCAATCTGCCTGCTGCTTTCGCGCAGGACGGAGCTTGTCTCGCGCACGAGGTTCGAGCACTCGTCGTAGGAGAACTCCTGCCGCCCGCTGTCGGGGCTTTCGAGCGCGGTTCTGCGTCCGAGCAGGTCGTACTCCGCCGTTATCGGATGCCCCTTCGCGTCAAAGGCCCTGATCATCTCGCCCAGCGCGCTGTAGCGGTAGGTCGCCTCCGTCAGCTGCGCTCCGCCCGCGTCGAGCCGCGCCACGCGCACGATGTTCCCGCGGCTGTCCGTCTCCTGCACGGAGATGTTTCCTAGCGGGTCTGTAGTTTCTGTTATGAGGCGATTTCTTTCTATATAGAAAGAACTTTCCTGCACCGAGCCGTCGGGCAGAACCGTCTTGACCTGACGGTCTTTCTCATCGTATTCGTAAGAGGTGGAAAGGCCTGTCATTTTTGGCACAGATTCAAGAAGCGTTTGGATGTCTCCCTCGATAAACTCAGTCATGCCTTCCTTTATGGTGCGGCCTTTTTTGTCGTACTCCACTGCGCCGCTCGCGTTCCATCCGCCCCTGCCGTTTACAAACCCTGTCTTTGCCGTGCGCACGGCGCGCCCCAGTCCGTCAGCTTGCAGGACTGTTTTTATTACGGAATCATCGTCCGCGTCGAACGTTACCTTGTTGCTTGTTGCCGCGTGCCAGAGCGCGTGGATTCCGCTTTCGTCTGCGCACGGCGTGAAGTACTCGTAGCTCACCGCGGGAGTCGTGCTGTCGTATGACGTGAGGATTTTCGTAACCCGCTGCCAGCCGTCGTATTCGTAGCGGAGCGTGTTTCCGCTGCAGTCCGTCTCGCGCGTCTTGGTCTGGGTTTCGGTGTCGTAGGCGATTGTGCTTTTGTATGTGTCCGTGCCGTTTCCGCCCTGGGCGATTTCCGTGGCGAACATGTTTTCGTCCGCGTCATATTTGTATGAGAGCGTCGCGCCGCGGCTGTCGGAAACTGTTTTTATGTTGCCGTACTTGTCGTATGCCAGCGTGCTTGTGGAGTGGTTGTATCTGTCGAAGTACTGGCGCAGTTCGGTCAGCTGACCCAAGTCATCGTAGCTTCCCGAGCGGTGGCGCAGCAGCGTTCCGTTTGAATCATATACGCGGATGTCGGCGGGAAGCCCGATGATGTAGCGCGCCGTGTCCGTGTTGTCGTAGGTTATTTCGCCCGTGAGCCTTTCCCCGCCGCCGAAGTCCTGCGTGATCCTCGTGCAGCTTCCGTACTCGTCGTATTCATATTCTGTTGCCGTGCAGATGCAGTTTCCGCTGCCGCTTGTCTTTTCATAGCTCCGGCTTTCCTCCTTTGAGGGCAGCGCGTACGGAGACCCGCACAGCTCCGTCCTGCTTTCAGAGAGCAGCGTCCCGTCTTTTGCATACGAGCGGCTTTCCCTGGGGCAGCCCTTCGCGTAGTAGTCGCGGTTGTAGTACTCTTCAACGGAGTATGTTCCGTCTGCGAAAGTTGATGTTACCGTCCCGAATCCGTAGAAGTCCTTCTTCTGCCTGTCGTAGTACGCGTTCCCGTACTCGTATTTTGTTGTCACGGAATGCTCGCCGTGCGGGATTTCCGGAAGCTCCGAGCCGCATCCGTCGTGCATGGTGACGCCGCTCATCACGTGCTTGAAAAGGGGGCTGTCAACCGTTCCGTATTTTTCCGCGTATTCGACCTGGACGGTTCCGCCCTGCGGGAGCGCTATCTCCGTGAGCTGCCCGTAGCGGCCCGAGATGTTGCGCTTCCAGTACGTGCCGTAGCCCGGAATGCGCAGCACGTGGTCGGGCAGCCCGTCGCCGTCCATGTCCGCCATTTTTACCGTCGCGCCGTTTATTGACGTGGACGCGTTTGCGCCCGCTCCGCCTGATATGGTTATATGTATTGTTCCTATGTAAAACGGAACAAAAAGCCTTATGCCGATATCAATGTTGGCGCCGATACTTCCGCTCAATCCCAGGCTCACGCTTGTATTCCAGTCTAAGGAATTTGAAAAATTTTCCGCATTGAAACCGAACGGATTTATAGCGACACTGGTCAGCCCCTGTTTTGCCGCGAACCCAATCACAGGAATGTCTTGAATCAGTCCCAATTCAAATCCGTTGCTGTCCGCCTGCGTGAGGAATTTTTTGTTGTTTTCACTCACATAGTTCTTCCAGCCAGGAAGCCTTATTGCCTGACCTTTTACAAAACCGTTTCCTGTATTATAGGAAACGGAGATTGCGGAGCTTCCTGTTTTCATCTCCAGAATGTCCTGAAGCCCGTCTCCGTTTATATCCATCATCAGTTTTTCTGTGTTTGACGATGTTGAGTTGTATGTTATTCCGACAGTTGCATTTGCGCCGGATTTTAAGTTGTTTGCCAGGGATAAGTTTGCAGACCCGGACGCTCCGATGCCAACGCTGAAATTCAGGCCGATGGACTGCGTTTTGCTTTCTGACATGTTTCCGACGCAGAAGCTTTGATGCTCAGGACTGAAAAAAGAGCCGTTGTTTAATGCATAATAAGTTCCATTGTAATAATCAGGAAGGCCGTCGCTGTTGATGTCCCCGATTCCGTGCGTCTGGAGACTGTCACTGGCCGAGTATGTAAGGCCGCTCGAGGCATTTGCCGCTACCTGTGCCTCCACAGATACATACTTAATGTTTCCGTAAGAGTTTGTCTTTAGAATCTGTTTTACAGACCCCTGTGCAGAAACAGAGCCTCCGTACACTTTTGCAGATGTCTCATTTTTGGACAGATAAGCTATTCCGGGCAATTCGGAAGCCGTATTGTAGCAAATCTCTCCATTCTCATTCACCTTTGTTCCTTCTACAATTCTGAGAGCGCCATTGTCAATTTGAACAATATCAGGAATGCCGTCCATGTTCATGTCTTGGATGATTTGACTTGATACCGATGTAGAATTGTTTTCGCCTGCAGAACCGCTCTTGCCAGGAAGAGATATGGCAAGGTTATACGAATCTTTGGCAGAGCTGCTGCTTGTTGTCTTTGAAAAGTCTGCGCTTACAGGACCGATTCCGACTTTTGCCGTAGGAGTCTTGTCTGTTGCTTTTGTATAGGACTTCCTTATTGTCGGCATGGCAAGAGATGCGGCGCCAGTAAGCTGCTGAGTTACAGATTTTTTTTCATTGTTCAGGCCTTCAATCTTATAATAGGAAATTCCGCCTGCCCTGTCTGCATGTATTATATTTCCGGATATAAACGGCATATAATAATCAGTGACAGTCTTTCGTCCTTCCGGCGTTTTTTTGACTTCAGAATTCATGGAAACAGTTCCCATAAGCGAGTCCGCCAGATTTACATCATAAGGAATTGCAGCGTTCTTCAGCCTGCCGATGTCTTTTGTAATTTCCGTTTCATTTTGCTTCTGCGGAAGGTAGAAGTGGACTGTTGTTTCATCACTCTGGTCTTTTTTTTCTTTTTCTGAAAGTTCTGTCGGAATGGAATTTTCTTTTTCCTTAAAATCAGCCTCGGAATTTATACCGTTGCTTGCCTCGTTGAATTCCTCCAGTTTTTTCTTGGAGAAGGCAATATCTGAAAGGCTTCCCTTCCAAATGCCATAGAACCAGTTGTGGTGTCCGCCATATAAGAATTCATCATTTTCAACAGAAATGCTTTCAGTTTCTGTGTCTGTAACAGAATCGCTTGTGATTGTGCTTTCATAAGCATACAGTGTTTTTTCAGAGTTGTAATTCACATTGGAAAAATCAGTTTCCGAATTCCATCCGGCTTTTGAAACCTCAAATGTTTTTTTCTGCAAATTAAATGAATCGTCGGAAATAAGCACACTGTAAGAATCATTTTTTATATTATACAGATGCTCGTCATCAAATTCTTGCAAAAATGTTATGTTGGAAAATTTTCCAAAATTAAACTTCTTGCATTCTGACAAAAGCAGTGTGTTCAGTTTCAAGTATTCCTGATATTTCTCTTTGAAAGCTTTGTCTACTTTGCTTAAAAATTCCGCATGGTTTTCCTGCTTTAAATTCGGCTCGGCGTTTGAAATTTCCGCTTCTATTTCTGAAGTCCATTCCGAAAGAGCGATGTCTTCTTCTTTGAAAATTTTCCAATCATCTTTGAGAATGTATGATTCATTTGAGGCTGCTGTATAGAACGGATATTTTATCTTGTAAACAATTTCCTTCTTGTAGTCATCGAGAATATCCTGCGCCTCTTCATAGTCAGGAGATTCTTTCAGAACATAATAACTGTAGGCATGCTCTTCCTTATACTCAGGTTCTTCTCCGTTGCTTATTTGAACTTTATGAAATGCATCTTTGATTTCATATAATGCTGAAATCAATTTTTTCTTTTGTTCATCAGTCAGCGCCATTCCTTCAAATAAAGTATCGGTACCTGTTGTTCTTATGCGCTCGGTTTCATCATCTGTATCTTCCAGCTGCCAGTGAGGATCATGTGCATTAGTAAATTCAACATCAATATCATCAACTATCTTTTGAAATTCCTCACCAGAAAGATTTAACGCACGATATGACATCCCGTCTAAAGTTATAGTCAAAATGCTTTCATAAATTCCTTTCTTGTCTTTATTGATACCGTATTGAACCGAAACAGACTCATCTGTTTTTGATACATTGACAGCTTCAAAAGGAATGTCTGTTGTGCTGAGAGAGGCTTCTTTTTCCTTGACACTTATGCATTTCAGCTTGTTGTCTGTTACGTCAATGTATAAATCTGATGAGTTGTATTTTCCGACATTAATAATTTTTTCAGATGCAGTTCCTATGTTTTCCATAGCGCGAATGCCGTCAATTTCTTTTTCCGAATATAATTCATAAAAAACATTGTCAGCACTGAAAGCCGCAACAATTTCGTTTTTGTCATAATTTGACAAAGCCGCTTTTTGAACAGTATCTGGAAGAGGATATGTTTCAAGAAAATCTGAGACAGTGTTTTCCTCTGAAAAATCCCTGAGAACATAAAGGTTATCTGTAATAGTATGCTCAAACTGCAATGCGAAATCATAATAGTATTTGACAATATCGCTTGCCTTTGAAGAGTTTGCTTTTACGGCTTCAAAATATTCATTAAACTGGGCTTCTGTAAATACAGAAGGGATGAGGAATCGATTTTGCATCAGTGCTGACAGAATATTCTTCTGTTCATCTGTATTCGTTTTCTTAATCCAATCCGAGTCATATTGAGCATTCAGCACATATTCATAAGAACTGCTGTTATCAACAGATTTCTTTTGAACAGAAATAAGGAAAAGCTTTAATAATTCTGTTTGATTGTCAAGGTAATTTGATACAATATAATGCTCATATTCTTGTACAGCTTTATCTTCGCCATAAGAATAAATCTTTGGAGACGGATTCATTTTCATATACTTGCTTAAATTCATGAAAGGATGTTTTAAGCCTGTTTTAAAAGTTTTTATATCGGAATATTCAATAGTAATATCCCAATTAATATCTGTTTTTTCAGGTTCCTTTCCATTGTCAGATATGAAATAATAATTTTCAGACTTATCGACATCTATATCTTTTTTAGACGATTTTACTGTATTTGAAGATGTCACTGTAATTTGCAATTCCTGAACATCTGTCTCGTTTTCTCCTTCATACGTTTTTGCAATAACATGTTTGGCATTGTCAAAATTTTCAACTATCCCGCATGCAGATTCTGTTATAGTGACAACACCGTCATAGGGTGCTTTCCACATTCTGAACGGAGTTTGTACAAAATAGGTTTTCCGATATTTTTCTGCCAGGTCAGGATCTGTTTCCTTTGTTACTTCTGCAACAGTAACCTTGGAATAAATATTGCGCTCTTCAAAATTAAGATTGCCCATATTCTTTAAATACGTGGACTTTCCTGTTTCAACAATATCAACAAGGCCATCTCTGTCCATGTCCATAAAGGAACACAGTGTGGCTGACGAAGACTCCTGTTTGACTTCTGAATATCCGACACCTAAGGACAACGGAACTCTCACAGAACCTGCGCCAGCATAAACATTCCATCCCACAGAAGAGCTTTTGTTTTTTTCATAGTCAATTTCATTATCTAAAGAACCTTTCTTTATATTGATTTTTACTGGTTCTAAAAATCCGTCGTTTTCATTTAATGCTACATATATTCCGTTTTTATCCTGCCTTACGCTGTCAACTCTTCCATCACCGTTTATGTCAATTAATGTATCTTCCGTATAACTTTCTCCTGAACTCACGGAACCGCTGCCGCCTCCTGAAAGCTGTCCATCTATAAAGTCTGTTCCATATCCAACTCCGGCTGCCGCATTAAAATTAGATCCCATACTTGTCGAATTTCCAAGCTGCAACGGCTTGCCGTTGCTCCATTCCTCAGCGTCCGCAAAGTACAGTACGTTTCCGCTTCCGTCCTTTTTAGGCTCTGTATAGCTGAACGAATATTCATACCGTTCGCCCGCGTTGTTCCGGACGGCAAGCGAGACAAGCATCTTTTCCTTTGCAAGTCCTTCCTTGTATGAAAACTGGTATTCCCGGATAGGGCCGCCGTCCTTGTAATGGGTCGTGATGCCCGTGAGAAGCCTTTTGCAGCTTATTATTTCCCGTGAGCGCGCGTCGATGCGGATGTCCTGCCGCTGGCCGCCGTTTTCGTCATAGTGAAACTTCACATTGTAATTGCCCTTTGCCGCTCCAAATCCTGTGTAATAGATTGCGGCCGGATAGACATATCCGTTCTGCTTTTCATATTCATAGACGACGGAATTCCCGTGCACGTCTTCCGTTCTCGTCAAATTCCATGTGAATGTCCTTTTTCCGCTTCCTGTGCATGATGAGGAATTCTGGGCATATATCCGTTTCGTTCCGTTCTTGTCCGTCACTTCCCAACAGTCGCCGTCAGTTCCGGCATTGTAGCGGACAATGCGGCTGAATGAAACTTCTTTCTGCGGAGTATAAGTGACTTCCGTTCCATTCCTTGTTTTTTCAGAAAGCAGAATTCCGTCAAGCATATAGGCATCGCGGGTATCGTAATCCGGAAGCCCCAGGCGCGTGTCTGTGGTCACGGAGCTTCCGTAGCTTACATCAAAGCCCTTTCCCATGATGCCGTTTCCGCCGCCCGATGAATAGCTTACAGAAATCTGCGGCTGCATTCCGCGCCGTCCCGCAGGAATTCCCAGCTCAAAGCTGAAGGAAGCGTCGCCCATGTTGCTCGCTTTCGGAGGATTGAATTTGATAAGATGCCCGTCGGGTTTTGCAGCCTCGAGGTTTTTTATTGAATTCAAATTCACGTCAACAGGACTTGCGGACTCCGGCATCGTAAGCGTGGCATTTATCATGTCGGTAAAGTGGGCAGAAAGGGAGCGGACGCAGCAGGTTTCCGTATCAACTTCAAGGCGCTCCAGCTTTATCCAGCTGTTCTTTTTCGTGTCGTAAAAATAGGTGTAAAGCTCGTCAATGCTCTGGGGCTTTGCGTTCAGTTCTGCGCTGTACGGAAGCGTAATAGTAACGTCCTTCTCAAACGTTGTTCCGGCAGGGAGAAAACGGTATCCGCCGAACTGCGGAATCGCATTATAAAGCGACTCGCCGGTATCCGCGACCTTTGCGAGCCTCGTTATGCTTATCTTCGTGTCTTTTTTGAGCGCGCCTTCGGGAATTTCAATGGAAGCGCCTCCAAGGACAACCGTTCCGCCGTCCTTTGCGGAAATGAGAACTTCCGCTTTTTCTTCTTTTGAAATATGATGTTTTTCCGCTTTCTTCGGACTGGCGGCAAAAACGGACAGCGGGTTCAGTGCCGAGATGTAGGCGGCAAGCACAACTGCCGCGACAAGCCGCTTTGTTCCGCTGATTTCAACCGTTCCTTTCTTATTCATACTCCTTCCCCCATAAAAAGCCAAGAGCGATTTTTGAAAATCGCGACTGGCTTTTTAGCGTGCGTTTGCAATGAAATGAAAACGCATACTATATAATGAACGAGTTTTCGCAGAAAACTCGAGTTAAAAATCCGCGCCCATTTTGAGGCGGATTTTTAAACGTTCGCAATGCGAACTTGTGAATAAAAACGCTGACGCTATCTTAGTCAACGTTTTTATTACACTCTCCTTGCATGTAGTTATTGCCTTGCTTTTTCAAATGTGACTTTCACCGGGTTTTCCGGGAAATTTTCATTGTTCGCGATTACAACGGCAAAGCCGGATTTGCTGCTGTTGAAAACAATGTTTTCTGAAACCGCAAAAGCCGTAACCGCATAGCCGTTTATGCTGAGCGTGAAATGCTTGCTTTCTGAATCGCATGAAACAGAAATCACATTTTGTATTCCTAATCCCTTGTTGATATACACTGAATTCCTCCAGCCGGTTATGTGGCTGAAGATGCCGTTACTCACTTTTCCTGCCGTATACAGGCCGTTCGCGTTTATAAGAACCGCAAGCATGAACGGCGTTCCGTCCAGTTCCTGCGAGCAGAACACAATGCCGAATCCCGCTTCGGTCCTGCCGCTTTCCTTGCACACAGTTACGGAAATCGGCTCAAAAGACTCAGAGCTGTTCGTTTCTTTTGCTGTCCAAAATGTCCGTCCGTTTGCGCTCAGATATTTCGTGTCATTTGTCTCAAGCACAAATTTTTCAGATTCTCCGTCCGTCCTGAACAGGGAGCTTTCTTCGCTGATGCTTGTTTTTTCCGGCGGCACAGGCTCTTCCGCATCATCAAAAGGCGAAAGGCTGCACGAAAAAAGAGATGCAAGAACTGTCAGAAATCCCAGGGCTTTTCTATAGCTCATCTGTTCCTCCTACAAAGAATAGCTGTATATTTTGCTGAGCGACACCGTGTATTCTATGACCGCTGTGCTGCTGTCCTCTGAAAACAGCCCCGTTGTTTCCGGGTAAATTTTAAAGCGGAAGTTCTTTGTTTCATGCGAAGTATTTTTGATGACGCTGGCAGTTTTCTGCTTGACAGGACTGCTTTCGCTGCCGGGAATCTGTATTCTGAGATCTGTTTCTGCCCCGGCAGATTCATTTTCAAGCTTGCTCTGGCTTATGACTATCTCGGCGGAACGTCTGGGAGGAACTGTTATATAAAACCAGTCGCAGTCTATGCACTGCCTTCCGCCGGTGACATAGCGCACACACGGAAGATTGCAGATAAGGTCATGCTCAAGGTATATTGCATCCTGTTCTGTATCATTGCATTCCCATGCATCTTTCCTACAGTCCGAGGAATATCCGTAGGCATACGTGCTTCCCTCAAAATACTGTTCTCCTCTTGTCTTGTCGAGCCGGTAGATATACCGGTCTCCGCTGTTCATGTCCGTGTCTGTATATTCAGTCTGATTTCCTTCATAGATGCAGGAAAAGCTCAGCACGCTCTGGTCATAGCTTCTCATAAGGCGGAAGCTGTCGCAGGCATCATCTTCGCTCCATGACACATATACGGTATGCTCAAGGCTAAGGGAGTCTGCAAAAGGAGTGTCGCTGAACGGATCATTGGTTGTGCGGAACAGAAGCTCCTCAAAGGCATTGTCAGAGCATGAGGCAGCCAGCAGTGACACAGCGGCCAGATACAAAACTGATTTCATTTCTTCCCCCTGCATACAGTGAATGACACGCCAAGCGCAGGCTTTACAGCAATAAACATATCGCTGCTCAGATGAATGTCTGCCCTGACTTCTGTAAAAAGATTCACTATCCTGTTCACGCTGAATTCATAGCCGATGAACGGTTCCAGTCCGAACATGTTCTGATAGTGGAATTCACGGCTTTCGTATTTTGGCGTTACATTTATCAGCTCGATTTCATAATACGCTCCGCATCCTGCATAGACTGCATTTCTCACACTGAAATGAAGCTGGATGCACAGCGGAAGCACGAACGAAATTCCGTTATAGTCCAAGGAATAAGATCCGTCCTTGCCCATTGCATAGGAATAGGACGCCATCGGCCGCAGTGAAAAATCAAGCAGCATCCGTCCTATTGTAATCTTTGGCTGAGGCGGATATATATGAAGACCTATGTCTCCGCCTGCAATGCCGGTCAGCTTTGAATTCCAGTTTCTGTCAACAGGACTCCAGTAAAACGCAGACAGAGGAATCTTTAGCTCAAACGGGCGGAGTTTTTCCTTAATGGATGCTGTGCGTGAAAGCCCGGTCACGTCCTCAAGCCCGTCAATAATATGCGAGCTGAGTATGCTCAGAAATCTCTCATAATGGGAACTGTCATCACTTGCATAAAATTCCCTGCTGATTTTTTTTGCTTTGCAGTCATACAGCTTTACATGTGCAAGCCAGCTGCCTTCATTCTTCTGCATGTATCCAAAAAGAATATACTTCGCTTCCTCGGCAGTGCAGGCCCGGTTTGCATCAAGCGCCGTATATATCTGCCCGTATGTTTCTGCCGGGAGCAGCCTGAATGTCACAAGCCCCTCAAACCAATAGCATGAAATTGTGTCATACAGCTTTTCGGAAGGATTCTGCTCCTGCTCTATGACAGCGCTGTCCTTGTCATAGACAATCACTGGAGCCATAAGAATGGTTTCAGAAAACAATTCTGCCAGTGATAAAAAAAAGAAAACGGCTGCCAGGGAAAACCGTCTATTCATACAGTCCCTCCCGCTCCGAAGATATCATCCGCTCTATTTCGTCCGCCTCGCTGTCGCAGTATCCGTTGCTTCTCAGTATGCCTATGTCATCAAGAATTTCTGAATGATGTGAGCTGTCCGCCCGGTTCATGTAATACAGGCTCTTCATTTTTTTCAGGCGGCTTTCCATGTCATTGTTCTGATATGCAAGGACTTTCTTGAATTCCTTGTACGCCATTGCAAAGTTATGTTCTGAGTACAGCCGCTCCGCTTCCTTTTTTATCTGAAAAACCGCAGAGTCCTGTGAGGCTGTGTCAACTGTCTTTTTCTTCTGCTCTCCAAGGATGTCATCATACGTCTGTTTCATGCTGACGGTTTGGGAAAACTGATCATCAGCCCGTTTTTTTATTGAAGCAAGGTTTCCCTGGATCCGAGCCGCATCCTTGCTCTGGATGTCCGCCAGCATCTGAACATCAGACTGCATCGATTCAATCTGCGAGACAAGGCTGCTCTGGTATCCGCGCAGCTGCTTTTCAAATTCATTCAGAGCGTTTTCTGTTTTTTCATCAAGCACTGAAAATGCGGAATTCAGCCGGACAATCTGAACTGCAAGGCATATATGCGAGGCAGCCAGAATAAAAATCAGAACTGAACCAATTACAGCAAATCTTTTTTTCATTTTTCAACTCTCCTTTGAATGATGTCCTTTAAAAAACGCCAGTCCGTTCTTCCGTCTATTTCCAGCGCCCTGCATATCATTGCAAAAGCGTTCTGGGCTTCATTTTCATCAAGCAGCTTTTCCGCCAGCTCTGCATAATAGCTGCCCGTTCTCATTTTAAAATACAGGAGCTGTCCCGGCCGGACGGAAGATGTTATCTCGGCAGATTCATATCCGCTCTTTTCCGCCCTGATGCTGTGCTCCGTCTCCTTCAGCTTGTCCGCAGAAAACAGAAGCCTGCCGTATATGTCTGTTTTTCCGATTTCCTCGCCGTCAATAAAAACAGAAACGTCCATAATTCCGCTGCTGTCATAGTCATAGGCCATGACATACACGGAGCTGATTTTATGTTCCTGGCTTGATGCGCATGAGAAAAAAATGCAGGCTGACAGCAAGGGCAGAGCAAAAAAGCTGATTCTCTCCATCTTCATTTTTTCACCTCGTAATATTCGCCCCAAAGCCTTGCCGTATAGCCGCCATCTGTTTTCATGCAGAAGTTTCCGGCTGTCTCTGTCTCGGACACTGGAAGCGTATAGATGCTTCCCATGCCGCTGTCCTTGGCTATCACCATAGTTTTTCCTTCTGCTTTTGTAAGCCCTATGTATGAAAGGCTTTTCATGCCTGCATTGTGCCGGACAGGAATACTTTTTTGCTCATGCACAGGAGAGTGCGGTGTGTATGGTTTCTTTGCAGCTGAAATCTTGCGCGGAGCCTTGTAAAAAATGCTGTCTATTTGTGAAGACGGAATTTTCTGCTCTTCATATTCTGCAAGATGCATGTCATCCTGCTTCAGTTCAATGCCTGAGTCAAACCGTATGGTTGTCTGCACTCTGTTTGCTTCCTCGCTGTTTCGGATGCGGATTTGCTTTATGTCTATGAGATTGTCATCGCAGTCCTGGATTTCGCTTACAAAATGCAGTATGCTCCGGCTTGAAGACAGTATGAAGAATTCAACTTCCGCAGACAGTCCGTTTCTGCGGAGCTGAATATACTGCTCACGGCAGCCGTTTCTGCGGAGAACCTCCCGTATTCCCTGTATGTACTTGGAAAGCGGAATGCTTTCCATCCGTTTTTCCCGCGAATGCATTTTTTCCAATCCCTGCGTGTAAAATGATATTTTTTCATCTGTAGAAAAAGACGCGCCGGGAGCAGCGTGCATCCTTGAAAAGCTTCCGCTGTATGTAACTGTCTCAAGGCCTTTGCTCACTGAAGCCCTGTTCATCTGTATCTGGCTGAATGCTCCGCTTTTTTCAAAGCCTGAAAGAATGTTCACGGCGTCCCTTGCCGTTACTTCAACTGAAAAGGAATCGCTTTCTATCAGAATAGTTTCAATGGTTGCGCTTCCTGACATTGCAGAGCAGATGCGCCCGATATACGGATATATTTTTTCATACCGGCCTGACTCTTTTTCCTCATATTCTTTTCTGAGAGATTCAAGCCTTGCTTCTTTTTCCGCCCTGACTTTCAGCTCCTCCTGCTTCTTGCGTTCCCGCTCTTTCTGCGCAAGTGAAGCTGCTTCGTTTTTATGCATCCGCCTTTGAAGCACAGCGCCGCCGCTGATGGCAGGTACAAGCGCTGCCAAAGCAATCAGCACAGCAGCAGCCGTTTTTCCTGTGCGCTTTATCTTATTCTTTGATATATACACATCATAAAGCCCCTTCCTGCCCGTTCTTGCAATAAATATATTCGCACCGTTTACTTTAAACGGATACACATCGCACAGCGCTTTTTCCGCCTCACGGAGACGCTTTCTGCCAGTGCGGGCTTTGAGAGGAAGGCACAGCTTCTGGCAGTCCGAAAATTTTTTATCCGCTGTCGTCATACTGCGTCTCCTTTGTATGAAATGCGCTTTTTTACAAGCATATATCGTTCTATGTTTCCCGGACTGTCTGCATCGGGAACCGCAGCGAACACCGCGGAACAGGCGCACCGCTTTGTTTTAAACGTGACTTCCCAAAACACTGTTTTTGTTCCAATAAAATCAAGCGCAGGATGCGCTCCGCTTACTCCAAGCATAGCCGCTATCTCTGCGGAATCTGGCTCAGCTGTGAGGCTGCGTTTTATCAGCGCGGCTTTTTCCTGCGCCTGCTTTATTCCGCAGAATGAAAGGACAGCCGCAAGGAATTCTTCAGACATGCGGTATATGTTGAACGGCGGAAAAGTGTTCACAAGCGGGAACGGACGCTCTGTGCCGAAGTCAGACGCAATGCTTTCAAGAAACGGTTTGTCTGCCAGCTTGGGATGAATCCATCCGTATTCCGCAAATGCAGAATCTCCCTGAGACGAGATATAGTCCCGGACGGCACTGCACTCAAAAAAGCTTTCGGAAAGGAACTGCCTGTGAATGCCTGTGGAAACATCGCATACGGAAACATCACAGCCGCAGTCAGAAGCAAGCAGGAAAGCGATGTCCTGATTTTCTGCTGAATCGCAGGGAATGTCTTTCAGAATCTGAATGTTCTTTTCTATCCTGTAAACCAGCGCCTCCGCCTCCTTGCGCGAGAGCACTGCATTCCTGTAGGAATGCAGCATCCGTTCATTTGCTGCGGCAAGCATGCTGACGGACATGACAACAGCGGAGAGTGAAAATACGATTGTCAGTGCAAGCGGCGTGAAAAATCCTTCGTCAAAATTATTCTTCATCTGCAATCCTCTGCTTTATATATTCCTGCGTAACATAATTACTTCCGCCGAGGCTCCATTCAACTTTGATTCCTTCAGCCCGGTGAACTTTGTCATAGACAGGACTCACAGAAGAAACCGCTATAGAGTGCTTTTCTGCAAAAGCAAGAATCCGTTCCGCGGCCGCCTCGTATTTATGGCTGAAATTGTTCCAGTACGGAATTTCAATGCTCTGTATTTCTTCACGTAACAGCCGGTCTGTTTTCAGTGCAGCAGACGCGGCTCTGGAGGCTGATTCTGCCCGCGCAGTTCCTTTGCTGACAGCTGCAAGGCTTTCCATGAATGCAGCGGATGATATGAGAAAAATCACAATGCAGGCAAGGACTTCAGTCAGTTTCATTCGCACTCTCTATTATCCGCGCCGCCTCAGCTTTCTGCCGCGCGCACAGTTTTTGAACGGAAACAGCACCCATGCTGATGACCGACAAGGAAGCAATAAAAGCCGCCATAACAACAAGTTCCTTCAGCATATTCACTCCCAGCTTTTGATATCTGCATCTTTTCCTTCTCCGCCCTCTGTTCCGTCAGCACCGAAACTGCGGACTCCGTATGGGGAGCCGTCAGGGGCAGGGGAAGTGTACTCATAGTCATATCCCCATGGATCCTTGGGAGCGTCCTTGTACAGATACGGCCCGCCCCAGCTGCTGGAGCTTGGTGCGGTTTCCGGCTTTTTCCGCAAGGCTCCAAGCCCCTGTTCTTCAGTAGGATAATTTCCGCAGTCTATGCAGTATGCTTCAAGCGCAGTGGCAAGGCTTTCAATCTGAGTCCGCGCTGCGGCGACGCGGGCTTTGTCAAGATTTCCTACAGCTACGAATCCGACAGTCGCGGTAAGTATGAGTATGACCGCAAGCACAATGAGCGTTTCCATGAACGTCCATCCTTCATCATTTTTTACAATCCTGATGATTCTGTTTTTCATAAAGCCCCCAGAAGAGTGAACACAGGAATGATAAACTGGCTTATGACAGCAATTATCACCGCTCCTGCAATCAGAATAAAAACAGGCTCCGCCACTGCTGCGGCTCCTGACAATATGGCTTCGCTTTCCGCTGAATAATAGTCGCACAGCTCGCTGAATGCTTCCGCTGTATTTCCGTTCCGTCCGGCTATTTTCACCCATACCGAAAGATACTGCGGAAAAACAGTTTCAGATGCAAATGCATCTCCTGCATCGCGTCCGTCTGCAACATCATCACGCACAGACAGAACTGCTTCCTTGAGCCGTCTGTTTGAAACTGCCGCGGAAGCATAGGCAAGGCTTTCCACAAGCGGAAACCGGGCGCAGGAAAGAAGCTTCATGGCAAATGAAAAATCATGCATCTGCATGGCGGTAATGATTTTTCCAAGCCCTGGAATTCTGAGCGCCGCACCGTCAAGCGCGCGGGCAGCCCTGTCACTGGCCGCATAAATGGCCGCGCACACAATTCCTGACACGGCAAGCGCGGATATAATGACGCAGGCCGTGTACACATGAGCCCGCATTCTCGCCATCTGCATTCCGATTTCCCCGGAAGACTCGGTGAATGCCATAAAAATCTGTTCGAGCCGCGGCATGACAAACAGGACAAGGATAAAAACAACGGCAGCAGCAGTCACAAGGACAAGAACCGGGTATGACAAGGCCTGAATCAGCTTGCCTCTCACATTCTTTCTGTCCTTGATATAGCCGGACAGCTTTACGAACACCTGTGCAAGCATGCCGCTTTCTTCGCCTATGGAAACAAGCGGAACATACAGCGGAGGAAGCATTCCGCCGAATTCTGCAAGAGCCTCGCCAAGCCTCCTGCCTTCGTTCACTTCCTTCAGAATCTTCATGCAGAATTTCTTGTCCCGCCTGCCTGACAGTATTTCGCAGCAGACTGCCAGGGCATCCTGAAGCTGAAGCGATGAGGAAAGAAGCGCGTTCATAGTCTGCGTAAACAGAAGGACATTCACTCTCATGCAAGCCCCTCCCTCATGATTTCCTCTCTTGTTGATATTCCGTCCGCAACTTTTCCGGCGGCATCCTCCTGCAAAGTGACAAAGCGGTGCTTTGCAAGATACGAGCGAATGTCTGACTCTGAAAATCCCTGCTCTATCATGTGCGCTGTCTGCTCATCGGCCGTGAACACTTCGCTCACCGCCGTCCTGCCTTTATAGCCTGTTGAGCCGCAGCCGGCGCAGCCGCTTCCGCCGCACTCAGGACAGATTTTCCTGACGAGCCGCTGGGCTATGCTTGTCCGCAAGACACCGGCTATAAGATACGGCTCTACTCCCAGGTTCCTGAGCCGTGTGACTGCGGACACGCTGTCGTTTGTGTGAAGCGTTGACAAAATAAGATGCCCTGTAAGCGCCGAGCGCACCGCAAGCCCGGCAGTCTCTGCGTCCCTGATTTCTCCAACCATGATTACATCAGGATCCTGCCTCAGAATGCGCCGCAGCACGCTCCCGAATGTCAGCCCGATTCCGTCGTTCACCTGTATCTGCTCAATTCCGTCAATAACTTTTTCAACAGGATCTTCTATCGTCACAATCTTAAGATGCTCCCTGTCCATTTCCCTGAGCATCGCATGGAGCGTAGTTGTCTTGCCGCTTCCCGTGGGGCCGGTGGCAAGAATCATGCCGTGCGGAAGCGAAAGAGCTGAAGTTATTTTCGCAAGGTTTTCATCAGAAAATCCGAGCTGCCCGAGAGTCAGCCCGCCGCTTTCCAAGTTAAAAAGCCTGAGCACTATATTCTGCCCGGTGACAGACGGAACAACAGACACGCGGAAATCAGGCCGTCTGCTTCCTGCCTGAACGCTCATCCTTCCGTCCTGGCAGAGCCGGTTTTCCATCACATTCAGCGAGGACATGACTTTTATACGGCTTACAACCGTGCCGAATATGCTCCGCTCAAGACGCCTCACAGTCTGAAGAACTCCGTCAATCCTGAACCTGACACACACATCGCTCTTTGTGCTTTGAATATGTATGTCGCTGGCATTTCTTCTGATTGCCTCAAGGCAGATGGCATTTATAATGTTCACGGCAGGAGCATCGCTGTTTATATCTTCCAGACGAAATCCGCTGCCAGTGCATTCTGCTTCTTCTTTTTCTTCCTCAGGCTTTTCAACAAACCTTCCGATAAATTCCGCAAAACGGGAATCCTTTACAATTTCAGTTTTCAGCTTTTTGGGAGAATGAACCTGCCTCAGAATTCCAATGCTGTCCCTGAAGGAATCTGAAACGGCAACAGTGACGCACTCTTCTGAATCAGAGACTTTGACACAGCGGCTTGCCTTTATGAACCGGTCGGTATACTGTCCTGCGACTTCCCTGTGCCAGGAAAATTCCGTTATGTCGAATGCATCATCGGCCTTTCTTTTTATCATCAGCTCTCCCCGTATTTTTCCATCAGCCGCACAAGATTTTCTTCCTCGGTCAGTTCCCGTTCTTTTTCCTTCTGGACAAACGGAACAAGATATATGACGAATTCACTTTCCGCTGCCGTTGCATTCCTGCTCTTGAACAGCCTTCCGAGCAGAGGCACAGCTCCGATTCCCGGGACGCGCTTTTCCGATATGTCTTCCTCCTGCTGAAACAGCCCGCTTATTGCCACAGGCTCTCCGCTCTTAGTGCGCACATGTGTGCTGACTTTTTTTTCTGATGTTGACGGCGGAACTGAAGTGTCGGCGCCCTGTGACGATGAAGATGATGAATCTGTGCTGCCCTGCTTTGAAACCTGGGCATCAACAGTGACAGTAACCATTCCGTCTCCGCTCACCCAGCCGCTTATAGACAGTGTAAGTCCGCTTGTGATTTCCCTGGTAGTGCTTGTGTACAAGTCGCCTGAAGTGTCTACGATTATATCCCGGTAGCGGTATGTGTTCGTGTTTGAAAAACGCAGCGACTCTCCGCTGATGCCGCTGAGCGTAGTGTCGGCAAGAACGCGAGACTTTCCCTGCGAAAGCTCCGCGTTGAGGCTTCCTGCAAACTGAATGCCGAATTTGGAAATGATGTCAAACTGTATGCTGAATATGTGGGACAGCATTCCGCTCCATGTATATCCAGAATCTCCGTCAGTATCACCGGCCGTCACAGATGTTCCCCAGTTCATTCCGTCAGTTTTCTGCCTTTGCAGCACAAGCAGCTGGTATTTTATCTGCTGCCGCGGACGGTCAAGAAACTGAAGGTCTCTTGAAAATTCTGCAAACTGCGCTTCCGTGCCCGTAAAGAACACCAGCGTCGGCTCGTTAGTCTCTGTTATGCTGTCCTTGCCCGCTGAAGGAGGAAGCGCATTCATAAGATCGCTGCTTTTTATATACTTCAGCTTCACAATCCTGTTCTGCTTTTTTCCGTCAAGGATCCGTATGAATTCAAAGAGACGGCTTTCACTTTCTTCCGTCACCTGAGTGACAAATCCGTTCTCAGACGGAAGCAGTATGATGTCCGACATCAGAAGCTCCTTGGGAATCACGCTCACAGCATCTGACGCGCGTATGTTTTCAAGGGAAAAACGCCGGAACACACGGCCATGGACGGGAACATCTACCTTCTGTATGAATTCTTCTATAGGGCTGATTTCCGCGGAACTTCCAGTGAGTATAACAGAATTGGAATTCTTGTCCGCCTTTATAAAGCCAGATGCGTTCAGCTCGTTCGGAAGCAGCGCAAGCAGGGATTCTATTCCCATGTTCCGGATCTGCATAATCCGCGTTTCCTTGAACCGCTTTACTATGTCCTTCTTCTGAATTTCATAGATGTAATATATGCCGCCGCTCACCGTATAGTCACATCCGCCCTGGCACAGAACAAGGGAAAGAAGCTCGTCAAATTCCTTGCCGGAATATGCCATATCCTCCAGCTGAATGTTCGGCCTGAAAAGCAGCGCGTACTCCTTTTTTCCTTTCTTGAAGAGCGTGTCAATGACGTTCGCGAATGCCGCCCTTTGTATGTTTACCGAAAACCTGCCGCCGACTTCGGACACGGTAAACACGTCTATGTTCCGCTTGGCAAGGTTTCCGCTGCTTTTCGTGATGTAGTAGCCGTCGGCAATCCGCTCCAGAGCGAACCCGGGAAGCTTTACGATGGCAAGATTCAGCACATCTTCAAGGCTCGCTTCCTGCGCTCTGATTGTGACCGCCGCATTGGGAATGCTGTCAAAAAGAATCGTCCTGTTCGTATAGCGCGAGAGCATGTTCAGAAACGGCTCAACCTGCACATTCTCCGTGTTGACGGCAAGTTTTCCATCCGCATGATTTTCAATCCGCACTTTTGAGATGACATACACACCGTCATCTTTTTCCACATACAGCTGGCACTGTTTCGCGAACCGCTGCAATGCGCTTTCAAAGTCCTTGTCCTCAAAGCGGAATGTCACTGTTCCTGTCACCGTCTCATCTATCAGCACGGACTCTCCGCAGATTTCCGCGACTGAATATATGATGTCAGCTATGTTCTGATTGCGGAAATCCATATAGAGCGGCGGAACTGCTTCCTGAGAATATGCCGAAGCTGAAAGACAAATCAGCATGGCCTTGAAGAAAAAGTCAGTCCGCAGGCATCTCACAAGGCGCCTCCACATAAGACACTGGAAACGGCATAGCCCGCCGACATAAACGGAGCAAAGGGAAGTTTTGCCGCACCCCGTTTTTCCGCAGGAAGCAGCATGAACGCAAGAAGCCCCAGAACAGAAGCAATAGACAGCGACAGGGAAGCGCCAAAAAATCCCTCGCAGTAGCCGAGCACTGCGGCAAGCTTTGCGTCTCCCATGCCAAGCCCTTTTGTAAGCACAGAAACTGAAAAGAAAATAAGAAAGAAAAGAAAAGCGCAGGACAGGCTCTCTGGAATTGTTTTAGGCGACAAGAACAGATCCTTGCAGAACGCGGCGGCAAAAAAAAGAGCCGTCATGCAGTCAGGAATCCGTCCCGTGCGTATGTCGCAGACAGAGATTACAAGCAGATATAAAAGGCAAAGCGTCCTCACAGCCACTTTTAAACAATGCTCCTTTATATCTAATAAATATAGAAAAAAAAAAAAAAGTTTTGTCAAGTACTTTTTAAAGAATTTTTGCATTTTTTTTACTTTTTTTTTGACATTTCAGCAAAACAGGTTATAGTAATATATGCGCGGACTGCTTCATTTCCCTGTTTTTTTTGCATGATACGTACAGGAGGATTTTTAACGCCATGAAAAACAAACTGTCTGCTCCATACAAAGCGATTTTTGAAAGCTTTCTGAAATACAAGCATCCGCAGGTCAGCGCACAGGGATTTGAAACGGCACGGAAAATGAGCCTTGCAGTCCTTGCATGGCATCAGGAAAAAGCGCTCCTGCCGGAACAGGTTACTGTCAAGGACGCGATGCAGTTCAAGACAGACGTAAGCAGACGGAAAACAAAATCGGGCGCGCTCATTTCAAAAGGGACAATCCAAAACTACCTCAAGGCCGCAAGAAGCATATATTCATTTCTGCTGATGACAGAAGCCGTACAGTCAAATCCGTTTTCCGAAGTTGAATACCCTCAGGCTGGCAGCCATATCAGCAGGAACGTCCTGACGGAAAGCCAGATGAACCGACTGCTCGCAAGCCTTGAACGGTTCGACATGATACAGAACCGGCGGAAAAAAAGCCGCCGCTACACCAGCCATGTCCTTGCAGAATTCCTGTATGCGACCGGACTAAGAATAGAGGAAGCAAGCCGCCTCATAGAAAGCGACATTGACACCGTTCACCGGTATGTCTATGTCAGGAACGGAAAAGGAGGAAAGCCCAGAACCGCATTCCTCAACGGCTACGCGGCAGATGTCATGAAGCTCTATCTGAAAAAAGGCAAGCGCATCGCGGACGGCGTCATATACGGAGAGCGGAGGAACACCGTATTTTCAACAGAAAAAAATGTCCTTGCGGAACTGTTCAACAGGGAAATCAGGGAGGTTTGCACGGAACTCGAAATCCCGGTCATAACGAGCCACGGATTCCGTCATTCGCTCGGAACGCACCTGCTCAGAGCCGGATGCGACATCAGGACAATCCAGGTGATACTGGGGCATGAAAAGCTTTCTTCAACTCAAATATACACACGGGTTTATTCCGATGACTTGAAAAAAAGCATAGATGAATATCACCCGCGGCAGCACATAAGGATAGAGAGACATGGACAGCAGTGAATCCGTACAGGAACAGATCAGAAAGCTGGTGCAGGAAAAGATGATGTCAAACAGATACTCAAAGCACTACATCGCCGAAACAGACAGGAACATACGCATTTTCTATTCATGGGCAGAATCCCGGAATTTCACTGACATAACGCAGCTCGGAAAAAAGGAACTGATTGAATATGAGCTGTGGACGACAAGCCAGAATTCAAAGAATGAAGAAGGCGAGCCTCTGAGCGTTTCCGCAATGAACAGCCGCCTGAATTCCGTGAAGCACGTTTTTTCAATGCTGTACATCCAGGGACTCATAGAGGCAAACCCGCTCCACGGCATCACGTACAAAATAACATCCGGCAAAAAATCAATGCGCCATCCGATGAGCAAAGAGGAAATCGCATCGTTCCTGGAAAAAATTGACATTTCAACTCCGGCTGGGCTGCGGGACCGCGCCATATTTGAGCTCATGTATTCTTCCGGCCTGAGAGTGTCAGAGGCCGCGCAGCTGCGGATTGGCGACATCAGCTTTGAAAAGCGGGAAGGAATTGTCCGGGGAAAATTTGACCGCGACAGGGTTGTTCCGATTTCGCATGCGGCAATTGAATTCCTCAGATTCTATCTTTCAGACAGAATCCAGCAGAAAGAGCAGTTCGTGTTCCTGAACCTGCGCAAGAATGACAGGCCCGTCAGGGGAATCCACATAAGCCGCATTTTCAGAAGCTACCTGAGGAAATTCGGCATGGACAGGAAGGAAATCTCCGCGCATTCAATCAGGCATTCAACCGCCACGCACCTGCTGAACAACGGAGCAAGCGTCCGCCACGTGCAGGAAATCCTCGGGCACAAGGACATACAGACCACCGTCAGGTACACCCACGTCCAGACAGAGCATATTGCAAAGGAATACAGAAAATATCACCCGAGAGAGCACGACCTGTTCGAGGCAGTAGACGAAGAATACGAAAAACGGTTAGAATCATTGGAGGAGGATTCATGAAAAAGACGGACATTCTCCAGAGCAAAAGGACTGAAGAATCTGATGCCGTTCTGCCGCGCGGAGACACGGGAATTCCCATTGCGGGCCGGAGACTGACCGCGTTTTTACGGCACCGCAGAAAATTTTTTTTTAAGGATTATGCCCATACAGGGGAAATGACCGTCAAAAAAACTAGGGTGCAAGATACCTTGACCCGAGATACAGCCGCTGGATAAGCACCGATCCCGCGTTAGGCGAGTATATACCGAAAGCGCCGATAGACGAGGAGGCAAAGAGACACAACCAAACTTTACCCGGCATGGGCGGGGTGTTCAACACAGTCAATGCAAGCCTGTACCACTACGCGGGAAACAATCCGGTAAAGTATACTGACCCGGATGGTAAGTTTGATGCTAATATTTTTTATCAGTTTGCAACTGATACTGCTTATAAGGCACAAACAGTAGCCCTTGCTGATGGTCCGGCTCCTGGACCTTGTGATGTCTTTGCAGCTGGAATGTTAATTGTTGCATTGGGCTCAGTAGCAGTTGGCGGTGGAATTGATTTATACAATTATTTATCTACCAAGATAGAATCGCGTTCACAATCTAAAGCTTCTTTGGTAGCCATATCAAAGGAACAAACCCAAGCCTCAAATGCAATACGTTTTCAACTTCAAACAGGTTCAAATACACCAGCATCTTCTGTAAGAATTAGTAATGATAAACTCGGCGTAAAGAAACAAGAGGCATATGGAGCATTACAAGAACTTTATGACAAAGCTATTACAAAAGAACCTGGGCTTGCCAAATGTAAGGATTTCACCTCTGCAATTGTTAGAATGAGTGAATTTGTAAAGAGTACATCTGGCGTAGCATCTGGAGGAAATGTAATGAGAGAAACTTTTATATATCAAAGAAAGGAATATCGAATTGATTTAGAAAATTTACGCGGTATTAATCTAGTGGAGTAAAACTATGAATTTAAACTTACAAAACTATCTTCAGCAACTTACAGATAAAAATATTAATAAAGAAAATATTATTATGAATATAGGTCTTTTAATTGAAAAGAACATTTCGGAAAATAATCCAACAGATTATTCTCTCTTGTTGCCATCAGTGTTAATGAAACTATCTATGACTTCAAAAGATATTGATGAGATAATTGCTTCATTATTAATACTTTTGAAAGAAGAGCCTATATATTCAAGTCGTATCGTGTGGTGTATTGGAAAAACGTTTGATGAAAAAAAAGTAGAATCTCTACTCCTTGCTATTATTCAACTCAAGCATTGCGATGAAGAAACTTTTAAACAAATAGAATTTTTAATTGATGTAATAAAAAATGAACGTATCATTCAATTGTTTGATGAAATTGTTTTATTACGGAGTAAATAATTTTGCTTTTTTGCTTAAGTTGGCTATGAGAATGACTAATCAAAATGGTAAATATTATGGAAATAGCTCGACCGGTCCTGTCAGAGTTCGTGTTGAAAATGCGCATAAACCAACACCAGGGTATAAAGGTTCAACAAATAATGATCACCTTGTAGATCATGTTCATGTAGAACACCGAATGAATGGTAGCACAGGGAAATGGGGAAATCCTAAAACCACAATCCCTCAAAGTTGGTTAGGAGATTAAATATGAAGTTTGAAAATGACAGTGATTTTGCAGATTATTCACTCGAGGAAATCAAAATTGATTATGACAAAATTGCCATTGAAATCCGCCGCGAAAAAAAATATCGAATAGACTGTCTCCATTTTCTGGCAATTTCATATATCGGGCAATGGGATGAGAACATCATCGAAAACGTTTTTATTACGGAAAATGATGACTTCATTGCCGAGGTCAAAAGTAAAATCAAGAAGAACAATAACATCAACTTCAAAGGTGGGGGAACTCGCGATTTTAATGCTGATTGGATTTGTTTGACGATACGGCTGATTGACGCGCTCGAAATAAAGATTGTTTGTTCCGATGTTGAAATAAACGGTTGCTAATCGGTTCTGACAGTTCAGCTAGAAGACATATAGATCGCTATCACACATTTGTTTAAATGAGGCAGACTATGTTTGTATATATAAATACAACAGAATTTGAAAACATTGTAAAAACAAATTCAGCAAATTTATTTGTCCTTGAAGGAAAGAATATGAAAACAAGAAAAGGTTTGTTTTCTGAAATAGCAAAGAAGTTGTATTTTCCAAGTTATTTCGGGAAGAATTGGAATGCGCTTGATGAATGCCTTCAAGATTTAGATTGGCTAACCTATGACTCTATAAAAATTCTAATTAGAGATTTTTATGAAATTTTATCAGAAGATCACTCTGATGAACAGAATATCTTTGTTGATTGTCTAGAAACCGCAAATGATTTTTGGGAAATGGAACAAGAAAAAAGAGTTGATTTTTATATTCAAAATTATCCCCACATACAGTGTATTTCGCCTTCCTGAAAACTTAGTGCGGGACTCAACACCTAAGATAATGGTTTGGCGAAGTTAGACAGTTCTGGGAATGTAAAAAATAAGAACGGTTAAAAGGCACAGGTTGCAACTCAAAATGTAGGTAGTGGACAAAAAACTTATCAGACCTATACAAAAACAAATCCTACAACAGGAGAAGTGTATTCAGGACGAACCAGTGGTAAAGGAGACCCATGAAAAATATTGCAAGAAGAGATGCAAATCATCATATGAATAAAAAAGGTTTTGATCCTGCTCAACTTGACAAATCGTCAAGTAATTACAATGCAATATGATATATACCGGATATCTTAAAACCCGGAAAATATGAGATATATTATAAAGGTGAAATACGAAAAGCCACAAAGAATAAATGTATAGGCTTGGAGCGTTGCGCAGTTTGGGAAGCATGTCATGTAATTGACAGACTTATGGGAAATGACACTTGGACTGATATTTGTAAATAGACATGGTAAGTGTTTATAAATCAAAACAAGATCTGTTGAAAAATTTAAATCATTGTTTGATAAATATGTAAAAGAGCTTGTTCGGAATAATCCGGATTTATTACGAAGAAGCGGTTGGGAGTTATAATATGAAAAGATGTTACAGTTTTTGTGGCACAGAGAAGTGTGGGCAGTTTTCTGCGAAACTTCCTGATGATGCAAAAATTACCAATTTGGAAATGGACGATTATTTGCTGAAAGAAAAAAAGTTTCCGTGCGAACTGGTATTAAAGCCATTCAAAAAGAAAAATGTGCCGCCGGTTGTCTGGCACGATTATATGTATAATGAATTTGCGTATTTTATGGTATCTAAAAGATTAAAAGAATTTCTTGTAGAGTTTTCTACAAAGAACGATAATATTGAATGGATAAGTGTAAATATTCGACATAATGATATCGTGAAAACATATTATGTTATTACGTTTCAAGAAGTACCAGATGTCTTAGACTTGGCTAATACAACTTTCTTACCAAACAGCGACTTTTTGTTGGTTCCGTGCATTGCAGCGGAAAAAGCCGAAAACTATTCTGTTTTTCCGTTAAGAATGCCACATTTTCCAAGTTTGTTGCATACGACAGAAAAAATAAAAAACGAACTTCGAAAAGAAAAGTTTTCCAATTTGAAATTTGAAAAAACGAAAACCAGTTTGAACGGTGTTGTTATGAAATGAATAAAGTAATGCTTTTTATTTTGGAGATATTAAGTTCCATCTCCTTTTCTATTGTATTGATATGAAGATAGAAAAAAACATTTATCCACCTCGAGCATCATTTCTTAACATTACAGCACTCTTCAGGGCTTTTTTCCAGTATGCCAGGCGCTTTCACCATCCGCTCACACAAACACAGGCTTTTTTCCTTCCTTTTCGCACTGCACAAGGTACATGTTTATAAGGGTCTGATATGCAACCCCGGTCTCGTCAGCAAGCCTCTTGAAATAGGCAACAACACTGGCGTTTACTTTCAGGGAAATCTGCCTTTTCTCCCTTCTCTCCATAATGCTTCGTTTTGCCGCCTCTACCGCCTGCTTTCTCAGCTCATCCTGATTACTGCTTGGCTTGAACTCATCGAAGTGATTCTCATGCCACTGCTCCTCCTCGTCAAGCGGACTGTTAAAAAACTGCTCAGATGTCATTCAAACCTCCCTTTCATTTTTCTGCATGGATAGACTGTCTTCAGAAACCAGTCTCCGTTCTCTTCAATGACAAACGGAACAACACAGGGATATCCGTCAATCCTCACGATAATCCTCTTCTGATTCTCCTTGGCAGGATTATCCTCCGGCCCGATAAAGTCACCGCCGGAGACAGCCTCCACAACCTGCTCAAAGCTTACGCCCCGGCTCTTTCTCAAGACCTCGTTCTTTTTACTGCTCCATTTTATTTCCACAATATCATTATAATATTATAGATTTATTTTGTCAATATTTTTAATATTCAATTAAATTATAAAAGCATTATTTTCACTGCCGTATTATGGATACGCTGGCTTCTATTCCAAAGACAATGCCCTCCTCTCTGAAATCTGAAAGCAGGACGGAGCTGTGCGGTTCTCCGTACGCGCTGCCCGCAAAGGAGGAAAGCCGGAGCTATGAAAAGCCAAGCGGGACTGCGGACTTCGTTTTCACTTCGGCAGAGTACGAGTACGACGGGTACGGCAGCTGCACGAGGGGCACGCAGGACTTCGGCGGCGGGGAAAGTCTCACGGGCGAAATAACCTACGACAACACGGACACGGCGCGCTACATCATCGGGCTTCCCGCCGACATCCGCGTGTATGATTCAAACGGAACGCTCCTGCGCCACCGAGCCGGAAGCTACGATGACTTGGGGCAGCTGACCGAACTGCGCCAGTATTTCGATGCCTACAATTATTCCGCAAATACATTGAAATACGACAAGTACGGCAACATCTCCTCCGTCTCCGACAGCCGCGGCGCGACGCTCTCATACAAATATGACGCGGACGAAAACATGTTCGCCACGGAAATCTCCCAGGGCGGAAGTGGCACCGACACATACAAAAGCCATGCCGCCTACGACATTCCAACGCAGGTCAAGACGCGCGAGACCGACTGCACGGGCGGCACGCTCCGCTACGAATACGACGGCTGGCAGCGGGTTACGAAAATCCTCACGTCATACGACAGCGCGACGCCCGCGGTGAGCTACGAGTACTTCACGCCGTGCGCAGACGAGAAAGGAAAGCACAGCCTTTGGCATGCAATAACAAGCAACAAGGTAACGTTCGACGCGGACGATGATTCCGTGATAAAGACAGTCCTGCAAGCTGACGGGCTTGGACGAGCCGTGCGCACGGCAAAGACAGGCCTCGTGAACGGCAGGGGCGGCTGGAACGCGAGCGGCGCTGTGGAGTACGACAAAAAAGGCCGCGCCATAAAGGAAGGCATGACTGAGTTTATCGAGGGCAGTTTGAACGATTTGCTTGACTCAACTCCAAAAATGACAGGCCTTTTCACCTCTTACGAGTACGACGAGAAAGACAGGCAGGCAAAAACGACGCTTCCCGACGGCTCGGTTCAATCCGCAGAATTTGAGATTAAGGCAGGGAAAAATATTTCTTACTCTACAGACCCGCTCGGAAACATCTCCGTGCAGGAGACGGACAGCCGCGGGAACATCGTGCGCGTGGCGCGGCTCGACGCGGGCGGAGCGCAACTTACGGAAGCCACCTACCGCTACAGCGCGCTGGGCGAGATGATCAGGGCATTCGACGCGAAGGGGCATCCCATAACCGCGGAGTACGACCTGCTCGGGCGGAGAACCGCGCTCGAAAGCCCCGACAGCGGGCGGCAGGAATTCTCCTACGACAAGTGCTCGAACCTCGTGCGCGAGACAAGCTCCGTCCTGCGCGACGGCAGCAAGCAGATTGCATATGAATACGACGGGCTGAACCGCCTTGTCCGCATAGACTACCCCGATACCGAAGACACCGTCTACACCTACGGCGGCGCAAACGCTTCCAACGGAACGGCGGGAAAAATCTTGCGCGTTGAAGACGCGAGCGGAACTTTGGATTACGAATACGGAAGGCTCGGCGAAGTCACAAAGGAAACGCGCACGCTCGCCACTCACCTCAACGGCTACAGTCCCACGGAGACCGCCGTCATGGAGTACCGCTCGGATTATCTGGGAAGGATGCAGCACATCGTCTACCCCGACGGCGAGAAGATCACCTACGGCTACGACGCGGGCGGGCAGGTCGTGTCCGTCACGGGAACGCACTGGGGGCACGAATTCAACTACGTGACGAACATCCTCTACGACGAGTACGGGCAGCGGACAAGAATTGAATACGGCAACGGAACGTTCACGGAGTACAGCTACGACCCGGCGCGGCGTTGGCTCGATACGATAAAGACTGAAAACAAATGGGGTCAGGGCTTCCAGAACATCAGCTACAGCTTCGACAAAGTTGGCAACGTGCTCGGCTACGAGAACGACTGCCTCGGCGCGGCGAGCGGAAACTACAAGACGAAGCAGACGTATTCCTACGACAACTTGTACCAGCTCATAAAAGTAGACGGCGCGACAACGTACAACCCGTACCGTTCTTCTGTGCCGGAATTCAAGTCTGACTATTCGCAGGTGTTTGAATTTGACGCGGACGGACTTGGCAACATGACAAGCAAAGTTTCTGCGGAAACGGTGTCTCCGCAGAAATCCATCGGTGACAACTTGAACTATCAGTTCGATTATGTCTACGATGAAAACTACGCTCACAGACTTGTCCGTGCCGGGGACAGATATTACCAGTACGATGCGAACGGCAACGTAATCTGCGAGCAAGATGGAGACTTTGAAAGCAATGGAGACAACGCAGTCTATCACAAAATTACGAAAGAAGCGGACGATGTTTATTCCACCGACTACGGCTGGGGCTTGTTCAAGGAGGACGAAGGCAGCAACGGCTCAGGTTCTGTAACACAGAGCCGCTACAGGAGAACGTACACATGGGACGAGAAGAACCGACTCATCTCAAGCGTGGACTCCAACTACAGCACCGCCTACGTCTACGGGCAGGACGGGCAGCGCAGCAACAAGTACACGCAGAACAGCGAGACGCTCTACTTCAACAAGATGTGGACGCTCCACACCGACAGCGGCAACAGCGTCTACGGCGGACAGTACGCAAAGAACATTTACTTGGGCGAGACAAGGATTGTAACAAAGCTGAACAGCGGAAACAATCCGACCTATCAGGAGGAGTACTATAAGCAGTACTACTATCACAGCGACCACCTCGGAAGCGCGAGCCTCATCTCGGACTACAAAGGCGATGAATACCAGCGCATAGAATACACGCCATACGGCGAGACATGGGTTGAGAAGACGAGCAATACAGGCTTGGAGTTTTTACCGTACAAATTCACGGCGAAGGAACTTGACAAAGAGACGGGATTGTATTATTATGGAGCGCGGTACCTAGACCCGAGATACAGTCGCTGGATAAGCACCGACCCCGCGCTCGGCGAGTATGTTCCGGGCGTTGGAAAGGGAACTGCTGAGAATTTCAGTAGCTTGCCCGGTATAGGAGGTGTTTACAACACAGTCAATGCAAGCCTGTACCACTATGCGGGGAATAACCCGGTAAAGTATGTTGACCCGGATGAAAAAAAACAAAATCTCCCGCAAAAGTGTTTGACTTTTTGCTTGTCTGTTATCTCGGAAAGGAGTCCAAAAGCAAAAGATTTTATAAAATCTCATACAACAATTAGTATTCAAAGAAAAGCTGAGGATAACGGACAAAATGGCAACTATTTTAAGTCCAAAGAGCGAGTGAAGTTTTGTGAAATACCATTAAATTCTATAGATGTACAATCTACGGCTGATTGGCAACGTAAAGTTGATAAGGGTGAAGGCGGCACGATTGATTCGGGAATATATGTTGGTACATTGTTAAATAAATCAGGTAGTTACAATGATGCAATTAGTATCACAGGAAATAAAGTCAAAGAATCTGATGCTGTTTTATGTCATCCAAACGTAAAAACTGCACTAGGAGAAACTGAAGAATATGGAGCAGGAGATGCACAAGGTAGGCCTCTGAGTTTGGGTTGCCAAATATCTCACTTAAATGATTTTAACGAAGTGACAAACATATTAAAAGGACTTGGTTTTGAATACGGCAAAGGTGATGTCCCATGGACAAAAGGCGATAGTATTCAAATTATAATTAAAGATCCTGTAAAATCAGCGGAGTAACTAAATATGAAAAAAATAATTTTGACTCTGTTATTGATTGAAAACTTTCTAACATATGCAGAAAACAAAAAAGGTTACAACGGGATTATCGAGTATTCATTTAAATCTGTGCTTTTTAATGATGATTCTACTGTTTCATTTTTTGACGATGAAAATTCAGAATGCTCTGGTATTTGGAATCAAACATTTTCGTATGAAATTAGCACTGAGGGAAAATTTTATTTACTTATTTTGAGGAACAAAAATGTGAAAAAAATATTTCTTGCATTAAAATCAGATTACTGCCTGATTTTATATGATACTAATAATTCCGAACCTGTTTTTTTAGGTATGGCAATTTCTGCAACACAAGTCGAATCTGTTTATTTTCCGCATCATATCAAAGCGACTTCAGAACTGGAGGAAAACAACATAATATATGAAGCAGAGAATGCAGCTAATGCAAGACAAGACTTTCCATGGTGCGAAGGAGTGCATGGAAACGGAGTCGGACAAAAACTTGAATTCAGTGTAAACGCATCATGCATGGTTATTGTAACAGGATATATATCCTGTACAAAAAAGCATTTGTATGAAGACAATTCCCGTCCGAAGAAAATAACTGTAAACTTCATCAATGCAAATAAAACAATGTCCTATGATTTGTCTGATACTCCAAATCCACAACTAATTGATTTTAAAACAAATTATTCAGGCACAATAGAAATCATTATTGACGAAGTATATGAAGGTGTTAAATACAAAGATACGTGCATAAGTTGTATTATATGTAAGTATTAAAAATATTTTAAGATAATGTTATCCGGCGCTTTCTATTTTTCTGCAAAATTCCGAATATCGATTTGTAGTATAATTACCAGTACGATGCGAACGGCAACGTAATCTGCGAGCAGGATGCATCTGCGCCAAAGGCGCAAAGTTCAATAACTTCCTCTAACGCAAACAACGGGCAAAGCCCGGCGTACGGCAGTTTTGAAAGCAACGGCGAGGATGTCACGTATCACAAAATTACGAAAGAAGCAGAGGACGTGTACTCCACCGACTACGGCTGGGGACTGTTCAAGGAGGACGAAAAGAACAGCGGCGCGTCCGCCGCGCGCTACCGGCGCACGTACACATGGGACGAGAAGAACCGGCTCATCTCAAGCGTGGACTCCAACTACAGCACCGCCTACATTTACGGACAGGACGGACAGCGTTCTAACAAGTACACGCAGAGTTCGGAGACGCTCTACTTCAACAAGATGTGGACGCTCCACACCGACAGCGGCAACAGCGTCTACGGCGGACAGTCGGCTAAAAACATTTATCTCGGCGAGACAAGGATTGTAACGAAATTGAACAGCGGCTCGAACCCGACCTATCAAGAAGAGTACTATAAGCAGTACTACTATCACAGCGACCACCTCGGAAGTGCTTCGCTAATCAGCGATTACAAGGGAGACGAGTACCAGAGAATCGAGTACACGCCCTACGGCGAGACGTGGGTTGAGAAAACGAGCAATACAGGCTTGGAGTTTTTACCGTACAAATTCACGGCGAAGGAACTTGACAAGGAGACGGGATTGTATTATTATGGAGCGCGCTACCTTGACCCGAGATACAGCCGCTGGATAAGCACAGACCCCGCGCTCGGCGAGTACATTCCGAAAGCGCCGACAGACGAGGAGGCAAAGAGACACAACCAGAACTTGCCGGGAATGGGCGGGGTGTTCAATACAGCCAATGCAAGCCTGTACCACTATGCAGGAAATAATCCAGTAAAGTATATAGATCCTGACGGAAGGGAAGCCGGATACGTTCTAGATAATGAAGGTGCTTGTGGAATGGGACATGCCGGTATGTATGTAAAGCAGGAAGATGGAAAATATGCTTTTTTTGAAGTTACAGGAATCCCTTCTGGTAACAATATTTCAGAGGATAACACTGTTGATGAGTTAAGTAAATCTCCAAACTCTTTTCCAAGTCCTGGATTATCTGAAAAATTAAATTTTCCATGCAATTCAGGTGCTTTATTGCGTATTTTTGATACAAAAGAAGAAATGGAAAAGAAACTTGCTGAACTGGGATTTGATGAAGCAATTGAGTTTAATACGACTTTCGCACAAGACAAATTAATTTATAATGCCGCTTTGTCTAATGGAAAAAACTTTATCGGCTATAACTTAGCTACAAATAGTTGCGGAATTTTTGCAAGAAACGCACTGACTACAGATGGCAGTGGAATAAAACCGTTTAACGTATGGTTACGGGCATTTGGAAATCAAAGTACTCTAAAAAATGTGGTTCAGAATGCAATACCAAAATCAATTGCCGCAGATCTTATGCTTGCTAACAAGCATGCAAGGAGAAAATATTAATATGAACAAAATACGTGCCTTGCTGTCAATCGCAGCGCTCTTTTTTATTGGATGCAAGTCTGAGAACATAGAAAAAGATAACAGTGTAATACTGTTTACTGATTTATATAGATCCCGTATGGTAATCGCCGGAAATCATTTGTGCAAGCCAGAGGAACTAAAAGATAAAACAAATGCAATGCTCCATGATCAGGCAACTCACAAAAATTGGTTTTACTATATTGTTGGCGGGAAATCTTATTTTCAAAGTTTAAATAGTGACGGCACTTTGTCCGATCCAATCATTATTTCGTATAAGGACGTTGAGCCAGCCCATGGAAAAGAATTCATCAACAATAACATTGCCCTGATTCCTGAAAAGAGCAAACATTTTGTTGTTATAGATGGCGTGCAAGTTGGTATAAATGGAGAACAATATGAAATGCTTTATGTCAATCTCATTGACAAGTCCTATCTTGAATTAAGCTTGCTTTCAGAAGATGGTTCTATTACAGGATTTTCTGGAGGCTTTATTTTTGGAAAAAATTGGAGCTATGATATTAAAACGAAAACAAAAAAAGTATTCACAAAAAAACTGCAATATATTTCGTACATGGCAGAAATTGACAGGCTTGCCGGAATCGATGAAGAAGGAAACACTGTTTTGGTTGATTACAGAACAGATACATATGAAACCCTTCCGATAAAAAAACGGAAACTGTATAGCGACAGGTTTTACTATAATCAAGGTGATTTATTTTACATAAATAATGATTACATATACTATTCCGAATATTCAAAATGCTATCCGGTTGCTTTTCACTTTACGTTTTTTCAGAAAGCATTGGAACCGAGAAAATGGTACAGATACAATCGGGCTACAGGAGAAAATGTTCAAATCACGACTCCAACAGAGATTTGCAAGGTTGTGGGAGTATTGAAATAAAGCTTAGTATTAGTCAAATTAATTGTATCCCCATATCCGTTGCAACCGACTACGGATGGGCCTGTTCAAGGAGAACGGCTCGGGAAACAGCGGTACGTCCTCCGCGCGCTACCGCCGCACGCACACATATACTCAGACAGCCTGTGCGGTTTGAATACCTGGCCGTGCTGCTGCTTTCAAAAGCCAAACAGTCCGCTCTTGCACCGGTAGCGGACAATCTGCTTGTTTCCGTTTTTCTGCCTGCTCACTTCATACTTCTTGGGAAAATTTTCAATCAGCTTTGTCAGCGTGGGAAATCCGTAGAGGCGCGAGTCAAAGTCAGGCTTGGCGCGCTTGATGTACGAGCCTGCCGCACCGATGTTCACAAATCCGTTTTCGTCCTGCCATTTTTCAGAAGCGATTTTCAGAAGGTTGTGAATTTCGCGGAAGCCGTCTTTTTCCGCCTGCTTTGATGCCGGAGTCTTTGCAGCTTCCGCTTCCTTCAGCTCAGAAATATTCTCAAGGTACAGAAAGTCATCGCATGAATTGCGGAATGAAAGCGGAGTCTTTTTTTCTCCCACGCCGATTACATACACGCCGGACTCATGCAGGCGCACGGCAAGCGGCGTATAGTCGCTGTCGCTGGAAACAATCACAAAGGCATCATACGTATTGTTATGAAGCAAATCCATCGCATCGATGACAAGCGCCATGTCCGTGGCATTTTTTCCGCTCACATAATCAAACTACTGCTCGGCCTTGATTGCAAGCTCCTTGATTGTCGGCTCCCAGTTCTTGAGAACCTCCTTCTTCCAGTTGCCGTAGGCGCGCTTTACAACAATCCGCCCGTATGCTGAAATTTCATTGATAACAGCGTCCAGCTTGGCCATCTTTGTATTGTCAGAGTCAATCAAAACCGCAATCCGCTCAAGCTCAGGAATTTCAATCATAAAAATCCTCCGTAAAAAGCCAATGAAGAAACCGGCTTCCGATGCCGCTTTTTCAGCTCCAAGCAAAACGGAAACCGCAGGCGGCCGCCCTATGCAGTCCGCACTGGAATTCCTTTTTCCATAAGGGCCTGCTTTACCGAAGCGACTGTGTAGTCGCCTGAATGCACCATGGAAGCAATGAGAGCCGCATCAGCCTTTCCGTCTGAAAAAACCTGCGCAAGATGCTCAGGAGTTCCTCCGCCGCCGCTGGCAATGACAGGAACAGAAACTGATTCGCTTATCATTCTGGTAAGGCTGATTTCATAGCCGCTTCTAGTTCCATCGGCATCAATCGAATTCAGCACGATTTCACCGGCGCCAAGGCTCACCGCCTGCATCGCCCACTCGCGGGCATCAAGCTGCGTGGCAGTCCGTCCGCCGTTTATAAACACCCGGTAGCCGCTCGGCAGGGAGCTGTCGCGCGCGGCATCCATTCCAAGCACAATGCACTGGTTCCCGAATATCCGCGCGCCTTCCGTTATCAGGGCAGGATTCTGCACCGCCTGCGAATTCAGCGACACTTTTTCAGCTCCGGCCAGAATAGCCGCCCGGATATCTTCAACAGTCCGTATGCCGCCGCCGACACAGAACGGAATAAACACCTGGCTTGCAACGCGGGAAATCAGGCTGAGCATGGGAGCATTTCCACGCGCGCTCGCCATGATGTCGTAAAACACAAGCTCGTCCACGCCCTGCCGGTAATATTCAGCTGCCATTTCAACAGGATCACCGATGTCAAGATTGTTCTTGAACTGAATTCCCTTTGTCGTCCGCCCGTCCTTTACGTCAAGGCAGACAATGATTCTTTTTTTCAGCATGGCTGTTTCTCCGCATCAGGGGCTGTAAAATTCCGAAGGAGCCGAAGCCCCGGAACGCCCGACTTTTCAGGATGGAACTGGAACACCGTTATGCTGCCCTGCTCCACAGCCGCAGGAACGCGCACTCCGTAGTCCGCATACCCTTTTACAACGGTCTCATCTTCAGGCTGAATAATATATGAATGGACGAAGTAAAAGTCGCTGCCAGACGGAACGCCGTCAAAAAGCGCGCAGCCGCCGTTTGCAAAGGACATGCTGTTCCAGCCGATATGCGGAACCTTCAGACCGCTCTCCTTCAGCCTGTCCGCGCCGATTACAGAAGAAAAGTGCCGGACGCTTCCCTTTAAAAGCCCGAGGCACTCAACATCCCCCTCCTCGCTGTAGTCAAACACAATCTGGGAGCCGAGGCAGATTCCAAGAAGCTTTTTTGAAGCGCAGATCCAGTCCCGCAAAAAAGAATCAAGCCCTGCATCCGAAAGGCTTTTCATTGCATAGGCGGCATCCCCCACTCCGGGAAAAATCAGGCGGTCAGCAGCTTCCAGCTCCGCAGGCTTCCCGGAACGAAAATACGGCACGCCCAGAAACGCAAGCGCGCGCTCAAGGCTTTTTATATTTCCGGCATTATAGTCCACAATTCCTGTCATGATGCAAGTATATCAGATTCTCTTTCCTTTCACAACGGCACAGTGCGCAGGGCAAGCCTTGCTGCCATGTTCTGCCAAAGGCAAAACATGCGGAAATAGCACCGGTATGCCTGCCCTCTCTTTCCCAGCACGCTTTTGATTTTTCCCTTTCCACGGAAACTGAAAAATACTAGTTGAAATCAGAGTAAAACAGTCCGATAATCTACAGTATGGAATTCCGTGAGCTTTCAGACCTTTGCATTTCAGTTTTAAAAGATTTCCGCGTTATTTTTGCCGCTGTGCTGACGATTATCTTCATTTCAATCGGAAACTATGTCGTAAGCTACAGAAAGCGCCCTCCCCGTCCTGCCAGGCTGAAAAAAGCGGCTGCCCAGCCAGCGCAGAAACAGGAGCAGCCGGAAGAAAAGGAAGAGCAGCAGTCTTCATAAGGTTTGCGCAAATTTGCCCGGACTCTGGTTTGTCAAGGGAAGCCGCCTGCAAGAAGCCCGGCGTGCAGGCGTAAAAGCCGCAATATACCGGCTGCCCGCACAGTTTGAGCGGCTTCGCTCACGTTTTGCTTGCCAGAGCTTGGCAGGCGGTAAACATCCGCGCTTCTTCTTTCCGCATTGAACTAACCGGCTTCACATGATATACTTTTTCCCAAGGGCTTTACAGCACTGCATAACGGCCAAAGCGCCCGCATGCGCCCTGCCAGTTACAAGCTGCGCCGCAAGCTGTTTTGCATTTTATGCGGCGCATCAATACGTTTTAGAGGGGAAACGGTATGAAATTTTTCAGCACGCGAAATGCTGCTACTGTTGTAGGATTTAAAAAAGCGATTCTGGACTGCATGCCTGAGGACGGCGGGCTGTATGTTCCTGATGATTCAAGCGATCTGCGCCGCTGGATCTTGTACGCTGACGAAACAACTTCATTTGCTTCCATTGCCGGCGCGCTTACGTCCGCCATGATAAACGAAGAGTTCAGCCCGATTGTCTGCGAGGCGATTGCAACGCATGCATTTCCCAAGGATCCTGTATTCCGGCAGCTCGGAGCGGACACATTCATTCTTGAGCTGTACCACGGCGCAACAGGAACGTTCAAGGACTTCGGCGTTTCCTATCTGACATCCGCGCTTGAAACGCTGCTTCAGATGGAAGGGAAAAAAGCGATTCTGCTTGATGCGACAACGGGAGAGCTGGGCGCGTGCATGGCAAAAGCAATGGAAGGGAAAAAGCTTTTAAAGTCAGTCCTGCTCGCCCCCAAGGGAAAATTCCGCGGAATCAGCGAATCTCAGTTCGCATGGAACGGAGGAACTATTTATCCTGTTGAAGTGGACGGCACTGAAGAAGACTGCCGCAACCTTGTGCGGACTATTTTTTCATGCCGGGAGCTGGTTGAAAAATATCATCTTACTGTCGCAAACACCGCAAACATCGGGCGGCTGCTTCCCCAGTCATTCTTTTACACGTATGCATTTTCACGGCTGAAAAAAACAGTGAGCGGAGACATTTTCTATGCGCTTTCAGCAGGAAACTACGGCAACCTTGTCTCAGGACTGTACGGCTGGAAATGCGCGCTGCCGGTGAACGGATTCATTGTGCCTGCGACTTCCCGACTGACGCTTGACGCACGCGGCGACTGCATGGTCATGGACAGCGTCATTCCTCTGGAAAAGAGAAATCCCGCCGACCCTGCCGACCCCTCAAATATTGAGCGCCTTGAGCAGATTTTCAAGGCGAACGCACTGATGCTCAGAAGCTTTGTATACCCGGAGCCGGTTTCAGAAGAAGAAACAAGCCGGGCCTGCAAGGAGCTGTTTATGAAATACCGGCTGTATGCCGACCGCGACACATCGGCAGCATACGCCGCCCTCATAAAGCGCAAGGACACCGCATTGCAGGAAGACGGAGCCGCTGTTCTTGTCGCCAGGGACTGCCCTTCGCTGAACAGACAGTTCCTGATGCACAACCTGGGGGAATGCCCCCCGCTGCCGGAAACCGTTGCGGAAGCAGCTGCGCCTGTCACACTCGGCAGAAACGCAATTGCTCCCGGCGACAAGGACTCGCTTATTTCAATTTTGAATTCGCTGAACCTTTTGCGCCTTTTTTAGAAGCGCTGCTGCGGCCGCCAGATTTCTGTGCCGGAGCCTGCTTCTTCTTTTCTGCCTTTGCCGCCGCAGGCTTCTTTCCTTCAGCCTTTTTCTTTTTCTGAGGAACGGATTCTGCCGGCTTGAGCAGCCCAGTGAAATCACCGCACTTATACTCAGCTTTTTCCTGCGCAGCATAAAGCGTCCTGTACAGGCTGTGCAGCTGCTTCCGCTCTGTCTCCTTGCAGCCCAGTGAGCCGAACGCAAGCACATACCACAAGGCCGCTTCCATTTTTTCCTTGCTGAACCAGCGGATGCCGTTGTACTCATTCGCTCCGATCAGCGTGAATGAATCCTGCGAGCCGGCAATAAGTTCTGCCGCTTTGTACGCTGACTGCTCAAGATCCGCCGCACTGAGCGGAAGGCTGCTGATTTTTAGAGCGGAAAAAATCCGTGCAAAGGAACTCTGGAGATCGCTGCCGTGCAGTCCGGCACTTTCCATCGCTTCAGAAAGCTTTCTTGCATAGCCCCGCTTGACGCAGTTTTCGCTTCCCGCGGAAGCAACAGCAGCACCAAGCAGCAAGGCTTCAGCGCTCAGCTCATAGGATGAAAGTCCGCTCCTGATTTCACGCTCCAGTTCATTTTTTTCTGATTCAGACGACGGCCGGCACAGCGTATAGAGCCGCTCAGCCTGCTTTGAGAACAGAGCGAACGCCTCTTCAGCAGCTGCGGCAGGACTCTTTGCTTCTGCTGCGGATGCTTTTTTAGCCGGAAGCTGCTCTTCAGCAAGCGCATATTCAGCTTCGCACACGTAATATGCAAGAGCGCTTTTCCGTGCGCTTTCCAGCAGCTCACGCATATTCTTTGGCTGTGTGCTGTGCGCCCCGGCTGTCTTCTGTCCTGAAAGCAGAGCATGGGCAGCTTCCACAAATTCCCCTGAAATGAATTTCTTGAGCGCACTGTACAGATCCTTGTAGCGGTATTCCTGCCAGGCAACGTGCAAATCGGGAGTTCCGCTGCCGTTCAAAAGCTCGTTGAGCTTGCTGTACTTTCCGTCGGCATCGTCTTCAACCTGCTGAACATCAAGATACACCTGATATTCAAATCCGTTCAAAGAAACAAACATTCCGCTGTTTATGATGTCGTTGCTCCGGCGCACAAACCACAGTCCGCTCCTGTGCTCACGGAAAATAACATAATGAGTGTCGCCGTATGTAAGGCCCATGCTTTCCGCAAGCGTCCGTGAAACCATCACCTTGTCATTTTCGCCGGAACCAGTTTTCACAGCATACTCGCATGACTGCTTTATCCAGCCGGATGCGCGCTCATACTTGTTGTTATAAAAAACAATCGTCCGCTCATTTCCAATGGCATTTGAATAGGCAAAGACATTTTCGTTCACTGTCCCGTTGTTCCACACATCATAGAACAGAAAATTTTCCACCGGGGCAAACAGATACCGCTTGTGCATCAGAGGGAAGATGTCGTGCCAGTGGCGGTCCAAAAGCCCCTGGTCAACCTGCTCGTCCCTGTATGCGCGCGTATATTCCATTCCGTACTTTTCTTCAAACCCTTCAAGCTGCCCGTGTCCGAACATCGGAAGCCCCGGCATTGTCACCATCAGCGTGCAGACGCCAAAATACTTGTCGCCCTTTCCAAACTGAGCCACAGCAGTCTCTTCGTCAGGATTGTTCATGAAGTTGACGAACCGCTTTAAAATCTGCGGATCAAACTTTATTGTGTTTTTCACCGTGTCGCGGTACTTCTGGTTCTCTTCCTTCTTGAGCATGTTCATAAAGGCGGAATTATACACGCGGTGCATTCCGAGCGTCCGCGTAAAGTAGCCTTCCATCATCCAGAACGCCTCAGCAAGCAGAAGCGTGTCCGGCATTTCGGCTGCGCACCGGTCCACGACTTCGCGCCAGAATTCATTCGGAATGCGGGACTCAAATTCCTGCGATGTAAGCGCGTACCGGCTGCGGCTCGCAATGTCTCCTCCGTGTCCCGGCTCCGGGTACCACAGGCGGCGGATATGCTTTTTTGCCAGAACCATGGCAGCGTCAAAGCGGATAATCGGGAAATTCCGCGCAACCTTCAGAATCTGCTGCATGACAGCTTCGCGGGCGGCAGGATTCAAAAAGTCAATCTGGGCTGTGTCGTTCCACGGCATTCCTGTTCCATCGTTTCCGTGGTAAATGTACGTGACATCTCCCGTGGCATTGTCAACGCGCTTAAAGCAGACGGCGCAGTCAGACTTTGAATAGTAATGATCCTCAAGGTAAATGGAAACGCGCCCGTCATGGCTCAGGTTCTCGCCGTTAAATGTGTAGCCCGGGAACGGACAGTCCTTTGTTGTGATGAAATAGTCAGGATGCTCAGTCACCCATGTTCCGTCCATGCCGGTGTGGTTCGGAACCATGTCGCTCGCAAGGCGGATTCCGCGGATCCAGCACCGATAGCGCAGATTTTCAAGCGCCTGCCATCCGCCCAGATTCCATGCGATTTCATAGTCAAGAAGAGAATAGGCGGAAGCTGCTGCCTCGGGATTGCCGTTTATCTGCTTGATTCTCTTTGAGGCATTGCTGCGCTCCCACAGCCCGATAAGCCACAGGCCGGTGAACCCTTCGTTGCGCAGGGTGTCAAGCTCTTCGTCAGGTATCTGGTCAAGACGAGTAATGTCCCTGCCGTATTTCTTTGAAAGCTGATACAGCCACACAAGGACAGTCTTTGCCATAAGAACGACTTTCGGCATCCATTCACGGTCAGGGCTGAACCGCTCGTATTCCTTCATCAGGTTTTCATCGCTGTATGTGTAGGCATCCATGGAAACATCGCCGCCGTTCGTGGGATGCCATGCCGCCTTTTCCTCCTCGGAAATAGTGTCCATTCCTTCAAGAAGGCGGCGGATCCAGTCGCCGAGCAGCGACTCCCAGTACGTGCGGATATAGTCAAGCTGCCCCTTGAGGGAAGTTGGCGCGGCAATCACCGGCTCCTTGAGCATATTGATCAGAGAATTGTTCTTGGGGCCGAATGCCGGCTGGGACAAAAAGTACGACTTTATCTGGTTCCACATGCGCACATACAGTCTGTTCAGCGCAAGCTGCGAGTCATCAAACAGAATCTGAAACGGATGGAACGCGGGATTTTCATTTGCAAGGTGAAGCAGAATCAGCTCCTCAAGAACCTGCTCCCGGTTTGTCCGGCTGCGCTTTGTGCCTTCGTCAAGGCAGTCACGCGCAAGATATTCCTCTGCGGAAAGCTCGCCGCGGTACACGGCAACCGGCGGAAACGACTCCATAAACTGCAGGAGCAGCCCGTCCACCGCCTGCTGTGTAAAGCTGCTGTCCAAATCAGCAAGCAGCCCCTTGAACGCATCAGGCGCCTTGTCCCGGCGGTATATCATGCAGACATAATGGAATATTTCATCGATAAGCCCCATTGCGTTCAGGGAGCCTGCGGACACTTTTTTTTCGTTCTCGCCGCGCCGCTCAAAAAGAGCGTTCAGCTTCTGCTGAAATGCATGGACGGCCTTAAAATTCGCAAAGACCGCGTTTCCTGTTGAAGCAAAAAGCGTTCCGTCAAAACCGCATTCGTCACGGACAGCCTTGCTGATGTGAAATTCATTGTAAGAAATGTTCATATATACTCCCATAAAAAGTCAAGAAAATTGCTTCAACAATCTTCTTGACTTTTAAGTGCTTCCGCAGTGTAACGAGGAAGCACAGCTAAATAGGAAAGTTTGCAACGCAAACTTTGGGTAGATAAAAGCCGCGCTATTTCAGCGGATTTTATCTTACACTCCTTAATTTATTGCAGTGTGTCATGAAGCTGAACAACTGCCCGGATTTTTGCAGTCAGCCCCTTGTTTTTTTTCAGCTCTTCAACAGAAGCAGGAATCCTGTACGTCCAGTTAAAGCTTGACACGCTTCCCGGAATATTGATGCGCTCATCGTCCTCATTCTCCAGATAAAAGCTGTGCTCAAGGAACAGGTAGTCTTGCAGCGGATTTATAAACAGCGCGCTGCCGCACCGGGCCGCTTCCCTGAAAACAAATTCCGCAGTTTCCGGCATAAAGGCAGAGTCCGCGTCAGGGCATCCTTCGCAGCGCACAGAGTCAATAAAGGCGCGCACGCTGTCCTTTTCAGAATTCCACCACTGGCGCATAGTCGAGCTGTCATGCACTGAAGTCGTTGCAACGCTCATCTCCGGGTACTCGGAAAGCGGAACAAACGGCTGGGACGGAAGCTCCCATGAGCGCACCCATCTGATGACCTTGAGGGAAAGGATTCCAAGCGTGCGCAGCACTTCCGGCATGACGTCCAGGCTGACTCCAAGATCCTCGGCACAGGGAATCATGTCAGAAGCATGGACAATGGCTCCCAAAGCAGAAAGAGCCTGCCGCTTCCAAAGCCCGCTTTCCTTTGTCTCGGAATCCTTGAAAAGAGCCTTCAGCTTTTCCTGCTCTTCCCAGCTCAGTGTTTTCCATGAGGAAGCTTTTTCAAAGTCATACACCTTGATAAAGAGGTCAGTTTCAATCTGAATCAAAGCGCGGTCCCGCCACTTTTGCGCAAGCGCATTTTTTACCGCGCTGTCCTTGCGCTCATCGTCACAGAAGCGCATGCTGAAAATATCCTTGTCGCCGCCCAGCTCCTCCTTGAACGTCCACAGCTCCTCATTGTTCACCCTGTCGCAGACTTTTTCAAGGAAAAACACTGCCTCTCCATGGTTCCAGGTGATGTCTTCAATCAGGCCTGTCGGAATATGCGGCTGCGAAAGCCACTTGATTCTGCTGTCTGAAAAGCCGAGGCTGTTCAGTGTCTTCCGCGAAAAACCGGCATACGGCTCCGTGTGTCCCAGATACGCCGTTGTCTCGCGCTCCTTTGCCGCCCAGATTCTAAAAAAGCCCAGGACATGATCAATGCGGAACGCGCCGTAATACTGCGAGGCTGCATGGATTCTGTCTTTCCACCAGGCAAATCCGTCGGCTTCAAGGCGCGCCCAGTCATACGTAGGAAAGCCCCAGTTCTGCCCGAGCGGATTCCCGCCGTCAGGAGGAGAGCCTGCCCGCAAGTCCTGCCGGAAGAATTCCGGCCATGCCCAGCAGTCAGCGCTGTCTTCGTTCATCAGAATCGGAATGTCGCCCTTTAAAATGATTCCCTTTGAGCGCACGTATGACGCGCTTTCCAGAAACTGCTCGCTTGCACGGAGCTGGCACCAGACAAAAAACAGATGGCTCGACTTCTTTGCCTTGTTGTTCCATTTCAGCTGAATCTGCTCCCTGCTGATGCTCCTAAGCGGCTCCTCCCAGCTTTTCCACGAAGCCTGCATATGCTCGTCCTTTATGTTTTTAAACACAGCATACGGAACAACCCACTTGTTTTCCCGGACAAACTGATCCATCCGGGATTTCAGCTGCTCGGCCGGCGAAACATCAGGCTCGGCAGTCACAACAGAAGCCGCCGAACGCGGGGACGGGCCGGCATCGCGCTTTTCTATATAATTGTACAGAAGGTGAAGCAGCCTGTTTTTTTCAGCCGAAACGGCATCGTAATCAAACCGCCGTGCATAGGTGAAATTCCGTTCAAAATTTCTGTACGCGGAAGCAAATGTCCTGCTGTTTTTCATTGCATCTTCAAATTCAGGAAGCGCCTTTATCCTGATGTACAGCGGATGAAGGGCAAAGGCGGAAAGCCCTGAGTACGGCGAAGACTGGGTTCCCGTGTCGTTCACAGGAAGCAGCTGAACAACGCTCAGCCCCGCTTCTTCACAAAAATCAGCAAAATCCTTCAGGGCAAGAAAGTCACCGCACGCGGCACAGTCCTTTGTATACAAAGCCGCAAGAGGCACAACAACACCAGTTCGTTTTTTCATACAGCACCTGCTTCATAAAAATCATTCCGCAAAATAACGGAAACCGCTACTTATTATATCATATAATTACGATTTTACAATTGATTTTTCCGCTGCTCATTTAATTCTGAAAATGATTATATCAAGTAAGAAAAAAAACATATTCCGGGATGAAAAGATGCCGAACAGATTTTATGCCAAAGCAGATTGCACAATGCTTTTGAAAGCGGTACACTGTTTCTTATGGAAAAAAAGCTATGCGAGCTTCTGCAAAGCCTCAGTGAGCAGTCCGTTGCATATTCTGCCGTTTCGCCTGACGGAACTGACTCAGGCACAGCGCAGGCAGCGGAACAGACTGTCATAGAAAGCCTGGCATTCGACAGCCGCGATGTTTCACGGAATTCGCTCTTTTTTGCGCTGCCGGGAACGCACACAACAGGAAACAAATTCATTGCAAGCGCAATACGGTCAGGAGCTGTCTCTGTCATCTTTCAGGACGAAATTGCAGAGGAAGAGCAGGCTGAAATAGCTTCCGCCGCAAAGTCAGCCGGGCGGATGCCTGTCTTTATAAAAGTCGCCTCATCGCGTTTTGCAATGTCCCCGGTGAGCAGCGCATTCTATGATTATCCGTCAAAAAAGCTCGTTGTATACGGAGTGACTGGAACTGAAGGAAAATCTTCCACCGTTTCATTTGTCTGGCAGCTTTTGCGCTCAAGCGGAATCAAGGCCGGATTTATTTCGACTGTCCAGTATTCGCTTGGAGCGGAAGCAATTGACAATCCTCAGCACCAGACAACGCCGGAAGCTCCCGTTGTTCAGCGCGAGCTGTATGAAATGGTCTGCAACGGCTGCACGCACGCTGTTGTGGAGGCTTCAAGCCACGGACTGAGCAGGCGGACAAACAGGCTGGGCGATGTTCTGTTTGACTGCGGCATTTTTATGAATGTGACGCTTGAGCATCTGGAATTCCACAAGACATACGATCAGTACAAGAGCGACAAGGCGAATTTATTCCGCGCGCTCGATGCCCACAGCCATGAAAAAATACTCTGCGGAAAAAAAACACAAGTTCCTGTGCTCGGCATTGTAAACCTTGAGGATCCTGCCGCATCCTATTTTGCGTCCTGCACAAAGCACACAGTTGCCGGCTTCACGACGGAAGGCAAGGCAGGAAAGCAGGCAGCCCAGGGAATCAACGCTCCTGCGCTCCCGGAAATTCCTAAGGACATGCCGTTCGCTTCGTGCAGGAACATTGTTTCCGCGCGCTTCGGAATCAATTTCAGCATCCACCGGTTTGAAAGCTTCGGCTCCCTTAAAAATGAAAGCCCGGTCATTCAGGTCAAAGCTCCTGTGCCGGGCGCATTCAACGCATACAATATCACAGCCGCGCTGCTTGCAGTCCATGGCATGGAAGGAATTCCCATGGAAACGCTCGCAGGATACGCAGCCCGTCTTGAAAGCGTAAAAGGCCGCATGACAGCAATTGATGAAGGCCAGCCGTTTGAAGTGATTGTAGACTATGCCCACACTCCTTCAAGCTTTGAAACCATTTTTCCCCCGGTAAGAAACAGGTGCGCTGGAAACATGATATGCGTATTCGGCTCCGGCGGAGAGCGCGACACAAAGAAGCGGCCGCTCCAGGGAGAAATTGCCGCCAAATTCTGCAACATAGTGATTCTGACGGATGAAGATCCCAGAAAGGAAGACCGCATGGAAATCATCAGCCAGATTGCGGCGGGCGCACGGAAAGCAGGAAAAACAGACGGCAAGGATCTGCTGCTCATTCCTGACAGGCCGGCTGCTATCAGAAAAGCATTCAGCCTTGCGAAAAAAGACGACATTGTGCTTCTGCTTGGAAAGAGCCACGAAAATTCCATAATCTATGAAGACCGCGTCATGAGCTACGATGAAATTGCAGAAGCAAAAAAAGCCCTTGCAGAATGCTGTCTTCTTAAGGAGAAAAGTAAGATAAAAACTGTTAAAATAGCACAGTTTTTATCTTAATCAAAGTTCGCGTTGCGAACTTTCTTTATTAATTGCATTTCCCGCTGGAAACGTGCGTTGCGGAAATGCGTAAAAAGCCAAATCGGAAGCTGAAGCTTCCTCATTGACTTTTTATAGGAGAAAAAATGAATGTAATCCTGCTGTACGGCGGAAAATCGGGCGAGCATGAAATTTCACTTTTATCATGCGCATCTGTCATCAGAAACATCAGCCCGTGCCACCGTGTTTCTCTGATTTCAATTTCAAAGAGCGGAAAATGGCATCTGGAGGAAAACTCAGTCCTTGCAGAAATCAGGGAAAATCCTGACGCGCAGCTTTCTGTGCATGAAAAGCCGGAAAACGAAGTGACGGTCGCTTTCGGCGGCGGAAAAAACGCTGTGTTCTCTGCGCGCGGAACTTTTATTCCATGCGACATCGTCATTCCAGTGCTTCACGGCACATACGGCGAGGACGGAACCGTGCAGGGGCTTCTTGAGATGGCGGGCGTTCCGTTCGCAGGATGCGGCACACTTTCGTCCGCAGCGTCAATGGACAAGGAAACCGCAAAAATTCTGTTCAAAGCCGCAGGAATCAAGACCGTTCCTTCCGTCTGCCTTTCCCGCGCCCAGATAAACGACAGCAGCCTCTATGACACGCTTGTTGAAAATGCAGTTGCGCAGCTGGGATTTCCGCTGTTTGTAAAGCCGTGTGCCGCCGGCTCGAGCGACGGTGCAAGCAAAGCAAAAAACAGAAGGGAGCTTTCGTTCGCGCTTATGGAAGCCTTCAGCTGGGACGACAAGGTTCTGATTGAAAAGGCAATCGATGCCCGCGAAGTCGAGTGCTCGGTAACAGGAAATTCAGTCTGCGCTTCAGCTGAAAAGCCATGCACGCTTTTAAAATCATACGGGCCGGGCGAAATCGCTCCCAGGCATGAATTTTACGACTACGATGCAAAGTACAAAGATCCTGACGGAGCCGAGCTGAAAATTCCCGCGCCGCTTGACGAAGATTCGCTTGCATATATCCGCGAAACAGCAAAAAAAGCATACCGCGCAGTGAACGCCAGCGGGCTGAGCAGAGTTGACTTTTTTGTGGAACGGACAACCGGGGAAATTTTCCTGAACGAAATAAACACAATGCCGGGCTTCACGGACATAAGCATGTTTTCCAAGATGTGCGCTGCGGACGGACTGAGCTTTACAGAGCTGATTGACCTGCTGATTGAAGAAGGAATCGCGCAGCATGAAGAAAAGCAGAAGCTCCGCACCAGCCGCTGAAAACCAGCAGCCGTACACAGAGCATCGGGTGGGGGAAAGAATTCTCCGCACAAATAAAGTAAAAAATCCGGCCGGCACGCCGAAATTATAATTAGGAGAAGCTGCTGTTTGCAGCATCCGCAGACTGAATTGCAATCCCGCCCCGGAAACTGAATTTTCTACGGCGGGCAATTTTTATGGGAGAGTTTTATGGCGCATACGTATCCGGAAGGATGTTTTTTCAGCACGCTGGAAGAAATCAAAGGGAAAAAAATCACTGTAATGGGGCTTGGCCTGAACGGCGGCGGAGAAACCTGCGCCAGATTTTTTTTAAAGCACGGCGCATTTGTCACTGTCACTGACACAAAAACCGCAGACCAGCTTGCACCTGCAATAAAATCGCTCAACAGCGACAGCACCATTGATAAAAGCAGGCTCAGATACGTTCTGGGCGGACACAAGATTGAAGACTTCGCTTCAGCCGACTGCGTCATAAAAAATCCCGCAGTAAAAGCCGAAGGAAATGAATTCCTTGCGGCGGCAAAAGCAATTGAAACGGACATCAGCATTTTCCTGAAATTTTCCAAGGCGCCGCTGATTGCAGTCACCGGCAGCAAGGGAAAGTCCAGCACCGTGAGCGCGATTTCCTACGGGCTGAACAAAGCCGGCTACAAATGCTTTCTCGGCGGAAACATAACAGTCAGCCCGCTTTCTTTCCTTGAAAAAACTGACGGCACTACTCCAGTCGTCCTGGAGCTTTCAAGCTGGCAGCTGGCAGACTTGCGCGGACGCAAGCTTTTAAAGCCCAGAATCGCAATCATTACAAAAATTGTTCCTGACCATCAGAACTGGTACGGCAGCATGGAACGATACGTGGAGGACAAAAAGCTCATCTACGCCGACCAGGACAAAAACGATATCACAATTCTTGATTTTGATGAAGACAGCTACGCCCGGGACTGCGAGCATCCAAAGGCCGGATTCAGGTGCTGGGGCGATGTGTTTGCCAGCGAGACAAAGGCGACTGTCCTGCGCTACAGCACGCACGTTTTGCCGGACGGAATTTTCGGCGTGTTCCAGCTGTCAGACAAAAACGGATACGCGCGGCTCCCGATACGGCTGATGAGCGCCCATGCCAGGCAAAAAAAACGGGCGGAAGAACTGATTATGAAAACGCTGCAAGTGCCGGGCGATCACATGAGGACAAATGTACTTAATGCGAATCTCGCTGTATACCTTATGGGAGTTTCTGCTGAACTGACGGCGAACATTTCCGCAAGCTGGAAAGGAATTCCGCACCGCCTTGAAAAATTCCACGAATGGCAGAATCCGTATGACAAGCGGAACATTGCCTTTTACAACGACAGCAGCTCCACAGTTCCCGAAGCCGCCGCGGCCGCAAGCCAGTCATTCGGAAAGCGGACAGTTCTGATTGCCGGAGGAACTGACAAGAACCTCGATTTCCTTCCGCTTGCAAAATGCCTTAACTCAGAGAACAACACAAAGTTTCCGCCGTATGAAATCTTTCTTCTTTCGGGGACGGGCACAGACAAGCTCGCCGCGCTGCTTGACGAGCGGAAAGTACGGTATGAAGGGCCGTTCGACTCGCTACAGATTCTGCTTGAAGTTTTAAAGACTGAATTCATGTCTGAAAATTCCAGCCGCATATTCGGAGAGGTTTCCCCGGATTCGTTCCTGCCCGTCGTTTTTTCACCGGGCGCAACATCCTTCGGCATGTTCACGAATGAATTTGACCGCGGAAACAAATTCAAGGATCTCGTGCAGGCGATTTTTCAGGCGGACTCCTGAAAACGGACGCAAATAATGCGTCCGCACAGCATCTCTCTATCTGCAAATCCGCTTCTCGCACTCGCGGTACAGAGCTGCTGTTTTTTCAGCCACTTCCGCAGGAATTTCCTTGATTCCGGCATTTCCTGCAAGTCCGTTCTTTGTGAGCCAGTCGCGGACAAACTGCTTGTCATAGCTCGCAGGGCTTGTTCCGGCCTTGTATTCAGCAAGGTTCCAGAAGCGGCTTGAATCCGGCGTAAGCACTTCATCGCCAAGCACAAGCTCTCCGTCTTCGTCAAGTCCGAATTCGAATTTTGTGTCAGCGATAATGATTCCGTTTTTGTATGCGTGATCATAGCATTTTTTGTAAACAGCAAGAGCCGTCTGCTCGATTTTTGTTCCGAGAGCTTCGCCAAGATCTTTTTTCATATAGTCCAGCGTGACATTTATGTCATGGCCTTCCGCGGCTTTTGTTGAGGGAGTTACAATCGGCTTTTCAAGCTGTTCCGCCTGCCGGTATTCCTTTTCAAACGTATGCCCCAGAAACGGCTCTCCCTTTTTATAGGCTTCATACATCGAGCCGAACATATATCCGCGGACAATCACTTCATACGGAATCATCCTGAGCTTCTTCACCAGAACTGTTCTGCCTTCGTACTCGCTCTTCTGGAATTCAGCAGGCATGTCTTTCAAATCGGAAGAAATCATGTGGTTCCTGCATATATCCTTTGTATAGCCAAACCAGAAATTTGAAAGCGCGTTAAGCACTTTTCCTTTGCCGGGAATCAGCGTGGGAAGAATAACATCAAACGCTGAAATGCGGTCTGTTGTAACAATGACCATGCGGCCGTCTTCAAGGTCGTACACTTCGCGGACTTTTCCGCTTATTATTTTCTTCATAATTTTATCCTTTTGCTATTTTTGATTTTTTGACGGCTTCACTAGGAATGTGCACAGGAGCAGAGACACGCAGTACAGCGCGCCCGTCACGTACAAAACATTCTGGTATCCGCTCGGATTGACAGCGATTCCCTGGGCATTTACAACGACAGCTCCCGTGTGCTCAACTATAGCTGAAGCCATCTGGTTCCCGGTCAGTCCGGCGAACGCCCATGCGGAAAGCGTGATTCCATGGATTGCGGAAATAGAGCTCATGCCGTAATGATCAGAAAGCAGCGTCGGAATATTGCTGAAGCCGCCTCCATAGCCGGCGTTCACTATAAAAATCATGGCAAGCACAAACAGGGCAAGAACCGCATGTTCGCTGCCGCGCGTAATTCCGCCGGTCACAAGAACAACAGCTGTAAACAGAATTGAAACCGCAAAAATAAGCTGGTACACCGACTTGCGGTCCTTCATATAATCAGCCCATGCGGAAAATCCCAGCCGTCCTCCGGCATTGAACACAGCGGAAACTGTTGAAATAAGCCCGATGGAACCGGCAAGCCCGATGCACTTTACAATCATTTTTTCCTGTGAAATAATTGCAAGGCCGCACGTGATATTCAGATAGAACATCAGCCATATTCCCGCATAGCTTAGAAGCGGCTCGCGCCGCAAGGCTGCTGCAATTCCGCCGGTCTTTGACTTTTCCTGCGGCTCAATCCAGTCGGCAGGCTTTTCCAGCAGAAAATGGCCGATCATCATAATGACAAAATATGCGGCGGCAAGAATAAAGAACATCTTGTAAATTTCGCCGCTGCGGTTTTCTCCCAGAAGCCGCTGCATAATGGGAGACGCAATCGCCTTTGCAGCGCCAAAGCCTGCGACAGCAAGGCCCGTGGCAAGCCCTTTTTTGTCCTTGAACCACAGCATAAGCGTCTTTACAGGAGAAAGATAGCCGGTTCCCAGCCCGATTCCCATAATAAATCCGTAGCAAATATAAATTCCTATGAGGGAAAGAACGCTGTGCTGGTGCATTCCCCCGTACCAGATAAAAAAGCCGGTTCCCGCCATTCCGAGCGAAAAGGCAACTGAAGCTATCAGGGATGACTTGTGAATATTTTTTTCAACAAGATTTCCAAGGAAAGCAGCCGACATTCCTAAAAAGAAAATCGCAAAGCTGAATGCCCACTCGACAGCTCCCTTTGAAAATCCAATGTAGCTTGCGATTTCCTGGCTGAAAATTGACCAGCAGTACACTGTTCCGATGCTGAAATGCAGTAAAAGAGCAGGAACCGCGCCCCTGATCCATTTGTTCTGAATAGTTTCCATGTTCTTTCCTCATATAAAACAAAAAAAAGCCGCTGCGGACTTTCTTCATAATGATACATTTCTATTTTATAGCTTTGTTGACTTATATTCAAGATTTAAAATCAGCAGAAAGCCAAATGCGCCGCTCAGTTCAAAAAAACGGAAAATCCGCTTTAATAAACATCATTTTTCCACTAAAATAAGGAAGCTGATTTTATTCAGCCCTGCACAGCAAAAGCAGCGCGACGGTTCAGGGCTGTTTTTAAACGCTGACAAAAAAGGAGGAGCGGAATTTGGCTGACTATCACATATTTCCTGAAGCCCCGGAAGGAACGCCGAAAAGCGCGTTTGTTCATCTTCACGTTCACTCCGACTATTCAATCCTTGATGGAGCAAGCAAAATCGACACGCTTGTAGCCAGAGCAAAGGAACTGAATATGGGCGCGCTTGCGCTCACCGACCACGGCAATATGTTCGGCGCGCTCAACTTTGAAAAGCTTTGCCACATAAACGGAATCAATCCGATTGTGGGCGAAGAATTTTATGTTGCGTGGGGCGACCACAAGGAGCGCAACGATGTGCCGTTCGGACGCAATGGGCGGCACAGCCACTACTTCCACCTGATTCTTCTGTGCGAAAACCAGACCGGCTATAAAAACATGTCATGGCTTTCTTCAATTGCATACACCGAAGGCCTGTACTACGGAAAGCCGAGAATCGACTTTGAGCTTCTAAAGAAATACCATGAAGGGCTGATATGCCTGAGCGCGTGCATTCAGGGAGAGCTTCCGCAGCTGCTGCTCAACGGCCGTGAGCAGGAAGCATACAGGGCTGCCCGGGAATACAAGGAGCTGTTCGGTCCGGACCGCTACTACATCGAGCTTCAGAACCACGGTCTGGCTGAGCAGATAGAAGCAAATGAAAAGCTTGTAAAGCTGGCAAAGGATCTTGACATTCCGCTTGTCGTCACAAACGATGTCCATTACTGCAAGAAGGAAGATGCGGAAGCCCAGGACGTGCTGCGCTGCATAGGATTTAAAAAACTGCTGGACGAGCCGCACCAGACAATGGGCGAAGGGCGCACTGAATGGTACATGAAAACAGACCGGGAAATGGAATCCCTCTTTCCCGATTATCCTGAAGCAATCGCAAACACGCTCAAAATTGCATCCATGTGCAATCTGACTATTCATCAGTACACAACGCAGGAACTCAGGGACTGCCTTCCGCGGTTTACGCTTCCAGAGGAATTCCGCAGGCATGAAGACTACGCGCTGAACCAGGACGACTTTGTGCGCCATCTGGTTGAAAAAGGCCTGAAGCTGCGGTACAAGGAAGTAACTGATGAAATCAGGCAGCGGTGCGAGTATGAGCTTGGAATCATTTTCAAGATGGGATTTTCCGGCTACTTCCTTATCGTGTGGGAATTTATAAACTGGGCGAAAGAACACGGAATTCCAATCGGGCCGGGCCGCGGCTCCGGGGCAGGCTCCCTTGTCGCATACTGCATGCAGATTACAGATATCGATCCGTTCAGATTCAATTTAATTTTTGAGCGGTTTCTGAATCCTGAGCGCGTTTCCATGCCGGACTTTGACATCGACATGGACTTCGATTTCCGCCAGGATATAATCCAGCACACGCGGGAAACATACGGCGATCCCCAGGTGGGGCATATCGTAACGTTCGGAACTTTAAAGCCCAAGAACTGCATTGCTGATGTCGGACGCGTCCTTGGAATTCCGCTCAATGATGTCAATATGCTCAAGAAGTGCATTCCCGACAGCCCCAAGGCAAGCTTCAAGGACGCATTCAGCGAGCCTACGGAAAAAATGCCGGACGGCGGACAGCTCATTCCGTACAAGGACGATCCCAAGTTTGAGCGGCTCTTCCGCCTGTGCCTCAAGCTCGAAGGGCTTATCCGCAACACAGGGCTTCACGCTTCCGGGATGGTGATCGGGCTGACACCGCTCCCGGACTGGGCGCCAATCTTCAAGGATCCGAAAACCGGCGAAGTTGCTGTTCAGTATACAATGGATATTATTGAGCCGTGCGGACTTGTCAAATTTGACTATCTCGGGCTTAAGACGCTTTCGCTTATCCGCTATGCTGAAAACATCATCAACAAGCACCTGCCGCCGGGCGAGCCGGAATTCCATACTGAGAATGTCAGCGAGTCAGACTCCGACACATTCGACCTGTTCTGCCGCGGAGACTCTGTCGCAATCTTCCAGTTTGAATCCCCGGGAATGCAAAAAATCCTCCGGCAGGCAAAGCCCCGCTGCATAGAAGAGCTTGTCGCCTTGAACGCGCTGTACCGTCCGGGCCCTATGGAATATATTCCGCAATATATTGAAGGAAAATGGAATCCTGAAACGATTCATTACCCTGACCCGTGCCTTGAAGGCCTCCTAAAGGAAACATACGGCGTCATGGTGTATCAGGAACAAGTCATGCAAGTGGCCCAGAAAATAGCCGGATTTTCGCTCGGCGGCGCGGACATGCTGCGGCGTGCCATGGGAAAAAAGAAAATCGAAGTCCTCATGAGCAAAAAAACGGAATTTGAAGAAGGCGCCGTAAAGCAGGGCTACACAAAGGAGCATGCTGACGAAATTTTTGACATCATGGTTCCGTTCGCAGGCTACGGATTCAACAAGTCCCATGCGGCCGCCTACACGGTTCTCGCCTACAGGACAGGCTGGCTCAAGACCCACAAGCCCGCGGAATTCATGGCGGCAAACCTGACAAACGAAATCAACTCCACGGACACGCTCCCTGAATACATCAAGGAAGCCAGAAAAATGGGAATCCCCGTGGATCCTCCTGACATAAACCGCTCCGACTCCATCTTTGACGCCATAGACGGCCGCATTATTTTCGGGCTGAAGGGAATCAAGGGAATGGGAGATGCCGCCGCAAAAGCAATTGTGGAAGAGCGGGAAGCAAACGGGCCATACAAGTCGTTCATCGATTTTATGGAGCGCATAAACCAGAAGGAAGTGAACAAAAAGGCAATTGATGTCCTCATACGGACCGGCGCATTTGACAAGCTCGGACAGAACCGCGCAACACTCATATCCAACTTCAACCGCGTCATTGAGTATGAAGACAAAAAGAACGCTTCAAAGGAATACGGGCAGGCAAGCCTGTTTGAAGATGCCGGAATCAAGGAATTCGATGACTTCATATTTGAAGAATGCGAAGAAATGCCGAAAATGGAGCTTTTGAACATTGAAAAGGATCTTATCGGCTGCTTTATTTCAGGGCATCCGCTCGATGACTATAAAAAAGTCATAGAAACATGCGCCACATGCACAAGCGAAACAATCGAACGGTGGGCAAAAGTGGACCGGGCTGAAAAAGCTGCTCTGGCAGCAAGCGGAAAAAATTCCTGGCAGATGCGCAGCAACGGAAAAACATATATTGCAATCGGCATGATGCAGGAAGTGCGCACCATACTGACAAAGAAAGGCTCCCCGATGGCGTTCGGGCTGCTTGCTGACTTTACCGGGCTGATTGACCTGACTTTTTTCCCAAAGACATGGGAACTGCTCAAGGACAAAATACAGCCTGAGCACGTATACGCCTTCAAAGGCAAGGTTGACGGCACACGGGAAGATGCCGTGACTTTTATCGTGGACTCACTGGAAGACCTTGAAACATTGCAGCAAAAATCAGCAGGCAGCCTGCATATTCAGCTGGAAGAAGGATTTAATTCCGCAAAGGAAATTGCTCCGCTGCGGGACGTTTTGTTTGGCGGAACAGGCAGTCTGTTAGTATATTTTCATATAGATGTAAACGGAACGCCGTACATTGTAAAGGCAAATTCACAGATGACTGTTCCCGGCTCCCCGGAATTTCTGGACAGCCTCAAGGACATTCCGGGAGTCCAGGAAATCTGGACTGAATAGGCCTTTGCAGCTGAACATTTCATTTTTTGGAGGAAAGACCATGCATATCTTTAAAGTCATTTCAGCGCTGCTTTCAGCATATTCGCTTATCTGCTTTTTCAGGATTATCCTTACGTGGATTTCAGGATTCTCATACGGCCGCTTCTATTCAGTTTTGGCGCAGCTCTGCGATCCCTACCTGAACCTGTTCAGAGGCATACGGTGGCTCAGAATCGGCAGCTTTGACTTCAGCCCGGCACTTGCGCTCTGCATTCTTGGCGCCGGAGCCTCGCTCTTTTCCATGCTCGGGAACGGAGGGACAGTCTCTTTCCCGATGCTTGTGGCTTTTGCAGTGGAAATAGCATACACAATCGTTTCATCGCTCATAACATTCATCATCATTCTGTTTGCAGTCCGTCTTGCCATTCTCCTGTTCAGCAGGGATTCCTACGGCACAGGCGGATTTATGGCGAACCAGATTGACAGCTCGATTTCTCCGTTTGTCTACAGCATCGCACGCGTATTTTCGCTCGGGCGCAAAACAAGCTACAAAACAGCCCTGATTATTTCAATCATAACGCTCATCTTCGTCCAGATTGCACTGCGCCTCGCCGTTGCCTTTATAACCGGGCTTCTGTTTTAGATGATTCTGCGCGAGCTTGCGGCTGCCGTGGAATCGCTGCCGGGCGTAGGGCCTGCAACAGCGCGGCAGCTTGCATCCCTGGGAATTTTTACCGTTGCAGACTTGCTTTCTTCCTACCCGCGCAGCTACGAAGACAGAACTGCAAAAGTCTGCCTCAGGGATTTTTCTCTGTTCCCGAAAGTCCACACAATATGCCAGGTGACCGCCCACGCATGGTTCGGCTACGGAAAAATGAAAACACTGAAAATCGCCGTAACCGACGGAACCGCCAATGCATGGCTTGTCGCCTTTAACAGGAGCTTCCTCGAGAAGTCGCTTCCAGAAGGCAGCATTGTTGCAGTCACAGGCAAATTTGAAGAAAAATACGGCGAGCTTCAGTCATCTTCATTTGAAGCGGAACGGATTTCATACAGCGGAACAGTACAGGACTACAGCCAGCTCCCGGTTCCAGGCAGCGGTGTCATTCCGTCATACTCACTGACAGAAGGGCTTTCAAGAAAAACATACGCAAAGGCAGTCGCGGCGGCGCTCAGGCAGTATGCGCAGACAATCAGCGATGAAATGCCAGAGCAAGTCAGGCAGTCGCGAAACCTCCTGCACAAAAGCGAGGCAATCCGCCTTATTCACCAGCCGCAGACTATGATTCAGGCAGAAGAAGCGCGGAACACGCTGATTTATGAAGAGCTGTACCTTTTTGAATATAAAATGGCAGTGCGGACTCTCCGGCACCGCGGATTTCTGCCGGAGCCGATTCTTTCGGAAGAAGAGCCGCTTTCTTCCGGTTCCGCAGTTTCTGCCCGCAGCCAGCAGGAGATTTCCGCAGATTTTGAAAAAAGCCTTTCTCCCCGCCAAAAAAAGCTTTACCAGAGCCTTCCGTTTGCCCTGACAGCTCATCAGATGCAGGCAATCCTTGACATGAACCGCGACATCGACAGAAGCCAGATGGAATGCAATGCGATGATAAACGGCCCGGAAAACTGCACCCGGCAGCCGTTTTCCATGCAGCGGCTCCTGCAGGGCGATGTCGGTTCGGGCAAAACGCTCGTTTCATTTTTCGTCTGCCTCAGAACTGTTGACTACGGCGGACAATGCGCAGTGCTTGCTCCCACAGAACTGCTGGCCAGGCAGCATGCAGAAAACGCTGCAAAGCTGCTCGCTCCAGCAGGCATACGCACGGCATTCCTTACAGGCAACGTAAAGGCTTCCGGGAGGCACAATCTGGTCAATGCGCTCAGGGACGGAGCCATCGACATTGTAATCGGCACCCATGCGCTTTTCAGCCGGAACACGCTGTACAAAAACCTTCAGCTTGCAGTCATCGACGAGCAGCACCGCTTCGGCGTCACTCAGCGCGAGTCAATTGTCGCAAAAGGCAGAATCACCCGCGGACAGACTGCCCATGCCCCCGATCTGCTTATGATGAGCGCCACTCCGATTCCCCAGACGCTTGCGCTTACAGCTTTCGGCGATCTTGATATCAGCATAATCCGCACAATGCCTTCCGGCCGCCTCCCGGTAAAAACATACCTCACCGCCTTTGGAAACGAACGGAATGTCTACGAAGCAGTCCGCAGGGAGCTGAAAGCCGGGCATCAGGCTTATTTTGTTTATCCGAGGATAGGCGATGCTGAAGATGTCGGCAGCGAAAAGACGCCTGTAAAATCAGCTGAAGAAATGTTCGCCTTTCTTTCCAGGGAAGTCTACCCGGAATACAAGTGCGCCCTCATTCACGGCAAGACAGACGAAAAAATGCAGGCGGAGCTTCTCACGGAATTTTCATCAGGCGCCATATCAGTCCTTGTTGCAACAACAGTCGTTGAAGTCGGCGTTGACGTTCCAAATGCAACCTGCATTGCAGTCGAGCATGCAGACAGATTCGCCCTGGCGGAACTTCATCAGCTCAGAGGGCGTGTCGGACGCGGCCCGTTCCAGTCATACTGCTTTTTAACATACGGAAAAACAATTACACAGACAGGCATTGCCCGGCTCAAGGCGCTCCGCCAGAGCACAGACGGCTTCTTTATTGCTGAAGAAGACCTGAAGCTGCGCGGCCCCGGCGAACTGCTCGGAACAGCGCAGTCAGGCTATCTTTCCCTGAACATAGCAGAAATAGCCCGGGACAAGGAAATCCTGAAAGCCGCCCGCTATGACGCATTTTCACAGCTCAGGCTGCATAATAATCCTTCAGAGACGACTGGCATCTCCTGCTTGACTTGATTTTCAAGATAGCGTGCTTTTCAATCTGACGCACCCGCTCCCTTGAAAGATTCAGGCACTCGCCGACTTCCTTAAGAGTCCGCGCGCTCTGTCCGTTCAGCCCGTATCTCATGTTCAGAACTTCTACAGATTTTTTATCCAGAGAAGAAAGAACCTCGTTGATTTCATCCTTGAGGGAAGAATTCATGGCTTCTTCCTCAGGCGTAACGGCCTCCGAGGCAACAGTGTCCATAAGCGAAGTCTCGGAGCTAAAGCTGACAGGAGAATCAAGGCTGATCATCTCCTGAGAAATATTGATCATCTCGCGCACGTGATGCTTTGTCATTCCAAGGCGCAAGGCAACTTCCTCAAGCTCGTCTTCCTCTGATTTCTGTCCGGCAGGATTCACTGCGCGGCATGCCTTTTTTATTTCCCGGACTTCAGCATCCTTGTTCACCGGCAGACGGATCGGGCGTCCAAGGTCTATAATCGCTTTCATGATACTCTGGCGGATCCACCATACTGCATAAGAAATGAAGTGATATCCCTTTGTCACATCAAAGTGCTCCACAGCCCGTATCAAACCGAGGTATCCTTCGCTTATCAGATCCTCATATTCAAGCCCCTTGTTCAGATACTGGGAGGCGACCTTGATTGCAAAACGCATATTGGAAGTCAGAAGCTTGTCCCGCGCAGCCTTGTCTCCGGCAGCGGCCCTTACAGCAAGCGCGGTTTCTTCATCATTTGAAAGAAGAGGGATTTTTTTTACTTCATTAAGATGAAGCCGTACAACATCATACTCTTTTACAGAAGCAGTATTCATAGATTCCTCCATGTGAGCCATTCTCACACTTATAGACAAGCATAAATCATGCCAACTTTCTTGAATTTACTGTGAAAACTGCTTTTTTTCTGAAATTTTAAGTGAGACTTTAAATATGTGCAAGGAATTCTGCAAAAACAGCACACCAGAATGCTTTATACACAAAAATAACTGCATCATTTTGACACAGACTGATTATTTTCAGCTGAAAATGAGTCAATACAACCCACAGAAAAAGAAACGGTGAAAAAGAGCTGACAAAATGGCACAGCTCCTCTTCACCGCGCTGTATGCTCCCGCTGCTTTTCCTGCAATTCTTCTATAATACAGACAATACAGCAGCCCGCGGAAAAAATTTCAGCGGACACTGCCTGTCTGGCACACAAAGCGCAGAGAAAGCCTGGGAAAATGTATTTTTACGGAAAATGCTACTCTACAACAGCGATAATGTCATTATTCTTCAGAATAAGATAGTCTTCGCCGTCAATCTTGATTCCTGTTCCCGCATATTTGTCGTACAGAATCTTGTCACCGGGCTTCACAGTGATTTTTTCCTTTTCTGTTCCCGGCCCGACAGCTTCAACAACAGCCTGCTGAGTTTTTTCCTGCGCAGTATCAGGAATAAAAAGTCCGCCGGCAGTCTTTGTTTCTGCTGCAACCTGCTTTACCAGCACTCTGTCCGCCAAGGGTTTTACTTTCATTTTTTTAGTCCTCCATAATAAACATATAATAATTGTAAATGTGATATACTATAAAATACAAATTTTCAAGCTGAAAGTCAAATTCTATGGAAAAAAAACAAAAAAATCAGCCGGAAATTCACTCAAGAAAAACGCGCGGCCACGCACAATGAGCGCTTCCGGGCAAAACAAAACGCTGAAAAGCTCCCTTTACCGCCCCGCGTTTTTTTCAGCGCTTATTTTCTTTTGAAGAAGCCTCGCCCGGTTATGGCCCGGATTCAGGGAAAGGGCGTACTTCAGGGCGCGGGAAGCACTGTAGGAATCGCCCGAATTCCAGCTAAGCTCGGCAATCCTGAACAGAATTTCGGCCTTTTCCGCTCCGTCAAGCGCTTTTGCGGAAGCCTTGTTCAATGCGCTGAGCGCTTCCTGAGTCTTGTCCATGCTCGCATACAGTACGCCAAGATTCACAAAGGCATTTATAACAGATGCATTTTTTTCTGAGGAATTAAGAGACGGCAGACGGTCGCCATACGTATCCGCAATGAACCGGTACAGTTTCATTCCCGCGCTGAAATTTCCTTCCTTGCAGTAAAACCATGCCGCAGTCTCGCATTCCCGCAGCGAAAGGACTCCGGGATTTTCCTCCGGCGCATAGTCATGGGAAGCCGCATAGCAGCCTTCAAAAAGCGACTTTGCATCATCATACAGTCCTTCGTCCAGCAAAAACTGCACGCAGTATTCTGCAATTTCCGGCGGATACACATTTGTGCCCGAAGCGCTTTTCTCGAGCATGCTCCAGATGCTTGAAACAGGCGGAACATTTTTCTGTATCTTGTTCTGCTCACAAAGAAGCTCATTCCGCAGAACAACAAGCGCCGGACTTGCGTCCTGCTCCAGAAGGCTGTCAATCCGTTCAATTACTGATTCAACAGAAACCGAAGGAATTCTGTCTTTTTTTTCCATGCCGCGTGTCTTCAGGCCTGACTCGCGCAGATGAAGCGTCAAATAATCTTCAGGCGGCTGCTTCAGCTGCTCAAGGGCAAATTCTCCGCTGGCAGCGATGCCGGGAATATAACTGGGAAACGCAGCCGCAAGAAAATCAAGGCGGCTGTACTCACTGTCAAGGTCGCTGTTGCGCCGGGCATACAGCGCGCTGTTCATATAGACAAGAGGCGCCGCATACGTTCCGCCGGCGAGGCTCATGATTTCCTGCCTGACTTCTTCTGCCTGAGCATCTTCACCCGCTATATGCAGTCCGTCAGCCTCAAGGGAACGGATTTCCGCCTGCACCGAATCAGACTGACGCGGATCTCCGTCCAGAGCAGCAAGCCGTCTGCTGGCGGAAAGTGTCTCAAGGCTTTCGCCATACATCCCGGCATCAAAAAAAACACATCCCCAGAAAAGGCTTTCTCTGCTGCTTGCAATTTTCTGCGGATACAGAGAAGCCGCCTTCTTATACTCACCGCTGCGCATCAGCACGGAAGCGGCATTAAAAATCCACAGGCTGTCCTGCGAGCCTTTGAATGCGCTTTCATACACCGGAATAAACGCAGGGCTGCAAAAAATGTTCTTTATTTCGTCAGCAGATCTTTGAGCTGGAATTTCATCAGCACGTTTTTTTCTTTTTGAAACAGGCTGAAACGACTCCTCCAGAACATCCCCTCCGTCCTGCATGGACACAAGCGCCTTTCTCAAAACGCATTCCGCATACAGAGAGGCATACGGAGAATTCTCAAGAGCCTGTGAAACTGAAAACGCGTCTTCAAGCCTGTCCTGCCGCAGCAAGAAATTCGCATACACAGCGCACAGCTCAGCATCCTTTCCGAGCTTCTTTATTCCCCGTTTCAAAATCCGTTCAGCCGATTCAGTCTCGCCAAGCAGCATATACCGCTTGTACACGCCGAGATGCTCGTAGGAAGTATATGCCTTTCTGCCAAGCTTTTTCAGGCTGCGCAAGGCATCTTCAGCAGAATTCTGGGAAATATACGCATCAATGGAATCAAGGGAAGAAATAAACGAAGCGCCTTCCGAATGAGAAGAGCATGAACAGATAAAAACGGCAGCAAGGCAGCACAAGGCCGCACTCAAAACTGATTTTCTGCTCACGCGACCTCTTCTTTGCTGATTGTGTCAAGAATCGCATTTATAAACTTGAAGGAGTTATCAGTGCCGAACTCTTTTGAAATCGCAATGGCTTCATCTATGACAATCGTAGGCTTCAGCTCCCTCTGATACAGCAGGGCAAAAACACTGACCCGTAAAATTGAAAGTGTCACCCTGTTCAGACGGCTGAAGTCCCAGCTGCCTGAAAGATGGCGTTTTATCTTTCTGTCGATTTCATCTATATGCTCAATTGTGCCAGAAATCAAGAGGCGGGCAAAATCACAGGACTCCGCCTGCGCCCTGACAGCTGCATCATTCCTGCCGGCTTCTTTTTCCGGTTCGTCACCGGCATTTCTGCCGCCAAAGTCATCATGCGTCCACTCAAGCCTGAGCAAGTCATTCAGGGAAGCTTTTCCAACGTCATACGAATACAGAGCCTGAACTGCCAGAATGCGGCCGTTTCTACGTGACACGGAATGCTCCTTTTACCAATTGGACAGCAGTTTTGTCAACGCGTCCCCTGTCTTTTTACGGTCGACATTTGAAGACGTATCGAGCTCCTTTGAAATTTCCTGCGCCGCGGCAGTAAAATACTGGTTCTGCTTTTGCGCGGTTATATTGCCCTTCAGGTAGTCATAGACAGTCACAGAAGCGTCCGGCTGAACGGAATCACCGATTGCAAGCATTTTCGCATCATACTTTTTGATGACAGCATAAAACTGATAGTCCGCTGATGTTTCTGTGACATCGCTTACATATCCGCTTGTCTTTTCAAAAAGCTCATTCATCTTGTCAATTGACCAGCCGAGCTGCTGCGCCTGCTGCGCCGTCTTTGCGATTGTCAGCTCTCCGGCCCGGTAGTTCTTTCCGTTTTCACTGGAATTCTTTATTTCGTCCGCTTTCTTCGGATCCTTTTCATACTTGTTGCGAAGCTCTGTTGCCAGCGCGCGGGCAGCCATATCATTGCTTTCCTTGGGAACCATGACAAGGAAAAGCTTTATCATATCGTTCCAGACAAAGCTTGACTTGTTCATTTCGTATGCCTTGCGGATCTCTTCATCTGTAGCCGCAATTGCGTCTATTTCAGCCTTCTTTTTTGAAAATACGTACTGCTGGACAATTATCTGGTTTTTCAGGTACGCCTTGTATTCAGCCATGGACATTCCGCTGAATTCCTTGATATAGTCGTCCAGGGACTGGCCTGTCTGCTTTTTTATAAGATCCTCAAGCTGCGACTTTGTGACATTCATGCCGAGCTGCTGGCTGAACGGCCGCAGGAACGCGTCATCAACCTGACTGTCCGTTACAGAAAGCCCTTCCTTGGCCGCCGACTGGGTGATAAGCTTTTCAGCAATCAGGTTTTCCAGGAGCGCCTGCTTCTGCTCCACCGGGAGATTTTCAACTCTGTACTGCTTCTGGATAAAATTCGCGCGGTTTTTCAGCTGCTTCAACGTAATCGTTTCTGATTTATTGAGCTTTACAACCGCCAGAGGCTGCAGATCGCTCTGGGCAAATGCGCCTGCCGCCGCAGCTAAAAAAAGTGTTACTCCCAATGCAATACGTTTCATATAAATTTGACCTCTCTATAGCTTATTACTAAACCGTATACAAAAAATTTAGTTACAGCCGGAAAAAGCTTTACCGGCATGCAGTCTCCAAGGGCATTCCGCCGGAAATTGTTGCGCGGATTCTGCGCACGCCGGCTGACGATGACTGTTCCTTTTGGATTCTGAACGTTCCAATCTGCGCCGTATGCTGGACATGCGGGCCGCCGCAGACTTCCTTGCTGAACCAGCTGTCCTTTGCTCCGATTGTATAGACTTTCACGTCTTCGCCGTACTTGCCGGCAAACAGGGCGCGCGCACCTGCTTCCTTTGCCTTTTCAAGCGGCATGACTTCCATTGTGACAGGCAGATCTTTTTTTATCTGCTCGTTCACAATATCTTCCACTTTCTGAATTTCTTCCTTGGTCATCGGCCGGTCAAACGTAAAGTCAAACCGCATGCGCTCATTTGTAATGTTTGAGCCTTTCTGCGCAACCTGCTCTCCGAGAACATTGACAAGCGCCTGCTGAAGCAAATGCGTTGCTGTATGATATTTTGTAGTGATTTCTGACTGCTCTGCAAGCCCGCCCTTTGCTGTTCCGGCATCAAGCGTCTTTGAAGCTTCCTGATGCCTGCGCTCGGCTTCCCTGAATCCGTCAGCATCAACAGTAAATCCGTTTTCTGCGGCAAGCTCCTGCGTAAGCTCAAGCGGAAAACCGAACGTATCGTACAGCCGGAATGCAACTTTTCCGCTGATTTCCTTTTTGGGATTCTTCAGCAGGTTTGGAAGCAGCTTCTGGAATTCGGCTTCTCCCTTGCGCAGCGTGTCGCGGAATTTGTTTTCTTCCGCTGAAAGCTCCCTGAATATTTTTTCCTGGTTGCGCTCAAGCTCAGGATACGCATTCTTGAAATTGGCAATGACGGCAACTGCGATTTCAGACAGGAAATTCGTTTCTATGCCAAGCTTCATGCCGTGCCGGACAGCGCGGCGAATCAGGCGGCGCAGAACATATCCGGCGCCAATATTGCTCGGGCTTACGCCTTTCTGGTCTCCAAGAATAAACACGGCGGAACGGCTGTGGTCGGCAATGATACGCATGCTCCGGTCCTTTTCCGCGTCACTTCCGTATGTATATGATGACAGCGATTCGATTTTCCTGATAATCGGCTGAAATACTTCCGTCAGATAGACGCTTGTTTTTCCCTGAAGGATGCAGTTTGTACGCTCAAGTCCCATGCCGGTGTCAACGTTCTGCTTAGGCAGCCTGACAAGCGTTTTTTCGTTGATGCGGTTGTATTCCATAAAGACATTGTTCCAGATTTCAAGCCAGTTTTCCGGGTCTGTCTTTTTGTTGGAGCCTTCGGGCGGCAGTCCGCTTCCCACCCAGTAAAAAATTTCAGTATCGGGACCGCACGGACCGGTCGGGCCAGCTGCCCACCAGTTGTCGCTTGCCGGCATAAAGGCAATCCTGTCCTGAGGAAGCCCGGCCGCTTTCCAGCATTCCGCCGACTCTTCATCGCGCGGAGCGTTTTCATCTCCTTCAAACACTGTGACGGAAATTCTGCGCGGATCAAGTGCAAGCCATTCCGTTCCTGTCAGGAATTCATAGCTGAATGCAATTGACTCTTTCTTGAAATAATCACCGAGAGACCAGTTGCCGAGCATTTCAAAACAGGTAAGATGGCTCGGATCCCCGACTTCGTCAATGTCTCCCGTGCGGACACATTTCTGATAGTCTGTGAGACGGGTTCCCGCCGGGTGCGGCTCACCCAGAAGATACGGAACAAGCGGATGCATTCCGGCCGTAGTAAACAGAACGGAAGGATCATTTTCGGGAATCAGCGACTGCCCTGAAATTTCAGCATGATTCTTGCTTTTAAAGAATTCGATATATTTTGAACGTAATTCGTCTGCGGTCATAGTAATCTATAGTAAAACGAAAAGCCCTTTTAGTCAATGCAAGAGCAGCTTCGGCAGACGCACTGACAGACGGCAGCCCGCGCCGCCTGCATTCAACGCGCCCGTGTTCCGCAAGCGCCGGAGCATGAAACATTCCGTACAAATCAGCTTTCAGAAGGCTCCGCAACAATTTCCTGCATCAGAGCGAGAACTTTGTCCGGGCAGGAAGAAACGCATGTTCCGCAGCTGGTGCATTTTGAATAGGTGATTTCAGGAATGCCGCTGGAAAGGTTTATGCACTGTTCCGGGCATTTTTTTACGCACAGTCCGCATTTAAAGCAGCCGGCGGTGCAGTCCTTGCGGATCTGCGGCTTGTCATCGCTGCGGCAGGAGCACAGGCTCACCGGCCCCTTCACTTCAACATTTGTAATAAGGAACAGGTGCTTGGGGCAGGCCTTTGCACATCTTCCGCAGCCCACGCATTTCTTGTAGTCCACGGAAGGAAGCCCGTTCTGTCCCATGGAAAGCGCCCCGAACGGACAGGAAGAAACACAGTCGCCTAGCCCGATGCAGCCGAAGGCGCAGGCTTTTGTTCCGTTTATTGCAAGCTGGGCCGCCTTGCAGGTCTGCACTCCGTTATAAATGCCCTTTTGAACCGCACATTCTGAGGAACCCTGGCACGTGAGGACTGCCGCCTTTCTTACAGACTGAGCATCTGCAACACCGAGAATTTTTGCAATCAGGGAAGCAATGCCAGGCCCGCCTGCAACGCATCCGCCGGCAGGAGCTTCTCCGCTTACGACAGCCGCAGCAAACGCATCGCATCCGGCGTATCCGCAGCCGCCGCAGTTTCCCCCGGAAAGAACTTCGCGCACGGCAAGCACTTTCGGATCTGTCTCAACTGCAAAGATTTTCTTGAACAGCCCCAGCAGCACTCCTAGCGCAAATCCTATGAGCAGGGCGATTGCTATTGTAAAAATAATTGTATTCATGACGCTACCCTTATTTTATCAGTCCCTTGAATCCAAGGAAAGCAAGGCTGAGCAGTCCGGCCGCAACATACAGAGCGGGAGTTCCCCTGAATGCTTCCGGGATTCTCGCGGTTTTCATCCGGCTGCGCACGCCGGACATTATCACCATGCTCAGCAGAAATCCGCAGGCAGTTCCCAGGGCATACACAATGCTCTGGATATAGCTGTAATTTTTTCCGATGCAGTTGATGGTAACACCAAGCACCGCGCAGTTTGTTGTAATCAGCGCAAGGTATACGCCCATGGACGAGTACAGTCCCGGCGCAGATTTTTTCAGGTAGAATTCAACAAGCTGAACAAGAGAAGCAATCACAAGAATAAAGAACAGCGTCTGTAGGAATTCAAGCCCGAGCGGAACCATTACAAATTTATACAGCGGCCAGGTGACAGCTGTTGCAAGAATGATGACAAACGTTGTGGCAAGCCCCATGCCGGAAGCTTTTCCAGTCTCGCTTGTCATTCCGATAAACGGGCAGATTGCCAGATACTGAATGAACACAACATTGTCAACAATCGCTGACTGTATAAAAAGCTGAATCATGCCGGACATCAGCGCTCCTCCTTCCGCTTCTTAAAAAACTGAACTGCCGCGCCCAAAAAACCGAACACAATGAATCCGCCGGGCGCACTGTTAAGCATTCCGATTCTGTATGCCTCGGGAATGACATCAATCTTTGCGGCTGTCCCTGCCATGAGCGTTCCTCCGCCAAAAAATTCGCGGATCAGGGAAATAATCACAAGCACCAGCGTATATCCGATCCCCATGCCGAATGCATCAAGAATGGAATTTCCGACGCTGTTTTTTGAAGCGAATGACTCAACGCGCCCCATGATAATGCAGTTCACAACAATCAGCGGAAGAAATACGCCGAGCGCATCATAGAGAGACGGAACATACGCCTGAAGAACAAGCTGAACAATCGTTGTAAACGCCGCGATTATAATGATAAAAACCGGAAGACGGATTGAAGACGGAATATGCTTTCTGAAAATGCTTATGACGATTTCGCTCATGACAAGAACAAACGTCATGCTCATTCCCATTCCAAGCCCGTTGAAAATGCTTGTTGTAACGCCGAGCGAGGAACAAAGCCCGATATTCAAAACCAAGAGCGGATTTTCCCTGACAAATCCGTTTGTAAAAATGTGCAGCTGCCTATTCATTTCAGTAACCTCATAAAATCATTCCGGACTGCGTTCCCGGCTGAACAGTTCAAACAGGCATCCTGTGCCTTCCGTTATCAGATTGCCGGCGGCAACACTTGTAATCGTGGCGCCTGAAATCGAATCAAAATGAGCGCCTGATAAAAATCCGTCCCGGGCATTTTTTCCTTCAAACTGGCCGCAGAATGTCTTTCCGCTTGCAAGATGAAATGTCGGATCATTTGCCTTCAGCCCGAATCCCGGAGAATCAGTCAGCTCAAGAAACTGGACTCCCGTTATCGTTCCGTCAGTTTTCATTCCGACCATAAGAGTGCCTCTGTCGTATGTCGGGCCGGAAACTTCCGCAACGCCGCCGGCTGTCATTCCGTTCTGCTTTGCAAGATAGACACTCTGAATCACAGCGGAAGCATTCTGCGCGGGAGAAAAGGACTCGGCGGGAACAAAGCTGTCCGCCTCTGGAAACACCGCTTTCATTGCGGCATTTGCCCGGTCAGTTTTATTCTGCGCAATCCTGACGGAAGTCACCATGTTTACAGCTGCAAGAATTGTGCAGGCGGCAGCGGCATACAGCGCAAGCGTCACGCCGAGCCGGAGCATTTCAAAAACTGAATTCTGACGGTTCATCTTGCCTCCTCCTGACTGATGCCGGAAACAGCTTTCTTTTTCATGGCGCATCCGTTTCCTTTTTTTCCGTAGCCGTACATCCGGGCAGTCAGATTGTTCAGGAACGGAGCAACCGAATTCATAATCAGTATGCTGAACATGACTCCTTCCGGGTAGCTGCCGAATTTTCTGATGAGGAATGTTATCAGCCCGCAGCCAAAGCCGAACACTATGCGGCCCAAGCCGGTGACAGGAGCAGTCGCATAGTCAGTCACCATGAACGCCGCTCCAAACAGAAGCCCTCCCGTCAGAAGAGACAGCAGGACATCTCCGCCGGAAACAAACGTGCACACAGCAACAGCAGCGACCATAGCAAGCGGCGCACGCCAGTCAACAACTTTTATAACGACAAGAAATGCAAACGAAATCAGAATCAGCAGGGAAGATGTTTCTCCAATACAGCCCGCCCTGTTTCCCAGAAAGTACTGAAGATACACCGAGCTGTCTGCGGCAAATGTCCCCGCCTTTATTCCGCTCAGCGCAGTCGCACTGGAAACCGCGTCAATTTCAGGATTGAACCACGAAGCTCCGAGCGCAGCAGGAAAGCTGATAAACAGGAATGCGCGCCCCGTAAGCGCAGGATTGAACACGTTGCTTCCGATTCCGCCGAAAATGCCTTTTGCAATGACAACAGCGACAAACGAGCCGATGACAGCCATCCAGACAGGAACGGTTGAAGGAAGAACAAGCGCAAGCAGAATGCCGGAAACGCACGGCGAAAGGTTTGACACAACAATTTTCTGGCGTGTGACTTTCTGAAACAGCAGCTCAAAAAGAAAGCAGCTTGCCACAGAAACCAGCATCACAGAAAGCGCCGGAAGCCCGAAGAGAATGACGCCGTACACGCATTCAGGAAGCAGCGCAAAAAGGACTGCCGCCATGATGTTCCGGGTTGAAGAGCCCGATGTAAAGTGCGGACTGGATGAAAGATACAGTTTGCCCTGATTTTCCACGCTCATTTTTTTTCTGCCTCCCGTTTCGCCTTTTCAGCCATCATCTGCCCGCGGACGGCCGCCTTTCCGATTCTGAACCGCTGGACAAGCCTCACGTTTGCCGGACAGACATACGAGCAGCAGCCGCATTCAATGCAGTCCATAAGCCCGAACCGCTTTGCCTTGGGCAGGTTTTCAGCCTTCAGCTCCCGGACCATAAGCACAGGACTGAGCCTCATAGGACAGGCTGAAATGCAGTTTCCGCAGCCGATGCACTGCTCTTCATCAGTAAGATATGTTTCTTCTTTTGTAAGGAACGTGACGCCGCTTGTGCCTTTTGCAACAGGAAAATGCGCGCTCGCCATGGAAAATCCCATCATCGGGCCGCCGGAAATAATCTTTGCGGTGAGGTTTTCCTTTAGCGTAAAAAATTCGGGCATAAGATCGGACACAATGGTTCCCACGGGAACTTTCAGATTGCACGGATTTTCGACTGCGCCGCCTGAAACCGTAAGACAGCGGTCTGTCAGCGGAATGCCCAGCCTGAACGCATCGCTTATCGCACAGACAGTTCCCACATTTGAAATGACAGCACCGGCATCAGCAGGAAGCTTTCCCGAAGGAATTTCCGTTCCAAGGCAGGACGACACGATGAATTTTTCAGAGCCTTGCGGATACTTTGTCTTTACCGTCATAACTTTCATGGAAGACGCACATCCTTTTTCCGCAATTACTTTTTCCAGGGAAGGCCTGATATACGCCTTGTTGTCTTCAAGCGCAATGATTCCCGCGGCTCCCGTGAGATGCAAAATGACTGAAAGCCCGTCAACAAGCTTTTCAGGGAATTCTATCAGCATGCGCTCATCACAGGTGAGATACGGCTCGCATTCAGCGGCGTTCACGAGGACATAGCTAATTTTTTTTCCTTCAGGCGGACTGAGCTTTACATGCGCAGGAAAAGACGCGCCTCCCATGCCGACAATTCCGGCTTCACGGATTCTTTCAAGAGCCTGCTCCTTTCCGCATGAAAACGGATCAAGCGGCTCCATATAGTCTGTCCGGCCGGAACCGTCCGCCTCAATAATGATGCATGGAACGGATATATTGCCCGTAACAGTGCATGACTGAATTTTCTTGACTTTTCCAACCACAGAAGCATGCACCGGGACAGACATGAATTTGTCGCTTTCAGCAATCTTCTGGCCTTTGGCGACAAGGTCTCCCGCCTTTACCAGAGGCGAATTCATTGCGCCTCCCATCGTAACAGGAATTGTTACTGTTCCTGAAGAAGGAAAGGCTTCTTTTATAGGGGAGCCGTTGCTCAGCTCCTTCATTTCAGGCGGATGAATTCCGCCTTTAAATGTGTGCGTTCTCATGATTTCCATTCTACTACAGAACAAAAGAAAAGTCGATAATCAGCCCGCATCACAGCCAGAAAAACTGCATTTCATTCCGCGCAGAATACAGCTGCTATTCAAGAGCCAAGTCAACGGTGACAGCCCCGGTTATGCGTATCAAGTCCGCAGGAGAAAGAACAAGCTGCATTCCGCGGACTCCGGCGCTGACGCAGACTGTTTCATACTGCATGACAGAACTGTCAATAAAAGTCCTGAATTTTCTTTTCATTCCAATCGGAGAGCAGCCGCCGCGGACATATCCTGTAAGCGGCAAAAGCTCCTCCGTCTTTACGGGAGCAACTTCCTTTGCACCGCAGGCTTTCCGCGCCTTCTTTAAATTGATTTCGCAGGATGCGCTCTGACAGAAAACAACGGTTTCCTTTTCTTCTGTCCGCATGACAATTGTTTTAAAGATGCGCTCCGCAGGCATGCCGAGCTTTCTTGATGTTTCAGCAGCGGCTCCCCTGCGAAGCTCATGCTCACCGTCATCATCGTATGATTTTGCTTCATACGGAATATTCGCGCCGTCAAGAATGCGCATCGCGTTTGTCTTTTTCATTGCGCTTATTTTGCTGCGCTTGTATTTGTGATGTAGCTGCTGTTGCCTGCAAAAAGGGAAATCGAGTCTATCCGCTTTTTCCAGTACTCAGCTTCGCTTTTTGTCACATACGGGCCGACTCTCACGCGGTAATGCAGAATTCCTTTTGCGTCTGTGAAAGTAAAAACTTCGCACGGAATTTTATTTGACTCAAGGACGCTGCGCGCCTCATCAGCATTTTTTGTCGTTGTGTAAGAACCTGCCTGCACCCAGAATCTGTCGGCAGCTCTTTTTGCAGGAGCCGGAACAGAAACAGTTTTTTTCGGAGCCGGACTTGAAGCGGCGGGCTTGGCGGCTGAAACAGCAGGCTTGGGCGCGGTGTACTTTTTTTCAACAAGCACTTCGCTTTTTTCAACATTGCGGTGCACGGCGTTCGTTTCCCTGATTGCATTTTCAGCGGCCCTGTTTTGCGCGGTAACATTTTCTGAGCCTGAAGAAGGCGCAGACTTCAGGGCGTTCAAGTCGATTGTTGTTGAAGAACTGTCAGGAGCGTTATACACATTCCGGCTTTCTGATGCAATGACAGTGACATCTCCGTCCGTTTTCTCTTCCGGCCCGGGCATCAGGCTGTCTGCCTCTTTTTCTGCGGGAACAGTTTCCCCGCCGGGAGGAAGCATGGCGGAATCGCTGCGGAACGGTTCAGGAGGAAGCTTTATGCCATCCGCATACGGATCAGCTTTTTTATATTCGGCAGCCTCAGGTGACATCCAGATTGATCCGCTGTCCCTCTGATAAAGAGCTGTTGTATTTTTTTTTGCTTCAGGCGCATACAGAATTAAAGCGGCACCAAGCACAACCAGTAAAAAAATTCCGGCTGCAAGCACAATCCAAATAGTTCTTTTCTGTTCCATACGTTATCCCCTGCCAGCCCTGAAAAATGCGGCGCGCAAAACCGCCTGATACAGAGCTGGTATCCATACTGACAATATCGGCAGTACAAAAAAGATATTTAGAACTATTTCTTTGAATCTAAAGGACGCAGCAGGCAGAGCGCTTTTTCTATTTTCTTTTGAAGGACACCGGCTCCCGTGATGTTCAGAATTTTTTTCATTGGAATCCCGGTGTCTTTATACTGTTTAAAGAGCATCCGCTGGGATTTAAAGCGGCGGAGAATGTGGCAGGCTTTCATGCCGTCCCTTTTTCTTGCACGGAAAAACCTGACAATGCAGGGCGAGTCAATATACAGGACAGCATCAGCTTTTTTCATCGAGGCAGTCTTAAAGAGAACGGCAGCATTTATAACAATATCGCGTCCTTTATGAGACTCAATGAACTGCTCGATAATTGAATCGATGTACGGAAAAACAATGCGCTCCTGCTTTTCCACAAGCGCGCTGTTTCCAAAAATCAGGGCGCCCACATTTCTCCTGATGACTGTTCCGTCCTCAGCCAAAAGCGGAATTTTTTTTTCAGCAGCGAGCGGCGAAAATTCCTGGAGAATGCGCTCCTTGCACAGCTCGACTGCCTTGTGTCCGGCAGCATCAGCATCAATGGACAAAAAGCCTTTTTTTTCAAGAAGCGCGGCCGCCATGTTTTTTCCGGCAGCCATGGGCCCCGTTACGCACAGAATCATCAGTGGAATTCTCCCCAGTTTTTTCCGTGTTCAATGCTGACACGCAGCGGAATCCTCAGCTTGACTGCATGTTCCATTTCGTGCCGGATTACAGAAACGGCTTTTTCAACAATGTGCATTTCCTCAGGGCACTCAAAAATCAGCTCATCGTGAACCTGAAGAAGCATCCGCGCCGAAATATTATTTTTGCTGAAGGCTTCCTGAACACGGATCATTGCAATCTTCACAATGTCAGCTGCGCTTCCCTGAATCGGCGTGTTCACGGCAATGCGCTCAGCTCCCTGAAGCACAAGCTTGCTTGAGCTTTTTATTTCGGGAATAAAACGGCGGCGGCCGCAAATCGTCTCCACAAAGCCGTTTTTCCGCGCGAACGCCTTTGTTTCATCGAGAAATTTTTTTACGTCTGAATATGTCGCAAAGTACTGGCTGATGAAATTCTGCGCTTCCGTCCTGCTGATGCCAAGCTCCTTGGAAAGCCTGAATGCGCTCATTCCGTACATCACGCCGAAGTTCACTGTTTTTGCAAAGCGCCGCTGCTCGGGCTTTACTTCCTCCGAAGGAATTCCATAAATCAGGGATGCAGTTGATCTGTGCACATCAGTTCCGCTGACAAATGCCGAGCACAGATTCTTGTCTCCGCTCAAGTGCGCAAGGACAACAAGCTCAATCTGAGAATAGTCAGCAGAAATCAAAACAGTTCCCGGAACAGCAGTGAACGCAGCGCGGATTCTTCTGCCGGCTTCATCCTTGACAGGAATATTCTGAAGGTTCGGATCCCGGCTTGAAAGGCGGCCTGTCGCCGTGCCTGTCTGCAAAAAGGACGTGTGAACCCTTCCGTTCCTGTCAGCCAGAAGCGGAAGCGCTTCCACATACGTGCTCTGAAGCTTTGCATATGAACGGTAGTCAAGAATCAGTCCGGGAACAGGATCGTCTGCCGTCCGGGCAAGCTCTTCGAGAACAGCAGTGTCAGTGCTGTAGCCGGTCCTGATTTTTTTTCCGGGCGGAAGTCTGCGCTCTTCAAACAGAACAGCCTGAAGCTGCCTTGGGGAAGCAATGTTGAATTCATGGCCGACAACTGTATAAATTTCCGCTTCCTTTTTAGAAATCAGAACTGAAAGCTCCCCGCTGTATTCATTCAGCTTCTGCCTGTCAAGATGAATTCCCTGCATTTCCATCGAGACAAGCACCGGCAGAATTTTCATTTCCATATCATAGAACACAGGCTCCAGCCCGGCATCATGCAGCTCCTTCTTTAAAATTCCGTACAGCTGAAAAGTGAAGTCGGAGTCTTCCGCGCCATACATCACCGCCTTTTCCAGCGGAACATCTGCGAATGTCTGATTTTTCTGAACAATGTCCTTGAACTCAATTCCCTTCAGGCCGAGCCGGGTTTCAGCAAGGAATTCCAGCGAATACGGACTTTTTCCTGTTGCAGCCGGATTCAAAAGCCATGCTGCCACCATCGTGTCAAAAATTCTGCATTCAGCCTTTTTCTTCATGCCGTTCGACTCAAGGACTTCAAGATCAAATTTTCCGTTGTGCATCACGACTGTCACATCCTTGTCAGCAAACAGCCGCTCAAGCTGAGCTATGCAGTTCTCCCTGGAAATTGTTTCAGGCGCAAACATTCCGCCGCCCAGAATCACAGGAACATAGATTCCCTTTCCTTTTTCCGCGCTCAGGCTGAACCCGACAAGACGGGCGCTGCACGTATCAAGGCTGTCTGTCTCTGTGTCAAAGGCAACGGTTTTTTCTTTAGATTCAATAACCGAGCTGATGTATGACTCAAGGCTGCTCAGCCTTGTGCAGGGACTGTAATCACCTTTGTTCTGCACCACGGGACGCTCAGAAACCTTCTCCTGCGGCGCGTCTGCCGCTTCCTTTTTTCTTTCTGAAATTTCTTCCGCGGCAAAACTTTTTGCAATTGCATAGGCACCGTATTTTTCAAGAAGACCGGCACCCGCAGCGCAGTTCATATGCTTTGTGCAGAACGACTCAAAGTCGATGCTGACAGGAACATCAGTCCGAAGCGTTATAAGTTTTTTTGAAAAGTACGCGTTGTCCCGGTCGCTCCTGATTTTTTCACCGAGCGCACCCTTGATTTCACCGGCATGCTCATAAATTCCGTCAAGCGTTCCGTATTCGTTCAAAAGCCTGACAGCAGTTTTTCCGCCGACTCCCTTTACGCCCGGAACATTGTCGGAAGTGTCTCCCACAAGAGAAAGATAGTCCAGCATTTTTTCAGGCGGAATTCCCCACTTGTCCTTCACTTCCTGAATTCCAATGACTTCCCAGCCACCGTTTGTTTTGTCAGGCTGCATTTCCCGGCAGGAATCAGTCACAAGCTGAAGCAAATCCTTGTCGCCGCTTAAAACCCTGCACGGACGGTTCTGCGCAGCGCACTCACGCGCCACCGTTGCAATGATGTCGTCCGCCTCGAATCCGTCAGAACGCAGCACAGGAATTTCAAATGCCTGAAGAATTTCTTCTATCCAGGGAACCTGCGCGTGCAAGTCTTCGGGAGTCTTCGCACGGTTCGCCTTGTACTCCGCGTACAGCTCATGGCGGAATGTCTTTACCCGCGAGTCAAATGCCGCCGCCAGATAGCACGGCCTGTACTTTGAAATAAGCGCCTTCAGGTTCTTAAAGAAAATGACAACGGCGCTGATGTTGTCCCCGCCCGGATTTGTAAGCGGACGGTTCAAGAGCGCAAAGTACGCCCGGTAAATAAGCCCGTAGGCATCAAGAATATATACTGTCCTGTCTTCTGATTCTTCGCTCATGTGAAAAGTGTATCACACACGCAAAGAAAAAAAAAGCGTCATGGCAGGCAGACCTGATGTACGTCCAGCGATTCTGCATCAGTTTTCCTTTGCACTGAGGCAGCGCATGCCATGCAGTAACCCGGGAAAACTCCTGTAAAGGTTGCTATGAAATTGCATTTTTTGCCGCGCGGCGGTATAGTAAGCCCATGGAAGCGCTTTTCAGGGAACGGCTGGACACTGTTCTCATCAGGAGAGGAATCAGCACGCACAGAAGGGTCAGGCGGCTTTTGCAAAGGAAATCCGTCACTGTCAACGGAGCGCGGATTTTTGACTGCGCCTATCCCATAAGCCTTTCAGCCGACACCCTTGCCATAGAAAGCACGGCCGTGCCTCTTGCGCCGGACATCTACCTCATGATGAACAAAGGCCCCGGCACCATCTGCTCGCGGCGGCAGGACACGCTGTACAAAACCGTGTATGAATGCATTCCGCGCCAGTACTTTGCCTGTGCGGAGAGCAGCTCTCTGGGCAACCTGCACACCGCCGGCCGGCTCGATACGGACACAGAAGGGCTGCTTCTTTTTACAACAAACGGCTCTGTGTCGCACGCGCTCACAAGCCCGCAGTTCCATGTGAAAAAAACATACCGCATACAGCTTGAAAATTCAGTGTCCGCGCAGGAGCAGGCCGCATACTCAGCAAAATGCAAGGCAGGATTTTTTATTCCCGCTGAAAAGAATGAAAAGCCCTTTGTTTCCCTTCCGTCCCGGCTTGAATGGATTTCCCCGGCGGAATGCCTCCTCACCATCACAGAAGGAAAATTTCATCAGGTAAAAAGAATGATTGCGTCTCTTGGCGGCGCAGTCTCGCACTTACAGCGCATTGCAATCGGCTCGCTTTCCCTTGACTGCGCCCTGCGTGAAAATGAATGCCGGCCGCTTTCTGATGCAGAGCTTCTGCTGCTTTTTGCAGAAAAAGGCTGGCAGCCGTCATAGCGCTCTCCGCTGGAACTGCGGCTTAGAGCGGCAGGCATGAAAAATTCCGCATGAATCAATCCTATTCCTGTTCCGCCTCTGGTTTTTCTTCTTCTATTAAATCTTCCTCGGAAACTTCAAGCGAAGAGCGCAGGGAGCCTTGCGCCAGATATATTTTTTTATCATCGTCAATCTGGACATAGCACTGGCTTCCTGTGGCTGTGCTTTTTCCCACAGACAGAGTCCGCACTTTCTTTCCGCCGGAGAAAGCTTCCGCCTTTAAAGACGATTCTTCATTCAGCCCGTAGCGGCCGGCATCTGTTCCGCCTAAATGCACCGTCTCAAGAATCTTTATCTCACTGACTGCATTGACAATTCCGTTCACCCGGTTTTCTTTTGCAGGAAGATGCTGATTGCCCGCGGTCCATTTTCCATCCTGCATTTGAACCGACACAACAGGCTCGCCGTCCCTGGAAATGACAACGGAGTCAATGCTTTCTTCCGTAAAAACGGTTCTGACATTCGTCCTGTTTTCAAGCGCAAGCTGAAGAACATACACTGCCGCCAGAACAGCAATTGAGCAGAGCAGCACAGCTTTTCTTGTATAGAGCCTCTTCACCTTATTCCTCCGTCTTTTTGTTTTTGCATCTTGGATTATCCGGATTATATCTCATGCGGATTTTTTCCTTGCGCCGTCTGCGCGCAGCAAAAACGCAGATGCCGGCAATCACAGTCACAGCAGAAAGCCCGGCCTGATAAAAATACTTTACTGCGAGCGCAAGCTTCCCGGAAAAAATATTCAGCGTGTTTGCCGAAAGAGTCTTTGTGCGCATGGAGCAGAATTCTTCCTTGCCGCTCATATAGTCCGCCGCATTCCGCAGGAACAGCGCAACAGGCTCCTGCGAATTCTGCTGCAAAACGGCAGGAGTCGTAATGCCGGAAGTTGAAACAACGAGAATCCGCGCATTCTGAGTACCCGCATTCAGATGAGCCTTCGCCTGAAACGGACTTTCAGTTTCTTCGGAAGAACCGGGCCGGGAGCTAAACGCGCTTTTGAATGTTCCTTCCAGAAGAACAGCAAGATTTCTCCTGCTGAACTGATCTTCTTCCCGCGGAGGAAAGAATGCAAGCGGACTCAGGACAAATCCTTCCGTCACAGGAACCGTCCATGCCCGTTCAGAGGATGACGCAATCACAGAAACGCGCGCGCCCTGCTTTTCAGCTTCTTCTGACACAGTGATTTCAAACGGCTGAAGAAACAGAACATCGCCCAGGTTCCGGGAAATAGGATTTTTCTGGTCAAGGCAGTTTTTCTGAATGCGCGGAACATAGTAGAACTCAAGCTTGCCATACTGCTGGCTGCTGCGGGCAAAGCATTTTTCATCAAGCACATATTCACTGCCGACAGAAATTCCCCAGGCAGACAAAAGCTTTTCAAGCCCGGTGTCAACAGGAACATAGACAGGCTGCTGGTAGTACATCATTTCGCCCGGCGCAGAAAGCTCGCTGTACGAATCCAAAAGGAGCATGACATTTCCGCCGCGCAAAACAAACTGGTCGATTCTGTACAGTGCTTCCTCGCTGAACGTCTCCCTCGGCCCGTTTATAATCAGCGAAGATGCAGAAACAGGAATGTCCTCTTCCGCCAGATTCACTCCCTGCACTGTGTATGTGTCGCTGAGCAAATCAGCAAAATACAGCGAGTCTCTTTCATCCTGCACAGAATGCTCTCCGCTGCCTGTGCTGTACGCAATCACAGAAGACTTTGACACAACGCTTGCGGCGCATTCAGCTATGTTATCCTCAAGCCCGTCAAGGCCCGAGACAACATAGCTTATGACTGCATTGGCAATGCCGAGCGGAACAGCCTTGCATTTCTGTCCATGCTCAGCGACAAGTCCGATTGCGCCGAACTGCACTGCTCCGCTTTCATCTTCCCAGTCTACGGCCTGAATGCCGTATTTTTCACTGAGCGCAGCTGCCGCCGCAGAGCCGGGATTTTCCTTCTTCAGCTCAAGCCTTCCGCCGAATTTTTTATTCGCAGCATCAAACGCGCGCTGCACTTCGCTGTCAATCCTGTCAAAGCCGGAAATGGAAAACTGCTCAAGCGACTGCGACTTGTACAAGGTAAAGACAACAGGCTCCTGAAGCCCCGAAAGAATATTCGTGCTTGAAACAATTTTTCCAATGGCGGAAGTTATAGCGTACTCCAGTCCGTCCCCTGAAGAAATTCCGTCAAGCTTTTCAATCTGATCCGCATATGAAAGGACAATGCCCATCCATGCGCTTTTAAATCCGACTTCATTGTTTTTTATCTCGCGGATATTAACCTGATTCAAGCCGAATCCTCTCGCTATCCGCTGGCTGTCAGGCTTGTCCATGTCAAAAAATTCGCAGCTGAAATTTTTGTTCGCCGCAGCCTTGTACTCCGACAAAAGATCCTTTGCATACTGAGCCGCATTCGAGTACGGCGACGGAAGATCTGAAGAAAAAAAGACTTTTACGCTCAGCGGCTCTTCCAGCATTTTTACAGCGTTCCTGCTCGCCGGTGAAATGGAATACGATTTCTGGGCCGTGATATCAAGCCGGAAAAAAAGGCGGGAAGCAGCCAAATTCAGCAGAACAACAGCGCAGATAAAAAGCCATATATCGCTTGCCGGGCTTTTAAGCCATGAAACAAATGCATTTTTCCTTTTCATTTCAATATCCTTTCCTTGAATTTGAGACAGCGCGGACAGTGAGCGCAACAAACACCGCTGTCACAGACAGAAAATACAGAATGTCCCGCGAATCGATTATTCCCCGGGAAACGGACAGAAAATGGCTTGAAGCAGAAACAAAGGAAACTGCCTTTACAAGAAAGCCGGGAAGGAAAACAGCAAATGACGAAACCATTGTCAGAAAAATGCATATTGCAAACGCCAGAAAAAACGAGACTATCTGATTTTTTGTGACAGCGGAAGCAAACACTCCGATTGCTGTAAATGATGACGCAAGCAAAACCGCACCCATGTATCCGCCGGCAACCGGGCCCGCGTCAACGCCGGAAGATGCAAACAGCAGGCAGGGAACAACATAGAGCAGCGTCGGTGCAAAAAGCGCGAGACTGCACAGCAATGCCGCAAGATACTTTCCCGCGGCAATGTCAGCTGTCCGCACGGGAAGCGTCACAAGCGTTTCCATAGTTCCGCTTCTCTTTTCCTCGCTGAAAATTCTCATTGTCAGCGCAGGAATAAAAAAGCTGAACAGCAGCGGCAAAAGCTCAAAAAAGTTTCTCAGCTCAGCCCTGTTCACAAGAAAGAATGCCGTAAAGAACAGCAGCCCGCTGAAAAGCAGGAACAGCGCGCCCGCAATATACGCGACCGGGCTTGAAAAATACGCGCAAAGCTCACGCTTCATAATCACAGCCCACGGAACAGTTTTTGATTTTTTCATTTTGACTATAACTCCTGTAAGACGGCAAAACGAACCGCCTTTCGTTTTTTGCTGATGATGCACCGCAGGCCCGGACTTGCAGCACAAGCGCCTTTATGCGTGTAGCGAATTCAACCCCGATGCTCTGCGTCCACATCCGTTCATTCTGCCATGGCCGGTTCCTGCCCGGACACCGACGATGTTATGCTTCTGAACACATCTTCAAGGCTGTTCTTCCGAAGCTGCATTTCATAGAGCTGCCAGCCGCTGCGCACACAGACAGCCGCAAGCTCCGGCCGTATTTCCCTGTCTTTTTCCACGGAAACGCTTGCCTCGCATTTTCCGCCGGACTGCCGCACAGAAATGCAGGAGGCGCCGCTCACTTCGCCAAGTTTTTCTGTCAGCTCCTCAGGAGAACAGCCGGAAACAGACAGAATCACTTCCGCCGAATTTCCGTAGTGATTGCGAAGCTCTTCCGTCGGGCTGTCGGCGACTTTTTTTCCGCCTGAAATAATAATGACCCGGCTGCACAGGGATTCAACTTCACTAAGGATATGAGTTGAAATGATGACTGTCCTTGTCTCGCCGATTTTTTTTATGAGGCTGCGCACTTCCTGCACCTGGTTCGGATCAAGTCCGCTCGTCGGCTCGTCCAAAATCAGAATCTCAGGCTCGCCCATAAGCGCGTGGGCAAGCCCCACACGCTGCTTGTTTCCGCGGCTCAGCTCGCTGATGTTTTTGTGCATGACTTCCTTCAGTCCGCATACATCCGCAAGCTCAGGAACTTTTTCACACGGATTTTTTCCTTCGATTTCGGCAACATACGAAAGATAGTCGGCAACAATCATGTCGCTGTACAGCGGCGCGCTTTCCGGCATGTAGCCGATTTTTCGCTTTGTCTCCACAGGATGCTCGCGGACATCGAGTCCGTCTATCTTCACCGAGCCTGAATCCGCCTCAAGAAAGCCTGTGATGATGCGCATCGTTGTTGTCTTTCCGGCTCCGTTCGGTCCCAGAAGCCCCACAATCTCGCCGGTCTGAATGGAAAAACTTATGCCGTCAACCGCAAGAAAATCGCCGAACAGCTTCGACACATTTTCAACTTCTATCATTTTTTTCTCCCGCAAAAAATCCGCAGCGTGAATGCACAGCAGATATATAAGTAGAACAACTGAAATTTCCCAAGGTTATACAGCTTTTGCCGTCAGCTCGGAAAGAAGCGGAATCAGCTGCTTCTTGCGCGAAACAATGTCCTTGAGATAGTAAATGTGCTCGTCCTGCTTTGGAAAATTCAGCAGCGACTCAAACTTCGGATCTCCTGCAATAAACAGAATGGAGCTGAGCTTTGTAATGTCTGTCACCAGAAGCGCGCTGAACAGTGCGCCTCTGGCTGTGCGGCAGCTTTCCAGGCAGCCAAGGAATTCCTGCTTCCGCTCTATGATTTCCCGCGTGCTGTCAACTTCAATCTGGCTCACCGAATACTTCACCTTTCCTTCCGCATATTCCTTCATGTCCTGGCGGATGACTTCCTGCGCAGAACGCCCGCCGATGTGGCTTCCGCTCTTTATGATGTCGTTGCCAAGCTCCTTTATGTCAAGCTCCGTGATGCTGCTCAAATACTCCGCCGTCAGAACATCGTACTCGGTTGTTGTCGCCGACTGAAGAATCAGCGTGTCGCTCAGGATGCCGCACAAAAGAATCGCCGCCATGTCCTTGGGAATTGAAACCCGGTTCTCGCGGTACAGGTTTGCAATGATTGTGCTTGTAGAGCCGACGGCCTTGTTTATAAAGTTGATTGGAATTTTTGTTGAAAACGTGCTGATTTTATGGTGGTCGATTATTTCCTGGATCGTGTAGTTTTCAATTCCTTCCACTGCCTGCTGAGGCTCATTATGGTCAACAAGAATCACTTGAATCGTGGCATCATGAAGCAAGTCGCTCTCGCTGATAGTTCCGATCACCTTGAAGTCATCGTCCACAACGGGAAGACAGCGCGCCGGACTTTGAGCAAGCTGCGGCCTGATTTTCTGGACGCTGTCGCCTGCCTTTACCGGCAGAATTTTTGTGTCAGCCATTGAGCTTACCGGGGAAGAATACTCTATGAGCATTGCGGTTGTCACAGTGCTGTCATGCCCCGACAAAACGGAGACACGGTTTTTCCGCGCAAGCTCCCGCAGCTCTTTTTTCACCACATAATCCTTTGTCACAATGACAGCGCGGACTTTTTCCTCTATTGCAATCCGCTGGATTTCCTCACGGTCCCCGGTAATGACGACAATGTTTTCGCTTTTCTTTTCGCACAAAAGGCTTCGGAACGAGGCCGCGTCATCATCGCCCACCATAATCGAGCACTTAAAATAGTCTTCAGTGTCAAATCCGACAATCAGCGCCGCGTTCAAAGTTTTTTCAATGAGCTGGATGCTTGTTAAAAAAATGTCATCGCGCTTAGGGCTGAGGATTTTAAATGAATTGAGGGCAAACGCATTGTAATTCAAAAGCCCCTGATACGTTCCGTCAACATTCACCAGAGGCAGAACGGAAGCAGATGTGCTTATCATCTTGTCAACGGCTTCCCACAGCGAAACGTCCTGGTCAACCGTAACATACGTTCTGTTCATGTAGAATTCTGTCTTTGGAATGAGATCGGGAATATACGCGGGCGGCTCAACCTTGAACCGCTTGAAAATATACTCGGTCTGGGGCGCAAGGTTTCCCGCCCGGGCAGCAACATACTCAGGCCGTCCGAGAAGATGCTTGAGCCGTGCATACGCCGCCGCCGACACAACTGAGTCCGTGTCAGGGTTTCTGTGTCCGATTATATACACTTTGTTTGTCATACCAGTTCCTTAAAACGCAACACCGTAGAAAGTTCGCTGGAAACTTCGCCTAGCGGCTCGTTGCGAGAACAACTTCCGAGGATTGCAATTCGTCCGCGTGAGCGGACAGTTCAATAAGTTAGTTTGCAACGCAAACTGTAAGTTAAACACAGCCGCGCCATTTCAGCAGCTGTGTTTAAACGTTCCTTAAAATGATCCGTGCGGAAGATTCCAGTCCGGCTCTCTGCGCCGAAGTCCGCTCATCTTGCAGCCTGCCCGGGCAAGTTGCCCGCGTACACTGCAAGGCAAAAAAAAAGCACCTGCGTCTACACAGATGCTCTTGCGGGATGTACGGGACTCGAACCCGTGGTCTCCGGCGTGACAGGCCAGCGCGATAACCAGCTTCGCTAACACCCCAAAAAGGTACTGTTATTATATACAAGCCTATAAAAAATGTCAATAACAGAGTGAAAAAACGAGCTGAAAACAGACGCCGCCTGATACTCTGCGCCGGGGTACTGCTTGCAGCCCCGCAGGGATGAAAACCTCCGCACGAATCAACAACCTCGACGCAAGCATCAAGGTTGTTGTTCTCATAAGGTATTGCAGTCGGATTTCATACCCTTCATCGCGACGCAAGCGTCGGGGTATGAAACCCTCCGCACGAACCAAAACGCTGCTTATGCTTCATTAAACCGCTTTAAAAACAGCCGGGTTCTCTCTTCCTTTGGCGCGCAGATAACTTCGGAAGGCGTTCCCTCTTCAACAATCACACCGCCGTCCATAAAAATAATCTTGTCGCTTATGTCGCGGGCAAACGACATTTCATGCGTCACAACAACCATTGTCATTTTTTCGCCTGCAAGCCCCCGGATTACACAAAGGATTTCTCCTGTAAGCTCAGGATCAAGGGCGCTCGTCGGCTCGTCAAAAAACAGAACCTGCGGCTTCAGCGCCAAGGCGCGCGCAATGGAAACACGCTGCTGCTGGCCGCCGGAAAGCTCGCACGGATAGGAAAAAGCCTTCTGCTCAAGGTTCATTTTCTTTAAAAGCTCCATTGCAGTGTCGCGCGCTTCCCTGCTGCTTTTTCTAAGGACAATCCGCTGGGCTTCTGTTATATTGCGCAGAACTGAAAAATGAGGAAACAGATTGAAATTCTGAAACACAAGCCCCGCATTCAGCCCGATTTTCCGCAGCTCGCTTTTTTCAGCATACACTCCGTCCGTTACAAGGCTCCGGCCGCACACAGAAACAGAGCCGCCGCTCACCGTTTCAAGCTGGCAGATGCAGCGCAGCAGCGTGGACTTTCCGCTTCCGCTCGGCCCGATAATGCCGAGGACTTCCCCCTTGTAAACGGAAAAGGAAATGTCCCTGAGCACTTCCAGGCTGCCGAACTGCTTGCTCACATTTTCAACCCTGATTATCTCATCACTTGTAGTAGCCAAGCTTTTTCTCCATAAAATCAAATGCCTTTGAAACGCCCCAGTTCATTACAAAGTAGAAGACTCCGGCAATAAAAAGCGGCATCACGCTCACAAGCCGGCCGCTCTGAGTCTGCGCAACATGGAACAGCTCAGCAACGCCCAGAACCTGCACAAGCGCCGTGTCCTTTACAAGCGTAATCACTTCGTTTCCCATCGGAGGAATTATCCGCTTTACAACCTGCGGAACAATAATCCTGAAAAATGTCTGGCTTCTTGTAAACCCGAGGACTTTTGCAGCTTCGTACTGCCCCTGGGAAACCGACTGAATTCCGCCGCGGTAAATTTCAGCAAAATACGCCCCGTAATTTATAACCATGGCAACAATCGCCGCGATAAAACGGTCAAGCCCGGCATGAAAAATCATCTGCGGCGCAAAATATACAAAAATCAGCTGAAGCATCAGAGGCGTTCCGCGGATTATCAGCAGAAACACGTTTGTAATGCCGGAAACCGCCTTTATGCGCGACATTCTCCCGGAGCAGATCAGAAGGGCAAGAGGAATTGAAAAAATCAGCGTAAGAAAAAAAACTTCCAGGCTCACCAGCGTGCTTTGCAGCATTGCCAGCAAAAGCTTTCCGATTTTTATTCTTACAAAATATGCAGCAACTGCTTCTATCATAAAAACTCCCGCGGACAAAAGCCCGCAGGAAACCGGCGCTCAGCCTTATTTAATTGTAGAAATATCCGTTCCAAACCATTTAATGGAAATCTTTGAGACTGTTCCGTCCGCCTGCATTTCTTTCAAAGTCTTCCACACTTTGTCACGGAGCGCCTTGTTTTTCCGGCTGAAAGCAACGCCGTACTGCTCAGGCGCGAGCTTTTCGGACAAAATGGAAAGCGGCTTGTTTCCCTGGGAAATGCTGTAGCCCGCGACAACAAGATCCATGACAACGCCGTCAAGGTTTCCGACTTCAAGGTCATTGAGTGCCGTGATATTTTCCTTGAATTCAACGATTTTCTTCAGGCTTTTCTTAAAGTCCCCTGCATTGTCAATGGCATCCTGCGCAGACGAGCCTGCCTGCACACCGACAGTTTTTCCCTGCAAGTCAGCAAGCTTTTCAATTCCGCTGCCGTTACGGACAACGACAACCTGGGCATTTGCAAGATACGGCTCCGTGCAGGCCATAGAAGCCTTCCGCTCGGCTGTCATAGTAAGTCCGTTCCAGATGCAGTCTATTTTTCCGGTGTTCAGCTCCATTTCCTTTACAGACCAGTCAATCGGCTGGCACACAAGCGCAAGCCCGAGCCGGGAAGCGACTTCGCGGGCAAGGTCGATGTCATAGCCGACAATCTCATTGTTTTCATCGCGGAAACCAAGCGGCGGAAACGAGTCGTCAAGTCCGATAATGAATGTTCCCGGCGCCTTTTTTTTCGCAAAGGCCATCGTCAGGCAGACCGTCAGGGCGCACACAAGCGCAGCAATTTTTTTCATACAAAACTCCTATTACAGAAAGCATGCAGGCAGCACAAAAGCCGCTCATCATGCTTTAAAATGAACTATATCCGTTTTTTGGACGATGCGCAGAATTCAGAAAGCGCTTTTATCTGGATTTCCGCAGAGGCAGAAGAAGGCGAACCCGCTGTCCGCCGGTTTTCCACGCACGACAGAGGCTTTAAAAGCTCATAAATGTCATCTTCTATCAGATCGGAGCACTGCTTGAATTCTTCTATGCAAAGCTCCTCAATTCCTGAAAGCCCCGCATCAAGAGCCATTCTGACTGCCCGTGCAGCAACTCCGTGCGCAGTCCTGAACGCAAGCCCTTTTCGCACAAGGTATTCCGCCAGATCAGTCGCGTTTGCATATCCGCCGGTGCAGCTCGCCGCCATTTTTTCAACATTCCACGTTGCGCAGGAAATCATCGCGCCGAACACCTGCACATTCGCTTCCACTGTGTCAAGCGCGTCAAACAGCGGCTCCTTGTCCTCCTGAAGGTCGCGGTTGTACGCAAGCGGAAGCCCTTTCACCATTGTAAGCAGGCTGATTAAGTCACCGTAGACTTTTCCCGTCCGGCCCCTGATCAGCTCTGCAAAGTCAGGGTTCTTTTTTTGCGGCATGATTGAAGAGCCGGTGGACCAGCGTTCGCTCAGGCTGACAAACGAAAATTCCGCTGTTGACCACAGGACAATTTCCTCGCACATCCGGCTTAAGTGGCTTTGAAGCAGAGCGCAGCAGGACGTGAATTCAATGCAATAGTCCCTGTCAGAAACAGAGTCAATTGAATTTTCTGTAGCTCCCGAAAAACCAAGCTTCTTTGCAACAGACTCCCGGTCAAGCGGCAGCGTGCTTCCCTGCAAGGCCCCGGAGCCGAGCGGAGATTTTTGAATGCGGGAAAGCGCATCTTCCAGCCGCTCCCAGTCACGCACAAGCATAGCGCTCCATGCAAGCAGATGCTGCGCCAGCGTTCCAGGCTGGGCACGCTGCATGTGGGTGTAGCCTGCAAGCAGAGACGCCGTATGCCGGGATGCAATTTTGCACAGCGTCTGGATAAGCGCAAGAATTTCATTCTGAAGGCGCGGAACGGTGCGGCGCAAATACAGCCGCTCGTCCAAGGCTATCTGATCGTTCCTGCTCCTGCCGGTATGAAGCTTTTTTCCCGGCTCCCCGATTCTGTCTGTAAGGACAGCCTCTATAAAGGAATGAATGTCTTCCGCACTGCTGTCAATCTGCAAGGCGCCCGACTTCAAGTCTGCTTCAATTGACTTCAGGCCGTTCACAATCTCGCGGCTTTCTGATTTTGAGATGATTTTCTGCTCGCCAAGCATAGACGCATGAGCAATTGAGCCATGGATATCATCAATCGCCATCCGCTCGTCCACATGGATTGAAGTCTCAAATGCAACGGCAGCAGCGTCAGGCCCTTCTGAAAAACGCCCGCTCCAAAGAGCTGCATGATTGTCGCCTGTCAAGGCTCCGTGCTTTGCTTCGGATTCTTTTTTTTCATTCGTTTTATGCATTCTGCTCCATCCATTTTTGAATTCCGGCTTTTATGTCTTCATCAATAAAATGCTCAATCCGGCATGCGTTTTCTTCAGCCTGCTTCTTGCTTACGCCTGTGATTTTTTCAAGGAACTTTGTAAGCAGGACATGGCGGCCGTACACAGACTCCGCCCGTTCACGTCCTTTTTCCGTCAGCTCAAGGGAATTGATTTTTCCAATGACAATGTATCCGTTTTCCTTGAGAATGCTCATGGCACGGCTTACGCTCGGCTTTGAGACACCAAGCCGCTTTGCCACATCAACAGAACGGGCAATGCCGTTTTCTTTTTCCAATCCAAGAATTGCTTCAAGATAATCTTCACCAGACTGATGTAATTCAGACACTTCTGTTCTCCATGCATGAGCCAAGGACACGCATAACTTATGCAGTATATCATAAAGCCCGAAGTTTTTCCAGTGATATTCCGGCAGACACCGCTTATTCTGCACAAATTTGAGCAGGCACGATGCATTTCAGTCCAGCGCCTGAAGCTCGGCGGCAATCTCTTCCATTTCCCTGTCTGTCATTGCGATTGTTTCTGCGCATCTCAGCAGTTCCCGGCGGATGCTCTCAGGAATGCTGGTTTCCGTCTTGTAGTGAAGCTCGTGCTCCAGGCTCGCCCAGAAATCCATGGCAATCGTCCTCAGCTGAATTTCAACAGGAACCTTATGCTCTGCATTTGAAAGATAGATTTTTGACTCCACAACAAGATGCAGGCTTCTGTATCCTGACGGCTTGGGATTCTTGATATAATCCTTTTCTTCCGCAAGCTCTATGTCCGGCTGCTTCAGCAGGATTTCCTTGACTTTGTAAATATCGCAGACATACGGGCAGATAACACGGACTCCGGCAATGTCTGTCAGATTTTCCATCATTGCCTGAAAAGTAAACGGAATATTCTTTTTCTCAAGTTTGCTGGCAATGCTTTCAGGAGTCTTTATCCTTGACTTTATTGTTTCAATCGGATTCCGCCTTCCCGTAACTTTGTATTCCTTGTTCAGAATTTCAAGCTTTGTAACAACCTGCTTTATCGCGCTTTCATAAATCATCTTGAGCCTTTGGAACTCAAGCGCCATTTCATAGAATTTGTCCAGATTTAAAGATCCGGCATCAGAAAGGACGGGAAATGATGATTCTGTCAGGCTGTTTTCCCGCAGGTGATCATTGTCCTGCTCGACAAGATACTCATCGGATTTCTTTGTTTTTCCCATACTAAAAAAATACTCATACCATATAAATGTTACAGTCGGCGAACCGCAGCCGAAAACAAGCTGATTCCAGCCGCGGCATACAATTAATCTATGAACTGACAGAACTAATTCAGCTTGAAAGCAAGGCGTTAAGCGACTTTACAAATCCGGCAGGATCCTTAAGCTCCGTGCCGCTGACAAGCAGCGCCTGATCAAGCAGAACCTCGCTTACATTCTGCACAAACTGACTGTCACAGTCTCCTTCAAGCTTTTTTACAAGAGGATGATCTGCGTTCACTTCAAGAATCGGCTTTACAAGGTTTCCGCCGCCCTGCCCCATCGCCTTCATCATGCGCTCCATCTGCAGGCTCGGATCATTCTCATCAATCACAATGCAGCTCGGGCTGTCCGAAAGCCGCTTTGAAAGCACAACATCCTTCACGCGGTCTTCAAGGGCTTTCTTGATTTTTTCCTGAACGGGCTTAAAGGCCTTTTCCTTCTTTTTTGACTCTTCCTTATCTACGCCAAGCTCCTCGTCGCTGCCGGCACGGTTCACGGCCTTAAGCTCAAAATCCTTGTACTTGCCGTAGGCAGGAATAACGATGTCATCGATATCATCAGCCATAATCAGAATTTCAAATCCTTTGTTCCTGTACGCTTCAAGGAGCGGAGAGGCGCGCAGATTCTTTTCGTCGCTGCCGCTGATATAGTAGATTGCTTTCTGCTCAGGCTTCATGCGCTGCACATAGTCCGCAAAGCTTGTCCATTTTCCATCTCCAGTGCCTTCTTCCGCAGTTGACTTGAACCTGATGATTTCAGCAATTTCATCGCGGTTTGCAAAGTCTGAATACAGGCCTTCCTTGAGCGGACGGTTGTATGACTTTACAAAATCATTCCATTTGGCAACGGTTTCCTTTTCCGCTTCCGTTGCGTCAGACTTTCCTTCCAGCTTCTTCGCCTCATCGCCGAGCCTGCGGAATTCGCCCAAAAGCTTTTTTACCGACTGCGTTTTTATCGTTTCAAGAATCCTGTTCTGCTGCAAAATTTCACGGCTCACATTCAGCGGCAGATCCTCTGAGTCAATGACACCGCGGACAAACCGCAGGTACGCAGGAAGCAGCTCGCGGTCATCATCTGTAATGAACACGCGCTTCACATAGAGCTTGACGCCGCTCTTATAGTCAGCCTGATACATATCGAACGGCGCGGTCTGCGGAACATAAAAAAGCGTTGTATATTCCTGTGTTCCTTCTGCGTGCGTATGAATGTACAGCAGGGGATCTGTTCCGTCATGGCTGATTGTCTTGTAGAAGTCATTGTAATCTTCTTTCTTCAGCTCGCTCTTGCTGCGCTTCCACAGCGCGCTGGCAGAATTCACCTGCTCAACCTTGCTCTCGCTGCCTTCCGCCTTGCCGTCCTTTCCATACTTAGTCTGCGTGTAGTGAAGGTAAATCGGAAACGCAATATGGTTTGAATATTTTTTGATAAGCTCGTCAATCTTCCACCGAGATGCGTAGTCCTTTGAGTCATCATTCAAGTGAATTTCAATCACCGAGCCGACCGTCTCAGCCTTGTCGAATCCGTACTGCGCATACCGTCCGTCAGACGCGGGAAGCTCTTCAATCTCATAGGCATTCGTTCCGTCTGATGACCAGTGCAAGACTGTTCCGTTTCCGCCGGCCTTGCGCGTGTACACGTCAATCCGGCTTGCAGCCATAAACGCGCTGTAAAATCCCACGCCGAACTGCCCGATCAGGTCAGAGCTGCTGCTTCCGCTCTGGGACAGCATATCGATAAACGCCTTTGTTCCTGAGCGGGCAATTGTTCCCAGGTTGTCTGTAAGATCCGCCTCGTCCATTCCGATTCCCGAATCCTGAACCGAAAGCACTTTTTTTTCTTCATCAAACGAAATGTCAATCCGCGGATTAAACACAATGCTCTTGTATGCATCGTCTGAAACAGTAAGGTACTTGAGCTTGTCCAGCGCGTCCGAAGCATTTGAAACAATTTCGCGCAGGAAAATATCCTTGTTGGAATACATCGAATGAATAATGAGCTTTAAAAGCTGATTTACTTCCGTCTGAAACTGATACGTGGCCATAATTCAGTGCACCTCTTTTTTATGTATGAAATAAAGCGGCATGCAGACGGGAACATCAGCATTCCGCTTAATACAATAATATACTCAAATTCAAGAAAAAAGACAAATGAACGTCTTTGGGAGGGAACCCTCCTTTCCCCAGCACGCTTTTGTCTTTTGGTTTTTCGGTTTTCCGCTGCATATCCAGGCCGCTGCTGGACATCGCGCGCCAATGAGCATACAATGGATGCATGAAATTCGCTGTAAAAATACTGAAATGGATTCCGGCCGCCTTTATAACTGCCGTAAGCTGGCATCTTTCTGATCTTGAAAAAATAGAGCAGATGCCTTCGTTTGCAGGCGCAGACAAAATTGTCCACGGAATATGCTTTGCAGGGCTGGCGTTCTGGGTTTCCTTTGCCTGCGGAACACGGAGCATCGCCCGGATATGGATTCCAGCCGCCCTGACCGCAGCCTACGGAATCATAGATGAAATTCACCAGCACTATACGCCCGGACGCAGCTGCTCTTTCTTTGACTGGACAGCGGATGCCGCAGGAGCTGTGCTTGGCTCTCTCTGTTTTGCAGCCTGCGCCTATGCCGCCAGTGAAATCTGCACGCACCGCAAACAGCTGAAGGAAACTGCTAAAAACTGAAACTTTTCTGATAGTGAGCGAACCTTGCTGCGTGCACCGGAGCCTAAAACCTCCGCACAAATAAAAAAGGCAGCCAAAACAGCAGCTGCCTGTATGAGCGCCCCCTGCTGGGCTTGAACCAGCGACACATGGATTAACAGTCCATTGCTCTACCGACTGAGCTAAGGGAGCATTCCAGATATGAATCTATCATAGAGGAATCAGCGTTCATTGTCAATAGCACTGCTAAAAAAAACAGCGCCCAAGCTCATTTTTCAGGAATGCGGACTCCCTGCAAAAACGCGCTCAATTCCTTTGCAAAACTGCCGGACGCTTTCGACTCAATTGCACGGAATGCAAGGTTTACGGCAGCATCATAGCTGTTGCCGGAGCTTCTTCCGTTAAAGGAGCTGCTCAAAAGGTTCTGGGCAAAGGCAGTGTCGGCCAAGGATGCCTCAAGAAAATACAGGCACTGAACTGACGACTTGTCCTTGGGAGCTGCTTCAGAAAAATTCAGCCTGCCGGAAAAAGAGTAGCGCTCATTTTTTTCTTGCGATGTCCTGAATCCAAACGAATTGAATGCCTTTGCAAAAGCCGCTGCGCAGCGTCCGCCTGAGTCATTTTCAAAATGGACGTACACTGGAATTTGCCGCGCCACATCCACAAGCTGAGCAGAAAGCTCCGCCTGAGTCCTGCATTTGTCCTTTATGGCGCAAAATGCTGAAAAGTCGGCAACGGAAAGGCGCGACAAGTACACTTCATTCAAAGCCGCGATTTCCCTGGCAAAATCAATGCACGCATACGATTCAAAGGAATATGCATCATCTGCCCGGCACGACAGGAGCCGCTCAATCTCTTCATTGTTTCTGGAAATCATTGATGTATAGAGCGCAGAAGCTTTCGCCTTGTCCATGACTGCAAGCGCATATACCGTATTTTCACCGTCAGTCCAGTATTCCTTTATTTCAGCTGCCGCAAGAGCCTTGATATCAACAGTCCTCACAATGTCAGACTGCGTGCTTTTTGACTGCACAACAGCAACTGTTCCTGCAGCTGCTGCGCTTTCCATTCTGGAAGAAAATGTGCCGGCTGAAGCAATATCCTGCCCGAACACCGCGGCAAGCCCTTCAAGCGCCAAAAGCTCAGCTTCAGACTTGTCCTTTGACTTTCCGACATGGCAGAAATACCGGTCGGCAGGATACACTTTTTTCGGAACAGAAACCCATTCCGGAACAGGTTCCGGCGCGCTGCCTTTATCCGCAGACACAGATGCGCATCCGGCGAACAAAGCCGCTGCTCCGGCAAAAAGAAAAACTGCTGCTCTTACTTTACACATACAGACTCCACAATTGCAATTTCGCCCGGGGAAACCCGGATATTTTCAAACCGATCAGTTCCAGCAAGGTTTCCCTGAGCATCAAAGTATTCAACTTTCCCTGAATACATTCCGGGCCGCACAGTAAAGCCTCCGCCCGCCGCAAAGCTCGGAAAGTACCTGCACTGGCGCACATCCGCTGTTTCCGCAAGGTCAACGGCATCAAGCGATTTCACAGCCGCAATTTCGGCCAGAAACCGCAGCTTCTCAGGAGCCGCGCTTATCGCAAAGGAAGCGGACGTTACGGCGGCAGCTTTTTTTGCTGTGCTGCGCACAATGCTCCTGGCAAATTCCTTCCGTGCCTTTACTGCCACATCCTTGCGGACGGCATCATCAAACCACTCGATAAGCTTCAGCCGGGACGAATCGCCGCCGTCAAGCGTAACTGTCACCGACTGTATCGAATCAGGCGGACGAACCAGGTTTCCGCTTTTGTCTTCCTGAACATACGGATAAACATACTTCAGCCTGAACGCAGGAATAACAGCGCCGTTCACTTCAATTGAAGTTATAAAAAGCGGCGTTCCGTTTTCAGCAAAGCTCGGAATATACACAGTGCCTTCCTGCCGCTCAATTATTTTTCCTGCGAGCGAAATAATGTCAAGCCGTCCCATTCCGGCAGGAACCGCAAGGTCTTCTTTCAGGGAAGCATAGCCTGCGCCTCTGCTGAGCGCGCTGTATTCCCGGGCATGAAGCTCCGGGCTTCCGCTTTTATCCTGCAAATACAGAAGCGCCGCAAGGTAGTGCGCAAACGCAGAATCCTTGTACAAATCAGCTTCAGTCGGCTTGCGCGGAATTCTTCTATAAACAGAATCCATGCTCACATGTATGGATTTTGCAAAGCTGTTTGCAGAACTGTAGTCAGCTTCCTCGTCTTCCAAGGCAAGCTCCCCGTACTTTGCAATATATTCCTTCTGCTTGATTTCTATCTTTCTGATTTCAACAAGAGCTTCATCCCGCTCGCCCATATTGTAGTAATTCAGGGAATTAAATGCGTTCAGCAAAATATATTCATAGATATTTCCCGCATACTCCGAAATTCCTTCGTTCAGGGAAGCAGCGCCGACAGCCTTTGCAATGCTTTTTGTATACGCTGCCTCAATGGCTCTGTCAGCATCGGAAAAGGTTCTGCTGGATGCCTCATAGGATTTTGCATAATGCTCAAGGATCGCAATATCAAGCAGCCTGTCTATCTGAGAATGCTTTTTTGACTTGGACGCATTCTGAATCAGCTCGGCGCACAGCGAATAGTCTCCTGCATAAAAAGCTTCGTCAAGCGCAACGCTGTCAATTCCAGAAGAAGCGCAGCCGCACAATAAAAAGCACAGAAAAACAGCGGTCTGCAAGACAAGCTGAAAATGACAGGATGCTTTTTTCATCGCAATCTCACTTCGCTTTCAGAAAAACACGTCAAAAAAAATATGTGCTACAGCTTTACCTTCGGCCGTTTTACAACTTTTTTTATGCTGTCATTTTCAGACATCCAGACAATTCTGTTCGTCTGTATGTCATGAAGCTCTGCATAGACAAAATATGTGCGCACTGATGTGTTATCAGAAGTCTGCACTATTGTCTTTACAGAGCCTTTGAGCATAAAGTCAGCGCCTGTTTCCTGATCCATTTCCTTAGCAGTTTCCAAAGAAGAATGATCTGCCTGATCAGATTTTTCCTCCCGGAGCGAAAGCCGCTCTGAACTGCTTGAAACAAATTCAAGGACACCAGAATTGACAATAGCTGTCTGAAATTTTTTTTCTACTATTGAAGTGTCAATATGCTCGCTGCTCTGATTACGTATTGAGTCAATAATCACAACAGGCGAACGTCCATACTGAGACTTGAACTTTGCAATCCGCGGAGAAGAGATGCATTCAGAAATCAATGTGTCACACACAATCCTGACATCAGTTTCATTCCAGTATCCGTCCAGATCAATGACTGTATCAGATGCAAGACGCGTTACATTCCCAGAACCCGATGTGGAAGCACATGAAACTGCAGCAAATGCCGAAAACAGAACTGCAAAAAAATATACGTTTTTCATTAAAACTCCGCAGACGGTTCGTTATACGTCAGAACATCAGCAGAAGAATCTGCCAGCATTGTCTTTTCAATAGATGCTGTTATAAGTCTCATAAGCAGCGGATCCTGAGATGTATTTCCCGGAAGATCATTCATAGCCGCATGAATCTGCTTTTCATAGAGATCATTTTTTACAGCCCACACTGAATAGTATGTGTACTTTGTCTCATAATCTGAATCCGACTTCGGCTTTGCAACGGTGGAAGCGCGGCTCTTTATCCAGTATGAAGCAATTTTTTCCAAGCCGTTTACCCGGACATTCGACAAAACAGTAGTAACATCCTTGACTGTCTTTTTCTTTGTAGTTTCGTCAATATTCTGCTCTGCTTCCAGTGAAGCTTCTGTGGCGCGGCCGATTGATGTGCTGATAGACTGAGCCACATTGCTTTGAAGCTCAACCTTGTCAGTCCAATTCTGAAGAAATTCCAGATCTGATCCGTTTGAATTGAAACTCCAGACCATATATCCATCTAAATCAAGTTCCTTTACAATCTTTCTCTTATTATTGTCTCCGACAGCCAGAACCCAGCTCGGAATTTCTGAGCCAGTAGCACGTCCCTGCCAGTCGAGGCGCTCATATGCTCCTGTTGTAACCTTGACAGATTCTCTTGTTGTTCCACAAGAAATCAGCGCAAGAACTGCAAGCGCAACTGATATTCCTTTCACTATGCTTTTCAATTGTACAACCTCCGTCACAAGACAAAATGCAGATAAAAAGACGATATATGACATAGATGCTGCGTGTAGGAAAGGAGTACGGGGGGGGGGAGAGGAGAGGGGGGGGTTGCGGTGTGTGCTGTGTGCTGAGAGATGCGGCGCGCGGGCGGGTCCGCGGGGTCTGCGGTGCGGCAGCGCGGCCAAGCCTCGCGGCCTATTAGTACCGCCCGGCTGTGCGCGTCGCCGCGCCTGCACCTGCGGCCTATCGACCGGATGGTGTCTCCGGGGCCTTCGGGGGAGCCTGGCGGCTCCCTG
>JAGBGX010000020.1 GCA_017935745.1 Treponema sp. | reverse complement strand
GGCCGGACTCTCTTCTTCTTCCTTGCGCTGCCCGCGCGGAAAGGCGTCCTCCGCCCTCCCCCGCGCGGCATTCCACCCCTCTCTGCTGTCCCTTCCCTCGTGCTTTCAAACATGCCCGCACGGCCAGCCGTGACGGACGGCATCTATCTTACCACACCGCCAGCATCACTGTCAACAGGATCATCACAATATCAAACATAAATATCATATATTATTCGCGCAAAAAACGCAGGCTCAATCCGGCACACATACAAATTGATTGAATCTTCCGGATTTTATATTATATAGTTGCCATGGATTCTTCTTTTAAAACGATTCCGCAGATTATTTCTGAGCGGATAAAAAACATACGCACCGTTTTCGTTTTTCCGACCGATGTTGCCCAGACAAGCTGGATAAACTGGGCAGTCAAAAATCCTGCTGAATCAGGAACGTCCGCATTCAACCTTGATCAGTTCACGGCCTGGGACACGTTCAAATCTTCATATTTAAAGTCTGCTGACGAAAATCTTGAATGCATTCCGTCCGTCATGCGGAAAGTGTTCGCTGAAAAAATCATTTTTGAAAACAATGAAAATCCGTTCCTGAAAAAAATCATTTCATCATCGCCCGAACTGAAAAAAAATGCCTTCGGATTTACAGACTGGATTGCAAAAATTCTTCCGTCGCTAAAAATGTGGAACACTCAGTACGAGCAGTTCTATGCAAAAAAAAATCTGCCTGATGAAGAAGACAGCGACTACAAAGATCTTTTTGAACGCTATGTTTCTTTTTTAAAGGAAAACAATTTTTATGAGCCTGCATTTTTGGATGCCGAGCTGAAAAAATCAGAAAAGGAATTTGTTATTTTTTATCCTGAAATTCTTGAAGACTTTTCGGAATTTTTACCGGCGCTTTCACGGGCGGAGAATATAACAATCATCCATCTGCCCGGACAAGAAAAAAAGCAGGAATGCATTCTGTACGAAAATGCAAGGCAGGAGCTGCGCCATCTTGCGCTCCATCTGAGAAAGCTTCAGCTTGAAGGAACTGACTTGCGGACAGTCGCAGTGAATGTCCCGGACTTGGAGTCCGTGCGGCCGTACATTGAACGGGAGCTTTCGCTGTACGCTGTGCCATATACAATCCGCGCCGGAATTCCGTATACAAAAAACTGCGGCGGAGACATCTTTGTGAAAATCAAGGAATGCGCTGACTCGTATTTTTCCTATGACAGCGTGCGCTCCCTTTTGCTTGACGGCTGCATTCCGTGGAAAAACCCTGCGGCAAATGAGCATCTTGTACGCGAAGGAAAATCGAAAAGATGCATATGCTGCTACGAAGAAAAAAATATTCCCCAGGATATCTGGCTTCTTTCGCTTGAGGACGGCAGCCCGGAAAAGGAGCTGTATACAAAGCTGAAGGACTGTGTCCTGAAATTCAAAAATGCCCAGAGCTTTCAAAAGCTGAAATTTGCATGGGACAGATTTAAAAGCATTTTTATTGATGAAAAAAAATTCAAGGAGCCGCAATATGCTGTCACTGATAAAATTCTTGGCAGAATAATCACGGAGCTGAACGAATTTTCTTCAATCGAAAAAAAATATTTTTCCAGAATGCGCTACAGCCTCCGTTCTCCGTTTGATTTTTTTATCAACGAAATGCAGCAGAAAAAGTACACGCCAAATGAAAAAAAATACGGAGTTAATATTTTTCCGTACAGGCTTTCTGTCTGCGCCGATTTTGAATATCAATTTATTATAGATGCATCCCAAAGTTCTGTTTCAGTTCCCTTTAAAAAACTAGGCTTTATCAGCAGCATCGAAAAGAGAAAACTGCTCGGTCTTGATCAAAACGAAAAAGATGCTTCAGCGGATTTTATTCAGCTGTATGCCTTCCAGCAAAGAGAACAGAAAAAAAAGAGCACATTCTTTTCCTGCTCAAAGGAAAGCTTCGGCGGATTTGCAATCATGCATACTTCCTTGCAGGAAAAAAGCTGTCCTGAAAATGATTTTCGTCCTGACAGCCTTGACTTTATCACGCAGGAAAAAAACTGCATGCAGGAAAACAATCCGTGCGGACGCACTATTTCAGCGCTGCAAAAAAAAGCATTTTTCACTTGGAAATCTGTTTTTGAAGAAAGCGGAAATTCCTGTTCCCCCATGTCAGAGCATTTAAAAAGCAAAATTGATTTATTCTTATATAAAGAAAAAAATCCCGTCTCTGAAAAAATGCGGATTTCCCAGACAGCATTAAAATCATATTTTTCATGTCCACGGAAATTTATTTTTTCAAAAATTCTCCGTCTGGAAGAAGACACTTTGAATGCCGGCATCACAAAAAAATATGAAATCGGAACATTTATTCACAAAATAATAGAGCTTGTTTTTTCTGAATTCCAAAAGGCAGAAGGAAGCTTCAAGGGAACCGTTCCCGCTATACAGCCGCAAAACAGCCAGCAGCTGAAAACTCTGGTTGAAGAAAAATTTGAGGACGCAAAATATCACATGGGATTTTCACAGAGCCTTCTTGCAGTAAAAGTCATGGAAAGCCAGAAGGAGCTTATATGCAAAACAGTTCTCGAATTCCTGATGCAGTTCTGCACCATTCCTGAAGACAAAAGCAGATGCAAGCACTTTGCAGGATATGTCATTGAAGGAATCGAATCTGAAAGAGAAAAAGAAAGCGCTGACGGAAATTTTTATTTCTCAGGAAAAATTGACTGCATACTTTCAGATCCTGACAATCCAGACGATTTCACAATTATTGACTACAAGACAGGAAACACTCCGTCTGCAAAAGAATGCACTTTAAATGGAACTCCTGTTCCTGTTCTGCATGATTTTCAGATTGCAAGCTATGTAAAAATTCTTGAAGACGAAAAAAAAACTGTAAAATCGGCATTGTTCTACAGAATCAAAAAAGATGATAAAAACGAATTCAAATCTGTGCCTGTCATTTCTGAAAAGCCGGCAAGAGGCGCAACAGATCGAAACGGATTTTCAGCCACGCTCAGTGAGCTTGAATCGTGCGCGTCACTTTTTTTTGAAAATGCGCAGAACTATCAGTTTTCACCTGCCGATTTTAAGCAAGACAAAAAATATGGAATACATATTTTCAAGGACTGCAAAGAGTGCAGCTTCAATACAATATGCAGAACAACATTCAGCATTGCAAGAAACAATCTGAACTAAAAGCAGAAACATGAAACTAAGAACTAACAAACCGGGAGACAATATGACGGACTTTGAATTTCTTTATGAAAATATCAATGAAAATGCTAAAAGCACAAAAACGCCGGACAGTCTCCAGATTGCCGCCATTACAAAAAAGGACAACTCCGTTGTATCTGCCGGCGCCGGCTCTGGAAAAACTGAAGTGCTTGCGCTGCGGTATGCATTTCTTCTGATGAGCGATGAAAGCCTTCATGTAAAAAATATTCTGGCTCTCACTTTCACAAAAAAAGCCGCCGCAGAAATATATAGCCGGGTCTATAAAAAGCTGAATGCATTTGCATCATCACTCAGCAAGGAAAAATACAGAAAGCAGATTGAGCTTGCAAAACGGGCCTTGGATGAATTTGCTGATGCCCACATCCAGACATTGGATTCCTACAGCGGAACAATTGTCCGGCTGGCTGCAAGCAGATATGGAATCCGGCCTGACTTTTCAACAGGTTCTCCTTCATGTGCCAGAATTGCAGAGAATGCTGCGCTTCCGTTTGTTTTAAAGCACAAGGATGAGGAATGTTTCAGCGCATACTCAGAAGCCGGAAAACTTGAAGAGTTTGCCTCAGGCTATTTTTCAAAAATTATTTTGGACTGCACTTCTGTAGCAACAAAAAAGGGATTTTTTTCAAGCCATTTTGCAATTCAGCAGAAACAGATAAAAGAAAAATGGAATGATCTGATGAACGCAGAGCTGAACGGATCTGTTCAGTTTCAGCTTAATAAAATAACAATGCTTGCAGACGAATGCGACCCAAAGGATGCCTTTGCAGCTGCTGTGCAGAGCATTATTCCATCACTCAAAAATGAAGAGGCACCTGCTGTCCTTTCAGAGACATTATTTGAAAAAGAATCGCTTTTCTCTGCCTTGGAAAAAGTACAGCATGTCATTTCAAAGCTGAATGAGCTTTGCTCCATAAACAAGCGCATCGGAGCAAGAAAAGGAAAAGTCAAGGATCTGAAAGAGCGAATAGCAGAACTGCAAGGCAGCATGGAATATCTTCTGTCAATTCATGAATTTATAAAGAATTATAATCACACAAAAAGAATGCTCTGTCTTCTCGATGATTTTCTTGAAGAAGTGAATGATATAAAGCGAAGCTCTGGAAATCTGTCATTTAAAGATGTAAATGATCTTGCAGTACGAATTTTAATTGAGCAGCCGGACATACGGAATCAGCAGAAGCGGCTTATAAAAAAAATAATGATTGATGAATTTCAAGACAATAACAAAAAGAACAAGGATTTTCTTTTCTTACTTTCTGAAAATGACTCGCATACAACTTTGATTGATAACAAAACTGAAGATGATTTTTTTGCAGAGCTTGAAAAGAACATTTCGCTGGAAAAGCTGTTTTTTGTCGGAGATGAAAAGCAGTCCATTTATAAATTCCGCGGAGCAGATGTATGTGTTTTCAATGAGCTGAAAACTTCCTTAAAAGATACGTCAGGCAAGGAAGGAAATGCAAATGTAAAGATGACAAACAATTACCGTTCTTCTCCAGCACTTCTTTCTTCTTTTAATATGATGTTTTCAAGCAAAGAAAATCCGTTGAACGAAAGCGAAATTCCATCATTGTTTTACAGCCCGCAAGACATGCGGCCATACGAAGCAAGCTGCACAGATCTTGCCACAAAGGAAAAAGAAACACTGAATCCAGTGACAGAAAAAACTGTCAGCGCACATATCTGCATTTTGTATTCCGGTGAAAATTCTAACGGAGAGAAATTTTCAGACTATGCAGAAAACGGAGAATGCCTCAGTGAAAAAGAAACAGAAGCATATTTTATTGCTCAAAAAATAAACGAACTGTGCGCTTCTGATCCTGATTACAGCAACTATGCAATCCTTGACAATTCAAGAACACACCGTTTTTTCTTGCAGCGTTACCTTTCGCTCTACAGCATTCCTTACACAGTTGACATGCAGACAAATATTTTTTCAGAGGGAATTGCAAACGACTTTTACAGCTTTTTGCGGCTATGCGTTTATCCGTCAGACACAAATGCCAAGGCAGCATTTCTTGCATCTCCTTTTGCAGGAATCAGCCGGCAGGGAATCCAAAACATTCTTGCCTGTGCAGACATGCCGGATCAAAAACCTGAGCTTTCTGAATCCGATATAAAAAAATATCTGCGGGCACAGGAGCTGTACAGTTCCCAGCGCGAAAAAATTCTTTCGCAGAGCATTACTCAGTCGCTGGAATTTTTATGGTATGAAACAGGATATTACTTTGAAACACTTCTGAACAAAACATCGGCACTATATGCAGAGCAGTTTGATCTGCTGTATGAATCTGCACGTCAGGCAGAAAACGAAGGCAAGAGCATTTCATGGTTTGTCGATCAGCTTGAAGCTGCAAAGTCACGGGAGGCCATACGATTTTCGGAAGAAAGCGATGAGCTGAATCTGAAGGAAACTTCATATCCGCTTGAAAAACCGAACGCCGTAAAAATTATGACAATACATCAAAGCAAGGGACTGCAGTTCAAGCATGTCTTTGTCACAGGAATATGGAAAGATCCTCAAAATGACAGTGACCCGAATTTCTTTTTTGACGAAGATGGATTTGAAGGACAAGAACCGTCAGGAGTTTCACTGCGCAGCAGGGAGAAAATTCCAAACTATTTTTTCCTGAGGCAAAAGGAAGAATCACATCTGCGGGATCTTGCCGAGCAAAAGCGAAAAATATATGTAGCCGTCACCCGTGCAGAAGAAAGCGTCTTTCTTGTCGGAAGCCTGGACAGAAGCAAAGCTCTCAAAGACTTTGACAGTTCCAATGACACTGAAAAGGCATTCTCCGGCAGCCTTTCCCTGATGCATAAGCTTTCCCGGTTTTACTATCAGAAGGAACTGTACACGGACAACGACTTTTCATTCAAAAAATACTGTGACGCTCCCGTCTTCAATAAAAATGGAGCGCCGTTCGATTTCATCAAGATACATCCTGTTTCTGCAAAAGTCCGGCTGAACAAAGAAGAAAGCCCTGATGAAATCCGCAGAAAAAAAATTGATATATTCTCAGGTATATACAGCTGCATTCCGCTCGAGGAAAGCGACACCTTTCCAAAGGAATTTTCTGACAAAACACAGACTCCGAGCGGACTTGAAAAAGGAGAGCACACGGCAGTCATTCATTTAACGGAGCCGTATGAACGCAACACAGCTTATGATGATATTGATTCAATTCTAAGCACACACGATTCTTCGCCCGGCCAGTTTTTTTCAGAGGACACCGAGGAAGACTCCGCATCAAGCTCATTTTCCTACAGCGACCTTGGAAAGCTTGCGCATTCATACATGGAATTTTTTGCCGCAACAGGCAAATGCAAAGGCGCGGAAGAATCAGCATTCACAGACAGAACTGTTGCAAAGAAAGCCGCAGAAGTCCTGAATGCAGACGAGCACAGCCGCATTTCAAACATACTCTCCGCCATGTGCGAACAGTTTAAAAACCATTTTCTAGGAAAACAGCTTCTCCTTGCAAAATCAAATTCCCGTCTTTGCAAGGCAGAAAACAAATTCAAGCTTTTCACAGACGGCACTATCTTCACCGGCTCAATGGATCTGATTTTTGAGGCTGAAGACAAAAGCCTTGTTATTGTTGACTATAAAATCGACAGGAGCATACAGCCGCAGCTGTACGTGGAGCAGCAGTCATGCTACCGAAAAGCCGCATCAGAAATTTTTCAAGCTGATATGCAGAAAATACGGACATACCTGTACTACCTGCGCTACGACAAGGAGATTGACATTTCCCAGTTTACAAAGTAAACCAGTTTACATCGCAAGTTTCAATACAAAAGCACAGCCTCAAAGGAAACTGAAGACGGCGTTTTTCCTGCCACCGTCACGCGGTTCCGCGCAGCGTCAACATATCCGTACAGCGCAACTTCCTCTCCCAGCATGGCTTCCTTCGCAAAATTGATTTTAAAGTCCCGTGCGCACCGGCCGTGAAATTCCGCCGGAAGAGAATCTTCTATAAAAGCCGCATACCTGGAATTCGTCGTGTGACCGTTTGCATCAAGATCAGAAAACTGAATTGTGCGGGTATTCCACAGCTCCATGTTTTCAGGCTGAATGATTTTCTCAGGATTGTCACAGTCAAGCTCAGCAACAGTTTCGGACGGCTCACGCAAAGTGAATTTTTTCGTCGGAAGAATTTTCCGCGCATGCATATCAACAACAAGCCATGAAGATTTTCCGGCGACAAGGATATTTTTCTTTTCATCAAGAATTGTATATCCGCGCATCAGCTGAAGCGCCTGCGGCTTTTCTTCCCACGTTACAATTTCCACGCGCTGATTTTCTTCAGGCCATTTTTGAATTCTGAACGAACACCTCGAGACAAGAATTCCAAATCCGTTCTCCTTGAGAAATTCCCGCGCAAGTCCGCGCTGCCTGTAGTCTTCAACTGCAATGTCGGAAGTTATCTTTAAAAGCTCGTGCAGGCTCAGCAGCCCGTCAATTCCGCACTGGCTGAAATAAATGTTCGCCTGCGAGTGAAATGTGTTTTTATCTTCCTCGTAAAAAAATGCATACTCCATAGAACAACGGTACTGTTTTTTCTGCAAAAAAGCAATTAAAAAACGCATATCAGTGCACATTTTGATTTTTGGCGGTTACTACATCTTCAGGAGGTTTCAATGAAACAGAATTATTTCATGCTGATTCTGGCACGGATAGCGCTTCTTCCGGCGCTTATCGTCCTTGCGCTGACGCTTTCCGTCTGTCCCGTATCCTGCCGCTCAATGGAAGAAGGACTTGCATTTATTGAAGGAGATTTTTCCATTCCTGAAATAACTGAATTCAAAGTCCTGTCTGACCGCTCCGCAGAGATTTCTTTTTCCAAGGAAGCGCATGTCAGCGGCGCAGAAATTTTTTCCGCAGACGAAGGCATGCTCCAAGGAAGCGCGGATATATCATACCCGGAAGAAAAAAAAGCTCTTCTCTCGTTTCCAGAAGCGACAACAACAGGAGCAGAGTATGTCATTGAAGGAACCGTGGCCGACAGCACAGGAAATTCCCTGACATTCAGCATACCGTTCAAAGGCTTCAACAAAAATCCCGCACGGCTGATTATCACGGAAGTACGGAACGCATACGGCACAAAAAAAATAAACAAGCAGAAAGTTCACCGGAGCGAATTTGTGGAGCTGTATGTCTTGCGCTCAGGAAACCTTTCAGGCATTGAAGTGTTCAGCGCAAGCGATGGAGAAAAGAAAAAATACTCATTGCCCGCAATCGAAGTAAAAAAAGGCGGCTGCATCACGGTACACATGAGAACAGTGCAGGCGGAAGGAATTGACGGAGAAGGAATGATCAGCGAGACCGGGGACAACATTGCCCTTTCAACCCACGAAGATTCATGCGATACAGCACGGGACTTGTGGTCAGAGAACACTTCCGCCGTTTTTGCTGACAGCGACATTATATTTCTGAAAAATTCAGCTGACAATACAATCATGGATGCAGTGCTGTTTGCAAAGTCAGACTGCGCAGAATGGAAAAGCAGCAGCAAAACTATCGCCGGACAAATTTCCCAAAGTGGCATCTGGCAAAACGGAACAGAGCCTCAGGATGCAGTATGCAGCGACAGCATAACATCAAGCGCGGCAACAAGAAGCATTTCCCGGACAAATGTGCAGGAAGCAATCAATGCGTATGAAAAAAATGAAACAGTTCCGAACAGCAAGGAAAAATGGATTATAGCAAAAGCAGCGACACCCGGATACAAAAACAGCAGCACCGCATACAAAAAATAGAGCGGCACCGCACACGAAAAATAGAGCGGCACTGCACACAGCAAGCAGCTCCGCCGCTGCGTACAGAACGCTAGAAATCAGGAATTTCCCTGACTTTTGTGTATTTCCAGTCGGTAGCATGGCTGCTTGGAATTTTTCCCATGACGCGGTCATTCTCCTTTTGCAGCTGAAACTGTATCATCTGCTTAAATGTCCTCATCAAGGGCTCAGGGGAAACCGCCGCGTCAACAAAGCCCGCCGACTGCATCTCTTTTATCAGGTAGTAGCATGACTCTACGGTTGAAACGCAATATTCCTTAGGCTCATGCTTGAATGTGAAAATGCTTCTGTAGTTTCCAGCAAAAGAAAATTTTGCAAGAGCCTGAACATTCAAGCTCAGCCGGAGCATTTTCTTTGAGCAGAACCATGTTGAATCAATAATAACTGCAAGAAGCTTCCTGCCGCCGACAGCTTCCCTGAAACCTTCAGTGCGGCATGTCCATGCTTCCGGCGAAGGATACAGAAGGACAGGATAGTAACGGGAATCCTGCAAAAGCATATTCAGCCGTTCGTTCCGGGTAAAATCGACTCCCACAAGAATTTCGCTTTCAGGAAGACACAGCGATGCAAGCCTTCCAGTTCCCGTACGCTGCCGCTTTGCTTCCTTTGGATGCATTAAAAAAACAAATTTTATTCCGCAGTCAACAGGCGCCGTATACGGACAATAGCATGAAGAAACCGGCCGCAGACACCTGAAGCACAGCTCCCTGGCTTTTCCTTCTTCCGGCGCACCTTGAATTCTCATACAGCCTCTGGTTCCGCGGCAGCTCCTACAGGAACGCCTTTTTCTTTATTTCTTCATAGTACGTTTTAAACTGCTCGGTATTCATAAGTTTTGGCGGCAGACCGTGCAAAGAACAGATCATGACAAAAAGCTTCGTAAGGCTGCTGTTCATCTGCTCCTCTGTAATCTGCCTGTAGCCTGAGCTGATAAAAGCAGAAACACCCATCAGGTACGTGGAAGCCGTTTCATGAATCGCTTCGGCCTGGCTGCGGCTGTATCCATACTCATTTTCAAGAATCTCAAACATTTTCGGAAGCCGCATCTCATCAATATGCTTTCCCAGGCTTCCGTCAAGAATATAAATGTGCCTGAACAGGAACGGCTCAGTCTGGGCAAACCGCAGGAACGCCATTCCATAGGAGCGGTACAGAAAATCCGTGGACTGAGAAATCAGCCCGTCATACATTTCATCTTGACGCTTTACAATTATTCTGATAAGCTCTGATTTCAAGTCATCCATGCTCTTGTATTCAATATACAGAGGCTGGGTTGAACAGCCAAGCTTTTGAGCAACGCGGCGGGAAGTAACAGCCTGAAGCCCGTGAGATCTAAAGATGTCCATAGCTGCTTTTGAAATCATTTCCTTGGTGATTTTTTTTGTAGCCGGCATAACGCTTCTCCTTTATTTTGCTAAATAATGAAAATTGGATACCTTAGTATATATAACATTTGTTATACAATATCTTTCCGCTTTTGTCAATACTTATTTTTAAAAAACCAGAAAAAATGCAGCCATGAAAGCACAGCCTTATATGTCCAGCTGAATCCGCGAGCCTGAAGAAGCAGCTTTCTGAGCATACACAGAATTCAAGGACCTGTACGGATTCTTGAATTCCGTTATCTGCTTTTTGAGCTGCACCATGCGGACTTTCAAAAGGATTCTGTTCCGCTCGTTCTGAACAAGCACCTGGCTCTGAAGGCGTTCCAGATCACGCTGAATGCATGAAATCGGAACTGCTTCCGCCGGATTGTAAGAGGCAGCGCCGGATTTGCTGTAAAGCTCCTGCATGGGAACAATGACTTTTTGCAGGGAACCGATTCCCTGGACAATCTGAGCCTCAAGCTCGCTGTGCGCAAGGAGAGCCTCCGCATCATCGTCTTCAATCCTGCTTTCCTGCGCTTCCAGAACGCTCAGATATTCCTGGAATTTTGTCCGCTGCTGTTCCAGCAGCTGCCTGAACTTCTTCAGAATGGCAATGCGCTCGTCCAGCTCTTCCTTTGTAAGATGTGATTCCATACGTCAACTCCCGTAAACAGGGCAAAAGCCTTATCCCGCACTTTGCAGCAGGCAATGCCTCATATTTGCGCAGCATAGACTGCCCGCGCTGCCTCTAAAACTGAAATTTCCAGAGGCTTTCTATAGTTACATTTCAGCCTGAAATATTCAGCGAAGGAGACGGGCCTGGAATTTTTGTCTGCGTATTCGCTGTGCTGTTTGATGCTGACATCCATGACTCACGGAGCTGAGAAAGCATGTCACGGACAAAAGTGATTTTTGACTTGTCGTGGCTTATCGTTGCATCAAGAATCTGCCGGTTAAAATACACATACAGCGACATAAGGTTCTGCGCAATCTCTCCGCCTTTGTCCATGTCAAGGCTGATTTCAAGCTCTGTCAGTATGTCCATCGCTTTTTGCAGACAGTTTCCATAGCTTTCAATCCTGCCTGGCTCAATTTTTCCGTCATCTGAAACAAGAGCCGCCGCCTTTTCCAAATTTGAAACCGCGCCTTCGTACAGCATGACAACAAGCTTCCCCTGGCTTGCAGTTTTTACGCCGATTTCACGGTATGCATTATATCCGCCATACGGGCTGCTTTCATACGCCATTTTATCCGCCTCCAGAACAAACTGCTCCTATAGAATATCGGCAAAAGCTGATTTCGACTTTAGAAAAAGCTCCTGAACAGACCGCCGGAAAAAACTGACTGCCTTGCTAAATACTCTTCATTTCACTACAATAAAAAGGTATGAAAACTTCACAAATTCCATTCAGAACACTGCGGGAATCTCCGGCAGAAGCAATCATTTCGAGCCATCAGCTTATGATGAGAGCTGACTTAATCAGAAAACTCGGAAACGGACTGTACACCTATATGCCGCTCGGACTGCGCGCATACCGCAAGCTTGAAGCAATCATCAGGGAAGAGCTTGAAGCGAGCGGCGCAATGGAATTCAAGGCGACTGTTATTGTTCCCGGAGACATCTGGAAAGAAAGCGGACGGTGGGATGCAATGGGAGAGCAGATGCTCAGGGCAAAGAACCGCCAGCAGCAGGACATGGTGGTAAGCCCCACAGCCGAAGAAGCATACACCGCAGTTATGCGCCAAGGGCTTACAAGCTACAAGCAGCTTCCTATAAACTGCTACCAGATAAACACAAAATACCGCGATGAAATCAGGCCCCGGTACGGAGTCATGAGAGGGCGCGAATTCAACATGATGGACGGCTATACGCTGAACGCTGATGACGAGTCGCTCGACAAATCATACCAGGCGTATGCGGCGGCGTACCGCAGAATTTTCAAGCGGCTCGGGCTTTCCGTCATTTCCGTAAAGGCTGACACCGGCGCAATGGGCGGAAGCGGCTCGGAAGAATTCATGGTGGAAAGCGAAGTCGGAGATGACACGCTGATTCTGTGCTCATGCGGATATGCCGCAAATGTTGAAAAGGCTTCCTGCGCAAAAGATGTTCCCCTGGACAAAAATGGAAATCCTGCGGCGGCAACAGAAAAGCCGTATGAGCCGATCTCCACGCCGAACATAGGAACAATCAGCGACCTGGAAAAGCATCTCGGCTGCTCTAAGCATCAGCTTTTAAAGACGCTGATTTACAAGGCAAAAAACGTATCGCTTGATCTGAGCAGCGCTGAATGCTGCAAGAATCTCAAGCCGTCTGCTGAAGGCGGAGCATCTTTCTATCCTGAAGTATTTGTAGCCGTCTGCATCCGCGGAGATCTTGATGTAAACGAAGCCAAGCTTGCAGGATTTTTAAAGGCAGCCGAAATCGAGCTTGCAACAGCAGAAGAAGACACGCGGATTACCGGAGCGCCGGTAGGATTCGCAGGGCCTGTCGGGCTGAATTCAGTTCCTGTCATTGCGGACAATTCAGTCCTTGACATGCACGACTTTCTTGTGGGAGCAAACAAGGCCGACACTCATTTTATCCACACCGAATACGGCCGCGACTTTACCGCCTGGAAAACAGCAGACTTGCGCACAGCAAAAGCCGGAGACAGCTGCCCTGTCTGCGGAAAGCCTTTCTATACAAGCAAGGGCAATGAGCTGGGACATATTTTCAAGCTTGGAAAAAAGTACACGGAGCCGATGGGTGTAACATACCTTGACAAAAACGGAAAGCCGGCCGTTCCAACGATGGGCTGCTACGGAATCGGAGTTGACCGCGTTCTTGCTTCAATAATCGAATGCTTCCATGACGACAAGGGAATTATCTGGCCGATGAGCACTGCGCCGTATCAGGCTGCAATTGTTCCCATAAAGTACAGCGGAGCAATGAAAGAAGCAGCTGACACAATATACAGCTCACTTTTAAAGGCCGGAATAGAAGTCCTGCTTGACGACAGGGATGAGCGTCCCGGAGTCAAATTCAATGACATGGATCTGCTCGGCTTTCCAGTCCGCATTACAGTCGGGGACAAAAATCTTCCGAATGTTGAAATCAAATTGCGTAACCAGGAAAAAGCTGATCTTGTTTCTATTGAAGAGGCCGCAGCAAAAACAGCGGAATTCGTGAAAGCGGAACTTGCGCGGCTGAATTCCTAGGTTCCGCACAGACAGCCTCATTTCCAAGGACGGACAATATGACAAAGAAAAGTGCAGCAGGAATTTCTGTCCTGCTTTTCGCCTGCCTCAGCGCATTTTCTCTTCCAGGAACACAGGCGTACATTCCCGACACTTCCGGCGAATATGTATTCTACCGGGACAAAAGCTTCCGCACCGAATCGGTTGTGGGCTTTCTTTTTTACAACGAAGGCGCATATGCCGCGCGCTACTATGCTCCGCCAAGCAAAAAAAACGGCGGCACGGAAAAAGACATTTCGGTCTACGTTTCCGTGAATCCTGCGGCAGGAACCATGGAGCTTACCGGCGAAAAAATTCAGGGAGCGGTTCTGCCGGAAGACGCCGACATCGTCAACTATCTGCATGACCTTCTGTATGAATTTGCCTCGCGGCGGAAAAAGATTGTGCTCAATTCGCCTGAAAAAGTCAGCAGCACTCAGGATTTTGCCCAGTTCGGGGGAAGCGTGACGGTTCTGTTCAATCCGTTCGTGCCGATTTTCAATATTGAGTCAATAGAGTCGGCTGACGGAGAAAGCATCTTTACAATTGAAACATCAGGAATGCTGACATCTTCGTCAGATGCAAGCTTTTCCGCATTCAAAGGAATTGACGGACTTCCCAAGGACAAAAAGCGCACATTCAAGAAAAAGGCGGCTTCAGAAATGACCGCTGAATTCGGCGCACAGAAAGCAACGCTCGACTCGCAGTGGAAGCAGGCAATGGAAAACCTCTGGCTTCTGGGAGACAGCGCAATTCTTTCCATGACAACGATGGCCATCCCTGAAAACACTGACGCGCAAACGGCAAAGGACAGCCTTGTGCGGCGGTTCAGCCAGAGCGCAACTCTTTCCTACGCCGTCTGGCAGCAGAGAAAAATAACAGAGGAAAAAAATCAGACATCAATAATGAATGTCTTTTATCAGCCTGAAAGCGAAAACACGACACGGGACTTTAAAATCATAACAATCAGCCAGGACGGAACCGTTTCGCTTTTGACACTCACTGTGTTCGACAGCATCTACCAGAAAAACAGAGCATATTTTTCCGCAATACTGAAAAGCTATTCCGCCGGAAAATGAACGTTCTCGATTCTTAAGAGGGATCGCACGCGCACATGCCGGACTAAAAGCTGTTCCGGCCGAGCGGAGTCCCAATCCACACGCCTTCGCTTCCGAGATACTCTTTCCGTTCTCCGTCAACAAGAAACTGGACGCTTTCAACAGTCGGAAATGCTGTGGCGGTAAACACAATCTGCTGAAGCTGTCCGCGCAAGCCTTCGATTCCATACTTGTTGAATTCAAATTCGCCTGAAAAATTCAGTGTCGCAATTCCGTTCCTGACGGAAGCGCCAATAAGCTTTGTTCCGTCTGAAATCAAGGAACGGCAGCCGGAACGCTCTTCGGCTGAATCAGGGCCTTGGATAAGCGCGTTCACCGCATCCATAAGCGGACTGTCAGACTTTTTCATTTCCCGGGTGATTTCCTTGCGGGCCACTGAACCGTTGCTGCTGATTGTCATAAAAAACAGCTTAAGCTTCATCATCTTCGGCGCGGTTTCTGTTTTTACTGACACTTCTTTCTTTACAGCAGTTTCTTTTTTTTCTGGAGCCGGCTTAGTTTCTGTTTTTTCCGGGGAAACCGGGGCCTCGTATTCCTTTTCTTCAGCGGCTTCTTCCTGCTGGCGGCGGGCAGTTTCATTCTGCGCGAGGACTCCTTTTTCTTCAGGACGAATTTCCTCCGTATGAGAGCCGACGCCATTCAAGTCAATTTCAACTGTCTCCAGCGGAGCAACTTCATTTTTTTCCGCGCCTGAAGCTTCCTTTGGCTCGGCTTTTTCAACAAATTCAGGAGTTTCCCGCCCGATCTTGCTGAAAAATCCGGTTGCCTTTAAGTTGCCCGCAATTTTATTCTGATTCACAAGAAAAAACACCAGAATAATCAGCGCCGCCAGAATCCAGAGCGCAAGCCCGATTCCCGTGCGTTTCTTCTGCTGCTTTCTTTCTTTCTTTTCAGCCATGATTCTTTCAGTATACACCAGTACAGATATATTTTCAATTTCTTTTTGCGAATCCGGGCCGCGCACAGCCGCTACAGCACATACCGGGAGCGCAGAATTTCGATTTCCTTCTTATAGCCTTCAAATTCATTCGGCGTTTCAAGAATGAACGGAAGCCCCTTGAACTGAGGGCAGTTGATGACAGAAACAAGGGATTCAAGGCCGATAAAGCCTTCCCCGATTTTCTGATGGCGGTCCTTGTGCGCGCCGAGCGGATTCATGCTGTCATTCAGATGCACGGCCTTCAGCCTGCCAAGCCCCACCGCCCTGTCAAAAGCGCCAGCCACATCATCAATCCGTGAAACATCATAGCCTCCGTCCCAGACATGGCATGTGTCAAGGCAGACGCCAACAAGGGAGCTGAAGTCCTGCGCGCCGGGAGTTCCTGCTGCGGCTGCGGCATACAGTTCCTCTGACCGGGCAAGAATCAGCTGCACTTCTTCAAATGTCTTTCCGATTTCGCTCCCCTTGCCTGCCATCGTTTCAATGAGAATCACCGTCTTTGCCGCGCACGGACTTTGAAACGACTTGTTTTCTATGATTCCCTGCTCGGCGGCGCAGACGTTCGCAATGCATTCTGCTGTGAGCCTGATTCCTTCCTCGCTTCCCTGCTGAACATGGCTTCCCGGATGAAAATTGTAAAAATTCCCCGGAGTGTAGGAAAGGCGCAGCAAGTCGTCAAGCATCGTCTCATACGCATACACCCTGAGCTCAGGCTTTGCCGCGCACGGATTCAATGTGTACGGCGCGTGGGCTACCAGAGAAGCAATCTGATGCTCTGCGCAAAAACTGTTGAACGCAGCTATGTCCTGAAAGTCAAGCGGCTTGGCCGCGCCTCCGCGCGGATTCCGCGTAAAGAAAGCAAATGTGTCCGCGCCCATTGCGACAGCTTCCTGCCCCATCGCGAGGTATCCCTTGGAACTGGACAAATGGCATCCGATACGAAGCATATCTTTCCTCCCATAAAAAGTCAACGAGGAAAGCCGGAAGTAAAACTTCCTTAGCCAATTTCCAGCTTGACTTTTTATGCTGCTTCGCAACATAGTGAGAAGCAGCACTTGATAAAAAAGTTTGCAACGCAAACTTTAGGCAGATAAAAGCCGCGGCGTTTATCTTACACTCCTGCATTTTTACAGAACGAAGCACACGGAAAACGAAACTGGAGTCACCTTGAACTGCACATCGCCCTTGCGAAGCGCAGTCTCCGTTTTTTTATCCGAGCGGGATGCAATGAATTCATGCACCAGCGGAACGCCGATTCCGCAGACAGTTCCGAGCACCGCGCCGAACAGCGTGTCAGTGAGAAAATGGTTTCCGCTTGAAATACGCAGAACGGCTGTTGCAACGGCCACGCTGTAAGATGCTGCAATCACCGGGACTTTCCATTTTGAATCAGGAAAATACCGGCAAAATGTATACGTTAAAAAACCGGCTCCCAGAAACGAGTCTGTTGAATGTCCGCTCGGCATGCTGAATTCAAAGTCATGATTGTCAAGCTCGTCTTCAGGATAACCGTCATAGTACATGTACGGCCTGATTCTTCTGATTCCCATCTTGAGGAAATTTTTTGCCCCGTAATCCAAAAGATACGCTTCCGCATACATCACCGCCAGTGTCAGCACGTCCTGTGAATTCAGCGCATCATTGAAATATCCTGCCCCGTACACAGCGGCAGGCAGAATAAGGTTTACCGCACACGTAACAGTTCCCCAGTTGTCAAGGCTTTTGCTGTACTTGCGGGACAGCTTCCTGTCGATATAGTTTATGGAGTCAAAGTCATAGCTTCGTTCCGTCCATTCGGGAAAATCAGCGGTTTTTTCCGTGATAACCGCCGCCGCAGTAAAAGACAGCGCGGCACCGAATATGACTCCGTCTGCAACAGAATGCAGCGCAAACGGAGCTTTTTCCGGCGCAGCAAATATCCGCGCGCACAAACAGAACGCCGCCGCCACACATACAAATTTTTTCATACAGAAGTTCCTGCCGGCATTATTTTCTCAGCTCATACAGTATGACAGATGCTGCCTGCGCGACATTCAGGCTGTCAACTTTTGGCCCGGAAGCAGAAGACTCCATTCCGGCAAACGGTATGATGACAACCGTATCGCAGCTGTTCCTGACGTCCTCGCTGATTCCTGTCTCTTCATTTCCAATGACAATCAGAACCGGCTTTCCGGCAGCAAGCTCCTTTATGTGCGAAACACTTTTTCTTGAATCGAGCGAAGTTCCAAAGCGCGCCATCCTGCCTTCCATGTCCCTAAGCAAAAACGGAATCGAACGCACGGAATAAATATTCACAAATTCCATTCCGCCTTCCGCAATCCTGTAGCTGCTTGTTGTAATGGATGACTGGGATTCGTCCAGAGGAACAACAATATTCTTTACGCCGAAAAATGCCGCGCTCCTGACAATCGCGCCAAGGTTGTTGGCATTTCCAACCCTGTCAAGCACAAGCGCGTCTTCCTTCTGCTCAACCCACCGCGCAGTAATATCTGTGTTCAAGGGCATGACTGAAGGAGCATCTATCATCGCAACAACTCCCTGATGATGAATGCTTCCGCAGAGCTTTTCAAGTTCCCCCGGATCCGAAACCTGATTGTACGGCTTTTTTGCCGCCGCCAGTTTTTTGCATAAGCCGCCGAACAGCCGGGCCTTTTCCTCAGTAAAATACAGGCGCTGAATTTTATGCCCGTTTACTTTTTCCAGTGTTTTTACCGCGGCAAATCCGCATACAGCAAGCTCGTTTCTAAGAGTGTTTTTCATGACAAAACTATATACAGAAGAGCAAAAAATTGCAATTATTCCGGGCGGACATCTTTTTTCATTTTACATCTTTCTGACAGCTCCCGGTGAAACGCCGAATTTTTTTCTATAGGAGTTGATAAAGTACGAAGAGTCTGAAAATCCGCATTCCCGCGCAACATCCTGAATCTTCATCCCGGTAAAAACCAAAAGCCTGCCGGCTTCCGCCAGCCTGAGCAGATTCAGATATGTCAAAAGCCCGACTCCCATTTCCCGGCGGAAAATCCGTGTCAGATAGTCGGGATCTATTCCGACCTGATCAGCAAGGACGCTTCTTGTTATCCTTCTTGCAAAATTTTTATTCATGTACAGAATGACATACTTGACAATGGAGCCGGTGCGCGCAGGAAGAATGCTCTGCTTTCTGCTCATGATTCCTTTCAGGCGCTCAACAAAAAGCGGCTCCGGGGAAATGCTCTGGTTGCAGATAAGCACATTCATAAATCGCGCGATAGAATTCAAATTGTTCAGCTCTTTAAAATGCTCTGCTTCAATCAGCACCGGAACAAACGCAAGCCGCTCTGTTTTTCTGACTTCCAGAATATCAGCTCCGTTCAGGCTGTCAAAGACAATCAGATCGGGAGCAAAGCGGACAGTGAGATTTTCCAAAAAGCTGACGGAAGAAACGGCTTCCGTTTCATTTTCCTTTGAAAGGATTTTTAAAAGAGGAGAGCGTGTTCCTATAAAAATGATTTTTCTGGGCAGCCATGAACGCATCACAAAAACTCCGTGCATCCGAACATTGAGTCAGAGTAATGAAGGAACTGCTCTATCAGGCTGCGTGCCTGCATATTCAGGGCTGAAATCCGCCTTGGCAGTTCCGCTCCCTTGCAGCGCACAAGCGGATCCACATAGCGCCGCTTCACTTCCACGCTTACGCAGTACATGCCCGGAATTTCTGTTTCACTGCGGACAATTTTTTTCATGCCGCGGAATGTCCTGAACAGCCGTGAAAAATACGCATCAGGATTCTTTTGTGCAAAATCAGAAAACCGTTCTATCAGCGAGCATTCGCTTTCAGCATAAAAATCACGCTCATCCGCAAGTGAAATTTTTTCAGCTTCACTGAGAATATCCGCCATAAGCTGCATTGCAACTTTGTCTTCATTTCGCTGAAGAATCATGCTTGCTTCCAGAAATTTTTTTGTGTACAGAAAGCACTGCTCCTCATCAGAAAAGCCAAGCTCGTCTTCGCCACGTTCATTTTTCAGCACTGTTATGCAGCTGTAGTTTTTCCTGATTTCTGCAAGGCTCCAGATTCCTGCAAGAGCCGCGCCGCTCGGATACATGTACTCAAGCCGGTCTGCGCTCAGTCCCGGAAGCTCATTGTCAGCGACCGGATATATATGATAGTCGCTCACTTCCGCCAAAGGAATTCCGTCCCGCGCCAGCAGAGCCTGAAGAGCGCTGTCTTCACCAATCATTCTGGCCGTGAGACGCTCCGTGCTGACCTGAGATGCTGCATCTGCGTTTTTAAAGTCAGAAACATGGCTGAACGCCGGAGTTGCAGCATCATGGAGCAGAGATGCAACCGCCTGCATTTTGCTCCGCGTAAAATTCCATGTGATGAGAGCCGCGCCGACAGAATGGTCAAGCCGCGAATAAAAGAATGCATTGTGAAAAAGAGGCGTCCAGTCAGTTCCGCACAAAAGGCCTGCGCCGCCCAGCCTTTGAATCAGCGGAAGCGCACTGTATTCACGCAAAAAATCCGGGAATTCCAGACAGAGAATCCTGTGATATTCCGCCGCAAATTCTTCAGCCATTCTGACATGATACCATATCTGCCGCACAAGGGAAACAGCTGAAATCCACAAAAAATGATGCCCGGCAAAACACGGATTAAAAATGATGCCAGACATAAAATGTCTCCAGGTATTGACATTTGATTCAATATTGTTCATAATAGAAATTCCTGCGATATTTCGCCGGTAAGGATGGTGAAACAGACATGGCAACAATCAATGTTGATGACAATGAAAACCTCGAGAAGGCAATCAAGAGATTCAAGAGAATGGTTGAAAAAGAAGGAATCATCCGCGAGTACAAAAAGCGCGAGTACTATGAAAAGCCTTCCACAATCCTTAACCGCAAGAACAAGTCATTGGCGCGCAAGCTTCTGAAAAAGAACCACAAGCCGCATGACTCAAAGTCATCATACTGAAGCTGACAGAAAGCCTCCGTTTTGCGGGGGCTTTTTTTTTGTCCGGCAGACATCATTTGTTTTTTTTGTGAAAATAGAGTATCTTTTTACTTTAGAAACAACTTTAAAAACTCATCGGATTCCCGAAAAACGCTGAAAGCGGGCTTTTGGAGAATCCTGACAGTACACTTATAAAAAAAACGGAGAATGCGCATGAAAAAGCCAACACCTATAACACTGCTGTGCGGATACCTTGGAGCCGGAAAAACAACGCTCCTGAACAAAGTCCTCTCAAACCAGGAAGGATACAAAGTCGCAGTCATTGTAAACGACATCGGTGAAGTGAATTTTGATGAAAAGCTGATTGCAGACGGAGCAAAGATTACAGACACATCGAGCATCGTTCCTCTGACAAACGGCTGCATCTGCTGCACGCTCAAGACACAGCTCGCTCAGAATATCGAGAACCTCATCAAAAGCGGAAAATTCGACTACATTATGATTGAAGCCAGCGGAGTCTGCGAGCCGATGCCGATTGTCCAGGAGCTTGAGACCATCAAGAACGGAAAAGTTGACAATGTTGTCGGCGTTGTTGACGCGGCGCGGCTTGCTGATGAATTTGCGGGAGGCGACAAGCTGCTGAAAAAAGATGCAATCGGCGAAGAGGACATTGAAAGCCTGCTTGTCCAGCAGATTGAATTCTGCTCAACGCTTGTCATCAACAAAAAGGATCTCGTTACCGAAGATGAATTCAAGAAAGTCCGCACGGTTATTGAAGCGCTTCACCCGGGCGTTCATATCATTGAAACAAGCCAGGGCAACGTTGCCGTAAAGGACATAATCGGAACAGGCTCCTTTGACTTTGACACAGTATACGCAAGCGCAGGCTGGTGCAAGCATCTTGAGGAAGACGAAGCGGAAGAAGAGCATGAAGAGCACGGACATGGCGAACACCATGATGAGCATCATGACGAAGATTCCCATCATCATGAAAATGAAAATCATCATGAGCACCATCACCATGAGCACCGACACGAAGGCGAAAGCGAAGACGAATATGGAATCGGAACATTCATTTACTATAGAAGAAAGCCGTTTAACCGCCAGCTTCTGGACGAGTACGCAAGCAGGTGGCCGCGCAATATAATCAGGTGCAAAGGGCTGATGTGGTTTGCAGACGAGCCGGAGATGGCATGGGTGTTTGAGACATCCGGCCGCCAGATCCAGGCAGGATACTCAGGGCAGTGGGTGGCAGCCTGCTCCGCCGGAGAGCAGAAAAAAATTCTTGCTGAAAATCCGAAAATCAAGGAAGAATGGAACGAAGAAGTGGGCGACAGAATGATAAAGCTCTGCATTATCGGCCAGAACCTTGACAAGGAAAAAATCAGCGCAGAGCTTGACAAGTGCCTTGAAAAATAACCCTGCACAGACCGTGCGCCAAGCAAGCTTTACAAGCAGCTGCCGGATTTTCCGGCGGCTGTCATTTTTCACACGGAAAAGCAAAACAGCATTCTTGCACAAAGAGTTCCTGCCTGTCGATAGACAGACAACGGCGTTTTTTGTATACTATGGTGAAATTTATGCTACAGGATAGCAAATTTCATATCGCAAGAGGTGCACAATGGCATACTTTTATGAAGAACCGTCCCATACGTTCGGTGAGTATCTGCTGATTCCCGGATACACATCCGCCGAATGCATTCCTGAAAATGTTTCGCTGCGGACGCCTGTTGTAAAGTTCAACAAAAAAAACAACGAACAGCCAGCCCTTTCAATGAACATACCGCTGGTCAGCGCAGTCATGCAGTCGGTTTCTGATGACAAGATGGCGATTGCACTTGCAAAGGAAGGCGGAATCAGCTTTATCTTCGGCTCCCAGCCAATTGAAAGCCAGGCAGCCATGGTTGCCCGCGTAAAGTCATACAAGGCAGGCTTTGTCACTTCCGACTCAAACATCCGCCCTGACCAGACGCTTGAAGAAGTCATTGCGCTTATCGGACAGACAGGACACAGCACGATTGCCGTAACTGCGGACGGAAGCGCCCATGGAAAGCTTGAAGGCATTATCACCGGGCGCGACTTCCGCATTGACCATGTTCCAGCGCATTCAAAAGTCAGCACATATATGACGCCGTTTTCAAAGCTTGTCACCGGCAAGGACGGCATCAGCCTGAGCGAAGCTAACGACCTTATCTGGGCGCACAAAGTGAATCAGCTTCCTATAATTGACGGCAGCAACCATCTTGTTTCAATGGTTTTCAGAAAGGATTTTGACAGCCATGAGTCCCACCCGCACGAGCTGCTTGACTCTGCCCACCGCTACATTGTGGGCGCAGGAATCAATACGCGCGACCACATGGAACGTGTTCCGGCGCTTTTAAAGGCGGGAGCTGACATTCTGTGCCTTGACTCAAGCGAAGGATACTCTGAGTGGCAGGCGCGCGCGCTTCACGATATTCATGAAAAATTCGGAGCGGATGTAAAAGTCGGCGCGGGAAATGTTGTTGACCGTGAAGGATTTCTGTTCCTTGCGGAAAACGGCGCGGACTTTGTAAAAATCGGAATCGGCGGCGGCTCCATCTGCATCACACGCGAGCAGAAGGGAATCGGACGCGGACAGGCTACTGCCACAATTGAAGTCGCAAAGGCGCGGGATGAATACTACGAAAAGACAGGCATCTACATTCCAATCTGCTCGGACGGCGGAATCGTGCATGACTATCACATCACGCTTGCGCTTGCAATGGGCGCGGACTTTGTGATGCTCGGCCGCTATTTTGCACGGTTCGATGAGTCGCCTACAAACAAGCTCATCATCAACGGAAACTATGTAAAGGAATACTGGGGCGAAGGAAGCAACCGGGCGCGCAACTGGCAGCGGTATGATGTCGGCGGAAAAAAAGAAATGGCATTTGAAGAAGGAGTTGACTCGTATGTTCCGTATGCGGGCCATCTTCACGACAACGTGTCGCTTTCAATGAGCAAAGTGATTCACACCATGTGCAACTGCGGCGCGCTTTCAATCCCCGAGCTTCAGCAGAAGGCAAGGCTCACGCTTGTTTCCTCCACAACAATCAGTGAAGGAAGCGCGCACGATGTAACCGTCCGCAATACATCAATCCGCAGCTAACAGTTAAACACAGCCACACAAATAGCGTGTCTGTGTTTAACTCACAGTTTGCAAAGCAAACCGTCTTACCAACGTGTTCGCTCGCGCGAACGAATGTGCCATCCTCGGAAGTTGAAACTTCCTGCGGTGTCACATTTTAAGGAACGGCTAAACACAGCCGCACAAACAAAAGGGCAATGGGAAGGCAGGATTTTTCCGGCTTTTTACAGGAGAATAAATATGAATGTTGTAATTATCGGCGCTCAGTGGGGCGATGAAGGAAAAGGCAAAATAGTTGACTACCTTGCAAAGGATGCGAAATACGTTGTGCGCTATTCAGGCGGACCGAACGCAGGCCATACAATCGTAGTGAATGGAAAGCAGTTTGCGCTTCATCAGGTGCCGAGCGGAATTTTATATTCAGGCAAAAAAGTATTCCTTGGAGCCGGAATGGTCATTGACCCGGAAGCCCTGTTTGACGAGCTTGCAATGATCAAGGACAACGGCATTGACTGGGAAGGGCGCGTTTTTATTTCAGACAGGGCGCACCTTATTCTTCCAAAGTACCGCCAGATGGACAAGGAGCGCGATGCTTCCCGCAAGAGGCCGATCGGAACAACAGGCAGAGGAATCGGCATTGCCTACAGCGAAAAGGCTCACCGCGACGGGCTCCGCCTTGCAGACCTTGACTGGGAGGAAAAGCTTGCTGAATTTGACAGGGAAGACGTGGAGTACCTGAACAGATACAAGGAGCGCCTTCTTGATATGCGCGTCGATCTTACGCAGAAAATGTGGGAATTCCGCAGGGATAACATTCTGTTTGAAGGGGCGCAGGGCGCCATGCTTGACATCGACTCAGGAACATATCCGTATGTAAGCTCAGGCGCATCATGCTCTGCCGGAGCCGCAACGGGATGCGGAATCGGGCCTCACGACCTCGGAAATATTCTAGGTGTGTTCAAGGCGTATGAAACAAGAGTCGGAAACGGACCGATGCCGACTGAATTCAACAGTGAAAGCGAAGGCGAGCTGTGCCGGTACGTGCGCGACACCGGCCGCGAATACGGCGTAACTACCGGCCGCGCCAGAAGATGCGGCTACCTTGACTTGGTGGCGCTGCGCTATGCCTGCCGTGTAAACAGCCTTGACAGCCTCATTCTTACGCACATTGATATTTATGATGAAATGGAAGAAATTCAGGCATGCGTGGGATATGAAATCAACGGAAAAATTGTGACAGATTTTCCCGCAGGCATAAGCCAGCTGAACAGCGCAAAGCCTGTCCTTCAGAAATTCAGCGGATGGAAGACATCGCTGAAGGAATGCAAGAGCTACAGCAAAATGCCGAAAAACGCGCGCGCGTATGTTGAATTTATTGAAGGCTACACAGGAACACCAGTAAGCATCATTTCCGTAGGAAACGAACGGGACGAAACATTTGTCCGCAAGAATCCGTGGAAAAAATAGCTGCACAGAAGCGGCCGTCCTTTTTGCGGGCAGCCGCTTCCAGCCTACAGATTTGAATACCCCATCAGATATTCATCAATCTGACGGGCGCATTCCCTTCCTTCTGCAATCGCCCAGACAACGAGCGACTGCCCGCGGTGCATGTCTCCTGCCGCAAACACTTTTTCAGCCGCATTATAGCTGTCAGCCGAAGCTGTTGCAACAGTATTCCGGGCTGTCAGGTTCACACCGAAAGCCTTTGCCGCATATTCTTCGCATCCGGTAAAACCAGCAGCAACCAGTATCAAATCCGCCGGAAGATTCTTTTCGCTTCCTTCGATTTCGCAGAGCCTGCGCTGTCCGTTATCAGTTTTGAATTCAACTTGAACAGTCTTTACGCCGCAGACAGCTCCATCCTTTGTGAAAATTTCCTTTATCGTTGTCTGAAACACACGGGGATCCGTTCCTTCTTCCGCAATGACTTCCTGCTGTCCGTAGTCAGTCTTTAAAACTTTCGGCCACTGCGGCCACGGATTATCAGCCTGCCGCTCTTCAGGAGGACGGGGCATCATCTCAAGGGCAGTGACGTGCGCGGCTCCAAGGCGGACGCATGTTCCTGTGCAGTCATTGCCTGTGTCTCCGCCGCCGACAATAATGACGTTCTTTCCCCTGGGATCAAAAAACTGCCTGTCCTTCAGGCTTGAGTCAAGAAGGCTCTTTGTCACGCTCTTTAAAAAGTCTACAGCAGGAATGATTCCGCGCGCATCCTCGTTTGCAACATTGAGCCGCCGCGCCTGTTTTGCGCCGCAGCACAGCGCAACCGCGTCAAATTCTTCCAGCAGCCGGGAAGCGTCAACAGTCCGTCCGACATCAGCTCCCGTAACAAAGACAACGCCTTCCGCCTTCATAAGCTCAATGCGCCGCTCAACAATTTTTTTATCAAGCTTCATATTCGGGATTCCGTACACCAGAAGTCCGCCGGGCCTGTCATCGCGCTCATACACCGTAACACTATGCCCGCGCCGGTTCAAAAGATCGGCAGCAGCAAGTCCCGCAGGTCCGCTTCCAACAACAGCAATCTTTTTTCCGCTTCTGAATTTTGGAGGACGGGGCTTCATATAGCCTGACGCAAAGGCTCTTTCAATGATGTAAAGCTCGTTGTCATGAATGGAAACTGCTTCCGCTCCGCCGCTTCTGCTTCCGCACAGGCAGGCCTTTTCACAGAGCGCAGGGCAGACCCGGCCCGTAAATTCCGGGAAGCTTGAAGTCTTTAAAAGCCGCCATGCAGCCATGTCATACTGCCCCTTGTACAAGGCGTCGTTCCACTCAGGAATAAGGTTATGCAGCGGACAGCCGGTCACCATTCCGGCAAGTTTTATTGCGCTCTGGCACATCGGAACTCCGCAGTTCATGCAGCGGGCAGCCTGTTCCTTGCGCCGGGAATCATCAAGGTGAACATGGAATTCCTTGAAGTTTTTTATCCTGTCGCACGGCTCAAGCCATTCATCCTCTGCGCGGCTGTATATCATAAATCCATCATTTTTTCCCATACTAATACCCCGTATAATAATTGTACATCGTCATGCTGTTATCTTCCTGAACGCATCAAGGACAGCTTCATCGTGGCTTAAGCCCCGCTCCTCTCCTTTTGCAATTTCACTCATCATCCGCTGGTAATCGTTCGGCACGATTTTCTTGAAGTGCGCGGCATAGCTGTCAAAGCTGTCTAAAATGCGCTGCCCGAGGACGGAGCCTGTTTCCTTCGTATGACGCTGAATCAGCTCCTTCAGCACATCCTTGTCATGGCTGTCAGAAACTTCGCTCATAGAAACAAGCTGCCTGTTCAGCCGCAGATACAGATCATGGTTCATATCGAGGACGTATGCAGTTCCGCCGCTCATTCCTGCCGCAAGATTCCGTCCTGTGGGGCCGAGAATGACAGCAGTTCCGCCGGTCATATACTCAAGTCCGTGGTCGCCGCAGCCTTCCGCAACGGCAACCGCCCCGGAATTACGAACGCAGAACCGCTCTCCGGCAAGTCCGCTGATATAGGCTTCGCCGCTTGTCGCGCCGTACAAGGCGACATTTCCGATGATGACATTTTCCTCGGCCTTGTAGCGGGCGTTCTTCGGGGGACGCACGACGATTTTTCCGCCGCTCAGTCCTTTTCCAAGATAGTCGTTCGCATCTCCCTCAAGCCGGAGCGTCAGTCCCTTCGGAATAAACGCGCCGAAGCTCTGCCCGCCGCCGCCAGTGCAGTTCACCACAAACGAATCGTCCCCGAGCGTTCCGCCGAAATTCTTCTGAATCTCCGAGCCGAGTATCGTTCCGACGGTTCTATCCGTGGAAGAAACCGAAACGGTGAACGCGCCTTTTTTTGCCTTCTTCGCTTTCTCAAACGCTTTCAAAAGCTCGCTTTCGTCAACAGTTTTTTCCAGATGGAAGTCGTACACGTCCGCCGGATTAAAATGCGTTTTTGCATTTTCAGGCGTTTTCCATCCGATGATTCTGCTCATGTCAACAAGATTTGCGCGCGGGAACGCACACGTTTCCTTGAGCTTCAGAAGCTCAGAATGACCGCACATCTCGCCGAGCGTCCTGAAGCCGAGCTTTGCCATATATTCGCGCAGTTCCTGAGCGATGAATTTCATAAAATTCTCAACGTATTCCGGCTTTCCGGCGAACCGCTTGCGAAGCTCGGCATTCTGCGTCGCAACACCGAACGGACAGGTGTCAAGGTTGCAGACGCGCATCATGGCGCAGCCCATCGTAATGAGCGGAGCCGTCGCAAAGCCGAATTCCTCCGCGCCGAGCAGACACGCAATGGCGACATCGCGTCCGCTCATCAGCTTTCCGTCCGTCTCAATGATGACGCGGCTCCTTAGTCCGTTCTGAATCAGCGTCTGATGCGTTTCCGCAAGCCCGAGCTCCCACGGAAGCCCTGCGTGGTGGATTGAGCTGATTGGCGCCGCGCCTGTTCCGCCGTCATGACCGGAAACAAGAATCACCTGCGCGCCGGCCTTTGCAACTCCGGCAGCGATTGTTCCCACGCCCGCTTCGCTCACGAGCTTTACGGAGATGCGCGCCGTGCGGTTTGCGTTTTTCAAGTCGTAAATAAGCTGCGCCAAATCTTCTATAGAATAGATGTCGTGGTGTGGCGGCGGAGAAATGAGCGAGACGCCCGGAGTCGCGTAGCGCGTCTGCGCAATCCACGGGTATACCTTTTTACCCGGAAGATGTCCGCCCTCGCCCGGCTTTGCTCCCTGCGCCATCTTTATCTGGATTTCCTGCGCGCTCAGAAGATATTCCTCCGTCACGCCGAACCGTCCTGACGCAACCTGCTTTATTGCAGAATTCCTGTCCGTTCCGAGACGCTCAGGACGCTCTCCGCCCTCGCCGGAATTCGACTTTCCGTGCAGACGGTTCATCGCACGCGCCATGCACTCGTGCGCTTCCTGGCTGATTGAGCCGTAGCTCATCGCGCCGGTTTTAAACCGCTTCACAATCTCGCCGACGCTTTCCACTTCATCAAGCGGAATCTCCTCTGCGCCGTCAAAGTCGAACCGGAGCATCGCGCGCAGTGTATGCGGATGCGCGTTGTCGTCAACAAGCGCGGTATATTCCTTGAAGCGGCTGTAGTCGCCGTTCCGCGTCGATTCCTGAAGCGCGATGATTGTCTCCGGGGAATACAGATGATCCTCGCACGTAGGACCGCGGCGCATCTTGTGGTTTCCGACAGAATCAAGGTGCGTGTCAACGGCAAGCCCCAGCGGATCAAACGCCTTTCCGTGATGGAAATTCACATCCTCGTCAATTTCAGCAAGGCCGATTCCGCCCACGCGGCTGACGGTGTTTGTAAAATACTGGTCGATGACTTCTTTACTGATTCCGACCGCCTCAAAAATCTGCGCGGACTGATACGACTGGACGGTGGAAATTCCCATCTTTGCGGCAATCTTCACAATGCCGCCGATAATTCCCTTGTTGTAGTCATCGATTGCCGTGTGGTAGTCCTTGTCAAGAAGCTTCTGGTCAATCAGCTCGGCAATGCACTCGTGCGCAAGATACGGATTCACCGCGCGCGCTCCGTAGCCCAGAATCATCGCCGCCTGATGGACGTTCCGTACTTCGCCCGACTCAAGGACAATGGAAATCGCAGTGCGCTTTTTTGTCCGAATCAAATGCTGCTCGGCGGCACTGACGGCAAGCAGGCTCGGAATGGCGACATGGTTCTCGTCAACGCCGCGGTCGCTTAAAATAAGAATGTTGCATCCGCTGTGATATTCATGATCAATCGCCACAAAGAGGCTGTCAAGCGCGTCCTTGAGCGGCGTATTTTTATAGTACAGGAGCGAGACGACTGCCGACTTCAGCCCCGGCCGGTCAAGGCTCTTGAGCTTCATCATATCGACCCCGGTCAGAATAGGATTGTTGATTTCAAGAACGGTGCAGCTTGTGCTTTCCGGCTCCAGCATATTTCCGTCCGTTCCCAGATACACAGTCGTATCGGTGACAATCTTCTCGCGCAGAGAATCAATCGGCGGATTCGTCACCTGCGCAAACAGCTGCTTGAAGTAATTGAAAAGCGGCGGATGCTGGCTTGACATGACGGCAAGCGGCGTGTCGATTCCCATCGAGCCGGTCGGCTCCGTTCCGTTCTGCGCCATCGGCAGAATCATTTCGTTCACGTCCTCGTAGTTCCAGCCGAACGCGCGGTACATGATATCGCGCTCTTCCTGCGTATACACCGGAATCTTTTTGTTCGGAATCTTCACGTCCTTGAGCTGCATAAGATTCAGGCTGAGCCATTCGCCGTACGGATACAGCGACGCATACCGGCTCTTGACTTCCTCGTCCGAAATAAGACGCTTCTGCACCGTGTCTACAAGCAGGATTCTGCCGGGCTGAAGCCGCGACTTCTGCACAACCGTTTCCTCAGGAATGTCAAGCACGCCGACCTCGGACGCAAGAATGAGCATATTGTCCTTTGTGATGTAATAGCGGCTCGGACGAAGCCCGTTTCTGTCAAGCGTCGCTCCGACAACATCGCCGTCGCTGAACAGAATCGCAGCCGGTCCGTCCCACGGCTCCATCATTGTCGCCCAGTAATGGTAGAAGTCACGTTTCGCCTTTGGCATCGCGCTGTCGTTTTTCCACGGCTCGGGAATGCAGATCATGACCGCAAGCGGAAGCGGCATTCCGTTCATCACAAGAAATTCGAGCGTATTGTCAAGCATCGCGGAATCTGAGCCGGACGCATCTATGGCGGGAAGAATCTCATGCACTTCCTCCGCGCTGAACACCGGAGAATGCAGCGTCTCCTCGCGCGCAAGCATTCTGTCGGCGTTCCCGCGGATTGTGTTGATTTCGCCGTTATGAGCAATAAAGCGGTTCGGATGGGCGCGCTGCCAGCTCGGCTGGGTGTTCGTGCTGAACCGCGAATGCACAAGCGCAAGCGACGAGACATAATCCGGCGACTGCAAGTCCGTGTAAAACGTGCGCAGCTGCTTTACAAGGAACATTCCCTTGTAGACAATCGTCCGCGAGGAAAGCGAGGCGACATACGTATTCAGGTGCGAATGCTCGAACTGGCGGCGCAGCACATACAGCTTCCGGTCGAACGAAAGCCCCTTCTCCACGTGCGCCGGACGCTCGATAAAGCACTGCATGATGCACGGCATACAGTCCCGCGCGCGCTTTCCCAGAACATCGGGATTCACCGGAACCGTCCGCCAGCCAAGAAATTTCATTCCTTCCTTCTGCGAAAGAACCTCAAGCATTTTCATCGCCCGCAGGCGGATATATTTGTCCTCCGGAAAGAAAAACATTCCCACGCCGTAATCACGCGCATCTCCGAGCGTTATGCCGATTTCAGAAGCCGCTTTTTTAAAGAACTGATGCGAAATCTGAACAAGAATGCCGACGCCGTCTCCCGTCTCTCCCGCGGCATCTTTTCCCGCCCGGTGCTCCAGCTTCTCAACAATCGAAAGCGCATTCTCCACAATCTTCCGGCTCGCAGTCCCGTCAATATTCACCACCGCCCCGATACCGCAGGCATCATGCTCAAATGACGGATCGTACAACGTCTTGTTTCCCTTATCCATGGCAACTCCTTGATTTAAACAAAAAAAAGATGCTTTGCAAAAAACAGACAATGCGCCTGATCTTTGCAAAACACCTTTGTTTCGCCGTTTTAGTATATAAAGAAATGAAGAAAAACGCAATAGGCGCGCAACGAAAATGCGAAAAAAAAGAAAAAGGCTTGTCTTGCCGATTCATGCGGAACGCTTCATGCCCGGTTCGGGTGCGGAATCCGTTTGCCATTACACAAAGCAAAGAAATCGATTTCTTCTGATTCAAAAATGCGCTTATTGAGCTCCGGCTCAAGGGAACAAAACAACTGCTTTCCTTCCGTTTTTTTTTCATACTGATGCTGAAAAACAGGCCCATTCTGCCCTTTCAGCACAGTAAAAAGCCTGATTTTTCAGTCTGAACAGCAAAAAAAGCCTTTATTTTGCAAAAAATCATGCTGCTTAGCCTGAATCAAAGAAAAATAAAAAAAAAGTGAAAATTTTTCTTGACAGAATGGAAAGTCGGCATGATAATAAAATCATAAATAAGAAATCGTTTTCTTTATTCTCTATCATCACATAACAGGAGGTGCAGACAAAAAATAATTCGGCAGAATTCCATGCATGAACATCTGTTTTCATCTGCCGGGCGGTAAAGCCGCAGCCGGACGGAAGCAAAAGGCAGCCGCAACAAAAGCGTGCCTCAATTCCGCCGGGAAAAAAGAAGAAATCCGCGTCACCGGCCAAGCTGTGCGCAGGATTATACATCACAGCCTTATCGGAAATTGCATATTTCCTCAATTACTTTTTACAGGAGTATAGTATGAAAAAATCAATCAAAATCCTGATTCCAGTGCTCATTCTCATGGCGGCGGGGGGGGGTATTTACCGCATGCAGTGACAGCAGTGACGATGATGATGACCCTCCAGTTGTCAATCAGCCTGACACGAATGTAACACAGCCCGATAACACTGAAAAACCAACCGAAGCAAAAAGCCTTACAGTGAAATTCACACGCAAGAATGACAAATTTAAAGGTGAAATTCACAATAACATGGAATCAGATAAAACAATAAAACGCATTTCTGCTGAATTTACCTCGGACACAGATGGAATTGACTTAAATTTTTTCATAAAGCCAGTAGCTTGGAACAATTATGTCAAGCCAAATAATAAAGACGGCTCTTGGCCAAAGACAAAGAAAGAAAGTTCTGTAACTGTAACAACATACGATTTTCCTGCATCCGGCACTAAATTTACTGTGAACAAGGATAATACAGGAGATGCTCTATTTAGCAAGGATAACAATATAGATAACGTTGCCACTGCAAATGGACCTTTTAAGGCAATAGGTTTTGAAGCTGCTTATTTTGGAGAGGGGGATGTACCCACAGATGCAACTATTACACTTAAAAATCTCAAAGTGATCGACCAAAATGATCAGGAAATTGACATACCATGGGATTCTTGGGAAGTAGACAATGAATATTATGATTGCACAGGTGTAATTGAAAAATAACCGCAGTTCCCCGAATTCTTTCCTTGCCTGAACAGCCAGCCTCCTTACCGCTGTTCAGCAGACTGTTTAAGAGGGGTGGCAAATGAAAGATTTTGCCATCCCTCATTTTCATTATATCTGCGGGACGGGCGGAATTTCAACCGCTGCTTCGATCTGCTTTTTAAAAGGGAAAAAATGAATCATTCAATCATAAGAACAGCCGCAGCCTTTCTTTTTTCAGCTCTGATTTTCGGATGCACCGATGGCTCAGGCTCATCTTCAGTCCCGGACAGCACGCCAGCTGAAAACTTCCCCGGCGGAACAGCTGGAAATGAGCAGAACAGCGGAACATCATCACGCGCGCTTTCACAGAATGCAGAGGCCGTCCTGAAATATATCAGCCGAGTCTTTCAAGACGGAAAAACAATTGCCGGGCAAATGGACTTGACATGGAAACCGGAAATAGACATGGCGCAGGAAGTGTTCAGCGACACAGGCCGCTACCCTGCGCTCTACGGATTTGACTTTATGAATTACACCGGCGCAAGCTACAACAACACAAGACAGACTGAAGACGCCATAAAATGGTGGAACGGAACATACGTGCCCAGTGAAAGCTCCAGTGAAAGAAAAAACGGAATCATAGCATTCTGCTGGCACTGGAGAGCGCCCGGCTCTGCGGACGGGGAATTTTACACTGAAAAAACATCATTCAGAATTCCATATAAAGACAATTCGCTCGACACGACATCAGCTGAATTCAAGGCAATTCAGAATGATCTCAGCACAATTGCCGCGGAACTGAAAAAGCTCAAGGATGCAGGCGCTCCAGTCCTGTGGAGGCCGCTTCACGAAGCTTCCGGCGGATGGTTCTGGTGGGGAGCAAGCGGAAAGGAGCCGTATATTGCGCTGTATACATATATGCACGATTATTTCACAAAGGAACAGAACCTTGACAACCTTATATGGGTCTGGAATGCCCAGAATCCGCAATGGTATCCCGGAGATGAGTACTGCGACATTATTTCATGGGATAATTACAACAAGTCTGAGCTTGACAAAAACTACAGCACGCTGCTCGGCATGAAAACAGGCAAGCCGGTCGCCCTGTCTGAAAACGGAGCGATTCCAGAAAAGCCATACGGCGAAAAAAACTGGGCATACTTTATGACATGGAATGATGCAGGGGATGAAAATGACGACACGGAAAAGGAAGACTTCTGGAGCAATCAGGAAATAAATCCAGCCGGGCACAGAACAGCCATATACACAGCGCAGGAAGTCATCACGCTTGACAAGCTCCCGGCTTTTTAACATCATCAGCTGATGCGCTATGCAAAGCAAAAGAGGTTCCGCTTGTGCTCCGCGGCCAAATTTGTGTAGACTTGCCCTGACTTTACATCCACAAGGACAATCTGGCTTTCAGCGTATCCCCAGAACTGCCCTTTTACGGCCTTAGTGAATTTATAGGCGCGCACTTCCCTGATAAGCTCAAACGGAACATCCTCCATGACAAACACCCGCAGGAACACCGACTCCTTGTCGCGGGAAAAGCTGCGCAGCCCCGAAAGCATGATTTCAGGAAGCGAATCTAGCTCGTCCCGCACAAACTGCACGTCCGCTCCAACCGAAACGATGCATATTTCCGCAGTCCTGCCTTCACTGTCCTTGGAAAATCCCACAATGTCGTACTTCTTGCCGAGGTAATATGCATCTGCTTCAATGCCGTAGTTCTGCTCCAGCGAGGCCGCCAGAAGCTCCCTGTACCTGCCGAATGTCATTCGCCTGTGCAGAGCCTGAATCCGAAGTAATTGTAGGCTTCATTCGGATCAAATGAGTAACGGTCTCCGGCCGCAATGAAAAGCGTGTACTCATTCCAGCTTCCGCCGCGCATGACGCGCTCATTGCCGCACTTCGGGCCTGCATACCGTTCTGCGGCTTTGCCGGCTTCATACGGAGCTTCCCAGTCCCAGCAGAATTCAAGGACATTTCCGCTCATGTCAAACAGCCCGGAGCCGTTCGGATTTCCGCTTCCCGGGCTTGGAGGCGCGCTTGACAAAAAAGGAGTTCCCGCCGTTCCTACAATTCTTGTTCCTGATGCATTTTCATAGAACCATGCGACTGTTCCCGCCGGAACAGAACTGTCATCCTCGCCGCAGCCGTTCACCTGTCCGCTCGCCAGCGCACCTGACTGCAATGCTCCTGCCGTTTTCCGCGCCGCATACTCCCATTCAGTTTCTGTCGGAAGCCGGTAGCCGTTTTTTTCCCAGTCGCATTCCGCCAGATCGCACGAAACGGTGACGGTCGAGTCGCGCAGAATTTCATTTTTATATGAATAGCACGGCTCCCTGCCTTCCATTTCGCTGAACGCATTGCACCAGACAACCGCGTCATACCAGCTGATATTCGTGACCGGCTCATAGCAGCCCATCTGCGTCGGCCGTTTTCCGCGGCTGCCGGACGAGCCTTCCTGCCCCGGGTTTGCAAAGACGTATCCGTTTTCTTCCGCCCAGACACGGACTTCATGCCACAGGCGGTATGTTGTCTCATACCTGTTCATTTTAAACGGAAACACCGTTCTCCGTGCTGTAGCCGACTGGGAGCCTTCGCCGACTGCATATTCAGTTTTCTGCTGAAAACTTCCGAATGAAACAAAATCAACATCCTTAAAGCCGCTGCCCGCCTGTTCCTGCGCAAAAACAGCAGACACAAGCAAAACGGCAGCAGCAAACCAGTTCACAGCCTTCATGTCCTTTTCTCCAAGCTTCTTTCCTGCTTCTTGATATACCGAACCTGCTTTCGTTCAGCCCGCCGTGCCTTAAATGAAACGCGCTTTCTCGGTTCCGCTGAAGGAACAAGCCGCCGCTTCATAAAGAAGGCATAGCCTGCTATAACAGTAAACACACAAAGGCCTGCAATGGCAACAGCTCCCACCCATTTTGATTCAGCCCACGGCAGAGGAACATTTATGCCGAAGTAGCTTGTAACGAGCGTCGGAAGCATAAGCACAAGGTTCCATGCTGTCATCGTCTTCATAATGATATTGAGGTTGTTCGACAGGACGGAAGCAAAAATGTCGTTCATTCCCGCCATGATGTTCGTGTATGTGTCCGCCATCTCAAGAGCCTGCCTGTTGTCAATCTCAACATCGTCTATCCAGTCCTGATCCTCTTCGTCCAGCTTCAGAATCCGCGTCTTGCGCAGCTTTTCCAAAAGCATCTGGTTGCTCTTAAGCGATGTCGTAAAATACACAAGCGACTTCTGGATATTCAGAAGCTGCACAAGCTCATGGTTGTGAACTGAGCGCAGCATTTCATTCTGAATCGTTGTCGCTCTCCTGTTCAGCTCCTTGAGATAGCGCAGGAACATAATGTCCGCCCGCGCCATAAACCTGATTGTAAACGCCGGAAAGTCATTCAGGGAAAGCTCCTTGATTCTGTTTGCGGCAAAATCCTTTAAGACTTCGCAGTCAGTCCAGCAGATTGTTATAAAGACATTTCCGAATGTCACGATGCCCAGAGGCGCGGTAAAATAGCTTACATCGTCTCCGGGTGAAAAGACAGGAAGCTTGAGAATAACGACCGTGTAGCCTGTGTCTTCGTTCCGCTCAATCCGGGAAAGCTCGTCAGGATCAAGGAAGTCAAGCATATTTTCCTGATCGATTCCGTAAGTCTCTTCAAGCTCGCGGATATCGTCACGGGTGACAGACCGGGCGTCTATCCATGTGTTTACCTCAGGATCAAGTCCGTCCCTGCTCCTGCTTACCAGTTTTCCATTTTCCTGCTGCCAGTAGGTAATCATATTCATTCTCCGGGAATAGCGCGGCAGCCTTCATTATCCGTTTATGCGCTTTTTTGCATGGAAGGCGCCTTGATTTTTTGTGCGGCTTGCTGACAATGACTGGAACTTCCGTCGTCCATAAACACCTCCCGTACAAAATCAATGAAGAAGCTTGCAACGCAAGCTTTGAGCAGACAAAACTGCGCTGTTTCAGCGGCTTTTATACTGCCCTTCTCATGCAGCGCACGCCGGATTATTTCAGCCGGACGGCAAATTCTTGACAATCTTCAGGATATACAGCTCAACATACCGCTTGAGCGCCGGATGATTCTTTATTTTCATCATGCTCGGCGTGTCAACAAGTGTTTCTGCAAGATGCCTGATTCTGTCCGCAGTAAATGACTCTGCCTTTAAAGTACGCAGAATTTTCCTAAAGTAATCCCGTATCAAAGAGTCAACATCATCACCCAGATTGTCATAGTTCTGCTTTCCGATTCTGTCGTTCCATTCGTGCATATAGCCTTTCAGCTCGCGGTCAAGCGTGCTGTTTTCGGGAACCAGCTCCTTTTCCACTTCAGCAGCAGCCTTGCGCAGCTCGCGGCGTCGGCTCCGCCTAGGATCCAGGCTGTCCTCTTCGTTGCGCTTGCGCAGCACTTCCTGCTCTTCGGCCTTTTTTTCCTCCTGGAATTTCAGCGCGGCAGGCTCTGCCTCTTTCTTCCGTTTCTTGGACTTAGGCTTTTTGAACAGAAACTTTATAATCCAGGAAATCGGCGGCAGCGTATACCAGAACGGAAGGCGCAGCCTGGCATCAGCAAAAATTTCGTGCCGGCTCAGCATAAGAAGCTCGCTGTACGGAATGAGAGATCCATCCTTGAACAGCGTGATATGGCCTGAAGTCTTGTCTTCAAAGGCGACTACAGGCAAAAACGAGGCTTCCAGCAGCGCGGCCAGAACCGGCTCAAGGGAAGCGACTTCCTTTTCAAGGCAGCGCTCAAAGGCAAGGTTTTCCTTCATTTCAGGAAGCGTTTCATGCTCAAGCAGGCAGCGGTGCCAGTGCTTTATAAGGGCTTCCCGGACAAGAATGCGCACATCGTTTGCAAGCCGCAGCACAAGCGGAATGACGCGCTGCTTGTAAATATAATAGCCGCTGTCGTCCTTCAGCTTGAAAATCAAAAGCTCCGGCATCTGGTTTCCCACGGATTCCTGGGACTTCGCGTTCAGATGGCTTTTCAGCTGCTCTTCCTTGTACTGCCCCAGAAGCGGAATGCCGTTCTTGTCCTTCATCTTGATAATATCCGCCATATTGAAGTAATACGGAGGATTCTTCATGAGCGTGTCAAGCTGCTCAAAGGCCGCTTCCGTCTGAATCCGCTCGGCCGCCTTGCTTTTATAAAAAGAAGTTGCAACTTCGATAATGGCAACGGACTGCAAAACAGAAACATCTTCAGGCGTAAAATCCTTGAGCTTTGTATAATCCTGCTTTAAAAAATAACAGAGCTGGCTCCAGTAGTAAAACGTGTCGCCTGTATTTTTCAGGGATTCAAGCGCGGCAACCGGCTCTGCACAGAACTGATTGAAAAACGTCTTTATGGAAAGCTCTTTTCCCGGATTTGAGATTGAAAGCTTCTTCAGAAAGTAATCGTGCGACTCTTCCTTGCGCAAAAGCTCCTGAATTTTTTTCAGCGCGAGATGCAAAAGCGAAACTGCCGGATACGATGACGGGTACAAAAGGGACGGAACTGTCTTTGAAAAGAGGACACAGTACAGCGTCCTGTCATTCAGCTCTTCCTTTTCAAGGCGTCCGTACAGAATTTCATCTGACTGCCGCTTTGTAACAACTTCCGCCGGGACACTTTTGGGCAGATCTCCTATGCTCGGAAACGGAATCTTTACATTCGCTTCAATCTGAGAAAACAGAGCTGCATAGCTTTCCACAAGATACGGAACTACAAAAATGCAGTCCTTGCTCCGTACTGTTCCGATTGCAATCTGGCGGTCTGAAACAAGGCTGTTTATTTCGGTCTCCAGCGGAACCTTGTAGTCTGAGCTGCAATATACCGCCAGATCAGGATTTTCCTCCAGATGGTGCTGGGCATACCGATGAACATAATCGGAAAACTGATCATACTCAACCATTGGCGCTTTCTGTTTTGAGCAGGTGAACTTTAGCAGAGTAAGGATATTTGAAGTCGTAGACATATTTTCCATTATATCTTGAAAAACAGCAAGAGTAAACAGCGAAAGCACAAAGGCAGGATTTTTTTTAATGCAGACATGTGTTATGGCGCATTTTCTGCAATTTTCCGGCAATAGTATATATGAAGTCCGGGGCGCGTTATATCATTTGTGACGCGGCGCGGATTTTAACGCCTGAGCATAGCCGTGCGGAATTTCCCGGGATGTTCCAGCGGCGGCCAGGCATCAATCTTTTTTTTTTCTAAATTGCGGAGGATTTTTATGAACGCCTTGAATCAGATTATCATTGAAGGAAATGTTGTTCAGCAGCCAAAAAAACGGCAGAACAATAACGGCACGTATTACTGCTATGTTCCGATTGCGGTAAACAGAAGCTACAAGGGAAGCGAAGGCAAATATGTAAAGGAAGTTTCATACTTTGATATCACAACGTTCGGCTCTGTAGCGGAACTCTGCGAAAAATGGTGTCCCAAGGGAAGAGGCATCCGCGTTGTGGGAAGGCTTCATCAAAATGCATTTAAGACAGAAGACGGAAAAAGCCGCAGCAAAATTGAAATTATCGCGGAGCACGTGGAATTCAAGCCGTTCCTTAAAAAAGACGCGGAGGCGGCTGAATGCGCTGCCCCGGGAAAGACAGCAGGACGCAAGAAGAAGGAGGCAAAGCAGTCTTCCTGTGCCGAAGAAATTCAGGAAGAGCAGGAAGAATACGATGAAATCGAATTCTAAAGCCGGCCGCACAGAAAAACACCCGCAGAAAACTGCCTAGGACTGCGCTATGGCGGAGAGTCTGCCTGAATGCACAGAGCATGCTTTCAGCGGTTCTTTCCGCCGTTTTTTTTCAGCCTGCCTTTTCTTGCAGCCAGACGCTGCTCTGCATTCCGCTCGGCAGCAGCTTTGTACGCCTCAATCTTTTCAGGACTGTAAAATCCGTCCTTCCAGTTAAATCTGGACGCGCCGTCAACAAACTGACGGTTCCTGATTATTGAAAGGACATTCCTGATATCGCTCTTCAGTATTCTGGTCTTTGAAAAATCAATAAGCTGATGCGTCCAGCCCTTAGTTTTCAGGGTGTCCATCTTGTCAAGCAGGGAAAACGGCAGCTCCGGCATAACAAAGGAGCCGTCCGGCGTGGAATTGACTTTGAACCCGGTTTCCTCCTTGTCGCTGAAATAGGTAAAATCATACTCTTCAGGCAGCTTAAATCTCATGCGGAATAAAACAGGATAGGAAAAAACACTCAGGAGAACACGGGAACGCTGCTGTGCAGTCTCAAAGATTCCATCGAGCGTCTTTTCCGAAATTTCAGCCGGAGACTGAAGCGCCATAATGCCGTGATTTTCCAGAAAGCTCACTGCCCACCGGTTAAAGGTATACAGGTACGGGCCTGCTATCATTTTTACATTTTTGTACCGCTTCAAAACCGTGATATGAGCCAGATTATTGACGGCAAAAGCCTGATAGCCGCTTTCAATCAGCGCGCCCAGATTTTTTTCCAGCTCAGGCATTGCTCCTTCAGCGGCAAACGGATCAAGGGAAAGCACCACCATCTTCCTGGAATACGGCAGAACAGGATTTCCCGGCGTATCCTTAGCAAGCAAATCGTGCAGGGTCTCAGAGTTAAGCTCCAGAATCAGGCGGACAGGATGAAGCGCGCTGACAATATGGGCATCGGCAACAGTAGAAACCTGAATATACAGCCCTTCAGGAAACCAGCTCAGTTCGTTTTTTTCAAGCGGAGTCAAGTCCAGCACAGGAAGAAGCTCCGCGCCCGGCTGCTTTCTGAACCGTGACAGATCCTGCGGAAGAATTTTTTTATACCGCTTTGACATTGACTTTGTCTGAAGCAGATACACGCTGTCCCCCGTCTTGAATTCGCCGGGAATGTCTATCCATCTCCGCTCCTTTTCATCCCGGCTGAGCACACGGACCTTGTGGCTCTTTCTGCCACTGTCGTCTTTTTTATGGATGCGGATGCTGTCTCCCGGATCAGGCTCATAGTCGCCGCCCGAAATAACAGCCATCTGAATGGAAACATCGTCCGCTTTTTCCATGGAAGCTGCGCGCTGCTTTTTTTCCTCGACTGAAGCAGGACGGACCGCACTGATTTTCCCAAGGAAAATTCCTGTTCCGCCAGCCTGAGCCGGATTTAAAATCTTTGCTCCGGCACAGTCAACGCCTTCCGCAGCTGTTTTAAATCCGTACCAGTAGTCAGTCTTTGCCCGGGCAAAATCAGTGCTCAAAATGCGCCGCCCTTCCGCAATGGAGCCTTTCCTATCGCTTTGCCAGTTATCCATTACATACCGGTACGCAGCCGTAACAGCTCCGACATATTCCGCGCTCTTCATTCTTCCTTCTATTTTAAAGCTGTCAATGCCGGCTTCCATCAGTTCAGGAACATGCGCAATAAGCTCCAGATCGCAGGGTGAAAAATAGTAGCCTGAAGAAATAGTTCCTGGAATTTCCGCTGAATACAGGCGGCGGCATGCCTGAGTACACATTCCGCGGTTCGCCGACTTTCCGCCAAGATAGCTGGAAAACAGGCAGAGTCCGCTTTCGCTCACGCAGAGCGCCCCGTGAACAAACAGCTCGATTTCCGCAGTTGTATGCGCTTTCAGCGAGCGGATTTCTTCAAGCCCCAGCTCGCGGGCAGCAACAATGCGCTTGACACCCTGCTTGCACAGCAGATTCGCGGCAGCAGCGCTTGCAACATTCATCTGGGTGGAAGCATGAAGTTCCATATCAGGGAAAAATTCCTGGCACATCCGGATTACGCCGAAATCCTGCACGATAATTCCGTCCGGCCCGATTTTGTTCAGATATGAAAGAAACCGATAGAGACGCTCCGTTTCCCGCTCCTCGCAGACAGTGTTCACCGTGACATATATTTTTTTTCCAAGGCGGTGCACGGACTGAACCGCCGCTTCAAACTGATTCCACGCAAAATTTGAGGATCTGAGCCGTGCATTAAAGCTCTTAAGTCCCATATAAACGGCATCAGCACCTTCGCTGATAGCGGCATCAAGCGCTTCGCTGTTTCCCGCAGGAGCTAATAATTCTGTCATTTTTTCAGTATACCATTTTTCATGGCTTTTGTCATCAAACGAACGCATCCGCACAGCCATCAAGGCATAAAGCCCGCGCACAGAGCAGAACGCAAAAAAATCAGGCAAGAACGATTAAAAAACACAGCCGCATACCGCCTTGAAAATCATTAGCATTCTTTATATAATAGGAAACATGGGTAGCGGAAATTTTTTTAAGGCATTGCTAAGCTCTTTTTTCAGCGGAACCGATCCCGAAGCTGCAAAGAAAAAGGCTCTGAAAACCATAGCGAAAAACCTGTCAAAGACAAAATATCACTTTTACAAGCAGGCTTCAAATGAAGTTGAGCCGGGCTTTGCAAAATTCTTCTATGAAATGTACAAGGCGCTTTCTCCTGCGCAGCTGCTGATTCAGTCTATCAACAGAAACGCATTCAAGCGGATGGTTCTTGACAATTCTCTTTCTGAAAAGCAAACCGAGCTTCTTGCGCTGATATCAGAAGAATCTATCAGGGAAGCGGCGCGCCAAAAACCGCTCAAGGAAGCTGCCGCTCAGACAAAGGCAAACATCGATTCATTTTCAGCTGAATTCGACAGCGCAAAAATTTCACAGACTGACTCGCTGTACACAAACCTTGTGCGGTTTGCAAATTTTGTTCAGTTCGACTTCTACTTTCTGCTCAAGAAATTCGACAACGGACTGAAGGAACACGTTTTCTCAAAGGAAACGCGGTTCGTTCCGATTAACGGAAGCTACATTCTGGAAGACTTAAAGAATTTCAGGGACGTTGCATGGGCACTTCCGCTCGACACGCCGCTGGACGATGTGTTCAAGCTGATAAAAAAAGTAAAAGGCACAGATCCGCTGCCATCCGGCGTATGGAAAAAAATTCTTGCCAGAATCCGCTACCTGAAGGAAAACAGAATCATCGAAATGCTCATCCAGCTTATTTCGGAAAATCCTAGCTACAAGGAAGACATCACAGCAAAAGATCTGTACATTACTGATGATTTTATTACGGAAGTAAAAAAACAGGCCGAAGCAGTTTTCAACGATCTAAAGGAAAAGCAGACCGCAGGAAAAGTCGAAAGCCTCCTGAACCAGATTTTCGGCACATCGGAGATAGACCGGCTGAAATTCTACAATGAAGCAGGAAGCGCGCCGTTTGAGCGCAAGGAGCTTGGAAGATTCGAGTACTGCGAGCCGCTCAGCTACCTGAAGAAATTTATCCTTGACTATGTGAAAAAGGACATCAAGGAGCTTTCTGATATCCTGCTGGTGCGCGGCGACTGGCAGAACCAGCAGCTTGCGGCTCCCATGAGCGAGGCTTTTCATCAGCTTGTTGAGACAGCGGACAAAATAATCGCCTTGGACAACAGCCTCAACGATACTGTCGACCTCGGTCTGAAAATGAAAACCCATCTTCCGCGGACTGAGCGCGACAAGGAGTCACGGAACATAATCCATTCTACAATCAATTTTGTAAATGATTCAGCAGGAAAGCTCATTCTCAATTCATCCCGGCTTTTTATTTCGTATGACAGAAATCTGAAAATGATTCTGGAAGACTGTGTCAAGCAGCATCCTGTCCTTATCAGAAACTGGAAGGAAATTGACCATTTTGCGGAAGAGAAGCTCAAAACGATGTGCATCGATGCCTACAAGACAATTTTCTCCTTTGTTTCGCTGATGCAGAATTTCCCTGTGGAGCTTCATGAAGAAGAAAGCTGACCGCATCTCCAGAACCGAGGCACTATGACATACAAAACAGAACTGAAAGTACGCTCTTACGAATGCGACAGCTACAGCCATGTGAACAATGCGGTTTACCTGCACTATCTGGAAACGGCCCGCATGGACTACCTGAGCCAGATCGGCTTTGACTACAAGGGAATTGTTGCGGCCGGCTATTACCTGTATGTGACTCACATTGACATCCGCTACAAGAATTCCGCCTTTTTAGATGATGTTCTGACGATTGAAACTTCGCCCGTAAAGCTGGGAGCCGTAAGCGGAACGTTCCGCCAGGTGATAAAAAAAGACGGCGGCCATATCTGCGCAGAAGCCGATGTGACATGGGCTTCGGTAAAAAACAATGCGCCTGCACGGCTTCCGCAGGAATTTATTGTTCCAGGCCTGCGTCCGTAGAATGCGGGCGCGTTATCTTTTCAGCACGGAATCCACCAGCTCCTTCAGCTGAAGGTTTTGCTGCACGGACGATGTCTCAAGGTTTTCCTGAATCGTAAAAATTCCGTCCTGCTCGACAATCGCTTTCGGCACGAATTTATTCCTTTGAGAAGATTTTGTAATCTTAAAAAGAAGACCGCTCCCGGAATTTCTGCCTGACTCAGAAACTTGCAGAGCCTTTTTCATAAGCCCGTGAACTGTATCTGAGGCAGCCGGAAGGTCTTTCTTGTGTTCAATTTCCGCCATGTAAAAAGCCCCGGACGTTTTTATTTTCGGCATTCCTGTACAAAAAGTTTACGGTGAAAAGCAAACAAGGTTCAGTGCAGAGCATCCAATCATCCGTTCACATAAATGGGCTCCAGCGTAAATTTCCGGGCATGAAAATTTCCGCATAAATGAAAACAGCATAAGGAAAATTCATTCAGCCCTGTTCTTTTTTTCTTTTTAATTGTATAATCTGCGCAGATGGTTGAAGTACAGCAGGAATCAGAAAAAAAAACACGGTGCTTTCTCGTTGGCGCGCCAGACAAAAAAAGCGGAAATTCCGGGCTGAAAGAGCTTGAGGGACTGACGAAGGCGCTGGGCATGGAAACCGCAGGAACGGCTGTCCTGACCCGCATAGAGCCGACCGTAGCTTACGGAATCGGAACGGGAAAGGCGCATGAAATTGCGGGCGCGGCAAAAGATCTGTGCGCCGGATGCATTGTCTTTGACTGGGAAATTACGCCTTCAAAGCAGCGCAACTGGGAAAAGCTTGCCGGAATGCCCGTGCTCGACAGAAGTGAAATTATCATACGGATTTTTGATTCGCGGGCGCAGACAAAGGAAGCCTCGCTTCAGGTGGAGCTTGCAAAGCTTCAGTATTCTCTTCCGAGGCTGAGCCATTCCTACGGAACAATGGCGCGCCAGCGCGGCGGAGCATTCGGCAACAAAGGAAGCGGAGAAACGCAGCTTGAGCTTGACAGGCGGCAGGCAGAGGATAAAATCGCCAGAATAAAAAAGGAGCTTGAGCAGGTCGCTGTAAACCGGCAGATTCAGCGCAAGCAGCGGAAGCGGACGGCTGCCTCCTCCTGTGCGCTTGTCGGCTACACAAATGCAGGAAAGTCGAGCCTGCTGAACGCACTGACTGGAGCGGACGTTCTTGCGGAAGACAAGCTGTTTGCAACGCTCGATCCTACAACACGGAAATTCGCGCTTTCAGAAGCTTCTTCAGTCCTGATGACTGACACAGTCGGCTTTATTTCAAATCTTCCGCATACGCTTATTGATGCGTTCAAGTCCACGCTTGAAGAAACCGCGCTGGCTGATTTCCTGCTGACAGTCGTTGACGCTTCCGATCCTGACTGCGAAATGCAGTACCAGCAGGTTCAAAATGTCCTGAAAGAAATTCATGCCGATTCAATACCGCAGGCTGTTGTCCTCACCAAATTTGACAAAGTGAAGGACAGCATTCTTACTGTTTCCAGGCTGAACGGATCGTTTCCCGGCGCAATCCATGCAAGCGCGCGGACAGCTGAAGGATTTGAAGCCATACATTCAGTTCTGACGGAGCATCTCCTGGGATGCAGGCGGAATTTCCGCATTCCAGCAGACAAGTCCAGCCTAGTGGAGCTTGCCCGGAAAAACGGAACCATTGAAAAGGAAGAATGGCTCGAGGACGCAATAGAAATCACCGCGCGGATTCCCGGCACATTTTCTGCTGACGGAACTGCCACTACGCGGACGCTTTCCCTGCTCAAGGACTTTATAAAATGAAAGCAGAACAGCTGAACAAAATTCTTTTAGGAACGGCGGCGGCAGTTGCGCTTGCAATTGCAGGAATAACAGCGGCTTTTTTTATCAAAAGCAAGGGAGCTGTTGAAGCGCATTACAGAAAGTCGGATCCAAGCCCGCAGAAAATTGTCAACATGAGCGCAGGAAAGGAAAACAGCGTGGATGCGTTCACTGATCTCGGGCAGATCAGAATATCATCAAAACGAATTTCAGAAAATCAGGAGCCGGCAATTATTGTTGTAAGCCCCTGGTTTTCGTACCCGGCAGGCGACAAGACGCTGTTTGAAGAACTGTCCCAGAAAGAACGCCAGATCCGCGCTCAGTTCACGCAGTATTTTTCTTCAATGACGCTGGATGAAATACGCGCAAAAGGAGAAAGCGAAGTAAAGGAAGATTTGCTCCGCAGAATAAACGCAGAGCTTGTAATGGGAAAAGTGCGCGCAGTCTATTTCAACGAATATATCTTCATAGACTGAAAGGACAACGCCTTTCTACCATGGCAAACGGCGCCACTCACCGGGAAAAGAGCGACATCTCCTTTCTGCACAGCGCATCGCACAGCTCATTGTATTTTATTCCGGCGTGTCCTTTCACCCACTTCCATTCAACAGCAAGCTGGCTGTACAAAGCATCCAGCCGCATCCACAGATCTTTGTTCAGCACATCTTTTTTTGCTGAGGTTTTCCAGCCGTTTTTTTTCCAGCTGGAAATCCAGGAAGTGATTCCGTTTTTTACATACTGACTGTCAGAATATACTGACACTGGACGGTTTTTCCAGCTGCTGTTATGCACAACGGCGTCCAGCGCACAGATTGCAGCCGTAAGCTCCATGCGGTTGTTTGTAGTATATTTTTCTCCGCCTGAAAGGCAGGACTCTTCAGTTCCGTCTATGATTACGCAGCCCCAGCCGCCAGGGCCTGGATTGCCGCTGCAGCCGCCGTCTGTGTAGATAACAATTTCTGAGTCACACCTGCTGTCCATAGCTCACCTGAACATTCATTCTGCAAAAACCCACTTTAAATTTCCAGCCGCATTTTTTATTCCGCTTACCATGCCCAAAAAGAAAATCACGCTGAACACAAAGCTCCATCTTCCAACTGTCCTAAAGCCAAAAAAGCAGAATATCACCTGAAAAACGCTCAGGCAGAAGCGCATAAAGGAAAAGCTTTTTGAAGGCCGCTCTGCATTTCTTGCAGTATATGTATACGTATAGCGGTAATTTCCCTGATTCTGATACGAGCCGCCGCCGAAAAAATCAGCGAACGGATCCTGAGACTGGCTGCGGCTGCCTGACGAAAATCCGTCCGCAGCATACTGATCATACTGGCGGCGTTTTGTCTCATCGCCTAGGACAGAATAGGCTTCATTTATCTTTTTAAACAGCTCTTCAGCAGTCTTGTTGCCGGCATTTCTGTCGGGATGATATTGAAACGCTAAATTCCGGTAGGCTTTTTTTATTTCATCAGAGGATGCTGCCTTGGAAACACCTAGAACACTGTACAAATCTTCCATAAAAAACCTACATATAACATACTAAAATACGCGGAATATTGCAATGAAAAACAAATCTGGCTCCGGGATTACTGCCTGATTACAACCCACGTTGCGCCGCTGCCGCCGTGTTTTCTTTCAGGGTGCCCGAAAGCGCCAAGCCGCTTGTCCTGCTCCACAAAAAGGCGCACGAGCGGACCGAGCACAGGATCGCTTCCGCTGGTATGGTTTCCTTTTCCGTGAATAATCAGAATCTTTCTGAGGCGTTTCTTGCAGCAGCTGCTCACAAAAGCATTCAGCCGGTTCCATGCTTCTTCACGCGTGAGATGGTGCAAATCTATGACTGCCTCCGGAGCAAGGGACTTTATGTACGAAGCGTCAGCATACTGCTTTGCACGCTGATTTTATTCACTGATTTTATCCTTGTCGATTGTACCGTATCTTCTGAGCCACAGATCCATCGGATGCACATGCTTTCTGCTGTCCTGCTCCATAATCTGCTCATAGGAGCAGCTTTTGCGCACGGCCTCACGTTCTTCTAGCGCAGGAGCATTCGCTTTTTTACGGGAAGCCTGATTCTGCTTTTTCCGTCCATCCGTTTTTTTCTGGGAGGCATCCCACTGTTCAAGAATATCGCCAAAATCCATTTGCCACACTCCGGCCGCCAGTCAGTTTACCGGCAGCACCGTTTCCAGAGGAACCCAGCCGCAGGCATCGTTATACTTTATATACCGCCAGCCTCCCGCAGTTCTCATTATGGAAACAACGCTTCCTGCCGGAATGGTTACACTGGACGGAGCATTTTTTTCGGGAATCGGGCATATTTTTCCTCCTGTATATATTCCGTGCTTGCCATATACCCTGAATCCGTATAAGAGAACAAAGACGGCGGAAACAATAAAAAATGAAGCACATGCCGCATGCAGTTTTTTCCGTTTTAAGACAAAAAAAACTGATGACAAGGCCAGAAATGCCACAGACAAAATCAGCGCCAGAAAAAACAGAACGATGCTCGGCTCATGGCCTGAAGGAGCAAGCTCCAGCTGAGACTCAAGCTTTTTCCTCTGCCGGGCAGCAGAAGACGCAAAAGGAAACGAATTCCGTTCCGCGCGGTGAAGCTCCAGCAGCCTCAGGATGTCCTGGCTTTCAGCATCCGGCGCAGAAGCTGCTTCTTCAAAACGGGAAGGCTCGATAAAGGCATACGAAAACGGGCTTTCATGTTTTTTTTCGCGGGACTCAGGGGCCGCCATTCTCACTTTAAATGAGGGAGCCTCGCACTTGACATCAGACACAATTCCGTTGTAAGCAGCGGCGGTAACAAAAATTTCAGGAAAAGCAAAGACGCCTTCCTTTAAAGGCTGCCAGTCAAATTCCGCCACCGGGTGGAATTCAGATGAATATGACTCATGTGAAACAGCTTCTGAAAAATCATAGCTCCGTATTTTTTTAAAGACAGAATCTTCAGGAATATTCCAGTGCACATTCCGGACAGCATCCGCATACCTGATGCTCACAGTAAACACAATGTGCTCGCCGGCAGAAGCCTCTGCAAAACTGCCCGGACTGACTTTAGCCGGCATGGAAGCCCTGATTTTTCTGCTGCTGAAGGAAACCGAAATTTCAGGCTGAATAAGGCGGGGATTTTCCATGACAGTAACAGGCTCAAACGGAATCTGATAAAAGCCTCCGTTTATGACAATATCAACAGGACTGATTCTGTACGTTCCGGCTGCGGAAAATTTCATCCAGATTGTAATCCGAGTGCCGTTTGAAAATGATCCGCTGCCGCTGTCCTGGAGCAGAACTGTTTCTTTTTTATAAGAAACAAAGCTTGCATTCTGCGGCAAGGAATTTACGGCAACTTGAATGCTGTCTGGAGTCACATGCTCAATTTCAACATAAAATGAATTGTCTGATTCTGTGAATACGGTTTTCTGGCTTTGCCTGAAGCGAAGGCTGCGCAGATAGCTCCATGAAACAGGCTTTGCAAAAATACACGGACAAATCGTACACAACGCAAAAGCTAAAATCAATAGTCGCCGGATGTTCTTTTTGAATTCTTCTGCTGGCTTTTCCATTGCTGCATTTCATCCTCATGAATAATTGAATACAGTTCATTCTGCACCGTAGCATCTCCGCTGCTTTCCAAGACAGGATCCTGCTCCAAGGCAGTCTGACGGGACTGGACAGAATTTTCCCGCAAGGAAAGCTCAAGGTTTATTTTCGCATCAGTACTTGTGCCGTCAATCAGCAGTGCGCGCTTAAAAAAATCAGCGGCAGCTTTGTAATCACCGTTTCTGTGCGAAATGATTCCCATGTTATACAAGGACGCAAACTGAACAGGCTCTGGAGCAGCATCATAAATTTGAGAGAACCGGGAAGCTGCTGATTCTGTTTCTCCCTGCATGAGATACGTTGCGCCAAGCCCATATACCGCATAGTGCTGAACAAGGGAATCGTCCCGTTTCTGTGCGCTTTCATACGCCTCCAGAAAATTTCCGATTGCATTTTGATAGTCCTGCCTGATCCAGCAAAGCTTTCCTTCAAGAATATTTTTTCCGCCAGAAAATTCAGGAGCGCATCCCGAAAAAAGGAAAACGGCAGACGCTGCTGAAACTGCGGAAAGGAACCGCTTTTTTCCGCCGGCAATATCAAGCTCGCCAAAAAAAACTGAGGCAAGAAAAAAAACAGCAGACAGCGCAATAAAAAATTCATGACGCTGCATGCTGCGGATTTCATACGAAACACAGTTCTGTCCGCTGCTTGCTTTCAGCATGTTTAAAAGCTTTGCTGCGGATCCCATTTCCGAAGCATCAATATACTGAACCGCGGGAATGCTGTCACGTTCTCTCGCAGATACAATTTTTTCATTCACTGAAGCTATAATCTGTTCAATCTGTTCATAGCGGAGCGCAGTTTTTATTCTTGTAACTCCGTCACCGGCAACAACTTCAGATTCCCGCTCTGATCCAAATCCGACTGCCGCAACAGGAATTCCAAGCTTGACGCATTCATAAAGGGCATCCTGAAGCAAGCTGTCAGTTTCCTCGCAGTCTGTAAACAGCCAGACAAAGGAAGCTGATGATGACTGGCGCGGAAATGACGAAAGCGCAGCCTTGATTCCGCTGCCAAGGCTTGTGCCTCCCGCTGTCATGAGCGATGGCGAAAGGCATTCAATCAGAGTCTGCACAGAATGAAAATCTTCTGTAAGAGGAACTGAAACGGCGCCGTCTCCCTTGGCAAGGACAACAGAAACCGCAGTCCCGTTCATTTTTTCCAAAAGATCAAGCGCATAGGCAGATGCAGCCTGAAGCCTTGAAATTCCGCCGGGAGCATCCTTTGCTTCCATGCTGTAGGAAATATCAAACACTATAGACACCGCAGTTCCGCTTTTTTGAACCGGGACAGAGACAGTTCCCCAGGAAATTCCTGACAGTGCAAGAATCAGCGCGGCACCTGAAAAAAATCTGAACGCAGTCCTTGTCCAGAAGCAGACAGAAATGCGCGGAACAGAAACAGCGGCTTTACAGCAGACATTTTTTTCTGCCGTCAGTTTTCTCAGCAGCCTGTAGCGGACAGTCACAAAAACAAATGCGAACAGCAAAGGAATAAAAAGATACAGTGCAAGCGGATGTTCAACGGCACAATTCATAAAACCTCCCGCAGCACAGCCCTGCGGATTATCCATACAAGCACAGCAAATAGCACAGCCGCAGACAGGAAATATGCATAATAAAAAGTATCCTGATTTTTCATATAATAGCTTTGAACAACAGATTCACTTTTGCTGACTGAAGAAATTGCCTGAAAAAGCGAAGGCAGAGATTCAATTTCAAAAAAGCTTCCATTTGCTTCAGCAGCAATTTTAGAAATAGACTCTGCATCAAAGTTCGACTCAAGGTATCCTGAGTACACACGGTGAGTTTTTGGATCAGCATACTCAAGCGGAACTGAGCCTTTTGTTCCGATTCCCAGAATGTACAGGGAAATATTCTTGCTCAGCGCAAGCCGTGCAGCCGTGTGAGGATGAACTGTTCCTGAGTTGTTTTCTCCGTCCGTCATCAGAACAATGCTTTTTCTGGGAGCTGATGTTTTTTCAAGATGATACACTGCGCACGCAAGTCCAGTTCCAATTGCAGTCCCGTCTCCAAGCTCGCCAACGGTTATGGAATTCAGCCTGCTGAAAAAAAGAGTTCTATCCATTGTCGGCGGCACAAGCAGCACAGCATTTTCTGCCATTTCAACCAAGCCAAGCTCCGCGCCTTCGTTTGCTTCGGCAAGAGCTGCTATGGCGTTTTTCGCAGCCTCAAGCCTGCACACAGCTCCAATGTCCTTTGCTGCCATCGAGGGGCTTGCATCAATCACAAAAACAAGAGATGCGCCTTTTGAAGCATACAGTTTCTGCGGCTTATGGCGCACAGGATTCGCATACGCAAGAACAAGGCAGACAAAAAAACAGGCGCACAAAATTTTTTCAAGCGCATACAGAACTGTCCTGGCAGTTCCGTTCCACTTGAAATTTCCGCCGTTCCAGTCGCTTAAATTGAGAGGAAGTGAAATGCGCGAAAGAATTTTCATGCAGCGCAATACATACACAACAGGAATGGCAAGAAACAGAAAAAGCGCAGCCGGATTTTCAAATTCAATTGTCATCGGCGCCTCCCTTTTCAAGCGCATCAATAATCCTATCCGATTCTGAAACAATTGACATGCGCTCATCTTTTTCAAATGAAGCCTGATGCTCCTCCGCATCAATGGAACCTGCGGCAAAACGGATGTAGTCGGTCCGGACAAAGCAGCAGGACAATGACTCAAGAGCCTCTTCAGCGCTGCTATTTAAAAGACCGCCAGTGACCTGATAAATTTTCATGCTGATGTTTTTTCCAGCCACAGAAGAAAACTGGGAGCCGAACCTGAATCCGCTGTATTCGCGCATGATATGCTGCCACTTTTCTGCAAAATCCTTGTCATTCATTTCTGTCTTTAAAAGAGCATGCAGTTTTTTTTTCGCACGGAATGCATTCCGGTACAGGCTGTATTTTCCCTTTATGATTTTCCATTTTCTGACAATCTGAGGAAAACGGAGACAGACAGTGCAGAAAAGAGCAAAAAGAAGCGCAGAAAAAATAACTGATATCCACAGGAAAAACTGCGTGTTCGGAAGAACAAGCGGCGGCTTCGGAGGCTTTATATTCCTTGCATCAAGTTTTTCAGCAAGTGACAAAATTGAAACAGGCTCAAGCGCAATCTTACAGCCAGCTTCGTCAGGCGGAAGACTTTCCGCGCTTATTCCGCAGATTCTGCACAAATCAAATTCTTTAAATCTGACTGTACCGGTTTTCCATGGAATAAACGTAATGCAAAGACGGTAGCTCACGCCAGTTCTGATCAAAACTGAATCTGTCACGAGACAGTCCTCCGGGCTTTCCATAATATCCTGCGATGAAAGAGAAAGCTCAAGAATGTCATCGCTTGTCAATGACGGATCCGCAAGAGAAAAAAAATCAACCGGGCTTTTGAAGGAATACTGAATCTGCCCGCTGTCTCCGATAAATACATCGCGCGGAACCATAACCTGCGAGGGCTGCTCACGGCTGGAACTTTCATTCTGTCCGAAAGCAAAAAAGAGAAGAAGAAAAAAAGAGAGAACACACAGCATTCTTTTTTTCATGCTCATTCCTACATCAGATGACGCTCACGGCCGGAAAAAAATTTTATCAGCTCAGCGGCAGGATCCTGTGCAGTGCTGATAAACAAAGGCATGCCCCCATGCTGTATACAGTCCTTAAACCATTTTTCATTCCGCCGTTCATTTTCTTCCCGCCACAGCCTGGAGAATTTCTGGCTTGAAGAAGGAAGCACGCACTCAAATCCTGTCTCAGGATCAGAAAAAAGAACAGAACCGACAGAAGGAATTTTTTCATCCAGAGAATCCGTAATTTTGACTGCTATCACATCATTTTTCAAGCACAGATGCGCAAACGGCTCCTGCCATCCTGAAACCCTGAAATCAGAAATGACAAAGACAAGGCTTCTTTTCCGCAGAAGTTTTTCCGCGCCCCTGAGGGCATTGTCAAGAACAGAGCCTGGAATTTCTCCGCACACCATTTTATCAAACTGAGAGAGAAGAAAAAGCGAATGATTTTTGCCTGGCTTTGGAGCGCAGAAAAATTCAAGCTTTCCGTCAAATACAACAGCACCGACAGGGCTTGCATTATAGAAGGAAGCGAGTGCAATCAGTGAAGCGCATTCCATGGCAGTTTCAAACCGGGACTGCCGGCCGCTGCCTGTTCCCATCGAAAGAGACGCATCAGCGACTACAAAGACATCAAGCTCGCGCTCTTCTTCAAAGAGCTTTACAAACGGCTTTCCCATGCGGGCCGTAACATTCCAGTCAATGGCGCGGACATCATCGCCACGCAAATACTCCCGGACTCCGCTGAATTCAATTCCCTGTCCGCGGTACAAAGACTTGAAGGAACCGTTTTTCATTCCTTCAGCAAGAGAAACAGATGACAGATGCAAAAGAGAAGCACGCTTGCTTATATTCTTTTTCATGGCAGAGGCATCAGGTCAATTATCCTTGAAATCAGATCATCCGGCGTAACATCATCGGCAGCAGCTTCATAATGCAAAACCAGGCGATGACGCAAAACCGGCTTCGCAACGGCCTGAATGTCTTCTGACAAAACAAAGCTTCTGTTTTCAAAAAGAGCATGAACTTTTGCGCACCGAAGCAGCGCAATTCCCGCGCGGGGTGAAGCACCGAAAGAAATATAGCGCTGAATGTCACTTCTGCGGACAGTTCTCTGGGCTGACGAAGAGCGGGTGCAATTCACAATTGAAACGATATAGGCAAGCATCTTGTCATCCACCGTAACCGCATCTACAGCAGCACGGCACTTTTTCAGCGCGAGAGCTGAAAAGACAGGTGACACAGGAATTTCTGCCGCCCTTCCTTCAGTCCGTACAATTTCAATTTCTTCTTCCGGCGAAGGATATGAAGCGACAATTTTAAGCAGGAACCGGTCAAGCTCGGCTTCGGGAAGTCCGTATGTCCCTTCCTGCTCAATCGGATTCTGAGTTGCAAGGACAAAAAACGGATCGCTCAGCTTATACGAAGTTTCTCCGATTGTGACCTGATGCTCTGCCATTGCCTCAAGAAGCGCAGACTGAACTTTCGCAGGCGCGCGGTTTATTTCATCAGCAAGCACAAGGTTTGCAAAAACAGGCCCTTTGCGCACAGAAAATTTTCCGCTTCCCTGATCATATATCAGCGTTCCGCTCACATCAGCAGGAAGCAAATCCGGCGTAAACTGAATTCGCTTGCAGTCAAGCCCTGAAATATCAGCAAATGTTTTTACCGCAAGCGTCTTTGCAAGCCCGGGAACGCCTTCCAGAAGCACATGTCCGCCTGCGATAAGAGCCATGATAATTCCGTCAATGACATCACGCTGGCCAACAACGCGCCTTGCAATTTCCGCCCGGCATTTCTTTATATATTCAAAGCATTCGTCAAGCTCTGCCTTTGTTACAGTATTCATCTCAACCTCTGGAATCAGTTTCTGCCGGATTTTCAAGCAGCAGTCCGCATATCAGCTATTATATAAGGAAAATAAATAAATTGCAATTTTTTATGCGGATGGAACGGAAGAATTATTCCCTGTGAACTTCGCCGTGAGTGTGAAATCCTGAGCCGATAATCAGCTCATCAATAGTTTCTTTTGTGACAATGCATGGCTCCAGCATGACGGCAGGAATCATTCCGCTCCCATTGTCAATGAGCTGTCCGGCTTCGGGAAGAGAGGCTGCTTTTTCTCCCCGTGCAATCCTGACGGAATATTCAGCGGCAATCTGGGCAAGCGCGACAATCGGCTTGTAGATGGTAAAGTCCTGAAATCCTTCCATGATGTTCTGGCACGCAGCGATATCGGCATCCTGGCCGCAAACCGGAATATGCCTGTCCGGGTAATACAATCTGAGCACCGAAATCACGCTGTCAGCAATGGCATCGTTTCCGCAGACAATTGCATCAGGAAGATTTCCGCCCGTAACAACATCAATCATTTTCTGCCTTGACAAGTCATAGTTCCAGTCCTGAGTGAAAAACACTTCCCGTATGACGTGCGATGAATCCTGCACTGCGCCTGCAATTCCTTTTTGAATCATTTCCATATTATAATCTTCCTGCGGCCCCAGAATGCACAGCCAGTTTTTTGCGCCGGCAATCCGCTGAAGATGCTCGCCCATCAGCGCGCCGACTTTGCAGCTGTCAACCGTCACATACAGATCAATTTTCACTCCAGTCAAAAGCCGGTCATACGAAATAACAGGAATAGACTTTGCACGGATTTTTTCAATTTCATCTTTTAATGATGAAGCTTCCTTAGGAAGGACGACAATGACATCAACATTCCGGTCCACAAGGTACATAAGCTGCTTCTTCTGCCTTTCAACGCTGTTTCCGGCATTCTGAACAATAACATCAGCCTCTAATTCTCTGGCAGCCGCCATAAATGTATCGAGGTCCCGCTGCCACCGTTCTATTGCAAGCGTGTCAATTGAAAATCCCACTGTGACTTTCTTTTCAGGAGAGACCGCACTTTGGACTGATACGGAAGCCTCTTTCTTTGTCTGTGAGCATCCAAAAAGAAAAACGCAGGCTCCAGCCGCTAAAAAAATTTTTTTCATGAATTACCCCCCCCGTTCGCATTTCTAAAGTCCGTAGGAGAAACGCCGAATTTATTTTTAAAGAGCCGGCTGAAATAATTCTGATCATTATAGCCTGTCTGGCCGGTAATTTCCTTGACAGACAAATCAGTTTCAATCAGAAGCTGCTTTGCTTTTTCAAGCCGCTTGTCCGTAAGATAATTTATAAATGTTTCTCCAGTTTCTTCCTTGAAGAGCTTGCTCAGGTAGAACGGACTTGTTCCTGCAACGGCAGCCGCATCATCGAGCGAAATAGTTCTGCTCATATTTTCAAATATATATGTACATACTTTTTTTACAACAGGATTTTCCTTGTGCTCCCTCGAAGAGAAAACAGCGGAAGCACATTCCGCCAGCCTGTTCTGCAAAATGTCCCGCAGAGAAGATATATCGCTTGCCCCGCTCAGCGAAGAAAAAAGGCTGCTGAATGCGTGATTTTCGTAATGGGGATTCACAGACTTCACAATATTCTTCGCGCTTATCAAAAGCTCGAATACAGCTCCTTTTACTTTATCCAGATCCGCATCCGCGCTGCTCATCTCAGAAATACAAAGACCGGCCAGAAACTGCACTCCGGCATTGTCTCCAATTTTCAGGCGGTTCAAAAGACGCTCGCACATTTTTCCGATGGCAGCATTTCCGCCGGAAGACTCAGGGAGATCATCTGAAAAAAGAGCTTCGCCATTTGGAGAAGTACTGTTCAGCGCAGACAAAGCATCGTTATAGCAGGCAGAAACATTTTTCAGCTCGCTTGAAAGGCGGCTTATTCCGGCGCGGACTCCCTGCCCGACTGCCATAGCCAGGGCAGCATATATTTCCCGTGCAATTTCATGAAAGCGGCTCATCAAGTCTTCATGCTCTGAAATTTCCACAGAAACAAAAACCGCAATCCTGTTTGCCATAACAGAGCCGACAAGGCACTTGCTTTTTTGCGACACAATGCTTCGTATCTTTGAGCAAAGCTCATACTGATTTTTCCATCCGCTCCGGGGAACTTCAACGCAGATAAAAAAGTAATCTGTAACTTCCAGATTAAAATAATTGAGATAGCTTGAAAGATCTTCATTCTTGTCCGAATTGAAAATGCACGAATAAATAAAATCGCTTTCAACCATCGGAGAAACAATATCAAGTTTTTTCAAAAGCTCTTCATCGTCAGAGCTGCTGCGCCCGTCAACAAGATTCATCACATTCCGGACTGTCTGAATCACAACATTTCTGTTGACCGGCTTCGTAATGTACTTGTACGCCCCAAGATTCATCGCTTCCTGAGCATACTGAAATGAGTCAAACGCGCTCAAAACAATAATGACCGCATCGGGCTTCAGGCGCAGGATGCAGCTGATTGCCTCAAGGCCGTTCATACCCGGCATATGTATATCCATAAAAACAATATCGATCCGTTCACTGCTGCAAATCTGGATGGCATCGCTTCCTGACAAAGCTGAAAACAGCCTCACCTGCCCTTCAAAATTTTTTCTGATTATAAACTGAAGGGAATCAATCATAATCTGCTCATCATCACAAATCAAAATGTTATACATGATCCGGCACCCTGATTATAAATTTTATTCCTGACTCATTTTTTCCAGCGCAAATGTCAAAAATACCATCCCGGTGAAAATAAAGCCGGAGCCGCGAAAAAACATTTATCAGTCCGATTCCTGCATGCACTTCTTTTTTTTCAGACTCAGGCGCTGCTCCAGAAAAATCAGCAGAACTTCCGCTGCGCACCGCCCTCAAAATCCTTTCACGGATGCCGGCATCAAATTCCGGGCCGTTGTCTCCAATTGCAATTTCGGCACATCCGTTTTTCCGCTCAAGCTTCAGGAATACTTTTCCCATGGCATTTTGCAATCCATGCTGAATGCAGTTTTCTACAAGCGGCTGAAGCGTCATTGCAGGAAGACGCTGCCTGAACGTTTCATCAGGAACTTCCTTTGCAAATTCAAGACGTTTTCCAAAGCGGACTTTCATGATGTACACAAAGCTGTCAACAAGCGCAAGCTCTTCGCTTATTGCCGCATCTTCCTTCTGCTGTATATTGTACCTGAAAAAATCTGATGTCTGCTCAATAAAAAAGCATGTCTTGTCCGCGCCTTCCATCATTGCAAGCTGGGCGCCTGTATTCAGCGTATTAAACAGAAAGTGCGGATTTATCTGGCTCTGAAACGCCTTGAGCTGGGCATCCGCATACAGAGAGCGCATTTCCAGTTCCCGCTCCCGAAGCTCATTTTCGATCCGCGCCTTTTTCCATATTGTGTCACTATATTCCCGGATGCTTATTATCATTCTGTCAAACGCCTGGCAGATAGTTCCGATTTCGTCAGAGGAAGTCCTGTTAAAGAGAGGAACGTCAAAGTCGCGCCGTGCAATCCTTAGCGCAACATTGGAAATTTCTGCAAGCGGCTTTGTTATTGTTCCGGCAAAAAATCCGAGAAGCAGCAGAACAAAAATAAAAAGCAGCGCAAAGAATGCAAGGTACACATGAAAAATGAAATTCACTTTTTTTCTGTCCGCATCATATACCCTTGCATTTTTCTGCGTATACAAAACAGTGAGCCTTGATATTTCGTCAAGAAGAAACGTATAGCATTCAAGGCTCTTTGCATAGAATTCATTGCTGGAACTGTTTGCCCGCCTGAGAGCAACGGCCTTTGAGCTGTAATGCAAAAAAGACTGGGCAAGCTGATTCACCGCATACTCCCTGCAGCTCACTTCATTTGTAGACGGAAATTCCTGCATTGACGCACAAAAATTTTCAACGCTCACGGAATTAGTATAATATGAGTCAATGCTTTCAAACGTTCTATACGCAATATACATTTCAAGAGAATTTTCCAAAGCCTCCAGATCCTTTTGAAATTCCGCCAGTCTTGAATTCGACTCGTATGACTTTCCGATGATGTGCATGGCATACTGATCGATTCTGACTGTAACTATCAGGCTTATACTCATAATAAAGAACACAAAACTCATGCTCACCACAATTTTCCAGCGCAGGCTTTTGCTTTCAATGCGCCGCATCACATTCATTCTCAGCCTTCCTCACCTGAAGCTCAGCCGTTATATAGCTGTTTGCATAGCCCTTGTTCCTGTATTCAAAAAGCTCCGTCATAGCAGTCCTGCCGATTTTTTTCGGGTCGAAGGAAATGAGCCGCGAAAGGATTCCTTTTTTCAAGTACATGCCGAGCGCTTCATTTTCTCCGAATCCGAGAATCTTGATTTTTCCTCCTTCATTTTGCGCCGTTACAAGCTGAAGCGCTGTCATTGAATCTTTTTCAGTCAGGCAGATGAGCGCAGAGTTTTCAAGGCTTGCGCCGCACAGCATCTGCAAGACTGACTCTTCATTTTCCTTCAGCGACTTGTCAAATACTTCAAAATTTGAAATTGACCTTGCCCGGTAATAGCCGAGCAGACTGTTCAAAAGATTGCTGTGATTCGGACTGCTTGAAATTCCGCTGATAACAACATACGCCTTCCCGCGGGAATTAAAAAGAGACTCTGACTCAGCCCCTATCCGCCGCCCTAACGCGGAATAGTTGCTCCCTATGAATGAAACCTGCGGATTTTCAGGAAGATAATATCCTATTGAAATAACGGGAATGTCAGTTCCGTCACTGCGCAGGGCGGCATGAAACGGCGCGCTTTGGGAATGTACAAATGCAATGATTCCGTCTGCATTCACAAATGAACTGTAATCAATCAGTGACTGCAAGGAAATGTTTTCAGCCAGGGAATTCGGAACTTTCAGCTCAACAACAGCATTATACTTTTCACTCAGGCTTTTTGCTCCTTCAAAAACCTGATTCAAAAAAAGCTGGCTTTCAGCCTGCCCGACAACAAGAACATGATAGTTCCTGTCAGTTCCGGCTTCTTCAAAGCCATACTGATGCCGCGCGATTTCAAGCATGAGATATGCAAGAGTCAAAACAATGCAAAGCAGAAAGCAGGCAATCAGAAGAACATGATTCTTTCCCTTGGCATCTTTGATCCGCTTTGTTTTATTCATACAGCATATAATACTATCATATTTTTTCCGATTGTACTATTGCTGCAAAAAAAACAGGTAAAATGATGAGCTGTCAGGAAGAAGAAATGATAAGCTGCATAGTTCCGCTGAATCGGACTGATCCGTATGCAGACGGAATAATAAAGCTTGAGCCTTTGGCAATTTTCTGCTCGTCGGCGAATCCGCTGCCTTCTATGACAGTGACAATCATATAGTTCTGATCCTGAACAACAGTTTCCGCTCCGCATATATCAGCTTTCCAGACTGTAAAAAATGTACAGCCGGCAAGCTTTTTCAAGCTTCTGTTGACTGTCTCCAAGCCAAGCATCGGAGGCGCACAGTCTTTGAATGGAGCACTAATCACATCAAGGCTCTGCTGTATATGAAGCTCCCGCGGCTTTCCGTCGCACAGCCGGTCGTAATCATACAGCCGGTATGTCACATCGCTTGACTGCTGAGTTTCAAGAACAAGGATTCCGTTTTTTATAGCGTGGACAGTTCCCGGCTCAATGAAAAAGAAATCTCCCTTGCGGACAGGAACTTCGCGGATAAATTCAGCCCACTTTTTTTCTTCAATCAGTTTTCTGGCTTCATCTTTTGAGGAAGCATTATGGCCGATAATCAGCGAGGCATCTTTTTTAGCGTCAAGAACATACCAGCATTCCGTCTTTCCCAAAGAACCGTTTTCATGAATTCCGGCATACTCGTCATCAGGATGTACCTGAAGCGACAGATCCTGCGCGGCATCAATGATTTTTACCATCAGCGGAAACGGCCCGCTCTTTTCCGCACCGAAAAGCTCATGATGATTTTTCCACAGCTCAGAAAGCTTCTGTTCTCTAAGCTGACTTGAAACCGCAGTGCAGTCACCGCACGGGTGAGCGCTCACAGCCCAGCATTCTCCGACATGACTGGAGGAAAATGCAATGCCGAATTCTGAAATCCTTGTTCCGCCCCACATCTTTTCCTTGAGAATAGGACGGATAAAAATCAGCTCCCTGAACTGCGCGCCTTCACTCATGCTTTCACCTCCGCAAGACTTTAAAAAACAGCAGCTTACTGAACAGCACGGCACATATCATGAGCCTTTATATACTCAATGACAAGATCCGCCTTTGTAAAGCATAGCGCAGTATACGTGTCTGCCGCGCCGTAGTAAATTGCAATGCGGTTTGTATCCTTGTCTGCAAGAGCCGCGCAGGGAAACACTACATTCGGAACAAATCCCCGCTCTTCATATTCTTTTTCAGGAGTAAGAATAAAATTCTCGCACCGGTGAATCACCTTTGAAGGATTCTCAAGATCAAGCAGCGCGGCACCCATGGAATAGACAAATCCCGAGCATGTACTCGTCACGCCATGATAAAACAAAAGCCATCCTTCTTCTGTTTCAATTGGAGCGCATCCCGCGCCGATTTTTACCGCCTGCCACCACTGAGGAGCTTTTCCCATGACCCACTTGTGGTTTCCCCAGTGAAGCAAATCCGGGCTTTCTGAAATAAAGATATCGCCAAACGGAGTGTGCCCGCTGTCGGACGGACGGGAAAGCAGATAAAAGTTTCCATTGATTTTCCGGGGAAAGAGCACGCCGTTTCTGTTGAACGGAAGAAAGCCGTTTCCTTTTGAAGTGAATGTCTTAAAATCCTTTGTGTATGCAATTCCCACTGACGGGCCGTGAAAGTCAGTGCACCAGATAATGTAGTATGTATCATCAATCAAAACAAGCCGCGGATCATAGGCATAGCCCGGAGTCACATCAGCATTATTTTCATCTGTTATTTTGATTTTCGTTTCTGAAAATTTCCAGTTAAGCGCATCAGTGCTGAATCCTGTATACAGGTGCGGAATGCCGCTCACATTTTCCGCCCGGAACACACCGACAAATCCGCCTTCTTTCCAAGGCGCAACAGCACTGTTAAAAATGCGCGCCATCCCGGCAACAGGATTTCTTCCGATGACAGGATTCTTGCTGTACCGCCATACAATCTCCTGTGACTGGGCGGGACGATCTTCCCACGGCATATTAGGAATTGAAAAACCTACAATTTTCACCATACTTTTACAAAAGCCGGACACTGTTTTTCAGCCCTGCTTTTTCCTCCTATTAAAGATTTTTGCTTTCAGTTTATTTTTCCAATCCGCGCTGCTTCATGGCCGCAAGATTGGCACTGATAAATTCGCACCGCTGCTTTACGCAGTCTGCTGAACGCAAGGGATCCTGAGGCGTATTGAACACATAGTCCTCAAGCTTTTCAACTGAAGTTGCTGCCACATGAACCCGTGTGTCGCTTGAAGCGTAGTAAATGTAAACAGTCCCGTCAGGCGTGACAGCAGCACCGTTTGTAAACACAACATTTGAAACATCGCCTGTCCGCTCAGCTCCCAGCGGAGAAAGAAACAGCCCGGAAGGCTCAGCAGTCACCTTTGAAGGATCCTTCAAGTCAGTTGCAAAGCAATACAAAACATACCGCAGCCCGGCAGCCGTATTCCGCACACCGTGGGCAATGTGAATCCATCCGCGCTTTGTCTTTATCGGAACGGCTCCTGCTCCATTCTTCGATTCAGTGATTGTATGATATTTTCTTCTGCTGGTAATTTTTTCTTCATCAATTACAGCATGAGCTATATCATCGCACAAGCCGAACCCGATTCCGCCGCCGTTTCCTGTGTCAATGAACCCATCCATAGGCCGCGTATAAAAAGCGTACTTTCCATTCACAAACTCGGGAAGCAGAACAACATTGCGCTGCTGCGGAGAACGGAGCGTTTTCAAATTGTCAAGCCGCTCCCACTTTTTCAGATCCTTTGTGCGGACAATTCCTGCCTGTGCAACAGCCGCGCTCAAGTCAGAAGAAGACTTGTCCTTGCTTTCAGAGCAGAACACGCCGTACAGCCAGCCGTCTTCGTGGCGGGTGAGCCGCATATCGTACACATTTGTTTCATCAGGATACAAGTCAGGAATTTCCACCGGATAATCCCAGAATTCAAATCCGTCTGTTCCGCTCGCGCTTTCTGCAACAGCAAAGAATGACTTCCTGTCGCTCCCCTCAACGCGTGCCACCAGATAAAATGTTCCGTCAAGAAAAACCGCGCCGCAATTAAAGACTGCATTGATTCCAAGCCGCTCCATAAAATGAGGATTCGTCTCAGGATTCATGTCATATTTCCAGAAGAGCGGAATATGATTCCTTGTGAGAACAGGAAATTCATAGCGATCAAAAATCCCGTTGTAAAAGCTGCTTTTTTTGTTCTTGCGGTGAATCAGGGAATCGTACTCTTCCTTCTGCCGCAGATAGTTCTTTTCAAAATCCGTCATACTTCAATCCTGTCAATATAAAGAGCTAGTTTCCGCAAGAGAAAAGAAATCGTTTTCTCTAACTGTGTCTACTATATCATATTTTGCCCGATTGTCAATAATAAAATGCAAATGATATTGACTTTTTTTTTCTGGAATGGTAAAACTGTCATATCGATTGACAACGGAGTCACAGAGTGCAGATGCATACTGTGGCTTTTTTTTGTTTAAATCGGAATGCGATAAAGGCGGCATATGTGCCGGGCGACAATGGTGTCGGTGAATGGATTTCTAAAAATCCGTTTAGCGGCATCCTTGTCGCTTTTTTATTTCAATTTTACTTATTGCCGCTTTGGCAAAAGGGGGTTCTTTTTTATGGAAGAAGTATTGAGTGCAGTGCAGGAATCACAGAGCATGATTTTTGCAGTCTGGTTCTTGATTGGAGCCGCGCTGGTTTTCTGGATGCAGGCTGGCTTTGCAATGGTGGAAACAGGTTTCACCCGCGCAAAAAACACCGGCAATATCATCATGAAAAACCTGATGGACTTCTGCATCGGTACCGTGATGTTCATCCTGATTGGATTCGGGCTTCTGCTCGGCGAGGATTTGTTCGGATTTATCGGAAAGCCGGGATTCGACATTTTCACTGCGTATGCTGGCTTTGACTGGTCTAACTTCGTGTTCAACCTTGTGTTCTGCGCCACAACTGCAACGATTGTCTCCGGCGCTATGGCAGAGCGCACGAAATTCCTTTCGTACTGCATCTATTCAGCGGTTATTTCAGCCTTGATTTATCCGATTGAAGCGCACTGGATCTGGGGCGGCGGCTGGCTTTCTCAGCTCGGCTTCCACGATTTTGCAGGCTCGTGCGCAATCCACATGGTCGGCGGAATTTCAGCGTTAATCGGCGCAAAGATTCTCGGTCCGCGCATCGGAAAATTCACCGTTGAGAACGGAAAAGTGACAAAAGTCCATGCGTTCCCGGGACACAACCTGCCGATTGGCGCGCTCGGTGTGTTTATCCTGTGGCTCGGCTGGTACGGCTTCAACGGTGCCGCCGCAACTTCTGTCGAGCAGCTCGGCTCCATCTTCCTTACGACTACTGTTGCTCCGGCAGTTGCGACCGTTGTCTGCATGATTTTCACCTGGATAAAATACGGCAAGCCTGATGTCACAATGTGCCTGAACGCCTCGCTTGCAGGACTTGTTGCAATCACCGCTCCGTGCGATGTCACTGACTGTTTCGGCGCAATCATCATTGGTGCGGTTGCAGGACTGCTTGTTGTGTTCGGCGTCTGGTTCCTTGACTATGTGCTTCACGTTGATGACCCGGTCGGTGCGGTCGCCGTCCACTGCCTGAACGGAATCTGGGGAACAATCGCCGTCGGACTGTTTGCAACGACTTCCGCACCGGGAAACGATTCTATTTCCGGACTGTTCTACGGCGGCGGCTTCCATCAGCTCGGACTTCAGCTGCTCGGATTTGCGGCGGTTGCAGCATGGACAGCCGTAACGATTACCATTGCGTTCCTAATTATCAAGGCGATTGTCGGGCTGCGTGTCAGCGCAAAGGAAGAAATCATCGGGCTTGACAAGCTTGAGCATGGAATTGAATCAGGCTACGCAGGATTCGAGCTCGGCTATTCGGCGGAGGAAGTCGCATCAGCTACCGAAGCAGGATTCAGCCTTTCAGAAGGAAAAGACACCGTGCCTGTCCTTGTGGCTCCGGCAACTGTTCCTTCAAAGACAGAAAACGCAATGTACAAGATTGTCATTATCACGCGGCAGAACAAGTTCAACTCGCTCAAGGCCGCGCTGAATGCAATCGGCGTAACAGGAATGACAGTCATCAACGTGATGGGATGCGGAATGCAAAAGGGCGCAAGCGAATATTACCGCGGCGTTCCTGTTGAAATCAATCTGGTTCCAAAAATCAAGGTTGAAATAGTCGTTTCAAAAATTCCTGTTTCTACGGTGATTGAAAGCGCAAAGAAAGCGCTCTTCACCGGGCACATCGGCGACGGAAAGATTTTTGTCTATCCTGTGGAAAATGTCGTCAAGATCCGCACCGGCGAGTCTGGATACGATGCCTTGCAGGATGAAGAATAGCTCTTTCTGAAAACGAGAGTCCTGCGCAGAAAAAACGCACATCTTAGGCCGTCCGCCTGCTATGACTGAAATTCACAGCGGGCAGGCGGCTCTTTTTCTGGAAGCTTCAAGGCAGAAAAAACTGCCTATGACTGAATTTCCGTGTCAAACAGAGACAATGACGGCGGCGTTTCCTTGTTTATCAGCTGGAGCAAATTTTTTGTGTCCTGAATTCCCATCTTGCGCACAGGCTGCGATGCTGTTATGATTCTGTACGGAAGATAATGATACGGCGTGTAGTCACCGAATACCGCCAGCCCGAACGCATGCAAGTCATAGTTCTTTTCCTTCAGAACATCAATTATATAAAACGGAAATTCTCCTCCCGCGGAAATAAAGAGCGCATCAAGATCAGGAAATGCTTCAGTGAATGTCCTGATGTTTTCCTGAGTTTCTTCCTTGCTGTAGGAAGTATAGAGAATTGCATCGTTTGCAAAGCCGGCATTCTTCATTTCCTCCATAAAACCTTCGACACGTTCCTGCGTGTACAGCAGCTTTCTGTCGCCGGCAACGCAGCCGATCCGTTTATATCCTCTGGCTATAAGCGCCGCAGTCAGCTTTCTTGCGCCGTCCTTGTTCTTTACATCAACACAGCAGTGCTCTGCAACCGGGGAACAGCCCTGCATCACAAACGGAAGCCCGGCTTCCATGAGAGCCTTCACGTCCTTTTTTGTAACCAGCTCAGACGGAATGATAAGGCCGTCAACCGCCTGCTTCTGGATTATCTCGCTTATCGTCTGGTCAGGACGCTGCAAGTCAGGGCATATCAGCATGAGGTTATACTTCTGTGAATTCGCTTCCTTTGCAATGGCAGCAATAAGAACGGACCAGTACACGCCCGAAAGCGAATAGTCAGCGTCTCCCGGCACTATCAGCCCGATTGTACTCGTTTTTCTGTGCGCAAGCGCGCGGGCATTTGCATTCGGCTGATAATGAACTTTTTCTGCAATCCTGAGAATTTCCTGCCGCTTCTTTTCACTTACGCCCTTCTGTCCGTTCAGCGCCTTTGAGACAGTGCTCACCGCGACATTCGTTATTTCAGAAATTTCCCGTATTGTATATTTCATTCTGCATATAATTATAGAATGATTTATGCCGAAAATCAACATGCCTCGATGCACGAATCAGCAGGCTGTCATTTGCGGGTTATAAAAATCTGCGTATAGTACCATCCCCCCCCTGCTCTCTGGACAGCGCATACGGCGGAATGGGTCGCCCCGCTGTGCTCGATATTTTCCCTGTGCCTGGGACTGTCCAGCCACTGCTTTACAACAGTCTGCGGCTCTGTAGAATAGTTCATGGCGACATTTTCCCCAGCCCACGTCCACGGCTTTATTTTGTCGCACCGGGAACTGAATCCGTCATGACCAAACGGCGTGCTTCCGTCTGCCATTGCCTTTGAGTGGCCGCAGCACTGCTGATAGATTGCATCGTCCCATTTTAAAAGCCCAAGCCCTTTTTCCTTGCGATGACTGTTTATCAAGTCAAAAATCTGCATATCATAGGAACTGTATTCTGCATTTCCATTTTCATCTTCATCTTCGTCTTCATCAAACGCATCACATGAAAAAAATCCGGCGCAAAGCACTAAAACCAAAACAAGAAATTTTCTAAACTGCATACAAAAAGTATAGCGCATAAAATGCAAAAATCAACATGACCCGGCAAAAAAGAACGGCCCCGGTGCAGGCACCAGAGCTGTTTGTTTCCATACAGTACGCAGCCGGATTTCAGCATCTGAGCGCGATGCAAAGCACCGCACAAAATCTGCGCGAGTCACACTCTGAACAGCAGATCCTCATAGCTCGGGAACGGCTTGTACGCTTCGCCGACAAGAGATTCAATCTCATCAGCGGCTTCCCGCGCATCATTCATAGCAGGAAGAACAGAGTCTGCATACAGGCGGGCGGCCTTCATGTAGTCTCCGCAGGACGCAGCCTCGTCATGCCTGCTGGAAAGAATTTCCGCCTTTTCCGCAAGGCTGTTTACAAGCGTGTCAAGCCTTGAAAGCAGGGAAGCCTGGGCTGATGCCTTTGCGCCCGGCACAACAGTCTTCAGGTCGATTGCAGTTCTGCTTACATCGTCCATGTACTTGAACGCAGCCGGCAGAATGTCCTTGCGTATCATCTCAAGCATCGTCTGGACTTCAATGTTCAGAATCTGGGCATATTTTTCAAGCTTGATTTCATAGTGGCTGTTCATCTCGACGGCTGTGTACACTCCCATTTCTGTAAAGAGCTTCACATTCTTTTCATCAAGATACCGCTCCATTGCGTCAGGCAGCGTGCGCAGGTTCAAAAGCCCGCGCTTTTCAGCCTCTGAAATCCAGCCCGCATCATATCCGTTTCCGTTGAAGATAATCCGCCAGTGCTTTGTCACTTCGCGCTTGATCAGCTCTGCCAGCGCAGCATCAAAGTCGGATGCCTTTTCAAGCTCGTCTGCAAATTCCTTGAGCGTATACGCAACAATGGAATCAAGCGTTGTGTTCGGCCCTGAAATTGAAAGAGAAGAGCCGCATGAGCGGAATTCAAACTTGTTTCCCGTGAAGGCAAACGGGCTTGTCCTGTTGCGGTCCGTGGAGTCTTTCGGAATCAGCGGAAGAACATCAACTCCGATTGTCATCTTCTGCGCGCCATGCTCGCCGAGCGGCTTTCCGTCTTTTATCGACTCAAGGACGGCATACAGCTCGTCTCCAAGATACATTGAAATGATTGCAGGCGGCGCTTCGTTCGCTCCAAGGCGGTGATCGTTTCCTGCGGAAGCAACTGAAATGCGCAGCAAGTCCTGGTTTTCATCAACTGCCTTTATGACAGCGGTGAGGAACAGAAGAAACTGCGCGTTCTTCTCAGGAGTCTTTCCCGGCTCAAGCAGATTTTCACCGAGGTTTGTAGACATGGACCAGTTGTTGTGCTTTCCGCTTCCGTTCAGCCCTGCAAACGGCTTTTCATGAAGCAGGCACACAAGCCCGTGGCGGCGCGCAACTTTCTTCATGACTTCCATTGTAAGCTGGTTCTGGTCAGCGGCAAGGTTTGTCGTGCTGAAAATCGGAGCCATCTCATGCTGGGCAGGAGCCACTTCGTTGTGCTCAGTCTTGGAAAGAATTCCGTACTTCCACAGCGTGTCATTCAGGTCTTCCATGTATTCCACAATGCGCGGATTCAGTGCGGCAAAGTACTGGTCGTCCATTTCCTGGCCTTTTGAAGGCTTCGCGCCGAAGAGCGTGCGTCCCGTCATGCGCAGATCCTTGCGCTGGCTGTACAGCTTCTGGTCAACAATAAAATATTCCTGCTCTGGGCCGACTGTTGTAGCGACATGAGTTACTTCCGTATTTCCGAACAGACGGAGAATGCGCAGCGCCTGCTTGTTAAGCGCCTCCATTGAGCGCAGGAGCGGCGTTTTCTTGTCAAGCGCCTCGCCCGTGTACGAGCAGAATGCCGTCGGAATGCACAGCGTATGCTCCTTTACAAACGGATATGCTGTCGGATCCCAGACTGTGTAGCCGCGCGCTTCAAATGTCGCACGCCGGCCGCCGCTCGGAAATGAAGAGGCATCCGGCTCGCCTTTGACAAGCTCCTTTCCGCTGAACGACATAATGACAGTTCCATCGTCCTGGGGCGTGATAAAGCTGTCGTGCTTTTCCGCGGTGATTCCCGTAAGCGGCTGAAACCAGTGCGTAAAATGCGTCGCGCCCTTTTCGATTGCCCATTCCTTCATTGCATGCGCAACCTGATTTGCGACATCAATCTTCAGCGGCTCTCCGTCATCCAGCGTTTTCTTGAGCGCCTTAAACGTTTCCTTCGGCAGCCGCTCCTTCATCACTTTCTGATTGAACACCATGCTTCCGAACAGTTCCGGTACATTCTTCATACAGTCCTCCGTTCTATCTTTCCAATATTCTGCGCAAGAATATCAAGTCAGACATATTGCTTGAAAATAAAAAAGACGATGTGATTGAGCGCCCCGAAATCCAGCACTCAGCCACATCGCCCTTGATGTTTCATGTTCTCACTATACCGGACTGCACAAAAAAAGTCAATGCGTTTTGCCAAAAGAATAGCAGCAGGCGAAAAAAAAGTGCTTGACAAAATGGCTTAGGTACAGAGTTCTTAATCCGTGCTGGGGAAGAGGGAGAGTTTGAGAGGGAGAAACCCCCGCTTCGGAAGTAGAGGGGGTTTCTCCCTCTCAAGAAAGCTCAGCATGATTTCAAGCGCGGACAATGAACGGTATCCGTTCAACAACAGGATAAAGCGGCATCTTTACTGCCTGTTGCTGATGGCTTTTTTAACTGCAATTGACAGCAAAACCGCAATCCGATAATCTGAAATGTGCCATCTAGAAATCCGGGAGAACAGTATGTCCTACACAAAAGAAGAAGTCATCGAATTTATAAAAATGGAAGATGTGAAATTCATCAGGCTTGCATTCTGCGACATTTTCGGAAACCAGAAGAACGTTGCAATCATACCGGACGAGCTTGAGCGGGCGTTTTCCGAAGGAATCGCCTTTGACGGCTCGCTGATTGCCGGATTCACAGATGAAAGCCGCTCGGATCTGTTCCTGTTTCCGATTCCGTCAACGCTGACTGTTCTTCCGTGGAGATCAGTTTCAGGAAAAGTAGTGCGGATGTTCTGTGAAATCAGAAGAAGCGACGGAACCGTGTTTGAAAAAGACTGCCGCGCCATACTCAAGCGTGCCGCACAGGAAGCTGAGCGCAGCGGGCTTTCCATCCAGTTCGGCTCAGAATACGAATTCTATCTGTTTCAGGCTGATGAAAAAGGCGGCTCCACAAAAATTCCGTTCGACACAGCCGGATACATGGATGTCGCCCCGGAAGACAAAGGCGAAAACATCCGGCGCGAAATCTGCCTCACGCTCGAGCAGATGGATCTTCATCCTGAAAATTCGCACCACGAGGAAGGTCCCGGGCAGAATGAAATCGACTTCAGATGCAGCGAGCCGCTCGCAGCCGCCGACAACGCGCTTAACTTCATCACTGTTGTCAAGGCCGTGGCAGTGCGCAACGGGCTGTACGCAGACTTTTCGCCCAAGCCGCTGCCGGAAGAAAGCGGAAACGGATTCCACATACATATTTCAGTGCAGAGCAGCACAGGCGAAGATGTGCAGCCTTTCTTTATGGCAGGAATTCTAAGCCATATCCGCGAAATGACGGCGTTCCTCAACCCGACAGAGAATTCGTACAGGCGTCTTGGCTCGCGGAAAGCGCCGAAATATGTGAGCTGGGCGCGCGAAAACAGAACCCAGCTCATACGTGTTCCTGCCGGCTCAGGCGCACACCGGCGGTTCGAGCTGCGCTCTCCCGATCCCGCGGCAAATCCGTACATCGCATACGCGCTCCTGATTTACGCAGGCCTTGACGGAATCAAAAAAAAGCTGAATCTGTGCGAACCGGCGGAAGCCAGTTCATCAGCAGCGTGCGCCCAGGCTGCCGCGCATCTTGAGCGGCTCCCCGAGACAGCGCAGGAAGCAGCGGAAATTGCCAGAAACAGCAGCTTCATACAGTCGGTGCTTCCCGCGGACTGGACTTCGCATTTGAAAGCCTGACAGAGCGCAGCGGACAGTCTGCCCTGAAAAGACAGGAAAAAGGTGCATACATGAATCCTTTAAAGAATAGAAGGAAGGTGATGATTGTTTCCGAATCAAAAAGCTTCCATGAAAATATTTCCAGCATCCTTCCCAAAAGCGAATTCTTCCCGGTGTTCCATGCATATTCAGGCGGAGAAGCGCGGCGGCTTCTGCTTGAGCTTCCTGCTGACATTCTTATCGTTGACTCTCCGCTTCCAGACGAGCACGGAGCTATGTTCGCGGAAAGCTTTGCAGACATGAACATCGGCATCCTGCTGCTTGTAAAAAGCGAGCTGTATGACGAGACAGCAAGCAAGACGGAAGAAAGCGGAATTGTAACGCTTCCAAAGCCGAATTCGCCCGAGCTGTTCTTTGCGGCAATACGGATGCTTGCGGCCCTTTCCTTCAGGCTGCAAAAAATGGAAACAAAAAACAGGACGCTCCAGGAAAAAATGCAGGACATCAGAACTGTGAACAGAGCAAAATGGCTGCTCATAGAAAAACTGAAGATGTCAGAAAGCGACGCCCACCGCCACATAGAAAAGCTTGCAATGGACAGCCGGCTGAGCAAGCGTGAAGCTGCCGAAGAAATCATAGAGCGGTACAGCTGAATGCGCCTAAGCATCTGCCGTCCGCAAGTCTGCCGCACCGTTTCTTCTGCTACTTTCCAAGGGCGGCAGAAACAAGCCCGGTAAAAAGCGGATGCGCCTTGTTCGGGCGGCTCTTGAATTCAGGATGAAACTGAACTCCCACGTAAAACCTGTTCCTGCTGTACTCGACAGTTTCAATTATCGTTCCGTCGGGCGAAGTTCCGCTGAGCGTCAGCCCGTTCTCAGAAAAGCAGTCCCGGAATTCATTGTTGAATTCATAGCGGTGGCGGTGACGCTCAGAAATTTCCTCGCGGCCGTAGCAGCGGTACAGCTGGGTGTCCTTTTTGACCTTGCACGGATATGCGCCGAGCCGCAGCGTTCCGCCTTTGTTCACAGAGTCATTCTGATCCGGCAGAAAGTCAATCACCTTGTGCGCGCTGTTTTCATTAAATTCGCCTGAATTGGCATCCGCGAATCCGCAGACAGAACGCGCAAATTCAATTACTGCAATCTGCATTCCGAGGCAGATTCCGAGGTACGGCACATCGTTTTCACGGCAGTATCTGGCGGAAGCAATCATGCCTTCAATTCCGCGCGGGCCGAATCCGCCGGGAACAATGATGCCGTTGCAGCCGCCGAGAACATCAGCCGCATTTTCCCTGGAAACCGACTCGCTGTCAATCCACTGTATGTTCACATACGCGCCAAGCTCGTAGCCCGCATGCTGCAGCGCCTCGGCAACAGAAAGATACGCATCATGAAGCTGAACATATTTTCCCACAAGCCCGATTGTGACTTTCTTTGTGCGGCTCTGAATTTTTTCGAGCATTGTGTTCCATTCAGACAAATCACAGGGCGGAACGGAAAGCTGAAGCTCGCGGCAGACAATATCGGAAAAATGAAGCTTTTCAAGCATAATCGGCGCCTGGTACAGAACAGGAAGCGTCAGGTTTTCGATTACGCAGTCCGGCTTGACATTGCAGAACATGGCGACCTTCCTGAAAATGCTTTCCTCAAGCTTTTCATCGCACCGCAGGACAAGAATGTCAGGCTTGATGCCAAGCCCCTGAAGCTCCTTTACAGAATGCTGAGTCGGCTTTGTCTTGTGCTCATCCGAACCGTGCAGAAACGGAAGCAGCGTTACATGGATATACAGGGAATTTTCGCTTCCGACTTCAAGCCCCACCTGGCGGATCGCCTCAAGGAACGGCTGGCTTTCAATGTCTCCCGTTGTTCCGCCGACTTCCGTAATGACAATGTCCGCTCCCGATGTTTTTCCGACATTGTAGATAAACGACTTTATTTCATTGGTGATATGCGGAATCACCTGCACCGTTTCGCCCAGATATTCGCCGCGGCGCTCCTTGTTCAGGACGTTCCAGTACACTTTTCCCGATGTTAAATTTGAAAATTTGTTCAAATCTTCATCTATAAAGCGCTCATAGTGGCCAAGATCCAGATCAGTTTCCGCTCCGTCATCTGTAACATACACTTCGCCGTGCTGATACGGGCTCATTGTTCCCGGATCAACATTTATGTAGGGATCAAGCTTTTGGGAAGCAACTTTCAGCCCGCGGGACTTTAAAAGGCGCCCCAAGGATGCGGCTGTAATTCCCTTGCCAAGCCCGGAAACAACTCCTCCCGTTACAAAAATGTACTTTGTTGATTTCATAGCGCGCCATCCCCATTCAAAAAAAAATCCGCAGACTACAAAAGCAATCTGCGGCATATAGCCATTCTCCAAAAACAGCAGCATCCGGCAATGTTTTTACCGTTTTGCTGCACAACTGCTGTCAGCATACAAAAATCCCGCCTCACGGCACCTGCGGAACAGCCGCACGCACAGCAAGCGGTCTTTTGTGACAAGCCTGAAAATGCGGAACAGTGGACTCGAACCACCGACCCCCACGATGTCAACGTGATGCTCTAACCAGCTGAGCTAGCTCCGCAAAAAAGACTTTTACAGTATATCAAACTAAAAAATAAAAGTCAATTGCAGATGACGATTTGCAGGAATTTCAGCAGAACGGATGTCTCCGGCCTGCTGAGCCAGGGCGCATTTCCTTCCGCAGGCATATTTTATGCTGATGCCGCGCCGTCAACCGAAAGAACTGCGCCCGTCACATATCCCGCCAGATCGCTTGCCAGATACAGATAGGCATTTGCAATATCATCAGGCTCTCCAACGCGTCCCAGCGGAATTCCCGCGGCCACACGTTCCGCCATCTCCTGGGGAAGAGAAGAAAGCATATCAGTTTTTGTCACTCCCGGCGCAACAGCGTTCACCCGGATATTGTATTTTGCAAGCTCGCGCGCCAAAGACACCGTCAGTCCGTTGACAGCAAATTTTGAAGCAGGATATCCGCATCCGGCAGGCTGCCCGTACTTGCTTACCATGGAGCTTGTGCTGATTATAACTCCGCCGCCCGCATCCTTCATTATCCGTGCGGCCGCCTGAGAACAGACAAACACAGCCTTCACATTGAGATCCATAATTCTGGAAAATTCTTCTGCCGTATAGTCGAAGAGGCTCGTCCGGGAAGAAATGCCCGCATTGCTGGCAAGAATGTCAAGGCTTCCGAACCGCTCCTTCACAGAGGCAAAAGCCTGCGCCACTGACTCAGGGCTGCACAGATCCGGCCAGATTCCCATGATGCGATCCTTGTACTGTGCAAGTTCTCCCAGTGCCTTTTCAACTGTTTCCTGACGGGAACCGGCAACAGCAACACAGGCTCCGTTCTCAAGAAATTTCTTTACAATGGCAAATCCGATTCCTCTTGTTCCGCCGGTAACAACAGCCGTTTTTCCTTTGAGCATATTTCCTCCTAGACACTATCTTAGGCAGAGTTTTTATTACATCTCCTATACTAAAGCCTGCAATGCAAGTTCTGAGCAGATAAAAACTGCGCCAATCGCCGCTGCCCGCTCTGCAAGGACGCATCCGGGCTTTTACTGTATACAGTAAATATACTCAAAAAAACGGAAAAGGGCAAAATACCGCGCCGGACAGTTCATGCCCAGGACAAAAAAAAGCTGCGCACAAAAATACATCAGCCTTTGTGATAAACATTGGACTTTCACAGCTGTTTTGCTTATCTTTTATTTCAGAAAACCACTATGCACAGGAGGCTTCGGTATGAAAATAGCTTTTTACGATACACGTCCATACGACAAGGACGCTTTTACAAATGCAAACAGGAATTTTTCCTACGAAATCGATTTTTTTGACTTCCATCTGAATGAAAAAACGGCTCCGTCTGCAAAAGGATACGATGTTGTCTGCGCTTTTGTCAATGACAGGCTGAATGCTGCTGTCATAAAAACGCTCAAGGACTGCGGCATCAAGCTTATTGCCATGAGGTGCGCCGGATACAACAATGTTGACTTGCAGGCCGCTGCCAGCGCAGGAATAAAAATTGTCCGCGTCCCCTCGTATTCTCCTCATTCCGTTTCAGAGTATGCGGTTGCGCTTCTTCTGTCCCTCACCAGAAAGCTTCCGCAGGCGCACATGAGAACACGGACAGGAAACTTTTCTCTTGCAGGACTCACAGGGCGGGATCTGTACGGACTTACCGCAGGAATCATCGGCACAGGAAAAATCGGCAAGCTGATGGCAGAAACGCTGGTCGGATTCGGAATGAAGATTGAGCTGTACGATGTATACCCGGACAAAAGCTGGGCTGAAGAAAAGGGCTTTGCGTATGTTCCGCTTGAAACAATCTTCAAGGAGTCTGATGTCATCAGCCTGCACTGCCCGCTCACCAAGGAAACAAAGCATATCATAAACAGCAAGTCGCTTGCTCTTATGAAAAAAGATGCCGTTATCATCAATACAGGACGCGGAGCGCTCATAGACACACCCGCGCTTGTTCATGCGCTCAAGCGGCAGGAAATCGGAGGAGCCGGACTTGATGTGTACGAAGAAGAAAGCAAATACTTCTTTGACGACTGGTCCGTAGACGTAATCCGGGATGACATTCTTGCCCGGCTCATGACATTCCCCAATGTTATTATCACAGGGCATCAGGCATTCCTTACAACAAATGCGCTTGACTCCATTGCCGAAATAACGCTTGGAAACATCAAGGACTGGAACGAAGGAGCAGAGCTAAAGAACGAAGTGAAATAGCAGTCCGTTCCGGCGGCAAAGCGTTATGCCGGAATGGAAACAGACGCGCCGCTGCCGTCAGCATGAAGCATTGACCAGCGGCGTTCCGAGCTTTGCGGGCAGCGGCTTTCCTTCCTTTTTCCACTGGGCATATTCCGCGGTTGCTGTCATCATGGCATCCCCGGAAGAATTAAGCGCCGTCTCAAGGCTGTCCTGCACAACACCGATTATAAATCCCACTCCGACAACCTGCATTGAAATATCATTCGGAATGCCGAACAGGGAGCATGCCATCGGAATCAGCAGCAATGAGCCGCCCGCCACCCCGGATGCGCCGCAGGCTCCGAGTGTTGCAAGAAGGCTCAGTATCAGTGCTGTCGGAATGTCAACGGAAATCCCCAGCGTATGCGCAGCAGCAAGCGTCATGACTGCAATTGTAACTGCCGCACCGTCCATGTTGACAGTTGCTCCCAGCGGAATTGAAACAGAATAAAAATCCTTGTCAAATCCCAGCTTTTCGCACAGCGCCATATTGATCGGAATATTCGCCGCAGAGCTTCGCGTAAAAAATGCCGTAATGCCGCTTTCCTTCAGGCAGCGGAACACAAGCGGATACGGATTTTTCCTCAGCGTCAGCCAGATGACAAGCGGCTCAACAAGCAGAACAACCGTCAGCATGGAGCAGACAATCAGCAGCACAAGGCTTCCATACGCCTTGAAAACCGAAAGCCCGTTCTGAGAAACTGTTGAAAACACAAGCCCCAGAATTCCAAACGGAGCAAGGTTTATAATCAGCCGGACAACATGCGAGCAGCCCTGCGAAACATCAGCAAGAAAACGCTTTGTCGCCTCGCAAGCAGTCTTTTTGAGCGCAAGCCCGAACAGCACCGCCCAGGCAAGAATTCCGATATAATTCGCAGAAGAAAGAGACGCGACCGGATTTGAAACAGCATTCATCACCAGATTATGCAGCACTTCTCCAATTCCCGTGGGAGCAGAGGAAGCAATTTCCGCGCCCTGAGCCAGCACAAGTGTCTGCGGAAACAGAAAGCTTCCGGCAACAGCGACAAATGATGCAAGGAGCGTGCTCAAGAGGTACAGAATAATCACCAGCGCAAACCGCTTGTCAAGCTTTGCACGCCCCTGCGCCAGCGAGCTTGCGATAAGCAGAAACACAAGGACAGGAGCAATTCCCTTGAGCGCGCCGACAAAAAGATCCCCTAAAACTGCAATAAACTGCACGCCCGGCAGCAGAATGCCGCAGACCGCTCCGGCAATCAGCCCGATGCAAATCCGTGCAATCAGGCTTGTTTCATTATAAATGCGCACAATCCGCTTAAGAAAAACCAGCATACCACCTCGCATATTATAGTATACATGAGCATTCAGGCATTGTAAATAAAAATTTGCACATGCTATATGCGGCTCCGTCCGCGGCGAATACGCAGGCTCAGAAACAGCTTTTTTATGCACTGTCCCGAATTTCTGCCGGCCTGACCTGAAGAAGAAAGCTGCGCAATTCCCGGCGCACACGATTTTGCAGGCCGGTTCTGTTTCCCTGCAAGCAGCCTGTCCTGCATTATTTTCCGTGCATTCAGCATATCCTTTGCCAGGCACAATCCGCTTTTCATCCGCATTCCTCCTGATTTTTTTCTGTCAGAATAATTATTACCGGCTTTTATGCAAAAAATTCAGCATAACTGATTTCTGCGCCGGATACTTTCAGGCAGAACAAACCGCGCACAGCAAAAAATGCGCCCCGTAATTATTTATTCCACTTGAAATAAATAATTGCGCCCTGTACTTGCAGACAAGCGTCCGATTTATTACAATTGAACCGCACAAGGACGATTCCTTCAGACTGCAAGAACAACAAACATGCGCCTTGTGCTCCGAGGTGACTATGCTGTCAAAACGACTTGAAACCCTGCACCCGTATGTTCCGGGAGAGCAGCCGAAAGACCGCAGCTACATCAAGCTGAATGCAAATGAAAATCCGTATCCGCCGTGCAAGGCGGTTTCAGCGGCCATACGGAAAGTGCTTGCGGACAACAGAAAAAAACTCGGCCTGTATCCCGACCCTGACTCGCTCAGGCTCAGAAAGGCGATTGCCGGCATGCTGAATAAAACAGGAGGCGTTCTTGCCAGCTCCAGCCGCGCACGGAAATCACTTCCGTTCAAGATAACTCCCGACATGATTTTCTGCGGAAACGGAAGCGATGAAGTCCTGAGCTTTCTGTTCTGCGCTTTTTTTGACAGCGGACGTCCTCTGGTTCTGCCGGAATTCACCTACAGCTTTTATCCCGTTTACTGCGGATTCTACAGCATTCCCATGCTGAAAATTCCCTTGAAAAGCGACTTGTCCATAGACGCAGAAAAAATGACAGAAGCATCCATAGCGAACAAAAGCCCGCTCATTTTCGCAAATCCGAACGCGCCCACAGGAATCGCCTTGAAGCGGCAGGAAGTTGAAGCGATGCTGCAAAAAATTCCAGAAAACGAAGTCTGCATTGTTGATGAAGCATACGCCGACTTTTCTGATGAAAGCTGCCTTCCGCTGCTGCAAAATCACCGCAACCTTGTGGTGGTGCGCACATTCAGCAAAAGCCTTTCGCTTGCCGGAATGAGGCTCGGATTCGCAGTTGCTTCCCCTGAGCTTATACAGCCGGTTTTCACAGTAAAAAATTCCTTCAATCATTTTCCAGTCGATGTTCTGGCACAGGCAGCCGGAACTGCGGCCTGCGAATCATACAAATATTACGAAAAAAACGCAAGAAAAATTGCAGAAGAACGGGACAGCTTCATTCAGTTCCTGCATGAGCACGGCTGGACCACAACCGACAGCAAGACGAATTTCGTTTTCGCAAAAAAAGAAGGCACAAGCGGAAAGTCAGTATATGAAGCCGCAAAGGAAGCAGGCATTTTAATCAGACATTTTGACATAGAAGGAATTGAAGATTTTGTGCGCATTACAGTCGGAACAAAAAAGCAGATGGAAAAGCTGAAGAAAATTCTGCTGGAACGGTTCTAAAAAACAGACAGAACTGCAAGATAAAAAGTGCTGAAACAGCGCAGTTCTTGTTATCTGCGCTACAGTTCGCATTGCAGGCTTTTTAGCAGGAGGTGTAATAAAAATTCTGCCTAAGATAGCGTCAGAGTTTTTATTCACAAGTTCGCATCGCGAACTTTTTTATAGGAGAAAATGATGAAATTTTTAGTCATATCAGATGTACACGGAAATCTTGAAATGCTCGGCAAGCTCGAAAGCCAGTTCAAGGAAGCTGACGGCGTTATTTTTGCCGGGGACTTCGCGCAGTTTCAGCATGAAGAAACCGGCCTTCCAGTTCTGGAAAAGCTGTGCACAATGCATGACACAATTTTTTCAGTCATCGGAAACTGCGACAATCCGGCTTTTATAGAAGAAACGGAAAAGCGCGACATTTCCGTGGAACGGCAGCTTGTATTTCATGAGGGGCTTGCATTTGCAGGAAGCGGCGGCGGAAGCATATTCACAGGGACAACTCCAAACGAAAAATCAGAAGAAGAGCTTATGTCTGATTTTAAAATCATCACCGGTCAGGAGCAGCAGGAATGGAGCAATCTGATTGTCATAACGCACAACCCTCCAAAGGACACCTGCTGTGACAAAATACAAAGCGGAGTCCACGTAGGAAGCGCCCTGATGCGAAGCTTTATCGAGCAGTACAAGCCGCTCGCCGTAATCACCGGGCATATTCATGAAAGCGCCGGAATCTGCACAGCAGGCGGAACAACAGTGATAAATCCGGGCGCGCTCCTCGAGGGAAAATATGCATGGCTTCATGTTGAAAAGCAAGGCGGAATATGGAGCGTTGTGGAAGCGCAGCTGCATTCACTTTGATGTTCAGAAAAAATGACAGAACTGCAAGAACAGCTTTTTAAGCTTCAGGACTTGGACTATAAAAAATTTCACGCAAAACTCATTCCGAATATTCCGGCTGAAAAAATAATCGGCATCAGAACTCCGCAGCTCAGGTCGTTCGCCGCTTCCTTTTTCCGGGAAGCGAAAAGCTCTGCGCAGAAAAAAAGCAGTCTCGACGCTTTTCTCCATTCGCTGCCGCATGAGCTGTACGAAGAAAATAATCTTCACGGATTTTTAATCGAAAAACTATCCGGCTTTGAAGAATGCGTTTTGCGTGTTTCAGAATTCCTGCCGTTTATTGACAACTGGGCAACATGCGACATGCTGCAGCCCAAAGCATTCAAAAAAAATCCTGAGCTGCTTTTGCCGCATATCAAGAAATGGATTGCTTCTGAGCATACATACACATGCCGCTTTGGAATCGGAATGCTTATGTCGCTCTTTCTTGACGAGCGCTTCAAGCCCGAATACCTTTGCCTGGCAAGCGAAGTGCGCTCTTCAGAATATTATGTGAACATGATGATTTCCTGGTTCTTTGCAACGGCGCTCGCAAAGCAATGGGACTGCACGGTGCGCATTCTGGAAGAAAAAAAGCTCAGCGCGTGGTGCCATAACAAGGCAATCCAAAAGGCCGTGGAAAGCCTGCGCATTTCAAGGGAACAAAAAGAGTATCTCAAAACACTTAAAATCAGCCGCTGAGATGGCGCGCTGTTTTTAACCCATGAACTGTCCGCAGAAAACGAAGCAAAGCGCGATGCTCAGCTCCGTTTTTCCGCAGGGCTACAGTTCAATTACTGTTTCTGAAAATGCCCGCACATGCACAGCAGAAACCGTTTTCAGCGCAGCCTCCGTTCCAAAGTCCGGCCACTTTTCCAGGAACAGCTCACCGCCTTTTTTCAGCGCGTCTATCTCCAGCGTAAACGAATGGGCACGGTTTCCATACCGCTTCAATCCGATGCTCCACGGATATTCTTCGCCGGAAAAAAGCACATCGTCAATCAGCTTGCCGTCTTCATACAGCCGCGCGCAGTTTCCCGTCCATGAAATATCAATAAACACATCCTCGGCTGCCCCGCTCCACGGCTCCGCTGAAACTGCATATACCGCCATGGATTCAGTTTCACCAGTCTTTTTAACGGAAACCTCAGGAACTGGAGCCGGCTCTGCTTCAGCCTCATAAGACGTAAAGCCGTTGCCGCAGTCAGCAGCAGTAAATCCGCCGGGAACAGAATCCAGCACAGGAAATGACTTGAACACAGTTTTTTTGCTGCTCTGGAAATGAAGCCGTGTCTTTCCGCCGCACGTCTCCTGAAACAGATCAGCATCAGTTATAATGATATATTCCTTTCCGCCGGCAGAAACTTTGTGGGCATTCAAGGCATCGCTTCTTGTGAGCGTCACAATGTCACAGCCGCGCGGAGCATCCCCTTCAAACTGATACAGTCCGCCGGAAGCATTTTCCGCCGGAACCGCCTCAGACTGGCTTGCAGCGCACGAGCCGGCCGGAGCTGCCGCCGAATAGAACACATACGCTTCACGCTCATTGCGGAGCTTGCACAGCGGAGTTGCAAGGGAAGTCCTTAAAAGTCCGCTTCCGATTTTCATATTGAACGGCAGAAAGAAAAAGTCTCCGTCCGCAACATCAACTGCCGGAAACTGCACGCCCGCGCCGCTGCCTTCCGCGGAAGACAGAACAGCATTCCTGTGCGTAGCCATCTGCTTTCTGCGCTGAAAATTATTCACAAAGACAAATCCGCGTTTTTTTCCGCACTGGCTGCATCCGCAGTACCGCCAGCTTGTGCGCAAGCCGGAAAGATTTTCCGGTGTGACAGGATTATCGTCAGGCAGATATGTTTCCGTTTCAGCAAGCAGCTCCCCGAAGTCATGGACAAAAAGCGAATACAGCTTGATTTCTCCGTATGTTCCGTTTGCAAGCCCGTACTGTCCCAGAGGCGCGGAAAAGTCGTAGTTTTTCACGCACAGATCGTTTGGAGCGCCAGACGCACGGCTTTCTTCCAGCGTCGTTTTCTTTCCCTCAGGATTCTGTCCGCCGTGATACATATAGTACCCGAGCAGGTTGCAGCCGCTTCCCATTTTTGCAAGGCTCATCGCGCCGATGTCCTTCGGCTTAGCCACCGGCCGCCGCCTGAATGTCGGCTGAAGCCCGCCGCCAAGCTCTGCGGTCAGATACGGATACGATGCCATGTCAAACGTAATGCCTTCGCCCAGCCCGAAGTCACAGCCAATCGCATGGTCATTCCGCTCATACGTAAACACATAGTTTCCGCTCGGCTCAATTTCAGTGATGCGCGGATCCCACGGAGCTTCGCAGTAACCGCCCATGACAGGAAGCAGCCCCGCAGTAACAGCCCCGCCCCAGCCAGTTGCAGTGTACAGCGGAACATCAAAGCCGGTTTCCCGCGCCATCCTTTCAAGACGCTTCATGTGAGCTTCTCCGGCTTCTCCCGTCAGTCCGCCGCAGTGTCCGTATTCATTTTCAATCTGAACGCCGATAACAGGCCCGCCGTCCTTCAGCAAAAGCCCGTCCACCTGCGCAAAAACCGCCTTGTACCATTTTTCCACTTCTGAAAAATACCGCTCGTCATTTGTATTCCGAGCATCCGGGCACTTTGCCAGAAGCCAGTCAGGAAAGCCGCCGTGACGGACTTCGGCATGGCTCCACGGCCCGATACGCAATATCATTGAAAGATCGCATTCCTGCACTGTCTGCACAAATTTCCGCAGGTTGCGGCAGCCCTGCCAGTCGAACTGCCCTTCTGTTTCTTCATGATGAATCCATATTACATACGAGCTGACAATATCTACGCCGCCTTCCTTCATTTTCAAAAGGGCTTCCTTCCAGTACGCTTCAGGATAGCGTGAATAGTGGATTTCTCCCATAATCGGAAACCAGCGCTTTCCGTCCTTAAAAAGGCTCTTGCTGTCAAAAGAATACGTTGTCATGCAGTTCTCCCATAAAAAGCCAATGAGGAAAGCCGGAAGCAAAGCTTCCTAACAATTTCCGATTTGACTTTTTACGCACATCCGCAATGAAATGAGAATGTGCAGTTGATAAATAAGTTTGCAACGCAAACTTGAAGCAGATAAAAACTGCGCCATTTTAGCAGTTTTTGTCTTACACTTCATTTTATACGAATCACCATACCCCGATGCAATCATCGAAGCATTGTCCCGCACACGAATAAATTACTCGAGTTGATATATACATCATACTGCTGAATTCATAAAAAATCTACCAAATTATAATCCGGCAGAAATAAAAAGCCGGGCAGATGCGCAACTGTTGCTCATACTCGGCCGCATAAAAAAGCGCTGGAACAAGCAGATGCCAGTTCCAGCGCTTAAAAATCCTGTCGGAAGCGCACAGTCTAATAAGGTATCGCCGCTGGATTTCATCCCCTTTATTACGACGCCACTCGCAACGAAGGTTCCAGCGGAGCATCGGGGTACTGCTTGCAACCCCGCAGGGATGAAACTCTCCGCACGAATCAGACGCGCCGTCTTAGCGGCTGATTTTAAACACTACTCCTTTACCGCCGCAGTTCCCATGCTGACCATCATAGCCTTCTGAGTGAACAGGAAGAAGATGACAAACGGAATGCAGATAATCAGCGAGCCGGCAGCAAAATTGGTAAACTCATTCTTTTTGTCGGTTACAAATGAAAACAGTCCGAGCGCAAGCGTCTGTTTTGCCGGGCTTCTCAAGACAAGCTTCGGAAAGATAAAGTCCATCCACGGCCCGGTAAAGCTCGAGATTCCCAGGAACGTGATAATCGGCTTTGTAACAGGCAGAATGATTGTTCCAAAAATCCTCAGGTGGCTTGCCCCGTCGATTCTGGCCGCCTCGTCAAGGTTCTTGCTCACTGTGTCCATGTAGCTTTTTACCATCCAGGTATTGTACGGAATTCCGCCGGCAACATAGACAAGAACAAGCCCCCACAGCGTGTCAAGGCCGTTGATGCGGTTCAGAATCATGTAAATCGCAATCATTCCGACAAACGACGGAAAGATATTCAGAATCAGCATGGACATCAAGAGCGACTTCTTGAATACAAAGCTGAAGCGCGAGAAAACGTATGCGCTCAAAGAGGCAATGATTACAGTAAGAACCGCATTCCACAGCGCAAGGAAAAATGTGTTCTTAAACCACAGCCAGTAGTCTGTCTGAAAAAACAGATACTTAAAATGGTCAAGCACAAATCCGTCCTTGAACGGAACAATGTTCAGGTTTGCAATTCCGTTTCCCGGTGCAAAGGCTGCCGCAACAACATACACAAGCGGATAGAACACGCATAGGGAAATCACTATAAAAACAAAATACGCAAAAGTCTTGTTGATTGTTCTGACAGAATTGTACGCTTTCATACTTCACCTTCCTTATAGGCCTTTGTATTCCTAAACTGCTGGATTGCGAACGGAGCAAGAACAATAAAGATGAGCACTGCGATGACAGAAGCATAGTTGTATTTCTGCAAGGTCATTGTAAGCTTGTAAATCCACGTAATCAAAATATCGGTTCCGCCTGCCATTGTCGTTGTGCTGTCTGCAACAGTCGGAGCGCCGCCAGTAAGGAAGAAGATAATTCCAAAGTTGTTGATGTTGTGCGTGAATGACATGATTACAAGCGGCATTGTCTGATACAGAACGAGCGGAAGCGTGATATGGTGCAGAACCTGCTTTTTGTTCGCGCCGTCAATTTCCGCAGCTTCAAACAGATCCTTTGAAATCGATGTCATCGTACCCATCGAAAGCATCATAAAATAGCCGAAGCCGGCCCACAGGTTGATGACAATGCACATGACTTTTGCAAGCGTTGCATCTCCAAGCCACGGAATAGGATTGTCCATGTTAAGCAAGCCTACCGCTGCAAGCGTTCTGTTCACAATGCCGAACGTTCCGTTCAGGAGATACTTCCACAGAATCATCGTGATAACGGCAGGCACAGCATACGGCAGAATAAAGATAAAGCGGAACACTGACGAAAATTTCACCCCGGAATCATTCAGGTAAACCGCAACAAGAAGCCCCCCGAAATAGCAGGTGAAAGTCGAAGCGAGCGCCCAGATCAGAGTCCATACAACAATTCTCAGGAATCCGACAGACCATGTTGAGCCGCCGCCAAGAAGCTCCGCGAAATTCTTGAATCCTACCCAGTCTACTGTATTTTTGGGAGGAATATTGTTCGGTGCGGAATAGTTGGTAAAAGCAACGCAGACGCTGAACACAAGAGGAACAACTACAAACACAAGCAGCATGATGACACACGGAAGCAGGCCGGTAAGCGGGAAAGCCTTGTTTCCAAGCTCCTCTATGGAAGCTTTCTGGGAAATAAACCGCTTTGTCCTGCAATATTCCTCGTAGCTCTTTTTTGCGCTCCGCACTGAAATAACATACACAGCGACAAACACTGCAACAATTGCCAGAACCAAAATTCCGTCAATAAGCATGAACATGGAATTGTTTCTTTGTTTGATGGGAATATCAGGCTGAGGCTCACCAAGAGTAATCAGTTCAAAAACTTTTTTAAACGTAACAGGCAGAAATGCAATAAACAGCACTTCCAGAGCGGCAAAGACAGCGCCCTTGAGATATTGTTTAAGGTAAAGCAGATGGGACAATCCCATAAAGCACAAGGATGCTATTTTTACCTTTTTTGCTGAACTTCCGTCGGACTCTATCCGCATAAGGTACCTCGCAATCGAATCAATAAAAAAAACTGCCGGAACGCAGCGTCAAAAAATCCGGCAATACGGCAAAACCGCATTGCCGGTCAATTATGAATACAGAATCATATTCCCGGAAAATTATTTTCCAATAATAGCTGCATCACAAGCATTCAGCTCTTTCTGAACGTCAGCGCCGTCCCAGATATTCTTTGAAGCATTGCCCATTGCCTCCCAGAATGTTGCCATTTCAGGAATTGAAGGCATCGGGAATGCATAGTCAAGCTGCTGGAGGAAGCCGGCAATATACTTGCTGGCAACTTCAACAGAAATGGAAGGCATTGCGCCAGTGATGTCAAAGCGGAGCTTCTGCATTTCAGGCGAGATGAGGAACTGCGCAAAGTCAGCAGCCTCTTCCGGATGATCTGAATAAGAGCTTACGAACATAGCGCGTGTTCCGCTGAAAGAAGAAGCCGGGGAAGAGTCTCCCGGAAGAGCAGGAAGCGGAGCAACACCAAAATCAAGCCCTGCGTCCACAAAGTTCTTGATGTTCCACGGTCCTGTAATGTGCATTGCAGCCTCTCCGCCCTGGAAAGATGCATCGCATGTTCCTGTCTGCAAGTCAGCGGAAGGAACATTGAGAGCCGGACGAAGCTCCTGGAAGAATTTCATTCCTTTTACTGCGTCAGCATCGTTAAGATATGAGCTTGATGTGTCTGTTCCTGAAGAGCCGAACAGGCGGTTTCCGTTTGCTGTTGTAAACACAATTGTGTAATATGCGTTTCCAACATCCATTACAAATCCGCGCTTTCCGGGGTTGTTCTTGTTGAATTCCTTTGTCCATGCAAGAAGATCTTCCCATGTCTTCGGAACATCGTTCTCGCTGACAAACGCCTTGTTATAGAACAGCGCGTATGTCTCAGCACTGACAGGATATCCGTACATTTTTCCGTCATACGTCAAAGCAGCTGAACAGGCTCCCAGAACTTCGTCTGCAACCTTGGCTGCGTTCTCTGTCGGAGCGACATGGCCGCCGTTCACCAGTTCTCCCAGCTTGTCATGAGGAGCTGCAAAAAGATCAGGTCCGACTCCGGCCGGTCCGTCGAGTGCAATCTGCCCTGATGAGTCACCCAGCTCTACGTTTACAAATTTAATCTCTACATTCGGGTGAGTTTCTGTGTACTTGGCTCCAGCCCGCTTGATAAATTCATCAGGCCCTGAAAGTGACTCCCAGACGGTGAGGGTTACTTTTTCAGCCTTGCCTGACTTCGCCCCCCCCTCTTTCTTTGCGCATCCCGTGAATGCCATTAAACCTGCTGCTACTACAGCTGACGCTGCAATAAAACCTTTCTTCATTTTGTCCTCCTTACTATTTCTATAAAAATGAAGCAACCTTGTTTAAAATCAGCAACTGAAATAGCGTTGCTGATTTTAACTACAATTTCTTACGAAACTGTCTTATCAACGTATGCGCGGGGCAGACACTGCCTCGCGCATGAAATCATCATCTCCCGATTCTGAAGAATCGCTCAATGATGATTTTTAAGGAACGTTTAAAATCAGCAGCTGAAATAGCGTTGCTGATTTTAACTTACAGTTTGCAAAACAAACTGTCTTGTTCACGTGTTCGCGCCGCAACAAGTTGCTAACGCGAACGAATGTGTCATCCTCGGAAGTTGAAACTTCCTGCGGTGTCACATTTTAAGGAACGTTTAAAATCAGCAGCTGAAATAGCGTTGCTGATTTTAACTTACAGTTTGCAAAACAAACTGTCTTATTTACATGCTCGCGCCGCAACAAGTTGCTAACGCGAACGGAATTGCACATCCTCGAATGTTGAAACATTCTGCGGTGTGCAATTTTAAGGAACGTCTATATCCACCGCATTTCTAGCGGAAAGATTCCCGTATTTTCATTTCATAGCTCACTTTTGTATGACGGGGAACAGACTTCCCTTCAATCATATCAACAAGCAGACTGCTCGCTTTTGCAGTCAAATTTGAAACGTTTACATCAAGAGCCGTAACAGGAGGCATATTGTTCTCCAGCACGGGGTTGTCATAAAATGAAATCACCTGAATGTCAGCAGGAACTTCATACTCATTCATTTTCAGCCATTTGAGCACATACACGCAGACGGCATCATCCAGACATACAAGGCACTGCGGATTCTTCTTCATCACTTCAGGAAGAACCAGCGAAAGCGACTCAAAGCTTTCCACATCCCACTGAACGGTACAGCCGTCAATGGAAAGCCCGGACTGCTCAAACGCCCTGCAAAACCCTTCAAACCGGAAAGCATTCACCCGGTGCTTCCTGCTTCCTGCAAGAACCGCCACGTTTCTGCATCCCTTGCTTATCATAAATTTTGTCATGTCACAACAGCCTGAAACCTGGTCGCTGTCAATCTGGCAAAAATCCTCATCAGCGGAAGTGCCGACAACAACAAACGGCAGCCCTTCCCGCTTTAAAAACGGAATCGATTCATCCTGCTCTTCAAGCCGGGTCAAAATCACTCCGTCAATCTTTCTGTTCGTCACCGCGCGGCGCAGCGGAGTTATGTCTCCGCCTCCCTGCACAATAGCCAGCGCATCATAGCCCAGCCAGTACGCCGACTCCGAAATTCCTACAAGGCAGTTCTGAAAAAAAGGAATGTCCCCCTTGTCAGCATCCCTCGGAATCACAACGCCCACATTAAATGTCCGCCGCAGAACAAGCCCTTTTGCCATCTGGTTCGGAATATAGTTATAGGACTTCACCTTTTCCATGACACGGCGGCGCGTTTCAGCGCCGATGCGCCCCTTGCAGTTTATGACGCGGGACACCGTAGACTTGGAAACGCCAAGTTCCTGAGCAATATCCGAAATCGTTACAACAGAAGCAGCCCTTTCCATAAAAACACCCGGCTCATTGCCATGTACGGTATATTTAGTGTACACCAACATCTTTTAATAGACAAGAAAAATCGGTTGCTCAACACGAATAGTATACACGTGATGATTTTATTTGTCAAACTTTTTTTTTATTTCAACGCAAAAAAATCATACAAATATCATAACGTTTCCACAGCCTCAGGAAACAGTTGCGCTAATGCCCTTTTTATGACAGACTGAAGCCATGTTTGAGGAAGCTGAAAAAAAAATACGGGATGCCAGAATCATTCCGGTGGCCACAGTCAGCGAAGAGCAGGCTGCCATAGATCTTGCAAAATCGCTTCAGAACGGCGGAATGAGCGCGCTGGAAATCACGTTCAGGACAGCGGAAGGAAGCAAAGGATACGAAAAAATCGCGCAGTGCATTTCCGCTGTCCGGCGCAGCTGCCCCGGACTTACTGTCGGAGCCGGAACAGTGCTGAACGCAGGAACAGCGAGCCTTGCAGAGCAGGCCGGAGCGCAGTTCCTTGTGTCGCCGGGCTTTAACAGCAAGACAGTGGAATGGTGCCTGAAGCGCGGCGTCCCGATTGTTCCAGGGGTCTGCACGCCAAGCGAGATTGAGCATGCGCTGGAATTCGGCCTTACGTTCCTGAAGCTGTTTCCGGCGGAAGTGTGCGGCGGAACAAGGCTTTTGAAAGCTCTGGCGGGACCGTTTCCGCAGGTTTCATTTCTGCCCACAGGCGGAATCAACGGAAGCAACTTTGAAAGCTACCTTTCATGCAGGAACACGGGCGCAGTCGGAGGAAGCTGGATGTGCCCGGAAAGCCTGGCTGCTGAAAAGAAATGGCGGGAAATAGAAGAGCGGTGCCAGGAAATAACAGCGCGCATCCGGCCGGAATGCGCTTTTCATCCGGCATGACAGCGCGCTGTTACTCTCTAAGGTTGGAACACTCTGTTTTTCAGACTAAGCCCTGAGCCATCATCGCATTGGCAACCTTGACAAATCCGGCAATGTTTGAACCGGCCACATAGTCGCCCTCTTCAGCGTACTCTTTTGCCGTATTATATGCATTGTCGTGAATGTTCACCATAATCTGCTTGAGCTTTGAGTCAACTTCTTCAAACGTCCAAGAAAGACGCTCGGAATTCTGGCTCATTTCAAGGCCGGAAACTGCGACACCGCCGGCATTTGCAGCTTTTCCCGGGGCAAACAGAACCTTGTGCTCCTGGAAGTACTTGATTGCTTCTGCACGTGTCGGCATATTCGCGCCTTCCGCAACAAGCTTGCAGCCGTTGGCAACGAGCTTCTGCGCATCCTCAAGGTAAATTTCGTCCTGAGTGGCGCACGGAAGCGCAATGTCAGCCTTCACGCCCCACGGCTTTTCGCCCTTGAAGAATTTTGCGCCCGGATATTTCTTTACATACGCATCGACCTTTTCACGGCGCGCGCGGAATTCCTTTACATACTCAAGCTTTTCCTGCGTGATTCCGTCTTCGTCAAGAATATATCCTGTTGAATCAGACAGCGTAACTGGCTTTCCGCCGAGCTGAATCAGTTTTTCTGCGGCATACTGGGCAACATTTCCGTCCCCGGAAATAATCACGGTCTTTCCCTTGAAGTCCTGGCCTTTCTTTGCAAGCATGCACTCCACAAAGTACACAAGCCCATAGCCGGTTGCCTCAGTGCGCGCAAGGGAGCCTCCGAATGAAAGCCCTTTTCCCGTGAGAACGCCGGTGTACTGGTTCGTGATGCGCTTGTACTGCCCGAACATGTAGGCAACTTCCTTTCCGCCGACTCCCTTGTCTCCGGCAGGAACATCAGTGTCCGCCCCGATATGGCGGTACAGCTCCGTTATAAACGACTGGCAGAAGCGCATGATTTCAGCATCAGACTTTCCGTGCCCGTCAAAGTCAGAGCCGCCTTTTCCGCCGCCCATGGGAAGCGTTGTGAGCGAATTCTTGAGAACCTGCTCAAAGCCCAGGAATTTGAGGACGTCAAGTCCGACTTCAGGAGAAAAGCGGAGTCCGCCCTTGTACGGTCCGATTGCAGAATTGAACTGGACGCGGAATCCGCGGTTTACGTGCGGTTTTCCATTATCGTCTGTCCACGGAACACGGAACATCACAATCCGTTCAGGCTCAACAAACCGCTCCAGAACTGCATATGTTTCCAGTCCGGGCATCTTGTCTACAGCAGGCGAAATCGCCTCAAGGACAAGTCCGGCAGCCTGAAGAAAATGCCCCTGATCAGCATAGCGGGCAGAAATGTCATCCCACACGCGCTTGCAGTAAGCGTTTTTAATAGTGTATTCCATAATTGATATAACTCCTGATTTCCTTTGACTTTGACTGTGCTTCCGCACGAATCAAAAGGAATCTATTCAGTATAAATGAAATTCAGCAGTTTGAAAAGTAACCGCACGTGAAATTTGTATGAACGGATTCATGCCCTGCGCGGACGGGGATGCACGCAGCGGACTGCATTCCGGCAAAAGCAGCGCAGCAGATTCAGTTCTGAATGATGTGCGAGCCGTCCGGGCGCTTGATAACTTCGATATGAGACGGAACAGCGGACTTCAGCTCTTCAATATGCGAAATAATTCCGACTGTCTTGTGTCCGCCCACGTCCTGAAGCACGCCCACTGCCATGTCAAGCGAGCTGCGGTCAAGGGAACCGAATCCCTCGTCAATAAAAAGGGACTCAAGCGGACGGCTGCGGCTGTTTATCACTTCTGTAAGCCCGAGCGCAAGGCTGACAGAAGCTATGAATGTTTCTCCGCCGCTGAGCGTGGAAGTGTCGCGGTCATGGCCGTTCTGGTAGTCATGCACAAGAAGATCAAGCCCGAGCATCTGCACACCGCCGGAACGCTCAGTGTTCAGCTTGAATTCGTACCGCTGGGCTGAAATTTTCAGCAGATAGCTGTTTGCCGCCCGGATCACATCTGAAAAGTAAATGCCGAGGAACCATGTGTCAAGCTTTATCATCTTGGGATTGTGGCCGCTCACGTCCCGGTCAAGCTTTGCAAGCGGCTCATTCCGTTTTGAAAGGCTTTCATGCGCTTCCAGAAGGCTGCTCAGCCGGGCAAGCGTCAGCTCCGCTTCGCTTTTTTCTTTCAACAGCATGGAAACAGAGGCGTCTTCCGTTTCATAGTCAGCAGACAGCTGCTCCAGGAGCTTGTTTTTTTCTGCAATCTCATCTTCTATTATATGGCGGTCCTGCATGCTTTTTTTGCCAAGAAGATCCGCCTGCGTCTGCAAAAACGCAATACGCTCATGAAACGCTTCTATCCGGCTCTGCGCTTCCTGCGTTTCCCGGGATGTCATGATGTGGCGGCCGGCTTCCTCCGCCGAAGAAAAGGAAGTGCGGGACAGTTTTTCTTTCAGCTGGGAGACAGCCTCTTCATACTGCTTCTGCGCGCTGTCAAGAGACCGGGCTGCTTCTTCAGCTGATGCTTCCGCCCTTGCTCCCTGCACTTGCGCGCGGCTCAGGCTTTCCTTGAACTCCTGAATTTCCTGTCCGCTGTCTGCAATCTGGGCGCGGATCCGGCGCACTTCACGCTGAATCTCTTCACAGCTGAATTCACATGCTTCCTGCTGCTCAAGCTGCTTCCGGCACGCCTCAAGCCCGGAGCTCTGTGAAGCGCAGTTTTTTTCAGCTTCCTGAAGCGCAAGAGCGCATTCTTCCTTGTGCAGCTGAAGACTTTTCAGCTGCTTCTGAAAAGCTGAGCACGCAATGACCGCGGCATCAATCTGTTCACTCCGGCGTTCCGCTTCCGCCAAGGCGCGCTCTGCCTGCTCAAGGCCTGCTGGCATTCCGTCCTGCTCAATCTCCCGCAGCGAATTTTCAAGGAACGCAAGCCGTTCCTGCAAGGCAGACAGCTCAGACAGAAGCTCCTGTGTTTTTTCCTGAGAGCTTTCCAGCGCTTTTTTTTGAACGGCAATCTGTTCGTCAAGGCTCAGGGATTCTTCCAGAGGGCGAGCAGGAGACGGATGCTCATAAGAACCGCAGACAGGACAAGGCATTCCGTCCTTTAAAAGCGGAACAAGCATAAGCGCGCAGCTGTTTTCTTCCTGAAGCCGCTTGCGGCGCTCCATGTCCGCAATAATAGCACTGATTCCTTCCGACTGTTTTTTTTCCTGACGAACAGCATCTTCGCACGATTCACGGCGGAGATTTCCTTCGCTCTGACGGCCGCGCAGAGAGCTGTATTTTTCAGACTTTTCACGTTCCCGGGCGGCAGCAGAACAGTCCGCCTGCGCTTCATGCTGCAAGTGCAGAAGAGCCTGAACAATTTCAAAGCTGTCTGAAAGCTCCTGCGCCTGCACATACTCAGAAGCTGTCTCCCGAATCTCCCTGAGCTTTGACACGCATTCTTTATCCGCTGTGACAAGCGCAGCTTCGGCTTCTTTTTTCAGCTCCAGCGCATCAGCATATTTTTTTTCAGCCTCAGAAACGCTCTGCAAAACAGACTGCGCAGCATTCAGCTTTTCCAGCCGGATTTTTAGGGCAGAAAGATCTGATTCCGCCCTGAGCATTTGCTCTGATTTTTCTTCAAGAAGCTCCAGCTGCGTTTTCAGCCGCGCCGTTTCTTCAGAAAAAAAGATGCTTTTTTCGTGCTGAACCTTCCGCTCTTTTTCGCGCCGCTCCTTGTTTTCAATGTACGGAGCAAGAAAGGCAGCTTCCTTGGAAAGCGCAAGATGATTCTCCAGCTCAGAAACAGCTGCTTCTTCCAGCCTGAGTCCGTTCAGCTCGCTGAGTGTGCGCTCCAGCATGACAGCATCAGTGAGCCTTTGTTCCGCAGAATTTTTTTCTGCAATCAGTTTTTCGCGTTTTTCCTGAACAGCCTGACGGCGCTCCTTTGCAGCTGCAATAGTCCGCTCAAGCTTCGCAATCCGCTCCTTGAATTCATCGGCGCTCATCCCGGAAGAAAGCCCGCGTATGTTCCGCTCGTTCTCTTCAAGCTCAGCCGCAGCCAGGGCAGCCTTTTCCTTTACAGCCGCAGCAATTTTTTCATACTGTTCAACAGGAAACAGCTTCCGTAAAATTTCCGTCTTTTCCTTCGATTTTGCCTTCAGGAAATTTGCAAAGTCTCCCTGCGGAAGAATCACCACTTTTGTAAACTGAACAAAAGAGAGGCCGAGCAGAGCTTCAATCTTTCTGTCTATGTCGCCTTTCAGCCCTTCAATGCGCTGGTAGCAGCCCTGCTTTGCATTCCACTGCTCAAGCGAAACGGAAGAATCTTTTTCGTCAAGCTTTTTGCTGCGGGTCAGGTATGTATACGGAAGCGTTCTGAACACCCGGTACTGCCCGCCCTGCGCTTCAAATTCAAATTCCACGGAAGATTCCGCGCCCGCAGGAGCAAACTTTGAGACAAAGTCCTTTGCCTTTCCCTTGCGCGCACCCAGAAGCTGGCCGTACAGCGCGTATGACATGGCGTCAAACACTGACGTTTTTCCTGCCCCGGTGTCACCGCACAAAAGGAACAGCTCGCCGAGCGTGCGGAAATCCGCCGATTCATCCTTGAACGGCCCAAAGTATTTCATGCGGACTGAAAGCGGCCTCACTTCAATTCCTCCAGGACGGCTTCACGCGCTATCTGCTCAAACAGAGCCTTTTCGTCCTTGTACAGCTGTGAATCCAGCTCGCCGCTGTCCCCGTACAGTTCTTTCATAAACAGCTCAAACGCCACGCCGTAATCGTCAGCTGCAAGGTTCTCTACAACTTTCCTGCGCTCTTCAATCGTTCTGTTCAGTCCTTCTCCTTCAGGCCGCTTCATTCTGAACGAAAGCAGATTCGCAAACCGCGGGCGCAGCAGTTCCGCAGGGTGCTCGTGCTCAAGGCCATCGGTGCAGACAATTTCAACATAGCTGTTCCTGACAGCATCAGAGACAGCTGCATTCAAAAACGAATCAAATGTTCCTTCAAGGCGCACAAGCGGATGAAGCGGACGGATGCCCACCGGCTCCACTTCAGCATGCCCCGCTGAAACAGAAACCCGCAGAACGGACTTGTCATTCTGCTCGCCGAAGCTGTACGGCAGCGGAGAGCCTGAATACCATACGGAGCTGCTTCCGCAGGACTGCTTTCTGTGGATATGGCCGAGCGCAACGTAATCAAACCCGCGGAAATGGCTGACGCTCACTTTCTCCACATTTCCCGCAAAGCCTGATTCAGAGCCGGAAAGCTCGATGCCGCTTCCGTCAGTGAACAGGTGCGCAGCCGCAACACACGGAAGATTCCCGAACTGCTCCCGGTGACGCGCCAGAATCCGCTCACACGCTTCCCCGGCAAGCTCGTCCTGACGGCGCAGCATTGCACCCGAGGAAGAAGAAAGGCAGAGCGGAGTCAGAAACGGAATCTGATACACTGCGGCACGCTCACCGTTGCTTTCTACAATAACGGGAATATCGCACCGCCGGGCATCCGCGGCAATATGAATGTTCTGGCTTGCAAGAATGTCAGCAGCAAAGGAAAGGCGCGCGGCACTGTCATGGTTTCCCGGAATCAAAAAGACATGCAGGCGCGGAAATGTGCATTTTACTTCAGACAAAAAACTGCTCAGCAGGGAAACTGCCTCCGGACCGGGAACCGCCTTGTCATAGATATCCCCGGCAACAATCAGCGCAGAATACGGCTCCCCGCTTTCTTCCTGCCTCTGCATATGCTCAGTCAGCTGGCCAAGAAAAAAGCGCTGGTCTTCCAGCAAGGACGTTTCATACAGCGATTTTCCCAGATGCCAGTCGCTCGTATGTAAAAACAGCATTTCTCTACTATACCTGAGCAGCCGGCAAAAGTCCATCACACAGCTGAAAAAAATGCAAAGGGATTTTTTCTGCGGAAGAAATCCCCTTGCATTTCAAAATAACACGCACTATACTGATAAAAATCTCTAAAGCATAAAACTGCCAGAGATTTCCTTATACTGTTTTTCAGAGGCTTAAACGCATGACAACGGCTGACTGCATGGAACAGCTTCTGCGCTCTTATTCCGGCTACTATGATATTTCACAGCAAGAAAGAGAGCCGTTCTGTGCAAAGGCGGAATTCCATTCGCACAACGAGCAGTACGTTCTTACACGGAGCGCGCGCATATCCGGCTCAGACAGCCATGAATACGTCTATTTTGCCTGCACGGAATTGCTCACCTGCCGGAACCTTGCGGAGCTTGGCAGGGAAGCATGGAGCAGAGGGCTCGCAAACGTCCGCCCTTTGTACGGACACCGGAATTCAGACATAACGCTTATTGTCATTGCAGGCACAATGGAAGCAGATGTGAGCGCGGCGGCACGGAAAATCAGACGATATAAGTCATACTGCTTTTCCCTGTGCGGCTGGAGCAGTTTCAGCCTGATTGCATACAGCGTCTCCACAGGAAATTTTGCATGCAACAGCAGGGGGAGATGCCTGAAGCGGCATTTTAAAGAAACGTTTAAAATCAGCAGCTGAAATAGCGTGCTGATTTTAACTACAGTTTGCATTGCAAACTGTCTTATTTACTGTTCGCTCACGCGAACGGAATTGCACGCCTCGGAAGTTGAAACTTCCTGCGGTGTGCAATTTAAAGAAACGTTTAAAATCAGCAGCTGAAATCAGCAAAAAAAGCCTCAGGCAGTCCGAGGCTCAGATACTAGTTTTACTGGAGGAAAAAACATGACTGCGCTTTTTATCATTATTGCGGCAATTGTCCTGCTTTTTTGCGGATACGTGTTCTACGGCTCGTACCTTGCAAAGCAGTGGGGAATTGACCCGTCACGCAAGACACCCGCTGCGGAAAAGAGCGACGGAGTGGACTATGTTGCGGCAAAGCCCGCTGTGCTTATGGGACATCACTACTCTTCAATCGCAGGAGCAGGACCTATCAACGGTCCCATTCAGGCGGCTGTGTTCGGCTGGGTGCCGGTGTTCCTGTGGTGTGTTGCCGGAGGAATTTTCTTTGGAGGTGTGCAGGACTTTGGCTCCCTGTTTGCTTCTGTCAGGCATGACGGAAAATCAGTCGGCGAAATCATCAGCGACTCAATGGGAACAAAGGCGAAAAAACTCTTTATCATCTTTGCACTGCTCGTTCTGATTCTTGTCATTGCTTCGTTCGTGAACGTTGTTGCCGGAACATTCTACACGCTCGCCGGAAGTCCCGTCATGTTCGGCTTTGTCAAAAATCCCACAGACAATCAGACAACAGCGATGATTTCAGTGCTGTTCATTGTGCTTGCCGTTTTTTACGGAATTCTCACAAACAGATTTTCGCTCGGCACGCTTCCTGCCACTGCAATCGGCATCGCGGGCATTGTGCTGATTACCCTGTTCGGGCTGTACTGCGGATTCGCCATGGGACGGACAGCATGGATTGTTTTTGTGGGACTGTATATTGCAGTCGCTTCCCTTGTGCCGGTGTGGATTATGCTCCAGCCGCGCGACTATCTTTCAAGCTTTCTGCTGTATGCAATGATGATTGTCGCAGCCGCGGGAATCGTGTTCAATGCCTTCAAAGGCGAGTCATCAGTGCCGTTTTCTGTTCCCGCATTCACCGGCTGGAAAACGGGCGCAGGATATCTTTTTCCCACGCTGTTTATCACAGTTGCCTGCGGAGCATGCTCCGGCTTTCATTCCCTGATAGCGACCGGCACCACATCCAAGCAGCTTGACAACGAGTGCAACGCAAAGGCAATCGGCTACGGCTCCATGCTCATTGAATCAGCGCTCGGCATTATCGCGCTTATTTCAGTTGGAATCGTATGGAACAGATGGAAGCTCGGCGCGGCAAACGGCGGATTCGGCTCCCCGGCAGCAGCGTTCGGAGCAGGAATTGCAACGCTGTTCGGCTCCGAGGGAAGCAGGGCGTACAGCACAGTCAGCGCGCTTCTCACGCTTGCCGTCTCCGTATTCGCCCTTACATCGCTTGACACAGGAACACGTCTGAGCCGGTTTATGTTCAGCGAGCTGTTCCTTAAAAGCGGAGAAAAAAGCTGGAAAGATGCGGACGGAATACGCAGGCTGATTGCGCATCCGCTGTTCGGCACTGTGCTGATGGTTACTGTCGGCTGCATTCTCGGCGGACTGCAGCTCAGCCAGATATGGGGGCTTTTCGGTGCCGCAAACCAGCTCCTTGCAGGAATTGCGCTTATGGCAGTGGCGGCATGGCTCGGACAGGCAGGAAAAAACAACAGGATGTTCTTTGTTCCGATGGCGTTCATGCTTGCGGCAACGCTCACAAGCCTTGTCCTTACGGTGTACGGAAAAATCTCCGCAATGGCTTCAGGCGCAGCCGGCGCATTCGCATGGGGAAACTGGTTTCAGCTGCTCTTTGCTTCCGCGATGACAGTGCTTGCCGTTATCCTTGTCATTGAAGGAGTGCAGACATTCGCCCGTCAGGCAAAAAAATAAATGTTTACACACAGCCGCACAACAGTACGGCTGTGTAACGTATGGGATTGTTTGTGTTTGCTACCACAGTCCTATTGCCCGCTGCATGGCGAGGCTCACCGCAGTAACAGCTGCCCAGCAGGCGGCTCCCAGCAATACTGGCTTTCCGCCGCTCTTTACAAGCTTTACAATATCGCTGTTAAGTCCGATGGCAGCCATTGCCATCACAATGCAGAATTTGCTTACAGACTTGAAAAACGAAAACACATCCTGTATGACACGCAGGACATCTGTGCCGTCAGCAAGCGCATAGGCAGCCGTTGTGATAACAGACGCAGCTATAAAATACAGGATAAAAAACGGAAATACGCTTGCAAGGCTGAATGAAGCTTTCTGCGCTCCCTCTGCACGGGCTTTCCTCGCCTGAATCAGAGCAAGAACAAGCGTAATAGGTATAATCGCAAGTGTCCTCGTAAGCTTAACGGTAACCGCCTTGTCAAGCGTCTGGCTTCCGAGATTCCACAGGCTGTCCCATGTAGAGGCCGCCGCTGTAACAGAAGACGTATCGTTGACCGCGGTTCCTGCGAACACTCCGAACGCCTCGCCGCTTTCCGTGCTGAATCCAATCGCCTGCCCGAAAGCAGGAAACACAAAAGCCGCAATGACATTGAACAAAAAGATGACTGATATCGACTGCGCCACTTCTTCGTCTCTGGCACGAATGACAGGAGCTGCCGCCGCTATTGCAGAGCCGCCGCAGATAGACGAGCCTACGCCCACAAGCGTTGCAACCGTTCCGTCAATCTTCAGCAGCCTGCACAAAACAAACGCCGTGACAAGAGCCGCTGAAACAGTGCAGAGGATTATAGGAAGCGACTGTCTGCCCGTCTGGAGAATGACACTAAGATTCAGCCCGAACCCGAGCAGCACAACAGCCCATTGCAGCACTTTTTTCGCTGTGAATGCAATTCCTTCGGCAGCACACCCTTTTTTCTTCCATATAAGCGTAACACACATTCCTGCCAGAATAGCAAAAACAGGAGCGCCGACAACAGGAAAAAGCCTCCCGAGCAGCCAGGACGGAACTGCAATTGCGGCAGACACAGCAGCACCGGGAACAATCCGCTTTATAGAATTCATACTACCAGGCAATGCGCACACTTACCGCTGCTCCCGGCAGTTTTGAAACAAAGTCGTAGCTTGCGCTTGCAGTTATATTCAGGAACAGAAGGTCAAGCCCAATGCCTCCGTACACCTGCGGATAAAAGGAAACGCCTGAAGAGCCGCCGCTGAATGAAGACGGAAGAAAACCATAGCTCAAAATATCTCTAAGCGTAGGATCATCATTTTCAATAAGTTCAGCCCAGTCTGCTTTTGCCTCCCAGTCCACAGAAGTCTTTGACACAAGGCCACGCGCTCCAATAAACGGCACAAGGCACAAAAGCTTTATGGAAGCCTGTGTGCTAATCATAAACGTCTTAGACTGAAAATCCAGGCTTGCCTCTGCGTTGTCATCCTTTACATCCACACCGCCCTTTGTGTAATAAAAGCCTGCTCCTACAGACCACTTGGGACGCAGAAATCCGCCTTCAAAAATAGCATACCGTATATCCGCGCCGACTGCAAAAAAGTCAAATGCGACAGGATCAATTTTATCTTCTATGGAGCCAAGCTTTGAAGAGTCCACAGACATGGCAGTGACACCGATATCGAACGGCAGAATAATTCCGCCCAAACGCACATCTGCGGTAATGGTTGGAAATGCAAGAGTATCCGGAACATCTCCAGCTTCTTCAATTCCCAGGGCAAGAGCCGCGTCCTTGAGCGCAGTCACGTCCATGGCGGAAACTCCCGCATTCACGCCTGCTCCAAAGTGGAATCCCGGGAACAGCTTGCCAATCCACGCTTCCGCATATACGTTCTGCTGAACCTGGGAATTCGGAATTGAATCGTGCAAATCATCACAGAAATCATTAAGTCCGTCTTCTACGGTAGCAAACGGATCTCCAGTAAATCCAGTGAGATCCTTGATTTCATCATAAGCACTATTTATCACATCCTGATATTTAAGCACATTGTCTTCAAGTGTAACAGAATCCACCTTATTTTCTTTTAATGCTTTTTCTATTTCAGGAATTCTAGATTCAATAATTGAAGAAAAAGCATCAGGAATATCAATTGTAAAAGGCTTTCCATCAGATGCTGTAACAGTAACAGACTTTGCATATAAGCAGGAGCTTCCTGCCGCTATGGCTGCACACACAGCCAGCATAATTTTTGTCTTCATACTCTGCTTCTCCTTTGCATTCTGTGCATATAACAGCCTGGGAAATGCAGGCTGTCCGCCTTTTTATTTGCTCTTCATGCCTGAAACTTTTTCAAGCCTGGCAAGCGCCTTCGCCTCAGCTTCGTCCGAATCCTTCTTGAGCTTTTCAACAACAGTATTTATGTTGTTAACCATGTAGACAGGCTGCAATGTGGCATCGAGACAGTCACGCCACAGGGAGCTTTCCGGATCCACCATGTTCCGCTTGAGCGTTGCCATTGAAATCGGGATGTGGACGTACTTGTCATGGACAAGCCCGATGACTATCTTTGTTTTGCCCGCCATTGCCGCATGGACGGCATTGTTCCCGAGGCGCTCGCAGTAAATGGAATCATTTGCTGTTGTAACAGCAGCGCGGACTTCATAGCCGGGATCAATGTACTTGAGGTTGATATGCATTTTCTTTGCCTTGAAATGCTCGGTAATCTTGTCGCGCAAGTATGTGCCGATATCTGCAAGGCGCTTGTTGCCGGAAGCGTCTGTTTCATTTGTTGAAGTCAAAAGCTCCTGCCCGGCTCCTTCAGCTACAACAATCACCGCATGATGACGCTCCTTGAGGCGGGCTTCAAGATGCGCCAGCAGTCCGTTCGGGCCGTCAAGATCAAACGGAACTTCAGGAATCAGGCAGAAATTCGTTTCATGGCTTGCAAGCGCAGTCGCCACAGCGATAAAGCCGGACTCGCGCCCCATGAGCTTTACCAGGCCGATTCCGTTTATCTGGGAATGCGCCTCCATGTGGATTGAGTTGACTGCCAGAGTTGCCTTATGCACGGCCGTTTCAAACCCGAATGAGCGGTCGATAAACTGAAGGTCGTTGTCAACTGTCTTTGGAATGCCCACAACTGCAATCTTGAGGCCGCGGCGCTCGATTTCATTTGCAATGTCAAGGGAGCCGCGCTGCGTTCCGTCGCCGCCGATAATGAACATCATGTTTATTCCCATGTGCTCAATTGAATCCACAATTTCAGAAACACGGTCGCCGCCGCCGCGTGAAGTTCCCAGAAACGTTCCGCCAAGCTTGTGGATAGTGTCAACGTTATCCGGGTTCAAGTCAATTGTAGGAAATCCCTGTTCCGCAAAGAATCCCTTGTAGCCGAACTGAATGCCCTTGATTCTGCGCACACCGTAACGGTTCCACAGGCAGCGCACAACGGCACGGATAACATCATTCAGGCCGGGACAGAGACCGCCGCACGTGCAGATTCCTGCGGTAACATGGGCAGGATTGAAGTAAATATATTCGCGCGGCCCTGCTTTTTCCATATATTCGGACTTCTCATCAGCGGGAGCTTCGGCATTGCTATAGATATTTACCTGACGGCGGACATACGAATTGTCCGGGACATATGCTGCACGGAAGTTGCCGTGCTCAAGGGCAAGCTCAATCGGAGACTTTACCTTGCATTCACCGAGACTTTCAACTGTAAAATCGTACTTCATTGCTGTCATTACGAACCTCTTTCCTGAAAAGATAGCGTGCAAAAAAATGCTGCCAACCTATATAGTATACGCAAATTCCAAAAAATTCAATATAGAGCCAATGTTTTAAAACGGATTTTGCACAAGCCAGCCTTCTCTTTTGCAACAGCATGCTGATTTAGTATAAAGCAATATGATTCTCCCCGGAATACACCTGCCAGAAGCATAAAAAAAGACGGCTCAAAAGAGCCGCCATTGCGCTGTGAATGCCCGCCAGTTTGCACTTGTGCAAACTGGCAGCTAAAACTGCGTAGCAGTTTTAGCCTTAGAACCACACGCTCACGCTGACCGGGATTGCCCAGCAGAATTCATCTCCATCAGGTGCTGCCACGATTCCACTGCCATCGTTAGTTACAAGACCGCAGCCGTTTGTTGCACCCTGGAAAGCGATTCCGATAGAACCGTTGCTGCCAACAGACTTGTTCACACCAACGAGGAAGCTGAACGCTCCATCATCGCCATCTTTTCCATAGCCCCAGTAGTTCTCATCCTTGTTTTCTCTGACAGCGAGGCTCATGTAGCGGACATCAGCTGTAAGGGCAAGTCCGTCCATAAGAGCGTAGTCGATTCCTGCTCCAACAAAGAACACCTTGTCGTCAAGATCATCAGCCTTTCCAATACACTTGTCCTGGAACATCTTGAATCCGCCGTCAACAGAAACCTTGAACTCTTCTGTAATCTGGTATGAAACGCCGGCTGTGAAAGCCATTTTCAGATAGTCAGGAGCATAGTCCTTGTCTGCGATTCCGAAGCGCGCACCGATTGTCACATACAGGTTTTCAACTGCTGTGAGGTCGAATGCAACACCAATCTGGCCTGTTGTCTTGTCTTCGTCTTTCTGTGCAGCCTTTGCTTCTGAAAGCTTTTGCCATTCTGGTCGTGTTGCGTTATTCGGGTCAAGGACGTTATTTCCCTTCTTATCAGTATCATTTGACCATCCCCAAACTTCCTTTACAGCATCCTTTGCGCCAGTTGAGCTGTAGTCTCCGATGTACTGAGCCTTGATGCGTCCGACACCTTCGATTGTGTAGCCGAAACCTGCCTGAATGTTCTTGTAGACATCCTCTGCCTTGTCGTAAGATGTTGACATAGGAACAACAGCAAAGACGTGCAGTCCTTCAACGGGGTCAAGCTCGAGCATGAGACCCTGCCGCCAGATTCCGTCAAATGTGAGTCCCTCACCGTCATATGCCCAGTTATACGGTCTGAGCCATGCCCATGAGCCGTATGTGAAGTCGCCGCGGAGTCCGTTGTCAGGAGAGTCATACTTACCGACAGAAACCTTGAGCATATCGATTGGTTTTACCCACATAGATGCACGGTCGCCCATTCCGATTCCGCCAACATCATTGAACACGCCCATTGCGAATCCTGCCTTTCCATCCTCGGAAACAGCATTGATATCGAGCCGTGCAGTACGAGCACCCCAGCCCCAGGAATTTTCCATGCCAACGATAACGTCATCACCGTTTGATGCAACTGGAGCTGCAAGCACGCGCAGCCAGGCACCGAAAGTGATTTCCGCGAAAGCGGAAGATGTAGCCAGTGCGGCGGCAGCGGCCACCGCGATAAGAGTCTTTTTCATGTCTCTTTAGCCTCCTTATATGGTGAGGGAGGCACCGCGGCCAGAAAGCG
>JAGBGX010000019.1 GCA_017935745.1 Treponema sp. | reverse complement strand
GTGGGGCGCGCCGGAAGCGGACTGGAGCGGAAAGCTGCGGAGCATAACGGACGGCAGGCGCGGCGTGTTCATCAGCGATGTGTGCGATGAAGTGATTGGCGCGGAGAAACTCGGGTATGAGACGGCGGAGGCTGCACGTGCATGAGAAGTATACCGGGCAATGCGCACTGTACAGCGTTTGGTGTGCATGGCGGAGGTGCTGCAATAGCTGTGTCATAACTGTCGTAATAGTTGCGCCATAATTGTCGTAGTAACAACGTCAGTGTTACCGCAGTAACTGCGGCTGATGTGCCGTACTGATTGCGATGCAGATCCCGAGGAATGTGTGGTGTGCATTCGGAGTGTTCCTTATAGGCTACCAAAATAATTCGGACAGGCTGAAAAGATTCTCCTGAGCGTCGGTGAGAATCTTCTTGAGCGACTGCCAGGATTTTTCGGATGGACTGTCAGAAAGATTCTGATAGCCTGTCGGAACGGTTCGGAAAGCCGCTTATGCTGCCCGGTGTTCTGTGGGCGCGGAGCTGGCGCAAATATATATAGAAGAAAACGGAAACAGGAGGAAACATTGAGACGCGTTATCACATACGGAACATTCGACCTCCTGCACTACGGGCACATCAACCTGTTGCGCCGGGCGAAGGCTCTCGGCGACTATCTGATTGTCGCGCTCTCCACGGACGAGTTCAACTGGAACGAAAAACGTAAGAAATGCTATTTCAGCTGGGAAAAACGGAAGGCTCTGCTCGAAGCAATCCGCTACGTTGATTTGGTGATTCCCGAAGAAAGCTGGGAGCAGAAAATGTCCGATGTGAAGGAATATCACGTGGACACATTCGTCATGGGCGACGACTGGAAGGGCAAGTTCGACTTTCTGAAAAGTCGGTGTGAGGTTGTGTATTTGGAACGAACGCCGGAAATCTCGACAACACAGATAAAACGGGATTTGGGGAAATAAAGCACAATGGCCGGCACAACAAATAAATCGGAAAACCAAACCGAAAAGCCGCTTTGCATACGGAGCGTGAGGAGCAACTATCTGCTGAACTCGCTCCGGCTGGCGCTGTCGTTTCTTGTGCCGGTTGCAGTCTTTCCGTATGTCAGCAGAATCCTCGGGCCGGAGAATCTCGGCAAGGTGGAGTTCGCGAATTCAATTGTCTCTTATTTTGTCCTGTTCACGGCGCTGGGGATTCCGGCTTATGGAGTCCGGGAAATTGCCCGGCGAAGGGACAGCACGGAGGAGCGCTCGCGCGTTGTATGGGAGCTGACGCTGGTTCTGCTTTTGACGGCGGCTGCCGGATATGCAGCCTATTTTGTCCTTGTCGGACTTGTCCCGCGCATGGAGAGCGAGCTTGTCCTGTTCTGCATTGTCGCCCCGAACATTCTGCTGTCCGACTTCAGCTACGAATGGTACTACGTAGGAATCGAAGACCAGATGTACATCACAATCCGCTGTATCATCGTCAGGCTTGTCCAGACGGCGGGCATTTTTCTGTTCATCAGAAACGAGGACGACTATCCGCTTTATGCGCTCATTCTTGTCGGAATGCAGGGGATTTCAACCGTGTTCAACATAACCAACCTGCGGAAAACGGTGCGGTTTGTCCGTCCGCAGAACCTTGACGTGCGGAGGCACCTGCGGCCGGTTCTTGTAATATTCGCCTCTGTTGTCGCAGTGCAGGTGTACACGCACCTCGATGTAACGATGACAGGGTTCTTCGTCGGCGACAGGGCGGTCGGGCTTTATACGACTGCGAACAAATTCGTCAGGATTGTAATTGCGCTTGTAACATCGCTCTCCACGGTGATGGTGCCGCGGATAGAAAACTGCCTGAAGAACAGGGATGAGGACGGGTGCCGGCGGTACCTGAACATCTCCCTCGGCTATATCCTGATTCTTTCCGTGCCGTGCAGCACGGGAATTGCCCTTCTTGCGCCGGAAATCATCTCGCTGTTTGCCGGGAGCCAGTATCAGGAATCCGTCCTGGGCATACGGCTTCTGTCTCCGGTTGTCGTAATTGTGGGGCTTGCGCATTTTACCGGGCTTCAGATTCTGTATCCGCGCAGGGAAGAATGGAAGTACACGGTCGCAGTTTCTGTTGCTGCCGTAGTGAATCTTATCTGTAATTTTGCGCTCATTCCGGTTTTCAGGCAGAACGGCGCAATCATCGGGACGCTTGCGGCGGAGCTTGTCGGGCTTGCGGTTCAGATTGGCTTTGCCCGGAAGTATCTGAAGCGGACTGATTTTGCGGGGCTCAACACGGTGAAGTATTTCATTGCCGGTGCGGTGATGGGCATGGTTCTTGCTGCGCTGCCGAAGTTCTTTTCTTCCTCCGCCCTCAGGCTTGCGGCCTGCGTCTGCACGGGCGCTACTGTGTATGCCGCGGTGCTTCTTATTTTGCGGGAAAAGCTGTCTGTGGCGCTGGTGCGGCGTGCGGCGGATTTTTGCAAAAGGAAAAACGTATGACATCAATAATCATTGTAAACTACAACAGCTATCAGGACACACTGGACTGCGTGCAGTCGATTCTCAAATCTGTCTGCACAGAGCCGTTTGAAATAATTGTTGTTGACAACGCCTCTGCCAATGACTCATGGGAAAAACTCCATGTTCTGTCCGGCAAGGCGGTTCTGCTCCGGGCGGAGGAAAACAAGGGGTACTGCGCAGGAAACAACATCGGCATCAGATATGCTCTGGAAAGAAAAGCGGACTTCATCTGGATTCTGAATCCTGACACGCTTGTAGAAAAAGATACGCTTCAAAAGCTGAACACATTTGCCCAAGGCAAGGAAGATCTGGGAATCCTCGGCTGCAAGCTTGTCTATTACCCGGACACGCAGTACCTTCAGGGATTTGGCGGCAGTGATATCTCAATTCAGAAAAACGGATTGATGGCTCCCGGAAAGCATATATATCATTTGCAGTCCTCTGATACTGCCCTGCCGGATGCAGTCAGTCTTGACGTGATTATCGGGGCTTCAATGTATATACCGCGCAAGGTTTTTGAAACATGCGGTCTTATGGACGAACGTTTTCATCTTTATGAAGATGAAAACGAATTTTGCCTGCGGGCGGCAAAATTCGGTTTCCGGCACTACGCAATATCATCTGCAACAGTATATCACAAGGAGGGCTGGAGGAAGCCGGGACAAAAGCGCGAGGCCGTCTATTACACCGCGCGGAATCTCCTGATGCTGACAAAAATGCACTTTCCGAAATATCTGGCACGGAACGTGTTTTTTACCTTTTTTTCCCGCCGCTTCATATCGCTTGTCATCCACAGAAGATTTGACGAAGCGCGCCTGATTTGCAAAGGAGTGAGAGACTTTTTTTCAGGCATTGAAGGGAAAGCCGATTTGAGCAAATACACGGGAGCGCGCAAATGATTCCCAAAATAATACACTACTGCTGGCTAAGCAATGAGCCGGTTCCTGAAAATCTAAAGCGGTGCATGGATACATGGAAAGAAAGGCTTCCCGGATATGAATTCATGCTTTGGAATTTCGAGCGGTTCCACAAGGATTCCTCGCTATGGGTGAGCCAGGCTTTTGACAGCAAGAAATATGCTTTTGCCGCCGACTACATCCGGCTGTATGCTGTCTGCAATTACGGCGGCATATATCTGGACATGGACATCGAGGTTTTAAGGGCGTTCGATGATTTGCTTGATGCTCCTTTGATGGTGGCGTATGAGAACGAAGAGAAGACCGGAATTGAGGCGGGCTGCTTCGGCGCGGAAAAAGGAAATCCTTTTATAGCGGACTGTCTTTCCTACTATGCGGACCGGAGCTTTATAAAGCCGGACGGTTCATTTGACACTCTAACGCTGCCAAAAATTATGAAAAGCTTCCTATCCGCGCACCCTTGGATAAAACCCATGGACTGGCATTGCTTTACAAACAAGAGCTACAAAACGGGAAAAATCAAAACAACTGGAGAATCGTATGCCGTGCATCATTTTGCGGGCAGCTGGCTTCCAATAGAATCAAAAATTAAAAACATACGAAGATACCGTATTTATAAGAAATTTGGAAATACGTTTTTTTCAAAACTGTGCATTTATATAAACGCTTTTTTTGTCCGCATAAAATCAGAAGGTGTTTCAAGAACTTTTAAATATTATTTATCCAAATATATAAAAGGAGTGAATTTTGAATAACGATTATAAGATTTCTGTAATTATTCCTGTATACGGCGTTGAAAAGTATATTCAAAGATGCCTCATATCCTGTTTTTCAAATACAATTGCTCGCAACTGTGAATTCATAATAGTAAATGATTGCACAAAAGATGATTCAATGCACATCGCTGAAAAAATCATTTTAGATTACCCGTTTCTGTCAATAACTATTATAAACCATGAAATTAACAAGGGATTGGCGGCAGCGCGTCTTACCGGCGTAGAAAATGCAAATGGTGAATATGTGTTGTTTGTAGACAGCGACGACTGGATTGAAAGCAACATGATAGAAATGCTGTATGAAAATACAAAAAAAGAAGATTCAGATATTGCTGTCTGCGATTATGTAAAGAATTTCAAAAGCAAATCAAAAACGGTCAGATTTAAATTGCCAACGGAAAAACGTCTGATACCGTATGCGTTTATCAAAAAGCCCGGATATATGAACTTTTTCTGTACGAAACTCATAAAGAAAAATCTTTTCCTGGATTATAAAATAGAATTTCCCATTGGAATTTCATTGTGCGAAGATTTGTTTGTGGTGTTCAAATTATGCTTTTTTGCAAGAAAAATAACGCGAGTAAAAAAGGCATTGTATCATTACAACCAAGCCAATCCGGGCGCAATAACTAAAAACTACACGAAAAATTCTTTTTATGAAAGATTGTTTGTTACAGAAAATATAGTGAAATTTTTGAATAAAAACACACAAGGCGAATATGCAAAAGTCATCAATTTCTACAAGTTGTATACAAAACTTATGCTTATATTGTTTCCTAATTTACGTGACGAAAAGCTGTACAAGAATACGTTTCGGGAGGCTGATAAATATGTTTGGAAAGTTCCGTTAAGATTTGACCATAAAATTCTGGTGTGGCTATGCAACAAAGGGCATTTTTCTATTGCTTATTTCTTGCAGGATTTAAAAAAGAGATGACAACATATTTTATATACAACAACGTGCTTTTATTTGTTTTTCTTTTTGGATATTTGGCAGAGCATCTTGATAGAAGAATTCATCAACTTATTTGTAGATTTATAGTATTTCTTGCTTTGTTTTTGCCAGCAGCATTTCGTTATGAAACAGGAACTGATTATGGCTCTTATGTAAGAATATTCAATCATTTAAATAATCATCAAAATTTGGAGATTGGCTGGCTTCTTATAAATAAAACGGTAAGATTTCTTAATTTATCTGTACAATGGATTTTCATAATAAGTGCGATACTAATTTACTATCCGATTTGCTTTATAACAAAAAGAAAGAATTATTTCATCACAGTGGTTTTGTACGTTGTCCTTCTTTTTTATTTTAAATCGTTTAATGCATTGCGTCAGATGATTGCTGTTTCGTTTCTGTTCTGGACATTTGTGCGTCTTAAAGATAAATCATATTTCATGGCGTTGATTTTAGTCTGTATAGCATATTGCTTTCATACTTCTGCACTTTTTATAGTGCCGCTGCTTCTTTTCTGCGCTTTTAAAATAAATAAATCTTTGTATGCAGTAGCAATTTTTCTTTTCGGTATGTCTTTTTTAATGAAATTCAATTTTCTGGAGCTTGCTCTTACCATTGCCAGTGCATTGGGACTCAAATATGCAAAGTATGCAAAATCTTCTTTTTATACGAGCAAAATGCCGTTAGGAAGCGGCCTGGGTGTAATGGCAAGATTGTTGTTTGTACTGCCACCAGTTTTTCTTTGTACGAAATCTTGCAAAAATTACGGAAAGACTGCTATTACAAATTTGGCTCTTTTTTATATTTTTACCTATATTTGTGCAGCGCAGTTCGTCATTTTAGGAAGAGTAAGAGATCTATTTATTTTCATTCCTCTGCTGATAGCCGGCAATTCAATGAAACTTACTGGAAGATATAAAAAGATTGTTCTTTTGGCATTTCTTTCAATAAATATTCTTCTTTTTGAAACGGACATAAAAAAGCAAACAAGGGATACATTTTCAAATTCAATTTATCCGTATTATTCAATCTTTTATGAAGGACAAATCAAATAGGGGATGCAAGACTATATTTTTTCAAACGGAGATATAAAATGGAGATACGGACATTACAACTTGAAGAACTGAAGATTTTAAAAGAAACAATAAAGATATGTGAGCAGCACAATTTGTCTTATTTTGTGCTTGGCGGTACGTTTTTGGGTGCAGTCCGTCACAAAGGCTTCATTCCGTGGGATGATGATATAGACATAGGAATGCCAAGGAACGATTACGAACAATTTATTTCGTTTGCGCAGACTGAGCTTCCAAGTTCGTATGAAATAAAGAATTTTTACACTGATGATAAAGCTAAAAACTATTGTACAAAACTTATAGACAGAAATATTTCAATACTTCGTACTGATTCTCTTTGCTCTGAAAAACAAAATCTGTGGATTGATATTTTCCCTCTTGACGGAATGCCGAATAATTTTTTTGTAAGAAAACTTCACATGGTAAATCTTCTGTTCCATAGGCTTTTGTTGCAATATTCAAAAATCAATTCGGGCGTGAACATAAAAAAGAAAAGAAATTTCATTGAATTTATTTTGATAAAATGTGGTTTTCTGATTTCAAAAGTTATTTCATTTGATACTAAGAAGTGCCTGATCAAAATAGACTGGCTGTTAAAGAAATATGATTACTCAAAATCAAAATACATCGTGAATTTTATGGGAGCATACAAATTCAAGGAAATGTTTCCAAGGTCATATTATGAAACTCCAGCATTATATGATTTTGAGGATATAAAAGTCTTTGGCTCTTCAGAATACGATAAAATTTTAACTCAGATGTACGGTTCTTATATGAATCCACCGGAAGAAAATCAGAGATTTTCTCATTCCATTACACAAATTCGATTTGATAACAAAAACTAAGGAACTGCTTTTATGGTAGACAATCAGAATAAATACAACAAACTTCGTCTGAAAAATATTTTAGACAGCATACCGGCTATTTTTTGCTCTCTTTTTATTCCAAAAAAGAAAGGACGTATAATAATCAATTCTCATTTTAATGAAAAGTTTGATTTCAATTCAAAATATCTTTTTTTGTATATGTTGAGACAGCAATATGATATTTGGTACGTAATCAATAACGATGAATACCGCAACGAATTGGAAAAACAGTACAGACATCATTTTATAGAAACAAAAAGCTTTTCTGGAAAAATATTTGCACTGCGCTCAAAAGTATGGTTTATCAGTGCGTTTGAGCTCCCCGTTGGCGGTATTTTTCTAAAATATTCACGGAAAGTTATTCATTTGACGCACGGTTCTTTGGTAAAAAATGTAGGAACGTTGGAAAAAAATGTTTCGTTGGTAAAACGGATTTATTACAAATTTTTTATCAGTACAAACTTGTCTTATTCTATCGCAACTTCTCAATTTTTTGTTCCGAGCACAAGTGCATACACCGGTCTGCCACAGAAGAAAATTCTAGTGACAGGTTTTCCAAGAAATGATGCATTGTTTTTATCATCTGATTCTGAAAAACCTGATATTCTTAAAGATTGCGGATTTTCTGTGCTGTATGCACCTACGTGGAGAAAAGATTCGGATGTTGAGCTGTTCCCTTTTCCAGATATTGATTATAATCAGTTGAATGATTTTTGCAAAAATAACAATATCACTATTTTTATTCGTCTGCATCCTTCTTTTGAAAAGTTTATTGATGAAGAAATGTTAGGAACTAATATAAAAGTGTTTTCGAGTTCGATCTGCAAAGAAATAATGGATTTTATCTGTTATTTTGATTCCCTGATTACTGATTATTCAAGTATTTTTTATGATTTCCTTTTGTTGAACCGGCCGATGATATTTTTACCGTATGATTATGATGAATACAAGGAAAAAGTCGGTTTCGCTGTAGAGTACGAAAAAGTAACACCGGGATACAAGCCTTGCAGCATGAAAGAATTTGAAGCGGCGTTGCTGGATATGAAAAATACCGATTCCTTTAAAAAGCAGAGAATGATGATTTGTGAAATATGCAATACATATAAAACAGATAATTGCAAGCGACTTGTTAATACCCTCAAATCATTGAGCATATTAAAATAATTGAGAAAACAGAATTGCTATCGGTTTACGACTTGAAAGTTCGCAGTCAACACAATCCGCGTGAAGATGCAAGGACATAGGTTTCATTGCGGGTGAATTCCTCAAAAACTAACGGACGATTCTTCAGTCGGCTCAAGATACATTCCAGTTATCAATGTTCGATTTCGCAAGAACAGCAAAACCGCTCCAATTAAATTGGAGCGGTTTTTAGTTACAAAACTGATTTTAGCCGCTTGTAAAATGTGTCAGTGGTGCTTGCAGAACGCTGACTGAACATTTCAATAGACGAATCCAATGCTTTTCGAGTTTCTTGCATATGTTCCTTATGCTCACGCCGTATCCGAACATATTTTTCAATGTCATTAAGAGTTTTCAGTCGAGGCCAGTAATCAAGATATTTTGGTAAACCTACAGAATTCTGTAAGAACGTTACTGTCGGTAAATCTTGATTTGCTGCCATGCCAATTTCAAACGGAACCCACCAGGAGGATGCTGTGTTTTCCGACATTACTACAAGAATATCCGAACTTTCTCTAACAATATTCTTTAAATGTTCTGTAAGGGCTTTGCTGTCATAGACTAACGAATTGTCAAAAGTGTCTAAATAGGCTTTTATACCATAATGCTTCAATTCTCTATAAATATCAGAAGCAATTTCTGCATCTTTACTTTGATGTGAAATAAATACTTTCATTACTATCTTGCTCCTCGAAAAAGAAGTTTCAAATTGTCCCATGTCCAATCATACATTTTGTCACTTGAATAGATATGATGAGGCCATGCGCAAGTTTTTCCAGAACGACCACGAAGCAAGAAATATGGTATTCCCTCTTCCTGTGCAATTGTTAACTCCGCCGTTACCCCGGATGCTGTGTCTGTATATTCTCCGCATAAAACAACAACTACATCACAACTTTTGATTCGACGTCTGGCATTTTCTTTCCAGTTATAACTGATAGGTTCTTTTATTGACATATCAGTAATCTCAAATGGAGAATCCGGATTTCTTGCCTGCCCGACAAGACACTCTTTAATATCATGGTCGTGATCATAATCAAAACTTATAAATGTTCTTTTCTTCATTTTTTTGTCGTCTCCTTATATCCTTTCTTTTTGTGCAAGCAGTAAATAATACTGCCCAAGAGCCGTCAAGCGGCAAGCTTTTGATTCCATTGCTGCAAAATACATGTGACTAGTGCCTATCGGCTCAACAAGTCCGACCCGCTCCAACCGCTGCAAAAGCTTGAATTTATCTACGTTCTCTTTTATGGCATACGGTTTTTTATACGTATGTTTTTCATCAGGGTCATTTGTGAATTCAAATGATGGATCCAGCTGAAATTCTTCTTTCGGACTTGTAAAAAAGTCTTTTAATGATTTCAAATCTTTACATGCTATGGGAGCTTCTACTTTTCGAAGTGAAATGAATTCATGAACATTTGTTTTGAAAACAGGCCGTTGCTCCCAAAGGTTCAGTGCTTTATCAATGTATGCATAAATTGAGCCAAGAGTTATATTGCCAAGCAAATCAGAAGCTCCGCCTTTCAAAGCTTCAATCAACAATGAGGTGAAAACACCATGCCCATTGCATTCAACTGAACATTCTGTGCTTCTGCTTGCTGCAAGGATAGTAACACCTTTTGCCAATTCTGCACATTCTGCCATCAGCGGGTTATTTCCCATTCCGCCGGAATAGCAACTGTCTAAGATAACTGTCTTGTTTTTGCATTTTGACTTAGATATCCATGTTGAAATATCAGACAGTTTTACACCGGGAAAATTTTCAGTGTAATCAGGCGTGCAAAGATATTCCCCATCATTTCTGGTTGTACCGTGACCTGAAAAGTACAGCAAGGCAACTTCATCATCGCCTGAAAAAAGTTCCTGAATTGCAGCTGACAGTTCATCTTTGGATTTAATGTCATATTCTTCACGAACATCAAAATTCTTTGAATCATCTTCATTGTTTTTTAGCAATGAAGTAATTTCCTTCGCATCATTTACACAACCGTGTAAAGGTGAATTTGGATAATTATTTATCCCGATAACGAGGGCTTTTCTTCCCATTTTGCGTCTCCTTAAAAATACAAATTTCTGCCTGTCCTGCTGATTATTCGTCAACAGGACAGACTGGATGAATAAGAAATTACTTTTCTTTGCGAACACCCTTGAATGGCGTTCCATCTTTTTTTGCATCCATGAATCGGCCAGTATCAGCATCACGTTTTACGTACAGGCTAGTCTTTGGATTCTGCACTTGTGAACGTTTTCGAACCGCACCGATTCTTCGGTTATCACCTGTTGGTGGATTAGTTGCCATAATTTTCCTCCTTATTATATAAAGTAGGAAACATCTGTGTAGGATTGTATTTTCAAGGAATAACTGATAAAGTCATACTACGCTTTTTGAAAATATTTGTTTTGCAGATGTTTCTTTTTTTTACCTCAGGTTGCAGCCTGAGGTTTTTTATTGGAACAACGCCCCAAAGATGATATCTATCGTTTCATCTATGATGTAATATAGTCATATCATATTCTAAAATCAAGAGAATTTTGCAAAAAAAATGCAAAATAAATTCAATTTTGTTGTTTTTCTGCCGATAATAATATATATTATGCATTAGGACGTTAATATGTTATTAGAATTTGAAACAGAGAATTATAAGTCATTTAAAGATAGAATAAAATTCTCCATGATTCCGGCTCCAAAGCAGAAAGGGCTTGATTATAGTATTCTCCATAAAAAGATTGAAAAAAAAGAATATAAGGCTTTATCAAGTGCTGTTGTCTATGGTCCGAATGCTGCGGGCAAAACAAATATAATTGGTGCGATGCAGACTTTTAAGAATATTGTTCTGCGGGGAAACATTAGAAATATTCCCCCAACAGGTTCTCCAAATGCAGCAGAATATGCCTTGGAGTTGATTCCGAATAATACTTTGAAAGAAAAAAAGAATGTTTATTTTTCCATAAAATTTATACAAGAAGAGCAAGTTATAAAATATGACTTGCTTTTGGATTTGGGAAAATTTTTAGAAAAAGACTATGACAGAAATGTTGTAGAGGAATCCCTGGAAGTGGATGAGAAAATAATCTTCAAAAGAATCAATACTATGCTGAATTTTGAAAATGTAAATTATTTTGAAGATTATTATATTTCAGGATTCAAAAAAGACTTTAAGACTTTGCATTCAATTTTACAAGCCAGTTTGAAAAAAGACGATTTGTTTTTAATGAATGGATTTCGGACTATTGTCAGCTCAAATTTGGCAGAATTTATAGCTGATTATTTTTCAAATTATTTAAAAACGGTATATCGGGCTGATATCGTTTATACTGCACCGGTTTTTGAATCAAACACTGTTGCTGGCAGTAAGTATTTGAATGAGGCTGCTTCTAGGTTCGGAATTAACTCAAATAAACTGGTTTATGTAAAAGACAAAAAAGCTGAAAAACTACCTATTCTTTGCTCTGTGATGCCGGGCAAAGAAATCGTTCCTTCAGAATTATTTGAATCTTATGGAACTGTCAGATTTGTAAACCTGTTTCCTCTTGTTACAGATACTTTACGAACTGGATCAACATTAATAATTGATGAATTTGACTCATCAATTCATCCCAAGGCAATTATGGATATAATTACTGTTTTTCATCACGATGAAATTAATGTAAATCATGCTCAGCTTATTTTTAATACGCATAATCCTCTTTATTTGAATAACAATCTGTTTCGCCGTGATGAGATAAAATTCATTGACCGTGATGACGAAACGAAATGCAGCCGCCATTATTCACTGTCTGATTTTGGTACAAAAGGAACTACGGCACGTAAAGGTAAAGATTATATGAACAATTATTTTATGGACGAATATGGCGCAATTCGGGATATAGATTTTTCTGATATATTTGAAAAAATTATAAAGGAAAAATAATGTCTGAAAAACGAAATATAAAATACTTTTTTTCGGTAGAAGGCGAAACTGAATTTCTCTATTTTGAACATCTGAAAAAACTAATTCTTGCAGAAGAAACAAGAATTGCAAATCCTGTCTTTCGCACAGAAAAAATTTCCCCTCTAAAATTTGTAAAAAAACTTTCGTTTATTCATTCCTGTACAATCACCGCTGTCTTTGATGTAGAAGATGATCCAGAGCATCGTAACCATTTTGAGAATACGCTTAAAAAAATGAGGGATGCAGAAAAACTTGGAAAATCAATAAAATATGAACTTGGTTATTCTAATATAGATTTTGAACTGTGGATTATTTTGCATAAAAAAGATTTATTTGGTTCAGCCGGAAGCAAGCAGCAGTATCTTGCTCATATAAATCGTATTTTTGGAATGAACTTTCAGGGATTAAAAGAATATAAGGAAGAACATAATTTTTTGCAGATACTTTCAAAAGTCACTTTGAATGATGTCAAACAGGCGATTATTAGAGCTGAAAATATTTGTAAACAACGACAATCAGATAGTACATCTATCAAATCTTATGGATATGAATGGTTTGATAAAAATCCCTCGCTTTCTGTACATATTATTGTAAAGAGAATTTTGCTCGAATGTGGTGTTTACTAGTTTAGAATAAGCAACCGCCCATCCGACTTTGATGATGAAGACCGCGCTTTTGAAGGAATTCGGCTATTCTGAAAACACAAAATGCAACGAGGACATCGACCTGTGGTTCCGCCTTTTGCGAGCCGGGCACAGGATTCGGACGCTTCAGGAGCCGGTCTTGCGTTTCCGCATCACGGACGGAACGTTCAGCCGCCGCTCCGTCTTCAAGGCGTTGAGCGAGTTTTCAATCTATTCAAAAAATCTGCGGAAAATCAACGGCGTGTCGTGGAACGGTATTCTTCCGCTCGCGCGCCTTGCAAGCCGCTTCTTTCCGAGGACGCTGAGCAGGAAGCTGTACCTTTCACAAAAACGCCGGAATCTTTTTAAGGAGAATCTCATGAAAATCACATCGCTGAACAATCAGGTGTTCGCCAAAAACGGACACATCTACGAGGCGCTGTTCCAGTTCGAGGAGAACGGAGTCCAGATGATAAAGACTGTGCAGCTTGACAGCCCGTCAAAGCCTGTTGTGGAAGTTCCGGCGGATGAAGTGCAGCTGTTCAAGACGAATGAGAGCGTTGACGTGAGCCTGAACATGGGGAAGTTATAGCTTATCACGCACAAAAAAAATTGCAGCCAGCTCAATCCGTGAGAAGCAATTCTGTCAGAACATGCTTTACGTTTCCGCGCATATTACAGAACGATTTCAATACACCTGTCTCACCTGAAGAAAGGCTGGAATAACATGGGAAGATTGCATTACATTTTCAATCATATAAAAAATAGAGCGCCGTCGCAACGCCGCTCTTACAAAAACACGAATGTTTTTTGATTCTATTAACAATATATACCTGCCTGCCCGAACTGTCAATAAAAATATCAGCATGTCAGTTTCTTTTGCCTTTGTGCCGTTGATATTGTTTTTATTTTTGCAACATATTGACTTATTTCAGATGGAACTGATGAAGTTCCGTGTTTCATGTTTGCTAGAATACAGTTATTGTGTGCGCAGGCATTTCTAAGACTTTTTACTAAATTAAGCAGTTTTTCGGAAACCGGCGGTTCTGTCTGAGTTGTATGATAAAAAAACTGATACAGTTTCAGCAAGTCTCCGAATGTAATAAGTTCAAAGAAAACCCATAGCGGACAGTCATTATATGCGACAATTCTGTTTTCGTTTCTATTTGTATTTGGATTGAAATTGCTCTGAACTGAAAAATATTTTTGAAACAAGTCTGTTGTAAAAGGAGAGTAGACAGTTGCCTCCAGTTTTTTCAGTATATGCGGATTATTTGCTATAAAATCTTCGACTATCTTGTAAGAATCTACTGTAAGTGTTTGTTCTATATATTTGAGCATAGTTATCTTGATATCATGCTCTATATCAAAGCACATCTGAATAACCGTCCTTCTGAAATGGAAATCAAGCGTAGACAGTTCCTTTAAATAGGCAAAATCAAGACTGATGTATGCACCTTTTTTAGTTCCGTTCAGGTATTTTTGATAATTTTTTCTGTACGAAGCTGTCCGAAGATAATTGTTTATGTCCAGTAGATACTGTTCTGCTTCTGAAATGTATTTGAACGTTTTTCGTTTTTCGTTTTTTGTATTAACTGGGAAGCTGTTTGAAAGGGCTTGCGGTGAATGTTCTGCATATTATTTGCCAGTATATCATCATGTATTCCAACAAGACAATAATTATAAGACTGCAATTCTAATAGTCTGCAAAAACTCTTCCGCATGGAAAAATTTTCCAGGATTCCCGCAACACCGCGGAATTTTTCCCCGACGAAAAGTAAAAATCCGTTACCGCTTTTCTTTTATGCGCCATGTTACTGTATGAATTGCCGGAGCAGTCCGGCGCATTTTACGCAGACGGAGGAACGCATGGCGGTCTGGAAAAAGAAAGGAGACGCACAGGGCGCGCGGACGGAAAAGGCTTCATCGGTTGACCTTTCCGATGTAATCAAGGGAATGCAGAAGGCGGTGAACGAGGCGCAGAAGATGCTCGAGATGCACAGCCTCAAGTCAATCAGGAATTTCTTCCATGAGGACGGAGAGCCGAAGACGATCGAGCTGCATCTTGCGGGCGACGACTATCTGGAAGTTCCCGTCCTTGCGCTTGCAAGCCACAGCTCGCTGATGATTGACCGGCTGTCGATGGAATTCGAGGCGAAGATTGAACAGGTCGGAGTCAGGGACGCGGAGGATCTGCTCAGGGCGGTGACGCGCGACGGCTCAATTGAAGAGGACAGCGCGCAGGAGCAGACGGCGGTGTTCGGCATCGGTTTTTCGGGAGAGCCGAACGGAAACGTCATCAAGGTGAAAATGGAATTCGCCGCGGCAAAACAGCCGGAAGGGCTTTCGCGCATTCTCGATGAGTACAACAAGCTTGTGGTTCCGTACCGCGCCGCAGAAGGCGTTGACAACTCGCCGTGGAAGGACGGAAACGGACGCGGCGGAAAGGGCGGAAACTAGAAGTCCCGGCGGACGCAGCTTCAGGGGGAGTCCGCGGCAAGGATTGGAGGGGCTGCCGCAGGCAGTTCCGAAGCGGATTGGCAGCGCAGCGTCAAGCCGCGCAGGAATGAAGGCGGAAGCCGGAACTCGCACAAAAGGCTTTGCCTTTTGTGTTACGAGTTTGCTTTGCAAACTCGCGAAAGCCTGATTGCTGCAAAGTGAAACGGAGCAACAAGCCGCCCATAAAAAAAGCGGAATTCGGTTTTCAGTCTGACGAATACATTCACGGCGGAAAAGCCTCTTCGGCCGGGAGGCGGTCCGCCTTGAAAAACGGGCTTGCGTATGCGGCCCGGATATACGTTTTGCTATGGAGGAAATCTATGGGAAAAATTGCAGAGATGATGGGCGGGCTTCCGATGGAAACGCTCATTGCCGCTCCGCTGACGTCGGTTGTGGACGCACAGCGGGGACTTGCGGAAGTGATGATTGACTACGTGAACAAGGTCGGCTACGAAAAGCCGGGCGAAACCACGGAGGCACGGATGCTCAGGTTTGAAATCGACAAGCCGGTCATTTCGGAGGATTCGGTTTCGACGACGCGGATGACGCTTCAGGCTCCGATGCTCGGGCTGCTTCCGATGCCGGCGCTGCTTGTGGACCGCGTAAACATCGACTTTCAGATGGAAGTGAGTGCGACGGAAACGCAGAAGCAGAACACGTCCGCTGAGGCCTCGACAAACGTTTCGGGCGGATGCAGATGGCTGAAAGCAACTGTGTCCGGAAAAGTCAGCACGAGCAAGGAGAACACACGCTCGACGAACCAGACTGCGAAGTATCAGGTTCACGTGGAGGCGAACCAGCAGCCGCAGACCGAGTGCCTTGCAAAGCTGATGGATATGTTCGCGTCATGCACCGAGCCTGTGAAACTTGAAAAAAAGGCTGAAACTCAGGCGGCATAACAGCTGACGTTTTGCAGGAGGGCGTAATAAAAACGCTGCCTGAAACAGCGTCAGCGTTTTTATTCGCAAGTTCGCGTTGCGAACTTCCCTATTGACTGCACATTCTCATTGCATTGCGAATGTGCATAAAAAGTCAAATTGAAAGCTGAAACTTTCTCATTGACTTTTTGTGGAGGAACGATGGCTGAAGAAGAAAGCACTGAAATGAAGAACAGCGTTGCCGGAATATCAATCGCAGACTTGATTGCCGCCCCGCTCAAAGCGGCCGCCGACGCACAGCTGGAACTTGCAAAAAGCACCGTTGACTTTATCCGCACCGTCGGAATGGAAACGGGCGGTGACGGAACAGAAACGGCACGGAATCTTTCGTTCACGCTGCAAAGGACGGAAAAAGACGGCACACAGAACGCACTGTCAGTTCAGGCTCCGCTTCTTGCCGTCGTTCCCGTTCCGAGCCTTGCAGTTGAGGAGGTGGACGTGGAATTCCAGATGGAAGTAACGTCCGCGGCAAAGGAAAGTGCGTCCTCATCGGCGGAAAATGCTCAGGACGGCGGGCATGAAGGAATCACCGTCTGCGGAAAAGTGTCCGCACAGGCGGCAAGCACGCGGGAAACAAACCAGAGTGCGAAGTACCAGATTCAGGTGAAGGCCGGAAAGCAGGAAACGCCCGAAGGCTTGAGCCGCATGCTCGACATTCTTGCCCAGTCCGTGCAGGGAAAGTGAGCAAGGAAGACTGATTCCGGCTTTTTTGCGGCGAGGATTGTGTTCGCGTCGCAACAAGGTGATTGCTTCGGACGGAATTACAATTCTCGAAAGTTGTTTTCACAACGAGTCGCAAGGAAACGTTTTTGACGGACTGCCCGCGGCAAGGATTGTAGGGGAGCCGTAGGCTGCCACTGGACTGAACGAGCGTGAGCGAGTGAGGGAAGCGGCCGGAGCGACAGCGGAACTCGCACAAAAGGCTTTGCCTTTTGTGTTACGAGTTTGCTTTGCAAACTCGCGAAAGCCTGATTTTTGCGGAAAGAGCAGCCGCAGGCTGCGACCGTAGCAAAAAGCCGCCCTAAAAATGATGAAACTCGGATTTCAGGCTGACCGGCATTTTCTTGCGAAACTGTTTTAATAGGAGGAAAAATGGACAAATCGGTAGGAGCGGCGGTTACGAACGAGAGCCGCCAGAAAGTGATGAAAATTCTCGGCGAGTACGGATGCTACTTTCTTTCGCTTGTGGAACTTGCGGAGCGGCTCACCGGGAAGCGGATTGACGCGGTTGAGGCATATCTTGACGCACTGGTTAAGCGGAGAACTGACGGCGAGGCGACAATGCTTGACCCGGCGGCGGTGCTTGCTCAGATGGCGGGCGGAACGTGGACGGTCCGCAAGGAAGGCACGGACTACATTCCAAAAAGCGGCGAGGCGGAAGTGCTTTTGTTCCAAAACGGAACGTACAGCCACTTTGTCCTCGGCGACGGTGCGGGCGGCGTCCTTTACGACCCGCTCGGAAATTCAAACACCGTAGCAAAAGGAACGTGCGTCGGAAAGCGGATTTTTGAGAGAGCGTAGAAAAACTATTCGGAGGAAAAGAATGAAAAAAATTATTATAGCGGCTCATGGAAATTCAAGGAAAGGATTGGGCGATCCTTCTGCCAAAACAATCACAAAGGCGGAGCAGCCGCTGTCCTTTGGCGAGGCGAAGGCGTATATGGACGGAGCGTTTTTTCCTGAATACGCTTCTGCATCCATGAGCGAATTTTCACCGTTGAGCGACGCAGACTGCCTTGACCTGTTCGGGACGGTTCCGCAGGGAACAGGAATTGTCAGCACAGGAAAGCGGCGTGGAAATCAGATTCACGGAGAAGAAATTTTTGCCTTGAGAAATCAAAGTATGTGCCTTTCTGAAATCGGAATTATTGCACGCAGAGAAAAAATCGAGGTGGTTATGCTGGCCTGCCGAACTTACTGATACAAAAACCGCGGACGCATAACAAAAAGTACAAAACTGTTTCCGGGCGGCGGGTTTTCTTCCGTCCGGATTTTTTCCAAAAAAGAATTTGCTACGGTAGTTAAAAATATGCCAAAAAAATACGTTTTTTTATTCCTGCTGTTTTCGGCAGGTTTTCTTTCCGCCTCCGTTTCCGCACGCGAATATCCGCTCGGAATGTACATCACGAGCCTTTACAATTTCAACTATGTGGATCAGACGTTCTGCACGGACTATTGGATTTGGACGCTGTACGACGGGGAGGAAACCGACTTTGACGGGCGGCTTGACCCTGTGAACGACATTTCTTTTTCAAGCGGCATTTATTCGTCGGAAAAAATCGAGAACGGCAAAATCTGGATGCAGCAGAAAATTCAGGCGGTCTACCAGTACAAGTGGGACATGCGGAAATTTCCGTTCGACACGGCAATCCTGAAAATTGAACTTGAGGACTACCGGGACGCGAATGAAATCACCTTTATTGCCGACAGGGAGAATTCCGGCGTTTCAAATCTGATTAACGTGGACGGCTGGGAAATAATTTCCTTTAATATAGAAGACAATATAGTTGAATACGGGACGACGTTCGGAAATCCGCTGGCAAAAGCCGAAAGCGACGACTACTCACGGGTTACCGCGAAAGTCGGAATCAGGCGTACAAATCCGTGGATAACTTTTTTTAAACTAACGGCAGGCGTGTACATTTCGATTCTGATTTCGTTCCTGCCGTTTTTTATGAAGCCGAACACCGACTCCCGCCTTTCGCTTCCGTCCGCCGGGCTGTTCGCAATCGTCAGCAACAAGTACGTCGTGGAGTCAACCGTGCCGTCGTCAACCTCGCTCACCCTTTTGGACTCCATACACTCAACGGCAATGTTCTGCATCCTGCTGATTTTTTTCGTGCTGATTCAGACAGACGGAATGAGAAGCACCGAAGAAAAAAACATGATTGCAAAAAGTTTCAGAATCGACCACCTTTTCGCACTGATTTTCGCCGTTGTGTTTGTGGTTATCAATGTGATGCTGTTTGTGATGTAGCGGGATGCGGATGACGCGAGGCAGCTGCCGCAGACAAAAATACACCAACATAACCGTAAAAAATAAATCGATATGTTGTGTCAAAATTCAATGTACATATCGACCGTATTTCATCAGCACAAGAACGCATTATATGCTATAATAATTACTTCAAATGGAAAAAGAATACACGGACACAAAAGACGGCATCCTCGGCACAAATTCGGAACTGCTTTCTGTTTTGCTGAAAGACATGACGACCGGCAGAAACATTATCTGGGCGACGGACAACTATGTGCAGTTCGGGGCGGATTATTCGGCTGAAAAGGAAATCAAACGTGAGCATATTACCGGGCGGAACGGCGGAATCATAAAGCCGCGGACGGAAAAATCGCGGGCGGAGCAGCAGCGGCGTGTGCGGCAAAAGGCGGAAGTGTTTACGCCGAGTTGGATTTGCAATATGCAGAACAATCTTGTCGATGAAGCGTGGTTCGGGCGAAAAAACGTATTCAACACGGAAAAAGAAAAAGGCTGGGAGCCGACAAACGGGAAGATTCAGTTTCCGGGAAAGGACGGCGGAACGTGGAGCGATTACATCCGTTCAAACAGGCTTGAAATCACGTGCGGCGAGGCTCCGTATCTTGCAAGCCGCTACGATGCTGTAACGGGAGAGCCGATTGCCGTGCCGTGCAGAATCGGGCTTCTTGACAGAAAACTCCGCGTTGCAGGCGAAAACACGGAATCTGCCGAGGAATGGAAAACGCAGGCACTTGCCGCCGTCCAAAGCGTCTACGGATTTGAATGGCAGGGCGACAATGTTCTTTTGGCACGGGAAAATCTTTTGCTCACCGTGGCGGAGCATTACGAAGAGAAATTCGGCGGAACGCTTTCCGAACGTGATTTGCTTGAGTTTGCAAAAGTGATTGCGTGGAACATCTGGCAGATGGACGGACTGAAATTCGTCGTTCCCAATTCCTGCCGCACGGAAGAAATTGCCGAAGAAGATTTGTTTGAACGCCGCGTGATTTTAAAAGAATGCGAGGGCTGCAAAAAGGGCGATGACAGAAAGCACAACGGAATTTACTGCAACATTATGGACTGGAAGACAAACGAAATTGTGCGGTTTGCGGATTTGAAAAAGGACGGAGTATAAAAATGGACTTTAAGGAACTTGAATCATCTGTCGGCAATTTGAACGACGTTTTTGAGGAAAACGCTGCGAAGGCAATCAACAGGAATATCACCGCCCGCAACTGGCCATCGGGTTTTGCATTGTGAATTACGAGCAGCACGGCGAGGACAGGGCGGCTTACGGCGAAAAAACGTTGCAAACGCTTTCGGAGCGGCTGAACAAAAAATCTCTTTCATACAGAAATTTGAAGTTATACAGACAATTTTATCTTGAATTCAACGTCCTTGAAAAGCCTGTTTATGACTATGTTCTGAATGAATTTCATTCCGACCGAAAACTTGTGTCAAACATACATCAGGATTTAATAGAAGACAAAACCGGCTCAAAAGATTGGGCAATCACTGATTGCCCAATTGTGCAGACACCGTTTGCCCAATTGCCGGAAGACTTGCAGATTCCGCCGGAAAGGCTTTTTTTGCATCTTTCGTTTACGCATTTTACGCTGCAGAAGTATCCGTCATAAATTTTTTTTGGGGGGTCTAAATTTTCCAATGATTTTATAACGACATATAAAGAACTATATTTTTTTTTCAAAAAATGCTATCTTTAAAAATAGGGTGGGACAATATGAATAAAGAAAAAATACACAGACTTGTAAATCAATATCTTTCCAATATTGATACATACAAAAATGATACACAATACAATGAACAGTCCTGCCGCGATGAATTTATAAGTCCTTTTTTAGAATGCTTTGGATGGGATGTTCAAAATAAAAAAGGAGTTTCACCTCAGTATAAAGAAGTTGTTGTTGAAAAATTCTCGAATAAAACAGAACGTCCTGATTATACGCTTACATTGAATGGATTAAGCAAACTGTTTGTTGAGGCAAAAAAGCCGTCTGTAAATATCTTGGTTGATAGAAAAACTGCCTGCCAGGCACGTTCTTATGGTTGGAATGCAGGTCATAAACTTTCTGTTCTGACCAATTTTGAAAATCTTATCATTTATGATACGACAAACAAACCTGATGAATCGGATAGTGCCATTGTTTCTGTCTACAAAAAATATCACTGCTCAGAATATGAATCTCGTTATGATGAAATCTACAGTCTTATTTCGCGGGAAAGTATATACAATGGTACATTTGACGAATTCACATCATCTCATTTTCAAGATAAAGGAAGGACGGTTTCTGAAATTGACGAACAGTTTTTGAAGCAGCTTAATTATTGGCGGCTCGAAATCGGAACATCGCTGTTCAATGATTCTGAAAAGTATCAGAACATTGACAAACTCAATGATGTTGTACAAGAGTTTATAAATCAGATTGTTTTTCTGCGAATTTGCGAGGACAGAAATTTACCTCTCTATGAAAAACTAAAAGATGCTGCCAAAACAAAATATGAGTTGAAGGAATCTTTGACAAAAGTATTTAAAGAAGCTGATAAGCGGTATAACTCAAAGCTGTTTGCAGGTGAGAATATTATTTTTGATTTGAATAATGAAGTCATATTCAATATGATTTATTGCCTTTATTATCCATACAGTCCATATCTGTTTAACATAATTGAGCCGAATATTTTAGGAAAGATTTACGAGTCTTTTTTGACTGAAATACTCGCGTTTGACGGTGATACTGTAATTTTAACAAAAAAGAAAGAATGCAATGACCGTGCCGTAGTAACAACACCTATTGAGGTCGTAAAATATATAGTCAAGAATACCCTTGAACCGCTGTGCAAAAATAAAACTCCGCAAGAAATACTAACTCTCAAAATTGCCGATATATCTTGCGGCTCAGGTATTTTCCTTGAAGAGACATTGCAGTATCTTTCAAATTATTGCATTGACTGGTATTTGAAAAACGACCCCTCGCATTTGATTGAACTTTCCAACGGAAGAAAAAAGTTGCCTCTTGAAGAGAAAAAAGCGATTCTGACAAATTGTATTTTTGGCATAGACATTGATTATCATGCAACAGAAGTCTGCAAATTTTCTCTTTTGACAAAATTGATTGAAGACGAAACGGAATCGTCCGTATATGATTCAAAACCGATTCTCCCAAATTTGGATAACAATATAAAGAACGGAAACTCCCTGATTGACCGTAATGATATAGAAGATGCTTCTATAGATTTGCTGAAAAAAATCAAACCGTTTGACTGGGCAAATATAAATGATGGAAATGTATTTGATGCAATTATTGGAAATCCGCCGTATGTCGCAACAGAAAACATGCACAATCTTGAGACAGAAACAGAGTTTTCCGTTTACAAACATAAATTTTCTTCTGCATATAAACAGTTCGACAAATATTTTCTGTTCATGGAACAGGCACTTTCTAAAATTAAAGATACCGGCAAAGTCTGTTATATAGTTCCAAACAAGTTTTATAAAATCAATGCAGGAGAAAATCTGCGAAAGTTGCTTTCTGAAAAAGTTGAGTAGCTTGATAATTTTGGAGCTGCTCAACTTTTCCCTGACAAAACAATATACTCTTGCATTCTTTTGTTTTCAAAGAAATCAGAAGAACTTACATATTGTGAAGTTGATTCACCAGTTAAACTTTGGGTTGGCAGCAATCTTGTTGAAAGTACATTTCCTACAAAAAGTTTTGATGGAGCACTGTGGAAATTGACGACAAATTCTGATTTGCTGCGAATTATTGAAAATTGCAAGACAAGGCTCGGAGATATAGCAGAGGTATACAATGGAATTCAGACAAGCGCAGAACGGCCGCCTGTTTATTGGTTCTCAAAAGAAGAGGTTTTAAAAGAAGATTCGGAATATGTGTACATACAAAAATTTGATTCCAACTATAAAATAGACAAAGCCCTTTTGCGGCCATATTTTAAACTGACAAAAAAAGACGAAAAAGGTCAGGAAACGTATTCTATTTTGAAGACCGATAAACGGATTATTTTCCCTTATGATGAGAATGGAAAACTGATTGATATTCGGGTAATGAAATCAGACTACGCGGAAACGTTCAAATATCTTTCTGACCGTTACACTCTGCTCGTTCCAAAATGCCTAAACAATGGAAAAGGTCGAGATATAAACAACGCAACTTCCGAAACGTGGTATCAATATGGGAGAACGCAAGCTCTCACTTGTTTTATTAACAAGCCTAAAATCATTGTAAAGGTGCTGAGCAAAATTCCAATGTACTGCTATGACGACAATGACACTTTTATTGCTTCTGGCGGAACGGCCGGATATTGTGCAGTAAGTGCAAAAGAAAATTCGGACTATGACTTGTTCTATATTCAAGCATGGCTTAGCCACCCGTATACTGAAAAACTAATTGATGTCCTCGGAAGTGATTTTGAGGGCGGCTTTGTTGCCCGCGGAACATTTTTATTGAAAAAGCTTCCTTTCATTGAATTAGACTTCTCAAGTCCAAATCAAAAACGTATTCATGATACTGTAGTTTCTCTTTCAAAAGAGGTTCGTGCTATCTGCTTTCAGCTTGATGAAACTATCGGCAAGGCAACGAAAGAAGTTTTAGAAACTGAAAAGAAAAGGCTCATACATAAGATTGAAGAGCAGATTTCAAAAGTCTACAAAATGGATTTTTAGGTAATACTATGATTTTGAAAGAGAACACTAGCCATCAAAAACTTCGAGGTGCGTATTATACGCCTCTTTCTCTCGCAGAAAAAATTGTTGAATACTTTAAAGACGATGATTCAATAAAAACAGTTCTTGAACCCAGCTGCGGTGACGGAGTTTTTTTTGATGCTTTGAAAAATCTTTGTTTGATTCAAAAAATAAAACAGCTTGATGGAATTGAAATTGAAAAAGATGAAGTTGTAAAATTAAAAGAAAAGGTTTCTGCATTCAAGAATATTAATATTCAACATTTTGATTTTTTTACTTTTTACAAAGAAAATTCGGATTCAAAAAAATATGATCTTATTCTTGGAAATCCGCCGTATATTCGATATCAGTATCTTACAGAATCACAGAGAAACGAAATGTCAGAAATCTTGACTTCACATAAAATGAAATCAAACAAACTCATAAATACTTGGGTTGCTTTTGTCGTTGCTTCTGTGCAATTGCTTTCTGAGAATGGAAAAATCGCTTTTGTTATTCCCGTTGATATTTTGCAAGTTGCCTATGCAGAAGACTTGCGTATTTTTTTAACACAAGAACTTTCAAATATTACAGTTCTTGCATTTAAGAATTTAATTTTTCATGATATTGAGCAGGAAGTTGTCGTTTTTATCGGTGAAAAAAAATCAAATAAAAAAGGAATTCGCATTGTTGAATTTAAGGATATTTCTGATATTTCTATTCCGGAAATAAAACGAACAGAATTTCGGGTATTTTCAAATTCGCATGAAAAATGGACAAAGTATTTTATATCAAAAACAGAAACAGATTTAATATCCGCAATAAAAAATGATAACCGTTTTCAAAAACTTTCTGATTGTGCTCTCATAAATATAGGAGTGACTACAGGAAACAACAGTTATTTTTCTGTAGATAAAACGACAGCACAAAATTATGATTTGGAGTCAATTTCTATACCGCTTATCGGTCGCAGTTCTCATGCAAACAGTGTATATTTTGAAAAATCTGACTGGGAAGAAAATGCGAATAATAACAAGGCGGCATATTTGGTTATATTTCCGCAAATTCCTTTCGGACTTTATTCACAAGGACAAAAAGACTATATAAAGTTAGGCGAAGAAACGAATCAGAATAAAGGTTACAAATGTTCAATCCGCGATAAATGGTATCAGATTCCATCAATTTGGATTCCGGATGCATTTTTCTTACGGCGAAACAATCTGTACCCGAAATTTGTTTTGAACCACTGTGGAGCAATTTCAACTGACACTATGCACAGAATAAAATTCAATGACGGTGTTGAACCAGAGAGAATTGTTCTTTCATATTATAACAGCATTTCTTTTGCTTTTACAGAAATCTGCGGAAGAAGTTACGGCGGAGGGGTTCTTGAAATATTGCCCAGAGAAATGGGGAATATGTATGTTCCAAAACTTGATTCCGTTCCTATAGAAAAAATTCGTTCGGCACTGAAAAAAGTAGATGAAATTGTCAGAAAAAATGACAGCATTGAAACTGCTCTTGATTTTGTAGACTCTGCTATTCTTGTAGAATATGTAAAAATTGAAAAAAATGTTTGTGTTCAGGCGAGGAATATTTGGAAGAAAATGCAATCGAGGAGATTAACAAGAAATTGAAAAATACAAACCATAGTTTTTTTGACCGAATGGCTCAAGAACGAAGTGAAAAAGGAGGGCGGCAAAAAATAAATGACCGATACCAAACTGCTTGATTCCATAGTGCACGGCCGCGTTGACCCGTACATATATGCCTTTGAAACAAACATCGTCCCCAATTTTCTGAAAGTCGGCGATACGTACCGCCCGGTTGAAGTCCGCCTTGACGAATGGCGGAACGTGTATTCGGACTTGAGCAAAAAATATGAGCATATCGCGAAGGTTGACGAGCACACGTATTTCCGCGACTATTCCGTGCATGACTTTTTGACGCGGAACGGATTTTGCAGGATTGAGCGGGGCGATATTCCGCCGGGCGTTTATTTTTCAAATGAATTTTTTCGCGGTGCAAAAAAGGAAACTGTCCAGGACGCAATCCGCGACATTCAAGCGTCCTTTGAAAAAAATGAAAACCGCTATGATTTTTATGACGCGGATGAGCGACTGCCGCTCGGCGATTTTGACTTTCCCCGCGACGCCGACTGGAAGCCGAGGGAAAACCAGCAGGAAGTGATTGAGCATTTCCGCACAGCCGTAAACGCCGGCCGCACAAACTTGCTGCTGTTCGCCGTCATGCGTTTCGGAAAATCGTTCACTTCGCTCTGCTGTGCAAAAGCAATGGACGCAAGGCTTGTCGTCATTGTGTGCGGAAAAACCGCCGTGCGTTCGGAATGGAAGGAAACAGTCCAGCGTCCGAAACTGCTTGAAGGATTTTGCTTTGTTGATTCCGGCTCGCTGAAAAAAAATCCGTCCGCCGTGTCGGAAGCACTTTCTCGCGGAAACCGAGTCGCCGTGTTCCTTACCATGCAGGATTTGCTCGGCGATGACATCAAAAAAAGGCACGCAGATGTGTTCCGTCTGAACGCACAGAACAAACTTGACCTTCTGATTATTGACGAAACGCATTTTGGTGCGAGAGCCGAAGAATTCGGAAAAACGCTCGGAAATCCGTCTGACAAAAAAATCAGCAGAATGGAAAAAGCAAGCGGCTACGACGAATCGTTTGACGAACTTGAAAGCAACATAAAAATCTTTTCGCCGAAAGTAAAACTGCATCTTTCAGGCACGCCCTACCGAATCCTCTTGGACAATGAATTTGAAGACGCGACATTGTGGGAACAGTTCAGTACAGCGACATCATCGACGCGAAGGAAAAATGGGACCGGGAGAACATCGAAAAAGACGAGTGGGAAAATCCCTATTACGGCTTTCCGCAGATGGTGCGTTTTGCGTTCAACTTGAATCAGAGTGCGAAGAAAAAACTTGCGGATTTGAAAAACAACGGATACGACTACGACCTGAACGAACTGCTTTCCCCAAAATCGACTTCAAAAGATGACGCGGAACACAGCCGATTTAAATATGAAAATGAAGTTCTGGACTTGCTCCGTGCAATCGACGGCACAAAAAGCGACGCGAACATTTTTTCATTTCTGAATTACGATAAAATCGAAAAAGGCAAAATGTGCCGCCATATCGTAATGGTGCTGCCGTTCTGTGCTTCGTGCGACGCGATGGAAACACTTTTGAAATCCCATTCGTTCAACAAACTGAACGGCTACGAAATAATCAACATTGCGGGATTTGATTCGGACAAACTCTGCCGCACTGCGGACTACGCTTCCCGCGTAAAAGAAAAAATCGCACAGTTCGAGGCGGACGGAAAAAAGACGATTTCGCTCACCGTCGGAAAAATGCTCACGGGCTGCACCGTAAAAGAATGGGACACAATGATTTTTTTGCGGAATACATCCTCACCGCAGGACTATGACCAGGCAACATTCCGCCTGCAAAGCCAGTACGTAAAGACGATGACAAGCGGCACGGACGGCGGAAAAATCATTCGGTACGATATGAAGCCGCAGACGCTCCTTGTGGATTTTGACCCGCTCCGCATGTACACCGTGCAGCACAAAAAATCGCTCATCGCGAACATACACAAGTCCGAACGCGGAAACGAAAACCTTGAGGACACGCTCAGGCGGGAACTTGAAATCGCTCCGATTATCAGTATGAATTGCGACAGGCTGCAAAAAGTCGAGGCGAAGGACATCGTGGATTCAATCCGCAAGTACAATGCGGACAAAAGCATGATGGACGAAACGCTTGACATCGAAATTGACAGCAGGATTTTTGATGACGAAAAAATCAAGTCGATGCTGCTCAAACAGCCGGAAGTAACAGGCAGGGGCGTGAAATTTGCACTTTCTCCGTACAGTTCTGACGACGGAACGCAAAGCGATGCGGAAATTCCGACCGTTCAGCAGGCGGCTTTTGAAAACAGCCGCGGCGAAAAAAACGGCATTCCCGACCGTCCGCAAAATGAAGACGAACGCAAAACGCTCGCTTCCCGTTTGCAGGGCTATTACTTCAAACTGCTTTTGTTCGCGTTCCTTTCGGAAACAGAAGAAAAAACGCTTTCGGACATCATCGAACATATTGAAACCGATGCTGACGGAAAGAGAATCGGAAAGCATCTTCAGATAAATGTTTCCGATCTCCGCCTGTTCCGCGAAAGAATACATCCGGCAATCCTTTCCTGCCTTGAGAACAAAATCCACAACATACATCAACTCGGAACGGAAATCACGCCGGACACCATCGGCATTGCACTGCGGAAACTGTCGCGGCTTTCAGTTTCGGAAGTCGTTACACCGCCCGCCGTCGCAAGGGAACTGGTAGAAAGCCTTCCGCACGAAATCACCGCAAACAGCCGCATTCTTGACATCGCCTCAAAAACCGGGGACCCTTCTGCAAAAATACGGAGACGGCATAAAGGACGGCATCTACAGCATTCCCACTTCCGGCGTAACGTATGAATGCACCCGGAAAATCTACCGCCTTCTGGGACTTCCCGCGGAACACATTTACTCAGGATTTACATCATACGATATCATCGACAAAACCAAAAACGAAAAACTGCTCAAGGAGCTTGCAGATATGAAATTTGACGCAATAGTCGGCAACCCGCCGTATCAGGAAGAAGGAATCAATAACGGACGAAAGCAACCACTATATTACTTGTTCATGAATAAATCATTTGAGTTGTCAAAAATCGGTGCATTGATTACCCCAGCAAGATTTTTGTTCAATGCCGGAGAAACGCCGAAAGAATGGAATAAAAAAATGCTGAACGACGAGCATTTTTCTGTCATAAAATATTATTCAAATTCAAATGATGTTTTCCCCGCAGTTGAAATAAAAGGCGGCATCGCACTTTCTATAAGGAATGAAAATGCGGTTTTGAAGAAAATCGATATATTTACTGCCTATGATGAATTAAATAATATTCTTCAAAAAGTTAATCAATATGAAAAAGACAAGAACAGAATGGAATCAATTGTTTCATCTCAAGGCGTATGCAGATTTACGGCTGAATTGTTTGAAGATTTTCCGCAGATAGAAAAATATGCCGGAGAAAGAACGGGAGATAAAATACTTTCAAAGGTTGTTGAAACCGGAACAGAAGTATTTTCAGATAAAAAATTTCAAGATGCCGTAGAAATACTGGCAAAAGGAAAATCCGCAAGAATCCGAAGATTTATAAAAGCCAAATATATTCAGAAAAATGAATTCATTGATTCTTATAATGTTCTTGTTCCAGAGTCCAATGGAAATGGAGCTTTTGAAACATTTAGTTCTCCTGAAATCGCACAACCGAACGAAGCTTTTGCCGACACATTTCTTGCCGTTGGTTCGTTCAGTACAAAAGAAGAAGCCGAAAACTGCATGAAGTACATCAAGACAAAGTTCGCTCGTGCCCTGCTTGGAGTTTTGAAGGTTACTCAGCACAACCCAAAATCAACATGGAAATACGTTCCCCTCCAAGACTTCACCGCAAACAGCGACATCGACTGGAGCAAACCCATCGCAGCCATAGACCGCCAGCTGTACAAGAAGTATAATTTAGACGCAACCGAAATCGCGTTCATCGAGAAGAATGTGAGGGAGATGGAGTAGGGGGAGGGGAGATGATAGAACAGTATTTTTCTGAAAAAGAAAACGATTCTCAAAAATATGATTTTAGCTTTATTAGTATAACAGAGGACAAACCAAAAGACGAGGAATTGATTTGCGAATTGCAGAAAGCTATACTTCGTGCCTATCGCGATCCAAAGTTTTTACAACATAAACGGCAAAACCTTGATAGAGCTGGATTGGAAAATTATATTCTTAAAAATGTCATTCCGAATGCCATAACAAATTGTGATTTTTCAGTACGTTACGGGGATTTTGGAGAGGTATTTGCATCATTGATAATTGAATACATACAAGGAAAAAAAACATTTCATAAATTACGGTGGAAATACAATTCTAATAAATCAGTTTTTGGAACTGACATACTTGCATTTGACTCATTAAATAATCCGAAAAAAATCACATATTATGAAGTCAAAACAAGAAAAAAGGCTTTAAATAAAGAAAAGAATGAATTTATAACTGTAATTGCATATAAGTCTTTAGAAAAAGATATGCTTTCTGATACAGAAACAATATTAGATTTTATGAGCAGGTTCTATTTTGAGACACATGAATACGAAAAAAGCGATAGGTTTTCAGATTTGGTTGATGGTGCAAGTACTGTAGATAAAAGTTATGAAATATTTGTTATTACTGATTCAAATGTTTTGTCGAAAAATTATCAACAGTTATTATCAGAACTTCATTCTATCCACAAAAAAATTTCACCTTTATCAGTGACTTTTGTATTCATTGATAACTTAAAAGAATTGATGACAGATACATGGAATACCATTGTTAAAAATGGTGCGGAATTTATTGAAATGGATGTATTATGACAAAAAATGAATTTCTTAAAAAATCAGAATTAAAACTGATAAACCTTGAAAAAGATTATCGCTATAACAACTACTCAAAACAATTGCTTGCTTATAAACTGGGTGCAGACATTTCAAAAACATATAACTTAAATTATATGTGGCAAAAAACGTTGCTTATAATTTCATCAAGTTGTTTTCTTTTAAATAATGATTTAAACTCAAAAATTGCATTAAAGTCTCTTTACAAAGTTGCGATTGCTTTAGAAAACATTTCAGAAATAAACGACAGCATAGAACAATTTGATGTTGATTTTTTAAGAATTTTATCTGCTCTTTGTTATGATATTTCTGGGTATCAAGCAAATGCATATTGCATCGCAAGAAAAATACAGGAATACAGACTTGCCACAGAATTAGACCATAATCTAGATGAAGACAATTTTATTATACAATTATTATTAAATGCTTTGTTGAAAAAAATACCTGCGATAAAACAAATAGTCTTAGAAAAACTGAAAAAAGAAAATATTTCAGAACCTTTTGAGATTACTTTGAAGGCATTTAACGTATGGTCGAATCAAATTCTTGATTTGTCAGGAGATGAATTTTTATCACTTTTTGAGCAATCTTATAGCTTGTATTTGAAAGCTGGGAATATTTATATTTCGCAGTTAATACTATTATTCGTCACTAGAATAAAAATGTATAATAAGCGTTCAATAAATTTAAAATTAAAAAATATTGTTGGCGACAATGCTATTTGGAAAAAATATATAAAATTATTATCAAATGATTATTTTGAAGTTCATGGAAAAATAAAAGGTATTGAAAAAAAGAAATCTGTATTTGAATTTTGGACATCACAGATAAGGGCTATTGATGATGGATTATTATCAAAAGACGAAAGTTTTGTTGTTCAAATGCCGACAAGTGCTGGAAAAACTTTTATAGCTGAATTATTTATTCTTAAACATTTAATTAATACCCAGAAGAACATATTGTACATTTCTCCGTTCAGAGCCTTAGCGTCTGAAAAAGTTTCTGAACTTGGTAAATACTTCTCATATCTTGGATATAAAGTTACTTCATCTACAGGAAGCTATGAATATGAACCTATGTTTGATTCTGTATTTGATGATGCAGATGTATTTGTTTTTACACCGGAAAAAGCAGATTCTGTTTTTAGAACAATTCCTGATTTCTACAACAATATAGCTGCAATCGTTGTTGATGAAGGACATATTGTAGGAGATTTGAATCATCGAGCAGCGTTGGCAGAAATGTTATTGATAAAACTGAAAATAAAATATCCGAAGATAAAAACACTTTTTATTTCCGCAGTTATGCCAGACGTAAATGCAGAAGAATATGCACGATGGTTATCAAACAATAAAGAAAATATCTTGCGTTCGAAATTGTTTTCTGATTCTGATATGAAAGAAGAATGGGAGCCAACAAGAAAAAATATTGGATATTTTGAGTGGACTCTAGGACAAAATGGAAAACCTAATGGTAAAATTCAATTCACAAATGTAAAAACTGACAGCGAAGAAAAACCTGCATTTGTTCCGTATTATTTAAGAGGTAATGAATATGGATTATCCTCTGTAAATAATAAACCTGAAACAACGGCTGTATTAGGCATAAAACTAGCAGAGACAGGAAATACATTGATTTTTTGCGGGCAAGTAATTCGGATAAAGTATGTTGCAAATAAATTTAAAACAATATTCCAAAAATACACAAATGGAATTTCCATACTGACACCTGACAATAATAAGGAATCATATTTTTATAGTAAATCATGGTATGGAGAAGAACATTGGATTACAAAAAGTATTCTTTATGGCATTGGTATTCATTTTGGAGATATGGCAGAACAAGTTCGGGCTGCTGTTGAAAATGATTATAAAAATCAAAAATTAAAAATAATGTTATGTACAAACACAGTAGGACAGGGTGTTAATTTTCCAATAAAAAACATAATTTTTTATGATATTACAGTTGGATATAAAAAAGGTATAGGTCAAATTCCAATTTCTTATCGGGATTTTTGGAATATAATCGGGCGAGCTGGGCGTGCTGAAAAAGAAACTGAAGGAAATATTATTTTTATTATTAATTCACAAACTGATAAAAAAATTACGAAGAGTTTATCAAAAAAGAAAATATAGAAGATTCCAGTAGTATATTATCCTTTGCATTGAACATGATAATTAGCTCTAGACTTTCAGAAGCAAATTTTGATTCTTTAGTTTTAGATATTGTAGAAACTTTTCTTTTAGATATGCTAACCGAAGAAGTCTTTGAAAATGATGAAGAATTTATTAACAATATAATTAAAAATAGTCTATTTAGTGTACAATCACCTAAGACTGATATTGTCAAAATTCATGATTCATTTCGCAAGGCAATTTCAAAAATAAAAACAGAAGATGAAAACATAGAAGATTTAAAAGAATTTGGAAAAACAGGACTGGATTTCAAAGACAGTAAAATTATAATTAATTTTATTAATGAAAATATAAAATCGGTAAAAGAATACATTGAAAATCAAAGTATAGACAGTTTTATTGGCATTTTTATAAAACTAATAACAGAAAAGCATCTTAATGCATTAGATGATTATAAATTCAGTAAATTGGTAAGTGAAACAACTTCTTGGAATCAATATCAAAATATAATCCTCGCATGGATGAATAATAAACATATTGAAGAAATAAAAAATATTTGGGAAACTGAAATAACTTCCGATTTTGATAATTTTTATATATTATTGGCAAAAGGATTCTATTATCTATTACCTTGGATATGCAGTGCTTTAATCTTATTAACTGCTTATATATTAAAAATTGATTATTTTGAAATTAGCGAAAATATTCGTTATATTCCGACTTTCATGAAATATGGGCTGAATAATAAGGTTGCTTGTATTGCAAGAGGGTGTGGAATAAAAACTAGAGAAACTGCACTTTTCTTAGCTAAGCAAAGTAACAAGACTTCTCATATAGAATTCATTTCATGGCTTGCTAATTTACAGAAACAAGAAATTGATGTAATGCCTTTATCTTCATTTGAAAAAGAAAATATAATAGATATTGTATTTTCTATTGCTCCAAACAGCAACAAGAATGATCCAACACATTTTTCATTTGATATTGTAGGAACAAAATATAAAGATAGTTGGAAAAAAACATCATTACATATAAGAAATTCTGATACTTTAGAGTTGCAACGAGATAAAGAAAATAAATATGATCCTTTTGCTATTCTTGTTACAAAAAACAATAATGCAATCGGTTATGTTCCACGAGAGTATTCAAAATATATTGCAACAGAAATGGATTTGAATAACTCATATTATATTGTAAAAGTATCTGAAATAAAATCACAGTTAGAATCTGATTATAATATTATTTCAGTTAATGTAGAATTACTTGTTTTTTGAGATACTAATTATGAAATAAAAAGACAATGAAATTGAACAGAATGTTTTTTGAAATGATGACATATAGAAGTCCAGTCATAGAAACAGTCTTACGAACTGGGGTTTGAGAGCTATATTCACAACGTGAATAGTCTTGTCGGATTAGCCGCTTCCCACTCGCAAAATTGCTCGTCTTTGGAAATTCAAACTTCCTTCGGTATGCAATTTTTGCAGATTGTATCACTCCGACTGTTTCTCTTCCTCGTAAATTTGTTCTGTTCAATGATACCCCTCCCAACCTCTCTCCATTTTTCCTCCATAACAATCCTTGTCGCATAAAACTTGAATTTTGACCTTTCACGCTTATGCAAAAATCTGCCGGCACGCACGAACACACTTTTGCAAATTGTGATATGATTATGTGAAATCAACAAACAATTTTGTCTGTGGTTTTCTTTATACATTTAGTATAAAATTTAGATTATAGTAAAAAGTATCTTTTTTTATCGAAAATTGCGGTACGGCGGCGGAGAACTGTACGACTTTTACCGCGGCACGAAAGGCGATTTTGCTCCCGGAAAACAGACTGTTTACCGAAAGGGAATATAAAGCACCAACAGGCTAAAACAGCGAGCCTTTTTGTATAAAATCAGGAGATATAACGCAATAAACCTGATGCAGAAAAACTGTAAAAAATAACTTTTTGTTCCGCGATAATTTCTGATAAAAAAAGGAAATCGTGATATAATTAATATAATTGTCCATTAGTCATTATGCAAGTTGATTTCGTGCGGAGGATTTCATCTCTTCGGGGCTCTGCAAGCAGTACCCCGAAGCCTGCGGCGAGTTATTGATTGCCAGACATTGGAGTAGAAAATGAAATTAAAAGAAATTGAAGAACAGATAAATACGAATAATAAGCCTTACCTAAAGGAAATTGCAGATACATTATTTTCAAAACATGCGGCAATTATGATAGGTGCGGGTTTTAGCAAGAATGCAATTCCTAACAGTCCTTATACAAATGCGTTTCCTGATTGGAATGAATTGGGTGATGCGTTTTTTGAAAGGCTTAACGGAAAAAAGCCTGATGCAGATAATAACTATTTGAATGTCCTTCGCCTTGCCAATGAAGTAGAAGCGGCTTTTGGCCGTCCTGTACTTGATTCGATATTACTGAATTCAATTCCTGATTTAAATCATTCACCTTCGGAATTGCATAAAAAGCTTTTGAATTTACCGTGGACAGATGTCTTTACAACAAATTATGACACTCTGCTTGAAAGAACCGCTGAAAATATAGTTGATTATAAGTATACAGTTGTCCACAATAAAGATGATTTAGTTGGTTCCTCCCAAACCAAGAATTATAAAGTTGCATGGCAGTTTTCCATCGGACAGACCATTCATTATTACGGAAGAGGATTACAGAAGATACCCTCATGACTTCGCGCCATTTGTAAATACAGTACAACAGTCTTTGTTGGAAAACACGCTTTGTCTTGTAGGCTTTTCCGGAACAGATCCTAATTTTTTGCAATGGATAGGGTGGATTCGTGATAACTTAAATAAAAATGTAACGAAAATTTATCTCATAGGAGTTTTTTCTTTTTCTGATGCACAAATAAAATTATTTGCACAACGCAATATTGTTGTTGTAAATCTTGATACAAAAGCAAATAAAGGAAACAAACACTACGAAGCATTGAATTTGTTTGTCGATTATCTGCAAAAACAGAAAAACAGCAACAACCCGTATGACTGGCCGGAAAGTACTGGCTGTAGAACTTTGCTTTTCCATAAAAGCGGTGAAAATGCAAATCCAGAAGAATTGCTGAATGCAGCTTTAGATTCCTGGAAAAAACAACGCCTTTCATACCCCGGGTGGGAAATTCTTCCTGAGAACAAACGAAATAGTTTCAAATATGAAACTAATTTGGGAATAAGTAACATATTAAAAACGTATGATAAAATTAACAAATCATTACTTTTTGAGTTCCTGTACGAATTGCTATGGCGTATCGATATATCCTTGATTGCTATTCCTATCGAGCTTGCAGATATTATAGAAAAAGCCATTCATTCTGTTGAAAACAATAATAAGGATTTATCTTTTTTTTATCTTAAGCTTATGAGCTGTTACAGGCATCTTGGTGAATCAGAAAAATGGAATGCAATTAATGAGCTGTTTACATTCCATCAAGATGAATATCCTCAAGAAGTTGTTTTAAAACATAAATACGAGCAAGTGCTGAATGCAATATTTCATTTAGATTATGAAACTACAAGAAAACATCTTTCTGAATGGGATATAGTTCCGGCGTTTCCTTTTATGAATGCAAAGAAAGCGGGAATACTTGCAGAAATGGGGAATGTTATAGAGGCAGAGTCTATTTTAAGACAGGCTCTTGTTGATATACGAAAAATGCAAAATAGTAGTTCTAATAAATGTGATTGGACGCTTTTATCTCAAGAATCATATATTATTTCCTTATATCAGAATGTTGTTTTTTCTTATGCTTTTAGAAATAATAATGGAACTGATTATAAAGAAATTCAGGAAAAATATTCTGATAGAATTCTTTTTTTACAACAAAAATTATGTGATCCCATGCATGAAGGGCAATACTTTAAATTACTATTATCAGAAAATTATAAACCTAGGCCGCTAGAAGAAGAAAAGTATCAATTTGAAATAAACAAGAAAACATATATAAGATATTTTGGTTTAGACAACAAGCCGTTAAATAACGCAATATCTTTTTTGATTTATAGTGAAAAAATTTCACAGCCATTTAGCATTAATTCTAGTATAAGATTAAATATAAGCGTTTCGGAAGCAATTGGTGCTGGAGAAAGACTTTGTGATTATTATTTAAATTGGGCTGTATGTGTTTGTTGTCGTGTTGCTGATATAAAGCTTGCAGAAAAATTATTCACTCGTGACAGAATCGCTGGTTTTGATTTTGAATACATCAATGCACTATGTGAAGAACTTTTACAAGTTTTGGAGAAAAACGAGACCTATATTTTACAGAATGAAACAAATGGGCAGTTTAATTTTGCAAAGACATTAGCAACAATTTTGCCTGAAATAATTTCTCGTTTGTGTTGTAGATGCTCTGGTTCTGTAAAAGAAAGAATATTTGCTTTTTTGAAAAAAAGTATATACCTCTCAAAACAGACGATGCTATATAAACACGGACATATTATTGCAGCGTTTAATGGAGTCTTTTTCGATTACTGAAAAAATAAAATTATTTAATGATTTTCTCGAAATAAAAATTCCTGAAAGTATCTATCCTGTAGAAGAAGATAAACTTTTGCCTGCAATAAATTTTATAGATTTACATAAGAACGACATTGCAAATAAATATAAAAGAAATTTTTCTAATAAAGATTTGGAAAAATTTTATACTGCCTCCCTTTCAGATAATATCGCAATTCGTTCTTGGGGAATCGAAACATTATCATTATTATTTGAATTGGATTTATTGCACGACAAACAAAAAGAAAAATTTAGAGATGTTTTATGGAGTCAGACTGATAATTCTACTGGTTTTCCTGCAAATACGCATTATTGTATTTTTTCTTTTCTAAACTTGCCTCATCCCAAGGATGTTGATGTAAATGAATTATTTAGACAGTATTTATTACAGTATACTTTTCCAACATACAAAAATGGTATAAGAATTCACAGTGCTTCAGATACTGTTATTGATAATTTTAATGAAATTATGTATTCGGAAGGCCTAGTAAAATGGAATTATGATGATTTTTCTATGTTTTTGAAAAAAATGCATTCTTTTTGGGAAGAAGGGAAAAATTATATCAACAAAGATGTGGTGTGGGGTGATTCTTATATTTTAAAGCGTTACATATCAATGGAACAGGCCATAAGCATTCTGTGTAGAAATATATCAAAGATAAATGAGCAAGAGCAGAAAATTGTGAAATCTTTAATTGATGAATTCAAGGAATTTAAAATTCCTTCACTGGAATTACAAGTTGCCTGTTTTTTCTCAGAAAAGAATCAAGATAGTATTGCAAAGGAAATAAAATATGCATGGGGTTCTGATGATGATTATATTATACAAGATGCGTTAAGAGCTTTTTATTCAATTCTGAAATTCTATGAAAATAACAAAACATATAGTGAGATTTCAAATACATTATGGAATACGTTTGCAAACGTTCTGTTATATAAAAGAGACAAGTCTTTAGTTATTTGTTTGAATTATTTAGCCAATTTATACATAAAAAAATATTTTGAATTTGTTCCACATTTTGCTCAAGAAAACCTATTATTTGTTCTAAAAGCATTATCTGAAGAAACTGATATAAGAAAAGGAAATGCTTCGTTGGAAACAGAACTAAAACTGTCAATTCGTAGAAATTGTGCTTGTGCAGCATATAATTTGTATACGTCCTATTTAGGCAAATCTCAAGAAATACCTTCGGAAATAACAGTTTGGAAAGAGATCTGTTCATCAGAAAATGAATTTGCAGAAATTCGTAATGAGTGGAGAGAAAAATAATGACATTGAAAACAATGACAATAGTGTTATTCTTTATCAGGACGAAAATAATATAACAAGGGTGTCGGTACGTTTTTCTGATGAGGATTTATGGCTCACGCAGGCACAGATAGCGGAATTGTATGATACAACACAGCAAAATATCAGTCAGCATATTGAAAGTATATTTAGAGATGGAGAATTGCAACGGACGGCAACTAACAAGAAATTCTTGTTAGTTAGTATGGAAGGTACAAGAAAGGTAAAAAGAAATATTGATCACTATAATTTGGATATGATTATTGCTCTCGGATACCGCGTGCAGTCGCAGGTTGCCACACGATTTCTCCGCTGGGCAACTGAGCGTCTGCACGAGTATATTCAAAAGGGCTTTGCAAATGGACGATGAACGGCTGAAGCAGGGCGGCTCAAGATATTTTAGAGAACTTTTACAGCGTATTCGTGATATATGTTCATCAGAAAGAAATTTTTATCAGCAGGTAACGGATATTTATGCGACTGCTGTTGATTATGACCCATGTTCTGATATGACAAAGTTGTTTTTTGCTACCGTTCGGAATAAACTGCACTTTGCGGTACACGAAAATACGGCTGCTGAGGTTATATATAATCGTGTAGATAACGAAAAGGCATTTGTCGGAATGACTAATTTCAAAGGAGATTATGTAACAAAAGATGATGTAAAAATTGCAAAGAATTATCTTTCTGAAATTGAACTTCAAAGAAGGAAAAGAATCTGTTTCGCATAAACAGGCGATTGAAAAAGCGGAAAAAGAATTTGAGCTATATCGTCAAAAAGAAAGGAGATGAATTGATTGGGCAAAAGCAGAAGTAGAAAAACGTACTCGAGAAAAAACCAATGTTTCATTTGGTGTACTCCATTCTGAAATTTCACGTTCAGAATATACTGATACAGCTGTCGTTACTTACAAATTAGGAATTTCAAGCTTGTCTGAAGAAGCAGTTAATGATATCCAATTTCTTGATATTTATACTGGAACAGATTGGGATTTCTTCCTCGATGAGAAACAATTAAAATCAGAAATATTAGAAGATGATAAGGGAAATCAAAAACGACACAGATTAACTCCCGAAATAAAAATGATACCTAGCAAAGATTATATACAAATAGAACTGACTGGTAAAAAATGTTGCCATAAACGTGGCAGGATTCATATCGTTTAAAAGGGTATGTTTTAATTGAATTATTTATGTCTTCAAGTTCAATAAAGAAACATATAACATTGAATTACGAATGTAAATATTCAGTTTTCCAGAGGATATTCCATTTTAGTTTCAAGAGAAAGTGTTATTTATTGCTCAAGAATTTATCATTACAATAGAAACAATAAACTTCAAGTTCCAAATTGTGCTGTTTTTAGTTCCATTGCAGCTCTCCTTTTTCAAGCCGGTAGAACCATTCCTTCAGCTCGCGCTTTACGTCCGCGCCAAGCTGCTTGATTTCCACGCCGTGCAACGCCGCTTCCAGATGGTACAGGATGACGACGCACGTTCCCGGGTACGCCGCCTTGAGCCGCATCACAGCAGCCCGGCTTCCGAGCGAGCGCAGTTCTTCCGCAGATGAGATTCCGACCGTGCGCAGCTTGCGCTCCATTGTCCTGCCAAGCCCGATTTCCGTAACTGATGCCATAGTTCCTCCTTATGTTACGCGTCCAGTGTATCAGAAAGCCGGACGGCAGGAAAGCAGGCAGCGTTCCAGCACGAAGTTCACCCGCGTTTTCTTCCCCGTGCCTTCACAAGCTCCAGAGCGGCAAGGATTGCAATTCCGCTGAAAAATGCCGGGACGGAAAAGGTAGCGGCGGAAAGCGGCACGCGCGGAATTTTCAGGGAGACAGGCCCGAAGGCAATCGCGTACAATGAGTCCAGCACAAGTCCCGCAACAAGGAAAATCATCTGCGCCCTGAATTTCTCAAGCAGCAGGCTGATTCCACGCGCGGCAAAAAGCAGCCCGGCAGCCATTCCTGCGGCAAGGCACACGCATCCTCCGGCAAACGCAAGGTTTCCCGCCATCACTTCCTTGAGCGCGTTCACGGCAGGCACATAGACTCCGCAGATTAAGAGGACGGTCGAGCCTGAAATTCCCGGAAGAATCATCGCGGCTGATGCTGCGGCTCCGGCAAAAAAAACATACAGGCACTGCCACATCCTGAGCGCGGAAAAATCAGCTGCGCTGCTTCCGGGGAAAAAATTCCTGAGCATGGAAAGCGCAACAACGCTAAACGCACCAATGGCGATGAACACGGAATAGCGCAGGCTGTTCTTCAGGACTGATTTCTCTTCGTTCAGTATGCAGAACACCGCTGCCACGCTCAGTCCCATGAACGCCGAGGAAAGGACGTAGATGTGCGTGCTGAAAATCCGTGAGAGGACAAGAATGCACAGAGCCATTCCCGGAAGCCAGCCCGCGCAGAATCTGCACAAGTACGAAACAGCTTCCGCCCGCCGCGCACGGTTCTTTCCCGCAAGCGAGCCGACAGAGCCGAGCAGCTCTTCATAAAATCCCATGACGAACGCGACCGTTCCGCCGGAAATGCCCGGCACGCTGTCGGCAACCGCCATGCAGAATCCGTGGAGCGGTGTGAAAAACGTTTTCATTCTGTCCTCCCGGATTCAGCCCTGCCGTTCAGCTCTTTCAGGAACCAGACGTACAGCGCCTCAATGCGCGAATTGAGCGAGGCGGAAATTCTTCTTTGTAACGATGACGGCGTGCTGTACTCCGCGCGGAGAAGCATATAGACTGAATAGTAGCTTCCGCGGTCGGAGACAACGATGCTTATCTGCAAATTCTCAGGACGAATCGCCGTGAAGATTCTGTACGTAACGGGCGAGATGTTCGTGAGCCGCACAAGAACTTCGCTTTCGTTCTGTCGGTAGTCAAGGCGGTACGTGCATTTTCCGAACGAGCTGTCCTCAAGCCGGCAGAAGAGTTGCTTTCCGTCCGCGCTTCCGCTTGTCATGTCGGCAACGGGAGTCCTGTCTGATTCGGAGCGGATCAGAAACGCCGAGCAGTACAAGGTGCGCCACCGCCTTCGGCTGTTTGAATAGTACTGAATTCCTTTCAGGCGTGAGATTGAGCGCAGAATCTGCGAGATGTCCTGAACTGACGGAGCGTCCTCATCCTTTCCGATGTGCCAGACCGTCTCCGAAGTGAATGAAGGCGTTTCGCTTTTTTCCCACGGCGCGATGCACTCCGCGGCAAACGGCGTATCCGGGGCAAGCCGAAGCTCTTCCGCGGGCTTTCTGACAAGCTCCCTCCGCCCGAATCCCGTTGTTCCGCTTTTGTAAAAGACATCGGCGGGAAGCTCCTCGTCCTCACCCGGCGATGCGGCGGCAAGTGCGCACACAGCAGCAAAAGCCGCAGACAAAAATATCCGCTTCACTGGAATCCTCCTGAAATAACAGTGCTGATTTCAAACGTTCCTTAAAAATCATCATCGAGCGATTCTTCAGAATCGGGAGATGATGATTTCATGCACGTAAGTGCATACGTCAATAGGACAGTTTGCTTTGCAAACTGTAGATTAAAATCAGGCGCGCCATCTGAGCTGCTGATTTTAAACCTTCGGCTGAACGTTCAGGAAGATTCTAGCAGGACTTTATAAACTGAATGTAACAGGATTATAAACAGAACGTAAACTGGAGAGCTGCTCCAGAGGGCAGACAGAAGCATCTGGCTGCTATTTTCTTTTTGCCGCCGTGTCATACACTTCGTTGTCGGCTCTGGCTGAAATCACAAGAATGTACATCTGCTTTGTTCCGTTTTCAGCTTTTTCGACAATCAGACGGTACACAACACGGATTCCGATTTTCCGATATTTTATTTTGTAATATCCAGTCAGGTTGCTGCCGCCTTTGTTTCCGAGCGGCTCGCCGTAGCCTCCGCTCTTTTTGCCGGCAGGATTTTGGGATACTTTTAGAATTCCTTTCAGAACCTGAATTCTTACAGAGCCGTCAAGCTTTTCAAGTTCCTTTACCGCTTCGGGGTGATATTTTATTTCCCACATTTTCAGTCAAGTTCCACATCAGCGTCATCTATATCTGCGTCCGTTATTCCGAACTGAGCCATAACTGCGTTATGCGGGACGGGCGCTGCGTCTTCCGCAGCCCTTTTCTGCGCCTCGGCATACAGAACCGCATTTTCGTATTCGTCATACATCTTCTGATATTCTTCAGGACTCATCAAAACACATTCAGGAACATTGTTTTTAACAACGATTCTCGTTCCCTTCGATTTGACTTCGGAAAATATTTTGTTCGCCTCGCCTTTGTTGAAGCGGCTTATGGGGACAATGGAATTCAAAATGTCTACCGTTCTCAATGCATCCATAAAATCACCTCCCGCTTTCAATATAACCAATATGTGTCATATAGTCAAATTTATTTATATATTTAAAGGTGATTTTATCAACGAATTTTGCTTTTACTTCTCTCCGCATACCGTTATTCCGGCACACAGAAGCGGTAGCCCGCGCCCCAGACGGTTTCGATGTACTCCGGATCGGAGGGATCTTCTTCGATTTTTTCGCGGATTCTGTTTATGTGGACGGCGACTGTCGCGTTGTCGCCCATTGTCTCAAGTCCCCAGACTTCCTCGTACAGCGTCTCGCGGTCAAAAACCATGTCGCGGTGGCTCATCAGGAACACGAGCAGCTCGTACTCCTTGTTCTTGAGCGCGGCTTCCCTGCCGTCCACATAGACGCGGCGGGACGCAACGTTCACGGTGATTTTTCCGGCGCGGATTTCTTCGGCAGGACTTTTCTGTGCGCGGCTGATTCGCTCGCGGATTGCAAGGTGCGCCTGTATGCGCGCCAAAAGAACCGCAAGCGAAAACGGCTTTTCGATGTAGTCGTCCGCGCCGCAGCCAAGCCCGCGGATTTTGTCGGAGTCATCGAGCCGCGCGGAGACAATCAGAATCGGAACGTTGCTTTTTTCCCGCAGGGCGCGGCACACGGAAAATCCGTCCGTTCCGGGAAGCATCAAGTCAAGCAGAACAAGGTCGTACTTTCCGCGGAGCGACTTTTCAAGCCCGGAATCTCCGTCCGATGCGCTGTCGCACACAAAGCCGTTGGCGCGAAGGTAGTCGCTCTCCACGCCTGCAATTGCGCTGTCATCTTCAATAATCAGAATGCGCTTTGTCTCCTTTGGGACTGGTTCTTTCAGGCTCATTCCGCCGCTCCTTCTTCCGCTTCCGCTTTTTCCCGATCTTCCGTGCATCCGGGGAAAACCAGATGAATGCACAGTCCGCGCGGCTCGTTCCGTTCAGCCGATGCCGTTCCGCCCATCTGCTCCATGGCTTTCCGCACAATCGCAAGCCCAAGTCCGCTTCCGCCCGCTGTGTCCTTCCGCGCCTTGTCTTTTCTATAGAAGAGCGTGAAAAGCTTTTCAAGGTCGCCGTCCGCGCCCGGCCCGTCGTCCGTAAAAAGAACATGGACGCGCCCGCCGTCAGACTTCACCTCGGCTCCGAGGGACGGAATGTCCCGGTCGCTGTACTTGAGGCTGTTGCCGATGCAGTTCTGGACAATGCGCTCGAACTGCTCCCTGTCGGCGCGAATCCGGCAGCCGGGCTCACAGCGCAGGCTGAATTCAAATTTTCTTGATGAAGCGGCAAAGCTCTGCGCTGTTTTTTCAATCAGTTTTTTCGGACTGAAGACTTCAAGCTTCAGCGGAAACGTGTCAAGCTCCATCTTTGAAAACAAAAAGAGCTGGCTTATCATGCGCTCAATCACCAGCTCCTTTTCAAGAATCAGCCCAAGGTATGACGCGCGCTGCTCGTGCGAGGCGGGAATTCCTTCCACAAGGCTTTCGCAGCAGGCGCGGATTGCAGTGAGCGGCGTGCGGAGGTCGTGCGAGATTCCGGCAACAAGTTCCTTTCGGCTCTGCTCGTCCTTCTGCCGCGCAATCATCGCCTCCTTGAGCTTGCGTGACAGCAAGTCCACGGCGGCGCAGATGTCCGTGAATTCGTCCTGCCGCCCGTAGTTCAGCGGATGCTCAAGGTCTCCCCGCTGGATTTTGTGCACGGAATTTTCAAGCAGGCTGAGCGGCTCCATGATTCTCCTGAAAAAAGAGCGGCTTAGAAAATAATTTGAAAGGAACACCGAAAGAAAAATCAGCGTGCCGAACACAAGCGCAAGGGCGACGACGCATTTCATAAAGACATCATGCACAGGAAGAAGCAGCTCGCGGATTTCACGAAGCTCATGGGAAATCTCGGACGGAATGCCGCCGGCATCGCTTTCCAAAAGCGCGTCCATTCTGAGGTACGTTCCGCCGAACAGCAGAACCATCACCAGAAGCGGCACAAGCACCATGAGCACATTGGAAACGTACATCTGCTTTTTTATCGTCATAGCTATAGTATAGAAGATTTTTTGCCCGGCCGCCACCCGAAATCCCGTCAGTTTATATTCTGTTTAAATAAGGCTGAAGTTTTGGAGCGCGCTGTTTACAGTCTGTTAACATTTACGGAAGACAGTTCTGCTATAGTTTCCGCTATGAAAATCAGCATGCAAAAAATTCCCTGCGGCGTGCTTGCCATTGCCGCTCTGCTCGCGTTCGGGCGCGCCCGCTGTTTCGCCGGGGAGACGCCGGTCAGAATCGTCCGCATTGACTACGAGATTTCAGGCTCATTATGGAAAATCAAAAAAGCCGCGCTCGAAAAAGAGCTTTTAATTGACACAAAACGGAATTTCAGCGGCGAGGACGAGCTTGCCTCGTATCTTGCAATGAAGGAGCGGAATCTGCGCGACAACAGAAGCATACAGGAAAGCGCGGGCATTTCATATTCGCTGCTTGAAGCTGAGGACGGCTTCATTCCGGCAGCCGTTACCGTTCGCGCCGAAAACTCACGGACATTCATCGCCGCACCGTATCCGAAGTACAGCTCGTCAAAAGGATTCGAGGCAAAAATAAAGCTGAAGGACAGCAATTTCCTCGGCTCGCTTTTCCCGCTCGAAGGCGAGGTTTCCTATCTGCTTCCTCCGTCAGACAGCGAAAAGCCGCAGGCGTTCAACACGGCGCTTGCGGGCGGATATATTTTTCCGCTGAAAAACGGATTCGCATCTCCGTGGTTTTCCGGCCGGTACACGTTCAAGCGCACGGACGACCGCTACAAAAGGAATTCTGGATTTGTCTCAGGCGGAACAGACTTTCTTTTTCCGGTGAACGGAACTGTCTCGCTTGCAGCCGGACTTTCAGCAGGGCTTGTGTACGATTCCGATGTCCCGGAAGATTTTCCCTACGTCTCGTTTTCCGCGTCCGCAGCAGTTCCGCTCCTTCTGGCAGAAACACCGCGGGCAGGAAAAATCCGTTTTACTCCGAAAATCACTTTCACGCAGAACGTATCTTTCCATGGTGCGGACGGAACGATGTCGCTTCCGGACTACGGGAACCTCAAAAGCCCTTCAGCCGCTCTCGGCGCGGAACTGTCGCTCGGGTCCGTTCACTGGAAGGAAAATTTCAGGGACGGATTTTCACTCTGCGCATCGGTTTCGTTTCAAAACTGCTTCTCTGAATTTTCACAGAGCGTCTCATCTTCCGTGCAGGCCGAGCTGCACAAAGCGTTCAGCAGGAACGGAATCAGCATCCGCGGAACCTTTCTTGCAGGAAGAACCGAGCAGAAAATCGGGCGGACAGAAGACGCTGCGCTCACGGACTTTGTGCGCGGAATCGGAGTGCAGGAGCGCGCGGCGTTTTACGACACTGATTTTGCATTCGTCGTGAACATGGATTTTCCGGTGCGCATTTTTTCCACCCGGCGCAAGAAGAACGGAACAGAGCGCCTGCTTGACTTTGAAATTCACGCAAGCCCGTTCGCCGACATCGCCTGCGCGCGGTTCGGGCCGGAAGACGGACGGATCATCGGCGGAATCTGCACCGCAGGGCTTGAGCTTGTCTGCTGGCCGCTTTCGTTCAGAAGCATCCAGCTGCGCGCAAGCTTCGGCAAGGATTTTTCCGGCATGATTTTTCCCTCCGCGCGCAGCCGCCCGGGAAGCAGCCATGAGCTGACAATCGGAATCGGGCTGTTCTTTTAGGGGGAAGGTTTAAAAACAGCCACACAAATAGTGTGTCTGTTTTTAACTCACAGTTTCTTGCGAAACTGTCTTATCTACGTGTTCGCGCCGCAACAAGTTGCTAACACGAACCAATTCAACAGTTTTAAAATCTGAAGATTTTCTCACTGTTGAATTTTAAGGAACGTTTAAAAACAGCCACTAAAATGGCGCAGCTGGTTTTTACTTCAATTTGCTTCGCACACTGCGTTATTAAACAGCGCAGCGAACGGCGAACGCCCGCCTGCACACAAAGCACAAGCGGACGTTCAGTTGACAATTACACATACTTTTTTACTAAGTCAATAATTTCGTTCCGTGCCTTTTCACGTTCTTCTTGCGTTGCCGAGAACAAAATTTCCGGACGGATTTTCAGCGCGGCGCATATTTTTATCAGCGTATATAAATTCGGAATGTTTCGTCCTGATTCGATGCAGTTCACCTGATTCTGTGACAAGCCCGCCGCAAACGAAAGTTCAATCTGCGACATATTTGCTTTCTGCCGCTCTTCCTTCAAGCGTGCCAAAACAAAATCCACTTGCTTCTGATATTCTTTTTCAATCATTCAAATAAATTTGCACGGAAAATCATTGACAAACAACACGAAATTTCATTATATTTTTAAACGAAATTCCATTGATAAACAGAATGGAAAAATGTTGATTCTGAAATGTATGTTGCAGATAAAATCAACAAAAATTATTTCAAGGAGTTGTTTTATGAAAAAAACACTTTTCATTATGGCAGTGATTGCTGCATTTTGTTTGCTGTTTGCAGGATGTTCTGACTCATCAGACGATGACGATTCACCGGCGCAGGAGATGCCTTCAGAAAAGGGAGATAACGAAGGAAATGACAGCGGGACGGAAAAAATCCCGAATTATCTTATTATTGACGGAGATATAGTTTTGGGCTACAACGGTGAAACACCGGAAGAAATTGAAATCCCCGAGGGAACAACAGTAATCAGTGATTATGCCTTTCAAAATTGCAAAACAGTAAAAAGCGTAAAAATTCCGTACACTGTGAATACAATCGGCGAGCAGGCATTTTGGGGTTGTCCGTATCTGACAAACATATACTACGATGCAATCGAGGCATATTGGAAAAAGAACGTTAAGCAAGGAGATCATGCGATTCCAACGGCAACAAAAATTAATTGCATTGAAATTCCTGAATGTTTCTCTACCGGCACACTTGCTCATGATAACACAAGACTAACGAAATACAATTCAGTAGAAGAAGATGTTGTAATCCCTAATGGAATTACAGAAATTGGTGGAAGTGTTTTTAAAGACAGAGAAGATATCAAATCAATAATAATGCCTGACACAGTAACTAAGATTGGTGATAATGCATTTAACGGATGCGCTTCCCTTGAAAGTATAACGTTGTCAAAGAATCTAACAGATATTGGTCATTGGGCTTTTGGAGACTGTACTGCACTTAAAAAAATTACAATTCCAAAAAGCGTGGTACATATTAACTATTATGCATTCCGCGAATGCCCAGTGTTGAAAGTTTTTTATGAATCTACCATCGAGGATTTCCGTAAAATAAAACCGAGTGACAGCAACACTTCTAACATTGGCTGTGATGCTGTCTACTGTACAGATGGAATTTGGTATTGGGAATAAATAGATGATATAGTTTTCCGATTTTTTCAGCAAAAAGCAGCCGCTCCGGCAAAACTTTTGTTTTACTGAGGTGGCTGCTTTTTTTTCATACCGCTCGCCAATAGAAAGCCGGTTCCTGCTTCAGCAGCAAAAAACGCCCGCCCGCACACAAGGCACAGGCGGACGTTCAGTTGCTTTTTCTACTCCACCACGACAAGCCGGTACGCGCGCGAGCCTTTGCCCAGGCCGATTTTTTCCGCGTGCTCGAGCGTGTGCCGTCCCTGGCGCGTTTCGATGCGCTCCACGAGTTTTGCGGAATCCGCCGCCGTGAACACGAGGTCGACGCTTGCCTGGTCGATTGCGAGCGGGTCTGTTGAAGCGAGGATGCCGATGTCGTGCATGTCAGGCTTCTCCGGGTTGCCGTTGCAGTCGCAGTCAACGCTCAGGCGGTTCATCACGTTCACGAACGCGATTCCTTTTTCGTTGCCCATGTAGTCGCACACGCCCTTCGCCGCCTCAGCCATGCTCTCAAGGAACTTGAGCTGGTTCTCGTTGCCCTGCGTGAAATTCCAGAATTTGCTGTCGCTGCTTCTTCCGCCGGAATGAATCAGTGCCTTGCCGGATTTTTTTGTCGAAGTTCCGCTTCCGAATCCGATGGAAAGGTTCTTGATTGCGCCGCCGAATCCGCCCATCGCGTGTCCCTTGAAGTGCGAGAGCACGAGGTACGAATCGTAGTTCTTGAAATTCCGTCCCACGTAGTCGCACTTCAAATTCGTTCCGCCGTTCACGGGGATTTCCATAAAGCCTTTTTCGTCCAGCAGGTCGAATCCCGCAATGTCGAGGAATCCGTGGTCCTTGACGACCTGCTTGTGCATGGCGTTCGATGCGCGGCTTCCGCCGTAGGCAGTGTTGCACTCGACGATTGTTCCGTGCAGCTCGTCCTTCACCAGCGCGCCGATGAGCGACGGACGCAGGTAGTTCGATGCCGGCGGCTCGCCCGTGCTGATTTTCACGCCGACCTTTCCTTTCGGCTTCCAGCCCATCGCCTTGTAGACTTTCACCAGACCTTCCGGCGAAATGTCCTTCGTAAAGTAGACGACAGGCGCGCCCCCGTCTTCAGTCCGATACGTCTTGTAGCCCGCAACTTCCGCAAACGCCGCCGCCGCAAACAGCGCGACCAGCGAAATCACAGCAATTCTTCTCAAAAACCGTTTCATAATTCCTCCAATAAAATGTTTGTCTCTTATTCTTCCCGGGGGCATTTTTGCCTTGCGGCAAAAACCGGGCTTTGGTCGCAAATCTTCGATTTGCTTACCGAGTTTTTCTGTAGAAAAACTCGCGCGTTCCGCTGCCGCTCCATTCCTGCGCTCCCTTCAGTCGCTTCGGAACGGCTGCGCCACCCTTCCAATCCCTTGCCCAAACCCCGCGAACCAACCCTTATTCCTTCTGTCCTGCCGGGTCAATCATCTTTATGACTTTCGCAGGACTTCCTCCGACCACCGCATACGGCGGGACATCTTTTGTTACGACAGCGCCGGCCGCCACGACCGCATATTCGCCGACGGTAACGCCCGGGCAAATCGTAGCATTCATTCCAATCCACGCGTTCTGTTTCAGGACGACCTTCTTGTACGTGTACTTCGAGTGCCGCTCGTTGAAGTCGTGGTTGATTGTCGCAATCCGCACGCCCGGCGCAACGGAAACGCCGTCCTCAAATTCAATCCCGCCAGACGCGCTGAGAATCGCAGAATGATTTATGAAGACGTTCTTCCCGAACTTCACGCGGTTTCCGAAGTCGCAGATGAACGGCGTCAGAATCCGTACACCGTCCAGCTTCCGCCCGAACAGCTCCTCAAGGTCGGAAACGTAGCTTTCATCGTCAGGCAGCTTCGCGTTGGCGATTGCGCACAGCTTCCGTGCCCGGATCATCTCGTCCGCAGCCTCCTTGAAATACGCCTCGCGGCAGTCAGTCGGCCCGCCTTCGTCCATCAGCCTGTAGACATATCCTTTTTCAAACTCCATTTCCGCTCCCATAAAAAGCCGCCTTACTTTTTCAGCCACGCGGCAACCGCTTTTTCCGACGATGCCTTGTCGTTCTGCGCCGTGCTTCCGCGGACTGCAAGAACGTCCGAAACGTCCGCGCCCGTGCACACCGACTCGATGCTCCGCTTTGTTCCCGACGCGCCGCTTCCTTCGTGCGTGCAGAACGGACGGATTTTCTTTCCGGCGAACGAATGGCCTTCGAGGAACGTGTAGACAATCATCGGCAGGTCGCCCCACCAGTTCGGGTAGCCCACGTACACCGTGTCGTATTTATCAAAGTCCGCAACGTCGCCCTTGTACGCCGGACGAGCCTTTGCGCCCTGCTCCTTTTTTGCGGCTTCGGTCGTCGCCTTGTAGCCTTCGGGATACGGCTTTTCCGGCACAATCTCAAACAGATCGCTTCCCGTTTGTTCCGCAATGAGTTTCGCGATTTTCGCCGTGTTGCCTTCCGTAATCGTTCCGACCGAATACTGCTCGCCCGTCTTGGAAAAATACACGACAATCGAAGCAGCATGCACCGAAGCCGTAATTGCCGAAACAGCAAGCACCGCCGTAAGCATTTTTTTCATCATTCCTTTCCTTAAACCTTTCCGCGCTATTCCGTTTCGTACTCGGGTTTCATTTTTGCAAACGACCTGAGCATTTCGTCCGTGCGGTAATAGTAGCGTTTGTTCTTGTTGATTTTCGCGATTTTTTCCATGTCTTCTTCGGAAAGGGAGAAGTCCTGAACGGCAAAGTTGTCCTTCACGTGTTCTACTTTGCTCGTTCCCGGTATGACGCAGAATCCCCTGTCAAGATGCCAGCGGAGTATGATTTGCGCGGGCGTCTTGCCGTACTTTTTGCCAAGCTCGGCGAACACCGGCTCGCTGATGAGGCTTTTGTCGCCGTGTCCGAGCGGATACCAGCTCATCAGCACGATTCCGTGCTCATTCAGCTTTGCGGAAAGCTCGTCCTGCGGAAAATACGGGTGCGCTTCCGCCTGCATGACCTGCGGTTTGATTTCGCAGCGCGCAAGAATGTCGTCGAGGTATTTTCCCTCGCAGTTGGAAATGCCGATGGACTTCACCTTGCCTTCCCTGACGGCTTTCTCTATCATCCGGTAGCCGTCCATGTAATGCTCGGTGGGCTGATGAATGAACAGCAGGTCCACGTAGTCCATGCCGAGCCTCTCAAGCGTCTGCTCCACGGCGCGGGGATTCTGATATTCGGTCGCCCAGATTTTTGTGCTGACGAACATATCTTTCCGATTCACGCCCGAAGCCTTTATCGCCCTGCCGACTGCCCGCTCGTTCACGTAGGCGTTGGCGGTGTCAACAAGACGGCAGCCCGTTTTCAGAGCCTCGCACACGCACCGCTCCGCGTCCCCGGGCGAAATCATGAACGTCCCGATGCCCAGCGCAGGCATCGCGATGCCGTTGTTCAGTGTCAGTATTTTGTCCATACGATACGCTCCTGTAAAAAGTCAATGAGAAACTGTTTCAAAGCATCCGGGGCATTTTTGCCTTGCGGCAAAAACCGGGCTTTTGTCGCAAATCTTCGATTTGCTTACCGAGTTTTTCTGTAGAAAAACTCGCGCGTTCCGCTTCGCTCCAGAACGGCTGCGCCGCCCCTACAATGCCCGAACCGCAGACCTGACAGCATAATGCGACACGGTATCGCAACATAATACGACAGTCTGTCGCATTATAATGCACTTGTCCGCCGCATTGTGCAGTCCATTATCAGGACACTGTGCTGTCCCGAACCGCTCCCTTATAAGGGAAATCACTTCACCTTTAGAGGGGAATTACAACTCCCATGCAGGGGCATTTCAGGCGGTGCGCTTTGCTTTTCCGCGCAGGACGAGCAGTCCGTACACGGCGCAGCCCGCGGCAACGACAATCAGCCCGAGGACAAAATCCCCGCGGCTCAAGTCGAGGAACGGCTCGCCGCCGAGCAGCGACGCAACGCCGTCAACGCACCACATGAGCGATGCTGCCGCGAACATCACGCCGACCGTCCTCGCGCTTCGGGCGCAGCTGCTTCCGCGTTTTTTCTGCACGGCGGACAGCACGAAGAAAGCCGCCGCCGCGAGCGCGGACATCATCAGGCACACAGAGCCGCTCCCGCGCGATGCGCCTTCGCCTTTTTCACAATCCGCCCGAGCGCGACAACGCCCGCCCAGACCGCCGTCGTCAGAAGCGCCATCGCCACTCCGTTCGTCGCCATCTCGCGCAGCATCACCGGGATTTCCTCCGGCGTTCTCACTGCCGTCAGGAACGGCGGCACGAACGAAAGCTCGCCGTGGTAGATATGCTCCACCGCCAGCAGGAAGCTCCCGCCGTAGAGCATATTCTTGAGAAGCGGAATCTGCCTCACAAAATCCCGCGCAGCTCCGTCCCGAACCGCTTTTTTCGCCAGCAGCTTTTCCGCCGCGCTGACTCCGACCGCCTCAACAAAAGGTACGATTACACATGCCATCTTCAGGCCTCCTGCTTTATTTTGTGCGACGGAACACTTCCGTCGCCTTGCTCCGTTTCAGTATACGCCCGGTTGTTGCAACCGGGTCAAGCGTTTTTTTGCATTTTTCCGCCGGTTCGCCCCAGTTCCGCCGGTTCTGTACAGTATAGCCCGCGCGGCCGGAAGATGTAAAATACTTATTGCGAATTAGTTTGTATGCGTTTTAGGTATGGAAAGAAAAAAAGAGAAGCGGGAATGACGAACTTTTATCTGTATAGCCGGGGCGGACAGTATTCCGCAGAATGTATGCTTCCGCGCGCTTCCTACCGCCACCGCTTGAACAGGACGACTTCCGCATCCGAGCCGCCGTTGCCGTATTCCGAGACCAAAAGGTGCGTCCCGTCGGCGAGGATTCCGTAGCACCGATGGCTGCCCGCCTTATGGATTTGGTTTCCGAAGTAGATTTTGTCATCGTCCCAGAACTGCGCGGTCTGTCCGCCGGGGAGAGTGTACGCAAGATTCGCGAAAGAGCCTTTGAGGGCGTGCAGCTCAGTGACCGGCTCCATGTCCGGGATTCCGAGCGCGTTGAACGCCGCCATCAGCTGTTCCTTGAATTTCTGGAGGGAATCTGCGCCGCCCTTGCAGCAGTTCGCCGCAACGCATTCCGAGCCGAACGGCTGCCCGCCGGTTTCAGCGCACCCCTTGCAATCTGAACTCATCGAGCAGCGCGAGCAGTCAGTTCCGCAAAGTGATTCCATGATATTCCTCCAAATTGCACAGCCTGAAAATCAGCGTTTCTATTTTCCTGATTTCAGCAGCATCTGTCAATGATTCCGCGCCCGGAACTTCCGCTTCAGTTCTACTTTCCGAATTCCTTCGCCACGTCCTTGAGCAGTTTCCTAATGGGCAGATGCTGCGGACAGATTTTTTCGCACTTGCCGCACTCGATGCAGTCGGACGCCTTGCCGCCGCGCTTTGTGTACACTTCGTTGTAGTAGTAGTCGGCGTTCCAGTCGTGGTGGATGTTCTTTGTGTTCAGGCACGAGAACAGGTCGGGAATCGAAATGCGCGTGGGGCAGCCTTCCACGCAGTAGCGGCACGCCGTGCAGGGAATCAGGTGCATTGAGCCGAAAATGGCGCGCACTTCCTCCACTGCCTGCATCTCGCGGCTGTCCAGCGGACGGAATTCCTTCATGAACGAAAGGTTGTCCTCCATCTGCGCCATGCTGCTCATTCCCGAAAGCGTCATGAACACGCCGTCGCATCCGGCCGCAAACCGCAGCGCGTAGCTTGCCGGGCTTGCGCTTCCGAGCTTTTCAAACACGCCCTTCGCAGCGTCCGGCAGATTCGCGAGCGTTCCGCCTTTCACCGGCTCCATGACAATCGCGGGCTTCCCGAATTTCCGGCAGACTGCAAGGCACTTTTTCGCCTGCACCGCCGGGTCTTCCCAGTCGGCATAGTTGAGCTGAATCTGCACGGCCTCGACCTGCGGATATTCCGTCAGAATCTGCTCAAGGACTTCCGCACGGTCATGGAACGAAATGCCGAAGTGCCGGATTTTTCCTTCCGCCTTAAGCTCAAGCGCGCGTTCATAAGCGCGGCATTTTTTGAAGTAGCTGAAGATTTCCGCAGACTGCGCGTGCATCAGGTAGAAGTCAAAATAGTCCGTGCCGCAGAGCGCAAGCTGGCTTTCAAAGAACGGGCGGATGTCCGCCTCCGACTTGAAGTAGACGTTCGTGAGCTTGTTCGTCAGCACAAACGAAGCGCGCGGGTGGCGGGCGACAAGGCAGTCCCGCAGCGCGGTCTCGCTTTTTCCCTCCAGGTAGCCGTGCGCTGTGTCAAAATAGTTGAACCCCGCCGCAAGGAACGCGTCAACCATCCGGCACGTCTCGTCATAATCAACTTCGCCGCCCTTCATCGGAAGCCGCATGCAGCCAAAGCCGAAGTTCCCTTTCACTTCATCAAACATAGTTTCCTCCCATAAAAAGTATAATCCCGGTTCCTGCTCCCGTGTCAAGAGAATTTACTGCTAAAAATGCATTCCGCGCCTCATTCCGCCGCTCGTACTGAGTGCGGTTCGTCCCATGATGTTTTTGCGGACTTTGTTGTCAGCAGAAAAATATATCATTTTATAGAAGAAATTTGTCCATACAGACGGCTATTGATTCGTGCGGAGAGGTTCGTGTCCCGATGTTTGCGTCGAGGTATGTTGATTGTGGAACGGCGGACAAAAAACAGTTCTTCCTGAGGCATCCGCCGCCTTTGCCGTTCCAGGCTCACGGCGCGCTTCCAGACGGGCCGCCCGGGCGCGCGAAAAAAAACGGGCACTGCGCTAGTCCGCGGCGGGCGCAGTCTCCGCATTCAGTCCGTACCCCCCCCGTCAGGCAGGAAGAACTGCTTTGCGAAGCTGATGAATTCCTCGAGAAGGTGCGAGTGGGCGAGGCTTTTCTTCCAGACAAGGACGACTGTTGACGAAAGCTCCGGCTCAAGCGGACGTACTGTAATCTGCTGCTCCGCGCCATCAGAAACGGAAACGGTATCTGAGCAGACCGCGATGCCCATTCCGTTCTGCACAAGGATATTGGTATTCATCCTGAGGTTGCTCACCGCCGCAATGTTCAGCCCGCCGGCATGGGACGCGAACCACGAAAAAATTTCGTTGCGCACATTCATCCGCGTGGGAAGAATCAGCGGAAAACCGGCGAGGTCGTCAGGCGTAACGGAGTTCTGTGCGGCAAGCGGGCAGGAGCTTTGCATCACGGCGACATAACGCAGCTTTTCCGGCAGACGGAAGAAACTGTACTTTTCGATTTCCACCGGCTCAATCAGAAGCCCCGTATCAAGAATTCCCTTTTCCATCTGTTCTTTCACCTGGTCGGCTGTTCCCGTGAAAAATTCAAAGCTGACGTTCGGATGAATCTTCTTGAATTCTACTGCAAGACGCGCGACATCATGAACAAACTTTATTTCGCCGATGCCCACGGACAGCGTTCCTGAAATTCCTTCGGAAGAAAGCTCGGACTCCGTTTTTGCGGCAAGGCTCAGGATTTCTTCCGCCCGCCGCTTGAGGAATTCCCCGGAGTCCGTGAGCGAAACCGCCTTTCCGCGCTCGAACAGCCGGCAGCCCAGCGATTCCTCAAGCTCCTGCATCTGGCGGCTCAGGTTCGGCTGGGACGTGTGGACGACTTCCGCGGCGCGCGTGATAGAGCCTTCGTTCGCGACGGCAAGAAAATACTTCAGGAGGCGCAGTTCAATCATGGTTCTATTGTCTCATGTCTTTTGCGTATAGTCAAATATGAAAAATAAGCATTTTACATATTTCTTCGGCTGCCGTATAATTGCAGGCGGACGGCGGAACGGCCGGGCGAAGGAGGACGGACATGGGCGGAAGGGCACGGAATTTGGTTCGGGCGGCGGCGGTCGCTTTGGCGATGCTGTGCGCGGCGGATGGTTTTGCGGCGGACGCGGCGAAGCGGGATGCGCACAGGGCGGTCATCGTCTATTTCAGCTGGGGCGGAACGACGCGGGGAATTGCGCAGAAGATTCAGAAGAAGCTCGGCTGCGACATCTTTGAGATTGTGCTGGAAAAGGCGTACTCGTCGGACTACAGCACGGTTCTGGACGAAGCGCAGCGGGATCAGCGCACGCAGGCACGTCCGAAGCTCAAAGACCCGCTGCCCGACCTGCGGAAGTACGACACGGTGATTCTCGGCTATCCGAACTGGTGGGCGTCGATTCCGATGCCGGTTGCGACGTTCCTTGAAAGCGGCAATTTTGCGGGAAAAGCGGTTGTGCCGTTCTGCTCGCACGGCGGCGGCCGGCTCGGTCAGAGCATTTCGGCAATCACAAAGCTCGTCCCGGACGCGGAAGTGCTGAAGCCGCTTTCGGTTCATTATTCGGGCGGCGCAACGCTTGACGCGGACTTGGACAAGTGGCTTTCGGAAAACGGGTTTTGATTAGGAGATTTGCATGAAAATGAGCGTTTTTGCCGCGGCGGCGGTTTTGCTGTGTTCGGCGGCGGCTGCGCAGGAGATGGTTTTTATTGAAGGCGGGTCGTTTCTGATGGGAAGCCCGGAAAGCGAGAACTGGCGCGAGGCGGACGAGACGCTGCACCGGGTGGCGGTGGACGGCTTTTTCATTTCGCGCTGCGAGGTTACGCAGACGCAGTTCGAGGCGGTCATGGGGCGCAATCCGTCGGCGTTCCGGGGCGGGAAGCTGCCGGTGGAGTCGGTTACGTGGCATGACGCGGTGGAATTCTGCAATGCTCTGAGCGTGCGCGAGGGGCTTTCTCCGGCGTACAAGACTGACGGCGGTCGTGTCGTCTGGGACAGGGCGGCGGACGGCTACCGGCTTCCGACTGAGACGGAATGGGAATACGCGGCGCGCGCAGGGACGCGGACTCCGTTCAGCTCGGCGAAGGCTCCCGGAGATGCGGACGCGAATTTCTACGCGCACTATCCGTACAACATCGAGCAGAACTACTTCGACAATTCCGCGCTCGAGACGAAGCCGGGCTACTACCGCCAGCGGACGGTGGACGTGGGAAGCTTCAAGCCGAACGGAAACGGGCTGTACGACATCCACGGAAATGTCGCCGAATGGTGCTGGGACATCTACGGCGCGTATCCTGCCGGAGCGGCGGAAAATCCGTCGGGCGCGGAAAAAGGCGCGACCCGCGTGTGCCGTGGCGGCGGCTGGAACGATTTCGGCAAGCACCTGCGCTGCGCCTACCGCTCAAGTCAGCTTCCCGATGATGCGTCCGCCTCGCGCGGCTTCCGTGTGGCGCGTTCGGCGGCAAAGGCGAGCGGCGCGCGGAACTGACGGCGGAGTGCTGACTGGCGCGGATTTTTGCGGTAGGGATTGGAGTGGCGGCGCAAGCCGTTGCGGAAAAATAAATGCATAGCTTGTTTCCCGATTGCCGCGAGTTTTTCTACGAAAAACTCGGTAAGCAACCGTAAGGCTGCGACGAAAGCCCGGACCGAAGCGATCGAATGGGGAGCGGAGGGAACCGCCCGAAAGAAAAACCTTTTCGGTGCGTTTTCCATGCCCAAAATGAATGATCCGCTATGTAAAAAAAGTATTTTACATATTCCTGCCGAAAAAGTAGAGTGTATGTGCCGAGTTCAGCATTCGGAACTGACGGACGGCGCATCATATTTATGGAGGAATGCAATGAAGCGGTTTTTTGCATCGGTTTTTTTGGGAAGCCTGATTCTGGCGGGAGCGGGCGCAAAAACGCTCGTTGTCTACTATTCGTACTCGGACACGGCGAACACAAAGCGGATTGCTGAGCAGATTCAGAAGAAGCTCGGCGCGGACATTGCGGCGATTGAACCGGCAGCTCCGTACTCGCGCGACTACGATGCTGTTGTTGACCAGGCGCACCGCGACGTGAACCGCAATTTCAAGCCGGAACTCAAGCCGCTCAGCGTGAACCTTGCGGACTACGACACAATCATCGTGGGAACGCCGACATGGTGGTACAAAATGGCTTCCCCGGTGCTGACATTCCTGAGCGGAAACAGCTTCGCCAAAAAGAACGTCGCCCTGTTCAGCACCCACGCAGGCTGGGCAGGAACAACGGTGCGCGACATGGAAAAACTCTGTTCCGGCGCGAACATCATTGCAACGGCGGAAATTCAGTTCGGAACGCGTGCAAAAGCCGGAAGCCTCGTCAGCCCGCAGTCGGTCATCGATGACTTCGTTGAGAAAATTCGGAGGGGACAGTGAAAAAAGCGCAGCTGCTCCGCCGGATTCTCGACATGGCGATGACGGTGCTTTCGGTGCTGCTGATGGGCGGGATTTTTGCGTTCCCGGACGATGCGGTGCATGAAATCCTCGGAACCGCGCTGATTGTGCTGTGGATTGCGCACAACGTTCTGAACCGCGCATTCTACAAGTCGCTTCCGCGAGGAACGTACACTGCGCGGCGGATCGCCATGACCTGTGTGAACGGCGCGCTGCTTGCCTGCTGCCTGCTCCTTGCCATAAGCGGCATCATGCTGTCGAACCGCGTGTTCGTCTTCCTCGGAATCGGGCGCGGCATGGGGTTTGCTCGCGCGGCGCACCTTGTGTCAAGCCACTGGTACTACATCCTGATGGCGGTGCATTTTTCGCTCCACATCGGCGCGCTCGCCTCATCAGTTCCGCTGTTCAAAAAGCTTCCGCCGGGAACTCCCGAACCGCGCTCACGCCCAGCCGGAAAAACTGCTGTCCGCGCTGCTGTGCTGCTCGTCTGCATCTACGGCGCATATGCGTTCTTTTTGCGCGGCTACTGGAAGTACCTGTTCCTGACGCAGCCGTTCTTCTTCTTTGACACGGAGCGCGGCTTTGCGCTGTTCCTTGCGGACTACTGCTCGCTGTTCGTGCTGTTTTCCGCCGTCTCTTGCTGCGTGTTCCGCCTTTTGCCGGGCGGAAATCGTCATCATAACGAAAGCTGAAAATCCCGGAAACACAAATCGTTGCTTCCGGTGAACATCAGCTTTTATTTTTTCCGCTGTTCTGCTATACTTTTTTTAATCTTTTTCTTGCGGAGGAACGAAATGGATGCAATCTGGGAGAAGCTGTACGAAGCGGCGCGCGCTGTCCGGCGTGAGCGGAAGATTTCGGACTATGTGGAGGCAGGCTGCGTTTCTGCTGCCGTTCTTTCTGAGCAGGGAAATATCTATACAGGCGTGTGCATCGACACGTGCAGTACGCTCGGAATCTGTGCGGAACGGAACGCGCTCTTCAACATGATTACGAACGGCGAGGACAGGCTTTCAAAAGTGCTGTGCATCACTCATGATGGAAAGGCGGGCGGTGCGCCGTGCGGAGCCTGCCGGGAATTCATGGTGCAGCTTGCGGGCGGCGACTGCGGCGGCATAGAAATCATGATGGACTACGAGGCAGGAACCGTGATGACGCTCGCCGAGCTGACTCCTGAGTGGTGGATACAGAAAAAGGAAGAAAGCGGAAAAAAAGCAGGCAGCAAAAAAAGCTCAAAATAATATTATATGTCAATTCATCATTTTTATCTTGTTACTTTATAAAAAAACATGATATACTTTTTATAAGATATAGGAAGCAGTTTCTTTAAAAGCGAACAGCGGTGCATATTGATAATTCAACTGCGTTTCCAGAGGGATAAATATGCTGAAAAAGAAATCCAAGCTCGTTCTTATAACAGCTGCCGTCATATTTTTACTGGGCAACGTTTTTCTGCTTTGCTATTGTTTTTGGAAAAGCAGGCGTGTGTCTGTCTTAATCGATACAAAAATTCAAAATCCCAAGGCAACAGTTCTTTTTATCACTTCCCCGGAAAACACATACAGTTTTTCTTTGCAGGAAAAAGGAATGAGATCCGTCCTGCTGAAAAATGATGTAAATATCGACATTGAATTTTTTAAGCCTGACGGATTCGATCCGGCAGAACGCAGCGAGTACCTGAAGAAGCACGTTTCGTTTTTAAATCAGAAAAAACGGTATGATGTTGTCATTGCAAGCGGAGCAGAGGCGGAACATTTCACAGAGGAACAGTACAGCGGATTTTTCAGCGGAATTCCAGTCATTTTTCTGGGCGCGGAAAGCAACGCTCATTCACAGGAACTGAGCAAAAGGCCCGGCTTCTACGGATTCCAAAAGGACAATTTTCTCAGCCAGACAATTTCCACCGCAAGAAAGCTGTTCCCCGGCTCCAGACAGTATGTGGCGGTCTATGACAGCTCCGTGCCAAGTTCTGAAAGCCGGGAAATTTTTTGGAGTACGGCACGGGAATTCAAAGGCATCCATTTGTTAGAAATAGACGCTTCTTCCGTTACAAGGGAGCAGCTTGCGCGCAGCCTTGCTTCAATTGAAAAAGGCAGCATTATTTTTTATTTGGGAGCCGCTTCCGATTCCAGCGGAACCAGGTATTCGGCGGAGGACGCGGCGGACTTCATTATCAGCAGCACAGATCTTCCGGTTTTCAGCAGCAATGCGGACGGCATGGGGCGCGGAATTATCGGCGGAAAAATGATTGACGATGAAAACGCAGGAAAGCAGGCCGCCAGAACAGCCCTGAGCATCCTGCGCAACGAAGACACTTCATCCATAAAACTGCAAAAACTCGACAAAGGAAAATTTCTGTTTGACTATAAAATGCTTGAAAAGCACAGGATAAGCCTTTCGCGCCTGCCAAAAAATTCGCTCGTTGCAAATCTTCAGGGACAGACAGAAAGAATACGGGCGGGAATTTTCACAGGAGTGCTGGGGATATTTGCGAGCCTTTTGTTTTTTATTGTCATTTTACGGATTTTTGTTGTTTCTGAAAGGAAGAAGTCACGGGAACTGAGAAGGTCAAACACAAAGATACGGTATCTTGCTGAGCATGACTACATCACCAGGCTTCCGAACAGGGCAAAGGTGCAGAACGCGTTTAACTTGATTCAAAAAAGAGGAAGACCGTTTTCAATGGTTCTCTTTGACATAGATAACTTTAAAAACATAAATGACATCTACTCTCATTCCTGCGGAGACGAAGTGTTGCGCACTATTTCCGCACGGCTTATGAAGCTTGCTTCAGAAGATGAATTCTTTACATTCAAGTTCGGCGGCGATGAATTCCTCATTCTTTATTCAAACGGAGAGCTTGACGAAAATTCCCCGGGAGTGGAACACCTGAAAAACATCTTTGGAATTCCTGTTGCATACAACGGAAGACAGATAACAGTGCAGGCAAGCTTTGGAATTGTCAACTCAAGGGGCGAGCAGCTCGACACCATGATTGCAAACGCAGACATTGCGCTGTACAGGGCAAAGAATTCCGGGCGGAACAAGGCTGTCTTCTTTAATGAAGAAATGAAAAGCGAGCTTCAGGAGGCTGACAGGATTTTAAAGATACTTGACGATGCGATTAAAAATGACGGAATCAGCGTTGTGTATCAGCCCCAGGTTAACGCGGACACAGGCGAAATTTACGGCTACGAAGCCTTGATGCGGCTGAAGGATTACAAGATTTCCCCAGCCCGGTTTATTCCGATTGCAGAAGAGTCCGGCCGGATTATAAAAATCGCCAGAATCCTCACGGAAAAAGTCATCAGGCAGATGGATGAATGGAGAACCCATGGAATTCCGCTGTACAAGGTTTCCATAAATTATTCTTACGGTCAGATTTCAGATGATACTTATGTTGATTTTCTGGAAGGACTTCTGGAGCAGTATGTGATTCCGCCGGAGCTTGTCTGCATTGAAGTCACTGAAAGCCTTTTCGTTTCAAACAAGGATACAGTCACACAGCTTCTTAACAAAATCGTAAAAAAAGGAATCACGCTTGCTCTGGATGACTTTGGCACCGGCTACTCTTCGCTGAGCTATCTTACGTTCCTGCCGATCCATGTTGTAAAAATTGACAAGTCGCTTGTAGACAATTATCTTTCTGGAAACCGCGAGTCTTTTATAAAAAACATTGTGCGGCTTGTCCATTCTCTGGAAATGAAGCTGACGGTCGAAGGCGTGGAGCATGAATGGCAGAATGAAAAGCTGCGGAATTTCCACTGCGATTACATTCAAGGCTATTATTACAGCAAGCCGATTTCCGGCCGGGAAATAGAAGACTTCAGCAAGACATTTAAAGGCAGCCAGGACAAAGGAAATCAAGAGCGGAACAGCACAAAATAATCTTTGTACAATGTTCCGTCATGCCCGACAAGCGTTTCAGGCGAAGCGGAAAATCCCAGGCTCTTGAGCGCGGCAATCCGCTCCTGCGCAGATGGAACTGCCTTTGCTGCAATTTTTGAGCAGCTGAACAGCTCGAATGCAGGACGCAAAATCAGCTGCACAATGCGGCTTATTTTTTCCGCCGTTTCATAGTCGCTTCGCACATCAAGCCGGAGAAGGCCGCAGTCGGTGAAATAATCATCAGCTTCCCTGCGGAACAGTTCAATGGTGCCGATGGCTTTCTGCGTTTTTTTGTCTACAGCGGCCCAGCGGACAAACCAGCCGTTCTGGTATGACTGCTTCCAAAATTCCAGAGCCTGCTGCATGCGCTCAATCGCTGTGTAATGAAAGTCGTCCCCATGGCAGTTGTCGCTGTTAAAAAAAGGAACGGCTTTTTCATCGCTGTACACAAGCAGCAAGTCTGCCGCATCTTCATCTTTCACCGGGCGCAGCATAAAAAAACTGTCTTCAAAAACAGGACATTCCTTGTAGACATCTTTATATATCATGCTGAAATGATACTTGAAAAATCCCGCTGTGACAAGCGGCAGTTTATTTTTTTTGTCCGGCCTGATATACTAATGCAATGGACATTGAACTGGAACCTGCCTACGGCTGCCCGGATGAAACGGCGCTTTTGTTTTCTGAGTATACATCGCTGCTGACTAAAATTGACGGCAGCTTTCAGCAGTACCTTGAGCTTCAGAACTACAGCGAGGAGCTTGCGAATCCGCAGAAAAAATACAGTCCGCCGGACGGAAGGCTGTATCTTGCGCGCTGCGATGGAAAGCTTGCAGGATGCATCGCCCTGAAGAAAATTGACGCTCTCAGCTGCGAGATGAAGCGGCTGTATGTCCGGCCGCAGTTCCGGGGCAGTCACATCGGCTCTGTTCTTGTGAGGCGGATTATTGAAGACGCACGGAGCATCGGATATGAGCGCATGATGCTGGATACATTTCCGTCTTTAAAGAGTGCAATTCAGCTGTATAAAAAATATGGATTCCATGAAATTCCATGTTATAACAACAATCCCATGAAAGACGCTCTGTATATGCAGCTTGATCTGTGAAAATCTTCCAGAAATCACGCCGCACTGAATTTTTGTTAACCTTATTTGTTAACTTGTTAATAAATAAGGTTAACATGCTTTGCGTCCAAAAATGTGCCGCAGTATTTTTTCAGGCTTGAAAAACTCTCATGCCATCACAAGTCCCTTGCCGCGCATATTCTTTAGAATGACTGCCGTCTCACGGTGATTTTCCGCCATGCTTTTCATCAGCTGAATGTTACGGTGTGCCGGAGACAGCGCGTACAGTGCCGCTTCAAATTCCATCTGGAAATTCTGCACAAATTTTTCTGAAACAGGCTGGCTGAATTCTTCCTGCATATAGTTCCATATCAGCTTTCCTTTTGAAAAGATAACTGTTCCTGCCAGCCACCACAGCTTTTCAAATTCAAGGCTGCTGTTCCACTCCGCAGTGCGCCGCTGTTCGTAGCGCATGACTGACTTTTCTACAAAATCAGCGGGAACAGACGGAAGTGGAAGCTTGAACCGGAACCACTGTCCCACAGGGCGGTTCAAGTTTCTTCCGTGCATCCATGATTGGACTGAGGCAGAAAGACCTTCAGCAAATTTCTGCGTTTTTTCTTCCCCGTTAAAATGGAGAGTGTTCCGCGCAAACATTCCAGAATGCTTCGGTTCAGTCGGGTGCAAGTCCTTGAGAAGTCCCTGCTTCCATTCCGCATATATTCTTGAGTGCCGGGTAAGAACAAATTTATGCCAGAAGCAGGAATCCAAAAGCCCTGCGCAAAAAAGCTGCCGGAGCGTTTCCATGGAATTGACGGTGTCCTGATCTGTTTCTTTGAAGTAGCCGTAAATCATGTATGCATGAACCAGAATTCCTGCTTCCTTAAAAGCGCAGCAGGCGCCCACAATGGAATCAAGATCGATTCCTTTGCTTATGCTGTCAAGGCCGGAGCTTGTCGCAATTTCAATTCCGCCGGAAACCCCGGTAAGTCCGCCGAACGCCAGAAAATCCGCCAGATCACGCGAATATGTTTTTTCAAACCTGATATTTCCCCAGTATGAAAAAGGAGTTCCTGAGCAGGCATTCAGCATGGAAAACTTTCTGAGGGCAGAAGGAGGCATCGCTTCATCTACAAAATGGATTCCATAGATTCCTTTTTGCTCAGCTTGCTTTTTTAATCCTTTGAACAGAGTTTCAACTTGAGTCATCTTGTACGAGGCTACGTAGTCAAGCGTGACATCGCAGAACGAGCATCTGTGCCAGTAGCATCCGTGGGCAAGGTAAGCTTTTATCCATGCGCCGTCAGACCAGAGACGCTGCATCGGGTTTGTGTCGTCAGCAACCCGCGGATATAATGAAAAGTCAATGTCTGAATAATCGGGAACAAGCGAAGCGGTCAGCTTATTTTCAAGCCGCTCATACTGCGCATCAAAAAAATTCGGCTCAGTAACTGTTCCGCCTGTAAAGAGCCGCATCTTGTAGAGCCGGTGGTTTTCAGGAATCTTTCCGTTATGAATATGAAGAAGATCAAATAAATTCTGATAGGAACCGTAGCCGCGGTCGTAGCTGATTGCATCGGCATATTTTGAAAACGCCGGATCCGAAAAATCACGCAGCTCCGTGTTTACAAATCCGCCTCCAAAAACAATAAAGACGCTGTTTCCGAATGTTTTCTTCAGATATGCAGCGGTGCAAAGAGCGGCCGCAAATGTTCCTGCAAACGGAACTGAAATGCAGACAAGTGTCCGTCCGTTTTCTTTCAGCGGAAAATGGGAGAAGCTGCTGTCAAGAACTTTTGAGTAGAATGTTTTCAGAACAGGAGACTCTGCGCTTTTTTCTATCTGCCTGAAATCAGTTTCTCCAGAAACGGCTTGCTCCGCATAACGGACAAGTGAAAATTCCTTGTCGAACACAAATGAAATATAGTCGGCAATGTCTTCCAGAGCCAGCGATGCCAGGTTCCGGGCGTCATCGGCCGAAAGCGCATGATCAAGATGCTCAATATAGCGGTTCATTCTGCTTCCGCGCGGACTGTGGGCACTGAACACAAACCTGTGGCACAGCTCGCGCGTACCGGGCTGCTCTTTTCCGCAGAGCAGAGCCATAATAAAATCAATCCAGCTGATCCATAGCTCGCTTTGCAAAACATACGTGCGGACATTTTTGCATGTGTTCATGTCGCCTTCACGTTCGGCGCGGGACGCAAGCGCAAGGGCTTTTTCTTTTGTAATGCTGAACAGCTGCGCAATTCCTTCAGCTGAAAAAAGTGAATGGACGAGCTGTATGCTCAAGTCGAGCCAGATTGCACTGTGTCCGCTGCTTTTGAAAAATGACTGTAAGTATGCCCCGGATGGATACGGCGCATTCAGCTGAACGAGCGGAGGCTGAATAATAATTGCATTCATAAGAACAAATTGTAATTGCAGAAAAAATGTGTGTCAAACAAAAAATCAGCTTCTTTCTTTTTTTTCAGTCTGAAATACGGACAGATGCAGTGCGGAAGGAACGCATCAGCGCAAGAAATTCAGCGCGTGCTTCGCCTGGCGAAATTCCGTGATATGACTTGAAGCTGTTGCACAGATGCGCCTGATCAAAAAAGCCGAACCGGCCGGTGCAGTCAAGCTCGTTGAATTCCGGGCGAATGCATTCCTGCCAGAGCAGCTGATAGCGGACAAGCCCCAGCATCTGGCGGGGAGTCATTCCGACGGACTGCAAAATGTTCCGCTCAAGTGTGCGCGCGCTGACTGCGCAGTGCCGGGCCATGTCGTCCACAGAAATCCGGCATTCGCGGCCGGCGGCATAAGAGAGCGCGTTCAGAGCAACGGGATTCAGCTCCTTGCCGGAAAGAAGTGAAATCAGATAATCCTGCGTTTTTTCAATGCATACAGACAGGTCTGAGGATTCTTTGATTTGAGTTTCGATCGGACTGAACCGGGCAAACACATCGCAGGCAGGAACCTGCCTGTCAAGCAGCTGTGAGGCGGACGCTTGCAGGAACAGCGGCGCGGCCCATGCAAAAAATCTGATTCCAAACTGCGGAACAGAAGCTTCCGTCAAAAAGCTTTTTCTTCCGGCGGCACAAAACACCGCCCGGGAATTTTCTTTCAGCGGAATGATGATGTCGCCGCACATGTCAGGAATCACCCTGACACCGGGCTTTCCGCTGCTTATCCAAAAGCAGCGCACATACGGCTTGAGCGCATCGCACGGAGCAATTTCCGCAATGCCGTTCAATACGGGCGGAGCAGATGTTACCGGGGAAAAAATACGCTCAAGGGAAAAAGCCATGAGTACAGTGTATCATACTGAAAGAAAAATTTCCAAACCTGTTTCTGTTCCTACATCACCACATTCACCAAAAGCCCGGCGGCGAGCGAGAACACAATCACGAACGCGAGGTACAGCGCGAAGTGCCTTGCGCCGAGCGCGGTTTTAAGCGCGCCGAGGTTCGTAATCTTTGTGGCGGGGCCGGTAATCATGAACGAAGCCGCGCTGCCCGCGCTCATGCCGGAGGCGAGCCACTGCTGCAACAGCGGAATCGTGCCGCCGCCGCAGACGTAGAGCGGAACGCCGATTGTCGCCGCCATCAGTACGCCGAATCCTTCGTTTTTTCCGAAGAGGCGCGCCATCGCGTCCGCCGGAACATACCGCTGGAAGACAGCGGAAAGCGCGATTCCCAGAAGGAACATCGGGCCGGTCGCGCGGACATTGCGGGCGATGTTCTTGAGGAGGCGGAGGGCGATGTTCGGCTCGGTGTCGCGGTCGGAAGGCTCCGCAAACTGCGAGAAGTCGAAGAACGGATTTTCACTTCCGGTTCCGCGTCCGTCCGATTCAGCCTGAGCATTTTCCGCAGATTCATTTTTATTTTTAATAGAAGATTTCCGGCAGAAAAAGACGCGCACGAGAATTCCCGCGCAGACGCCGCAGAGAAAGCAGCTTGCAATCCGCACGGCGAGCATTGCAGGGCCGAGCGCGGCGGAATACAGAATCAGCTGCGGATTCAAAAGGACGCTCGCCATCATGAACGATGCGAGAAAGTCGTCCTTCACGCCCTTGCGCGAAAAGGCGGCGCAAATCGGAACTGTGCCGTACATGCACAAGGGCGAGGCGATTCCGAGCGCGGACGCAATCGCAATCCCCGCGATTCCCGGAATGCGCCGCCCGAGGACTTCCGCCGCCCGGTGGATTGACTTTTTCGCAAAGATTGAAATGCACGAGCCGATTGCGATTCCCAGAACCCAGTACCAGAAAATCTGGCGCAGCTGGAGGTCGAAGTAGTACCACAAGTAAATCAGCTCGCGCTGAAGAATGTCAGTCATCAGTTGTCCGTCCTTACAAAAAAGTCAATGAGAAAAGCCGGAGTTGCCCCGCGCGGCGTGGGTGCGGTTTAATCCATTGCTCAGCTTCTGAAAGTATACGACATCACACGGAAGATGTAAAATGCTTGTTTTTCATCGGACTGTATGCGTTTTGGGTATGGAAAGCGGACAGAAGGCAAAAGTTCCTTGACATGCCAAAACCCGCGCAGAAAATCAGCAGCTAAAATGCGGCTTCAATTTTCCTGCTTAAAAAAATCACCATACTGCAAGGAATAACGAAAGAAACAGATTGTGCGGCAAATTTCAAGCAGACGTTGACATCCAGAATATTTTGGTTTATCCTTATACTGAGGATGTAATGGAAACAAAAGCATTCGTTCTAAAATCACTTTGATTGTCATGTCTTGATGAAAGTTAAGCGTAGCAATTGCAGTTTTTTAGTTCTTCTGTTTCTTGTTTTCTGAAAAATCCTTCACATGATTTGCCGGTGCAAACAAAATACATCGGCAAGACAATTCCTCAAGTGCAAGACGGATTGCTGTCAGTGCGCCTTTTTGGTTGCTGTGCATTCGCATTGTTTGCTGCGGAATTGTTGCGTCCATCTATTTTTTAAGGAGTTTTTTATGAATCCTGTAGACGCGGATTTTATTCAATCTGGAATCAACTATCATTTTAAAAACGCGAGCCTGCTGCATCAGGCGTTCACGCGAAAGTCGTACTCGGCGGAACATCCCGAAGCGCAGGACAATGAAGTTCTGGAATTTTACGGCGATGAGATTCTTGATTTTTTTGTTACTAAAATGATGTACGAGCGGTTTTCAAAAATCGTGAACGCAGAGCTTGTGTCTGAAAAAACTGAAGGCGAACTGACGAAGCTCAAGTCGGCAATTGTCAGCAAAGACAGCCTTGCGCGCTGTATGTACAATTTCGGCTTCTCGCAGTTTCTGTATCTGGGAAAAAGCGATGAAGCAAACGAAGTGCAAAAAAGCAAGTCTGTGAACGAAGACTTGTTCGAGGCGATAATCGGAGCGGTGGCGGCGGACAGCGGCTGGGATTATGAAAAGCTTGAGCGCGTCTGCAAAACGATGCTTCAAATGGAAACAATCAACAATTATCTGACCGTGCTTGTAAAGGAAAAGTCGCGCGCGCTTGGATTCGGAGAGCCTGCATATCATCCGATGTATTGGCAATGCACCGGAGATGAAACAATTCCGCCGGAGAATTTTTACAACAACGGCTATCTCGGAATTCATATGTTCTGTACTTCAAAAAATCCGAAGACAAAAAAGCATGAATATGGGATTGCTGTCGGCGAAAACAAATTCAAGGGAACTGGCGACGGGACGTTTCAGGCGAAACTTGATGCGGACAAGCAGGCATACCATTTTTTATGTCAGGAAGAGATAAAGCGCGCGTTTGAAAACATTGACTATGAAAATTCCGTAAGCGCACTGCACGAATTGTTTCAGAAAAAAATAATAATGGAAGTCCGTTACGAGTTCAGCGAATATCACGATGAAAACGGAAATCCCGTCTGGAACTGCAAGGCGCTGCTAGAAGGCTACGGTTCTTTTCCCGCAGACAACGTTTCAAAAAAACAGGCGAAGCAGGACGCGGCGTTCAAGCTTCTGCATTTCATCACAGACACGGAAATCGAAAAGTCGGACAAATGGGATACTCCGCATATATATTCAGGCATGTACAGCCTTTTGTCCGATGAAGAAAAAGCGCAGCTGGACAAATCGTTTGAATCAATAAAACCGCAGAATGGAGGGGAGAAATGACAAAAAACATACAGCTTCTGTGCGGCTTGGGAAAGGACGGGAACATCGTTTACATCGAAGAAGCGGAAAACGGCTTGAACTGCGGTTGTGTCTGCCCCGGATGCGGTCAGCCGCTCGTTGCAAAAAACAACGGAAGCATAAAGGCTCATCACTTCGCGCACAAAAGCGGAAACGACAGCATCAAATGCAGCCAGACGGCTCTGCACCTTTTGGCAAAGGAAATCATTGCGGAAGAAAAACGCATTCCCGCATTTGCGGACGGCGGAATCAAATTTGTTGAAGCTGATTTTGTCGAGCAGGAAAAAAATCTGGGCGACATCATTCCCGATTTGTACGCCGAGCACAACGGAAAGCCAGTCGCCGTGGAGATTTTTGTTTCCCATGCAGTTGATGACGAGAAACTCGCCAAGATTCAAAATCACAGGCTGACAACGTTTGAAATCAATTTGTCAGAATTGCTTTTTGAGACGAAAGAAGACGTGAGACAGGCACTGTATGACATCAAAAATATCCGCCCGATATATGACGAGCAGTTTACTGAAAAAGCCCTCGCTGATAAAAAGCAGTTCATTGACACGAACGGCATGATTAAAGCAGTTCATAACGGAATTGTTTCTGAATGCCCAATGCACATAGAACTGCGTGGAAGGCAAGCGGTGCTTTCACCGGTGGATTCCAGTCTTTGCCAGAAGTGTCCGTTTGGATATAAAAAGGCAGATGAGAATTCCGTTCATTGCATTGGACATTTACAGCAAATTATCAAGTTTTCAATATGGCTATTTACATCGCATATACGAGGTCAGAATGTAAATTTCAATGTTGATTACAGTTGGCAAATAAATATCAGTGAAAATAAGGTTGTTTCCCTTGCAGAACTTGCTGATTTTCTTACTTGCGTAACTAAACAGAAATTTACTGTCATCAAGCAGAGAAAGCGAAAGCCAGCGGAACGATGACCTTTGCTAAAAACTGTGGTATAATTCAATTTGAAAGGGATTGGTTATGAAAAAGATATTGTATGCCGGTTTCACTTTGTTTTTTACTTCTTTATGTTTTGCGCTTCCTAACATAAGGCTGTATGAAAATGCAGAATTCATGTATCACATTCTGAACGATGCCGTATATGACGCAGACAATGAGATTGTTTTTGAAATTCAAGATACTAAATTATACTATGCGGAAAAACACGAATATGCAGGAACAATTACTGAAAGCGATGATATACTGGTGATAGAAATTTATTTTGAAGCAAGAAAAGCAGAACATGCAGAATACAGCAAATTTACAGGCTTTCTGCTTTTTAGGCAGTCATATTGGTTTGGCAGATATTGTATTTCGGAATTTGATGAAAAAACAGGTCTTCAAAAGAAATTTGCTTACTATACCGATAACGGGAAACTTGGTTCTTATGAACTTTATGAGTATGAAAAAGGGAGGCTGGCAAAGACTTCTTATTACAATATAGATGATTCTTCTAACGGTTTCACGCAGTTCTCATACGACAAGAAAACTGGAAGAAAAAACAAGGAATCTCGTTTTGATGCTGACAGTCGTCTTGTGCAAATAACAGAGTATAATCCTGCAACTGATCGGCGGACAAAGAAATATGAATACAACGCTGACGGTTTTCTTGCAAAACAAACCGTGTATGACAAGGATTCGGGAGACGCTGTTGAACGTCTTGTATACACACCTTCATCAAAGAAGCCAGTAAAATGGACTTTTTTAAAATTTGATGACGATGGAAGATATGCGTTGAGTGATGGCATGTATTTAAATTCAGAACTATGTTGGTATAGTGATCTCAAAAACTTTTCGGAAGAATCAAAAGAAGCTCCAATAGAATGGAATGAGCATTATTCTGCAATTGTTCGAAAATATGATTTCAATGAAAAAACTGCCGGATATACATATATTCAACAGTTGAAAAACAGCCGGCATCTAACTGTACGCCCGTTTGCGTTATGCAATAAAAATTCGAATGTGTATTATTGCTTTACCTCAACTGATGACGATGAAATCGACATTTCTTCGTGCTATGAGATTGAACTGATAAAAAAGCAAAAAAACTATCCTGCAATGAACAGATCGGGAACGGGTAAAGGTCCGTTCGGGTTCGACATTGGAATGACCTATGAAGAAGTGAAAGTCGCTTGCAACGGTAATGAGCCAGAGCATATTGCTGACGACCGTTATTATGTAAAGCCGAATAAATCCCATCCTCTGTTTGAAAAATACATTGTCTGGATAAGTGAGGCTGTCGGTTTATATTACGTGAAAGGAATTTCTTCTGATATAGCATCATCTGATTATGGTACAGAAGCAAAAAGGCAGTTCAGTAATTTGCTTTTGCCGCTTGAAAAGAAATATGGAAAATTTAGCCTAACTGATACCATAAAGTCTGATTATTATTGGAAAGGCGACAAAGGCTGGATGAAGGCACTGAAAGACGGTGCCAGAACCTATAGGGCTGACTGGACAGTAAATAAAGAAAATTATAAAGATTTTGACGGATTATATGGAATCATAACTGGAATTAACGCCGCTACGTATTCAACAGCCTATATCTGGATTGAATATGAATTTCAAAATTATGATGATGCGCGGGAATCTTTAAATGATGTGCTGTAAACCCGAGGGTCGCTTGGCGATCACCTTATTTTTTATTGTTCTTTTTCTTCCGCTCATGCTTATAGGCTGTGCCAGTGCCAGCGGAACATATCTCATCACCGGGACGCAGCGCGAAGCCCTCGGCGCGGAATCTGTCGTTATCTACACGGAATTTCCTGCGCAATACGAAATCATCGGAATTGTAACGGCTTCCAGTGATGCCGGGTGGACGGAGCAGGACAGCCTGAATTACGCGGTCGCGGAACTGAAAAGGCAGGCGGCAAAAATCGGGGCAAACGGTGTTGTCATAGAAAATGTAAAAGAAACAAGCAGTGGCGGAATGCTTGTCAGCGGCATCTATGTTCCGATTTCTGCGCAAACCGTTTCCGGCAAGGCAATCTATGTTGAGCCGGACAAGAATGCAGAAAATCCGCAATGAACGAACCCCGATGCAAGCCTCGGGGTTCGTTCGTTCTCCCGAGGTATTGCAGTCGGGTTTCATCCCCTTTATACGGCCCAAGGGCCGGGGTATGAAACCCTCCGCCCGAATAAAAACGCTCTGTGTTCTTTCGGATTCTGCCCGTGCAGAAAACAGTTTAGAGCGTTAAAAATTGTCGCTGAAACATCGCGACCGACTTTTTATGGGAGAACAGTATATGATTTCAGTGTATGTGTATGTCCTTGACACGATGGCGGACTGGGAAATTGGCTACGCTGCGGCGGAGCTGAATTCCGGCAGGTTTTTCAAGGCGGATGCGCCGGAAGTGTCGGTCAGGACGGCGGGCATTTCGAAAGAGCCGGTGAGGACGATGGGCGGACTGAGCGTTGTTCCCGACTGCACCGTCGGCGACATTGAGGCTGACAAGGCGGGCGTCCTCCTGCTTCCCGGCGCGAACACGTGGGACGATCCGAAGCATGGCGCGGTCATCGGAAAGGCTGCAGAACTGCTCGGCGCGGGCGGAACGGTGTGCGCCATCTGCGGGGCGACGGCTGCCTTGGCACGGGCGGGACTGTTCGAGAACCGCCGACACACAAGCAACGGAGCGGGCTTCCTTGAGATGGTCTGCCCCGGCTACAAGGGAAACGAATGTTACGTGGACGCGCCTTCTGTTATGGACGGCGGACTGATTACGGCGGGAGCGGCAGGCGCGCTTCCATGGACGCGGCAGATTATCGAGAGACTCGGCGTGTTCCGTCCCGACACGCTGGAAGCATGGCACGCGTATTTTTCCACTGGCGAGGCGCGCCACTTCTTCGCCCTCATGCAGACGCTTCCGAATCAGCCGAGCAACGCTTGAAACCGCGGCAGTTCTTTTTCGTCTCCTGATTTCCGCTTTTCCTTGTCCGTGCAATCTGATAGAATCTCTGCATGATTATCCGTCCGTTTGAGCGGGACGATTCCTCCGCCTGCCATTCAATATACCGGCACTATGTGGAGAACACCGTTATTACCTTTGAGGAGCAGATGCCGCCGGAGCCGGAATTTGAAGAGCGGCTGAGGCTGATTGCATCGCGCTATCCGTTTTTGGTGGCGGAATCGGACGGCGGCGCGGTCATCGGCTATGCGTACCTTGACGCGTTCAACGCGCGCTCAGCATACCGATATACGGCCGATTTGTCGATTTACGTGGACAAGAACTTTCTGCACAAAAACGCAGGCAGCCGCCTGTACCGCGAGCTGGAAACAAAGGCGCGGCAGTCCGGCATACACAGCATCGTCTCGATTATTACCGCGGAAAATGAAAGAAGCCTGCGATTCCACGAGCAGATGGGATTCCGCTGTGCCGGCGAGCTGAAAAATGCCGGCTTTAAATGCGGCCGCTGGCTGTCGGTGAAGTATTATCAAAAAAGCCTTGCATGAGCGGCTTGCGCGGGAAGCTCCGCTGCAAATAGCGCGGGGAACTGCGTTGCAATTTGCGCCGGGAACTGCGTTATGATGTTTGCGGCTTTTATAAAATCTGCTCCATGCCGATTTTCTGGACGTGCATTCCGATGTTCCGGTAAAATGCTTCCGCGCTTTCGTTGCCTGCCCACACGTTGAGCGTGACGTTGTAGCAGCCGATTTTTCTGGCGAACGAGCATACGTAATCGTACAGTTTTCTGCCGATGCCGTTTTCGCGGCACGATTCGTCAACGCACAAGTCATCAATGTAGAGCGTTTTGATGTCCGTGAGCGATGCGCTTTTGCTGTTGTCCTGAATAATGCAGAACGCATAGCCGCATACCGCGCCATTCTCCTCAGCCACGAAAACCGGTCTGTCCTTGTCCGCGAGAATGTTCCGCAGCTGCTCATCGTCGTATTTCTTTGAGCCGCGCCTGAACAAGTCCGGGCGGATGTCGCTATGCACTTTATGAACCTGGTACAAAAGTTTGTTCAACGCCGCACTGTCTGCGTCCTGCGCCGTTCGTATTGTCATCGTGATTCCTCCCATAAAACCAACGTTTGGACTGTCCGCTTGCGCGGACAAATTGCAATCCTCGGAAGTTGAAACTTCCTGCGGTGTGCAATTTTAAGGAACGTTTAAAATCAACCGCACAGATGGCGCGGTTGATTTTAACTTCAGTTTGCTCCGCAACGAGTTGCTTGTCGCAAACTGCTTTATTGACATGTTCGCTCTCGCGAACGGAATTGCACTCCTCGGAAGCTGAAGCTTCCTGCGGTGCGCAATTTTAAGGAACGGGAAAATAGCAGTTTCCGATTTTGTATGTGCGGATGGATGTATCTTTTTAGGAGCTGCAAGGAGTTCCCGGCTGTCTGCGCCGCAGTAACAAATCGAAATCCGACTGCGATAATTTAATAAGAATACTATATTTTGCCGCCTGTGTCGAGATTGCTGATTTTACGTATTTTACGGCGGATACATACACTTATGCCTGTCATGGCGGAAAACAGCAGCATTGCTATGACAAACGACGTTTTGTTTTTCAGTTGGCTGCCTGCTTCTGAATGCACCAAAACATCCCAAACTGCGCCGACGCCCCAGAAAAATGGAAATATCGAGAAGATATTGTGCGTGAAATAAAACACGGAAACATACATGATTCCGACAAAGAACAGCTTTGCAAATTCCGGCTGAAAGCCTGCGTGATGCAGACTGTAAAAAACAGCGGTAAGAAAAACCGCAGGAAGAATTCCAAACGCCCGCTCACATTCATAACGCAAAAATCCGTATATAAAAACCATTTCAAATACTCCGGCCGCCAGAATATACGTAACCGCATAAAATGAATGTACAGTAAAGCGTATATCTTCCGTGTTTTTGCTGATGAAAAGGGCCAGCAAAGAAACAGCGGCAGCCGCATTGATTGCCAGACTGGCAGCCAGTTTGTTTGTATGTATTCCCAAGACCGACAGGCTTTTCTTTTTTACGATTAAGATGTAATAGACAGGCGTAAGAAAACCAAACAATAAAATCATGAGAATGTCTCTCAATATGATACTGCTGATTTCGCCGCTAAAGAATGTCATCGCCATGCTTAGCAAAATCATAACGAAACCGCAAGCCAGTCCAAATACCGTTTCTTTGTCGATGTCAAAATGCAGCCATTTATTTTTCATTTTTTCCCTCGACAACAGACAGCAATCTTTTTGTTCCGGATATTTCAGCCTGGACTATATCAATCATCCGCTCCACATTCGCCACGTGAAAATCCGGCACTTCCTGTTTCCATGTTTCATTGTCCTGCTTGCTGATTCCTGCGAGATACGATTGCAAGATGTCGAGCCTTTTCTTTAATACTTTTTTCTTTTCCTTTGTTTTCAAAATATCCATGACGAACGCGGCTATCGTGAAAACGGTGGTATCATAACTGAATTGCAGAATAGATTTTTTAACGGCTTCTTTCAGCTCATCTTTTCCGTTTTCGGTTAAGGAATAAATGGTTTTGTCCGGCATATTGCCTTCACGTTCCGTCGTTCCTTTGACGAGACCTTTTTTTTCTAAATTTTTCAGTGTTGTATACACAGTTGAATCTGCAACATTGAACCACCACTTGATGTTCATATACGCCAGCAGCTTCGTTATTTCGTATGCGTTAAGCGGTTTTTTATGAATGATTCCCAAAAGCAACACAGCTGATTTTGATAGCATTTTTTATCCTTTCTGTATGTATACAGTACTTTATATATGAAGTACTGTAGAATAATAGCATATTTGCGGAGAAAAAGGCAATGTATTTTAGCCAGAAATAATAAGATATATCGTTTTTTTTTCAGTATCCGGGCAGCTTTTCAGAGAACAGGGACATCTTTCAATTTGATGAATTCTGATGAATCATACTATCCGATTTTCTGTCGCCATGCAGTCAGTTATGTGAAACAACGTTCCGCAATCATCCGGCAAAACAGGCCTTGTGTATTTTATCTGTTACAGGTTCGCGCACATTGCTGAATTTTTTCCATTCAATTACTTTGTTGTGCTGCAAAATGCCGAGGACGACCGGGATTGCAATGTGCAGCTGCCGGCTGATTTGTTGCAGACGGTCGAAGGTAAAGTATTTTCTATAGTTGTTTCCGCATTTTACTATAGCCTCTGAATGCAGGAGTTCCGCAGCCTTTTTATCGGCCTGTTTTTCCCGGTTCGTTTTTGCATCTTCGTCCATATTGTCAAGACAGCCTTTCTCGAGATAATCAAAATGAAGAATGATATGCGCTATTTCATGAGCAAGCACAAACCAGAAATTATCAACTCTATCATATCGGGCTGTATACGCAATAAACGGATTGCCGTTCAGGACAAAAGCCGCGCCATCCAGATATGTTTTTTGCAGATGGCTTAGAACAAAAAAACCGACTCCGCAGTTCTTCAAATCAGAAATTACCTTGTTGATGCCGTCCCGTTCAAGAGTATAATCGCACAGCGATTTTGCTATATCGTTCAAACCGTCCCTGTTGAACGGCGGAAGAGGCATGTGTTCTGCGAACAGCTTCGCGTACTGATACCATACGTTGCAATATGCAAGTGTATAATTATAATCAAACTGCGCCTGCCTTGCGCAGAATTCCATCTTGCGTTCCTCCGGGACATACGCTTCTGTGCCAAAAAAGCGCTTCGTCTCTGCCTTGATGCCTTCTACGGTTGAAACATCATGTAAGAACCAGCCTTTCTTTTTCAGCTCGCCTACAGGCATAAGGCGGCGGAATTTTGCCTTTGCTTCTGCAAGCTCCTTTTTTCCTGTGTCTGATGACTCAAGCTTGCGAAGCTGATGCTTTGCATCAAGATTAAGCCATAGTTCCGCAGATGTGGAAAATGCCTTTCCAAGAAGCTCTGCTGTCTCCGGCGTAATAGCCTGCTTGTTGTTTAAGATGAGATTAACGCTTTTTAAGGACAGACCAAGAATTTCTGCAAGATCATTCTGCTGCCAGCCCAATTCTTCCATTGCATCTTTTATGATGTCTCCCGGACCCGGATTATAAAACGGCTTCAAAATTTCGGACATACTAGTCTCCATAATGCTTTGTCAGATCATCCAAACCAATAATTCCAATGGTGCAGTCATTATTGATCCACTCAATTTCCATTTCCAGACGCCATGTTATGTCCATGCGCATGGAATACATTTTATTGCCTTCAAGATGCTTAAACCTATATCCCGGAAACTCCCATATATCTTGAATCTTTGTTGCGGCAGATAATAAATCGACAGCCCTTGCAAATTTTCTTACCACTTGCAACGGAACATTCTTGTACTTCTTGGAGGAGCCTGTCTGATATAATGTTTTCAATTCCTTGGAAAGAAACTTGACTTCCATTTATTACCTTACGCGTAATATAATATAATCCATTTGATACAGATTGTCAAATTTAAAAAATGAATCTCCTATATGCAGGGCGTTCAAGATTAGCTGCTGATTTTACAGATGGGAAGACATAAAATTATGCTGTTATTTTTGAAGGTAAGTATGTTGACGTACAGAATTGATAAAGCTGCTGAGCATTCCGGAATTACTGAATAAGCACAATTAAAAACTGAATGCCAGTTATTGAAATCAGTATCCGTATCCGCCGCTGACGACAGAAACGGATATATCTTCCGCGCTTATAAAAGCATATCGGAATGGTATTGGTACAGATAGAACAGGAACGCGGATACATATCCTCCGTCCTGATACAGTCCGAGGTCGAAACTCGGTATTACTTCTGACGGAGGATCGTAGGAAAGTCCGAGGTCGGTGAACAGTTTTTCAAAGCTGTCGGTGCTGATGGCATCGCGTGTGTTTCCGCTGATGTCTCCCACGTGGACTAAAGCCGCCGACCAGTCGGTATTTACGCTTTTGTCAACGACAAGGTATGCGTTTCCGCTGCTTCCTGTATGATAGTCGAATTCCTTGAAAACGGCGGCCGTGCCGGAAGCGTTCGGGTCGGAAACTGTGTACGTGAACCCGAACACAGAAACGTCTCCGCCGGAGTATGTCTGGCTTTCCTTGTCGTACTTTCGGTATGTCAGAATGACATCCTCCGCCGCGCCTTTCGTAATGCTGATTTTTCCTTCCGCCATGGCGACGAGGACTTTCTGAGATTCTGATGATGCTCCGTTCACTTTGGACTGTGCCGCGCTGAATGACGATGCGTCCGGGACGACGTTCTGAACTGCCGGGAAGATGTCCGCGGCTTCCATAAGCGCGGTCTGCGTGAGCGTTACGGACGATGATGTTTCGGCATACGAGCTGTATGTGCTTTCGCCGAGGACTGCCTTCAGCACGGCGGACGCGCTTTCATACGAGACGGAAGGAACGTCCGGCCCGCCGGGATTCGGGCTGTCCGGGTTGTCCGGCTCCGTTCCGCCGGGAACACCGGGTGTCCCGTTGCCTGAGCCGCCGGGCGCTTCGGTTCCGCCGCCTGTGCCCGGCTGGTTTTCGGAATAGTCATCGCCGCCGCCGGAGCTTCCGCCCGAGCACGACGCGAACATCAGAATGCACGATGCAGCTGCTGCCGCCGCACGTATAAAAAACTTCGTCTTTTTCATATCCTGTCTCCGATTCTAGAATTGACAGGTTACTTTACCCCCCCCGACATTTTGTCAAGAGGGTGCGGAATTGTTTCTGCTGCATTTTTTTACACATCTTTTACATTTGTGCGCGTCATTTTTTATGTCCTGCTGATATGCTGTGCCTGACAATTACAGGAGGTGTAACCACAACTGTGTCTAAGATTGCGCCGCAGTTGTGGTTCACAAGTTTGCGTCGCAAACTTTCTTATCGAATGCGCTTCCTTATTGTACACTGCGGAAGCGCGTAAAAAGTCAGTCGCGATTTTGAAAAATCGCTCTTGACTTTTTATAGGAGAAGAAAATGAAAGAAACTGGCACACGCGGCGGCGGAACGGGCGGGCATTCGGGCAGTTCAAAGAGGGGCACGCCGATATGCTGATGGCAAGTATTCTCGCCCACATCGTCGAGTTCCGCAACGGCGAAAGCGGGCTTCACGTCATCCACGTCTCGACAATCACCAAGATGATTCTGGAGCATCTGATCAAAAAGACGAAGAAGTACGGCATCTCCAAAAAGGACATCTCGCTGATCCGCCGGGCGTCCGCGCTCCACGACATCGGAAAGATTGCCATTCCCGACGAGATTCTCAACAAGCCGGGCCGCCTTACGCCGGAGGAATTTGAAGTCATGAAGACACATTCGCTGAAGGGCGCGGAAATTCTCGGCGGGCTTGAGCTGTGGAAGGACGAGCCGCTCGTCAAGTACGCCTACCAGATCTGCCGCTGGCATCACGAGCGGTGGGACGGCACGGGCTACCCGGACGGCATTGCGGGCGGGCAGATTCCGATTGCGGCGCAGGTCGTCGCGCTTGCGGACGTGTACGACGCGCTCACAAGCAGGCGGTGCTACAAGGACGCGATTCCGCACGAAACGGCGGTGAAGATGATTTTGGACGGCGAGTGCGGCGCGATGAATCCCGACTTGCTTTCCGCGCTCTCAGAAATTTCAGGCAGGCTCAAGGCGGAGCTTGCAAAACGTCCGCACAAAGCAGGACACAAGAAAAAGCGCCGTCCGCCGGAGACAGCATTGCAGCCGGAAGCAGTTCCGACCGCCGCGGCAGGAGAGATGCGCCCTACTGATGCTCCACGACAACCGTGAACAGCACGAGGTCTTCTGTGCCGGTGTTCGTAATGCTGTGCGCCAAGCCTTTTTTGCAGATGTGACAGACGCCGGCGGAAAGCGGTTCTTCGGTGCCGTCGCACATGGCTGCGCCTGTTCCTGAAAGGACGTAGCTGATGTCGTCGCTTGTTTCATGCCGGTGCATTCCGATGGAACTGCCCGCGCGGATTCGGCAGGCGATGAGCTTTCCGCTTTTGTCCGCGAGCATTTTTGCCGACAGCGTTCCGTTTCCGCCGTTCATTCCGCGTATGTCCTGCTCTTTCAGCTCATTGAAATTGACTGTCATGACCGTCCTCCGTTTTTGGCTTCCGCTTTTTCACTCCCCGCAGTCTATGCGCTCTATTTTGAAAATCACGGGGCGCGTTCCGTCGTTGCAGCAGGCAATCATGGTTTTGTCGTCCTTTGTCCAGCCGTGCATGATGCTTCCGCCTTGGAGTGCGGTGTAAATGTAGCGGCTGATGGCGTCCCACGCTTCCGCGCAGAACGGCACGCCCTCGCTTCCGCAGTGTGCAGTCCCCGGCGATTGCAGGCAGCCCGTGTCCGGCTTCCCGGATTTGACCAGTGTTCCCGCGCCGCAGTGCCAGAAGTCGTCCCGCTCGTTGTTCCGGCAGAAAACAAACTCGTCGCCCACATTGTAGCAGGGGCATTTTCCGCTGTCCGGGACGGCGCAGTATTCCGCCTGAAGCTCCGGGAACAGCTTTTTGTCGAGCACCGTTACTTTGCATCTGTATTCCATTCGTTCCTCCGTATTTTGGTTTGCCGGTGAGATTTTTCTATTCTACTGAATTTTTACGAGCGACGAAACCCCGCGCACTTCCGCTTCCATCTGCCGCATTTTCTTACAAATTCTTTACATTTACGTGCGCATTTTTTTTACGTTCGGCTGGTATGCTGTGCCTGCCAAACGGCAAGGAGAATTAAAGAAATGAAAAATCTGAAGCATCTGGAGAAAATTGCGGCGGGGGTTCTGTGCATGGCGGCGGCGTGCGCAAGTGCGTCTGCGTTCGGGCGGGCGAAAAAGGAGCGCATCACGGTTTCCGGCTCGTCGTCCGTAACTCCCGTCATGGAAAAGCTTGCGGCGGAGTACGAAAAGACGCACAATGTCCGCATCACGATTCACATGTCGTCGTCGGGCGCGGGAATCAGCGACGTGCAGAACGGACTGAACGACTTCGGAATGTCGTCGCGCGAGCTGAAGGAAAGCGAGGCGGGCGTTTTCGGTTCGGTGCTGTGCATGGACGGAATCGCGCTTGTCGTCGGAAGCGGCTGCCCGGTAACGGACGTGAAGAAGGACGATGTGAAGCGGCTGTTCGAAGCGGGAACGGCAATTCCCGGAACGCCGATTACGGCGGGAGTCGGAAGGGACGCTTCAAGCGGAACGAGGACGGCGTTCGACGAGCTTTTGGGAATCAAGGACGGATACGCCGCATCGGTCGCCACGCTTGCTGAGACCGGCAACGTCATCGAGGCGCTGCAAGGCTCGGCGAACAGCATCGGCTACATTTCCTACGGAAGCCTGCACGGTTCGGTCAAGGCGGTGAGGCTCGACGGAATCGAATGCACTGCCGAAACTATCACGGACAGGACGTACACGCTCCAGCGTCCGTTCATCATCGTCCAAAACAAGCAGAAGCCGATGTCCAAGGCGGCGCAGGGATTTTTCGACTACATCATGAGCGGCGAGGCGCAGGCGGTCATCGCGGGCGCGGGCTACATCACGGTACGGTAACATGAGAGCACTGACAAAAGAACGCGCGCTTCTGTCCGTTTCAATTTCAAAGGATGCTGCCGCGCGGGCGGTGTTTACCGCGCTGGCCGCATACTCGGCGTTCGCTGTGTTCACGATTGCCGGATACCTTCTGTACGCAAGCGCAGGCGCGTTCAAAAGTATCGGCATTGCGGAATTCATTTTCGGAACGGAATGGTCGGCGCGGACGCAGACGTTCGGCATTGCCCGCATGATTGTCGGCACGGCGGTTCTGACCGCGTCTTCCGTGCTGCTCGGCGGCTCGCTTGCGGTGCTTACGGCGGTGTGGCTCGTGTTCTACTGCCCGCGGCGGCTCAAGAAGCTCTACACGCAGGTCGTGAACCTGCTGGCGGGAATTCCGTCAATCGTGTACGGGCTGTTCGGCTACAAATTCCTGATGCCGCTTCTGGTGGACGTGTTCCACCCTGACAACGCGGGATTCGGGCTGCTCGCCTGCACGCTCATCCTTTCGGTGATGATTCTGCCGACGGTCGCCGCCATCACCAAAAACAGCCTTGAGGCGGTTCCCATGCACTACTACGAGGGCGCGCTTGCGCTCGGCTGCTCGAAGAACCAGGCGGTGTGGAACGTGCTGCTGCCCGCCGCAAAAAGCGGAGTCGTTTCCGCCGTAATCCTCGGAATCGGGCGCGCGGTGGGCGAGACGATGGCGGTTCAGATGATTGTCGGAAACGGCTCGGGCTATCCGTTCGGGGCGTTCCTGCCGTTCACCACGCTGACGAGCAACATCGTGCAGAACTGGGGCTACGCGGCTCCCGCAGAACAGTCCGCGCTCATCGCCGACGGATTCGTCCTGCTTGTGTTCATACTGATTCTCAATGTGTGCCTGGTGGCGGTGAAGCGTCCGAACGGCGGAAACCGGTTTTTCTCGCGCCGCCTGAAGGAAGGAAGTCCTGCCGACACGCTGAAAAGCTACCGGCGCACGGGAAGCGCGCAGGACATTCTGTGCATCGTGTCGTGGGTCGCCGCCGCGCTCGTTGCGTTCGTCCTTGTGTTCATCGTGGTGTTTGTGCTGGCGAAGGGAATCCCGCACCTGAGCGTTGACTTTCTGTTCGGGGAAAGCGGAAACGCGCACACGACGCTTGCGCCCGCGTTCGTCTCCACGGTGATGCTCGCCGTCCTTGCGCTTGCGGCGGCGCTTCCGCTCGGAATCGGGGCGGCAATCTACCTCAACGAGTACGCGAAAAAAGGAAGCCTGTTCGCAAAGGCTGTCCGAATGTTCGCGGACACGCTGGCGGGTGTTCCGTCAATCATCTTCGGGCTGTTCGGAATGGTGTTCTTTGTCCGCAGGATGAACATGGGCTACTCGCTTGCGTCCGGCGGCATGACGCTCGCGCTCATCATTCTTCCGACAATCATTCGGAGCGTGGAGCAGAGCCTTTCGGAAGTCCCGGACAGCATGAGGGAGGCAAGCTTTGCGCTGGGAGCGGGAAAGCTGCGCACGATTTTCACGGTCGTTCTGCCGCAGGCCGGGGCGGGCATCGCGACTTCGGTGATTCTGTCGGTCGGGCGGATTGTGAACGAAAGCGCGGCGCTCATCTTCACGGTCGGCTCGGCATCGACGTTCGTTCCGCAGGGCTACGGAGACAGCGCGGCAAGCTTCGCCGTCCTCATCTGGAAGTTCATGAGCAACGGGCTTCAGGTCAACGAGGCATACGCGACGGCAAGCGTCCTGCTTGTGTTCGTCATCGTCCTCAACCTGCTCGTCTCGCTGGCGGAACGGTCAAAGATGAAAAGCAAATAGCGTTTGTTTTCCGCGGCAAGGATTGGAGCACCTGCCGCAGGCAGTCCCGGAGCGCAAGCGCAGGGATGAGCCGCGCAAGACGGCGAAGTGCGCAAAGCCTGTTTTTTGTGGAGGGAGCGGCCGCAAGGCTGCGACCGGAACAAAAAGCCGCCCAAATAGTATCTATATAGAAGGAAATGAATATGAAAAAACGAGTCATCGAGCAGTTCGACATGAGCGGCGAGACCGCTGTTTCTGTGAGGAACATGGATTTGCACTACGGGAGCTTCCACGCGCTCAAGGGAATCTGCATGGAATTTCCGCGGAACAAGCTCACCGCGCTCATCGGGCCGTCGGGCTGCGGAAAGTCAACGCTGATAAAGTCGCTCAACCGCATGAACGACCTGATTGAAGGCTGCCGCATCACGGGCGAAGTCAGCATAGGCGGAACGGACATCTACGCGCGGAAGACCGACCTTGCGCGGCTGCGGAAGAACGTGGGAATGGTGTTCCAGCGTCCGAATCCGCTTGCGATGAGCGTGTACGACAACATCGCCTACGGGCCGCGGACATTCGGAATCCGCTCCGCGGGCGAGCTTGACGGAATCGTGGAGCATTCGCTCAAGGGAGCGGCGATGTGGGACGAAGTGAAGGACCGGCTGCACAAGAGCGCGCTCGGGCTTTCCGGCGGACAGCAGCAGCGGCTGTGCATTGCCCGCGCGCTCGCCGTTGAGCCGCAGGTTCTGCTGATGGACGAGCCGACCAGCGCGCTCGATCCGATTTCGACCGGGAAAATCGAGGAGCTGTGCATGGAGCTGAAGAAGCGCATGACAATCATCATGGTAACGCACAACATGCAGCAGGCGTTCAGGATTGCCGACTGCACGGCGTACTTCCTGCTGGGCGAGATGGTGGAGATGGACGAGACGCAGGCCGTGTTCACGCACCCCAAGAACAAGAAGACGGACGACTACATACACGGACGGTTCGGGTGATTCGTGCTATACTATCCGAAGGAGGCGTTTCATGTGGGTTGCGGCTGCGCTGTGTTCCACTGTGTTTGCGGGAGCGGCGACGATGCTTTCAAAGTGCGGGGTTTCGGACACGGATTCCGATGTGGCTGTCGCGGTGCGGACGTCTGTCGTGCTTGTTTTGGCATGGGCGGTCGTCTTTGCGACAGGTGTGCAGCGGACGCTTTCGGGTATATGCGCCGGCTCGTGGGCGTTTCTTGTTCTTTCGGGGCTGGCGACGGGAGCAAGCTGGCTGTGCTATTTCAAGGCGTTGTCGCTCGGCGAAGTTTCGAGGGTCGTGGCGGCGGACAAGTCGAGCGTCGTCATGTCGTCGCTGGCGGCAATCGTGCTGTTTCCCGGCGAGCGGACGATGTGGCAGGCGAAGCTGTTCTGCCTCGCGCTCATTGCGGCGGGGACGGTTTTCATGACGGACATTCAGCGCGAAAAGGAATCGGGAAAGCCGGCGTGGCTTTTTTTCGCACTGCTTTCGGCGGGATTTGCGGCGGCATCCTCCCTGCTTGCAAAAGCCGGAATCACGGGCGTTGACTCGAACGCGGCGACGGCTGTCCGCACGTGCGTTGTGCTTGTGCTCGCGTGGCTTGTCGTGCTGTGCCGGAAAAAAACCGTGCTTGTGCGAAACGTGAGCCGGAGGGAAGCGATGTTCCTCATCCTTTCGGGGCTTGCGACCGGCACGAGCTGGCTGTGCTACTACTATGCGGTTCAGCAGGGACAGGTGAGCATCGTCGTTCCGATTGACAAGCTGAGCACACCGCTGACCGTGCTTTTTTCGGCGGCCGTATTCAAAGAACGCATATCAGCGAAATCGTGGTGCGGACTTGCACTGCTGACAGCAGGAATCCTCGCACTGGCAGCGATGGCGTAGGGAGAAGCGGAGCAGCGTTCAGTTTTTCTGTATAACACGGTAAAAATCATGGTGCTTCTGTGCGCCTCTCGAACATTCTGTCTCCTGCCGGTGCATTTCACTCCGCTGTCCGTGCAGCTTGGGCGCGCAGGGATTTTCCTCCGGGCGCGGGTCGGTGTATCATGGACGGCTTGAAGGAGGTCGGAATTCTGAAAGTACTTTTGAAAGAAAACAAGGAGCGGCCGCTGACTGTTACGGTCGAATATCCGCTCTACGACAGCTTTGTGGAACGCCTTGTCCGCGGAATCCGCAATCTGGACGGCGCGGTCTTTGGCTTTGAGTGCGGAAGCGGCGCGCGGCGGAAAATCAGCATCGCGGACATCCTCTACATCGAAAGCGTCGAAAAGCGCACGTTCATCTACACCGCAGGCTCGGTCTTCGGGGCGGACTGCCGCCTCTACGAAATTGAAGCGCGGCTCGCGCGGCGCGGCATCATCAGAATCAGCAAGTCGTGCCTCATGAACATCGCTGTCCTCGAAAGCATCCGCCGCCTTGCGAACAGCAGGCTTGAGGCCGTGCTTGAAAACGGAATGCGCCTGATTGTCTCGCGCACGTACCTCAAGGGCATCCGCGACTATCTCGCGTCGGAGGGACTATGAGGAACGCTGTAAAGGAATTCATACAGTCGGCGCTCGCGCTGTCCGCGCTCATCATTGCGGCCGTCTTCGGCATTTCGTGGATTATGTGCGGCTACCTGAAGGTCATGGGGCTGACGTTCGAGCTGATTGCACTCGCCTTCGTCATCACGGCAGTGCAGCGGCTCATTGCGGCGGTTCCGTTCAAGAATTTCGCCCTGAACGTCCTTGCCGAATATGCTGCCATCTGCGCGGTTGTTATGGGCGCGGGCGTTGCGCTCAAGTGGTTTTCGGCGGAAAACTGGTGGATGGTCTTTCTGTACGTGGGCATCGTCTACGCGGCGGGATTCTTCCTCGGCATGGTGAGCGTGAAGCGCGACGTTGACAGCATCAACAGGATGCTCGAGCGGCGGCGGAAGGAGGCGGAGCAGGACGGCGCGAACTGACGTGCAGCTTGGGGCTTTCTCCGTGCAGGTCGGGCGGAAACCTGTTTTTGGCGGAATCCATTCATGCTATCCTCTCGGAAACTAAGGAGGACACATGAAGAAGTGTTTTGTACTGTGCGCCCTTGCGGCGCTGGCTGCCGTTCCGTTGTTCGCGGCGGTGGAAGTAGGCGGAAATCTGTACGCTGCGCCGATCAGCAGTAGGCGGATTGACTTCGGCGGGGAGACGGGCAGGGACTGGGTGCATGAAATCTTTCCCGCCGGAATGCAGGCGTCCGCGACGTTCTTTTTCGGCGGAATGAAGACGTTCAATGCGGGGCTGAACGTGGGGCTTGGCTGGGACCGCGTGCGCTTTGTGCAGCATGACGGGCAGCACAGCCTTGACGGCGGCTGGAACATGGAGGTTCAGGCAGGGCCGGCGTTTGAATTCATGTTCGGACGGCATTCGCTGTTCGTGTCGCCGGGCGCGTTCTTCCGCTTTATGAACGCATGGGACGAGCGCGGGTCATCTGACGTGTACGATTCGGTGCTTTCGTTCGAGTACGGGCTGCACATCAGCGGCGGCTACCGCTTCTGGGTCGTGCAGCGCGAGCGGTTCGGCGTGGGGCTGGACTTCGGCGCGGACTATTCCGTCGGGCGCGGCCGGTTCTGCTACGGAACGGTTGACGACTCGCGGGATGATGTCTGGGAGCTTGGCGATTGGTGCGACATTTCCTGCGTGCAGCGCCTCAAGGTGTACACCGGCGTAACATTCCGCCTCGGAAACTGACGCTGGCGTGGCATTCATTTTCCGCACAAATCATCTTCCGTCTGTTGACATTTTGAAACGGAAGGCTGTAGAATAAGCCTCCCCGGCGGGGTGTGTCAGGAGGACGTATGGAAGTGGCGGAAAGCAGCTGGTACAGAAACATCTGGAGCCTTGATATTGCGGATATGTCATGGACAGAAGGCACGGAAGCGCAGGCTGACTTTCTGTGCTCCCGGCTCGGGCTTGGACGCGGTTCGCGTGTGCTTGACCTTGCGTGCGGCTTCGGACGGCACTCGCTTGCGCTTGCTGAACGCGGCTGCCGGACAGTCGGTGTTGACATCACAAAGGAATACGTAGACTATGCGCAAAGTCAGGCGCGAAGCCGGAATCTCGATGCATCGTTTATTCTGGGCGACGTCAGGAACTGCGCTTTTGACGGGGAATTTGACGCCGTCATCAGCATGGGAGACGGAGCCATCGGCTATCTTGAAAACGAAGCGGAAAACCTGAAGATTTTCGATGCGGTGTCCCGCGCCCTAAAGCCGGGAGCCCGCCACTGCATGGACATTATGAATGCGGACTACGCGGCGCATCACTTTCCGCTGAAGCTTTGGGATGCTGGCGAAAAATGCCTGACGCTCTCGCAGTTTGAATGGAACGCCGAAACGAACATCATGCTGTACGGACAGCTCGACTTCCGATACGGCGCGCCGCTCGAAAAGCCTGTCATCCGCCGGGGAAATCCTACGCGGCTGTATTCTCTTTCCGAACTGAAGCCGATTATGCAGGCGCGCAGCATGCAGATTGAAGAAAGCTTCAGCGATTTCAACAGTGCTCCGTCTTCCGCGGACGGCATCCAGCTTATCGTCATCTCACGGAAGAATTTGAATCCATGACGCGGGCTGGATGATTCTGAAACAGCAAACGATCCAGGCGTGCAATCCCTAACATTCCGTCCTCTTGCCGGTGCCTGCCCCCCTACCGCTCAAGTTCTCCTGCGTAGTCAAGGATGCCGCCGATTTCGGTGATGTTTGTGTAGCCGAGGGCGGCGAGTTTCTGCGCGGCTTCCTTGCTGCGCCGTCCGCTCCGGCAGTAGACAAACAGGGGTTGCGCCGTGTCGGGGAACTGCTCGCGGACGGTTTCCGCGCTGATTGTTTCGTTCGTGAGGAGCCGTGCGCCGGGAATATGCCCCTGCGCGAATTCGTCAGGGCGGCGCACGTCAAGCAGCACGAACTGCCCGTCCTCGAGCGCGCCCATCAGGGAAATCCCTTCGCTCATGGAAACTGAACGGAAGCCGCCCCGGCTTCCTCCGTCCGCCTTGCCCTGCTTCGCAAAACAGCTGAAAAGACTGAACATACACACCGCCGCACAAAAAATTTTACAAAAACGCTTCATCATACAACTAGACCACGAAAACGAATTTTTGTCTACAGCGATTCCGCCAGCGCGAACGGCGACACTTTTCAATCCGTATGATGCGAATCCTCCCTCTCACTTAATCCGAGCCGTCGTCATATTTCATAAGGAATTTGCTACTCCTTAGAGTATATAGATGGCAGGTCAGAAGAAATGTACCGACAGAGACGGTTCTGTGGCTTATTTTTCGTGCTAAAAGTAAAAAGGATTCTTCCTATTTGCCAGAATTCTTCATAATACATTATAATACGAACTAAATTGACAATCGGAATGAGCGGAGGAAAAAATGAACACAATAGAAGCAATAAACAAACGGCACAGTTACAGAGGAAAGTATAAGCCTAATGCCGTTCCCAAAGAGGATTTAATCACAATTATGAAAGCGGGACTGAACGCTCCGTCAGGCTGCAACAAGCAGACGACAAGCCTGATAGCGGTGGATGACACGGACGTATTGAAAAAGCTGCACAAGGTCATAAATCCGTCGGCAGGAGAAACCGCCCCCGCCATGATATGCGTTTTGGCGCAAAGAATAAACGCCTACAGGGACAAATGCTTTGCGGTTCAAGATTATTCCGCCGCAATCGAAAATATGCTTTTGGCGATAGTTGAACGTGGATATCAAAGCTGCTGGTATGAAGGCCACATTACCGACGAAGACAAAATCGGCTGTCAGATGGCTCAGATTCTAAACGTTCCCGATGATTTTGAGCTGGTGTGCTTTTTGCCCGTCGGCATCGCCGAGACAGAACCAACGCCGCCACAGAAGCGAACTTTTGAGGAGCGGGCATGGTTCAATTCATTTCCGAATAGAACGCAAAGGTAAAATGTGCAGCCGGAGCGAAAACAAAATGTGCGAAGAATGCTATGCCGACAAAAACAGAATAACGCCGCTTTTAAATCCGGCGGACTGCCTCAAAAACCACACGCAGTACATCTGCGGAACGTGCGGGCGGTGCATCTGCATTGAGCATGAACCTGGGCGCGGACTTCAGCGGTGGAACTTTCCGTTCAAGTCGCCGGAAATCGCGAAGCTGTATCTGCGGACCGCCGATTACACAATGAAAAAACCGTGCGGCATCTACGAGCTGAAAAATGAAAACGGCAGGCTTTCGTACAAAATCTTTGCGGACAGCGATGACCTGCTGCGCTATCTCAAAACGCACAACGGAAAAACGTGCGCCGCCATGAAGCCCGTCTTCATCGCCGGAGAATACAAAGAATTCGCAGACACGCAGGTACGGAAACTGACATCGCGCGAAATACAAAAGTATCTGTCGGAACGGTGATTTGCATTGCGAGGTAAAGTGATGGGCTGCATCAGAAAGGCGGAAGCGCGGGATGCGTCAAGGCTTGCGGAAATATTGATTTTCACCAAAAGAATGGCTTACAGAAAAATCTTTTGCAATGACAAAGTTTCATTCGGAGAAATGCAGGTTTATCCTTTGGCTCAGGATTACATTGCCCATCCCGAACGGCTGCGGAATATCCGGGTATATGACGATGAGTTTGTGAAAGGAATGGTTCACGTAGAAGGCAAGGAACTTACAGAATTATATGTAGATTCTTTTTTTCAAAACGAAGGCATCGGATCAAAACTGCTTGCATTGCAATTCAAACATTTCATATTCAAACTCTGTTTGTGCTGGAAAAAATACCGGTGCAATCCGATTTTATCAGCGTCATGGTTTTTCGCTGACAAACGAACGGCGATTAGAAGAAGGCACGGCAGAATATGTTGTAAAGATGGAACGATGAACTTTTGTCATGCAAAACTATAACAAAAGAATTATGATGTGACTGATAATGTTAATTTTAATGAAATGCGGGCGAGGACTGTACCGGGAATGAATGGCGGAACAGGAGAAAAACATACAATTCTATGTGGATAGAATGTACGTGCGGAAATGAATTTCTCTTTCCGGGAAAAGGAGATTACCGAATGGTCAGAGAAGCGAAAAAAGAAGATTTGGCGGAAGTGCTGCAACTGTATTTGGACTTGCATGAAAAATCGATTCCAAAGCAATCGGAGCACTTACAAAAAACGTGGGAAACTATTATAAACGACAAAAATCATCATCTGATTGTCTGCGAGGCCGGCGGAAAGATTGCGGCATCCTGCGTCTGCGTGATAATTCCGAACCTTACAAGAAATGTCCGTCCGTATGCGTTTATCGAAAATGTCGTCACAAAAAAGCCTGCCGGGGAAAAGGCTATGCGACCGCCTGCCTGAATTACGCCAAAAAAATTGCCGAAAAAAATAACTGCTACAAGACGATGCTGCTCACCGGCTCAAAGGAAGAACGCACGTTGCATTTCTACCGCAACGCCGGCTACAACAGCACGGACAAAACCGCGTTTATTCAGTGGCTTGATAGGTAGTCTGAATACTTTTTCCGTCACAAATCCGCGGGAGTGGTGTCTTATGTAATAAGTCTGAAAGGCGGAGTTTCGCGGTAGGGATTGGAGCACCCGCGAAGCGGTCCACCGCAGGAGCGAAGCGACGAGGAGGATGGAGCGATAGCGGAAGTGCGGAAAGCCCGACCCAGAGGGAGCAGCCGCAGGCTGCGACCGGCGGGGACCGCCCGAATAATGAAAAAAATGTGCCTGTGCTTTTGGTGTGGGATTTGAGGAGTTTGTGCCGTGTGTGTTGACTTTCTCCGCTTTTTTTGACAAAATTCTGCGTAAAGCGTGTGGTTGTGAGCTTTAACATCGAACCGAACGGAAGCTCCTCCACTGCGCGGCGGCTCATCATCGAATGTTCCTGTCTTGCCGTGAGGGCTTTCTGAATTTTTTTCGGAGCGGCTTTTATGGAACAGATTCAGTCAGGACAGAAAAATCAAAATCAGTTTCTTGAGACGGAAGGCGTCGGAACGCTGATGCGCAAATACGCGCTTCCGTGCATCATCTCGCTTCTTGTCGCGGCGTTGTACAACATCGTTGACCAGATTTTTATCGCGAACGCGTCGTACCTCGGCTCGGCGGGAAACGCGGCGAACACGGTCGTCTTTCCACTGACGGTCGTCGCGCTTGCGGTGGCAGTCATGATTGGCGACGGAACATGCGCGTTCGTGAGCATCAGCCTCGGCAGGAAGGACGGCGAAAAGGCGCACCGCGCGGTGGGAAACGCAATCATCATTTGCGTCGCGGCGAGCCTTGCTATCACGACGGCCTACCTGATTTTTCAGGACGGAATCATCACGTTCTTCGGCGGGCGGGTGAACGGCGAGACGTTCAGGAATGCAAAGGAATACTTTTTTTGGATTACGGTCGGAATTCCGTTCTACATGTTCGGGCAGGCGATGAACCCGGTTATCCGCTCGGACGGAAGCCCGAAGTTCGCGATGTTCAGCACGGTTTCGGGCGCGGTCGTGAACATCATCCTTGACCCGGTTTTCATTTTCGTGTGCAAGTGGGGAATGATGGGCGCGGCGGTGGCGACGGTGCTCGGGCAGATTCTCACCGCGCTTCTTGCGCTCGGCTATCTGTGCCGGATGAAGACGGTCCGGCTGTGCGCGCGCAGTTTCGTGCTGTCGCCGGGCATCGCGCGCAGGTTTCTTGCGCTCGGTGTAACGAGCTTCCTTGCGCAGATTTCGCTTGTCGCGGCGATGGCTGCGATTCAGAATATGTGCACGAAATACGGCGCCCGGGACGAGATTTTCTCGCAGGCTGAATTCGCGCAGATTCCGCTTGCCGTCCTCGGAATCGTCATGAAATTTTTCCAGATTGTCATTTCGATTGCGGTCGGCTGCGCGGCAGGATGCATTCCGATCGCGGGCTACAATATCGGCGCGGGGCGGAAGGACAGGGCGAAGCAGCTGTTCACGTATCTGCTTCTTACGGAGGCGGCGGTCGGCGCGGCCGCGTTCGTCTGCGTGGAATTTTTTCCCCGCCAGCTCATCGGCATTTTTGGCGCGGCGCACGAGCATCCGTACTACACGGCGTTCGCGGTCAAAAGCTTCCGCGTGTACTTGTGCATGACGGTTCTTGCAACGGTGAACAAGGGAACGTTCATCTACTTGCAGGCGATGGGAAAAGCCGCCGCCTCGACGCTGATTTCGCTTACGAGGGAACTGATTTTCGGAGTCGGATTTGCGCTTCTGCTACCGACGTTTTGGGGCTTGGACGGACTGCTCGTCTCGTTCCCGCTCTCGGATTTTCTCACGTTCATCATCGCCGCAGTCATAATCAGAAGAACGTACAAGGAACTGAGCGAGTGAGGGCGGAGTGTGCTTCCGTTCATTTCCTTCGCTTTCTCTGCCGCACGTTTATGTCTGCCTATTTCCGCGCGGGAAACAGCAGGTGCGCGATGTGCCGTCCGTCCGCGCCGCCCTGCAAAAGACCTTCCAGACAGTAGTGGCAGTAGCAGACGATCGTCTTTGTGGGCAGGCGGCCGCAATATTCTTTCATGAGGGAAATCTGCTCTTCCTGCGTATGCGGCTTGAATTTTCCTTTTGCCTGCTCGACATAATGCTTCGGCGCGAGAGCGGAATTCTTGGCGGGCTGCTCACGGAACAGCGTGCTTCCGCAAAAATCAGTTTCCCCGTGATTTTTTTCCGCCTCAACGTATGTTATGCGCATTTTTTTCAGCAGGCTACGGACGGCTTCCTGCTCGCTTTTCCGTTCTCTTGTCCGCCAGCAGTCCTGCACAGTAACGTTCAGCCCGCTGTAATCCGGAAACGGAAACGAGGAATCGCGGTCGATGACTTCCCACAGCGATACGGCGCGCGCCTTCCGCCATTCTTCAGCAATGTTCGTGCAGTTGTGGCAGACGGAAATCACGGTGTCGTCCGGCTGAAAAACCGCCGACTGCGGAAGCTGCTTCCACGCGCTTTGTGCCGCGCTGTCAGAAATCCGCTCCGTGTTCTGTTCTGTCCTGTAGTTTGGAATGCAGCAGCGAACCAGCTGTATGCCCGGCTTTGCCTTTATGTATTCCTGAATCATCAGGCTTGTTTCCGGGAATTGCGCCGTGAACAGGCAGCTTGCAATGTAGTAGTCAGACATTTGCTTCTCCTCTCCGGGGCAGGAAGTCTCCGCATGAATTGTATCATATCCGCCTGACTTTTTCTATTTGCGCCTTCACTTTTTAAAAAGCACTTGACATGGGAGCAAGAACCGGGTGTATGCTCTTATTATATTCAGCATGGGCAAATCAGGAGGATGCGTATGAACGTACTGATGATTAACGGAAGTCCGAGGGCGGGCGGAAACACGGCGGACGCGCTGCGCGAGATGGAGCGTATTTTTCATGAGGAGCAGATTGAGACGGAAACCGTGCAGGTCGGCGGCAAGGATATCCGCGGATGCATGGCGTGCTCGTTCTGCCTTGAAAAAGGCGCGTGCGCGTTCAATGACATCGTGAACGAAACTGCGCCCAAGTTTGAATCGTGCGACGGGCTTGTGATTGCATCTCCCGTGTACTACGGCTCCGCCAACGGAACGCTCGTCTCGTTTCTGGACAGGCTGTTTTTCAGCACGCGCTTTGACAAGACGATGAAAGTCGGCGCAAGCGTTGCTGTTGCGCGCCGCGGCGGACTGACTGCGACATTCGACATGCTGAACAAATACTTCACCATTTCAAATATGCCGGTCGCCTCAAGCCAGTACTGGAACGGCGTCCACGGCAGGGAAAAAGGCGAGGCCGTCCGTGACAGCGAGGGAATGCAGGTGATGCGGGTGCTTGCGCGCAACATGGCGTTCCTGATGAAAAGCATCGCGCTCGGCAAGGAGCGTTTCGGGCTGCCGCAAAAAGAAGCGTTCCAGCGGATGAACTTTATCCGCGAAGACTGAAAGGAATCACGAAGACAAATCGGGCTTCCCGAGCGACGCGAGCCAGGCGGCGGTTTCTTCCCGGATAATACTTTCTAAATCTGACAAGAACATAAAAGAGTTGACTTTATAAAATAACAGTGTTATAATAACAATGTTATGAAAAGGAAAGACGAAATTGCCGTAGATAAAATAGTGGAATGCGCTTTAAGCGAGTTTATGGAAAAAGGCTTCGAGGGCGCGTCAATGCGTACCATTGCAGAAAGGGCAGGGTACACGACGGGTATGGTTTACGCGAGATTTGCAGATAAGAGCAGGCTTTTTAAGGAACTTGTGGGTAAAGCGGCGGACAAACTTTTCAATTACTTTTCGCAATCGGAAGACCATTTCGCGGAGTTGTCACCCGAACAGCAACATAAAGAAATGCACACTTATGTCGGCGCGAAAGTAGATGTGATGATAGATATTATCTACGACAACTTCGACGCTTTCAAACTGATCGTTTGCAAGAGCGCAGGAAGCGGTTACGAATACTATATCGACAAAATGATAGATATTGAAACGGCGAATACCGTGCGCTTTATCGAAACATTGAATAACGCAGGCATTAAAATGAATGAAGTACGCGCCGATTTAAGTCATATGTTATCGAGTGCTATGTTTAACGGAATATTCGAGGTAGTCGCGCACGATTTGCCGCGAGAGGACGCGAGGGGATATATCAAGCAAGTGCAGGACTTTTTCAATGCCGGTTGGGATAAATTGCTCGGCTTGCCGTCGGATTGGAAGCATATAGTTTAATAAGTTAGAACAGAGATTTTAATAATCTCTTTTTTAACGGATAAGAGTTAGCCTTTGCTAACTAATAAAACAGTCAAATAATTTCAAGGAGGTTTTATAAAAATGCAAATTCAAACAGGAGGTAAGAATCAATGAAAAAGAAGAAAGGTAATCTTTCCGAACTTATGCAGTTTGCAGGAAAGCATAAGTACCTTACTTATTCGTCGTGGGTGTTGTCGGTAATAAGCGCGGCTCTTGCGCTCGTGCCGTTCGTCTACATTTTCTTTATCATAAAGGAAGTAATAGAAGTTGCGCCCGATTTCTCGCAAGCAACGAATATCGTGTTCAACGGTTGGATGGCGGTAGTGTTCGCGCTTGCGTCCATATTGGTATATGTGGGCGCGCTTATGTGTTCGCATTTGTCGGCGTTCAGAATCGCAGGGAATATGCGTAAAAGAACGATGAAGCACATATCGGAATTGCCGCTCGGCTTTATCGGCGAAGCAGGTAGCGGGAAGGTGCGCCGAATCGTAAACGACAGTAGCGCGGCAACCGAAACGTATCTTGCACACCAACTTCCGGATATGGCAGGTGCGGTAGCAACGCCGCTCGGTATGATCGTAATGCTGTTTTTATTTGATTGGCGATTCGGTCTTATATGCTTATTGCCCGTAATTTTGGGTTTTGCTTGTATGTGGAAAATGGCAGGACCGAAAATGGCGCAGGATATGAAAGACTATAATAATGCGCTCGAAGATATGAATAATCAAGCGGTCGAATATGTGCGCGGCGTTCCCGTAGTAAAGACGTTCGGACAAACGGTGCGCTCGTTCAAGAAGTTTCAAGGCTCGATAGACAACTATCACAACTATTGCGTTGCGTACTGCAAAAAATGCCGTCCGTCAATGATACTGTTTACTATGTTTGTCAATAGCGCGTTTGCGTTCCTTATTGCGCTTGCTTTGATACTTACAAGTGGGGGAGCGATAGCGCAGAACATAGTATTAAACTTTATTTTCTACGTTATATTTACGCCTATACTCACTACTTCGCTTATGAAAGTATTGTATATGAGCGAGAACGGAATGGTAGTGGCGGACGCTCTTGCCCGTGTTCACTCTATACTTGATTTAAAACCGTTGCCCGAACCTACGCAGGGAGAAACGCCCGAAGATAATTCGGTTGAGTTCAATAACGTATCGTTCCGTTACAGCAATGCCGAAACCGACGCACTCTCTAACATGTCGTTCAAAGTGAACGCAGGACAGACGGTTGCATTAGTCGGTCCGAGCGGCGGCGGTAAAACAACGGTTGCAGGTCTTATATCTCGATTTTGGGACGTGCGCGAAGGTGCGGTAAAAATAGGCGGCGTAAACGTAAAAGATATTCGGCACGAAGAACTTATGAATAACGTGTCGTATGTATTCCAAGACAGCAGACTGTTAAAGACTTCTATTTTAGATAACGTGCGACTCGGTAATCCCCGCGCCAGCGAAGTCGAAGTATTGAATGCTTTACATAAAGCGCAATGCGACGATATAATCGCAAAATTGCCGGACGGAATACATACCGTAATCGGAACGAAAGGCGTTTACCTTTCGGGCGGCGAACAGCAAAGAATAGCAATAGCCCGTGTAATGTTAAAGAACGCGCCAATTATCGTACTCGACGAAGCGACGGCATTCGCCGATCCCGAAAACGAAGCGTTGGTACAAAAGGCGTTCGCTGAACTGTCGAAAGACAAGACGGTTATTATGATAGCGCACAGGCTTACAACCGTCAGAAACGCAGACAGGATTTTTGTGCTGAAAGACGGGCAAATCGAGGACGCGGGAACGCACGACGAACTCGTAAAAAGCGGCTCGTTGTATGCGAAGATGTGGAAGGACTATCAGACTTCAATCAGTTGGAAAGTGGGAGGTGCAAAATGATAAAGCATATAATGAAAAAATTTGCGCTCTCGGAGCGCGGTGCGAAAGGTTTTATATGGGCGGTAATCGCTTGCACGGTTGAAGGACTTGCGCTTATGATTCCCGTATCGCTGTTGTACTATCTGACAGATGATTTAATAAAAGGAACAATACCGACATGGCATTATTATTTGTACGGCTTCGGAATTGTCATAGCCCTTGCGCTTATCGTACTGACAAACTTTTGGAAGTATAATGCAACGTATTTTTCTACCTACCGCGAATCGGGCATAAAACGTGTAGGACTTGCCGAAAAGTTACGCAAATTGCCGCTGTCGTTCTTCGGTAAAAAGGACTTGGCGGATCTTACTAACACGGTTATGGGCGACGTGCAGACAACCGAACAGATGATGTCGCACTACGTTCCGCAATTTTGGGGTTCGATTATTTCCGCGCTTATCGTATCAATCGGAATGTTCGCATTTGATTGGCGTATGGCTCTCGCCGCGTTATGGGTGTTCCCCGTATCGCTTGTCATAGTTGCCTTTTCTAAAAAAGCGCAGAATTATTTTAACCGCAAACAAAAGGAAGCCGACGTAGCCGTTATGGACGGCATACAGGAAAATCTCGAAACGGTACGCGACTTAAAAAGCAATAATGCCGAGAAAAAGTATCTTGAAGGCTTGAATAAGAAAATAGATAAAGCGGAAGTGCGCCACATAAAGAGTGAACTCGGTACGGCTATGTTCGTTGTTCCGGCGCAGATGATATTAAAACTCGGTATAGCCACCGTTGCGCTTGTCGGAAGCGTATTGCTTGCAAACGGAACGCTCTCGCTTATAACGTTCTTTATGTTTTTACTTGTCGTATCGCGCGTATACGAGCCGCTTGCAGGGGCAATGCAGAATCTCGCCGCAATGAACAGTTTGCAAATAAACATTGACAGAATGAACGAAATTGAAAACTACGAGGAACAGGCAGGCGACAAAGCGTTCAATCCGAACGGGTACGACATTGAGTTCAAAAACGTGGGATTTGCGTATAATACAGGCGAAACCGTTTTAGAAGATGTATCATTTACAGCAAAGCAAGGCGAAGTTACCGCACTTATCGGCGAAAGCGGCGGCGGTAAATCTACGGCGGCTAAACTTGCCGCAAGGTTTTGGGACGTAAATAAAGGCGTTATAACGGTCGGCGGCGTTGACGTAAAGACGGTCGATCCCGAAGAACTGTTAAAAGCCTATTCGATAGTGTTCCAAGACGTAACGCTGTTTAACAATACGGTAATGGAAAATATACGAATCGGCAAGGTAGGGGCGACCGACGAGGAAGTTTTGCGCGTGGCAAAAGAAGCGCAATGCGACGAGTTTGTAAGCAAACTGCCCTACGGTTACAATACCGTGATAGGCGAAAACGGCTCGATGCTTTCGGGCGGAGAACGGCAGAGAATATCCATAGCGCGTGCTATGCTTAAAGACGCGCCCGTAGTAATTATGGACGAAGCCACCGCGTCGCTCGACGCCGAAAACGAAACGGAAGTACAACGAGCGTTGTCGGCACTTATAGCGAATAAGACCGTGCTTATCATAGCGCACCGTATGAGAACGGTGGACGGCGCGGAAAAAATCGTAGTATTGCAGGGCGGCAAGGTTGCCGAGCAGGGAACGCCGCAGGAACTCAAAGAGAGTGGCGGTATATACGCGAAAATGCTTGCGTTGCAGAGTACTGGTATGGAACAACGTTGCAGCTGAAAATCATAAGCCGTGTTGTCCGAACGTATTTGGATGCTGGCTCCCAAGAATTTTTATTCTGCGCGCTTTTTTGCACTAGATTGCTGCTTCCCGAGCGACGAAAGCCAGCCGGCGGTTTCTTCCCGGGACGTGAAAATGAGCTTTTGAACGGGGCTTTCGTTCATGGCGGAAATCATTTCCGGGCGGACGAGGCTTCTGAACGTGCGCACCCATTCGCGGAATTCGCTGTCGATGCGCTCCGGGCAGCCGTCCGTCATGTCGGAGCGCGTGCGTCCGCGGTATTCCTGTGCGCGGCGCAGAATTCCGTCCATGCACACTGATTCGGGATAGTCGAGGAAAATGCACAGTTCCGCGCGCTCAAGCCGCCGGGCGAATGTGCGGCGAAAGTTTCCGTCGATGACCCATTCGGGCTTTGCAAGCTCCGCCTCAAGCAGCGCGTCGAATTCGGCTTCCGTCCGCTCCTTCCAGCCGGGAAGCCACCACAGCTTGTCAAGATGGACAACAGGAAGCGAAAGCCTGCGCGCAAGTTCCACGGCGAGCGTGCTTTTTCCCGCGCCGCCCGAGCCGACAACAAGAATCCGTCTGTATGGACATTTCATGGCAGGAATTGTACACGCGCGCTCGGGATTGCGCAAGACGAAACAATTGCTTTTATGATGATTACCGCGCGCAAAGCCATGCGCCCGGACAACGCTGAAATGTATTGTGGATTCCATGCCGGAACGGTAGCACGGAATGCAGTGCTGTAAAAAATTGCAAACTGGCTGAGCGCAAAAAAACAGCGCGGGACTTGCCCGCGCCGTTCCTCCTTTTTTATGTTCCTATAATGTGGAGAGAAAAATAGGAATGCGAAAAATCAGTTGCCGCCAGAAGCTTTGTTCATGTCCGCTGTTCCTGAATAGACATAAAATTATTCACAGTTTATAATTCCTGCTGCTGCCCCACCTATGGCTCCTCCAGCAATACTTGCATTTTTTGTTACAGGATCAGAAATCTCGTATTCATTTGCCTTTTGTGCACCAGCATCAGCTCCTGTTTGTATGGAATCTACAACGCATCCCCAGTATCCGTCAGCCACCGCAGCTCCCATTCCTATGACAGCCATCGCCGCCATTGCAATCAGCATCTTTTTCATTTTTTCCACCTTCGTAGTTTTGTCTCATTGCGGAGAATCAATATTTTCAAAACTGAAAAGGCAGAACAGTTCGTGCGCGTTTCCAAAGCTCGTCCGGCTGAACACGGTGTAGCAGACTGAAGTGCACCTGTCCGTCCGGATTTCAATCTGGTCGCCGCGGATGATGTAGATGCCTTTTTCAATTTTGATTTCAGTATTTGAAACGGAGGATTTGTATATGCCGTGTACAATTTTGTTCGGCATAGCGGAAAAAAGCGGAATGCCAGCAAGCAGCAGAAGCACGGCAAGGCAGCCGGATATCCGTTTCATGCATCCTCCTTTTTTTTGACATTTACTAGATGTCAAATCTTATTCAGTTATACCATACAATTCCATAATTGACAAGCACTGAATGTCAAATTTCCTATGTTCAAGAATAAAAACGGCAGTTCAAACAATATTTCCGGCGAAAATATCGCCCGCTTCAGGAAGCAGATGCAGCCGAAGCTTTCTCAGCGCGCGCTGGCGGACAGGCTTCAGCTGTGCGGAATTGATGTGGACAAGAATGCGATTCAGCGCATTGAGTGCGGCAAGCGTTTTGTTACGGACATTGAGCTTGCCGCCGTCTCGCACGTGCTTGGCGTTTCGGTGCTGGACTTGCTCGGGCTTCCGAAATGAGCGGAGGCCAGAAAAGACCGGCGGAATCAGGCTTGCGTCTGCCAAGAATAAAATATCTTTTTAATTTGAAATATACGCGGCAGGAAATTATTCCTGCCGCTTCAGATGCTCTTGTAATTCAGTAAGATGTTTTACCCCTACTTTCTGCGATTTACGGGAATCCAGATTTCGCTTTTGTAGCCGGGGTCGCTGGGACAGCCTTTGCTGTACCACTCGACGCTGCACTGCCCTGCGGCATCCCAGTCGGGATTTCCGGGAAGCCATTCCCTGAAGACGTAGGTGTTCACTTTCTGGAGCGAGTCGGGGAGCGGGCCTTCCGCGCGGAATTTCGCCCAGTCGCCTGCGGGAACGTCGAACGTCTTCATGCCTTCCGGGACTGCGCCGCCCGTGTACCGTCCTGCAATCAGGTAGCGGAATTTTCCGCCGCCGGTGTCGTCAATGCAGATGCCGAACTCGCCGATTCCGTTTTCCGCTATCGCCTGCTCCTGCGGCGTTTCGGGTTTCTTTCCGAACCAGATTTTTTTCAGATGAGATTCGCACACTTCGTCCCAGAACTTCGGAATTGCGCTGTAGGAATCCTCGAACGAAAACTCGCGCTCAAACCCGATTACGGTAAAGCCCGTGAGGGCCGCCACTTCATAATCCACTGTGCTGCCTCCTGTTACATGGATTGAAATTGATACAGGCAGAAATGAGGTGACGAGCGAAGCGAACTGTCCGGCGCCCGCAGCGCGAATCTGGCTCGGCGTGCTTCCGTGGAAACGCCTGAACGCCTTTGTGAAGCTTTCCGGCGTCTCGTACTGGAAGTCGAGCGCGATGTCGAGGATGCTGCGGTCTGTGTCCGCAATTTCAAGCGCCGCAGAGTAGAGCCTGCGGTTCCTGATGTATTCCCCGAGCGAAAATCCCGTGATGATGCGGAAGCCCGTCTGCAAGTAGAACTCCGAGATTCCGGCCTCGCGCGCGCAGTCCTCCGCACAAATCCGCGCCTTCAGGTTTCTCTCGATAAAGCCGATTGTCCTGTTCAGCGCCGTAACCCATTCCATCGTCCGTCCTCCTGCCTGTAAGAATAGAATATATCAGCGCGGCTGAACAGTCCTGTCCGTTCCTGCTTTTTTTTGTCGGAGGAAACTGAATGTATACAGGCAAGATTCTGCGGAAGGCGGAAGTCAGCTTTCTCTCCGGCTATTTTTCCATGCGCTGTATCTCACGGCGGTAAAAGCTGATTTTTTCGTTCAGCCGGGCAAGGTGTTCCTGCAATGTTTGTATCTGCCCGCTGAGGGTTTCGCGGTGCGCGGAAAGCATCTTCATTCTTTTGGCAAGCGTGCGGCTTCCTTTCGCCCGAAGCTGTGCGTACTGCTGAATTTTTTTAATCGGCATTCCCGTGTCCTTGAGCCGCCTGATAAACGCAATCCATGCGAGGTCTTCGTCTGAATAGCGGCGGCGGTTGGCGGAATTGCGCTTCGGCTCAATCAGCTTCTCATGCTCGTAGTAGCGCAGGGTGTGTATTCCTACATTTGTCAGCCGTGAAAATTCGCCTATCGAATATTCCAAAAAAATCACCTCCCGCATCTTGACATAGAGTTAACTCTACATTGTATGCTTTCATTATATCGCAAAAAGGAGGCTTTGCAAATGATTCAGAATTCAAAAACGTACACGGTGATTACGGGCGCAAGCTCGGGAATCGGCTGGGAGGCGGCAAAGGCGTTTGCGGCGCGCGGGAGCAGCCTGATTCTTGTCGCCCGCAGGAAGGACAGGCTGGAAACGCTCCGGCGCGAAATTGTGTCGCTTCACCCTGCGCTTGATGTCGTGGTCAGGGACGCGGATTTGTCTGTTCCGCACACTGTGATTCGGCTGTATGAAAGCGTACGGTCGTATCCGCTTCGGACGTGGATTAACAACGCGGGATTTGGAAATTACGGCAGCGTCGCAAGTCAGGATGTGGAGAAAATCAGCCGGATGCTGCGCCTGAACGTGGAGGCGCTCACGGTTTTTTCCTCGCTGTTTGTCCGCGATTTTAAGGACACGGAGGGAACGCAGCTTATCAACGTCTCTTCCTGCGGTGGCTACACGATTGTTCCGGGCGCGGTAACGTACTGCGCGGCGAAGTTTTTTGTCAGCGCGTTTACGGAAGGCCTGGCGCGGGAACTGAAGACCGCCCGTGCGAAAATGCAGGTGAAGGTGCTGGCTCCCGCCGCAACAAAAACGGATTTCGGAAAAATTGCGAACGATGCTGCGGAATATGATTATGACAAAGCGTTCGGCACGTACCACACAAGCGCGCAGATGGCGTCGTTCCTGCTCGCATTGTACGACAGCGACAAAACGGCGGGCATTGTGGACAGGGAGACATTCTCATTCCGATTGTGCGCGCCGCAGTTTCCGTATGCGGGCAGCTCGCGGCATAACCAGAAAATGCAGTAGATGGAAACAGTCTTTTGCTTTACACAGCCGACTTGAAAACTGTTCAAAAAATATGTTATACTATATTAAAATATGCTTTTACATATTTTAAGAGACGAATATGGATAACTTGAATATCGGAAAAAGATTAAAGGCGGCACGACAAAATAGAAATTTGACCTTAGATGAATTGGCGGAAGCAACAGGGGTCAGCAAGCCGATGCTTGGGCAGATTGAGCGGGGGCAGTCATCTCCAACAGTCAATACACTTTGGAAAATTGCAACAGGTATGAAAATACCGTTTTCGTCCTTTTTGCAGGAGCAGGGAACGGAATACACAGTAGTTGGTTTGCAGGAGCAGGATGTGCTGTTGGAAGAAAATGGCGCAATGAAAGTATATACGCTTTTTGCATTCGACCCTGTCCGCAGCTGCGAGGCGTTTTACATTGAATTTGCAGCCGGCTGCGAGCATGATTCAGATAAGCACAATGACGGTGTTGAAGAATATATTTTTGTCATTCGCGGAAAGCTTGATATGATTTTGAATGGAACAAAGGTTACCGTAAGAAAAAGGCAGGCAATCCGATTTGAAGCGAATATTCCGCATTCGTATGTGAACTCATATAAAAATACCTGCGCTGTTTATAATTTTATTTTCTATAAAGAATGAGAGGCCCCAACATGTTTGAATTGATTCGAGTCGGTGAAAAAAGTTATTATATTAATTGCCCTGCAAAAATCGGAGTATATCTTGCTGACGATAAAAACGTTTATCTCATCGACAGCGGAAATGATAAAGACGCTGGCAGAAAAGTCCGTAAGATAGTAAGCGAAAACGGCTGGCGATTAAAAGGAATTATCAACACACATTCCAATGCTGACCATATCGGCGGAAACAAGTATTTGCAGCAGCAGACAGGATGCAAAATATTCGCGGCCGGCATTGAAGCGGCGTTCACGAGATATCCGATTTTAGAGCCGTCATTTCTGTACGGCGGATATCCGTGCAAAGATTTACGGCACAAGTTTTTGCTTGCCTCTGAAAGCGATGTTTGCGAAATTACGGATGATGACTTTCCAAAGGAACTCGAGGTCATTCCCCTGCGCGGACATTTCTTCGATATGATTGGCATTCGCACTCCGGACAATGTTGTTTTTCTCGCTGATTGTATCAGCAGCAAAAGCACTTTGGAAAAATATCAGATTTCCTTTATATATGATGTCGCTGAATATCTGAACACATTGAATACAGTTGAAGCTATGGAAGCCGCTGTGTTCGTGCCTGCCCATTCAGATGTAATAAATGACATTACAACTATTGTGCAGCTTAACCGTCAAAAAGTATTCGATATAGCAAATGATATACAATCCATCTTAAAAACGCCGATGTGCTTTGAAGAACTCCTGAAGCGGCTTTTTGACGAATACAGACTGACAATGAATTTTGAGCAGTATGTTTTGGTGGGAAGTACCGTGCGTTCGTATCTGTCATGGCTGAAAGATAACGGAAAGCTTGATGTTACTTTTGAAAATAATATGCTGCTGTGGAAGAGCAATTAGGAAATACGGCTTACTATTGACGAAAAATGAAAACAGAAGATACCGTAAGTTTTAACGAAACGGAGTGAAGCGTTAAAAAACGTGGTAAGCAAATCGGAGATTTGCGATGCAGACTTGCGCGCTTGCTGTTATTGATTCGTGCGAAGGAAACCTAAAAATTGTTTGCAGAACAGTTTTTCCCGGCGCTTATAATCAGCATAGGATTCTATGTTCTGCCGGAACAATGCCGCAATCAGCCTGCTGTACTGTTCAGGCAGTTTCTCCAATGTGTATGTGTAATAGAGCATCCGGTTTTCAGGAGGAACGTAGCTGCCGTTTTTATAATAGAGGCATTTCACTCCCATGCGGACTGCGGAATTCAAATTCCAATGCATTTGAACGAATGCCTGCCGCCTGAACCATTTGTCCGTGGTGTAAGGGCTTAACATCCAATCGATTCCTTGCAGTGTGCTGTCAAAAAGAATATGCAGTTCCTTGTCTTTCAGAAGAAGAATCTTTTGAAATTCATTTCTGTACAAATTGCCAGCATCATATATAATTTCAGACTCGATTATAGAAAATTTCCGAGATTCATCAAGCTGCTCAAACTGCTCTGCGGAAACAAAATCACGCACATCGATTTCAAAACATATCTCAGAACCATAAAAATTCCTGCGGACACAATGATACGGAATGTCAGGCTCTTCGTCTTTTCCCAGGATTTTTTCCGCATCAAAACAATGCCCGGACTTTTTCATGATAACAAGATCAATCATTCCGCCGTATTCTCCGGGATAAAAATCACCGCGGGCAACGCTTCCCGAAAGCAGCACGGCTTGAATATCACTTTTGTCTATATGCTCCGCAAATTCCACCGCATATTCTTTCATTTTTGCGACAAAATCCCGCTGCATCTCAGTCATTGCTTCTTTATCTTTCATTCCTACACATACACTTCTTTTGAATATTTGTAGCTTTCCGCATACAACGTTTCCGGCGCAATGTCGATTTCTCCGTTCAGCCACGAAACAAATCCGTGAGTTACTTTTGCGGTCTGCCGGTTTTCTTCTTGTGCGAGCGGCGCGAATGCAGAGCCTTTGTCAAGCAGTGATGTTACGTCAAAAAGCCGCGTTTCGCCAGTCGAAAACTCAACGAGCATCATACCGTCCTCAAGATTTTTTATAGATGAAACTTCGATTTCCGGTACAAGTTCATCGGCGTAGCAAATGCCGTCTTTGATATACATTTCAACACCTCTTGTTTCAGTATATCATAAAACGCACGGAGAATCACCCGATGCGATTCTGCTCTTATTCGTGCGGAGGGTTTCATACCCCGATGCTCTGCGTCGGGGTCATTCATTTTATCTCCCGTATCCGCTCTAGGTCGCCGCTGCACAATGTTTCCAAGTTGGCGTTGATTTTTTCGTCGTCCCAGTTCCACCACTGGATTTTTTCAAGATGCGAAATCAGTTCGTCGTCGAAGCGTTTTTTGATGACGCGGCACGGATTTCCCACGGCAATGCAATACGGCGGAATGTCGCTCGCAACAACGCTGTTCGCACCGATGATTGCGCCGTCGCCGATGTGAACGCCCGGAAGCACCGTTACGTTCTGCCCAATCCACACATCGTTTCCCACAACCGTGTCGCCTTTGAGCGGAAGGTCGCTTAGCGCGGGCGTGGTCTTTTCCCAGCCGCCGCCCATAATGTTGAACGGATACGTCGTCACCCGGCTCATGCAGTGGTTCGCACCGTTCATGATGAATTCGATTCCGGACGCAATCTGGCAGAACTTTCCGATAATGAGTTTGTCGCCGTTGAATTCGTAGTGATGCGTAACGTGAGCCTCAAACGCGTCCGCACCGTTTTTGTCGTCGTAATACGTGTAGTCGCCCACGATAATATTTTTCCGCGTGATGACATTTTTGATAAAGCACACTTCCGGGATGGCAGGATTCGGAAACACGCTGTTTTTGTCCGGCCCGGTTTTCGGCCGGTCAGGCTGGCTTGGTCGGTTCATTTTTTCCTCCGTTCAAAAAATGGTAAGATAGTTTTTTATACAGTACGCTATTTTGTGCTGCATGTAAACATTCAGTAGAAAATTCTGTTTGCATTTTTCGTCTGTCATTTTACCGCTGTTTTTGATACAATCAGTCTACATATGGCAGGAGCTCGTATTCCGCAGTTTATAAAATTCACGATTTCTTCTCTTGTTTCGGCGGCAATCGATTTTTTTATTTTTTATAGTATATGCCGTGTGTGCCTGCTTAGGACGGATATTTCGCAGTCAGTGCGCATTTTTGCCGCGACGGCAGGTGCCCGAGTTCTTTCGACAGCAGTCAATTTTGTGATAAACAAATGCTGGAGTTTTGAAAGCAAGAAAAGCGCACTCCGCGAAGTGATTTTCTTTGCAGTTCTGTTTGTTCTGAAACTTTCGGCGAGCGCGGCGCTTGTCTCCGCATTCTCTTTCATACATATCCCCACCGTTGTCCTGAAAATGATTGTTGATACAGTTCTGTTTTTTGTCAGCTTCCTTGTTCAGAAAACGCTTATTTTCCGATGAGTGTCCGTATTTTTTGAGGCGTGCAGTTTTCATTCAATGTCCGTCAGCGAGCATTCAGCTGTTGCCAGCGGTCGCGCGTGAGGATGCTTGTGTGTCCGATCCGTGTTTCGCCGAGGAGCGGGACGGGGCAGTCGGGACACGTGTGATGGAAGATGAAGCCAAGCTTTTCCTGCACGCGGCGGGACTTCTCGTTGCCGTCGTAATAGCCGCACCAGACGGCGTTCATGCCGAGGTCTGCGAATGCCCGGCGCAGCAGCTCGCGGGCAGCTTCGGGAATGAGGCCGCGTCCCCAGAGCGGGCGGGCAATCCAGTAGCCAAGCTCACATTCGTCGTCGCGCTCCGTCATGTCGGTGTGTCCGTTCAGCTTGAGTTCGATGCAGCCGACGGCGCGGGGAGCTTCGCTGCAATTTGCGCGGGAAGTGCCGCCGGCTTCCGGGAACTCGCTTTGCGCAAGGCAGACGGCGTAGCATTCTCTTCCGCAGAAGACGGTTCTGATGACCTCGAGGCTTTCCGCGATGCTTTTGTGCGGCGGCCATCCTGCCGGCGGTCCGACCAGCGGGTCTGACGCACATTTATAGAGGCTTTCGGCGTCAGATTCGTTCCACGGGCGCAGGACAAGGCGCGCCGTTTTCAGTTCCATTTCAGTTCTCCTTTTTCAACCCGGCGGACTGTTTGCAGTCAGTCTGCGCACCGCCTCACTTCCGCCATTCCACAACGGACGAAAATTCTGTACGCGGGCGGGCTGCGGGCGACTCATCGGCATATCCGAGCGCGAGGGCGGCAAGCAGCTCCCCGTCCGTTTTCAGCCACGACTGCAATTCGCTTTGGGCAAAGAACGTGTTGCATATCCAGAGGCTTCCCAGTCCCAGCTCACAGGCTGCAAGGCTCATGTTTTCCAGCGCGGCTCCGAGCGACTGCGCGTTGCACAAATCATAGACGCGCTCTTCCGCCGAAAGCGGGCGTTCAAATCCGGGCGCAAGCGGATTCACGGCGAATATCAGCACGGGGCAGGAGCGCATAATGCGCAGCGTGTTCTCCGCATCGGCAAGATGGCGCGCGCTCCCCGGAAGAAACGGCTCGTTCCGCTCCCGCGCAAGCCCGTCTTGCATGGCGCGCACCGCCGCTTCCTTTGCATCTCCTTCCGCCACAACAAACTGCCACGGCTGCCTGTTTTTTGCCGACGGCGCGAGCGTTCCCGCCCTGATGACTTCTTCGGTGAGTGCGCGCGGCACCGGCTGCTCCCTGAACTTCCTGATGCTGCGGCGGGCGCAGATTGTTTCCATGCATGACATATTGTTTCTCCGCGGCTATGGTACACCATTTTGCGGGCAGAAGCAATTCCGACGGGCTATTTCCGTCCGCCGTTGAGGAGTGAGAACAGCGGCGGACAGATTTTTTTGAGCGCGATTCCAATTCCTGTTCCGATGGCGACCGTCAGAACCGACACGCCGAAATATTCAAACAGCGAGAAGAACGTGTTCGTCATCGGAAAGAAGCGGAGCCATAATTTTTTCAGAAGCTCATTCAGAACCGGCATGTGAATTGCGTACAGAAAAAACGAGAAGCCTGAAAAATAATCCGCCACGAAAAACGTCTTTTGCGAATTTGAAATGAGCGCGCTGAATTTCAAAAGAAGCAGACAGGCGGAAAGTGTCGCGCAGCATCCGGACAGCCGGGACGGAACAACAGCTGACAAAACAAACGTTGCTGCAAACAAGCAGAGCGTTTCCGCCCAGCCGATTGTGTCGATTTTCTCAAAAAGCGCGAAGTTGAAAATTCCCCAGTACAATCCAACAATATAGAAGAAAACGGAATAATTTGCATGGGCATCGAACGAAATTGACGCGGAAAGATAGAACACCGATGCGCAGAAAAATACTCCGACAGGAAATTTCCGAATCAGCTTTATGAGAACCGGCGAAACGGCTGTAAAAATCATCAGGTCGCGCACAAACCAAAACTGCATGGCGAATCTCGGATTTCCATCTCCAGTTCCGCTGTAAAATCCGATGAGCGATTCGGCCCAGTCGCGCATAGTCATAGTGAGCATTGTTTTGTCCGGGTGCGCCAGAACCTGCGGCGCAATTTTCGCAACGACAAGCTTGAGAACGCCGAAATACAAAACGTACACCGCCATCCACAGCGCATACGGCAGCGCAAGCGACTTTGCCTTTTTCTTGAGCAGCACTGGATACGGATCGTTTTTCACGCCCTGCAAGAACGCGGCGAACAGAAAGAACAGCGGCACGGCGCACCGTGCGATTCCGCCGGAAATGAACAGCTGCACCCACTGTCCGAAAGCGTTCTGGCAGAACGGAATAGTTCTTCCCGTTTCCTCGAACGTCTTTGCAATGCTTTCCGCCGTAAAGTTGTTGTGAATAAAAACAACTAGCACCGCAAGCAGAAATCGCAGCGACGTGATTCTGCGCGATGTTTCTTCCGAAATCGGCTGGTTCGGGACTTGAGTTTCCATGAGTATCTCCGTAAAGTACATAAAATAAATATTAGGTAATAATAATACACTTATTATGTAGTTTTAATACACTTTTATGACTTTAGAGAGATTTACACAATTCTTATTGCGGCGGTTTGCGGTGAAAATAAACCTTATGCAGGCAAAGGAAATTCAAAACCGGCTCGGAGAAAACCTGAAGTGCATGAGAAAACTTCATAAGCTGACGCAGTTTGCACTCGCGGAACGGGCAAACGTCTCGGAGGACACCATCAAGAGCATCGAGCTGAGCCGCTTCTGGCCGAGCGAAAAGACGCTGGCGCAGATTACGGAGGCGCTTGGAATCGATGTGTGCCATCTTTTTCTGCCGACTGCGGAAACTGTCCCCGGCAGCAATGAAATCATGCAGAAAATCCGCGATGCCGTTTCGCAAAGCTACGTTGAATATGTGGAAGACGCGCTGAAAAAGATTGCGCAGACATGACGGACACGGCATCAAGAAAGCTTTCCGCACTCTTCGGGTAACTTTCCGCCGCCGACCAAAAATCCGTCATCGCCCTCAGTACCGAAATGCACAGCCACGGATTGTTTTGACCAATTTCGGTTTGGAAATTGTCCGCCGCAGACTGTTTCGGGCAGTTTCCGTTTGGAAATCGCGGCAAATCAGCTTTTTTTTCAAAAACGCGCAGGCATTTTCCGTAGCAGCTGAAAACCGAAACGAAATGAAGCGGACAGTTTGCTTTCCGCGCCCGTTTTAGTATATTTAATTGCGGAGGCATTATGGCACAGAAGATTCTTTTCATCGTCGGGTCGCTGCGGAAGCGGTCGTTCAACCGGCAGCTGGCGGATAAAGCCCGGGAAATTATCGGAAGCCGGGCGGACGTTTCGTTCCTTGAATGGGCGGACGTGCCGTTTTTCAATCAGGACGCGGAATTTCCTGTTCCGGCGGCGGTCGCGCGTGTGCGGAAGGCTGTGCAGGAAGCTGACGGAATCTGGATTTTTTCGCCCGAGTACAACGGGGCTGTTCCGGGCGCGCTCAAGAACCTGCTCGACTGGCTTTCGCGGCCGCTCATTCCCGGGGACTTTGCAAGCGGAACTGCCGCCGCCGGGAAGAAAGTAACGGTCAGCGGCGCGGGCGGAAAGAACGCGACACGCTCGGTGCGCGCCGACTTGCAGAAGCTGCTTTCGTTCATGCGGATGGAAGTGCTGTGCGCGGACGGAAGCGGATTCAGCGCGGATGCCGAATCGTTCCAGACGGACAGGCTGGCGCTCCGGGAAGAAGACTCCGCGCGGCTTGAATCTCAGGCGGCGGAGTTTTTGGCGGCGATTTAAAGTCGGGAGAAAAAGCCGCCCGTCTGTTCTTCCCTTCATGCATCCTTTTGCTCCCGCGCTGCAACGTACCGGAAATGCGGCATTTCTACGCCGCGGTAGTGCTTTGTCCATTCGTCGCGTTTTGTCATGCCGATTCGGAGCGCGACGTTTTGGGAGGCGGTGTTTGTGTCGCGGATTATCGAGCAGACTTCCGCCGCGCCAAGGATGTCGAACGCATACGCTTTGCACGCCGCGCCCACTTCCGTCGCGTAGCCGCAGTGCCAGTACGCGCGGTTGAAAATCCAGCCGACTTCAAGCACCTCGCGGTCTTTCCACGGCTGCATTGTCAGTCCGCATTGACCGATGAGTCTTCCGCTTTCCGCAAGGACCGCCGCCCACAGTCCGAAGCCCCATTTTTTGTAGCGAGCAATCTGCCGGTCGAGCCATTCGTGCGCCTCGTCATCGCTGAATGCGCCTTCATACGCGCGCATTGTTTCGCCGTCCTTGAGCATTTCGCACAGCGCCGGAAAATCGTCCTGCGTCAGCTCGCGCAGTCCGAGCCGATTCGTTTTGATAATCATAGCGGACATTCTAGCAGGTTCGGGCGGGAGAGGGCAAGGGGCTAAAGTTTTCCGCAGACTCTTTTTCCCTCTCGCTTGACATTTGCCGGAATCGCCGTTAGAATCCCTTTCCTGTGTCTATAGCGGTGTTCCGGGAGGAACAGGAGAAAAACTATGCCAAAAAGCACGATTCGCATTTCTGATCATTTTACGATGGCGCGGCTTCTGCGCTTTACGTTTCCGTCGGTTGTAATGCTTGTATTTACATCTATATACGGCGTTGTGGACGGATTTTTTGTCTCAAACTTCACGGGGAAGACGGCGTTTGCGGCGGTCAACTTCATCATGCCGCTTCTCATGCTGCTCGGCGGCGCGGGATTTCTGTTCGGGACGGGAGGCGGCGCGCTGATTGCAAAGACGCTCGGCGAGGGAAACCAAAAGAAGGCGGACGAGACGTTTTCGCTCGTGGTGTACGCGGCGGCGTTCTCGGGCGTCGTGATTGCGGCGGCGGGGCTGCTGTTCCTGCGCCCGGTTGCGTCGCTGATGGGTGCGGAGGGCGCGCTTCTGGAAGGAAGCCTTCGCTACGGACGAATTGTCTGCGCCACGCTTCCGTTCTATATTCTTCAGTATGAATTCCAGTGCCTCTTCACGGTCGCGGGAAAGCCGAAGTTCGGGCTTGCGGTAACGGTCGCGACCGGCTGCACGAACATGGTGCTCGACGCGCTGTTTGTCGCTGTGTTCGGCTGGGGCGTGGAAGGCGCGGCTGCTGCCACGGCTGTGGCGCAGGGCGTGGGCGGAATCATTCCGATTGTCTATTTTTCGCGGAAGAACACGAGCAGCCTTCGTCTGGGAAGATGCCGGATTGATTTCCGCGCGCTTTTGAAGACGGTTACGAACGGCTCTTCGGAGCTTGTCAACAGCGTCTCGGCTTCCGTCGTCGGAATGCTCTACAACGTCCAGCTGATGAAGTACGCGGGCGAGGACGGAGTGGCTTCCTACGGAGTGCTGATGTACGTGAGCCTCGTGTTCAACGCGGTTTTCATCGGCTATTCTGTCGGCTCCGCCCCGATTGCGGGCTACCACTACGGCGCGCAGAACCGGCCGGAGCTGAAGAATATGCGGCGGAAGAGTTTTGCCGTAATCGGGCTGTGCTCGCTGTGCATGTTCGCGGCGGGGCAGCTTCTGGCGCGGACGCTTTCGCGCGTGTTCGTGGGCTATGACGCTGCGCTGCTTGAGATGACTGTCCACGCGTTCAGAATCTTTTCGTTCTCGTTCCTGCTGTCGGGATTTTCAATCTACGGCTCGTCGTTCTTCACCGCGCTCAACGACGGACTGACTTCCGCGCTCATCTCGTTCCTGCGGACGCTCGTGTTCCAGTGCGCCGCCGTCATCGTGCTGCCGCTCGTGTGGGGCGCGGACGGAATCTGGATTTCCATCGCCGCCGCCGAAGCCGCAAGCGCCGCCATGACCGCGTTCTTCTTTGTCGTGAAGAAAGGGCGGTATGGGTATTAGCGGGCAGAAAACGCGTTAGGGATAGTAAGGGCGGCGTAAGCCGTTGCGGAACGCAGTGGAGCAATGGAGCGACAGCGGAACCCTGAATAGCCCGACTCGAAGTGAGCAACCGCAGGGTGCGAACGAAGGGGAACGCCCGGATAATAAAAAAGCATGGAATATTTTATCTGATTTGCGCGGAATTTTTGGATGCGGCTTACGCGTCCGCCCTGCTGATTTACTGTGAGGCGAGCAGCTCGCGGAGGGCGTTTTTCAGGGCGGTGTATTTTTTGTAGTAGCCGTTGTCTTCCGTTCCTGCAAGAAATTCGACCGTTGTTCCCAACGCCTTTGCTATTTTCACCGCATCGCCGGCGCGCGGCTCTGTTCCTGCCTTCCTCATGCTGGAAACGGTAGTTTCTGAAACGCCCATCTGCGACGCAATCCATCTGTACGAGGTGTTCTGCTCAGCCCTCAGAGCTTCCACCTTTTCCCAAAACGACATAACTTCATTTTATTGAGAATTACTCCGAAAATTCATAGTTTTTTAATTGATTTATCCTAATTTACGTAGTAATATAACCTATAACTACGAATTTCCGTAGTTTTCGTGAAAAAACACAGATTTTTACGGAGTTGAACAGGAAATGCCCGGTTTTTAGGAGGAAACTATGAAACGAATTTTTGGGAAAAAAGCGGCGGCCGCGGCGATTGCGGTGCTATTTTCGGTGAGCCTCGTCTGCACAAGCTGCTCGGACGGCGGAAGTTCTGGCGGCGATGATTCCGGCGGAGGCACAAACGTCAGCGGCGGTGGTTCTTCAACTGGCGGCTCAGGCAATGGCGGTTCGGGCGGGGCAGGAGGAAGCGGAACGGGCGGTGAAACGGAAAAGCCCGTATTGGAGATAGATGACGGTGTCCTGAAAAGCTGCAGATATGTGAAAGGTGATGTCATAATCCCCGACGGCGTAACAGAAATCGGAAAGAATGCGTTCTACAGCTGCTATGGTTTGACAAGCATAACGATTCCAAACAGCGTAACAGCAATCGGCAGGTGGACGTTCTCTCATTGCAGTAATCTTACAAATATAACGATTTCCGGCAGTGTAACAAAAATCGGCGAAGAGGTGTTCCGCAGTTGCGAAAAGTTGAAAACCATCTACGTGGCAGACGAAAACGAAAAAGCAAAATGGACTGAGGAAAAAATCGGGGTGTCGGGCGTTACTGTAGAAGTCAAATAATAGTTTCCCTGCGCCGGACAACGCCCAGATGCTTCTGAAAATCGCAACGCTTCTTCCGCTTTCCGCACCGCAATCCGCGGTTTGTTCCGTTCAGCAGAATTCCACCGTGAACGCGCTTCCTTGGCCGAGGGTGCTTTTGACGCTGATGTTCCAGCCGGACTTGCGGCAGATTTTTTTGGCGACAGCGAGTCCCAGTCCGAATCCGCCGTTCTTGCCGCTGTGCGACTTGTCTACCGTGAAAAAGCGCGAGAACACTTTGCCCATGTTTTCTTCCGCGATGCCGATGCCCGTGTCCTCGACGACGAGCTTCTGCCGGCTGAGCGAGACCGAGATGCTTCCGCCGTCCTTGTTGTACTTGATGGCGTTGCGCACGAGGTTCCCGAAGATTTCGCTCAGGCGTTCGTGGCGGCTCATCACAATCACGTTGTCGTCGATGCGCTCGGTTACCGTGATGTTCCGCTTGTCCGACTCGGGCTTGAGGGCGTGCAGCGTCTCCCGGGCGAGCGTCGAAAAGTCCACCTCGTAGGACGGAAGCTCGTCGTTGTCGATTTCGCTGTAGTTGATGATGCACGCAATCAGGTTCGTGAGCCGCTCGCTCTGCGCCATGATTGTTTTGTACGCCACGGCGCGCTGACCGTCGCTCATTCCGCCCGCATCCAGAAGCTCCGCGTATCCGTGGATTGACGTGAGCGGCGTGTTCATTTCGTGCGTTACGTTGGAAATGAATTCGTCCTTCGATGCGCGCGCCTTTTCCACAAGCTCCTTTTCCGCGTGGATTTCGTCCATCTGCCGCTGGATGCTGCGGCTGCGCTCGTTCAGGATTCCGGCGATTTCCTTCAGCTCGGGATAGACGCTTTCCGCCGTCTGACCGTCCGCCGCCTGGGAAGCGAGCCGGGCGACCGGGCTGAGGATGAAGTGCGTGGCGGCCGCGGCGAGCAGAAGGCAGAGCGCGACCAGAATCACGGAGAACGCCGCGAACGTGGGAAGCGTTCGCGCGAAAATGCTCCAGCCTGAGTCGGTGAAAACGGCAATCCGCACGAGGAATCGCTCTTCGCCTTCGCCGCCGAAATTCCTGCAATAGTAAATCATGTTCTTTCCGAGCGTGGGGCTTCCGCGCACAGAAAATCCCTCGCCGAAGGAAAGCGCGTCCCGCGCCTCAGTCCGTCCGGCATGGTTTTCCTGCGGTGCGTCCGCGATGCTGTCCGCAAGGACGTTTCCGTTTCCGTCAAGGAACGTAACGCGCGCGCCGCCGAGTTTTTGCGAGAACGCGCGCGCTCCCTGCACGTCCAGCGGAAATTCGCTGCTGAACGAATTCATGTAGACGCGCAGGAACTGCTTGCTTCCGTCAACGGACGACTTGTAGTAGACCCGCGTTGACGCGAATCCGAAGATGAGGACGCTTGCGAGCATGATTCCAATCGACAAAAGCCAGATGCGCCACTTCACAGCTTGTACCCCACGCCGAACACCGTTTCGATTTTCACACCGAGCTTGCGCAGCCGGGCGACATGGTTGTCGAGCGTCCGCGTCTCGCCCGTGTCGTAGCCCCACACTTCGGTCAGAAGCCGCTCGCGCGGAAGCACCGTTCCGGCGTTCTCGAGAAAGCATTTCAAAAGCTCGTATTCTTTTTTGTTGAGGGAAACCTGCGCGCCGCCGATTTCGCATCGCATCGTCTCGGTGTTCAGCGTAACCGTTCCCGCGGACAGGACGGACTGCTGCCGCTTTCCGCGGAGCCGTGCGTTCACGCGTGCCGCCAGCTCGAGCACGGAGAACGGCTTGGCGATGTAGTCGTCCGCGCCCATGTTCAGGCCGTTCACCTTGTCCTCTTCCTTGGAAAGCGCGGAAAGCATGATGCAGCTGACGGACGGATGGCGCTTCTTTATGAGGCGGAGGGCGTCAAGCCCGCTTCCGTCGGGAAGCATGATGTCAAGCAGTGCGACGTCGGGAACTTCGTCCTGCATCGCCTCGGAAAACGACTGCACGCTTCGGAACGCGGCGCATTTCAGGCCGTGCATCTCAAGCGCGACTTTGACAAGGGCGCAGATGCTCTCGTCGTCCTCCAAAATAAAAACAGTGCCTTTCATGCCGACCTCGATACGTCAAGTATAGCCGATTTTTGTAACGGACGTGTGCGCCGGTTGTAAAAAAATTGTAAAAAAATGCGGGAGCGGGCAGGGGCGGAAAGAGCGGACGTTGTCCGAAGATCGGCTCAGATGCATGCTGCCGGCGTACATGAAAAACCCGGATTCTATCCATGCTGCCCGGCTTCCTCCACCGCGCGGTACACATCGCCGAAGCTGCACCCGCTTTCCTTGCACAGCGATTTCACGCTTTCGTATTCCGGGGAAATCCGCTTTGTGCCGTACACGTCCGCGACTTTTACGCGGGCAGTTCCGAGCGGCGTTTCCACGGTTCTCGTCTCGCGCGCAAGTACCGTGCGCTCCATCGTGCAGCGGCGGATTCCGATTGTCGTCGTGTTCAGGAAAATGAGCCGCTCAAGCTCCGCCGTTTTTTCTGCCTTGCACAAAACGCACAGAATGTACGCCGGGCGGTTTTTCTTCATGAAGCACGGAATGTACTGAACGTCGAGCGCGCCCGCTTCCATCAGCTGCGCAAGCAAAAAGCCGAGCGTCTCGCCCGTGCAGTCGTCGATGTTTGTTTCAAGCTTGATGACGGTATCGGACAGTGCGCCGGATTCCGCAGCTGATTCAGTTTCTTCTATTATAATAGCGCGAAGAATGCTCGGACGGCGGTACGCGCGTTTTCCCGCGCCCAACCCGGTGCGCACAATTCTGACCGTGCGGGGAAGCTCGCCATCCGTGCGCACTGCGGCAACGAACGCGGCTCCCGTCGGCGTGATGAATTCGCCCGGCTCGCCGGAAAGCGAAAGCGGCAGCGCGTACTGCCCGGCAATCTGCGCCACGGCAGGCACCGGCACCGGCAGGATTCCGTGCTGGCACCGCACCGTTCCGCCGCCCTCAAACAGCGACGGCACATAGACGCGCGAAACGTTCAGGCTGTCAAAGCAGACGGCGAGCGCAACCACATCGACAATCGAATCGAGCGCGCCCACCTCGTGGAAATGCACCTGTTCCGCCGGGATTCCGTGCGCCTTGCTTTCCGCCTCCGCAAGAATGTTGAAGATTTTGAGCGCGAGCGAACGCGCGCCGTCCGTCATGTCCGTTCCGTTGATAATTTGCGTAATTTCCGCCATGCCGCGGTGTTCGTGTTCAGCATGATGATGTCCGCCGTTATGCGCGTGCGGTTCTTCTTCGTGATGATGCTCGTGTCCGTCCGCGCCGCCATGCCCGTGATGATGTTCAGAATATCCGCCGTTCGTTTCATGCCCGAACAGATAGTCCATGTCGTGGTCGTGGTTTTCGTGCGCCTCGTCGAGAATCACGTTGAAGTCCGCGCAGTCGATTCCCGCCTTTTTCACGCGGCTGATTTCAACGGTGAATCCGCGCACCGGAATCGAATCCAGAGCCTTCCGCAGTGCAGCTTCGTCAGCACCCGCGTCGAGCAGCGCGGCAACCGCCATGTCGCCCGAGATTCCCGAAGCACATTCCAAGTACAAGCTTTTCATTTTGTTCCCTCCGCCAGCCGGTTGATTTGCGTGGCGATGTAGCCCGCGCCGTAGCCGTTGTCGATGTTCACCACGGAAATGCCGTTCGCGCACGAATTGATCATCGTGAGCAGCGCGGAAAGTCCGCCGAAGTTCGCGCCGTAGCCCACCGAAGTCGGCACGGCAATCACCGGCACTGCGACAAGCCCGCCGATGACACTTGCAAGCGCACCTTCCATTCCGGCGACCGCGACAACGACATTCGCCTTTCTGATTTCTTCTATTTTGTTGAGTAGACGATGAATCCCCGCAACGCCCACATCGTAAAAGCGCGACACGTTTGCGCCGAAGAATTCAGCCGTCTGGGCGGCCTCCTCCGCGACGGGAATGTCAGCCGTTCCCGCAGTGCAGACGGCAATGCGTCCGGCTTTCGGCTCAGTGCCGCTTCCGACGGACAGAATCCGCGAGACCGGGTCGTAGTGCGCCTCTGGAAAGTCCGCGCGAATAAGCTCCGCCTGTTCCTGTGTCGCCCGCGTGCCGAAGACGCTTCCGTCCGCGTCAAAAATCCGCCTGAAAACCGCGCGCAGAAAATCGTCCGCCTTTCCCTGGCAGAAGACGACTTCCGGGAAGCCCGTGCGCGCCTTGCGCTGCGTGTCAATCTGCGCGCAGTCGAATGGTGCGTTGTGTTCCATAAGAAAACCTCATGTAAATGATAAACCCGGCAGCTGCTGCCGTGTTAAGCATTTTAATTTCCGTCATTCAACATGACAAATTATACAGCCGCGGACCTTTATGCGCAAATGCTTTGTGCGCATAAAGCTGTATGCGTTGCGAGAATGGAAAATGCGGGGAGGGGTGAAAAACTACTTTAACGCTTCATTCATGCTGCCTGAACGGAAGCCGAGCAGGTCGAGCGAAACGTAGGTGAATCCTGCCGCCGTGAGTGCCGCGACAACATCCGTTCGGATGCGCATGAGCTTCTCAAAGTCCGCCGGGGGAACTTCGATGCGGGCGAGCGTTTCTCCGTGGATTCTGACGCGCACCTGCGGAAAACCGCGCTCCGAAAGGAACTGTTCCGCCCGTTCTGCCATGCCGAGCGCGCGCTCCGTGAGCGGTTCGCCGTAGGGAATGCGGCTTGCCATGCACGCTGCGGACGGCTTGCTCCACGTGGAAAGCCCAAGCGTCCGGGAGGCGGCGCGGATTTCAGCCTTGGTGAAGCCGCACTCCTTGAGCGGACTTCTGATTCCAAGCTCCGCGATTGCTGCAAGTCCCGGCCGAAAGTCGCCCTCGTCATCGGCGTTCGTGCCTTCCGCGACGTACAAAATGCCGCGCGCGCTTGCTTCGTCTTGAATCCGGGAGAAAATCGCCTTTTTGCACAGGTAGCATCGTTCCGGCGGATTTTCCGCGATGCCTTCAACTGAAAGCGGCTCCATCCGCACTTCGAGCTGCGTGATTCCGTGGAGGGCGCAGAACCGGCGCGCTTCCAAAACCTCCCGCTCCGGCACAAAGCAGGAGAGCGCGGTAACCGCCACGCAGTTTTCGCCGAGCACATCGTGCGCGCATTTGAGGAGAAACGCCGAGTCTGTTCCGCCGGAAAACGCCACGGCAACGCTTCCGCATTTTTTGAAGTTCTCTTGGAGCCGGGCGCATTTTTCAGAAATTTCGTCCTTCATAGTTTCTTCATTGTGCATGTCTGCTTTTGTCCGTTATGCGGAGAACTCGTCTATCTGGCTGCCGATTTTTGTGATGGCGTTGTGCATCCGGCCGGTCATTGCGGTGAGGGAGCTGCCTGTCTCTTCGATGCGCGCTGTGCCTTCGCTCAGGTCGGTGATGCTGCCGTTCATCGAGTGAGTCATTTCCTGAAGCCGACGCACTTCCTCCAGAATCGTCTGGTTGCCTGCGCCCATTTCTGCGGCTGCATCGCGCACTTCCGCCGTGCTTCCGTTCATGGAATGGAGCGCGTCAGTAATCTGCTTCGAGCCGGCAAGCTGCTGTTCCATCGTTTCCCTGATTCCCACCACAAGCGAGTCGGTGTCCTCAACTTGCTTTGAAACCTGCATGAACGTCGTGCTTGTGTCCGTAGAAATCGAAACCATTTCATTTATGGAATCCTTGATGTTGCCCAGCTGCGAGCCGATCGTCCGGGACTGTTCCGCGGATGTTTCGGAAAGCTTTCTGATTTCATCGGCAACGACTGCGAATCCTTTTCCGGCTTCCCCTGCATGAGCCGCTTCAATTGCCGCGTTCATTGCAAGCAGGTTTGTCTGTTCTGAAATCGAGGCGATGACCGTGTTCGCCTCCTGAAGCATCGCGGACTGGCCTTCAATTTGCTGAATGAGCCCGTTCACTGTCTGCTGCTTTTCGATGCCCGTCTGCATATTTTCCTGAAGCTCGCCGAATGAAGACGCCATTTTTTCCACGGAGCCGTTCACGGACTGGATGCCGCCGATCATCTGCTCCACCGCCGAACTTGCCTGCGTGATGCTTTCGGACTGGGAAGCAATCATGCGGCCGAGTCCTTCAATGTTCGCTGCAATCTGGTTCACTGCGCCCGCTGTTTCTTCCACGCTGGAGCTTTGGCTTTCAATCTGCCGGCGCACGTCATCGATGCTGGAAATCATTTTGGTGATTGCCGCCGATGTGTCCTGCACGCTCACCGCCATGTCGCTGCCCACGGCTCCAAGCTCGTCCTTCGACTGCGTAACGCCCGCGATAATGCCGCGGATTTTTTTCATTTCTATGGAAAGCGTTTCTCCGAGCGCGCTTGCCTTCGCCTGCATATTGTTGACGACGACTGTGTTCAGAATCAGGCAAAGCGAAATAAGGACGGCGAGAATCACCACGACAATCAAAATGTTTCTGCGGAATGCGCCCGTAAAATCGGAAACAGGCCCGCGCGCGACAACATACCACGGCATCGTTCCGACGTGGCGGCCCGCGATGTACGTTCCGTTGGAAATACGTGCGTTTTCTTCAACCGTTTCCTTGCGCTCTCCGCTGTCGTCGAAGTAGCTTGCCGCCATGATTTTTTTTGGATCGGAATGCGTCACGTATCTTCCTTTGTCATCGATGATGAACGTCTCGCCGTTTTTTGAAACCGTTATGTCCGCCGTTATTTTCGTCAGATCGTCAAGCCCGATGTCGAATCCCGTGATGCCGATCATGATGTGCCTGCTGTCGTACACCGCTTCTGTGAACGAAACACAATAATCGTTTGTCTGCGCATTCAGGTACGCATAGCAGAAAAGCCTGCCCTGCATTTTTTTTGCGCCGATGAACCACGGCTGCGCGGTCTGATCCCATGCAGCATTTGGCGGCGACCAGTTGTGGCCCGACAAGAACGTTCCGCCTTTCGGAAGCGGCTTGAGCGTTGTCCAATAATACGAGGCTGATTTGTACTGGCTCGTAATGGTGCGCAGAAGATAGCTGATGAATTCGGGATCCTGGTTGCTCCCGGTGAGCGCGGCAATTGAATGAAGGCTTGAGATGGCAGGATCAAAGCAGTCCGTAATCTGGCTTTCGGCAAGCTTCAGTTTTCCTTCCGCGCTGCTGATGATGTTTTCATCAATCATGCGGTTCGTGAGAGTGATGAATGAAACGCTTGTAAACACTGCTACCGCAGCAAGCGGAAGAAAGCTCACGGCAAAAAGAGCCGGTGTGAGCTGAATTTTTTTTCGGGATTTCATACTAAAAACCGTAGCGAAAATCGTCCGCGGTGTCAATTAAGAATGAAGATTACAATAGAGAAAACGATACTTGACATTACCCCCCCCCGTTGGGTGTATCATGCTCTGTTAACAACATATAAATTGGTATATAATCTAGCTGTCTTTGTTTGCAGGAGGAAGAAATGAAGATGCAAAGAGGAATATCAGTAGCTGCTGCCGTTGCGCTGCTTGCAATAGCAGTTACCGGCTGCCAAAAAAAAGAAGCGGCTGCACCGGTGGCGGAAACCATCAAGCTCGAGCTGTATTATTACAAGCAGGAAAACCAGGAGGGCCTGAAAAATATTGTCAAGGCTTTTGAAGCGGCGAATCCTGGAATCACTATCGATATGATTATTATTCCGAACGATTCAGATGCCGCAATGTCTGCGCGCGCTGCCCAGAACGATTTGCCAGACATCATGCAGATGCAGTCATACGCCCGTGTCCAGGAATACGCTTCACAGGGCTACCTTGTGGATTTGACCGATACGGAAGCATTGGGAAGAGTTATTTCAAGCTCGCTTCCGGCCGTCACTTGGAACGGACGGCAGTACGCCCTTCCGATGGATTTTGCGGGAATCGGCATCGTGTATAACAAAAAGATTTTTTCTGATTTGAATCTTCAGCCGCCGGAAACATACCGCGATTTGGAGCAAGTTTGTGCCACGCTGAAAAAAAACGGCATCGTTCCGTTCGCCGCGCTCCTCAAGGAAAACTGGTCGGCCGGTCATTTTATCACGCTGGTTCATACAGCGCTTCTTAAAGAAAAAAATAGTTCTCCCGCAGATTTTATCAAAAAGATGAACAGCGGAGATGCATCATACGGCGATGTTGACACGAAGAGGCTGTTCAGCATTCTTGATTTTTATAGAAAGAACATGAATGACAATGCGGAAGAAATGGGCGGCAGCGAGCAGCAGCAGTCATTTGCAAACGGCGAAGCCGCAATGATGGTTCAGGGATTGTGGTCGTATGTGGACGCGCGGAATTTGAATCCGAATCTGGATGCAGGATTTATTCCGTTCCCGGTTTACAACGATGCTTCCCTGAATGTGATGTATGCGGATATTGACTCCACGTTCGGTGTTTCATCTCAGTCTTCCAAAGAACAGCAGGATGCATCAATACAATTTATCAACTGGCTTTCTTCTTACGAAGGCCAAAGACTGTGGGTGCAGGAGTACAAGCTGACGCATTCATTTATCGGCGGACAATTTTCCGCGCTGGGCGTTCCGTATGACGACCTTATGAATTCCGTTGCAAAAAAAGGCTCGTATCCATGGGCGTTTTCACAGTATCCTTCCGAAGTGTTTGAGGATGCCTGCAAAAACGGCGCACAGCAGTACATGATGCATCGGCTTTCTGCACATGATGTTATTGAGCGGATTGACGCGCAGTGGGAGTATTCTGTTCAATAAATAATCTGCATAAAAACAATCTGATTCCGGCGGTCAGCTTGTTCCTGCTTCTTGACGGAAATCCCCGCCCTGTGATATTTTGTTTACGCGCTGTCAGTCAGGCGTCATGTAACGTTCGGTGCAATTCCCTGCGCCGCAGTCGAATGCGCGTCTGAAAGAATCAGCGCGGGGGTATTCAATGTTCACTATTCAGAAAAAGCTCGTCCTGTTCAGCTCGTGCATTATTTTTGCGCTTGTGCTTCTTGTCATTTCTATCATCGGTTTCCATGTGCGCCGCTCGGATATCGAACAGTTCCATGAAAACATGGCGCGCGAGACGCTTCTTGTGGAAAACAGCATCAACCTGTTCTTTTCTGAAACATTCGACAATGTGAATATGCTTGCCTCCCATCCGGCAGTGACTGCCGCTGACGATTCAATCGCATCGTACTTCAACACTTCTTCCGCCACAATGACGCACCGCGGGGAGCTGAGCCGCACCGAATTGGAAATGACTGAGCTGTTCAAGCGGCTGTTCGATGCGAAGGAACAGTACGTGGAAGTCTTCATGGGAACGAAGTGGGGCGGCTACGCGACGAACCTTGACTACGAAGTGTTTGCCGGATTCGACCCGCGCAAGCGCGGCTGGTATGAGCTTGCGAGCGCTCACCCGGGCGAAGTGTGCGTTACAAAGGCGTACCAGTCAACCGTCGGCGATGTCGTCATCTGCACGACGCGGACAGTCGAGGGCGATGCGGCGGCCGGAATAGTGGGCTGCGTTTCCATCGAAATCCTGCTCAACACGCTGACTGATATGCTGTCGCGCTTCCACATCGGAAAGACGGGATTCATCATGCTGATTCAGGACGACGGCGTGATTCTGGCTGACCCGCATGACTCAGGCTCGAATTTCAAGAACATTGCCGACCTGAAGGACGCAGATATCGCTTCGTTTTCTTCTATAAATAATGGCGGAAAAACGGTTCTGCTTGACGGCGAAAAATACCTTGCCTACGTGCATACGATGGAAGGCGGCAGCCTGAACTGGAAGCTTGCCGCGTTCATGCAGGAAAAGGAAGCCATGGCGGACTTCCGCTCGATTCTGCTGCGCATGATTGCAATCGGCGCGGGGCTGTTCGTGCTGTTCCTGTTTGTCTCGGCTGTGTTTGCGGCGCGCATCACGGAGCCGATCCGCGCTATGAGCGCGCTGCTCAAGACTGCGGCGCAGAACGACTGCACGGTGCGCATGGACGAAAAGGGCAACGACGAATTCTCGCTGCTCGCCCGCGACTTCAACGCGACGTTCAGCACAATCGCCCGTTCCATTCAGACTGCCAAGGACCGCGCTGACGAAATGGCCGCCGCCGGACGCTCGCTTGCGGAGCATACGGCTTCTTCCGCAGGAACGCTGTCCCAGATAGATTCGGGCATTGCTGTGATTCAGGGGCAGGCATCGGCCCAGGATTCGGCAGTCAATGAAATGACGGGAGCAGTGAAGGCGATAAGCGGCGCGGTTGAAAGCGTCTTTGAGTCGGCGGAAAGCCAGTCGGTGAGCGTGGACGAGTCGATGCAGGCGGTGAAGGCAATCACGGACAACATCGATTCTGCCGCGGCTTTGTTCGAGCAGAGCGGTCAGCTGCTTGACGGCATGGTGGCGCAGACGGCTGAAGGGCGGGAGCGGCTTGCCAACGTAACGGCAACAATCGCGCAGCTGGCGGAAAAGTCAAGCTCGATTCTTGAGACGAGCAAGGTGATTCAGATGATTGCGAGCCAGACGAATCTGCTTGCCATGAACGCCGCAATCGAGGCTGCGCACGCGGGAGAGACAGGCAAGGGATTCGCCGTTGTCGCTGACGAAATCCGCAAGCTCGCGGAGCATTCCGATCAGGAAGGAAAGCGGGCGGCGCAGGTCATTCAGGAATCGCTTGAAATAATCACCGGCATGACGGCCGCGGGAAGCACGCTCGGCGAGGCGTTCGACAGAGTGTACGAATGCGCGGACAGAGTGCGCGCCCACGAGAATTCGATGGCAGAGGCGATGAAGACGCAGCGGCAGTCCGGCGCGGATGTGCTCGGCGCAGTGCGCGCAATCAGCGATGCAAGCAGCAGGACGCGCGCAAGCTCGCAGGAGTGCATGGACAAAGGGCGGCTGCTGACGGAAAAGCTGTCCCAGCTGGACTCCGTTGTCGAGGCAATCCGCGAAGGAACATACTCAATGATAAACGGCGTGCAGACCATCGGTCTGTCCGTGCGCGAAATGGATGCCGTTGCGCAGCAGAACAAGGACAACATCGGAGCGCTCCTTGCGGAAATGGGCCGGTTCACGGTGTAGATTCCGCTAATATTAGCCCATAGCAAACTTCGTCCGTTCCTTGTATAATCAGCGTATGACACAAACTGAAATGCAGGCGGCGGCAAAAGCGTTCGCAAAGCGTTGGCAGGGACACGGCTACGAAAAGGGTGAAAGCCAGAAGTTTTATATTGACCTTTTGAACAATGTGTTCGGTGTAAAGGATTTCGCCGGATTCATTTATTTTGAAAACCAGATAAAAGAGCGGTTCGCCGGCAAGACAATCACCAATTTTATCGACGCGTACATTCCGTCCACAAAAGTGATGATAGAACAGAAAAGCTCCGGCAAAGATTTGCGCGAGCCAATCCGCCAGAGCGACGGCACGTTTCTCACTCCGTTCCAACAGGCACGGAAATACATCGCAGGGCTTCCGCTTTCCGAGCATCCGCGGTGGGTGGTGACGGGTAACTTTGAAACGTTCCTTGTGTACGACATGGAGCAGCCCAACGGCGAGCCGGAAGAAATCCGCCTTGAAAATCTTGAGAAGGACTATTACCGCCTTTCGTTCCTGACGGACACAGGCAGCGTCCACCTGAAAAAAGAATTAGAAATCTCCAAAAAGGCAGGCGACATCATCGGCGAGATTTACGACGCCATTCTCAAGCAGTACAAGGACGCGGACAGCCCAAGCCCTGCCACGTTGAAAAGTTTGAATATGCTTTGCGTGCGCATTGTGTTTTGCCTGTACGCCGAGGACGCAGGAATCTTCGGACACAAGTCGATTTTCGGCGACTACGTAAAAAGCTTTGAAGCAAAAGACCTCCGCCGCGCGCTCCTTGACTTGTTCCAAGTTTTAGACCAAAAGCCGGATGAGCGCGATCCGTATCTTGAAGAAAACCTTGCGCAGTTCCCGTATGTGAACGGCGGACTTTTTACGGAAAAAGACAAGACGATTCCGCCTTTGACAGAAGAAATCAAGGAACTTTTGGTGCGCCACGCCTCAAGCGAATTCGACTGGAGCGAAATCAGCCCCACAATTTTCGGCGCAATCTTTGAAAGCACCTTGAACCCCGAAACGCGCAGAAGCGGCGGAATGCACTATACTTCAATAGAAAACATCCACAAGGTAATCGACCCGCTTTTTATGGACAGCCTGAATGCCGAGTTCATGCAGATAAAACAAATCAAGCAGACAAAAACGCGCATTGAAAAAGCAAAGCTCTTTCACAAAAAGCTCGGCACGTTGCAATTCCTTGACCCGGCGTGCGGAAGCGGAAACTTCCTGACGGAAACATACTTGAGTCTGCGCCGCCTTGGAAACGAATGCATAAAAATTGAGCTTGGAATCGGGCAGGGCGAACTGTCGCTTGCCTACAAGGCGGAAGATTTGATTCAAGTTTCAATCCGGCAGTTCTACGGAATCGAAATAAATGACTTTGCCGCCGTCGTCGCAAAAACCGCGCTCTGGATAGCCGAAAGCCAGATGATGAAGGAAACGTCAAAAATAATCGACAAGGAGCTGGATTTTCTTCCGCTGAAATCGTATACCAACATTGTGGAAGGCAACGCGCTGCACCTCGACTGGAACGCAATAGGCGAGGCAAGCCAGCTGTCTGATTTCGATCCCTCTTCTACCCCCCCCGTCCAAGTTCCGTCCGCCGCATAAAATACAACTATATCATGGGAAACCCGCCGTTCGTGGGATATGCGTATCAGTCAAATGAACAGAAAAAAGATGTGGCGGCGATAATGCCGAACGGAATCAAGAATGTTGACTATGTGACGTTGTGGTATTATAAAGCCGCTAAGCTGATTCAGGATGAAAAGACAAAATGCGCATTCGTTTCCACAAATAGCATTACACAAGGAGAACAGGTTGCTGCTGTCTGGAAACCGCTGTTTGGAAATTTCGGAATCAAAATTGATTTTGCCTATAGAACGTTTCGTTGGGACAGTGAGTCAAACTTAAAAGCCCACGTGCATTGCGTGATTGTTGGTTTCAGTTCGGCAGCTTCACAAACGGATTCGGCGGCTGAGCCTGCCGAATACACAAAGCGAATCTACATCAACGAAAAACAAAGCATTGAAGCCAAAAACATCAACGGTTATCTTCTGGATGCGCCGAACATATTCATTGAAAAGCGGACAAAACCGCTTTGTTCCGTTACAGAAATCATCAGGGGAAGCTCTCCGAATGATGACGGAAATTTGCTGATGAGCATTGAAGAGTATACAGAATACATCAAGGCGGAACCGCAGGGTGAAAAATTCATTCGTCCGTTTATGATGGGAAAGGATTTTATACAAAGAAAGCCCCGCTACTGTTTTTGGCTGGTGAACGCGAATCCTTCGGAATTGAAGAAATGCCCGTTGTTGCTGAAGCGCATAAACGCCGTCAAGGAATTCCGCGCAAAAAGCAAACGGAAAAAAACACTTGAGCTTGAGGAAATGCCGATGCTTTTTGAGGACATGAGAATCAGCGATGAAAGGTACATCGCCATTCCAAAAGTTTCATCGGAAAATCGGAAGTATATTCCCATCGATTATTTGGACAGCAGCGTCATACCGGGTGACAAATTGTTCTTCATGAAAGGTGCGGCACTCTATGATTTCGGCGTTCTTACAAGTTCTGTCCATAACGCGTGGATGCGCGCTGTCTGCGGACGGCTTGAAATGCGATACAGCTATTCAAACACAATCGTGTACAATAACTTTCCGTGGTGCGCTCCGAGTGACGAACAAAAAGCCAAAATCGAGCAGACCGCGCAGGAAATTTTAGATGCACGAGCAAAATACCCGGACTGCTCGCTCGCTGACCTCTACGATGAACTCACCATGCCGGCGGAACTGCGCAAATCACACCAGGCAAACGACCGCGCCGTCATGGCCGCCTACGGATTTTCGCCCAAAATGACGGAGAGAGAAGTTGTTGCGGAATTGTTCAAGATGTATGAAAGTCTTGTGAAAAATTCAGAAAAGTAATGGTATACTGAAAACGAAAGACTTTTATGGGAGGCAATAAAATGACAAAAGCTGTTGTTATGCGGTTTGATACAGAAACGGTTGAGCGTTTTGTAAAACTTGCAAAGCTGACCGGTCAGACAAAATCGTATTACATCGATGTACTTTTGCGCACGTGCACTTTTCTTTTGTTTTGAACGGGGCGTGGGAAAATTCCGCAGCAGTTTGGCGTTTCTATGACTGTTTCAGTTTCAGCAGACATTACCAGAACAGAACTATTCTGCTTGAAAACTGAGATTTGCTATTATATACTGAACAAGATAAAAACCAGTAAACAGTATGCCGTTTTTTTCACGTTTATTCGCAAAACAAAATAAAAAGAATTCTTCCTCTTCCACGCCGGATTTTACCTGCTGTTCTGAAAATCCGAAGGCGCAGAGCGTTCTTGAAGCAGCGCAGTTCATCAGCGATCTTCTTTCGGACGATGCTTACATTGCAAAAAGCCGGTATCTGAAGCGGAGCGAGCCGTACAGGGAAGCCGTCGCGTATTTTCAGCAGCTGGAACAGGACGGGCTTTTGCAGAGTTTTTGCGACAAAAATCATCTGAAAGAAAAAACGGTGCATGATGCTTTGGAATTATACGGCAATCTGGAAACACTTGTCGATCAGCACAACAATCAGTTTGTCGAAAAAAAGTTGCAGGAAGAAAAACTGTATCTCGATTCAATTCTGCATGAAATTGATCCTGCGATTCTGCTTGATGAAGATCAGCGGCGCGTTGTTCTGACTGACGAAGACTACTGCCTGGTGATTGCCGGAGCCGGGGCGGGAAAGACGACAACGGTTGCGGCAAAAGTCAAATACCTTGTGGAGCGGCAGAATGTCAGGCCGGAAGAAATTCTTGTTGTTTCATTCACAAACAAAGCTGTCGGCGAGCTAAAGGAAAAAATCCAAAAGCAGCTTCATATCAGCTGTCCAATCACTACGTTCCATTCAACAGGAAATGCAATCCTTCACAAGGAAAATGATGAGCGGCTGAACATCGTGCAGAATGAAAAGCTGTATTTTGTGCTTGAAGATTATTTTCGCAGCTCTGTCTTGCAGAATCAAAAGCTTACGGATGATTTGGTGCGGTTCTTTGCATCTTACTTTGACGCGCCGATTCAGACAAAGGACAAAAGCAGTCTGTTCGCACGGCTTTCAAATGCTTCTTTCTCAACAATGAAAAGCGAGCTTGGCGAATACAGCCGCCAGATTTCGGACGAACGGACAAAGAAGCACGTTACGATTCAAAATGAAATTCTGCGCTCGCAGGAAGAAGTGCAGATTGCAAACTTTTTGTATTTGAACGGCATTGACTATGAGTACGAGCCGAAATATAAATTCAGTATTAAAAATGCACGGAAGCCGTATACGCCGGATTTTGCAGTCCGCCAGAACGGAAAGGAAGCGTACATCGAGCATTTTGGAATTACGCAGTCGGGAAGCAGCAGCCGGTATAGCGCGGAGGAGCTGGAAAAATATCGGAATACTGTGCATGATAAAGTTGCGCTGCACAAAAAGCACGGAACAACGCTGCTGTATACATTTTCTGAATTTGATGACGGAATTCCGCTGCTTGAGCATCTGAAAAAACAGCTTGAATGGGCGGGATTTGTTTTGTGTCCGCGCGATACAAAGGAAGTCATGAAGAAAATTGCAGCGCAGGACGGAAGCCGCTATGTTAGGAAACTGATAAATCTTGTTGACCGCTTTATTTCAAATTTTAAGACGAACGGTTTCCCGGCGGAGCAGTTTGACGAATGGGAAGCGAAGTCGGAAAATGTGCGGACAAAATTATTTCTGAGGATTTGCAAGGAATGCTATCTTGAATACGAGCAGTATTTGAAAAGCCACGACGCAGTTGACTTTGCGGATATGATAAATAAATCTGCGCTTTTGCTGCGGGAGTCAAAGTCAGTCAGCGAGCAGATTCCGTTCAAATATATCATTGTTGATGAGTATCAGGATATTTCGCGCCAGAGGTTTGATCTTGTGGGTGCGCTCCGGGACGTGACGGATGCAAAGATAATTGCGGTGGGCGATGACTGGCAGTCGATTTATGCGTTCAGCGGATCAGACATTACGCTGTTCACAAAGTTTTCCGAAATAATGGGCTATGCGGAGCTTCTGAAAATCACGAACACGTACCGCAATGCGCAGGAAGTCATCGACATTGCAGGAAATTTCATCCAGAAGAATTCAGCGCAAATTCAAAAGTCGCTTGTTTCTCCAAAATCAATTCAAGACCCTGTGATTATTTACACGTATGATTCCCGGCGCAAGACGCGCGGAGCAGACAGCAGGAGCGGTGCGAACTACAATCTGGCAAAGGCAGTGGAAACGGCGGTTGAACAGATTCTTGAATTCGACAAGAAAGACGGGCGCGATTCCTGGAAGCAGGAAATTCTGCTGCTCGGAAGATTCGGATTTGACGGAAAAAATCTTGAGCATTCTGAACTGTTTGAATACCGCGATTACGGAAACAAAATCATCTGTCGAAAGTATCCCGAGCTGAAAATTACGTTTATGACTGCGCACGCGTCAAAAGGGCTTGGCTACGACAATGTGATTGTCATCAACGGCAAGAATGAAACTTACGGATTTCCAGCAAAGATTGAAGACGACCCGGTTTTGAATTATGTGGTAAAGCGCGACGATTCGATTGAAGCCGCAGAAGAACGCCGTCTTTTTTATGTTGCAATGACGCGCACAAAAAACCGCGTGTACTTCATTGCGCCGCAGGAAAGTCCGTCTGAATTTCTGCTTGAAATAAAACATGATTACCGGAATGTTGTCTTGAAAGGCGAATGGAATGAAACGCTTAAGGACAGCGGAACATTCAGAAAGTCATGCCCGATGTGCGGCTATCCCTTGCAGCGAAAGTACAAGAATGCATTCGGACTGAACCTGTGGATTTGTATGAACGACCCGGAAGTCTGTGACTTTATGACAAATGAAATCGGCGCCGGAAAGCTTTCTGTGCAGAAATGCGGCAAATGCGACGGCTATCTGATAGCAAAACGTCAGAAGGACGGACGGTATTTCTTGGGCTGCACCAATTATTCCCGCGACGGAAAAGGCTGCGGCAACATCATCTGGAATGAAGACTACTACCGCATGAACGGGCTTGCGCCGGAAAGTGCGCCTGCACGGAGCATTCCCAAAGGAATCAATATTCCGCCAGCCATGCCAAAACAATAGGAACAAAGACAACATCGGCGCGCTCCTTGCGGAAATGGGCCGGTTTACGGTGTAGAGGCTCGGGCAGGAAGAATTTCCCGCTTCATCAAATGATAGGATACTGCTCGCGGCAAAAAGAGAGCTTTTATCAAATAGCATAACTCCGTGTTCTTTGAAAAAACTTGACACTGTTTTGCGAGGGGGTATAATATATTCTTATGAAAGAAAAATCTCGCTTTGTAAGTTTAAAATTGAAAATGGTATTTTTTTCAATTCTGGTTTTGGTCTGTGTGTCAGTTGTCTTTACGGTTGTTTCCCTTTTCAACCTTACAAAGCAGCAAAGTTATACAGTTTCCCTTCAGCATCAGCTCATGCTTTCTTCCTATGACGAAAAAATTCAGTGGCAGGTTCAGAATATCATTTCGCTTATAAAAAATTATGACGAGCTGTATCTAAAAAAGGGCTATACCGTTCAGGAAAGAAAAGATGCTATAAAGGAAATTATCCGCGGCATTCACTATGGCACAGAAGGATATTTTTGGATTGATACTTTTGACGGAGTGAACGTTCTTCTTCCTCCAAAGCCCGCAGCAGAGGGTACAAACCGCCTTGACTGGCAGGACGAAGACGGAAAATTCATGGTTCGGGATTTTATTGAAATCGGAAAAAATGACGATGGCGGCTTTGTCAATTTTAAGTATCCAAAGTTCGGCTCTGACATTCCCCAGCCCAAGCGTTCCTACACAGCTCCGTACAAGCCGTTTGCATGGGTCATTGGAACAGGCAATTATATAGATGACATTGATGTCGCTCTTGCTGCCATCGACAAAAAGCTTTCAGATGATTTTTATTCAGCGGTCAGAAGCCAGATCGTTTTCAGCGTTCTGCTTGTTGCGGTTTCCTGTTTTTTCTTTATTCTTCTGACTGTGAGAATGTTTGTGCGCCCGATTATTCTAATTACTGAAAAGCTGAAGGACATTTCCGAGGGTGAAGGCGATTTGACTGTTGCGCTTCCTGTTTCCGGGAATGACGAAATCAGTCTGCTCTCTATGTACTTCAACAGGACGATTGAAAAAATCCGCAGTGCGATTTCTGCGATAAGGAATGCTGCGGAAAAAATGCAGAAGCTCGGAGAAAAGCTTGCCTGTAACACTGATTCGGCTGCGAGCGCAATTAATGAAATAAGCTCGAACATTGACGGTGTGAAAAAGCAGACTGTCTCGCAGTCCGCTGGAGTCACGGAAACTTCTTCCACTGTCGGGGAAATTGTCAAGAACCTCACAGTTCTTGATGAAAGCATTTCATCTCAGTCTGCCAGCGTTTCTCAGTCTTCGTCTTCAATCGAGCAGATGGTTGCCAATATCAATTCTGCAACAAAGATTCTTGCAAAGACAACTGACCTTATTGAAAAACTTACAGATGCGACTTCAGACGGCCATGTCACTATGACAGAGACAAACAGAATTGCTCAGAAAGTTTCCCATGATTCTGCAACGCTTCTTGAGGCAAGCACTATGATTGAAGACATAGCTGCCCAGACAAATCTTCTTGCCATGAACGCCGCAATCGAGGCCGCCCACGCGGGAGATGCTGGAAAGGGCTTTGCTGTTGTCGCGGAGGAAATCCGTCATCTTGCAGAGGAAACAGCAAGCAAGAGCAAGACGATAAGCAAAACGCTGAGTTCCCTCAGTTCTGATATTACAATGCTTTCAGATTCTTCTGCATCAGTTGAAAAAATATTTGACCAGGTATTTAATTCTTGCAAGGATGTAAACAGAATGAGCTCCAAGGTCATAAACGCAATGGAAGATCAGCGTAATGGAAGCACTGAAATTCTTGAGGCAATAAAGGAAATCAATTCTGTGACTTATAGAGTGAAGAGCGGCTCTGAAGAAATGATGAACGGCAGCACTGAAATTGCAAAGGAAATGGAGCACCTTGGAGATGTTACAAGAGTTCTCAGCGACAGCATGGAAGAAATGTCGATCGGCGCAAACCAGATAAACCAAGTGCTTCAGAATATCAATATTCTCAGCCAGGAGAATAAAGTCAATATCGAAAGCCTTGGAAATGAAATTCTTCATTTTAAGATATAGGTAATTTCTCGAAAATTATTGAATCTCATTTTTAAAGTACCTCGAAGAATCTCAGTTTTTCGAGGTTTCTAAATTCCGCTGATTTTTATGACATTGGAGTAGCTGTAATCTGCGAGTTTTTTGCGCGGTTTCCTTGCTGCGCCGCCCTCAGGCGCGACAAAAACGGAGCGGAGCTTGCGCGCGCTGTCGTTGTGGATGGAGGCGCCGGAAAGCTTTCTGTAACAATAGTAGCACGGAGTACGCCGGCGCGCTCCGTGCTACTGAACCAGCGCGTGAATCATCTTCCGCAGGACTGCAATCTTTTCCTTGTCGAGCGTGAGCAGGTCGTCCACGATATTCTGGATTTCATGCAGGCGGGACGGGCGGCCGTCTTCCAGTCCTGTCACAAGGTATTCGACTGACACACCGAGCGTCTGCGCAATCCTGACCGCCGTCTCAACGTTCGGCAGCACGCCGCGCGCATCAATGTACGACAGGAATGTGCTGGGGCTGATTCCTGCCGCCGCCGCAACTTCTTTTACGAGCATTCCCTTGAATTCGATTTCCTCTCTCAGTCTTTCCCTGAACGCCATCTGCATCAGCATATCAAAATAGTGATGTTTTTCCCTTGTTAAGATGAAAATATTGTTGTAAACTGATGTATAAACTTCAATATTTTAATGTAAATTTATTCTTTCTACACAATTTATTGAAGTTTGGAATATTTTTTATAGGAGTTTTTTATGAAACGAAACGTAATTGTAACTGCGGCAGTACTTGCCATGGCGGTGTTGGCAGGGTGTGTAAGCTCGCCGAAGAAACAGGCGAAAAAGGATATGAAAGTACTTTCGTATGCTAACCAGCCGGATGGAGAACTTGAGCTGACGAATGAAACTGCTTATAACCTTGTTATTTTTGCTGGAAAAATTAGCAGGGATAATATTTTAGGCGGTATCAAAGAAAGTAGCACACGTTCATTTGATTTTAGAAAATTTGTAAGCGGAAGAACAGGTGCATTTCTTGTTAGGGCTGTAAAAGTTGACGTGTACGAAGCAAAAGGTGGAGTTGTTACGGAGAAGGATGTCATATTTGCAAAATTGGTAACATTTGGAAACTTGAAATCATCATTCCGAATCAGCGGAGAAATTGGTGGAGATGGAAAACTTCTCTTTGAAAATATGTCTCCGTACCCTGTCGAGGTTCGTTTGAACAATGTGGCAGGAGAAGTTTTGACAACATTGCCGCCTTACTGCAAAGAGCAATATGTGTATGTAAAACCGAATAGTCGCGGATATGTATATTATCCGACATATCTGATGTACGATAAGGAAAAGGGGCAGATTACCAGTATAATCGGAAAAGATGAGGATGGACAGGCGGCCCGTCCGGCAGAGGGAAACAAAACTCCTCAGACGGTAATATTTCCTATGCCGAATAGCAAAATGTATGGAACAAAAGTTGCTTACTTAACAATACGAAACGAAAGCGGGCGGGCGTTTATTTTCAGAAATGACAATACGGAAATCTTCTCTCAAAATGGATACACAATGATAAATTCTGGTGAAACACTTACGTTTGAAGTTGAGTCAGCAGAAAACGGAACAATTTTCCGTTCATTGAATGCAGATTTTAGGGTTGGCAGCAAGGAGAATAGATTTGTTAAATTCTTTGGGGGGCAACCTGCAACATTGAAAGCCGGAGTTGAATACAATATCAGCGTGTTCAATGAAAACGGACTGGTAAAAACCGAAGTTGAAAGTACATCGGAACGTGAAGTTGACTATGATTTGTCAAGTCATCTTGAACTTGAATAGCTTTTTTATGTCGGCTTCTGGTTTTTGAAGCCGTCATGGTTTCTTACTATGATAATTATACTGATTTTTCTTTTGTTTTCATCATGTGCTTCGTCTCCTGATTCTGTAAAAATTGTACAGGACAATGTTCAATCTGTTTCTGTTGCATTTACAAACAATTCTTACTATACAATTGAAATTGTAAGTGACAATCCTGATTCAGTGTATGTAGAACTGGTTCTTGAGCCGGGTGAAACAAAAGAAAAGTCATATCAATTTCAAAAAGATGACGAGCATTCTTTTTTCTTTTTTCCACGATTTCTAATTCCTGTGGAACACAGCACTGTTCCTGTTTCTAACAGAAGTATTTGTTATCGCATTGAAACAAAAAATGGACTAAAGCAGTCTGTCGTTGTTCAGAATCCGAAGCAGTCTGATATACCTGTGAACGAATATTATGTCATTTTTAAAAATAATTCTCAGGCTGAAATTTCAATTATAAACAGCAGTTCGCGGCAATTATATTTGACGATGGACGGAACAAAATCAATTCCGAGTAAAAAATCGGGTGTTTTTTCATCTGGTCATAGAGAATTTATAGACAATGACATTGTTAAGATGTTGGTGCAAAATATAACTGATGAAATTGCTTTTTCTGCAAAGAATGTAAAGAGGGGTTTTGTCTATACCTATGAATATGATGGCAAAATTGTTAGGCAGACTGATTCCCGACCGCTCGCAAGTGTCCTTGAGCCAACCTGCGGCTGCACAATTCCAAAATCTATTTCTGTGTGCAATCTGCTTCGGCATCCGGCTTCGGGCGAACTGTATTTTGCCGGAACGGAGGAGGTGCGGGATTCTCGCGGCTTTCCGTTTTTGCGCGGTGCGGCGGGAAAAGTTGTGATTTCAGGTGAAGCAGATGCGGAGGAAAATTTCGTCAGATATGCTCCGTTTGAAGCTGGCGGCGACGTTCAGTTTTTTGACGCGGCGTTTTTGGACGGCGGCGGGCTTGTTGCAGCCGGGCAGATTTCTGCGGAAGAGCCGTGCGGAATCATTGTGCGGTACACGGCGGACGGAGCGGTCGCAGATTGTACGGCGGCGGAAGGAACGGTTGCACTGGGTGCAATCTGCCGGGCGGACGGTTCTTCTTTCTTTGTGGCAGGGATTGATTTTGACGGAAACATCGTTGTCATGTCAGTTTTATGCGGAACGGAAATTGCGTTCAGAAAAATCGCCTCGGTTGAAATGCCGGACGGTGCGGCAGTTGACGGTGCAGTGCTGTGCTATTCTGCGGCGGAAGGCTGCGTCCTGCTTGCAGTGAATTCCGGCAGTGCCGGCGGATTTTCTCCTTCGCGTCTGTATACAATTCCGGCGAACGGCGGCACAGCACAGGAAATCAGCCTGCGGGAAAAAATCGGTGCAGTTTCTTCTATTGTTTTGAACAAAAACGGCGGCGTGTTTTTGACGGGCGAAACTCCTGCCGGAGCAACGACAGCGGCGTGCGTTCTTTTGGTACAGACTGACGGAACTTCCTGCGAAACGAAATACATTTCATCAGAATCCCCGTCATGGATTTCTGACGCGTGGCTTGACGCGGACAGCGGCGAACTGGTCGTCTGCGGCATGACAGCCTGCGGAAAAAAACGCGTACCGTTCCTGCGGGCGTTCGATGTGCAGCATTTTCAGACTGAGTGGGAAAAAACGTACAGCGACTCTGCCTTCAGCGGCTTGAACGACGCGGCGTTTGTGCTTCCGTGTGCGGACTGGGGATTTTTTGTCGGCATGAGCACGCTTGATGCCGACAACCGCCGCCGCACTCCGTTCTGCGTTGTGCACGTTACTTCTTCCGGGAACATTTCAGAAGGACATAAAACAATACAATTACAAGGAGCAATAGAATGAAAAAATTGATTGCATTTGCAGTTGCGGCGAGTGTGCTTGCCGCATCCGTTTTTGCTGAAGAAGAAAAGCATGCGCTTTTGATTGCGAACGGGGAGTACACGCACTTTTCCGGGCTTTCGGAGCCGGTAAAGGAAGCGGAAAACCTCCGCGTCGCGCTCGAGCAGATCGGCTTTTCGGTGAAGGTCGTGAAGAACGCGAGCCTTGAAATTATGAACGACGCACTTGCTGATTTTGAGGCTGTTCTTAAAAAATCAGGTGGAATTGGTTTTTTTCATTATGGCGGACACGCGGTACAGGTGGCGGGCAAGAACTATCTGATTCCGTCAACGGCCGACATTCCCGACGAGCGCCGCGTCAGCACACGTGCGCTAAACGTGGACGAAGTGATGAACAGCATGGTCGCCGACACGAACATCATCGTTTTGGACTCGTGCCGCAACAATCCCCTGCCGGCGGGAAGCGGACGAAGCGCAACGCGCGGACTTGTCATCTCTTCCGTCAGGCCGAAGAATTCAATCATCGTGTACTCGGCGGAAGCGGGATGCACGGCTCGGGACGGCGTGTTCACTCCTGCGCTGACAAAGGAAATCACAAAAAAGACAAACCTTCAATTAGTATTGATAAATGTGCGTAATGAAGTGCAGCGACTTACGAACGGAGAACAGACTCCCGGCGAATATTCGCAGCTGGCAGGTATGGTTTTTCTTGCGGGACAAGATGAACAGACAGCTATCGCATCACTGTTTACTCCGGCGGCAGGAGACCTGCTTGTAAAAAGCGGAATGGCTGCTGATGTGTATATTGACGGAAATAAGGTGGGATACGTTACAGAGTCAAATCCATTCTTGCAGAAAAATATAATCGTGGGAACATACAAGGTTGAACTTCGCAATAAAACAAGCAGCTCAATAAAAGTTGTGTATGTCGGTAAAAATGAAACAGCAAAAATTAATTTTGAAACAGAGCAGATTCATGTTTATCACGATTGGAAATATCCCTCAGAAATGGGATCCATTTTCATCTCTATGGTTGGTGCTGGTTTTTTAGGATGGAATATAGGAAGAGATAAAAATCTTGTAATACTAGGAGGAACCATGATTGGTGTTGGATTTGCTACTCTTTTAAGTATGTTGTTTATTGTACCAGACGGACATTATGAAACACGTTTTGTCTCTGCATTGGAAAAAGATTCTGTTTTAAAAAATGTATGCTTTACTACAAATGGTATGCAGACGACTATTGGCTATAAATTTACTTTTTAGTATTAGCAATAGAATTGAAACAGGCATTAAGGTATGTGCTAGTTATAGTTTAAGTCCTGTTTGAATAAAATATCTTCGCTACCATATTTTATTCAGCGGGTACAATTTGATGATGCGCGTATGCTTTCCGCCTTTTTTGATTTTGAAAATAAAAGAATCTCCGCAACGAGATAAAACTACGAAGGAAGGAAAAAATGAAAAAGACACTGTTTATTGCGCTGGTAGGAGCATTGGCACTTGGGATTGCAGGGGCAGAAGATAATTCTACAACTACAACTACAACTACAACAACGACTGGAACAACAAATTCCCGAGCATATAATGACGGGAGAAATTTTGCAACTCAAGGTGTGAATCAGTGTGGCACAACTAAGGAAACTGGAAAAAGAATGTATTCAATACCTCGTGATCAGTATCAGTTTCAGAAGAATCAGGAGCAAGATAAGAAATATGATGATTGCCTTAATGGGTATTATGATGGTCTTAAGAAAATTCAAGAAAATAATAGCAATAACAACTAGTATGAGGATTATCTAAAACAAGATAATGGTCAGATGACTATGGCTGTCAGATACAGAAAATTTTATTTTACTGTGTCTGACAGCCATCTGCAACAAAATTGAAGGAGCAGCTAAATGAAAAAACAATTCATTCTTCTTTCCGTCATTCTTCCGCTCGGCACATTGTGTTTCTCTCAGTCCATTGCGGACGCGGTGCGGGCGTTTGACACGGCGGTGTTCAATTCGGCAGTTTCGCGGGCAGACACGGCAATCGGCTTTATCAATTACGGCGACACCGGCACGTGCGGTTCGGTCGCCCCGTGGATTCAGGCGGAAATCAAAAAGGCGGCGGCTTCCACGCGGCGTATTTCTGTTGTGGAATCTGCGGCTGCGGTGCCGGAAGCAAAGTCCGTGGTCGCAACACGCGGGGCTTCCGGGGCGTTTTCATCGGCAAAGAAAACCGGCTCTCATTCGTTTGTGCTGGGCGGAACGTACTATGAAAACGGCGAAAATCTTGAGCTGTTCCTTTCGCTGTACACGGACGGCGGACGGGTGGTTTCGACTGAAACGGCGTTGATTCCGCTTTCCGAAATCCGCCGTCGAAAATTGACGCTTTACCCTGAAAACGTGTCCCGCGTACAGCAGATTAATCAGGATTTTGCCTCGGCGGAATCTGAGCAGAAGCGGGAAGATTTCATCCCTTCCAAAAGTGCGAAAAAATCATCCTCTGCGCCGGAAGCGTCGTTCTTCCGCATTACTGCCGCCATGCTTGACGCGCAGGACAATCTTGTTGACATCCTGCATCCGAACGATACCGTGCGATTTATGATTTCCACGGAAAAGGATGCGTACATCGCACTTTTGTGCATCGATGCGAACGGCGACAAAAACTGGCTTCCGGTTCAGAACAATTTTATGCGGGCGGGCGAAGTGCGAACGTTCCCCGACATTGCGGGGCAGGTTTACAAAGTTGTTGACGGCGTGTACGGAGCGGAGCAGATTCTTGTCTATGCCTCCACGTCTCCGTCCGGGCTTCCCGCACAGGATTCCGGCGGAACGTACCGACGCGGCGACATTCAGCAGACGGCACGCGGCATTATGGCGGTCAGGCAGCAGTCCGCGGAGCAGTACGAAACCGGCGTATTTAAGATTACGTACACGGTGATGGAGTAGCCCGGCACAAAAATCGCATTTAGGAGAATAGGAATGAACATTTTGTCAGAAAAATCAGCTGTGTCTGTTTTCAAAATTGCTGTATCAATTCTATTTTTCTGTGGATCACTTTTTGCCCACGAATCCCGAAATGCGCTCTTGATTGCAAACGGGGAGTACACGCACTTTTCCGGGCTTTCTGAGCCGGTAAAGGAAGCGGAAAACTTGAGCGCCGCGCTCGAGCAGATCGGCTTTTCGGTGAAGGTCGTGAAAAACGCGAGCCTTGAAGCCATGAATGACGCGCTGTCCGACTTTGAAGCCACACTTAAAAAATCGGGCGGAACGGGCTTCTTCCACTACGGCGGACACGCGGTGCAGGTGGCGGGCAAGAACTATCTGATTCCGTCAACGGCCGACATTCCCGACGAACGGCGCGTCAGCACCCGCGCGCTCAACGTGGACGAAGTGATGAACAGCATGGTCGCCGACACGAACATCATCGTTTTGGATTCGTGCCGCAACAATCCCCTGCCGGCGGGAAGCGGACGAAGCGCGTCGCGCGGACTTGTCATCTCTTCCGTTAGGCCGAAGAATTCTATTATCGTGTACTCGGCGGAAGCGGGATGCACGGCTCGGGACGGCGTGTTCACTCCTGCGCTGACAAAGGAAATCACGCGTAAGGGCGTAAGTCTTCAGGCGGTGCTGATAAACGTGCGGAAGGAAGTGCAGCGGCTCACCGACGGCGCGCAGACTCCCGGCGAATACTCGCAGATGACGGACATCGTGTATCTTGCCGGAAAAAGCGGATCGGAAAAACCTTCCATTCTTCATAGCGGAAGCATAACGGTGCAGTCCGCGACTGGAGCACTTTCGGTTTCAAGCTGCACAGCGGGAGATGTGTACCTTGACGGCGTTCACTTGGGAGCGGTGCGCGCATTCGGGACGCTTATGCTGAATGACATTCCGGCGGGAATGTATAAGGTTGAAATCCGCGGCGAGAATCCGTTTTTTCAGGACGTCATCATCAGGGAAAATGAAACGGCGGAAGTGCGGTTTTCACCTGAAACAGAACATGTCAAGGCGCAGGCGGAAAGCGGCGGAATCCGCTTCACCATACGGCGGCCGGACAAAAAAAGCTATTCCGAAGGATTCGGCACGGTCATCATTTACAAGCGCGACAAAAACGGAACGGAGCTTGTGCGCGCTGTCGTTGTGGATGGAGGCGCCGGAAGCTCGCGCTCAAAAAAAGAGCTGAGCTGCCTTTTTCCGCTGTGTGAAAGAGGCGAGGAATGCCGCTTTCTGATTCAGATTGAGCCGGCTGACGGAAACACAAACAAGACCGATGTGTATTGCGAAACGCTGAACATCAAGGCTGCCGGCGGAAGCGGAACTGCTTTTCTTCCTGAAGCAAAAGGACGAGCGGCGGCTTCGTATTCTTCCGGCGGAACTCTTTCTGTGTTTATTGAAGAAACTGAACCGTGGAAAAAAGTGAAGCGCACCGTCAAGCTGAATTTCTTTGCAGGAAACGGCGACTTCACATCTTCCGGAGAAATGCTGTGGTTTTTCACGCATGAAAAAAAACTCGCACCCGGCGAATCATTTTCATTCAAATCAGACAGCCTCAGACCGAAATTCATGGCAACCGGCAAGCAGGGATTCTTTTTTGAATTCTTTTACCGGTTTGATGTTCCCGGAAGCAGCGGAATCAGCTATTTTTGCGTGCTTCAGTCCCGCTCAAATATCGCCGCAAAAAAATAGGCCTGCGGATTTTTCCTGTTTCTGTTTCAGCGTACTATTTTACGCATATAGCGAACAATAATTCGCATTCTGCATGATGTCAACTCCGTTTATTTGCGTAATAATAAAAAAATGGATTCAAAGGAACTGCAGGCGGTTTTTTCGCGGAATATAAAGGATGCGCGCGCCCGGCTCGGCCTGAGCCAGCTCAAGTTTGCAGAAAAGGCTGACCTGTCTGTCGGATATGTCTGCGATCTTGAAAGCGGCAGAAGGTGGGGAACGCCTGAAACGTTTGCAAAGCTGGCGGCAGCCCTTGGTGTGGAGCCGTTCCTGCTGCTGATGGATGGTTCAGCGGCGGAAGACGGAGGCTCTGCCTTGCGCAGGAAAATTGCTGCCTCTGCGGAGCTTGACGGAATTTTGCGCAGGAATCTTTCTGAAGCTGCGGATGCTGCCGTTGCAAAGTCGCTTTCTGAATTCAGCAGGAGGAATGAAGGCGGAGGCGAGACATGATGGTGAAGGGCTACCGAAGCCAGAATGTTTATGAGGCTGTGCAGGAGCGGTTTCGGTATATTTTCCGTGAATTTGAAAACATCTACATATCGTTCAGCGGCGGGAAGGACAGCGGGCTGCTTTTGAACCTCCTGCTCGGCTTCCGGCGGAAATTTTTTCCTGAGCGCACAATCGGTGTCTTCCATCAGGACTTTGAGGCGCAGTATTCGGCAACCACCAGGTACGTCGCCGAAACGTTCCGCGCGCTGGAAGACGAAGGCGGCTGCGACCTCTACTGGGTCTGCCTTCCGATGGCGACGCGGACGGCGCTCAGCAGCTACGAAATGTACTGGTATCCGTGGGACGACACGAAGCAGGAGCTGTGGGTTCGGCCGCGCCCTGAGCTTCCCTACGTCGTCACGCTGGAAAATCCGTTCACGCACTACCGCTACCGCATGCATCAGGAGGACCTTGCCAAGCAGTTCGGGCGGTTCTACAAGGAGTCGCACGGAAACGGGCGGACGGTCTGCCTGCTCGGGCTGCGCGCGGACGAATCGCTGCAGCGCTACAGCGCCATCGTCAACAAGAAGTACGGCTACAAGGGGACGTGCTGGATTTCGCGGCAGTTCAAGGACGTGTGGAGCGCGTCCCCGCTCTACGACTGGTCGAATTCCGATGTCTGGACGGCGAATGCGAAGTTCGGCTACACGTACAACCGCATCTACGATCTCTACTACAAGGCGGGCGTCAAGATCGACCAGATGCGCGTGGCCTCTCCGTTCAACGACAGCTCCAAGGAGGCGCTGAACCTCTACCGCGTCATCGACCCTGAAATCTGGACGAAGCTCGTGGGGCGCGTGCGCGGCGCGAATTTCGGCGCAATCTACGGCAGGAGCAGGGCGATGGGCTGGCGGGGAATCACGCTTCCCGAAGGGCACTCGTGGGAGTCGTACACGAAGTTCCTGCTCGACACGCTTCCGTCCCGGCTGCGCGCAAGCTACATCAGGAAGTTCAGGACATCGATGGAATTCTGGCACAAGACGGGCGGCGGGCTTGAGGAGAACGTGATTCAGGACCTGCTCGACCACGGCTACCGCATCCGGCGCAACGGCGTCTCCAACTACACCGTGATGAAGAATTCGCGCATCGTCTTTATCGGCGACATACCCGATGACACGGACGACATCAAGTCCACCAAGGACATCCCCAGCTGGAAGCGGATGTGCCTGTGCATCCTCAAGAACGACCACACCTGCCGCACGATGGGATTCGCGCTTTCCCGGCAGGAACAGCAGCGCATAAACGCCGTCAAGGAACGGTACAAAGGATTGCTCCATGAAAAATGAATTTGAAAGCCCGGTCTACCGTGTGCGCGCGGTTCCGTTTGAAAAGATTGTCCCGAACGCGTACAACCCCAACAGCGTCGCTCCGCCGGAAATGAAGCTTCTCTACGACAGCATCAAGGAGGACGGCTACACGATGCCGATTGTCTGCTGCTACAACGAAAAAGACGGCACCTACGCGATTGTGGACGGCTTCCACCGCTGGCGCGTCATGAAGGAACACGCCGACATCTACGAGCGCGAGCGCGGCATGATGCCCGTCTCCGTCATCGACAAGGGCGCCGCCGACTGCATGGCAAGCACCATCCGCCACAACCGCGCGCGCGGCTCCCATGACGTGGATCTCATGAGCAACATTGTCCGCGAGCTGCACGAGCTGGGGCGGGGCGACGCGTGGATTTCAAAGCACCTCGGCATGGACAAGGACGAAATCCTGCGCCTCAAGCAGATAACCGGCCTCGCCTCGCTGTTCAAGGACACCGAATTCGGCCGCTCATGGGAGCCTGAGGAAAAAGCTGATGGCGCTGATGAATCCAGCGGGTACGGCGGCGGACTTGCTTTTTGAGATGGACCGCTGGCGGGCAGTGCTTTGAGATAAATTCTGGAAATTTTCTCAGATGATTTTATATGATACAGCAGGCTGAATTCAGTTTTTGCTGCAATAGAGATTTTAAATATGGATTTTCCCCGCCGCCCTGTGATATACTGCCTATATGCGCGCAATTTTTTTCGCTGCGGCGGCCGCAGTGTGGCTGTCCGCTTCCGGCTGCAAGACGGTTCCCGCAGTTCCCGAGTGCGGGTCTGATGAAATCGGCTTTATCGACTATTACGGGGAGCCGCAGGTCGTCAAAATCAATCCGAACATCAAAAGGCACGGCTACGAGGCGCAGCTGTTCCGGCGGGAAAAGTCAAAGATGTTCTATGACGGCGCGGGCTTTTCGGTTCGCCAGGGCGTGGACATTTCCCGGCATGACAAGGACGTGGACTGGAAGAAGCTGCGCGCGGGCGGCTATGACTTTGTAATCCTGCGTGCTGCGTGGCGCGGCTACCAGAGCGGAATCCTGCACGAGGACGAGCATTTCAAGAGGAACATCAGGGGCGCGCTTGATGCCGGGCTTGACGTGGGCGTCTATGTTTTTTCCCAGGCGGTTTCTGACGAAGAGGCGCTTGAAGAGGCGGAATTCGTGCTTGAGCTTATACGGGGCTACAGCATCACGCTGCCCGTTGTGTACGACCCGGAGAACATCGCCTGGGAAGAGGCGCGCACAGACTGCGTTTCAGCCGGGCAGTTCACGAGGAACGCCGTCCTGTTCTGCGAGCGTGTGCGCGAGGCAGGCTACGAGCCGATGGTCTACGCGAACCTCACCTGGCAGACGATGCGGCTGGATCTTGAGCAGCTTTCCGGCTGCAAGATGTGGTACGCTGACTACAGCGATGTTCCGCAGACGCCGTACCATTTCGACTACTGGCAGCACTATTCCCCCAAGCGCGTTCCCGGAGTCCGCAGAAAGTGCGATGTGAACATCATGATTGTCAGGGAGTGAGGAAGAACGTTTAAAAACAGCCACACAAATAGTGTGGCTGTTTTTAACTTCAGTTTGCGTTGCAAACTGTCCTTATTAAACTGTGTGCTTTCGCACACGAATGTGCCGTCCTCGGAAGTTGAAACTTTCTGCGGTGGCACATTTTAAGGAACGTTTAAAAACAGCAGTTAAAATAAGCGTTGCTGTTTTTAACTCACAGTTTTTTGCGAAACTGTTTTATCAACGTATGCGCGGGGCAGACACTGCCTCGCGCACAATACCATCATTTCTCGATTCTGAAGAATCGTTCAATGATGGTTTTTTAAGGAAGAATTTTCAGACAGTGTACTGCGTGTTGACGCGCATTGCGTTGAGTATTGCAAGCACAGCTACGCCCACGTCCCCGAATACAGCAATCCACATGTTTGCAATGCCGAATGCCGACAGCGCAAGAATGGCAAGCTTAACGGTAAGTGAGAACCAAATGTTTTCTGACACAGCCGCCATTGTTTTTCTTGCGATGCGCTTTGCAATCGGAATTCCGCGCAGGTCATCTTTCATCAAAACAATGTCAGACGCTTCGATTGCCGCATCGCTTCCTGCGCCGCCCATGGCGATGCCTATGTCGGAACGCATGAGAACAGGCGCATCGTTGATTCCGTCTCCGACAAAGCACAGCACATCTTTCTGCTTTTTCGTCCGCAGCATTTTGCTGACTTCTTCAACTTTGTCCTGCGGCAGGAGCGATGCCTTGTAGCCCGTAAGTCCAATCCTGCTTGCAACGCTTTTTGCAGTTGCTTCGTTATCGCCCGTAAGCATGAAAGTCTGGCAGCCCATTGCATTGAGCTCGCTGATAACTTGTGCGGACTCTTCCTTGATTTCATCAGCTATCAAAAGCGAGCCTCTGAATTCTCCGTTGCGTGCCACATACACAACCGTGCCGGTTCCGTTTTCTTTTTCAAACTGAATGTTGTTTTGCTCCATCAGCTTTTCGTTGCCGCACAAAATTTTTTCATCGCCGCGCACAGCAATGATGCCCGCACCCGCGCAGGCAGTAAGCGTAAATCCTTTTTCAGCTTCCTTGCCATAAGCGGCAGCAATCGAACGCGCAATCGGATGATTCGAGTCTTGTTCTGCGGCAGCTGCAAGCCGGATAATTTCATCCTTGCTGCTTTCAGGAGTGACTTTCACTACAGCGAACGTTCCCTTTGTAAGCGTTCCTGTTTTGTCAAAGACGAACAGGGATGACTTATTGAATTTTTCAAGGTAGCTTGAGCCTTTGATTAAAATGCCGTGCCTTGAAGCCGCGCCGATGCCTGCAAAAAATGACAGCGGTATGGAAATAACAAGGGCGCACGGACATGACACGACCAGAAAGCTCAGCGCGCGGTATACCCACGTTGACCAGCCGGAAGTGATTGCGCCGGGAATGACAGCAAGCAGTACTGCCACACCGACAACCGCAGGCGTGTAGTACTTTGCGAATTTGGTGATGAAGTTTTCGGCTTTTGATTTTTGGCTTGAAGCATTTTCCACAAGATCAAGAATTTTGGAAACGGTAGAATCGTAAAATGCTTTCGTAACTCTCACTTCAATTTGCGATGTCAAATTCACGCAACCGCTTATGACTTCTCCGCCGACGGAAACATCACGCGGAGCTGATTCACCTGTCAATGCTTTTGTATCGAGTGTTGCTGCGCCTTTTATGATAACGCCGTCCAGAGGAATTTTTTCTCCCGGATTGATGATGATTATGTCCCCGGCCTTGACTTCGCTTGGATCAGCCTGCTCATAGCTGTCTCCGCGCTTGATGTTTGCATAATCGGGGCGGATGTCCATCAGCGTGGAAATTGACTTGCGCGACTTTCCCGTGGCATACGACTGAAACCACTCGCCCACCTGATAGAACAGCAGCACCGCGCACGCTTCGTCAAATCCTTCTATTTTTTGTCCCTTCACACCTCTGTATATGCCGAGCGCAAATGCACCGAGTGTAGCAACGCACATCAAAAAATTTTCATCGAATACCTGGCCGTGCGCTATATTGCGGATTGCCTTCCACAGCACATCATGTCCGATTATCAGATACACAGCCAGATACAGAGCAAAGGAAAACAGCCAGCCATATCCGTCCGCAAACACTTCGGCAAGCCCGATAACTAAATCTGCAATGAAAATGATACTGAACAGACCGAGCGATATAAGTATGCGGATTGCATTTTTCTTTTCCTTTCTGCTCATTGACAGTGTTTTCATACTATGTACTCCTGATATTTGTGCGGAAGATTTTATGCTCCGATGATGTGCGTTAAGGTTCACTTATTAGAGAATAATCTTGCAGTCGGGCTCTACCTTTTTGCATGCCTTTACAGCCTGCTGTATAATGCTTTCAAATTTTGCATCGTCAGCTTCGATTGACAGTTTCTGGCTTATAAAGTTTACGGTTGCGGCGGTTACACCGTCAATTTTGGCAATCGCTCTTTCCATTTTTGCCGCACAGTTCGCACAGTCTAAATCTTCCAGCTTAAATACCTTTTTCATACGATACCTCCGAAATTTTATGTCTGTTGATATATGTTGAATATTTATATAATTGAATAATTATTCAATTATAATTCCTAAAAACACGGCTTTTTCTGCCGTGCATTTACTTTTCATTAACGTGCATTAAGCCGTATTTCAAAATTTTGGTGACATGGTCATCGTCCAGAGAGTATTTTACTTCCTTGCCTTCCTTAGTTCCCTTTACCAGCTTTGCCGAGCGCAAAACCCGCAGCTGATGGGACACAGCAGAAATGCTCATTTCCAAAATATCAGCAAGCTCTCCTACATACAGATCGCGAATTTGCAGGCACTGAAGGATTTTTGCCCGTGTCGGATCGCCGAACATTTTGAAAAGCTCTGCAAGACTGTATATGACATCATCCTCGGGCAGCATATTCCGTATTGTTTGCTTTGGATCTTTCGCCATGAAATCCTCTTTATTTGAATGATTTCTCAATTGTTCAATAGTAGTATATTCATTTCTGCTTGTTCTGTCAACTGGAATCTTGAATAAATTCTGTGGAAATGCATAATTGAAGAAAATAAATTTGATTCTGATATTTTGTATTTTGGAGAACTGTATGATTGAAGTAAAGAGGCTTGATGTCAGTTGTTATATGGAAGAAATAAAATCTCTGTTTGCAGCAGTTTTCATAAAGGAACCGTGGAATGACGACTGGAGTGACCCGGAGCAGCTTCACCGCTATATTTCTGATTTGACTGGCAATGTGAATTCCTTATCGCTGGGCTTGTTTGAAGACGGCAGGCTTGCAGGCATATCTTTGGGCAGTGTCCTGCACTGGTGTTCGGGAACGGAATACTATATCTTTGAATTTTGTGTTGAAGAAAAGCGGCAGGGACGAGGCTTGGGTTCGGCGTTTCTGAAAAAAGTTGAGCAGTATGCCAAGGCACAGCAGATAGCTGCTGTTTTTTTGGAAACCAGACGGAATGTTCCTGCATTTGCCTTCTATCAAAAAAACGGCTTTGCTGAGCTGAAGGACTATGTGTGCCTTTACAAAGGTATCAGCTGATGATAAAAGGCTGAAAGAAACGGCGCTGTTCTTCATGTCATCTGCCTGCTTTTCCGCCTCCTCACTGGACTTCCAGTTCCGCACGGAACGGCGCGATGCTGCGCTCAAGGATTCCGTTCATCTGCGCGAGCGCGATTCCGTAGTTGACAATAGGCGTTCCGGCTTTCTGGGCGCGCGCAAGGCGGCTTTTCATTTCGGTTTCTGTAATCATGCAGCCTCCGCAGTGAATGATGAGCGCGTATTCCTCCAGCTGCTGCGGAAATTCTGCGCCTGAGGAAAAGACGAACCGCGGCTGCGCTCCGCTGAACTTCCGCACGAGCGCGGGAATCTGGACTGTTCCGATGTCGCGGCATTGGCGGCGGTGCGTGCAGGCTTCCGAAACAAGGACTGTGTCGCCGTCCTTCAGCGAGGAAAGAAACTGCGCGCCGCGGACAAGCAGCGGCAGGTCTCCCTTTGCGCGCGCGAGCAGGATTGAAAACGAAGTGAGCGGAATATCCGGCGGCGTGTTCCGCGCAACAGAAGCGAATGCCTGCGAGTCCGTGATGACAAGCGCGGGCTTTTTTGAAAGGAGCGAAAGCGTCTGCGGAAGCTCCTCCGGCCGGCAGGCGGCGAATGATGCGTGCGCGTCAAGAATCTCGCGGATAGCCTGTTGCTGCGGCAGGATGATGCGTCCCTTCGGCGCGGATTCGTCAACTGGAATCACAAGGACGCCCATGTCTCCCGCGGAAATCAGCCCTTCCAAAAGACGGCGCGGCTTTTTCAGCGTCCCGGCGAACGAGCCGATTTTTTCCCTGAGCGCGTCCATGTTCCAGCCTGTCAGCGCGCTCACGTAGACTTCATTCTCCTTAGTGTTGCGAGGAATTTCTGGAAGCAGGTCTGCCTTGTTGTACGCTACGATGAACGGAATCTTCCGCGCTGAAAATTCCGCCGTCCATTCTTCATCCTGCGCCGAAAGTCCCTGCGCGGCATCGGCTGCCAGCACTGCGATGTCTGTGCGCGAAAGCGTTTCCCGCGTTCTTTCGACCCGGAGCATTCCAAGCTCGCCCTCGTCGTCCGTTCCCGGTGTGTCGATGATGACGGCAGGCCCGAGCGGAAGCAGCTCCATCGGTCTCTGCACGGGGTCGGTCGTCGTTCCCTTTACGGCGGAGACAAGCGAAACCTGCTGGGACGTCAGCGCGTTTACAAGGCTCGACTTGCCCGCGTTGCGCCGCCCGAAAAACGCAATGTGGATCCGGCTGCCTGATGGTGTTTCGTTCAGTTTCATGCGCGAATTCTACCATATTTTGCGACTGTTCCGCAAACGGAAAGTTTTGCACCGCTTTATTGATTTATCAAATTGCATTCAGTCATTATATGGGAACTGCGGCAGGATTGGAGAATCTGAGAAGTAATCCACCGTCGGTTGCCCGAAACGTGTGAAAAACAGTTGTGGTTTGGTTTTAATTCGTTTTGTGATATAATAGCAAAAAGTCCACGAACAACATCCTCACGGTTGTGGTTTGGTTTTAATTCGTTTTGTGATATAATGATTACTCTTGACAAGTACATGAAGCGGATGTTGTGGTTTGGTTTTAATTCGTTTTGTGATATAATATGTAAGCGATTTCTGAACAGAGCCGTTGTGTTGTGGTTTGGTTTTAATTCGTTTTGTGATATAATGTACGCATTATCGCCCAGAATCAGCATTGAGTTGTGGTTTGGTTTTAATTCGTTTTGTGATATAATCAGGACATCAAGCAGAACGAGAAGATAGAGGTTGTGGTTTGGTTTTAATTCGTTTTGTGATATAATTTATAACACTCCCGATGAAGTTTGTTTTGGTTGTGGTTTGGTTTTAATTCGTTTTGTGATATAATCAGACTTGTCAACAGGATT
>JAGBGX010000018.1 GCA_017935745.1 Treponema sp. | reverse complement strand
CGGCAAACTCGGTAAGCAACCGCAGGTTGCGACCCCATGCAGTCGTCCGGCTCCGGCGTGAGCAGGTTCTCACGCAATGAATACTTGAGCATAGGCTCCCTCCTGAAATTGAGTTGAAAATAATCCCCGCACTGCGGAGACGGCTTGAGAACAATGAATCTGAAAAAAACAGTATAACAAAAAAGTGTATTGCTGTTATATCTTTTGAATGCAGAGAACTATATTCATCACCAGAAAAAATTGGGTTCTTAGGGCGCAGCCCTAAGTCGTGCTGGAAGAGGCGGGTGGTTTGGAGGGAGGAGAAACCCGCTTCGAAAGTAGAGGTTTCTCCTCCCTCCAAAAGCAAGCAAAGAGGGCTTCCCCTTTTTAAAAGTTCCTCTCCGCTTCCAAGCGGAGAAAAAAAGGACGCACTCCGCGGGCTTTTGTCCGTATTGTGCGTCCTTCTGTATGTGAGATGTGCTGCTCTACATTTTGTTACACAAAGCACCCCCCCCCGCTACATGTTTTTTACCTGCGGAGAGGCTGTGCGCATCTGAAGCTGTCTGCCGTATACTGCTACAATTCATGATATGCAGTATAGCACAGACTTCCGCAGAACATCAAGCGAGAAAATAAGAGCGCCGGAAAATTGCTTTTTCTGCGCAAAATCCGTATAATCATTCTATGAACTACGGATACTTTCGTGTCGCGGCTGCTTCGCCTTCCCTGTCAGTCGCGGACTGCGGCTACAATGCAAAACAGATTGCAAGCCTTGTGCAGAAGGCGGCTGAACAGAACGTGCAGCTGCTTGTATTTCCCGAGCTTTCACTCACGGGCTACACGTGCGGCGACTTGTTTGCGCAGCAGAGCCTGTACACTTCCTGCCTGAACGCCCTTCACATCATCTGCGATCAGACAAAGGAGCTGCCGGTTCTGTTCTGCATCGGGCTTCCTGTTGAAATTGGCGCACGCAGGTTCAACTGCGCATCATTCATATACCGGGGGACTGTCCTTGCGCTCATTCCAAAATCACATCTTCCGAACCGCGGCGAATTCTACGAGCGACGGTGGTTTTCTCCATGCACGGGAACCGAGCCGCAGGAAATCTCCCTGGGCTGCGGACTTGAGCACATTCCGTTCGGAACAGACATCATCATACAGGATCCGCGCGACCCGCTTGTCCAGATTGCAGCGGAACTGTGCGAAGACTTGTGGGCGCCGGTCTCACCTTCAGCACGCCATGCCGTAAACGGCGCAACTGTAATCGCAAACCTGAGCGCAAGCAATGAAATTGTGGGAAAGGCTGAATACCGCAGGCTCCTTGTTTCAGCCCAGTCAGCAAAAACAATCAGCGCATACATCTACGCGAACGCCTGCCACGATGAAAGCACGTCCGACATGGTTTTCAGCGGACACAGCATCATTGCGGCGAACGGCACAGTCAGGGCGGAAATGATGCCGTTTGCAGACAGCGGGCGCCTTTTGCTCTGCGACATCGACCTTGAAAAAATCAGCCGGGACAGGCTCTTGTCATCATCATTCGCGCAGGAACAGGCTGAACAGAGGACGCGCTACCGGGTCATCGCCGCGGAACATCTTCAGCAGGAACGCCTTACGCCCGGCGGAACGGAAGAACTGCTCGACACAATAGAAATGCATCCGTTTGTCCCCGAGCAGCATGAACAGAGGGAACTGCGGTGCCGCTCCGTCATTGAAATGCAGGCCGAAGGGCTTGCAAAGCGGCTGCGCCATATCCATGCACAGAGCGCAGTCATCGGCCTGAGCGGCGGACTTGACTCAACGCTGGCACTGCTTGTGTGCGCAAGGACATTCGACAAGTGCGGCCTTCCGCGGAAGTGCATCCAGGCTGTCACAATGCCGGCATTCGGCACAACAGACAGAACGTATGCAAACGCATGCGCGCTGGCAAGGGAAACAGGCGCAGCGCTCACAGAAATCGACATACGGGAATCAGTCGCCCGCCACTTCAAGGACATCGGACACGACATAAATGTCCGCGATGTAACATACGAAAACGCCCAGGCACGGGAACGCACACAGGTGCTTATGGACATTGCAAACAAGACAGGCGGAATTGTCATCGGAACTGGAGACCTGAGCGAGCTTGCGCTCGGCTGGTGCACGTACAGCGGCGACCAGATGAGCATGTACGGCGTAAACGCAAGCATTCCCAAAACGCTTGTCCGCCACCTTGTCTCATGGTTTTCCCGGGAGGCTGAGGCAGCCGGAACTGCTTCCCTTGCCGCGGTTCTGCGCGACATCCTGAGCACGCCCGTAAGCCCGGAGCTTCTTCCGCCGAAAAACGGAGCAATCAGCCAGAAGACAGAAGACCTTGTGGGGCCGTATGAGCTTCACGACTTCTTCCTCTATCATGCCGTGCGCCGGGGATTTTCAGCGCGCAAAATCTACTTTCTGGCAGTCCGCGCATTCTGCGGAAACCGCAGCGAAGGCAGCCAGTCCGTCTACACGGAAGAAATCATCTTCAAATGGCTCAAGTCATTCTACCGGCGGTTTTTCAGCCAGCAGTTCAAGCGCAGCTGCATGCCGGACGGAGCAAAGGTTGGAACAGTAAGCCTTTCGCCGCGCGGAGACTGGCGGATGCCAAGCGATGCAAGCCCGGCCGTCTGGCTTTCAGAGCTGGAAGACATCGCGCGGGAGAGACGCCTGCAATGCTAAGCTACCAGCACGAGTATCACTCGGGAAACATCGCGGACATCTTCAAGCATACAGCGCTGTGCCTTATCCTTGAGTCGCTGTGCAAAAAGGAAAAGCCGTTCACCGTCATAGACAGCCACGCCGGAGCCGGAATCTTTGACCTTGAGGACGAGCGTCTTTTAAAGACAGGCGAAGCGAAGGAAGGCATTGAAAAGCTTATGAGGCTCCTGGACGGCACACACGAATCTGTTCCGCACGGACTGCGGGAATACATCGCCCTTGAAAAGCCGTACATCGCGCGCAGAACATACGCAGGCAGCCCGGAAATCGAGCATCTTTACGCGCGCAGCGGAGACTCGCTTCATTTTGTTGAAAAGCATCCGCAGGCGCTCGCATCACTTTCAGCAAACATGAAACAGAAAAAAGTGCATATCCACAACGCAGACAGCTACAAGGCTCTGGATGCGCTCACTCCTCCTGCCGTGCGGCGCGGGCTTGTGCTGTGCGACCCGAGCTACGAGGATGCGGACGACTACAAAAAAGTGTGCGAATCGCTCAAGACCGTCCGCAGAAAATGGAACACTGCCGTCATTGCGCTGTGGTATCCGCTTCTGTTGCGGCGCAAAAACGAAACAGCGCGGCTGCTCACCGAGCTTGAGGATTTCTGCAAGCTTGGAACAGCTCCCTGCGGCGCAGTGCGATGCGAGCTGACGGTAAAGGATCCTGTTGAAAAACAAGCGGACGGAAACGCGCACCTCTACGGAAGCGGAATGCTCATCTTAAATCCGCCGTGGAAGCTGAAGGAAGATCTTGCGGAAAACACTGCCTTCCTGGAAAAACTGCTCCGCACTTGACAGCACCGCATTAGTCTTCATACCACTTCTGCTCAATGCGGACAGAGCCTAAGTGAAGGAGCTTGCTGTAGGAACTGCTGTAGCTTCCGTCCCGCCCGGCCGACACAGCCCACATGTCAATGTACCAGACTCCCGGCGAAGAAGAGCCTGACCAGAACACGTCTTCATCCCCTTCCTTGGGAGGCGGATTGCTGCTGTCATTCTTGTTAAAATTAAAACCGTAAGCCGAATTGAACGAGCGGCGCGGCGCACCGAGCGACTGGACTCCCGGCTCAGACGGACTGTACGATGTCATCTTTTTGTTCCCGATGCACACAGCCGCTTTCTGAGTCTCATCTCCGCCCTGCATATCATTGAGCCTGATGTACACATACCTGTCATCGTTTCTGCTTGGAACAAGCGGCGAAGGATGCGTCTCAGAGAATGACAGCGTCTTGTAGTACCGCGTATTGATAAGATTTGTCGCCGCGGCAGAAACATCACTGCTTGAATTCAGGGAATCTATTGCATTCTGAGCGCTTTCCATTGCTGAAGAGCTGCTGTAGATTTTATAATATACTTCTGTTCCGCGGAAGTCAAAGTCAGAGCCGCTGAAGCTGCTGTTTTCCTCTTCATTCGTCAAAAAGGAAAAATATAAAATCGTCTCATCCACTGAATCATACCGCGTGGAATGGCCGTCATTTTTCGGAGGCTCAAGATAATAGAATGTGTCAAGCCCGCAGCCCAGCACAAAAAGCGCGCAGGCAAAAAAAGCGGAAAGAAACGCACACCGTTTTCTGCAAAAAAGAGGCCTGCACAGCATCGCCCTGCACCCGAAAAAAACGCTCAGTCGATTTTTCCGCTTGCCTTCAGGCTGATAAGGCGGCTTCTGGAAACATCAGCCCACTCATCATCAGCATACAAATCAACTGCCTTCTGGTAGTATTCTGAAGCTTTTTTGTAGTCACCTGCTGATTCCGACACTCTTCCCGAACTGAACACTGCGCGGGCAGCAAGATAAAAATCCTTTGCAGATGATGCTGCATCATAGTACGTCACAGCATCGCTGCTCCTGCCAAGTTCCTCGCAGCATACGCCGGCATTGTACATGCACAGGGCATACGTATATGACGCGCGCGAAATGCCGGCAGCCCGTGCATAGCATTCAAGCGCCTTGGAAAAGTCATTCTTACGGACGGCGATATCAGCAGCAAGCATATTCGCACGAATTCCAACAATTCCTTTCTTTAAAAGATACGGAGCAACAGCTTCCTCTGCCTTTGAAAGGCGGACGGCTTCATCCTCTGCGCTTATTCCTTCCGAATGCGCAGTCAGCGCATATTCCGCTGAGTCAATTGCGGCAAGCCCTTTTTCTTTGCCGGCGTCAGAAATACCGGCAGCAATGCAGACAGCCACAGCCGCCGCCAGCACACCCGCAAAGCAGACGAGGAGCGCTCTCCTTCGCCGCAAAACAAACTGCTCAACCGATTTATGCAGGGAATTCGTCTCTTTCTGCTCTCTGTCCATTTTTCAACTCCACTTTTTCAGCTTGTATCTGCCGATTATACTGATTATCATGCACTTTGTCAAAACCTGCTGCACAAAACAAACCGCCAGCCGCTACCTTTTTATGTCCAGCTCGCTTATCAGCTTGGAAACATACGTGCGCTGAAGGCCGAGGATTCTTGCGGCGGCAGTCTGGTTCCAGTTCGTTTCACGCAAAATGCCTGAAATATAATCTTTCTTGAAGTCAAAGACTGCTTTTCTCAGGCTTCTGTCCGGCCTGGAGGCAGATTCCTGCGCCGCATTCTGTATCTGCTGCCGGATGCTGAGCGAATCGCCTTCAGCGGGAAGCCGCAGGTCATTCAGCTGGATAAGCGGCGGCTTCCCGATAATGCAGGCCCGCTCAATCGTATTCTCAAGCTCACGGATATTGCCCGGCCACATATACGAGTACATGGCTTTTTTTGCAGCGTCTGAAAAGCCCGTGAATTTCTTATGTGTCTCAGAGCGGAATTTGTCCAGAAAAAATCCGCAGAATTCATCCAGCTCGTCCTTTCTTTCGCGCAGCGGAGGCACAGAAATCGGCAGGACATTCAGCCGGAAGTACAGGTCGCTGCGGAACGCGCCTTCCTTTACCATGGCTTCCAAATCCCTGCTCGTGGCGGCAATAATCCGCACATTCACGCAGACTGTTTCACTTGAGCCGACCCGCTCAAATTTCCGCTCCTGAATAACGCGCAAGAGCTTGGGCTGCAAATTCAGCGGCAGCTCGCCGATTTCATCAAGAAAAATAGTTCCGCCGTCAGCCGCCTCAAAAAAGCCCTTTCTGCCAGAAACAGCATCGGTAAATGCGCCTTTCACATGGCCGAAAAGCTCCGACTCAAGCAGCGTAGGACTCAGGGAAGCGCAGCTGACGCGCACAAACGGCTTGTTCCGCCGGGTGCTCAAAAGATGCACCTGCTCAGCAAAAAGCTCCTTTCCGACTCCGCTCTCTCCCGTTATCAGGACAGAAGAATTGATGGAAGAAGCCTGCCGGATATTTTCAATCAGGCCAAGCACCGCCGGATTCTTTGCAATGAACGGATGATAATCGCGGCCCGCATCAACGGCATACTGCAAGGCGCTCAGCTGCTCCCGGCTCTTTTTAAAGCTCATCGCGTTCTGATACGCCACCGCGGCCTGCTCGCCAAGGATTTCAAGCATGACAAGATCCTTGCCGTCAAAATCCCCGTTTCCGTCCTTGTTTATCAGCTCAATCACTCCCACGCACGTGCCGTTCACGCGCATCGGGAATGCAATCATATTCTTTGTCACATATTTCGTTGTGTTCTGAACAAGCGGATTAAAGCGCGGATCACTGTTCACATCGTTGATGATAACAGAACGTCCGTTCTCAGCGACCCAGCCGGCAATGCTTTTTTTGTCAACAAGAATTTTTTTCACTTCGGAATTCTTCGGGCCGAGACAGATAGCAAACTCAAGGGCGCCTATTTCCGCATTGACAAGGAGAAGAGATGCAGCCTCGCAGCGAACCATCGACATTGCTGACTCCAGAATTGAAACCAGCAATGTGTCAGGATCTGCATAGCTTTTGTTTATGCGTGAATTGATTTCGATGAGTGACTTTAATGTGTCTAATGATATAGAATCATTTTCACTCATCGCGGAACTGCTATTCAGCCTGATTCCTCAAGCTGTCGCCGATTGTATAGGCTCCGTCATCATTGCTTGATGACATATACTGAGAAATTTCAGCACGGTCCTGTGCACGCTTGTATTCCTTGACAGAAAAAGCAACGCGCTCTTTTTCCACATCAATTGACACAACATACACATTGACTTTGTCGCCGACACTGTATTTCTTTACAGCCTCTTCAAACGGAACATCGCGGTCATCGCTCAGGTTCGCCTTGTTGACAAGCCCTTCAATTCCATTTGGAGCCTTCACAAAAATTCCAAAATCATTGATAGAAGTCACTTCGCCTTCAAGCGTTCCGCCCACCTTGTACTCCTGCGCAAACGCTTTCCACGGATTGTCAGTGAGCTGCTTTACGCCGACACGGATCCTGTGGTTTTCTGCATCGCAGTCTGTAACAACAACATCAAGCTGCTGATCAACCTTAAGCTCGCTGCCCGGATGCTTGATTTTCTTTGTCCATGAAATATCTTCACCGGCAAGGAATGCGTCAATGCCCTCTTCAAGCTGAACAAAAGCACCGCTATTTGTAATTTTCACTACTTTCCCGGAAATCTTCGTTCCCACCGGGTACTTTTCAGCAATTGTGTCCCACGGATTTTCAGTGACTTGCTTCAGTCCGAGGGAAACGCGTCCTGCCTGAATATCATAGCCCAAAATCATGCACTCAACTTCATCGCCTTCCTTCACCATGTCGGACGGCTTGTTGATTTTCTTTGTCCAGCTGAATTCAGAAATATGAGCAAGACCTTCAATTCCTTCCTCAAGCTCGATAAATGCGCCGAATTCAGTCAGCTTTGTCACTTTTCCCTTTACGATATCATTCACATGATATTTTTCCTCAAAGTGAACCCACGGATCCTCTGAGAAATGCTTGAGCGAAAGGTTGATTCTCTTTCCTTCAGGATCAAGGCGAATAACCTTCAGCTCGACTTCCTGGCCTTTCTTTACAAAGTCCTTCGGGCGTGTGACATGGCCCCAGCTCATATCGTTAATATGAAGCAAGCCGTCAAATCCGCCCAGATCGATAAACGCGCCGAAACTGGTGAATGACTTTACCGTTCCCTTTACGCTGTCGCCAATCTTCACAGTCTCAAAGAATTTGTCGCGGTTGGCGTTTATCTGCTCCTCAAGGTATTTCCTGCGGTTTACCACAATGTTGCGCTTGCCGTTGCTGTACAGACGCTCCACATAAAACTTTGACTTTACGCCAAGAAGGCTTTCCTCTTTTTCCACTTTCTGGGCATCAGACTGGCTGATTGGAAGGAACGCTGTGATTCCGCCGCCCAGATTGACCATATATCCGCCCTTTGTGAGAGAAGCAATTGTTCCGTCCACAGGAGTTTTCTGCTCCGCGGCAACCTTGAATTCTTCCCACAGGCGCTTTTCATCAGCTTTCTGCTTTGAAACAACCGGCCCGTTTTTTCCGAACTGGCTTACAAGGTACACTGTGATGACATCGCCTTCCTTCGGCAATTCGCCTGCAAATTCCGACACAGGAATTTTTCCCTCGGACTTGCAATTCACGTCTACAAACACAGTGTCATCTGTAACTTGCACGACAGTAGCCTTGACATTCGCACCGTCTTCAACAGGCTCCATACTGTTAATAGATGCTTCTAATTGTGTGTAAATGCTGTCGGAGCCCTGGGCACCATTCTGTTCCACTTCCTTTTCCATAAAAAATCCTTCTGATTTAATTTTATTCTCGATTATTGCACAAACATCATTTATGGTCAAGTCTGAAGTGTCAATATAAACAGCATCTTCCGCTTTTTTGAGCGAGCCTTCAGCCTTGTTTCTGTCCATCTCATCGCGCCTGATAATCGCCTGCTTTATCTCTTCAAGCGAAAGGCCGGAAACACCCTGATCAAAGCGCCGCTGCGCCTGAACGGAAATGCTTGCGTCAAGATAAAACTTGAAGTCAGCCTGCGGAAACACAACAGTTGTCATGTCGCGACCTTCGCAGATTATGCTGAGATTCCGTGAAAGCTGCCTCATGCGCTCATTCACAAAATGACGGATCTCTATAATGGAAGAAACCTTTGAAACATGCGCATCAATTCTGTCCTGATGAAGCAGATCCTCAACATCAGTTCCGTTAAGGACAAGCCGCGAACTGACATAGTCGAGCTGCTGTTTTTTTGCAAAACCGGCAGCCGCGCTGCTGTCGTCCAGGCTGATCTGGGAGCCGAGAAGCGCGAGCGTGAGCGCACGGTAAAAGCTTCCGCTGTTAAAATACGTAAGCCCCAAGTCTTCCGCAACTTTTCTTGCAACAGTGCTTTTTCCTGTTCCGGCAGGACCGTCAATAGCAACAACCATACAAACCTCTGTCTTTTAATTGCGGCACAGCCGTTTCAGCGCAGCAACTTCCGCCTGAGTCAGATCGCGGAACTGCCCGTACTGGAGAGATTCCACTCCGACACAGCCGATCCGCACACGCATCAGGCTTTTTATTCCGACTTCATACTTTTCAAACACGCGGCGGATTTCCCGGTTCTTGCCTTCTTCAAGCACAATCCGCATCCGGCGGGCATTCAGCTCCCGCGCATCCTTGCAGCGGTAAAAAATGCCGTCAATTCTGATTCCGTCCATAAAATCATCGGCAAGGCTCCGCGGAAGAGGAACGCTTGTGTCAACAATATATTCCTTTTCAAGCTCAGCTGAAGGATGGGAAAGCTTAGCGGCAAAACTGCCGTCATTGGTAAAGATAATCAGTCCGCTTGAAAACATGTCAAGACGACCGATGCTGTACAGACGCTCTCTGTAGGCATCCTTGAGCAGATCAGACGCGACCTGGCGGCCTTTTTCATCGCTGGCAGAGCAGACATATCCTGAAGGCTTGTTTAAAAGCACATATCTCAGCGTTTCCTCAAGGCTGATTTCTTTTCCATCAACAGAAACTGAATCTGCCAGGGAAACCTTTGTGCCCGGCTCCGTGACGACAGTTCCATTCACTGACACGCGGCCTGCGGCAATAATCTCTTCGCTTGCGCGGCGGCTCGCAACTCCGCACCTCGCCATATACAGCTGAAGACGCATTGCATCATGAGAAGGACACGGTTCCTTTTTGCTGTTTTCTTCATTATTAACGGGCAAGTTCAAACCTCTCGCTTTCTTTTTCGTCCAGCTGCGGCAAATCGGCAATGCTCTGCAAATGGAAAAATTCAAGGAACTCCTTTGTTGTTCCGTACATTGTCGGCTTTCCAGGAATATCTTTCTTTCCGACTTCCTTTATAAATTTCCTGTCGAGCAGAATCCGCATCATGCTGTCAGCATTTACATGCCGGATGCTTTCGATTTCCGCGCGGGTAATAGGCTGACTATACGCAATAATCGACAATGTTTCAATAGCCGCGCGGCTCAGCCTTCCTTCGTTTTTCTTTCCGTAGCGCTCTTTTACCAGCTCAAAGCACTCGCGCTTTGGAGTCAGAATCCAGCCGCCGAGAATCAGCGACAAGTCAATTCCCGAGTCAGCATCAGCATACTTTTCCTTGAGCCGCCCAAGGCATTCTTCAATCACATCGGGAGCTATCCGTGTTATTTTTGAAAGGCTTTCGGCAGTCTGCGGCTCGCTTTCAAGGAACAGGACTGTCTCTACAAGCGCGGTTTCCGTATCGAGATTCAGATGAGCGCGGATTTCTTCAGGAGCATCCTGATTTCCGCCGAGTTCCCCGCTCTGGGTTTCTGCCTGCCCGCGTTCAGCTTCAGCCTGAATTTCCTCAGCCGCATCCTGCCGGACAGATTCTACGCCGCCTGCTTCTTCCTGCATATCTTTATGTCTCCAAACATTTTGTTCTGATATATGTCCGCGAGCCTGAGCTTTACCGCCTCAAGGACAGCCATAAAGGCGCATATAACATCAAGCTCATTTCCTTTCCGTGTTATCAAGTCGGTGAACATGCACTCGCCTTTTTTTTCTAAAAGCTCCGTCATAAGCGCAATCTTTTCATTCGGAGCGATGTCTTCGTTCATATTCAGAATGCGCTCGTCAGGGCTTACATTCGTAAGGTTTCTGAAAATTTTCTGCATGTCCTGAAGCAGCGCCCACGTATCCATTTTTTTCCACTGGGAGTCATCGTCACCGAACGGAAGCGTGCGCTCAATCTTTTTCCGCTCAAAGCTCCATTCGCTCTGCTCTTCCTGCTCTTCCATTAAAATGGAGAGCTTTTTAAATCTCTGGTACTCGATCAGCTGCTCGACAAGCTCTTCCCGCGGATCTTCCATGCTTTCGTCATCATCATACCTGATTTCAACAGGAAGAAGAAGCCGGCTTTTTATGCAGGCAAGCTTTGCTGCCCACAGGTAAAATTCGCTCAAATCCTGAAGGTTCAGCTCCACCGCATAGTCAAGGTAGTCCTGAAACTGCTCCGTGATTTCTGAAATCGGAATATCATATATGCTTATCTTGTTTTCGCGGATAAGGCTCCACAGAAGGTCAAGCGGCCCTTCAAATGAACCTACTGCAAATTTTCTCCGCTGAGCGGAATTTTCCTGTTCCATAAACACAAGCCCCTGTTTAGTCTAATGAACGCTCCGATGCAGAGCCTCGGGGTATCGTTCGTTCTCCCGAGGTATCGCAGTCGGGGTTCATGCCCCTTTATTACGATGCAGAGCATCGGGGCATGAACCCCTCCGCACGAATCACTGACAGGCATGCAAATATCAGCCGGATTCCAAAAGAGATTCCCCTGAGCAGAACAGCTCTATGCGCTGCCCTTTCAGCCCGGCAAGATGCTCGCTGCAAACTGCTATGCCCGCCTTATTAGCATCGGCATTTTTCTTCAAAACTTCAAGCAAAGGAACAAGCACAAAGCTTCTTTCAAAAAGACGCTCGTGAGGAACTGTCAGGCTGGGAGTGCGCACCGTCTGCGAGCCAAACAGCTCAATGTCAATATCAAGCGTCCGCGGGCCGTTCCTGAATTCCGCAGCCCTGTTTCTTCCGAAGGAATTTTCAACCTGATGAATTCTTTCAAGAAGGGACTCTGGAGTTCCGCTGTAGTTTCCCGCTGCCACCATGTTATAAAAATCATCCTGACCGCAAACATACATGGCTCCGGTTCTGTACACAGAGGAAAGCTCCAGCCCAGAAATGAACTGCGATATTGCAGCGCAGGCCCGGCTCAAAATCTCCACGCAAGAGATTCCGTCAAACGGTTTGTTTGAGCCAAGCCCGAGAACCACATATTCCATACGCTAGAAAAGCTCGTCCGGCACCGGAGTATCTTCAGCGGCAGCCCTGGCAAGGCTTGCAGTCTTTGTCCTGGAGGGCTTTGCCGCCTTTTCCTCTGCGGCAGGCTTTTTTTCTTCAGTCACAGCGTTTTTTTCCGGCTTCTGCGCCAAAGAAGCGCTGTCCGGCTGCGCAGCTCCCGCGCCGACACCTTTTTCGCGCATTTCCTTTTCATACTGAAGAATCTGCTCCTTCGTCACAACTTCGCCTTCCTTTGTGCGCAAAACCTGCCCCGGAAAAATCTTTTCACGCAGGATATTTTCAAGCTCAAGCTTGTATGCGGGATTGCTTTCTATATAAGAGACCGCATTTTCTTTTCCCTGCCCGATTTTTTCATCTCCGCGGGTATACCACGCGCCCCGCTTGTCGATAAGCCCGTGCTTTACAGCAGAGTCAAGAATCGAAGCTGAAGAAGAAACACCCTTGCCAAAGTAAATGTCAAGCTCAACCTTCCTGAACGGCGGCGCAACCTTGTTCTTTACAACTTTCACTCTCACGCGGTTTCCGACGGCATCCTCATCACCCTTGCCGTCTATGGACTCTATGCGGCGGATTTCAAGGCGGACTGAAGAATAGAACTTCAGCGCATTTCCTCCCGTCGTTGTCTCCGGGTTCCCGAACATAATGCCGATTTTCATGCGGATCTGGTTGATAAAGACAACAATGCACTTGCTTTTTCCGACAATCGCAGTGAGCTTGCGCAACGCCTGGCTCATAAGACGCGCCTGAAGCCCCATCACCGAGTCGCCCATCTCGCCTTCAATTTCCTTTTGCGGAGTCAAAGCGGCAACAGAGTCAACGACAATGATATCAACCGCCCCGGAGCGCACAAGGTTCTCGCAGATTTCAAGCGCCTGCTCCCCGGTGTCGGGCTGGCTCACCCACAGCTCGTCAATATTCACGCCGAGATTCTTTGCATACACAGGATCAAGGGCATGCTCCGCATCAATAAAAGCTGCAATTCCTCCAAGCTTCTGGGCTTCCGCCACCGCATGAAGCGCAAGCGTTGTCTTTCCAGAGCTTTCCGGGCCGTACATTTCTATGACGCGTCCCCGCGGATATCCGCCGATGCCAAGAGCCTCGTCAAGCAGAATCGAGCCTGAAGGAACAACATCAATCGATGCCGTATCAGTCTTTGTTCCAAGCTTCATCAGGGAGCCTGTGCCAAACTGCTTTTCAATCTGAAGGCGGGCAGCTTCCAGAGCCTTCAGCTTTTCCGACATTTCAGACGGAGCTTTTTCTTCTGTCATTTTCGCCATGGTTTCCTCTGTCACAATACTGGGAGCCGAACCGGGCACACCGTGCCCTTGCACGTGGCTCTATTCAGTATGATATGCGTTTTTTTCCATAAAAGTCGCCGTTTAAATAAAAATCAGTTCCATTTTATCATAAAAAAAAAGGATTTTAAAGCACCTGAAAAGTTTCCTGCGCATATTTTCCATGATGAAAGATGCCCGAAACAGCTTCTTGCTTTTTTGCCGGGAGTATGGTATTCTGAATATACACTTTGCCTGATTTTTCAGGAAACACACACAAACCGAGGTACGATATGGCTTACAAAATTTCATCAGAATGCATCAACTGCGGCGCCTGCGAAAGCGAATGTCCTTCAGGAGCAATCAGCGAGGCAGACGGAAAGCGGCAGATCAACCCGGAAAGCTGCGTCAGCTGCGGAGCATGCGCTTCTGTATGCCCCGTCGGAGCAATTTCAGAAGAATAGTCTGAATGCGCGCTTCCTGCGGACGGCCATAAAAACCGCCTGCGGGAATGCTTTCCGTTTCTGTTTTACGCTCACACGGCAGAATGAAATTTCTACAGGCGATTTTTTTTCTCTTGCTTTTTTCTGCGGCTTGTGTTCCGCAGGAGTATCCTGAAATTCCAAAGCTTAAGTCAAATGACTTTCTGTTTGCCCAGTATCAGCAGGAAGTGCAGGACAGCTCCATGGAATTTGCCAGATCGAATTTTTGCGTTCCGAATTTCTACACATACACAGCACAGGAAGGAGACACGGTGATTTCACTGGCGGCGAGGTGCAGCATTCTGCCTGAAACAATCGCAACCGTCAATTCCATTGCAGAAAGCGGAGAGCCGCTTGCAGGAAGAAAGATTATCCTTCCCACATCAAACGGACTTTTTGTGCCGGAGCTCCCGGAAACTTCCGCGGAAGTGCTGCTTTCAAACGAGCATAAGGACGAAACTGCGGAAGGACTGTATGCGCTCTACAGCATAAGCGGAAGGAATTTTTACTTTCTGCACGGAGTGCGCTTCAGTCCTGCGCAGCGGGCGTACTTTCTGAACCCCGGAATGTCGATGCCTCTTGAAAAAAGCATACTGACATCAGCGTTCGGCAAGCGGCAAAGCCCTATCACAGGAAAGTGGCACCTTCACAAGGGAATCGACCTTGCGGCTCCGCGGGGAACAGCCGTGCTCGCATGCAAGAGCGGAACTGTCCAGTCAGCGGAATACGGAAACCGCGTCTACGGAAACTGCATAGTTATCCGTCATCAGGGCGGAATGGAAAGCCTGTATGCCCACCTCGATGAAATCGCAGTCACCAAGGGAAGCGCGGTCTTTTCCGGCCAGAAAATCGGAACAGTCGGACTTACCGGGCTTACGACAGGCCCTCACCTTCATTTTGAAATAAAGCAGAACGGCGCTCCCCTGAATCCCCGGGAATACCTGAAAAAACAGTAAAAAATCAGCAAATCAGCTTCCTTAACACTGGAAAAACAAGTGTTTTGTAATTATAATAATTGCATGGGGTTTTTCAGAGTTGAAAAAACAGTTTTAAAGGCGCTCATCCTTGCGCTTGCTTTATCCGCAGCACCGTTTTTTGCGGCGGCAGAGCCTTTCCGCGTCCACAGGACAAACATCATCAGCATCAGCTCCCCGTTTGACAGGCAGTCCGCAGAAGCGGGAGTAAATGACGCAGTGGCAATTATGCTGCCAGAAGACACTATTTTTATTGAAGGAATTGAGATTTCCATAAAGGTTCCGCAGATTGTCGCTGAATGGCGGGACTCTGTGGCATGGTCGCTGTATTCCGGCATCCAGCCTCAGCCGGCGCATACTGAAATCGACTACAGCGGCACAAGGATGCAGACAGGAACATTCGGCGAAAGCCTGAGCCTCAACATCAAGGTTCCCATTACAAAGGAGCATTCCATAAAGGAAGACGCGTATTCTGTCCTTGCGCAGCTGGTTCCGGCGCAGGAAGGCGGATTTTTATTCCTGAGGCTGCAGCTTGCAATGAAAGGAGTCCCCGGCTCCATAACAAAGTCACAGTTCACTGTTTCGGCGCATCCGATTCTTTCAAAAAAAGGAATCCTGTCGCTTGATGCGCTTCCGCCGGAAGAAGGAGAACTTAAGCCGCTCACAGTCTTTCTGAACGGAAAGCAGTCGGAGCTTGGAAAAAAGAGCGTCATAGTTCCGGCAGGAAAGCATGACATCAGCCTTGTAAGCGACTTTTACAGGAACGAGCTGCGCACAGTGACCGTTGAGCAGGCAAAGCGCACCGAAGTGAGCGTGCAGCTGCGGGACATAAAGCCGATTGTCAGGCTTATCGCGCCACAGGAGACACGGATGTTCTTTGATGAGACTGAATACATAGCTCCCGCCGAGCAGTTTTACACAACACAGGGCGATCACACAGTAAAATTCTTCGTGGGAGACTACGAGATTGTAAAGACGCTTTCAGCTGCAAACGGACGGAGCTACAGCATCTCGGTGAACATAGACGCCAGCATAACGGAAACAGAATAACGCCAAACATGATAAAAAACATTCAAGAAATTCCGGGCCGGCTCCGATATATAAATTGCCAGGCGTTCAATTTTATCCCCTCCCACCCATTGGCGCCTGGCTGTCAGAAATGGCATGTCCGGCGTAACTGCCGGACTTTTTTTTGCCCTGGCAAAGCTGTTGATTATATTCCCAAAAAACTATATTTTAAATGACGTAATTCCACAAAAACCATACTGAGAGGAACTATGAAAAAGAACATTCTCCCGGCAGCGCTTATCGCCTGCGCGGCGGTCTTTTCAGGCTGCCTGACAACAAAGACAACGGAAGCTGGAGCAGTGGGCGCAGACAGAAAGCAGCTTATGATTGTGTCTGAAGAAGCGATGGAGCAGAGCGCGCAAGAAGCGTATGCACAGGTGCTTGCAGAAGCCAAAAAAAACGGAACGCTGAATACAGATGCGCAGACAACTGCCAGAGTGCAGAAAATCGCGCAGCGGCTCATAGCGCAGACTCCTGCGTTCAGAAAGGATGCCGTTTCCTGGGACTGGCAGGTCAATGTCATAACGGACAGCACGGTAAACGCATGGTGCATGCCCGGCGGAAAGATAGTCGTCTACACAGGAATCATTCAGGCGCTGGATCTGAATGACGCGCAGCTTGCAGCCGTAATGGGGCATGAGATTGCACACGCGCTCAAGGAGCACAGCCGCGAGCAGGCAAGCCAGGATCAGCTCAAGAATGCGGGCATCTCTGTTGTCTCACAGGCCGCAGGACTGAATGAAGCCGCCTCCGGCGCGCTGACGATTGCCGCGCAGTACACAATCACGCTGCCGTTTTCCCGCTCCCACGAAAAAGAGTCTGACCACATCGGAACGGAGCTTATGGCGCGGGCAGGATATGATCCGAACGAAGCTGTGGCTGTCTGGAAAAAAATGTCGGCGCTCTCAGGCTCAAGCGTCCCGGAGCTGCTGAGCACACATCCTTCAAATGAATCACGCATAAAGGATCTGGAGACAATCTCCAGGCAGGTCTATCCGCTGTACGAAGCCGCAGACAAGCAGTAGTCCGCTTCCCCGAGAGCCAATGCCAGACGCAAACTATGACGGAACTGCGGAAATACATGAAATCTGCGCGCTTCTTTCCCGCATTCAGGACGAAAAGCTTATCTTTGACTTTTTTGAATGCCTCTTTACGCGTGCAGAGCTCAGGGACTTTGCAAAGCGGTGGAGCCTTGTAAAAGAGCTTGGAGAAGGAACAACTCAGCGTGAAATCGCGCGCAAGTACAGCATGTCGCTGTGCAACATTACGCGCGGCTCGCGGGAACTGAAAAAAGACAATTCAGCATTCCGGAAACTTCTTGAAATGCTGAATTCCTCCGGCTAGCTCTGCCCGTTCTTGTTGATAATCCGTGTCTCAGACTTTCCCGTGCTGATTTCTATATAGCGGACAAAAAGGGAAACCCTGTTGTCTTCATTCAGGCAGCTCCAGATATGCTCCGCAAGCTGTGCAGCTGACGGCTCGTTCAGCTCGATAATTTCAGGCTCCCCTTCAAAGCTCGGGAGCGGGCTTCCGTTCTGCATGTATGTATGGATGTACCGCCCGATGCCGGCGCGCGGGTTTTCATAGCAGAATGTATACCGGTTTGCTGACTCTTCGTTTCCGCCGTCGCTCTTCAGAATTGAAAGGGAAATGCTCAAGTCTCCGCCGCCCGTGTCCAGAACCGCGGAAATTCTCGGCGTGAAATTCGGGGCATCCGGCTCGAACGTCCGGGAACGCAGGGACGCCTCAAGTGAAAGCCCTTTCTTAAGGCCTTCATACACGGTGTCAGTCTGATCGCCGTTTGTGACGATTGTCGCGCTCCCCAGAACCCGAACGGCAGGATAAATGACCAGGCTCGGATCCGTAAGCCGGGAAGCATCAAATGCCTGCGTGCGGATTCCGTCCCCGTCTTCAGCAAAAATCCTGTTGCGGCTGTTTTCGCTTCGTCCCATGATCCAGTACGCGGCAACGGCATACATTCCGCAGGCTGATTTTCCTGCAATAATTCCGCGGCCCGGATATTCATTCCTAAAAAGAGCTTCTTTCACCGTCTTTGCAATCATAGCGCCTCCCATAAAAAAGCTTGCAACGCAAACAGCAAGATAAAAAACCGTGTTATTTCAGCAGTCTGTATCTTGCACTCCTGTGCAGCATGCAAAATCACTTTCGCTTACACTGTCCGTATCAGCATACCACAAAAAGAGCCGTTTGTGTACTGCAAAATTGCACAGCGCAAAACAGAACGGAACATTGACACTTGCTTTTTACAATGATAAAATAAAAATGATATTCATTTTAAAAACAAGGATGTACTTCCCATGAACCAAGAAACAAAGCATACTGAACAGCGGGCAAAAAGCGGCTCCAAAATCGGCGCAGTCATCATACTGATTATTTCAGCGCTCGTTTTTCTTCCGTTCGGAGCAAGCGCAGTGTTCCAGTCTGTATTCAACAGGCGCAAGGCAAATTCCTACGGCTCCTACGGCGGCAGGCAGATTACGTATGAGCCAGGCTCAAAATTCTTCACGGCTGTTTCAAACCTTGCAAAAAGCTATCAGAACATGGGCTACAAGATTGACGACAGGTCATACTATTCAATCATGAACCAGGCGTTCAAGCAGACAGTCCTTGACATGGCGTTCACTGACGCAGTAAAAAAGTCAGGCTATTCAGTTCCAAAAAGCGCCGTGAACAGGGAAGTCGCAAAGGCGTTTACAGACAGTTCAGGAACATTCTTGCAGAAACGGTACAACCAGATGAGCCAGGCTGATCTGGCGGCGCTGAAAGCTGACATAAGCGGCAGTCTTGTGTACGGACGGTATGTGAGCGATGTTCTTGGCACAGGCAGCGAAAACTCCCTGAACGGAATTCCTCTGTACGGCCTGAAGCGCAGCAGCAGTGAAAAGCAGTTCCTCGCAAAAATGGGAGCTGAAAAGCATTCGTTTGAAGCGGCCGCATTCAGCACGGGGAATTTTCCGGCAGAAGAAGCCGCCGCATTCGGAAGAAACAATGCGCAGAAATTCCGCCGGTACAGTTTTTCTGTAATTACGGCTGACGAAGAAAGCGAGGCAAAGTCGCTGCACAAGCAGATAAGCGGAAATGAAATCACATTTGAAGATGCAGCAAGCGAAAAGTCCCAGAAATACTATTCAGAGCCGGACGGAAAAATGGCCGCATCATTCAGATATCAGCTTGAAAATATGCTTGCCTCAGCGGATTCCATTCAGGAGCTGGAAAGCCTCCAAACAGGCGAAGTGAGCGGAATCATACAGACGATGCGCGGCTATTCCATCTTCAGATGCGACGGGCCGGCTGCGGAAGCTGATTTTTCAGACGAAAAGACACAGAACGCCATACTCAGCTACATGAAAGCAAGTGAAAAGGGATACATAGAAAACTACTACATGGAGATTGCAGACAATTTTGTCTCAGAAGCGGCGCTTGCAAGCTTTGACAGCGCGTGTGAAAAATTCAATGTGGAAAAGAAGGAAATAAGCCCGTTCCCCGTCAATTACGGCGACACGGATTTGTTCCAAAAGACTGACAGCCCGGACATTTTTGCGCTGCTGCCTTCAAATGAAGAAGCGTATGTGCAGGCATTTTCCCTGAGGCCTGGCGAAATAGGCGCTCCGTTTGTGCTTGGCTCAAATGTTATTGTCCTGAAATGCACGGGAATTGAAACAGACAGTTCCAGCGAAGTGACTGACCAGGCGGTTGCGGAAGCAGACATGAGCGCATTGCAGACAGAGCTTTTTGCAAGCAGCAAGGTCGAAGACAATTTCTTTGCCACATACATCAGCCTTATGAGCGAAAACAGAAACAGGGAATAGCTATTGGACAAAGCGGGCAGTCAGGAGCCGCCCCGTCTGGCTGCTGCCGGGCCGGACGGTTCTGCTTTAAAGACAGTTGAATACAAAGGCCGCTTTTTATATTCACAGCGGAATCCTGCGCGCACTGTCGAAGCCGCAATAGAGCGGCTGAATCTGCTGCCGGAAACACTGGTGATTGTCTGCTCTCCAGTTCTCTGGCACGGCTTTCAAAAGCTGCAGTCGCTGCTCCCGCCCGGCTGCCCTATTCTCGCCTTGGAAAGCGATGAAAACCTTTTCAGCATGGCAAAGCAATTCATGCCTAAAAACGCAGGAACAGCTTTTTTCATGCTGAAGGAAAACCAGAAAATCGATCGCTTTGTGCGGGAACTATGCAGGGGCGGCAAAATACGGCGGGCGGCCAGAATAGATTTCAGTGCCGGCATCCAGTTCGCACGGGAGCAGTTTGACTTCACAGTTGATTCCATACGGGAAATAATCGGAACATTCTGGAAGAACAGAGTCACGCTCATGCAGGCAGGACGGCTTTTTTCAAGGAATCTGCTGAGAAACCTGAAGGAGCTGGACGGCGGCATCCTGCTGGAGGACATGCAGCAGACAGTCGCCAAGCCGATTATTGTCTGCGGTGCAGGAGAAGGGCTTGACACGCTGCCCTACGGAGCATTCAGACCGGAAGATTTTTTTATTCTTGCAGTGGACGCTGCGCTGCCCTCACTTGCAAAAAGAGGCATAACGCCGGATGCAGCAGTCGCGCTGGAAAGCCGCATTGCAATTGAAAAGTCATATATCGGACTAAAGGGAAAAAAGATTCTGCTGTTTGCCGACCTCTGCTCACGGAACGAAGTCACAAAAATTCCCGGCGGAACAACAGTCTGGTTCGCGTCCCGGTACTGTGACGGCACTTTTCTTGACCGGCTGCAGCAGGCCAAGGTGATTGAGCAGTTTGCAGAGCCAATGGGCTCGGTAGGGCTTGCTGCCGTCTACATTGCGCTCAAGCTGCGGAACAGCGAAAGCGTTCCTGTTTTTGCCGCCGGCCTTGACTTCAGCTATTCAATAGGCGCAACCCACGCAAAGGGAACACAGGCGCATACAGAGCGGCTGTCAAAATCAAGCAGGCTCGTCCCCATTGAAAACTATGAAGCTTCATTCTGCCAGGCAGAGCAGCCTGTAACGGCAAAAAACGGCAGTACAGTCCGCTCAACAAAGCTGCTGCTTTCCTATGCGGCTCAGTTCACGCAGATGTTCGCGCACCAGCGCAATCTGTTCGACTGCGCCGAAACTGGAATCAGCATAGGACTCAGGCAGCGAATGCTTTTTCTGCCGGAACAGCCGCCGGAAATTTCTGCCGCAAAAAAAGCTCTGCCCCGGGCAGGGAATGCAATGATGTTCTGCGAGCATGAAAAAAAGGCGCTGAAAGAGCTGAAAGATCTTCTCATGAACGGAGAGCAGTCCCGGTTCAGGAACGCCAGCATTCCGCTTGAAGCGCAGATATCAGAACTGCTTGCAGGAAGAGAATACCTTTATCTGCATTTTCCTGACGGACACAAGGCAAGAACAGACATCTCTTTTTTAAAGCGGATCAGGGCTGAAACAGACTACTTCCTGAAGCAGCTTGAAATTCCGCGGAAGTAGGCTCCGCTGAATTCAGCCGTCATTCTTTTCCTTCAGAACTGCAAGGAACGCGCTCTGAGGAAGCTCAACATTTCCAGCCATAAGCATCCTCTTTTTTCCGGCCTTCTGCTTTTCAAGCAGCTTCCGCTTTCTTGTGACATCGCCGCCATAGCATTTTGCAAGGACATCCTTTCTGACCGGATTGACTGTTTCCCGGGCGATAATCTGCCCTCCCACTGCTCCCTGAATTGCAACTTTAAACTGCTGGCGGGCTATCTCGCCCTTGAGCCGCTCGCAGACAGTTCTTGCCCGCTCAGTTGCGCTCGGCCTGTAGCACAGCTGCGCCAGGGCATCCACCGGCTTTGAATTTATCAGTATGTCAATCTTTATCAGATCCGTGGGACGGTAGCCGGTCACTTCATAGTCAAAGCTTGCATAGCCGCGGCTATAGGACTTGAGCTTGTCATAAAAATCAAAAAGCACTTCAGCAAGCGGCATCTCATACGTAAGCTCAACCCGCTTTTCATCAAGGTACTGCATATTGCTTTGCAGCCCGCGCTTAATCCGGCACAGCTCCATAATCGGGCCTATGTATTCAGCAGGAGTAATGATAGAAGCCTTGATAAACGGCTCCTGAGACGCTTCGATTTTTCCCTCGGGATAATCGGCCGGATTGTCTACAAACAGTTCTTCACGGCCCGGCGTCTTCACCTTGTACTTCACGCTGGGAGCAGTAAAAATCACCGCCTGATTGAAGTCGCGCTCAAGCCGCTCCTGAATAATTTCCAGATGGAGCAGCCCCAGAAATCCGCACCGAAATCCGTTTCCAAGCGCAAGAGAGCTGTCCTTTTCATACACAAGGGAAGCATCATTGAGCTTGAGCTTTTCCATCGCTTCCTTCAGCTCTTCATAATCGTTTGAATCAATCGGATAAATTGAAGAAAACACGACAGGCTTCACATCCTTGAAGCCCGGCAGAGGAGCCGCAGCCGGATTCGCGGCAAACGTCACCGTGTCTCCGACATGCACATCGCTCACCGTTTTTATTCCTGCTATAATGTAGCCGACATCGCCCGCTTCAAGAGCCTCTGTCTCTTCATACTTGATTTTAAACACGCCGGTCTGCTCAACCTTGTAGTCAGTGTTGCTGCTCATCAGCCGTATGATGTCCCCCGGCTTTACGCGGCCTTCCATAATTCTGATATGGACAATGACGCCGCGGTATTCGTCATAGTGGCAGTCGAAAATCAAAGCCTGAAGCGGAGCAGCAGCATCTCCGTGCGGCGGAGGAAATTTTGTGACAATGGCTTCAAGCAGCTCATCAATTCCCTGCCCTGTCTTTGCACTGACAAGCTGGGCATCCCGGGCCTCAAGCCCCAAGTCATGCTCAATCTGCTTTTTTACGCTTTCAACATCCGCGCTTGCAAGGTCAATTTTATTGATGACCGGCACAACGGTCAGATTGTGCTCCATTGCCAGATACAGGTTGCTCACTGTCTGGCTTTCAACGCCCTGAGTCGCGTCAATGAGAAGCAAGGCTCCTTCACAGGAAGCGATGGCGCGGCTCACTTCGTAGCTGAAGTCCACATGGCCCGGCGTATCAACAAAATTCAGCTCATAGTCATGCCCGTCTTTTGCCCTGTACGGAATTGTCACCGCCTGGCTTTTTATTGTAATGCCGCGCTCGCGCTCAATATCCATGCTGTCCAGAATCTGGCTTCTCATCTGGCGCTCTTCGATAATCTTTGCCTTTTGAATCAGCCTGTCTGCCAAAGTCGACTTTCCATGGTCGATATGGGCAGTAATGCAAAAATTGCGCTTGTACTGTAAATCTGTCATTTTCTATTCCTATTCAATTTCTGTACTGTGAAATGCAAGCCCGCAGAATCCTAAAAATAGTACGGGCTGTCCAGTCCAGCTGTAAAGCCGAGGCTTACATCAAGATATCCGTTCTTCCGTTTTTTTGCATAAAACCGGACATACGCATAATCCTTTTCAGGGCTGAAGTCAATCCCGAGAACATCGACAGGATCATTTTCACTGAAGCCTGACTCATCAGCAACCGAGCCTTTTATGACTTTCACAACGGAAAACTTTCTCTTGTTTGACGGAGACACACGCACAAGCTTCATCCCGATTATCGGATAAAAAGCATTTGCAAGCGCATCATGCCGGTAGAATTCATATCCGGGAGACGAAGGACGGTCTTCAAGATACACTGTTTTTTCCGACCGGATTCCGCCGTCAGAAACCACAGAAAAACGTGCAATCGTTCCCGGCTGCTGCTTCATATACAGAATTTGCAATTCTTCAAGAGAAGAAACTGCAGCTCCGTTCATGGAAACAATCACATCTCCTTCCTTGATGCCGGCCCGGTCTGCGCTTCCGCCCGGCAGCACATAGAATACAGAAACGCCTTCGTTCCGTGCGCCTGAACCGGGAAGCCGCTTTGTCTTTCCGTATGCAGAGACAAACGGATGCGTGCGCTCTCCGCCGCTGTACAGGAACGGAAGCTCATTCTTCAGATACTCAACAGGAATTGCAAAATTCAGCCCCTGGAAATTCTGAACGCCGGCAAACACAATTGCCTGAACCCTGCCCTTTTCGTCAATGAGCGGACCGCCGGAATTTCCGCTGTTGATTGCAGCATCAACCTGAAACACAGAGCCGAGAGAAAAAAGCTGCCTGTCAGCTGAAGAAATAATGCCGCTTGTCAGCGTCTTTTCAAGTCCGAGCGGAGAGCCGATGGCATAGACTTTGTCGCCGACAGACAAATCGCTGCTTGAGCCGAGCGCAAAAACATACGGAGCTTCAACTTCAGCCTTTAAAAGCGCCAGATCCAGCGTGCTGTCATAGCCGACAACTTTCGCAGGAATCCGTGTGTCGGGATCCTCTGCAAGCTTTACGTACAGCCGGGAAAACCCTTCATACTTTTTATCAACCATGTCAGAAATAACATGATGATTTGTAACGATATATCCGTCCTTGGAAATAAAAAAGCCGCTGCCCAAAACGGCATCCGCATATCCTACACCGCGCTGAATTTTTATTCCCTTGTCAACAAAAACAGTAACGGTTCCTTTTATCATATCGGAAACGCTCGCATTGGATACAGAAGGCTCAGAACCGCCCGGCACACCCTTGCAGGCAAGAAGCTCAAGCTCCTTTTTTGTCATTGAAAATCTGCCTGAAAGTGAGCAGCCGGCAGCCTCCAGAGACAAAAAGCACTTGAGGGCCTCATCATAGTCCTCTTCATCAGCAAGGCGGATTAAAAGGGAAACACACTGCTCCTCCAGTTCCTGATAAAGCGCGCGGCATTTTTCGTTTTCAGGAAGACGCACAGTCAGCAGCCGCGCCCGCCACAATGCTTTCACCGCATTTGATTCAGACAGTTTCCTGACCAACTTGATTTCAGAATTCAAAGCGTCTTCTTCCGTGTAGTCAGCAGGAACAAAAACAGCATCAGGTTCCTTTATGCTGCTGCACGAGCACAGCAGGAACAAAAAAGCAGCCGCAGAGAAAAGCGCTTTCAGCGCGCATGCATTGCTATTCATCTTCAGTTCCGTTATGTGCATCTACTGCAATCCCAAAGTCGAGCGTTCCGACGCGGACGCACAGAACATCAGACCTTTCATCTTCCAGCACCATGGAAAACCCCTGAAGATTCTGCCGCTCAAGCAGCTGCTTTGCCCTTTTTGCAAGCCCCGGGTATCTGTCCGGCTGAAAGGCGGACTGGCTGTCAGAAAGCCAGTAAAAGTCAGTTTCTTCATCCTTTATGACAGAAAGCGTTTCATTTTCCCTGCCGGCCACGGTAACGCTGTACGGAATTCCGCCTTCGCTTTTTACCATTACGAGCGACTTTTTCGGATACGTAAAGAACAGGGACTCCTCTGACTGTCCGCCGGGATAAATCACATGGCGGATATTCCATTTTCCGTCGCCGTCGGTGTCCCATGAGCTGATTTTTCCGCGGTTCTCAAGATATTCTTCCGTAAAATCAGAAACAGTATCATTGTTCCTGTCAACCTGAACCATGCGCAAATACAGCTCGCTTCCGTCAGAAGGGACGCCGTACAAGCTTTGCAGGATAATGCGCTCTTCCTCCAGCGAATGAGTGTTCATAGTTCCTTCCGAATCAACATCGTAGAATTCTGTCGTCTCGAAAATTCCATCCCTGTCAGAATCCACAACCCTGACAACAGGAATGTTATTTTCAAACCGGGCCTGCGCAAACAGCCTGCCGTCAGCTGAATAGTACAACGCCTGAAAAACAGAGCCGTCCAGAAGAATAAAGTGAACCGTGCCGTTTTCTATGCCGGAATTTGAAATTTCAAAGCTTGAGGCAGAATTCAGCAGCAGCTCCTTTGTTATGGCAAGGCTTTCCTCATGCAGAACAGGATAGAAAAAATCAAGATCCAGCTTCTGCGAGACTGTGTTTTCCTGGACAATGCTCACCGGCGACCATTTCAATGCTTCCGCAACAAAGTTGAATTTTTCAGATGATTCCTTTCCGTCTTCCGCACTGGCAAATTCAATATATGACAGGAACGGAAACTGCCCCCATGAAAAGCTCATTTCAAGCGGTCCCAGAACGCCGGAGACAGGAACCCCGAAGTCACACTGAATGCTCCAGTCAGCCTCTCCGTCCTGATTTCCGTCAAAATACAGCTTTTGCGGACGTCCGCGGTAATACACTGCAAAAAGATTTTCATTTCCGTCTCCGTCAGTGTCCTGCGCAACCGTTCCGCTGAAGGCGGCAAAATAGCTGCGCGCATACGAAACCGTCTCGTCATCAGACAGAAGAGAAATAAATTCCGTAAGAATGCCGAAGTCAATTTCCTTGTCAGCGAACGATGCAAAATAATCAAAAGCCTCCCGGCCGCTCAAAAGCTGCGTCTTCAGGGCTTCGCACGCATAGAGCGGATGGCGCAGCCCGCGCGCATGGAACGACTTCAGCAGGTGAATTTTTGTTTCGCCTTCAGCAAACAGCGCGGCATACATTTCAAGCTCTTCATTCTTGTCCGGAGCCGCATCTGCGAACTGGCTGATCTGAGCGATAAAATATGAACTGAGCTTTTTTACCAGCGGATCTGAAGAAGACGGATCTTCATTCTTAAAGAAAACAAGCGGAAAGCGCATATCAGACGGATACATCCGCCGCGCTCCGTCAACTTTATTCCGTGCCTTTGCAACAGAATCCCCGTCCTTCATCCTGTAATATGACTTTATGCGGATATACTCAGATTCAGGAGAATACAGCATGGGACTGCTGTCCAAAGCTGCAACTGCTTCCTGCGGCCGCCCTGTTTCACTCAGCATATCAGCATACAGCAGCCGCGCGCTGTCACGGCTGTAGCTCACCCAGCTGTCACTGCCCAGCGCAGTTTCCAAAAGGCGGATAACAGCCGCCCGGGAGCTTCCCATAGCATGCTCACAGGCAGCGCGCATGTACCAGAGATCAGGAACAGAGCTGTCATAGGCGATTCCAAGACGCGCCTGGCTATCCGCAGCCTCCCAGTTTTCCTCTGAAAAATACGAGACAGACTCCTCAAGGCAGCGCAATGCCGTGCGCCTGTTCGCAAGCGGAGAGCTGTTCTGCGGAAACGCCGCAGCCGCACAGAAAAAAAAGAGGGCAAAAACAATTCCTTTAGCATTTGACAAGCACTTCATTTTAAATCCCTTACAATCCAGTCTTTAAACCCGAACAGGCTTCCCCAGATACAGCAGATTTCCTGAGCCGGACTGTCCTTTTCAGCTGAAATGTTCTGAATGAACGGAATCATGTCTCTCAGCTCCCCGGCTTTCCAGTCGTCCAGAATTTTTGAAGCGCTCCTCAAGGAGCCGTCCGCAGTCCGCACAGCATCACCGGGCTGCCTGCTTCTGAAGACAAAGGGAAAACGCACATTTTCCAGCGTAATTTCAGCAGAATCCACACGGATTGTCATGCTTCCGCCGGAAGAAACAGCTTCAGCCTGCATTATTCCTGCCTGATATATTCCTTCCGTTTCTATTATAACAAAAAAACCTGTTTCTGTCGCTATCTTTTGCTTTTTTTGAATGAAAATCCTTCCGTCAAGAAAACGAACCTCGATGCCTCCGCATTCCGCCGTCCGCCCGGCCCTGCCATTTAAAAACACATCTGCCGCAAAGCTGTACGGAATGCGCGCTTCAGGCCCCGCATGCGCAATTCCCTCAAAGGCTATTTTCATTCTGACAGCCTCAGGAAGCGCGCGGAATTTTTTTTCATCAAAGGAATACTGCCCTTCACTGCTTTTCACGTCAAGCTGCAAAAGAGCTTCTTCCGCCAGTGCAGAAACAGCAGCTTCGCTGCGCCGGCTTTTTTCCGCCAGAGCGCATACTGCATTCTGCCAGCCGGGAAATTCCCTGTCCAGCAGCGGAACAACCGTTCTGCGGATTCTGTTGCGCAGCACTGACGTGTCAAAATTCGTGCTGTCAGTCCTGAAGCTGATGCCGCGGGCCGCAAGATACGACTCGACTTCCGCCCGTGAAATATTCAGAAGCGGACGGATAAAGGAATCCCTCACCTGCGGAATTCCTGAAAGACTGGAAGAGCCCTGCAAAAAGCGCATCACGAGCGTTTCCACCTGGTCGCTTTTAGTGTGGGCCAGGCATACAAAGGGAACATTCTCCGCCTTCATAAAGCTGTAAAACTGCTCATACCTGATTTTTCTTGCGGCAGCTTCTGCTGATGTTTTCAGCTTCCGCGCCAGCGCAAAGACAGCTCCGCGCGCAATATCATACCGTACACAGCGGACGCCCAGCTCAGCGCAAAACGCCTCCACAAAATCAGCATCGCCGCACGTTTCTTCAGGAGGCCTCATGCCGTGATTCACAGTCACAGCCTTTATCTGTATTTCAGGAGGAAGAACTGATTTCAGCGCAGCAAGCAGCGAGACAGAATCTGCGCCGCCGGAGACAGCAGCACCTATGGAAACACACGATTCAATCGGCCTGCCCAAAGCCGCAAAACAGCAGCGCACATTTTCTGCCACCTTTGACTCAAAGCGGGAAATAACGGCTGCGTTCCCTGAATCTTTTCCAGAACATTTCATCTTGAAAAACTGCCCGCAGACTCTTTTTGCCGCCTAAACCCGCAGGAAAATCCCGCGGACGCAAACGGCAGCAACAATTCTGCGGTCACAGAAACAGAGGAAGCCGCCTGCTGCATATCTGAGGATGCGATTCCTGCGGCCGCACTCTGCCCGGCATTATTTTTTCGGAGGTGCAATAGAAACGACAAGCGAAGCAGGATCAGAAAGCACTTCAATCTTGTCGCTGAAAGCAAAGTCAGCAATAGTGAATTTCTGCCCGATTTCAAGCTTTGAGACATCAGCTGCAACATATTCCGGCAGATCCTGAGGCAGCGCCTTGATTTTTACTTCAGGAACGTGCTTCACCATAAATCCGCCTTTTAAAACACCGGCGGGAGTTCCTGAGTAGCGGATCTTGTATACAGCGGTAATTTTCTTTTCTCCGCTTATAATGTGAAAATCAGCATGAAGCACTTTGTCTGTCTTAATGTCGTATTCAGTGTCCTTTATAAAGGCTCTGTTGTCAGCTCCGTCAATCTTCAGATTGACAAGGGTTGTTTTTGTAATCGTTCTCCATGCCTTTGAAAATTCAACGGCATCAATTTCAAGGGAAACTGCCTCGCCTTTTTCATTGTATGCAACTGCCGGAATTTTTCCCTGGGCGCGAAGCTTCTTGGCATACTTTTTTCCCGTTTCTGTTCTTTTTACTGCATTGATAACAAACTGTTCCATTTTCAGAACTCCTTACCTTATTTTCAAATTTTAAAATGACTCTGGGACGGCTGGATTCGAACCAGCGGAATGATGGCACCAAAAGCCATTGTCTTACCACTTGACGACGTCCCAATATGATACTGCTCTTCCAAAGAAATTTATTCTTCTGAATTTCCTGAGCCGGATTCCACATGGCCCGCATTATATTCGTCCAGAATTTTTGTCTGGATTGCATTGCGGAATTCAGGGCTGATTGGATGCGCTACATCCTTGTACTCGCCGTTTGCAGTCTTGCGGCTCGGCATTGCAATGAAAAGACCCGATGTGCCTTCAATAATCTTTACATTGTGGACTACAAAGCAGTCATCAAATGTAACAGTCACATACGCTTTAAGCTTTCCCTCGCCCTCTACCTTACGAATCCGAACGTCTGTAATCTGCATAATAGCACTTCCTTTATTTAGCTTGATTGACGGAAACCCAGCCGCCTGAAACGCTGCGCTTCCGCTCCGTATATCATCCAAATCAGAGCAGCAAAACCTTGAAGTCATGCTCCAAAGCTTTTCTTGCCCTGATGCCCCTGCTCTTTTCTGCAAAAATTCCAAACACTGTGGAACCCGACCCGGACATATCAGCAAAATCAGCGCCGCACGAACGGACACAGGAAAGCGCCTTGCGGACAGCCGGATAGCATTCACACACAGGAACCGTAAAGTCATTTTCAAATCGCCAGCTGCACACAGGACTGCGGTACATTTCCTCAAGGGAAGCAGCACTGCCATGATGTGCAAAAGCCGCACGCCTGTCAAGAAGCTCATACGCAGCCCCCGTGGAAACTCCCGTTTCTGGAAAAACCAAAAGGACTGAAAAATCGCTCCTGTGCGCAATCTGCCTTACACGCTCTCCGCGCCCCTCTACAACAGCCGCAAACGGCTCAAACTGGCGGAACCGCCTGCCGCCATCGGCAAAAAGAGCATGTGCAAAAAAGCACACATCGCTTCCGACATTTTCTGCAATTGCTGAAAGGGATTCAATGCCAAGCCCGGCATCAAACAGACTGTTCACGGCCTGAATAAAAGAAGAAGCATCACTTGAGCCGCCCCCCAATCCGCCGCCGGCAGGAATGCGTTTCCTTATTGAAACGGACACTCCTGAATCTATGCCAGTCAGCACGCAGAAAGCTTTGTATGCAGCAGCAACCGTATTCTGCTCAGGAAGCTCCATTCCTTCGCACCGCACAATGCATTCTCTTTTTCCGCCGGTTCTGGAAACAGTCACTTCATCAAACAGGGCGACTGTCGAAAAAATGCTGAGCACATCGTGATAGCCGTCATCCCGCCTCGGAAACACGTTCAGTCCCAGGTTTATCTTTGCAGGAGCCAGCGCAGTTATGCTGCCAGACATACGCAGTCAGTATACTGTCTTTCTGCAAAAAATGTCAAGAAGCTTTTTTCAGAATCAGCCGCGCCGAAAAAATTCTAAAGAATTCAATTGACAAAAACGGAACTGTAATTTACTCTTTGTTTGGGTGGAGATATAACAGCAAATTCATTACGAAGGATAACACAATGTTCGATGATGACGAGACTGGATTTTCTTCAATGACCGGCTTTTCCTATGAAGATGATGATTTTTCGCAGGAAATGTCAGATGACGGCTTTGAAGATGATTTTGAAGACGGCGATTCCGACGATTATGACGACACCTTTGAAGATGATTTCCTTGAAGAATCCGACAGCTACGATGAGCCTTTCGATGATCAGGAGCCGGAAGACGGTTATGACAACAGAATCAGCGGATTTGATGACGGCTTTTACAATGATGAAGAAGAAATTGAAGAAGACTCCGATCCTGCTGACATGACCAGATAGAAGCCGGCTTTTTTGTGCTGGCACGGCTGCCCCAGGGCGGACAGCCGTGTTTCTTTTTCATAAGCAGCAGGCAGCCGCAGAATTCTATTTCAGTTTTTTTCCTGCGTGCCACAGCTTTTCAAGCTCATAAAAGCCGCGGGCTTCCTGGCTCATAAGATGCACCACAATAGGGCCCAAGTCAATAAGGTTCCAGTCGTCACCGCGGGAAACCTTGTTATGAACCTTATGAAGCTCCAGAGATGTTCCTGCAATATAGTCCCGCACTGCCTTATACAGCCCCTGCCACTGCGGGCCGCTTGAGACAGTGACAATGACAAAGAAGTCTGTCCAGCTGTTCAGCTCTGAAACATCAAGAACAGAAACATCTGTGCCTTTTCCGTCTTCCATAAGCTGCGCAATTTCAAGCGCCATTTCCCTTACTGTTTTTTCCATATCCTTCCTCTATTCAGCCGCCGCATTTGCACCGTTTCCTTTTACAAAGCGGCCGTCAAAGTCTTTTCCAAGAATAATCGTAAAGTCTGCCTTTGCCGCGCTGCCTGCATCTTCCGTCTCAGGGAGCACTTCCTCATCAATAATGTTTGTGCAGTGAATGAAGCTGCCAAGCATTTTTGCGGCTTCTGCATTTCCTATATGGTTTATGATTTCAGTCCGTTCGTAGTTGTTCCTGTCCGCATTCGCAGTCTCAAGGACTTCGTAGCCGACGCTCTGCATCAGAAACGATGTGTTCCTTGCAAGCCCCTGCTCCGTTGTTCCGTTTTGAATCACCAGAACATAGACTCTGTTCTGTCCGGCGGAATCTCCTGTGACAAGAGAACTTACAGTCTGGTTCATGATGTCCTTTATCAGCTGTCCGTCATAATACGGAAACAGAAGCGTCTTGCCGTCCACGTTTCTCAGGCTCCCGGTGATAGTCTGAAGCGAATACTGCTCTATGTCAATGTCTGTGATATTCTGCATCAGCTTATACAGATCATCACCTTCAATATTCGACTTGATTCTTTTTTCATAGATGGAAAAGCTGTTTCCCGAAAAGATAATGTCACGGTTATCCCGGAGCGCAGAAAGCAGCGAGACAAAGACAGCCTCCTTGCGGTCCTCAAATTCGCTTGCATCAGACACATTTCTGTATGTTAAAAACGAACTGATTTTATCACCGTCGAGAAGAACCGCGCCGCTTGGAAGAAGATAGCGATGCCCGTCTTCGTCTGTCTCGTCAACAGGAAACGGAACAAAAACATTCAGCCCGCCAAAGTAATCCGCAAAAAACTCCAGGTTTTTCAGGCTTATTTCAATAGTGAACGGAATTTTTTTCCCTATCAACTTTTCAATTTCCGCCCGGTACATATCTATGCCCTTTTCCTTGTAAACGGCATCAATGCGATCCACGCGCCCGAGGCTGCTGAAAATTGCGCCTGTGTTTCCCAGTATGTCAAAGGCAACTGCTTTTCGTGACGGCGGATAGAACACCAGCACATTTGTGGCAAGCGCACTGCCGTCATCGTCCGTAAAAACCCACAGCGTATTTATGACAGGGCTGCTCTTCAGGCTTTCTTCAACAGGATCCACTCTCAGCGTAAGCGCAATAAAGACGGTGACTCCCGCTATGATTGCAAGGACAGCCAGGAGAAACAAAGCGCTTTTCCGCTCTTTAGAAACACTCATTTTTTCCTTCCGCTGCGCTGTCCTGCCCGAGGCTTTTTTCAAACTCAAAGCTGGAAGACGCTATGCTTTTTCCCTTGGTTTTGAGCCAGCCCAAATTCTCGCGGAGAACTGACAGCACAAGGCTGTTCAGGGACTGGCTGAACAGTTTTTCCCGGTATGCCTCTGTTGACTGGGGGCGTCCAGGCTCAATTTTGTCCGCGGCGTAGACAATCTTTGCCAGAGGACACAAATCCGGCGCACCGAATGTATGGCAGGCAACAGCCTGAAGCACATCGCCGTCGCAAATGCCGAATTTCTTCTGAAGAAGGACAGCCGCCGCCCGCCCGTGCAGAAGCGCAGGCCTGCTTCTTTCAATTTCGGAAACGGGATTCCCGTCTTCAGCGGCAAGCGCAAGCAGCTCCTCATCATTCATGCTCTTGCAGATATCATGGGCAATTCCGGCAAGATATCCTTTCTTTTCATCAGCTCCGTACAGACTGCACATCTGAGCCGCCGTCTGCGCGACACGCACAGAATGCTCAAACCGCTTTTCCTTTAGCGATTTCTTTGCATATCCGCGGATCTTTTCTATAAGCTTGTCAACATTCGCTTCCATACAGTTTACCGTCACTAATATACTTGAAAACTTGTGAAGGAACAAGATACTGAAAAGCCATTTTCCTGAAAATTCTGGCCCGTATGCCTGTTGAACTGACAGCCAAAGGCTCGTTCGCAAGAGTGACCGCGCCCGCAAAAAGCGGCTCCGTCTCCGCAGAAAAACTGTTTTCCGCTGCGTTCTCACACTCCGCATAAACGCCGGCAGCCCTGTTCATAAAAGCTTCATCCGCGTCAGCATGCGGACGCGCCGCAAGAATCAGAGAGCATCTGCGCGCAAGCTCATCCGCCTTCCGCCAAAGATGAAACGACGGCAGCAGATCGCGCCCCAGAATCAGCCCGATTTTTCCAGAAAGACGGCCGCGGTACTTTTCTTCAAGATGGCAGACTGTATCGTATGTATAAGAAACGCCTCCGCGGTCAATTTCACACGTCTCAAGCTCAAAGCGCGGATCATTACTGCACGCAAGCTCCACCATTTTTGCACGGATGCAAGCGTCCGTCATTCCGTTCATCTGCTTGTGAGGAGGAGTGCTTGCAGGAACAAACAGCACCTTGTCGTACCCGAGGGAAACACAGACTTCATCTGCCAGCGCCATGTGCCCTATGTGGACAGGATTAAAGCTTCCTCCCAAGACTGCAATTTTCATCTCAGCTTTCGCTTCCTGGAAACTGAACTTCCATAGATTCGTCCACAGACCGTTCTGACAAAAAGGCGCTGCTCCCGCCGTCAGGGCCGCCGTTCTGCGCAGAAAGGCTTTTTCCCGCGCACCGCATGGAATCCGTCCGCTCAACAAGGGAAATGATTTCCCGGCGGGCTTCCTCCACGTTTGTCCGGGCGGCAACAGAAAGCGCAATAACTGTCACATCAGGCTCCTTTTCCTGGATAGCCCGCTTTACACGCTGCGCATTTTCCAGGGCGCCCTCAATGTCTATCTTGTTGCACAGGACGATCCGCGGCTTTTCCGCAAGTGCCTTCCCGAATTCCTCAAGCTCTTTCAAAAGCAAATCATAGGCATCCAGACAGGACTCATCGCTGCAGTCAATCATAAAAAGCAGCCCGGCAGTCCGTGAAATATGCTTTAAAAAACGGATTCCAAGCCCGGCTCCCTTGCTGGCGCCTTCGATTATCCCCGGAATATCAGCAATGACAAAATCCCGCTCATCGTCAACATGAAGCACACCGAGGTTCGGAATTTTTGTTGTAAACGGATACGGAGCAATTTTCGGACGCGCGTTTGTAAAAAGATCAAGCAGGCTCGACTTGCCGGCATTGGGAAACCCCACAAGCCCGATGTCAGCCATGATGGAAAGCTCAATCCGCAGCCGCCGCTCTTCCCCTGGCGCACCCGGATTCGCATGGCGCGGAGCCTGATTAGTGCTCGATTTAAAATGAACATTTCCCCAGCCTCCGTTTCCGCCCTTCAAAAACAAAAACTGCGTGCCGTCGCTTTCCTCTGTAAAATCATGGATAAGCTCGCCAGTCTTGTAATCGCGGATTGCTGTGCCGGGCGGAACCGCAATCACAATATCCTCGCCGTCCTTCCCGAATTTGTTCCAGCTCTGCCCGTCCTCACCGTTTCTCGCCTTAAAGAACGGATGATAGCGAAGATGCGCAAGCGTGCGGAGATTTCTCTTCAGGCAAAAGACAACATCCCCGCCACGGCCGCCGTCCCCGCCGTTCGGGCCGCCGTTCGGTATATATTTTTCCCGCCGAAAGGAAACACAGCCGTTTCCGCCCTTTCCAGACCGGACAGTAATCACTGCCTCGTCAGCAAACTGAATCATGTGCACTCCCATAAAAGGTCAAATCGGAAATTTCAATTTCTGACCTGACCTTTTACGTGCTTCCGCCAGGAAGCAGAATAAATAAGGAAGTCCGCAACGCGAACTGGCAAATAAAAACTGTGACGATATTTTCGGCACAGTTTTTATTACACTCCTACATACAAGCCGCCTGCCCGCAAGGCAGCTTCCGGCACTGTTCCATCCCGCAGCGGCGCTTCAATTCTGGCGGCATAAAAAAGCCCAGCGAGGATATGTTCCAAGCCGGGCATTACAAAAGCAAACTGACCGTTTAGTTGGCAGAGACCGCAGGCTCAACAGAAACAACCTTGCGGTTCATGCGCTCGCTGTATTTCACTACGCCGTCCGCGATAGAATACAGCGTGTCATCAGAACCCCGCTTTACATTGCTGCCCGGATGAATGCGTGTTCCGCGCTGTCTTACAAGGATGGAGCCGGCAGTAACCTTTTCCCCGCCAAATTTCTTAACGCCTAAATGCTTAGGATTTGAATCGCGGCCGTTCTTAGCGCCGCTGCCACCTTTTGTACGTCCCATATTACTCCTCCGCCGGAAAGCCCGGACTATTCTTCAGATATTTCTTGAAAATGCACATTCTCAGGATATTCAGCTGAAAGGCCTTGCAAAGAAAGCCTTATAAAATCCCCGATGCATTTCAGCCGTTCCTCAGCTCTGGCTGAAAAACGGAATTCTTCAACCCGGAATTCTAAAAATCCGCGGACTGAATCATTCAAGCTCAGAACAACACCTTCAGTCTGGCTCAGCAGCTCCACAGATGTGCGCAGAACAATTGTTTCAGCGGCACACACAATGTCAGTCCCTTTCTTTGCAAAGGAAGCATGCCCGCAAGCCCTGCAGCTTTTAAAGCGGCCGTTCTTGCCGCAGACCAGAAGGATGTCAGTCACCTTACGCTAAAACAACGTCCTTGACAGTAACTTTTGTATACTGCTCACGGTGTCCGATAAGACGGTGATAATCTTTCTTGGACTTGTATTTAAAGACGAGCACTTTCTTTGCCTTGAAAGTTTCTCCAACCTGAACAGTAACTTTAGCGCCCTTTACATAAGGAGAACCGACAGAAACGGTATCGCCGTCGCTCACAAGAAGAACGGTATCGATTGTGATTGTGTCGCCGTCCTTTGCGTCAAGCTTTGACACTTCAAGAACAGCATCTTTTTCTGCCTTGTACTGATTGCCTTTGAATTCAACAATTGCGTACATTTTTAACCTCTACATTCATTTTTGCCGCATGGAGCAGTGGATTCCTGCGGACATCTCAATAAGTAATGCTCTATTTTAGCAAATTTTCCGAGCCAAGGTCAAGGGAATTTGCACTTTTGCTGTCTATTTTTACAGCACGGCTGAAAACAGCTGGCGCGGAAAAAGGCGGAAATCCACTCTCCGCGCCATACAGAATGCTAGAATCCGTATGTTGCAATAAAGACACCGGCCGCAATTGCTGTTCCGATGACGCCGGACACATTCGGGCCCATGGCATTCATAAGAAGGAAATTCGACGGATCGTATTCAAGTCCGACTTTGTTGCTCACACGGGCAGCCATCGGCACAGCGGAAACACCCGCAGACCCGATAAGCGGATTGATTTTCTTTTCCTTTGGAAGGAACACATTCATCAGCTTTGCCATGAGGACGCCCCCGGCAGTCGCAACAGAAAAAGCCACAAGTCCGAGAACAATAATGCCGACTGATTCCCTTCTCATAATTTTTTCAGGAGTCATCTGGCTTCCGACACCCAGAGACAAAAGGATTGAGACAATGTTCATAAGCTCGTTTTCCATGGTTTTTGAAAGACGGTCGGCCGCTCCGCTCTGCTTGACAAAATTTCCGAGGGCAAGCATTCCAATCAAAGGACAGGCAGGAGGCAGCAGCAGTATTGCAAGAACGAGCAGAAGCATCGGAAACAGGACTTTTTCAGCCTTGGAAACAGGACGCAGCTGCTCCATCTTAATCATGCGCTCCTTTTTTGTTGTCAGGGCCTTCATAATCGGAGGCTGAATCATCGGCACAAGCGCCATATACGAATACGCCGCGACAGCAATAACCGCCATCATCTCCGGGGCAAGCTTTCCTGAAACATAAATTGAAGTAGGGCCGTCCGCACCGCCGATAATGGAAATTGCGGAAGCCTGAAGCATCGTGTAATCGGTTCCCAGAAAAGCGTTCATAAGCGCAACGCCAAACAAGGTGAAGAATACGCCGAGCTGAGCCGCACCTCCGAGCAGCGCCATCTTGGGGTTCGCAATAAGCGGCCCGAAATCAGTCATCGCGCCTATTCCCATAAAGATAATCATGGGGAAAAATTCATTGCCGACACCGGCATTGTAAATGATATGCAGCATTCCGTGCGGGGCTGCTCCCATTCCGGCTCCAGGAATATTCACAAGAACCGTTCCAAAGCCGATTGGAATAAGCAGCAGCGGCTCAAATCCCTTTCCTACTGCAAGGTAAATAATCAGAAAGCCGATGACAATCATTATAATAGACTGCCAGCCCGGAGCCTGTGCCTGTGAAAACGGATCTGCTGTTTCCGCAGCCTGCTGAGCCTGCTCAAGAGCCTGCGCGGCCGCCTTTTCCTGCTCCGTAGGCTGATGCAGCATCATGTAGATGCCCGTTGACTTCCCGATATTTCTCAGGAATTTTGAAAAAGTGATGTCGTACTTTCCGTTCCAGTTTTCAGTATTCTTTATGACGCGATTCATGCCGCCCGCAGGAGCAGAGCTGTCCCTGGCAGGGCTGCTCTGAGCAAAAGCATTCGCTGTAAATGAAAACACTCCGGCAGCCGCCATAATCGCCAGCATAATAAAGGCAATCTTTGTATTATGAATTCTCTTTGTATCAGGCATAAACTATTCCTTGGCAATCCGGCGGCCCGGAAAAGCGATTTTCCTGCTTCCGCCGAATTCATACTCATAAGGGTTCTCGAGAAATTCCAAGCCGCTAAAAAGCACAGCTTAGAACATCATACTTTCAAAGGAATCCCTAAGAACAAAAGCTCCCGGAGATTCCTATACAATGCGTATCATTCCTAAAAATGCACGCAGCTTCAGCTTATTTCGGCAACAGGCTGACCGTTTGAAAGCTGAGTTCCTGCCGCGGCAAGGAAATGCACTTTTCCGTCAGCCGGAGCCTTTATTTCAAGCTCCATTTTCATTGACTCAATGATTACGATATTGTCGCCTTTCTTTACAGACGCGCCTTCCGCAACCGCAGTCCTGAGGAACACACCTGCAACAGGAGCCGTCACTTTTGTTCCGCTGCCTGATGAAGCCGGAGCGGCAGGAGCCGGGGACGGAGCCGCGGGAACAACAGGCGCAGCAGCCGGAGCTGGAGCCGCAGTTCCTCCGATCACTGCAAGCACCTGTCCGTTCTGGATCTGGCTTCCCGCAGCAACAGAATAGGTGATTGTTCCGCTTTCAGTCGCCTTGACTTCAAGCTCCATTTTCATCGATTCAATGATTATGACTGTCTGCCCCTTTGAAACAGCAGTTCCGTTCGCAAAGCACTGCTTGAGCAGCGTTCCTGCGACAGGAGCCTTCACATCAGTTCCGCCGGACACAGCAGGAGCAGCGGCTGGAGCTGAAGAAGCGGGAGCGCTTCCAGATGCACCTACCGAAACAGCATACGGCACACCGTTCACCGTAACAGAACCGCTTCCGTTTGATGTTACAGCGTATGCAGTTCCGTTTACTGTTATCGTATAGCTTCCGCCTTTTGAGGCAGATGCAGCCGGAGCAGCACATTCTTTCTTTGCAAAGGCGGATGCAGCGTCAACAGGGCCTTTTGAGCGCTCCTTAAAGAACTTGGGAGCAACCTTCGGGAACATGGCGTAAGTCAGCGTATCTTCCACAGAGCCGTTTCCGCCGTTTTCAGCGGCTTCCTTTACCATCTGCTCCCATTCCGGCGCTATCTTGTCAGCAGGGCGGCAGGTAATGACTTCCTCCATATTGCTCTGCTGAAGCGCTTTCTGCACAAGCTCCTGATCCGGCTGCGCAGGAAGCTTTCCATATTTTCCAACGAGAAGATCGCGGAATTCTCCTGTCATCCGCTCGTACCGTCCGAACAGCACATTGAACACAGCCTGGGTTCCCACAATCTGGGATGTCGGCGTGACAAGCGGAACATAGCCTGCGGCCTTCTGCACGGCAGGAAGCTCCTTCAGAACTTCATCCATCTTGTCGGCGGCTCCCTGCTGCTTGAGCTGGCTTTCAAGGTTTGAAAGCATTCCGCCGGGAACCTGGGAAAGCAAAATGCGCGTATCAGCGCCAAGGAAGGCTGATTCAAGGGAAGAATAATGCTTGCGCACCTCACGGAAGTATGCGGCAATCTCAAGCAGCGCCTTTGTGTCAAGGCCTGTGTCGTATTCTGTGCCTTTCAGCATTTCAACAACTGTTTCCGTCGGAGAGTGGGACGTTCCCATTGACATGGAGGAAATCGCCGTGTCAAGGACGTCTGCGCCCGCTTCAGCAGCTTTCAGGAATGTGGCGACTGAAAGGCCGGTAGTCGCATGGGAATGAATTTCAACAGGAAGATCGCAGGCTTTCTTTACCGCAAGGACAAGAGTATACGCCTCATACGGCTTAAGCAGTCCTGACATATCCTTGATACAGATGGAATCCGCGCCGAATTCAGCATACGTCTTTGCAAGATCAGCGTACACCTGCGTTGTATGGAACGGAGTCACCGCATAGGAAATGGCCATCTGAACATGCTTTCCTGTCTTCTTGGCGGCTTTTGTCGCGCGCTCAAGATTGCGCGGATCGTTGCAGGCATCAAAAATCCTGAACACATCAATTCCGTTCTTTGCAGCCGTTTCTACAAATTTGTCAACCACATCGTCAGCATAATGGCGGTATCCGAGAAGATTCTGGCCGCGCAACAGCATCATTATCCTGCTGTTCGGGAGCGCCTCATGAAGCTTGCGCAGACGTTCCCACGGGTCTTCATTTAAAAAGCGGATGCATGAATCATACGTAGCTCCGCCCCAGCCTTCCACTGCCCAGTAGCCGATTTTGTCAATCATTCCACAGGCAGGAAGCATATCCGCAGTAGTCATGCGGGTGGCATGCAGGGACTGATGCGCATCACGCAACACAAGTTCAGAAATTCCAACTTTCTTAGACATACTATAACCTCATCAAGCGTATATAAAGATTGCAGTGATTTTCAAAAAAAACAGTCAGCCGCGGCTTTCTTCAAGGGCGGCGGCAATGGCAGCGACAACGGCTCCGCTGTCTGAAGCAGGAGCTGACGGAACTGGAGCGGCAGCAGCGGCTGCATCTTCAGAAGCTGAATCCCACTTAAAGGCATGGACAACCGAATGAAGAATCATCATTGCCAGAATCATGATGATCAAAAAGAAAAACACAACGCCCATTCCCATCACAGTGAGAATTCCGCTTTGACTGAGCATTTCAGAAATTGTCATAATTCCTCCACACGAATAAAAAGCCTTGCAGTGTGCACAGCCGGATGCCGGCGCACAGGACAGAAGCCTCTTATCAGTATAAATAAATTTTTCAAGTATGACAATGAGAATTGCAGGAAATTTCACAGCCGGCAGGAAAAATGTGAAAGGCCGCGCGCAAAGAAAGGCTCAGCAGCCGCAGCCTTTAAACAGCCGCTTTACATCGATTCCATTGACTGTCTCTTCGTTTTCGTAGGCTTTCAGCAAGTTCAGCTTTCCGTCCTCCAGCTGATGGCTTGTAATGCCGTGGCGCATGGAAAGCTCAGCTTCAAGCAGCGCTGAATAGTGATCCGCGACACGGACCAGCCGGCCGTCCACGGGGTTGAATTTGTCTTCATTAAAGGAAGAATTCAGCTCTTCAAATGAGACCGGCAGAACGCATCCGTCAAAAACAGCGCGGTTTGAAAATTCATCGCCAGCAAAATACAGAATTTCATCGCGGTAGAACGGCTCCATGAGCGGAACAAGCTCCTTTGCCACAATCTTGTCCTCTATGTCCTTCACTATGGCAGGAAGCCCGTCCGTGGCACGCTTTACCGGGGAAATGATGTCGCGCGTGACGCTTTCCGGCAGATCATGAAACAGCCCCGAAAAAAAATTGTTGTACAGCCGCTTGCTGCACATCTGCACGCCAGTTTCACGGCACAAAAGCAGCGTAAGGATTGCAACAAAAAAGCAGTGTCCCAAAACTGAAGTGCGGGGAACTCTCGGAGTCTGATTCCACCGCGTCTGGAATCTCAGCTGCTCAATCCGCATCAAAAAGTCAAACGGCTTCTGTTTGGTAATCAGAAGCTGGAGTCCCCGCAGGCCAAGATATTCCTGCAGGTCGGCATTCAGCTCGCGGCGGATCGGCTCAAGGCGCTCCCGTTCATTCACTGCGGAAATCATTTCAAGCTCACGCAGCGTTGAGTACTTATGGGCAGCACGGAATACAGAGACTGTCAGCGGAAGCTCTTTTTTTTCCGCTGAAAAGCTGCCGAGGTCATGCAGGTATGACTGAAATTTACAGTACAGCCCTTCATCGTCAATCAGGTTCCTGTAGCGTGACAAAACCCACTCATTGAGCTTGACATATTCATCAGGATACTCATTCCTGATAAGCGTCTGGACAGGACTTTTGATGTCGCACAGCTGGATTTTTCTGAGCAGATCGAAAAGACAGGCATAGATAAGCCATTCCCAGTCTATCCGTGCGCCGGCGCTTTCTTCATACTTGGCTATTATATAGGCCGCAACCGCCTTTTCCGCGTGCTTGTCCATTTCAATGACAGCAAACGGCCTGATCAAATCGTTCCAGCGCTCAATTGAAAATCCTTCAAATATCTTTAAGGCAAAATCCCTGTTCATTACTTTGCGTTGCCGGCCTTTATGTCCGACTCCATCTTTGTTTTCCAGACAAGGGCTTTTTTCCGTATGATTTCAGATTCATTGTTGTCACCAAGAGCCATGGCAATGCGGCGGTTCGCAATCAGCAGATTTATCGCCATCTTCATGTCGTCAACACGGTGGGAAGTGAGCGTGTAGCGGTCCCGGTAGTATGTGGCGCATTTGTCCAGAAGGCTGCGGATAAGCCGTATATAGGTGACCGTTGTTTCGTATACGGCCGAATTGTGCTCAAAATAATCCTTGCTGGCCTGCTTCATGTCAATGAAATTCTTTGCGACAACAGCATGGCGGCCCCTCATTTCAACAAACGATTCCTTCCACTTGGAATTCTCGCCGAACGCGTCAACAAGCATGTCTATTGCAAGCCCGAGCTTTTTTACTACATTCAGCCTTTTTTCTATTGAAATAGAAGAAAGCTTTGCAAGCCGCGGCTCAAGGTCAGAGAACGGACAGTCCACAGTGTTTGAGACAAGATCTTCCAGATAGATAATCGCCTTGTAAATTGACTTTCTGGCATCGTTCAGGGAGTCATTGTTCTTTGTCTCAAGCATTTCAATGGACATGCTGTTTATGCTCATTTGCAGCGTTGAAACATAAATCATCTGCTCGCACAGAAACAGCTTTGTCTCTTCAGCGCCTTCCTTTGCGCTCCGCAGGGCAAGGGAGCTGTCCTTGTCTTTTTTCAGGCATGCGTTTATCTTTTCCTTTACCGGCCCGATTTTCTGAAAAAACTCCTTGCGCATTTCGTCTGATATCGCCATTACACTCCTCCGAATTTCTGCAGCATCGCGGCAGCGTGCTCAAGAGACTGGGAAGAAACGCTGTCCCCGGAAAGCATGCGGGCAATTTCCTTGACACGTTCGTTTCCTGAAACAGAAAAAACGTCCGTAGCGGCCGCGCTTCCTTCCGTCCCTTTCTGAATCTTAATCTGATTATCGGCATAAACTGCAATGCTCGCAAGGTGTGTTATGCAAAGAATCTGTTTTTTTTCGGCAAGCTTTTTCATGTGATTTCCGACAGCCACGGCAACTTCCCCGCCGATGCCTGTGTCAATTTCATCAAACACAAGCGTTCCCGCAAGATCTGCACAGGAAAGGATTGTCTTGAGCGCAAGCATCACACGGCTCAGTTCTCCGCCGGAAGCAATCCGCGCCAAGGGAAGCAGCGGAGAGCCGCGGTTCGCGCTGATAAGAAATTCGATGTTGTCCATTCCGTAGGGGCCGCATTTCTGCTCCACGGCATTTCCTTCCTTTTCTGTAAGGCTCACACGGAATCTCGTCTCTTTCATTCCAAGCTTTGCAAGAATCGATTCTATTTCAGCAGCCATTTTTTCAGCTGACAGCTTCCGTTTTTCGCTCAGGCGCTTTGCAAGGACATACACCTGCTTTTCAAGCTCCGCAATCTCCTTTTCAAGCCCCGCTTTGTCCGCCGCTGAGCCGCCAAGCTCTTCCAGCTGCCGCTTTGCTTCCTCCAGATAGCTGAGGACATCTGCGGCAGACGAGCCTTTTCCGCCGGCATATTTTTTCTTAAGGCGCGAAATAAGCTCAAGCCGCTCCTGAACTTCTGCAAGCCGCTCCGGGTCAAAGACAAGTCCGTGCGCATACCGCCTGAATTCGCCGGAAATATCATCGATTTCATAAAATGCGGACTGAAGCCTGCTTTCAAGGGAGCTGAGGCTCTTGTCGAATCCAGAAATTCTTGAGAGAATCCCGGATATTTTTTTCAGCGCGGAAACAGCTCCGTTTCCGTCCCCTTCGCCTTCAAAAACCGAATTTATCGCCTCGACATCGGCATACAGCTTTTCAAAGGATGAAAGCCTGCTTTCCTCAGCTTCCAGAGCCTCGTCCTCTCCGGCGGAAAGATTTGCGCCTTCAATTTCAGACACTGCAAAGGAAAGCAGCTCAGCCTTTTCTGCCCGCCCGGCCTCGCTGCTGTTCAAGGATTCAAGCAGCCGCCGCTTTTCCACAAGCCGGCTGTATAATTCAGTGAACACGGAAACTTCATCGACAATCCCTGCATAAATGTCAAGGTAACGGCGGTGATCCGCCACTTTCATGAGTGACTGCTGCTCATGCTGGCCGTGGATATCAACAAGGAACTGCGCAAAGCCTGCAAGATCGGCCCTTGCCACGGGAACGCCGCCTATCCATGCCGAAGACTTTCCCGTGTCCCGGATAATCCGGCGCAGCAGCACCCGGTTTTCTTCCGTCCTGATGCCGCGCTCCTCAAGCCAGAGGCAGGCGTCCGCGCTTTCTATAAGGAACGTTCCTGAAACAGAGGCTTCATGGCAGCCGGCGCGGATCTGCTCCAGTCCGGCCTTTCCTCCAAGAAGAAATGCCAGGCTTCCGATCAGTATGGACTTTCCAGCTCCCGTTTCTCCGCTTAAAACCGTAAATCCCCTTTCAAATTCAACATGAACGCTGTCAATCAGAGCGAAATTCTGTATGTCAAGTTCTTCAAGCACGCGGGCCTCCTGACCAGTTGAGCTTGCTTTGCAGCGCGGCAAAAAAAGTTTCCTGAGTGGAACAAATCAGCCGCGCCCGGAATTGCGGAATGCCGAGTATCAGCACATCCTCTTTTTTCAGCGGAAATTCAAGCTGGCCGTCGCACACAAGGGAAACGTCAGTCCGGCTGCCCGTCACTGTGATTACAATCTCTCCTTTTTTTCCAAAGACAATGGGACGGGCGGAAAGGCTGAAGGAACTGACGGGAGTCATAACAAGAGCCGGCTGGGAAGGCTCAACAATCGGACCGCCGGCGGCAGCTGAATATGCAGTGGAGCCAGTCGGTGTGGAAATGATTATGCCGTTTGTCTTGAACGGCCCGAGCAGCGCATGGTTATAAGCAACCTTCAGGTTCACAAGACGGGACGAAGGACAGCTGGAAATAACGCAGTCGTTCATTCCGCAGCATTCAAAAACAGTCTTTCCACTCCTGACAACTTCGCACTGCACAAGGCTCCGCTCGCTGACAAAGCAGTTTCCGTCCAGATATGACTCAAGCTCCTGCTTCCACAGGCTCTTTTGAACAGCAGCAAGAAACCCGAATTCTCCCAGGTTGACAGGGAAAACAGGAATTCCCAGGGGAGCGCAGCCGCGGCACGCAAAGAGAACAGTTCCGTCGCCTCCGAGCGTAACAACAAAGCTGTATCCCGAAAAATCAGTTCCAGCCAAAGAAGAGCAGTCCCGGCTGCCGTCATACAGGAACAGGGATGTGCTGATGTTCCGCTGTGAAAGAAACCCGGACACTTCCTGCGCAAGGGACTCGGCGCCGTCTTTAAATGAATTGACAACAACAAGGCATTTTTTCATGGCAAAGAGGACAGAACCCGTACAATCTGAGACGCATCCTTCTGTCCCAGCCGCGGATACAACGGAAACGCAGCACAGCGCAGCAGGAGAGAATTCGCGCAGATGCATTTTGGCGCAAGGGATTCCTGCCGCAGCGCTATGACAGAGTCTTCATACGCCTGCCGGACTTCCACGTTCTTTTTCTGGGCGTACTGCTTCACGTCCTTAAATCCTGAATTCAATACAAGCGGAAACGAGCAGACCGTGGAGCCTTTTTCTGCCGGACGGGCATACGTCTTATGGCGGCCTGAAAGCACAGCCCGGGAAAAAAGGCTGTACAGCTCGCGGCGCATTTTTTCATTGCGCTCAAATTCCTTAAGCTCCGCAAGACCGAGAGCCGCATTCATGTCTGGCATGCTGTCAGTCGGAGGGGCATTTTCTGCAATATTCTTTAAAACAGTCCATTCCCGCCGGGAAGGAGCAATCAGCAGGGCACCTCCTCCGCTCGTCACAACATCCTTTTCTTCCATGCCAAGAAGCGCATACAGCCCGCACATTCCAGCTTTTTTCCCCGGAACCTGCTGCGGCCCGCCGCTTTTCTGCTCAGAAGACTCATCTGACGGCTCAGGCGGATACTCAGCGAAAACAGACTGGGAAATATCCTCCACAAGGGGAATGCCAAGCTCCAGAAACGGCCGTATGTCAGGCAGAATTCCCATGGACTCGGCAAGCACAAGCAGCCTGCCGCCGTTCTTTACGCACTGCTCAGCTGACCCGGCTGTAACAAGCCCTGTTTCCTCGCTGACATCGGCAACAAGAGGCTCGTAGCCGCACTTTTCGACTGTGAGAAGCTGATATGACGGAGCAAGTGCGCTCAGGATAACTCCGCTTCCTGCCGGCAGATTCAGCGCTTTAAAAACATACTCAAGCGCTATGGAAGGGCTTCGCAGCGCAACGGCACCGTCAAAGCCCATCAGCTCCTTTGCAGTCTGGACAAGCCGGGAATTTACCGCTCCCGGTCCGATTTTTTCATCAACCATGCAGGTAAGGACAGCTTCCATTTCCTTGCGGCGGATAGTAGGACTGTATGTATGAATCATTCTTTATTCCTTGGGCGCTCTCTGCACTGCCAATGCAGGAACAGCCTTATACTGCCTCAGGCTCGAGAATTTTCTGAAGCTCCTTCGCACTGAACAGACGGCGCGTATCAAGGATAATGAGATAGCTGCTTTCCTGCCTTACGACACCATGAATATATTCAGTTCCGATTCCGCTCAGCATCTGCGGCGGGGGCTTTATCTCGCTGTTTTCCACCGGCACAACGCGCGCAATCCGGTCTATGATAATGCCGATTTTATTGCCTTCAATGTCCAGAATGATAAAGCCGCCTTCGGTTTCTGCATCATACGAGTCGCCTGACATCTTCTTCAGATAGAAACGCTTGTGCAGGTTTATTATCGGAATAACTTCACCGCGCAGATTGATGATTCCCTCTACATAGAAAGGAGCATTTGGAATCGGACGAACACTTTGAATCTTTACAATTTCCTTTACATCCATAATGTCTACGCCGTACAGTTCGTCTCCAAGCTGGAATGTCACAAGCTGAAACGAAGTATTTTCATCTGCCATTTTATTCTCCCGTAAAATCAGTGAACAAATATCGATAGCCTGCCTGTAAGCGCACCCGCTTTTTTTTAGACAGTCCTATATGCTCTATTCTAATTCATAAAATATTTTTAGTCCACTATAAAAAGCGTTAAAACAGCAACTTTTGAAACTCCTGCGTCCTTCAGCAGGCGTGCGCAGCTTTCCGCGGTGACTCCTGTCGTAAGGACATCATCGATGAGAATAACATGGGAAGGCAAGGCGCCTTCAGCAGAAAGACGGAGACACAGGCGGGAGACAGCGTAGCCTCTGCCTTTTGACTCAAGGCGGCCTGTTCTGCTGAGCTTTTTCTGCTGAATGCCCGTAGTGCGCTCTAAAAGCTTCAGCACGCGGTATCGGTATGTGCGGCGCAGAATTTCAGAAAGCTCGTCAATCTGATCCCAGCCGAGCCGCTTTATTTTTCCCGGCCGGGGCGGAACCGGGACAATGGCAAAGCTGCCTGAAAAATGGCTCCTGATGGCGATGTCGCACAGCCGCGCAAAAACCGGGGAAAGGCTCCGCTGCCCGTTCATCTTCCATTCAAACAAAAGCGTTTTCAGCCAGATTCTGTAGGGAAGAACAGGAACAGACTTGTACGTGCTGAGCAGAATTCGGCCAGTACGGCAGCTCATGCATGTTTTTTCTTCGCCCAGGAGCACTTTCCCGCAGACATCACAGCGCGGACTGCGCGCAGCTTCACGGGCCGCGCCATACAGCTTCTCTTCGGTGCAGCTGCGGCAGAGAACACCGCGCGCAGTGAATGTTCCGCAGGCGCAGCACTGCCCGCGGCCAAAGAAGCAGTTGAGCATCATCATTGCAGCTCTGGAAAAAAGCATCAGCAGGCGCACAGGCAGAAATCCGGTTTTCATCATCACTGCATATATATCCGGATATTTTCAAAACCGTCGCCAAAACTATGAAAATTTATGATTCAGAGAGTGATTTTTTCCATCTGAAAAGAGCCTGAAGCGCTTCAAGCGGTGTCATGCTGTCGGCTGCACAGGAGCGTATTTCACTAAGCACCAGCTCCTCTTCACTGAACAGGGAAAGCGGCAGAGACTGCGGCATGCTGGAAGTTTCCGGGCTGCACGGCTCGCTGCTCGTGATGACAGGCTTTTCAGCCGCAGCGCCCTGAATTTTTTCAAGGACTTCTTCAGCGCGGCGGATAACAGGCTCCGGGACTCCTGCGAGGCGCGCCACATGGATTCCGTAGCTGTTTCCACTGGCTCCTTCGGCAACCTTTCTCATAAACACGATGTCGCTTCCGTTTTCTGCCACTGACATGCACAGAAATGAAAGCGCCTTATGCTCAAGCCGCGTAAGCTCATGATAATGCGTTGCAAACAAAGTCTTGCAGCGGACTGAATTCAAAAGATGCTCGCTGACCGCCCATGCAATCGCAAGCCCGTCCTCCGTGCTTGTTCCCCGTCCGACTTCATCCATTATAACAAATGATTTTTCTGTGGCAGACCGCAGAATCCGGGCTGTTTCTGTCATTTCAACAAGAAATGTTGACTCTCCCTTTGCAATGTTGTCGCTGGCTCCGACACGGCAGAAAATCCTGTCTATGATTCCCAGCCGCGCCTCGTCCGCAGGAACAAAGCTTCCTGACTGTGCAAGCAGCGCAATAAGCGCGTTCTGCCTGAGGAATGTGCTTTTTCCCGCCATGTTCGGGCCGGTTATGAGGGCAAATGTCTTTTCCGCTCCGCAGCCGCTCTGGCAGAGCGACAGATCGTTGGGAACAAATTCCCCGGCAGGAAGATGCTGCTCGACAACGGGATGGCGGCCGTTTTTTACAAAAAATTCCGCCGTTCCAGCCGAAACGGAAGGCCTCGTCCAGCCATGCACAGCAGCGGCTTCGGCAAACGTTCCCGTAACATCGGCATAGGCTATTTCCCGCGAAAGCTGCTGAAGATACGGAACATATTTTTTCAGCCCGTTCCTGACTTCAATAAAAAGCTCGCGCTCAAGCTCAATCACCCGCGAGCCGGATTCGTTCAGCGAATTTTCAAGCTCCTGAAGCTTTTCCGTTGTGTACCGCTCGGCATTGACGAGAGAACGGCGCATGATAAAATGTGACGGCACTTTGTCGAGCTTTCCCTTTGTGACTTCAATGAAATACCCGAGGTTTCCGTTGCTTTTTATCCGCAAATTCTGAATTCCCGTCTTTGCACGCTCTTCTTCCGCATACTCTTCAAGGATGCTGCCGAAGTCAGTGCGGACTTTTTTCCAATGGTCAAGCTCCTGCGACCAGCCTTCCCGTATCATCCTGCCTTCATTCAGGACAGCGGCCGGATCATCGGCAATGGCATTTTCAATCAGGCTGATTATGTTCTGCGCGCTGCCGGTTTCAAGCAGTGAAAAATCGGAGCGCTCAATAAGATTGTGCGCCTTGAGCCAGTACACAAGGCTTGACTTCAGAGCCTGCAGATCCTTTGCGTGCGCACGGTCCATTGCAATGCGGCCGGCAAGCCGTTCAATGTCAAGAATTCCTGAAAGCTGCTCGCGGACAGTCCTGAGCAGGCTCCTGTTCTTTACAAACAGCTCCACATGGTTCTGCCGGGAGACAATCCTGGACTCATCAGTCAGCGGAAACGAAAGCCATGAGCGCACGAGCCGGCTGCCCATTGCGGTCTTTGTGCCGCTCACTGTTTCCAGCAGCGTATAGCGGCTGCTTCCGTCACGCACATTTGAAATGATTTCAAGGTTTCTCCGCGATGAATCGTCCATGACTACAAACTGAGAGTCTTCATACACTGAAATTCCTGAGACATGCGGAAAGGGAGCGCTCGCAGTTTTTTCTATATACTCAAGCAGAAATCCTGCCGCGGGAACTTCCGGGCTTTCTTCAGTAAGGGAAAACGAATGCAAATTCGCTGTCTTAAACTGACGCAGGAGCCGGCTGTAATTTTTTTCAGCAGCAAAATGCCAGTCAGGATACCAGGAGACAGAAGCCTGCGGCACGGATGCAAGCGCCGCCTGAATTTCATGACGCTCCCTCAGGCTTTCAGGAAGGATAAATTCCTTGGGACTGCACCGTCCCGCTTCCTTCAGGAACTGCTCGCCGAGCTTTTTTTCCGGGAAATGGGTTGCGCGGAATTCTCCCGTTGTAACATCAATATAGGCAAATCCTGCGTTTCCGCCTGACACAAACAGGGACGCAAGAAAGCTGTTTGCGCCGCCCTCAAGGTACTCGCTTTCAACAGCAGTCCCGGGAGTGATGACTTCCACCACCTTGCGCTCGGCAAGTCCTTTTTTTGAAGTGTCGCCAATCTGCTCGGCAACAGCAATTTTTTTTCCGAGCTTTAAAAGCCGCGCGATATATCCTTTTGAAGCGTGATACGGAATTCCGCACATGGGATTATCGCCCTTATGGGTGAGCGTCAGGCTCAGAAGCCTCGAAATTTCAACCGCATCTTCGTTGAACATTTCATAAAAGTCGCCGAGCCTGAAAAACAGGACATCATCAGGATGCTCTTTTTTCAGGTTCAGATACTGGGAAATGACAGGAGTTTCTTCAGACATATTTCCCCGCGGCCGCTACTTCAGCCCGAGCTGGGAAATAACCTGATCCGTAATGTCAACAGAAGTGCTGTACCATAAAACGGAATTCGACTCCTGAAGGCTCAGAATCATGCTGTAGCCGCCTGTCTCTGCAACGCGGGCAAGCGTGTCATACAGGCTCTTGTAAAAGCTGCTGTTTTCCTGCAAATTCTTCTTGAGGGACTCAAGCTCTGCATTCTTTGCGTTTGTGTATTCCGTGATAAAATCTGTTTTCTTTGTAATCTGAGCCTGAATTTTCAGCGCCTCAGCCTCATTGTTTTTTCTCGTGCATTCTATTTTCTGATCATTGAGCCGCTGAACTTCCGCCACAAGCCTGTCAAGCTCCTTGCGGAATTCTTCCTTTTTGTTTTCATAGTTCCGCACAGGAGCGGAATTTCTGAAATACGCCTGATAGACTTTTGCCGTGTCAACAACAGCAAACCGTGTAATCTGCTGGGCGAATGCAGACGCAGAAAACAGCATTCCAAGCAGCACAGCAGCCCGCGCTTTTTTTAAAAAACAGTTTTTCATAGCAACCTCAGCCATATATTATCTATTTGTCATGTTGAAGGAAAGCACAAAATGCCAGTTCCGTGACCATCTGTAATCTCCGTCTCCGTCCTGGTCAGTAAACACGAGAGAGCCGTCCCGGAATTTGAATGTGTTTGCAAAAAGAAGACGAAGCGGGAACTGCTGGATAGTGAAGCGCAGGCTCGGCCCGAAGCTGAAATACCAGTCTTCTTCCTTCAGGCCGGAAAAAAAGTCCTGCGCATCATCCTTGATTGCAACTGCGTCGGCCCACATGTCAAGTGAAAAAATTCCCGGAAGCACAGGAAGGCGAAGCTCCACGGAGTTGCACCACAGCGCCTTTCCGCGGCCTGCGTCCGTATTATAAATGGTCCAGCCCCGTCCGTTGAACATGCCGTCAATGTACAGCTGATTGTTTCTTCTGATTGTAGAGTCAAACGCCGGAAACTGGAACGAAAGCCCTGAATATCCCATGAGAATAAGCTTAAGCGCCCATGAATCTGTCACAGGCTGATTCAGCAGCGTAAAATATTTTTCAGCCTTTGTGTCAGTCCGAAGATAAAACTCGCTTTCTCCCCAGCCGGGTGCAAACGGCAGAAAGCCTTCCCCGATAAGTCCGTACCAGGACAGCCTCTGGCTTGCAAACCATCCGTATGACGGATCATAGGCAATATTCCGCCCGTCCATGGAAAATGCTGTCCAGATGGAATTGCGCGGCGCCCAGTTGCCGCTGTACTGGCTTATCGATGTGTCGTTCGGAATGAAAATTTTTTCGTCATACATGTTGTTGATGAGCCCGCTTGTCACTCCGCCGCTGAGCGTCAGGATTGCAAAGTTAGGCGTCCACCTGCGTCCGAGCGAAAGCCCGAGGCTAAACGAATTCTGCTCGTACTGCATATAATAGTAATCATTGTCGATGCTGCCGTCCGGCAGAAATTTGTCGCGCAGGGCATAGTTGTTTGAATGCGCATAGCTCAGGGAAACATTCGCGCTCACCGGGTTCCCGAACAGCCAGTTCTGCCCGTAGCTTACGGAAACAGACTGCTCCGATGTGGAAAGAGTCGTTCCCACGGAAGCCGACTTTCCTTCGCCGAACAGGTTTGAGTCCTGAAGCTGTGCAGTGAGCGCAATCGGAATTTCTCCCGGATCTGAAACGCCGCTGAATGTAAAGCCGAAGTTGAGAGTCGTTGTGCTCTGCTCTTCCACAGTAAACACAATGTCAACAAGATTTTCCTCAGAGCCTTGAAGCACTTCAGGAGAAACCGCCGAAAAGTACTGGAGATTGTACAGGTTTCTCATTCCGTTTGAAATCTTGCGGTTTGAAAAAATGTCGCCCTCTTCAACAGGAATTTCACGCCGGATAACAAACTCCTTTGTCTTTTCATTTCCCTTTATGATGATGTTTTCAATATGGCTGCGGGGATTTTCCTGAATCCTGTAAATGTATGAAACGATACGGGCATCAGAGTCTTTCTGAATTTCTGCCGAAAACCTGTTTGACGTGTAGCCGTTTTCATAGTACAGGTTCTGGACGTTCATCCTTGTCTCCTGGAATTTCGTCTCGTTATAGACGGAGCCTTCCTTAAGCGTAACAAGCTTTTCCAGCTCTTCCGTGGTAAAGACATGGTTTCCTTCAAACGTGATGCCGCCGAATGTGTACTGGCTTCCTTCCTGAATTTCAAAGGTGAGGATTATTTCCTCACGGTTCTTTTCTTCGTTGTATGTCGGCTCCTGCTCCACATTCAGCACTTTTGCGTCCACATATCCGCGGTTCTGGTAATACGCAACAATCGCCCGGGAATCGGCAGTGAGCGATGACTCCTGAAACGAGCCTTTGCGGAACAGCCCTGCTTCCTTAAGGGAGATTTTTCCTTTCAGCGTCTTTGAAGAAATAAGGCTGTTGCCTGAAAACCGAATCTCCTTTACAACGGTCTGCCGGCCCTCCCGGATTTTAAATGAAACACGCACACCGCTTTCAGTTTCCTCAGAGGAAGCCTTTACAGAGACTTTTGTATAGCCTTTTTCTATATAATAGTTTCTGACAGCACGCTCATCTTCAAGAAGCTTGCTTTCAATAAAAATATCCTTTTCCTTGAGCGACACTTTTGACTTTAAGTCAGCGTCATGGATATATCTGTTTCCGTCAAAGCTCAGCTTAGTGACAATGGGACGCTCCACAACATACAGAATCAGATTCACTGTCTTGCCGTTGTCGCTGTTTTTTGCGGCCTTTATCTCAACATCATCAAAGTAATCAAGTGAAAACACACGGTCATACAGGCTGCTGACAAGCTCGTCAGAAAAAGGCTTGCCTGTAAAGCTGCTGGTAACGCCTTCCAGATCGCCGGACTTTACGTTCTTTAGATTGTCAAAGACAATATGCTTTATCGGCTTGCCGTAAAACCAGCTGTCGGAATCCGCCTGAGGAAAAGCGGAAACAGCAGAAAACAGCCCGAAAAATAAAAGCGCAATAAAAGCGCGGATGCTACGCATACACTACATTCCTTAAGATGCATCACCGCAGATGGTGCATTCGTGCGCATAAGCGCACAGTTTGATAATACAGTCTGCAACGCAAACTGTAGTTAAAATAAGCCGCGCCATTTAGCGGCTGATTTTAAAGCTCCTTTTTTAAAATGATATACGCCATGACAGCGTTATCGAAGTTGCCTGAGTCCAAGACTGCTGGAATTCTCCGAGATCGGGCGCAAAATTCCAGCGGATATTGGCAAAAGGAGCTTCGAATTCCAAGCCGATTTCCGGCTGAAAAACCAGTGCGCTGCCTGCCGTTTCACCAGAACCGGCTTTCGCCTCATCATAGGACCAGTGAAGCAAGGCATCAGCATAAATGTCACTGCCAAAATACTTTCCAATATAAACAGTCGAATTGTTAAATAAGTTACCAATTACCGAATCATTCTCGGATCTTGTGTTCATATTGAGGCCCTGCATAATCGAATTCTGCACAATCGCCGTTCTGACTGAAAATATATCAAAATTCCATAAATCACGCAATGCACTTTCGATTTTTCTCAGGAGCGTGACGTTCGCGCCGTAATCAACACCGGCGGCAAGAAGCCCTGCGGCAGAAGAAGTGTCGCCGGACGCAATCTGCCCGAGAAGCTCCATGATTTCATTCTCAGACTTTGCGGGAGTCGAAGAAAGGACAGCGTTGAAATTGGAAACGTTCTGCGAAATGGCTGTAAGCCTGATTGTCACCGGCTCTCCGTTCGAGTCATGCTCACGGGTTTCCGCGCGGACAGTGATGTTCGGATCAAAGCGGTTCTGTGTTTCGTCAAGGATAAGGCGGCCCTGCTTGAGGTAGAAGTTTCGGCTCAGGTACGATATTTCTCCGCCGCGAAGCACAATGTCGCCCTTTATGCTCCACAGGCCCGTTGCCGTATCAACAACTACAGAAATCGGCGTTGAAGGCGCAACAAGGCTGCGCAAAAGCGGATTTATCACAACCTGCACTTTTCTGCCGATAAGCAGGTCAAGGTTTATTGCAAAGTCAAGGTCAACTGGAGATGACGCTTTTTTCTTCTGGGCAAAATCAGTGCTGTTCAGGGAAAGCGAAAGCTCAGAATTCCGCAGCCCCACGGAGCCGTTCAAGGTGACTGCGCCGTCTTCCACAGAAACAGAAGCATCTACAGATGTATATCCTTGAATTCTGAAATAGGAAATTTTTGAATCAATGGGAATGTCCTCATCTTCCTGCGTCTGAAGATTCAGCTCAAGGCTGTCGAGCGACCATCTGTCCAGGGTTATAAGGGAATTGACAGCAAGGATTCCGTCCTTGATCCTGAAATTCGTTTCGGGGATGGAAATTTCTTCCTGAGAAAGCTCAACAGGAACTTCATCAGCAAGAAAATGATCGGGAACAAACTGCGGCATATTGAAGTCAACAGAAGAAACAAGCAGCCGTCCGTTTATATTCGGGTCGGTGATAACTCCTGAAAGCTCCACATTTCCTTCAACAATGCCGGAATAGACTGAAAAAAACTGAGAATTGAACAGCGGGGCGGCCTTGGAGACATCCCAGTATATGTTTGAAAAGGCAATGCTTACAATCTGATTTTGCACAGAGCCGTTCGCAGTAAAGTGCAGGGGCTTTTCCTCGCTCACAAAAAAGCTGAGCGTTCCGTCATCAAGGATTTCCCCGAACGCGCCGAGGTTTTCGTCCGTAGCAATGTCAAACCGTCCCGGCGATCGGATAAGGGAAACAGAAAAAGGTGAAAAGCCGGAAATAAAGTCGCTTTCAACAGAATCAACAGACGCTTCTATTGAATATGCCTCTGGAATTCTGCCCTGCGGAAAATCAGAAAGATTTGAAAGCGAAAAGGAAACGAAAGCGTCAAGATGCCTTCCTGCCGCAGATGCAGATGCCTTCAGCTTTGCCTCACCGTCAAACGTGCCGAAGTCAATGCGCGATGAAACTGAAGAGACGGTGAAATTTTTCCATTGGATTTCCGCATCTGAGACTGCAAGCACTTTTTCTACAAAGGAAGCCTTTGCCGCCGCAGTCGCGTCAGAGCCGCCGAGCAGAACAGACGCACCAGTGATATCTATGGAAAGATACGGATTCTCAAGCGTGCCGCTTGCGCTCAGTTCGGCAGAAACCGTATTGCCGCTTTTCTGCCCCGCAAGGAACCGCGCCATCGGAAACGAAAGCACGGAAGCCTGAGCGGAAAAGTAAAAGTCATTCGCAAGATGTCCGCCGGAAAAATCAGCCTTCAGCGGATTTGAAATTTCCCCGCGGACTGAAACTGACTCCCCCGAGGACGGGCTTGACAGGCTCAGGGATGCGTGAGCGCTTTCAAGAACCGGGCCGTCAGCATTCCACAGGACATATCCTTCCCCGGCAAGAGACGAAGTGCTGTCCGTATACAGAACCTCTGACGCAACAAAGCTTTTTTCCGTAATCTCACCCTTAAGCTGTACAACAGGATTCAGCCGGAACACACGGGAAATCTCAGAAATTTCAAAATGCTCAATCATCACATTCCATTCATGCCTGTTCGGAATGGAAAAGCTTGAGTCAAGCGAAGCGTTCAGCAGGAATCCTCCGATTGAAAGCGGCAGATTTGCAAACCGTATGGAGCCGTCGGTAAAATTCCGCACATTCACCGCGATGTCAATTCCGTAGTCCCCCGAGACAGAAAGCCAGTCCCCGAAGTCATACGTTCCGCTGAATCCGTAGGGAATGGAATTGAAGGTGAAGTCCGAAAAAAAAGTCATCTGCCGTTCTGGAATTTTCACATCAAATCCGCCGGAAGCAACAAGGGAATTCTTTCCATAAATAAGATCAATCCTGCTGAACTGAACAGCCGTATCTGTTCCGTCAAAGGAAACAAGAAGAACTTCCTTGTCCTTGCGCGTGTTCGCAAAGAGCGCAACCGGGGAATTGTATGTATAGTCCTTGAAGTCAGTCGCAAAGTATGCCTCCACGCTTGAAATGTACGGCTCTGAAATCTCGACAACCTTGTCAAGCACATTTGTTCCGTTCCGTTCTGTAAAAAACGCGCCGGTCTTGATTCCTGTCTGAACAAAAAAATTCTCAAGCTCAGCGGATGCCTGAAGGTACATGTGCTTTCCAAGCTGAAGACTGCCGCTCGCAGTTATACGCCCCGGCACGCCGTATTCAGGATGGGAATAATCGCTGGCCTCCACGGAAAGCTCGATTGACATTCCAAGCGAGGCATAGCCCTGAAACGCGGTATAGCAGCTGTATTCCCCGAAGTACAGCTGAGGAACGAAAAAATCAAATCCTTTTCCCTTCCGCGGCTCAAAATACATTTCAGCTGAAATTTTATTTCCATTTAAAAACGCGTAATGCTCAAGGTTCATATAGCCAGAAGGCTGAAGATTCGGAATATTGAATGTGCCTTCAAACGTTCCCTTGAAAATTCCTCCGTCAGCCGCAAGCTGCTCAACAACAATGTCAGTGCTGTTCCCGGAGGCAGAGCACCGGACAGTCTGAATGTCCTTTGTAAAGCGCTCCGGCAGGGAAAATGATGTCCTTGACTTCCACTGATATTCACGCGCAGTGAAATCCATTTCAAATTCTGAATCAGTGGTAAAAACGGTTCCTCTGAAAAAACGGATGACAGCATGCAGCGACGGAGCCTTTACAAGCTGAAGCGGATCCAGCGCATCCATCTGCGCCGCAGCGTGCAGCACTTTTTTCTGCACGTTAAAAGCCGCATACGCGCTGAGCGGATATTTCTTTCTGGTTGTCCTGACGATAATTTCAGGATTCCTGTAGTTCAAAAGAAACGAAAGCCGCCGCACAGAAAATTCAGCCTTGCTGTAGTCGTCAAGAAAAATCCGGCAGAAGCTTCCTGAGACAGACCGAAGCAGATACCCGTCAATGCCAAAGGAAAATCCGGCAGTCCGGTAGCCGAACAGCTTCAGCGAAGCAGAAACATATCCCCCGGCCTTAAAGTACAGGAATTCTCCGCCGGCATCCTTCTTTATGGAACAGTCCCGGAGCGAAAAAACATAGCGTTCCCTGTTTCTGGTAAAACTGAACATAATGTTTCTGATCTGCACGTCAAACGGAAGTGCAAATGCAAGCTGCTTTACGGTGTCTTCAATTTTTTCAAGGCTCACGCCGGATGCGCCCCGGCTTTTCTTTGCGCCTGTATCTTCAGCTTTGGCAAAGACGGACGAAGAAAAAAAACTGCTGTCAATGTTCACAAAAATATCCCTGGCAGAAAGCTTTTTCAGCGCGCTGCCAAAGTCTCCTTGCAAAATCCGTGCCAAGCTGTACGAAACAGCAATTTTTTTTATGCGGAGAATTTCATCCCCGGTTTTAGCATCGCTTGCCACTATACCTTTTATGTATATTTTTGATAGAATGGAAGGCGAGACTGATTTGTACGAAATGCTCAGCCCTGCTCTTTCTTCAAGCGAAAGAATCAGCTTTGATTCGCAGCTGCTGATTGCGCTGTCAATCTTTTTGTACACAGGCTTCATAACAGCAACAGCAGATGCAGCGATAAGGAGAAAAGTGATAATTCCAATGCTTGCCTTTAGCACCCTGGAGTTCATAGCAGACTATATCCCTGTTTATTTTAACAGAAAAAAGCAGTTAAGAAAATCATTTCATTTAAATTTACAAAAAAGAAGAGCGGAGGATACAATATGATTTTACAAAATTTCATCGTCTTTGAAGGAATTGACGGAGCAGGCACAACAACACAGATAGACGCTCTGAAAAAACGGGCAGACGGAACAAACATGCTTTTTACGGCGGAACCGACTTCTGCGGAAACAGGAAAATTCCTGCGGAAAATGCTCAGAGGCGAAATTCCGATTTCCAATGAAACCGCAGCCTATGCCTTTGCCGCGGACAGAAATGAGCATATAAACGGAAATCTTTTAATAGAAGGAAACAGCCTCGTGACAGGAGTCAGGGAAGCCTGCGCCAACGGAAACCTTGTCATAAGTGACAGATATTTTTTTTCAAGCCTCGCATACCAGAGCGTCGGAATCAAAGCGGAAATTCCAAGGACGCTCAACAGCTTTTTTCCGCTTCCAGAACTGCTGTTTTTTTTCAGCCTTGATCCGGAAACTGCGCTCCGCCGCATAGACGGAAGAACAGCAAAAGAAATTTACGAAAAGGCGGAATTTCTTGAAAGCGTTTCGGCGGAATACAGGAACGTGCTTTCGGAATATGACGGCACTCCCCTGGGAAGCGGAATGAAAACTGTCTATATTGACGCAACGCTTCCTAAGGAGCAGATCGGGCAGCAGATTTGGGAGGAGTTGAATTCAGCCGGAAAAATCCGCTCATGTCCATCACCGCATCTTCCGATATACAAAAAGTGAAAGAATGCATTTTAAAGGCAGTAAAAACCGTCTCACTTCTTCTTGCCCTGCTGCTTGTTCCGCAGAACAGCGCGGACGCATACATGGTAAAATACAAGGAAGATTTTTTTAAGCTCTATCACATTCACTATCAGCAGCAGCCTGATGACTGCATTGAAAACATCTACTGGCTCGAAAAGGCCGTCCAGGCCGACTTCTGCAATCCGCTCTACGCATACACAAAAATTGAAACTGAAGAGCAGTGGGAAAAATACCGCTGCCTTTTTCAGATGCACCTGAACATGAAGCTTATAGAGCAGCATCTCCGGCTCGGCAGAATATACGACAAAAAAGCCGCCTATTTTTACGATGCGCCGTGGAAAGATGAATACCTGAGGAACCTTGAAAAAGCAAGAAGCTGCTACGAAATATGCTACACATACTGGCAGGAATCTTCCCTGTGGGCTGAAAAAGCCAGCGTTGGGAAATTCAAGTTCCTGTTTATCACAGGACTGCAAGGCTGGGAAGACGAGCGTGAAAGAATTGTCACGGGAAAGCTTGACTACAAAAAAATTCTCAGCCGGGAAATTGCACGGATTGACAAAGTGACAGCTGATTTAAAATCCATGGAAAACAAGCGCTACTGATTCACTATTCAAGGCAAAACTGATATACTTGCAACAATGTCCTTAAACTGTAATGAAATAAATTTGATAATTGAAGAACTGAATCTCACCGGCGCTTTTATCCAGGAAATAGTGCAGCCGGGCTACGACACTATTTCATTCCGCGTAATAAACAAAGGAGCTGTCTCCACTATTTTAATCTGCACAGCTCCCCAGGCATGCAGAATCAGCAGGACAAAATGCAGGCCGCCGAAAAATGAAAAGCCGTTGCGCTTTAACGAATTTTTAAAGTCCCGCATACAGGGAATGAGAATCAACTCATGCCGGCAGCTCGGGCTTGACAGAATCATACTGCTTGACGTTTCAACATGGAAGGAGCGGCTTTTCATGTATGCCAGGCTCTGGTCAAACGCAGCGAACATCATTGTAACTGACGAAAACGGAACAATCCTTGACTGCATGTACCGCCGCCCCGGCAAAGGCGAAATTTCCGGCGGACAGTACTCGCCTCAGGAAATAATTCCTTCAGATGAAGAACAGAAAGCTGCGCTTGAAAAATTTCCTGTGCGCAGTTTTTCCAGCCTGAATATTTCTGAAGAGCAGCAGAGCACGCTTTCCTTCAACGAAAAAATCGACCTGTACTATTCAGAGCATGCATCTTCCCTCTCAAAGGAAAGCCTTCTTGAGCAGGCTGAAAAATGGTACAACGCAAAGCGAGGCAAGATGGAGCATGCGCTTCAAAATCTTCTTGAAAAAAAAGCGCGGTTTGAAAATGCTGAAGCGGCACGTCATACAGGCGATCTGATTCTTTCGTTTGCCTCACAAATACAAGGCTTCTCCCTGGACTGCATTGACTATGCGACAGGAGAAAAAGTACACATACAGCTTGATGAAAAAAAGACACCGCAGGAAAATGCTGCCGCTTACTACGGGCAGTACAGGAAATCAGTTTCCGGAAAAGATGCGCTGGAGCACGACATTGAGCTTTCAAGAAAGGCAATCGCATCACTTGATGCCGAATACAAAAAAATCAGCTCAGAGCAAAACACACTGAAAATCGAGCAGCTGCTCAGGCGCAGCACTGCTCCCAGACAGCACTCAGAAAAAAAGCATCCCGGGCTTCAGTATGAAATTGAAGGCTGGACGCTCATTGTCGGAAGAACGGCAGCTGAAAATGATGAGCTTCTGCGGCACTTTGTAAAAGGGCAGGATATGTGGCTGCACACAAGGGATTACGCCGGCGGCTACGTTTTCATAAAAGCCCGGAAAGGAAAAAGCATTCCGCTTGAAATTCTGTTGTACGCAGGAAACCTTGCAGTGCATCATTCAAAAGCGCGCAAGAACGGTTCCGCTGACTTATACTATACTCAGGTAAAGTATCTAAGAAGAGCAAAGAACGGACCGAAAGGCCTTGTCATTCCCACACAGGAAAAAAATCTTTATATAAAGACAGATGAAGCAAGGCTCAGAAAACTGGATGAAATTGAAAAATTCAAAAACTATCTATAGCAGAGGCATTTCATGACAATCACAAAAATTCTGGAGCAAAAAAAAACGCTCTTCTCATTTGAAGTTTTTCCTCCCAAGCATCAGGCAAGCTTTGAAAACGTCATATCAGCCGCAAAGGAACTGTGCAGCCTCAAGCCTGACTTCATGAGCATAACATACGGAGCCGGCGGAACATCCCGGGAAAACACCGTGGAAATCGCTTCAAAAATTCTTTCATTCGGAACGCAGGCAATTGCGCACCTTACCTGCATTGGAAATTCCACGGATGAAATCAAGGCTGTCATAAGCCGCATGAAAAGCAGCGGAATCGAAAACGTTCTTGCACTGCGCGGAGACATTCCGCAGGAACTGTCCGGCACAAAAGCAACGGCCGGCAATCTTCAGCACGCAAGCGATCTTGCACGGCTTTTAAAGGCTGAAGGATTCTGCGTCGGCGGAGCCTGTTACCCGGAAGGGCATCCTGAAAGCCTGAACAGGCAGGACGACATCGAGCAGCTGAAGCATAAGATTGATGCCGGAGTTGACTTCCTTACAACGCAGATGTTCTTTGACAACAATATGCTGTACAGCTACCTGTATCAGCTCCAGTCAAAGGGCATCCGAGTTCCAGTTTTCGCAGGAATCATGCCGATAACAAACAGCAGCCAGGTTGCAAAGATGGTAAAGCTTTCCTCCGCGTACATTCCTGCAAAGCTGCTTTCCATCTGCGACCGCTTTTCCGAAAGCCCTGATGCAATGCGGCAGGCAGGAATCGCATACGCGACAGATCAGATTATCGACTTGATTTCAAACGGCATCCGGGGAATTCATATTTACACCATGAACAAGCCTTCAGTTGCCCGGGATATTTTTCACAACGTGAACAATATTCTTGAGGCAATCAACGGCTGATACTCAGACGCTTTAGGAGCATTGACGTGCAAGCACATTCATTCAGAGAATTTCTGCGCGGACAGATACAGCAGCGCCGGCCTGTTATTTTTGACGGCGGCATGGGAACAATGATTCAAAGAATCCCGGGGCTTTCATATTCAATTCCTGAGGATTTGAATTTTTACAGTCCTGAAGCTGTCAAGGAAATTCACCGCAGCTATATACAGTCAGGCTGCAACGTGTGCACCGCAAACACATTCGGCGCAACTTCCATAAAGCTTGAAGGCGCGCACCGTTCAGCCGAAGAATATATCAAAAAGGGAATTCAGCTTGCGCTTGAAGCAATTCAAGAATGCAGGGAAGAAGGAATCACACGCCAGTGCTTTACCGCATGGGACACCAGCCAGAACGGAAAGCTCCTTGAGCCTGCCGGAAGCCTGACGTTCGACCAGGCGTATGAATCCTACAGAGCAGCTTCCATTGCAGCTGAAAGCGCAGGCGCAGATCTTGCCGTTGTTGAAACAATGAGCGACCTCTATGAAGCAAAGGCGGCTGTCCTTGCAATAAAGGAAAACACACGGCTGCCGATCATTGTATCGATGACATTTCAGCCGAATCTCAGGACGCTGACTGGCGCTGATGTGCTGACCTGCGTAACATATCTGGAATCGCTCCGTGCTGATGCAATCGGATGTAACTGCGGCGGAAGCCTTGAAGAAGACATGCAGCTTGCACAGCAGTTCTGCCAGTATGCATCGCTTCCTGTTCTCGTTCAGCCAAACGCAGGAATGCCTTCTGTTGAAAACGGAAAAACAGTCTTTAAGTCCGCGCCGAAGGAATTTGCGCAGATGCAGCTCAAGGCCTTTAAGATGGGAGCTGCCATTCTGGGCGGATGCTGCGGAACAACTCCAGCTCATATCCAGGAAATGGTTCAGACAGTCAAAAATGAAATTCCTGAACAGCAAGAGCGCACGGAAGAATCTTCAGGAACATTTGTCTGCTCCTATAACAAGACAGTCAGAATCGGAGGAAGCGCCGGGCCGGTCATTGTCGGAGAGCGCATAAATCCAACAGGAAAGAAAAAATGCCGCGAAGCGCTTCAGAGCCGGAACATGCAGTTCTTTATCAGCGAGGCAGACAGCCAGATTGCTTCTGGCGCGCATATCCTTGACATAAACACAGGGCTTCCCGGAATTGACGAATCAGAGCTGATGCTGCGCGTCATGAAGGAAATTCAGGCGGCCTTTACCGTTCCGCTTCAGATTGATTCAAGCGAGCCTGCTGTCCTTGAGCGCGCGCTGCGGTATTACAACGGAAAGGCGCTGGTAAACAGCGTAAACGGAAAGCAAGAGTCAATGGATGCGGTTTTTCCGCTCATACAGCGTTACGGCGGCTCAGTTGTCGCCCTGTGCATCGATGAAAACGGAATTTCCCCAAGCGCGGAAGGAAGAGCCTGCGTTGCGCGGAAAATCATTTCAGAAGCAGCGAAATACGGAATTCAGCCGAAAGATATTTTTATCGACACGCTCACGCTCGCAGCAAGCTCCAGTCAAAAATCATGCCTTGAAACAATCCGTGCAATCAGAATCATAAAGGAAGAATTCGGCAGCCGGGGAATTCAGTTTGCGCTGGGAGTATCAAACAGCTCGTTCGGGCTTCCCCGCCGGGAAATCATCAGCTCGCGCTTTTTTATGCTTGCGCTTGATGCGGGACTGAGCGCGGCAATCATAAATCCTGCAAGCGATGCCATGATGGACACGTACAGGGCATACAGGGCGCTGAGCGGCTATGATGAAAACTGCCTCGGCTTCATTCAGTCATATACAGGAACGCATGATCCGGCAAGCGGACTGCAAAAAAATCAGAGCATGGCTGAAAAAGACAGTTCCGAAAAAACAGCCGGAAGCGAACGCATCTCACACGCGGACAGTTCCATTCAGGAAAAGACAGAGGCTGAACCGCAGGAAGACAGCAGGCAAAAAGCGCTGATTCAGATAATTGAAAAAGGATTCAAGGATCAGGCTGAACAGGCAACGCAGTCGCTTCTTGACATAATGAAGCCTGTCCAGATTATCGACAGCTGCATTGTTCCTGCGCTTGACGCTGTGGGAAAGGACTTTGAATCGGGCAGAAAATTTCTTCCGCAGCTTCTGCTGAGCGCAGAAACCGTAAGCAAGTCCTTTTCAAAAATAAAGGAAACGCTTGCCGCATCCGGGACTGAAGAAACACCGAAAGGAACAATTGTCATTGCGACAGTCTTCGGCGATATCCATGACATCGGAAAAAATATCGTGAAGGCGATGCTTGAAAACTACGGATACAAAGTGATTGACCTCGGAAAAAATGTTCCTGCGGAAACTATTATCAAAGCAGTCATAGAAAACAATGTCCGGCTTGTGGGACTAAGCGCCCTGATGACGACAACGGTTGCAAACATGGAAGAAACAATCCGAAAGCTCCGGCTTGCGCTTGCAGAGCACGGCAGGGAATGCAAAGTTGTTGCCGGAGGCGCAGTTCTTACAGAGGACTATGCAAAAAAAATCGGAGCAGACTATTATGCAAAGGATGCGATGGCAACAGTCGCAGCAGCAAAGGAAGTCTTTGGAAAATGAAAAGAAACAGCAGTTCAAAATATAAATTCAAGCTGAAGGATGCAAAAAAGCCGGACGCAAAAAAGCTCGCAAAAGTCGCAGGGCGTCCGCTTGCTTCGTTCAATGTCCTGTATGCGTATGCAATGTTCACCCTGCACTGGACAGGATTAAAATACTTTGCGGTTTTCATCATAAACGTGCTGCATAAGTTCTTTCTTGTGCAGTACCTGGAAAAATTCCGCATCATCCGCATTCCTATAAAGCATGTCGATCACAGGCTTGACAGCGCAGTTCCGTACCGGCCTGAGCTGGCTCCATGCTATCTTGACTTTGTAAACTACTGGATCCGCCCGATGTGCCTCACTATGAAGCGGTACGGAAGCTTTGAAGGAATAAAGCTCAGCGCGGAATTTGTCCGCTACATGATTCAGACTTATAAGGAAGCGTTCAAAGTATACTCGCACTGCCTGACTACAACTGTCCGTCCCAAGCCGACAACAAAAGCCGCAAAAGGAATTCAGTTCTGGGATCCGCATTATCTGTGCGTGCCGAGCCTTCACATTGCAATCGTCGCGCTCACAATCGGATTTTACCGCATGCTCTTTGAGCGCGAGCAGTTCAGCGAAAGAGAGCGTGAGCAGTGGAACAGGGAGCTGTATGTCCATGGAATTGAAATCGCAGAGTCCGTGCTGTATATGAAGCAGCACAGCGTAAACTGCATTCCCGCCGCTCTGTATATGATAACAAAGACTGCACCCGAGCTGTTTGACAGGGAAACTGCAGTCTGCTTCATACGGAATCTCTTTGCACATGCCAGCGATGTAAGAAGCGAAGACAAGGCGCAGATTACGGCGCACATCGAGTCGCTGTATGTGCAGCTGCTCAAGGAATCAGAAACTGAAAGCGACTGGACTGTCCCGGTCAAGCGGTGGCTTGCTTCCTATGAGCCTCACACCAGCAGCTAGCGCGCCCCGCCGGGCGTGATTTTCATCAGACGCAGCGAACCTGAAAATTCCGCAGTCTCGCCGGGAGCAAAGGCAAACATATCTTCCCGTGACGCGGACTCACCGTTTACTGTTCCCGTTCCATCAGTCACAAAAAACAGAACAATGTCAGACGGCTCATAGCTTTCACGCCGCTGTCCTGTCTGCACGGACAATGCTCCTTTGACAGTGATTTCTTCAAGTGAAAAATACGGACATGAAAACGCGCCGGGAAACGGGCCGGGCTTTGCAGAGTCAGACTGCTTTATGCAGGCAATTCCTTTTTCAATATGGCACTCACGTCCGCGGCCCCAGTCATACAGCCGGTATGTCACATCGCTTGACTGCTGAATTTCAAGGAGACGCAGGCCGCCGCAGATTGCATGGACAGTTCCCGCAGGGATATACACAAAATCACCGGCGGAAACCGCCTCACGCTTCAGGCAGCTCTGCAATGAATTGCTGCGGATTGCGCTTTCAAGCTCCTGCGCCGAACAGTCGCCGCTCAGTCCGCAGACAATCTGCGCGTTTTCTGCCGCCGCAAGCACATACCAGCATTCCGTTTTTCCGCGGCACTGCTCATACAGGGCAGCCTTTTCATCATCAGGATGCACCTGGACGCTCAGCGTCTCATCAGCCTGAATCACTTTTACAAGAAGCGGATAGTCGCCGCCTGCAAGAGCGAGCAGCTCCGGCTGCTGTCCGCCGGGGTGAGTTGAAGCAATCCAGTCCTCATATCCCCAGATTTTTTCAGACCGTATGGCGCTCAGCTTTTTCATGCTTATTTCTCCCAGAGCTTTTCAGGGTAATAGCCGGAATGAATTTTTGAAGCAATCTCGCGCTTTACCGTTTCCCTGTCCTCAGGATATGTCATGCCGAACCATTTTTCCTTCGACATAAAGCACCGTATGCTGCCTTCTCCTGTTTTCACAATGTCGCTTGCTGCAGCCGGAAGAAGCGCTTCCGCCTTCGGCTGGCTGAGGGAAGAAGCCTTGAATTCGTCCCAGTATATGTGGAACCGCTCGAACGCCTTCAGGCTGAAGCCGAAGAAATTCATGCTGACCAGCTCTGAACCGGTGAGCGGAATTTCCCTGCCGTCAATTTCACTGACAATGATGCCGTCCTTGCAGCTGATTTTTGTGTTTTCAACAATCGACTGAAGATATTCGTCTTTCACAGTGCAAATGCCGCGGCTTACTGAGCCGCTTGCGCTCAAAGTGTTTCCAAGCACATAGCCGGCCATCGCATGCTCCCGCGAGTCAGGCTGTATGCCTGCAAGGTAAGAGCCGAGAGTCGCGAATGCGTCCCGTCCGTAGTAGTCATCGCTGTTGATGACGGCAAACGGCGCGCTGATTTTCTCTTCCGCGCACAGCACCGCATGAACTGTTCCCCATGGCTTTGTCCGTGAGGAGGCCGCCTTTTTTTCATCTGAAGAAAGCAGCGACTCCTGTGTCTGAAACACATACTCGGCATCAATGTTCCGCGCCACACGGTCAAACAGCCGCTCCCTGAAATCCGCTTCAATGTCAGGCCGGATAACAAACACAATTTTTTCAAATCCGCCCTTTTTCGCGTCAAACGCCGCAAAATCAAGCAGACACTCGCCGTTCAGTCCCACAGAATCAATCTGCTTCACACCGCCGTAGCGGCTTCCCATTCCGGCTGCAAGCACAAGCAATACAGGCTTCATAAGCTCTCCCATGAAAAGTCAAGAAAATTGTTTCAACAATCTTCTTGACTTTTTTCGCATTTCCGCAACGCAGTGAGAAAATGCACTTGATAAGGAAGTTCGCAACGCGAACTTGTGAATAAAAACTGCGGCAGTATTTTCGACGCAGTTTTTATCACGCCTCCTTATTTTATGTTATTGAGTTATAGCCTCCAGGGCTATTTTCATCATGTCAGTGAACGATGACTGGCGTTCCTCCGCGGATGTTTCGCCGCCGTTGAGAATATGATCGCTCACAGTAAGCACCGCCAGCGCTTTCCGGCGGAATTTTGCAGCAAGCGTGTACAGCTCAGCGGTTTCCATCTCAATGCCGAGCGCACCGTATTCCGCCCAGAGCCTCCAGTTTTCCTTTTCATCGTAAAATGAATCGCTTGAAACGCACAGCCCGACTTTCGGCTCAATGCCGAGCTTCCGGGCAGCAGAATGCGCAGCGGACAAAAGTGAAAAATCAGCGACAGGCGCAAAATGCAGGCCGCCGAACCTGAGCGTATTCATGGCGGAATCTGAGCAGGCGCCTTCCGCAAGAATCACATCGCGCAGAAAAATATCGCCTTGCACTGCGCCGCACGTTCCAACCCGCACAGCTTTCTGCACATTGTAAAACTGAAACAGTTCATTCACATAAATCGAAAGCGACGGCTGCCCCATTCCCGTTCCCTGCACAGAAACACGCGTGCCGTTATAGAATCCCGTAAAACCGTACATTCCGCGCACTTCGCTGTAGCACCGGGCATCCGTGAGAAACTGTTCGGCAATGTATTTTGCCCGCAGCGGATCCCCTGGAAGCAGAACAAGCTCCGCAATGTCTCCTTCCCTGGCATTGATATGTGTACTCATGCTCCAATTATAGCACAGAAACGCGCAAAAAGCTACGGAATTTATTCGGAATAGTAGTCAATCAGCGTTGTAACAGTTATTCCTTCAAGATGCTTTTCATAATTCAGGAACGGAAGCCCGATCACACCGAACACATCTGCAACGTGCGCGCCGCCCTGCCCTATCAGATCAACAGCAGCCTTCAAAGTACCGCCGGTTGCAATCAGATCATCCACAAGCAGAACTGTTTCTCCGCGTGAAATGTCAGCGGTATGAACTTCGATTTCAGCCGTTCCGTACTCAAGGCTGTACTCGCACGAGTATGTCTTTCCGGGAAGCTTTCCTTTTTTTCTGATTAAAACAAGCGGAATTCCCATTTGCTGCGCAAACGGAGCTGCAAAGACAAAGCCGCGTGACTCGATTCCGGCGACAGCGTCAATTTTCTTGTCACGGTAAATTTCAACCATCCGGTCAATGCAGTAGCGGAACGCTTCCGGGTGACGCAGAATTCCCGTGATATCATAGAACAGCACGCCTTTCTTGGGAAAATCAGGCACACGTCCGATAACCTTGTCTAAAACTTCAAAATCTTCAGGCATTCATATACTCCGCACACCAGTATAGTCTGAATGCGCGGAAAATGCAAATTCTGCCTTGCGGAGACTTTATGCTGTCACTTCAGTCCTTCCCATGGAAATGCGCTTTTCCCGCACAGCGGAAAGATACTGCTCCAGGCTCTCCCGGTCATTTCCTGCGATATATGATGTGAGCCTGCGGAGGGAAGATTCAAAAGCCTCAATGCAGCTTAAAAGCTCCGTCCTGTTTGCAAGGAACAGCTCCGCCCACAGCGGCGCGTTTATCATCGCAATCCGGGTCAGATCCTCAAAGCTGCCGCCGCCAAATGCCGTGACTGCCGGATCTTCCGAGCTGTCAACAAGCGCGCCGGCAATCACATGGCACAGCTGCGATGTGAACGCAACCTTGTGGTCATGCGTGCGGGCGTCCGTCTCCACAATGCGCGAAAATCCCATGCAGGAAATCAGCTGCTTAAAAAGCGCAAGGCTTTCGGATTTTGTCCGCTCAAGCGGCATCACAATGTAATTATGCCCCCTGAAAATCGAGCCGTCAGAATGCGCAAATCCTTCCTTCTCGCTGCCAGCCATCGGATGCCCGGGAATAAAATCGACATCACTGCGCACAATTTCATCCAGACGCGAAAAAATTTCAGCCTTTACGCCGCTGATGTCAGTCACAACCGAACCAGGCTTAAATGCATTTTTTCGGCTGATTAAAAATTCCGCCGTATCATGAGGATACAGGCACACGAACACAACATCGCACTGGGCAAGCATTTCATCTGTTTCACTGATTGAAAACGGCCTGTCGATGATGTGCTGCCGCTCCGCCAGGGAAAGCGAAGCGCCGCTTTTGTCCGCGCCGAAAATTCTGCCGCCGCACGAAGGAACGCACAGCACATTTTCGCGCACAGCCTTTCCAAGCGAGCCGCCCATAAGCCCCATGCCGACAATTCCATACGTCAAGTCAGACAGCCGCTTCACTTTTTCAGTCCTTGCAGCAGCGCACTGTTCCGGCCGGTCACAGCGTTCTTCCTTCCACTGCCGCATACTTTCCGAGCCGCACCATAAGCTCTTCAAACGCTGCGGGAGAAAGCTGCTGGCTTGCATCGCTCCATGCTTTTTCCGGGCAGCAGTGCACTTCAATTTCAAGGCCGTCAGCTCCGGCGGCAACAGCTGACTGCGCCAGCGGAGCAACCATCCACCTGATTCCGCAGGCATGGCTTGGATCAAGCACCACCGGAAGATGTGACACGCTGTGCAAGTATGGAACTGCGCTCACATCGAGGCAGTTGCGCGTATAGCCGTCATACGTCCTGATTCCGCGCTCGCACAGAATGACATTTTCATTTCCGTTCGCCATGATATATTCCGCGCTCATCAAAAGCTCGTCAATCGTTCCTGAAAGCCCGCGCTTGAGCAGAACCGGCTTTCCGAATTTTCCAAGCTCCTTGAGCAGATCAAAGTTCTGAAAATTCCGCGCGCCCACCTGAATCAGATCCACGTTTTCAAACTGATCCAGCTCGCTTATCGCCATCAGCTCAGTGCAGACTGGAAGCCCGGTTTCCTTTTTTGCCTGCTCCAAAAGCCTGATTCCTTCAGCTCCCAGCCCCTGAAAACTGTACGGAGACGTGCGCGGCTTGTATGCTCCTCCGCGGAGAATGCGGGCGCCAGCTTTTTTTACCGCCCGGGCAGCTTCCATAATCTGCTGCTCAGTTTCCACCGCGCACGGGCCTGCAATCACGGGAACTGTCTTTCCGTCACCGATTTTGCATTCCGTCACGCCGTCCTGGCCCGCGCCGACTGAAACAACAGTATTCTCAGGATGAAACGAGCGGCTTGCCATTTTGTACGGAGAGCTTACCCGCTCCGCGCATTCAACAACATCCTTTGCAAGAAAATCTTCCGGATTGAATTTTGATGTGTCGCCGACAAGCCCGATAATCGTCTTGTCTACGCCGATTGAAATATGGACATCAAGCCCTTTCTGCTTTACCTCAGCTACAAATTCATCGACAGCGCTCTGCGAAGCGTCCTTTTTTAAAATGACTATCATTAAAAACCTCCTAAAACTGCGCGCCGGGGCATTCTTCATTTTTCAGCGCGGAAACCACGCTTCATAGCAAAAAAAAGGAACCTTCGCCAACGGAAGATTCCTGCTGCTGACATAAGACATGGTCACATCCGCTTTCAGCAAACGTAAAAAAAATCAGCACTGAAATACTATCGCTGCCCGGACAGCTGCGGCTTGAATGACGCAACTATACCACACGGCATACATTCTGTCAATGAACGTGCGCTGTGCAAAAATGGCAAACGGATTTGCTCGCAATCATCGTTGCTCACAAAAAACGGCAAATCCGTTTGCGTTTCTTTTATGCTTCCGCTGTTTCGCCTTCGCCCGGTTTCGCAGAGTCTTCTTTTTCTCCGCTCTTCGCCTTTCTTCTGCCGAGCACTTCCTGCTTGTAGTGTTCAATCTCGGTGTTGGCGTACGAAATGAACGATGCGTAGTCAGCCTCGCCTTCAATCAGGGCGCGCGCGTTCACCATGCTCACGAGGTTCTTGAATGCCTCGTCGCTTGCCGTCCGCGCAATTTTGAGCGCGCCCGCAGTCTTTGCCGAGCGTTCGTCTGTGCGCTGACTGGTCAGCTCGCGCACACTTTCATTCGCCGCTTTTAACTGCTCCACAAACGGCACAAGCGAAAGGGATGCCACCTGCGCCTTGTACTTGCCTTCCAAGTCCTGAAGAAAATTCACGAGAAGTCCTGTTTCCTTGTCCATCTGCGCCTGCACATTTATTTTGTAATCCCTGATGTGCCGGCTCAAGACCGCCGCCGCTTCCGCAATGTTCGCCACGGGAAAATCCTCATAGCCCGACACCGCCTTTTTGTAGCCCGTGTAGAGGCGGTCGCGCAGCTGGTCGGCGGCGGCAATCTTGCCGGTGATTGCGCTTTTGGCTGAAATCTGCAAGTTTTCGTCCTCGTCCGCCGCAGCCTTCTTAAGAGCCGCTACCTGCGCCGCGCACTTTTGGGCAATCGCCGCGCTGCCTTCCGCACGGGAAGCCATGCTGGTGATAAACAGAAAATGCGCCGCATTGTTCATGTTCACCAGTGAAATTGACTGGATTTGATTCATAAAATCCCTCCATTATGTATTTTTAGACAAGCAACTTTGTCCGCAGCTAACGTTGCTCACTATTCAAAAACGTGAAGACCGTTAGGTCTGAACAAATCCGTTTGCTCTTTTCCTTGCGGACACTTCAAACCGCATTTGAAGTCTTCCCGCAAACCGCTGGCAGCACTTCAAATTCCATTTGAACTCTTCCCGGCAAAAAAAAGACGCTGGAAAACTCATTTGAACTGTCCAAACGGAGCAAAAACACCCTTCAAATATCATTTGATGCCCTCCAAAAACCGCAGCGGACACTTCAAACGCAAATTCCAGCCAGTATTTTTTTCATCGGACACTTCAAACGGTTTTGATGCCTTGCCGCAATGCTGTTTGAGCTTTCAATCGGCGTTGAATCCTCCGCACAAAGCAAAAAGCGCAGGAAAAATGCTACAGCTTATATCCCGGCCGCACAAACACTGTCCTGTTCTGCGGATCTGCGGCAGCATCATAGACTTTTTCTTTCCATTCCTCCTGCGGAATGTCTTCCACAGAAACTGAAAAATGCTCAATTCCGCGGCCGAGCGCTTCACTGGCAGCCTCAGCAAGCTTCTGTGCAAGCATCAGCTTTGTCTCATCGCTTCTTCCCGGATACATCTGAACAGTAATATGCGGCATCTGTTTCCTCCTGAAATATAAGTAAACGGCGGATGAAATTCCGCTACGATTCCAAGGCCTGCTGCAAGTCAGCAAGAATATCGCCTATCGATTCAACACCTACAGAAAGCCTGATCATGTCTGGCAGAACACCGCAGGCCGCAAGAGCTTCATCGGAAAGCTGACGGTGCGTTGTGCTTGCAGGATGCAAAACGCATGTCCTGCTGTCTGCCACATGAGTGGCAATCATTGCAAGCTTCAGGCGTGACATGAATTTTTCTGCCGCGTTCCGTCCGCCTTTTATTCCGAACGATACAACGCCGCATGTTTTTCCGTCCATATACTTTTGCGCACGCTCATAGCAGCGGCTGCTTTTCAGCCCCGGGTAGTTCACCCATGCAACCGCAGGATGAGATTCCAGAAATTCAGCGGCGGCAAGCGCATTTTCGCAGTGACGGGCAATGCGAAGCGGAAGCGATTCCAGCCCGAGGTTCAAAAAATATGCGTTCATGGGCGACTGAACAGGCCCCAAGTCCCTCATAAGCTGGACAGTCGCCTTCGTTATAAACGCCCCTTCCCTGCCGAATTTCTGAGCATACGTTATGCCGTGGTAACTTTCGTCCGGCGTGCACAGCCCGGGAAATTTCTGGCTATGCGCCATCCAGTCAAACGCTCCCGAGTCAACAATTGCGCCTCCCACCGACGCATCATGCCCGTCCATGTATTTCGTTGTCGAATGTGTCACAATGTCCGCGCCCCACTCAAACGGCCGGCAGTTCACGGGAGTTGCAAACGTATTGTCCACAATGAGAGGAACTCCATGCGCATGGGCAGCATGTGCAAACCGCTCTATGTCAAGGATATCAAGCGAAGGATTTGAAATCGTCTCGCCGAAAACAGCCTTTGTGTTCGGACGGAACGCAGCCTCAAGCTCTTCATCAGAGCACTCAGGCGAAACAAACGTAAAGCTGATTCCCATCCTTTTCATTGTCACACTGAACAGGTTGAATGTTCCGCCGTAAATCGCAGAAGACGCCACAACATGATCCCCTGCTGAAGCAATGTTAAACACTGAAAGGAAATTCGCGGCCTGCCCGGATGAAGTGAGCATTGCAGCGGTTCCTCCCTCAAGGTCAGCGATTTTTGCAGCAACACAATCGCTCGTCGGATTCTGCAGCCGCGTGTAAAAATATCCTGACGATTCCAAGTCAAAAAGCCTGCCCATTGCTTCTCCCGAATCGTACTTAAACGTTGTGCTCTGCACGATGGGAATCATTCTCGGCTCTCCGTTTTTCGGCTCATACCCCGAGTGAATGCACTTTGTCTCAATGCCTGTTTTTTTTCCGTCCATTTTATTTCCTCCCGTAAAATCCGCTGAGATGCATAAACAGCTTCATTCTATTATCTCAAATTCCGCAAGCAGAGCAGTTATTTCTATTTTTTTCACTTTCACCCGCACACAGCCGTTCAGCCCGATCTGTGCAGGGCAGTCCATATATGTTTCCAGAGCAAGAGACGGAATTGAAAACAGCGGAAGCTTCTGCGACCTGTCAACGCAGACAGCCTCGCCGCTCCAGTCCGGGTTCTGCAAAAGATACACAAGCGTCCAGTGCATGGCGCTTTTCCGCTCAGCCTTGTGCGCTGCCTGTGCGCCCGCGTCCCCCTCTGCAACCCGCTCAAGCACTGTGTCCTTGTCAAGAAGCTTCCGTCCGTCAAGAAACGCCCTGAGCTGCATATGGGCAATCAGATCGCTGTACCGCCGCAGCGGGCTTGTAACCTGGCTGTACATATTCAGCCCAAGTCCGCAGTGCATTCCCGGAGTCACGCCTACCGACCGTTTCCGCATGCAGCGGCGCAGCCTGAACTGTCCGGCAAGCCCGCCGGGAATATCGTCAGGAATCACAGGAGCTTCCTGGCTGACAAACGGAAACGGAATCTGATTTTTAAAGGCGAACTTGGCTGCTCCTTCCCCGGCAAGAAGCATCATCTCGCGCACCATCTCCGAGCTTTCCCAGCGGACAGCAGGTTCTATGGAAACAGCCTTGCTTTCAGGGCTGACGGTAACATGGACTTCAGGCAGGGAAATCTGAACTGCGCCTGACTGCTCCCGGCGCGCAGCATTCCGCCGTGCAATGTCAAACAGAACCGTAAGCTCAGGGCTGTCCCTGAGGGAATCTGCCTGCCCGTATGTCAGCCGCTTCACCTGCACAGCTGTCTTAAAGACAGCGCAGTCTTCAATTCCGCCCTTTTCATCTAGCAGAATCCTGAACGACAACGCGCGGCTTTCTTCCTTGAGTCCGAGCGCATAGTCTTCCAGCGACTTCTCGCACAGCATCCGGGACGCTCCTTCCGGAATATACAGTGTTGCTCCCCGGGAACGGGCGCTTTTGTCAATCGGGCTGTCCGGCGCAACGGCGGACGCAGGATCGGCAATATGAATCCACAGGTATGTTCCGTCAAATGCGACCGCATCATCAGGATCAGCTGACCATTCATTGTCAATCGCGTAGGAAATGCCCGGCACGCGCAGCCGCTCTTCCTGCGGAGGGGACGGCAGGCATTCTTCTGCGGATTTTGTTGAAAGCCCCCAGCGCAGCGGATACGGATTGCGCGTGATGCTCCAGATTCCAGTGTCAAGCAGAAGCCGGTGGGCGCGCTCAGGAGTTTCCTTGATGCCGGCTTCATGCATTGCGCGGCTCCGCTCCGTTTTTCCAAACGCAAGAGCTTCCACATCGCCCATAAAGACAGAATCCCCGCTCAGAATGCTTCCCGCCTTCAGCCGCTGTATAAACTCCCGCCGCCGCGCAGCCTCCTGCTCCTTTTCTCCGGCCTTCTTTATAAGCGCGCTGACTTCTGCGGCAGAACGCACAGAAAAGGCAGCTTTTCCTTCCTGCATTTCCTTTAAGTCCTGGCTGAAGCAGACGGAGCGCTTCAAGGCAAGAAACAGTCCCCATGCTTCGTCCGGCCGCGCTTCCCCGCGGAACAGCGAGCAAAGCTCTTCAAACGGATACGATGCGCCTTCATCTTCAGCAGACAAAAGGCTGTAGCATTCCTTTATCTGCAATGCAATTTCATTTTCCTGGTTTTCAGAGGCAGACTCATCAGCTGAAGGACACTGCTCATCAGCGAACTTTAAAACAGCCTCAAGGGAAGATGCAGGCCCTTCGCTCAGCAGAAGCACATCTTTCGCCCGCACATTCTGCGTACCGTACACAGCAGGCTTTGCGCCAGAAGCCGCGGCTGTCCTGAACTGCACTGTATATTTTGTGTCTGAAACAGAAACGACAACTGCCGCCTCGTTCTTATACACAACAACTGACTTTTCCTTTATCATGCCTGCATTCTACACTAAAAAGAAAGGCGTATCAATTCAAACTTTTAAACGGAACCGCACTCCGCATACCGGGGCTTGAAACCCCTCCGCACGCGAATAAAAAAGCACTGCCAGACTTTCTGGCAGTGCCGTTTGCAGCTCAGGAAACAACATGCAGTCCGCTGCCTTCAGCTCTCAAAGCTTCCGGCGGCAGACAAAAGCAGCTTATTTCCTGATTTCAGAGCCGATTGCAACCTTGTAGCCGACTTCGCCTGTGATAGCGTTTCTAAGCCACGGAGCTGTAATCTTGTCTGCTTCACAGATATTGACTTCCTTGCTCAGATCCTCAGGATTCTTTGCAAAGAACTTGCACCGCTCCATTGACGGCTTGAAGTTCACTGTTTCGCCAATCTTGAAGTCTCCCTTTGCAGAAGCCTGCACACGGGCAACAATGCTCTGTGTCTTTGTTGCAAGGAAGAGATGTGTTTCCGCACCGAGCGGCTCCTTATTGGAAACCTTCATCTGCATGTTATTTTCAGCAGCAGGAGCCTCGCTGTACACAAGGTCTTCAGGACGCACACCAAAGTACACTTCCTTTCCGACATACTCTTTCAAGGAAGCCTGCTGTTCTCCTGTCGGAACAAGCTCAAACGTTCCTTCGTCAGCAACAATGGCATCTCCCTTTTTCTTGACTGTTACAGTCAGGAAGTTCATCGGCGGAGTTCCAATAAAGCCTGCGACAAATTTGTTGATCGGATGATTGTACAGATAGAGCGGCTCGCCAATCTGCTGAACATGGCCGTCTTTCATGACAACAATCTTTGTACCCATTGTCATAGCTTCAATCTGATCGTGAGTAACATAAATCATTGTTGCCTGAAGCCTCTGGTGCAATGCTGCAATTTCCCCGCGCATAGTGACACGGAGCTTTGCATCAAGGTTTGAAAGCGGCTCGTCAAAAAGGAAGACTTTCGGATTGCGGACGATAGCACGGCCGACTGCAACACGCTGTCGCTGTCCTCCTGAAAGCGCCTTCGGCTTTCTGTCAAGATACTGAACAAGTCCGAGAGAGTTTGCTGCTTCGTCAACACGGCGCTTGATTTCAGCCTTGTCCATCTTGCGGATTTTCAGACCGAATGCCATGTTGTCATATACTGTCATGTGCGGATACAGAGCGTAGTTCTGGAAAACCATGGCAATGTTTCTGTCTTTCGGCGGAACATCGTTCATCAGCTCGCCGTCAATCAGAAGCTCGCCTTCAGAAATTTCTTCAAGTCCCGCAACCATGCGCAGTGTCGTTGACTTTCCGCATCCTGACGGACCTACAAAAACACAGAAGTCGCGGTCTTCAATTACAATGTTCGCGTTTTCCACAGCCTGAACATTGCCGTCGTAAATCTTTCCGATTCCTTTTAATTCTACCTTTGCCACCGTATGGCCTCCTAAGGGTTTATATTATGGAATAAGTATAGCGGCAAAACGGGCAGAAGTCAAACAAATTCTTTAAAAATGATTTCAGCGGACAAAATCATGAAGCTTCAGCTGAAAAAGCGGCGGCAGAAGCTTTCATTTCCTGCTGAAACTGCACCGGACATAAAAAAAAGGCTGCCGTTACGCAGCCCTTTAGTGCGGAGAACCTGACTTGAACAGGCACAGCTCGCGCCACCAGCACCTCAAGCTGGCGTGTCTACCAATTCCACCATCCCCGCATTGCTTTTATAAAGCGTAGTAAAACTATATCAGAAACTGCCGGTTTTGTCAATAGAAAGAAAACGCAAAAAGTGCATTTTCCCGCTATTTCTGCTTGTCCTGATAAACACGCACATAATCAACAATCATTTCAGCAGACTTCAGTTTTTCATCTATGCCCTGCTGTCCGCCCCAGCTTCCTCCAATCGCCACGTTCAAAATCAGATAAAACGGATGGTCGAACGGCCACTCAGGTATTCCATTTCCTGAATTTTCAAACGTAAAAAACGTCTCGCCGTCAACAAGCCATTCAATAGAAGAAGGCGTCCAGTAAACGGCATATGTATGGAATTTTTTTGAAACATTTTTTACCGGCGCATATCTTGTTTTCTGCGTGTTTTTCTTATGATTGAATGAAGCCGTGTGAACAGTGGTATGAATGACATCCTGCTCATAGCCGACATGTTCCATGATGTCAATTTCGCCAGAGCGCGGCCAGCCGCCGTACTTGTCAAATTCCGGCATCATCCAGATGGCAGGCCATGTACCTCTTCCCTTCGGGAGCTTTGCCCGCACTTCAATATAGCCGTATGTCCATGAGCCTTTGTACTGTGTCTTCAGCCGTGCGCTTGTCCACAGGCCGCCTTCATTTTTTGCTGAAATGCAGAGCACTCCGTCCTTTACATACGAATTGTCCCGGGAATTTGTGTACTTTTGGATTTCTCCGTTGCCCCAGCCATGCCCGCCGACAGAATAATCCCATTTCTCAGGATCAGGAGCACCCTCGTAATCAAATTCATCCGACCAGACAAGGTTCATGCCAGACACAATTTCTATGCCTTGCTTTTCCTGTCTGTCAGCACAGCTAAAGAAAAAAGAAGAAATTAAAAGCACTAGCACACTGTATTTTATACGTTGGAAAAAAATCATTGCATCAGTCCGTATCTTAGCCGGCGGCTGCGGAATTGCGAAGTCGTTAGGAGCTAGGGAAAGGAGTACGGGGGGGGAGAGGAGATGTGTATGCTGAGAGATGCGGCGCGCGGGCGGGCCTGCGGGGTCTGCGGTGCGGCAGCGCGGCCAAGCCTCGCGGCCTATTAGTACCGCCCGGCTGTGCGCGTCGCCGCGCCTGCACCTGCGGCCTATCGACCGGATGGTGTCTCCGGGGCCTTCGGGGGAGCCTGGCGGCTCCCTG
>JAGBGX010000017.1 GCA_017935745.1 Treponema sp. | reverse complement strand
TTACGGGCCAGCGCACGGACGAGCGCTCGGCAAGGACTGCGGGCGCATTGAAAGCGGCTCGGGCTGCGAGCGACGGGGCGTACCGGGAGCTGGTGAGCCACGTGAACGCGCACGCGCTCATTGAGGGCGAGGCCGGCTACGCACCGTTCATCGGCTATGCGAACACGGAGATAGCGCACTTCAGGCAGGAAGTGCTGGGCGGAAAGAAGAGCAAAGCGAAATCGTATGCGGATAGCGCGGACACAGAAAGCGAGTAGGAAATGGTTCTCCGGCTGGACTGCCGGGATGGAAATAAAAATGGGCGGAGACCCAAAGGAGGATTTAGTATGAAAAGAATGAAGGCCGTGATATCTATGGCAGCCGTATATGCTGCGGCTTTGCTTGCGCTTGCAGGATGCTCTAGCGGAGACAGTGACAGAGATCCTTATGAAGTTCAGGACGGAGTCTTTAAAAAGTGTGACAGGGATGTTAGCGGTGAGTTTGTTATCCCTGACGGAGTTACAGAAATTGGAGAAAAGGCGTTCTTGGATTGTACAAGCCTTGAAAGCGTAACGATTCCTGACAGTGTTACGAAAATAGGAGACTGTGCGTTTTCTTATTGTACAAGCCTTGCAAGCGTAAATATTCCTAGCAGTGTTACGGAAATAGGAGACTATGCGTTCGAGGAGTGCACAAGCCTTGAAAGCGTAACAATCGGATCAAAAGCGTATGTATCGTTCCATGGCTGCACAAGCCTTAAAAGCGTAATAATCCTTGACGGAGTTACGGAGATAAGGATCGCATTCAGTGACTGTGCAAGCCTTGAAAGCATAACGATTCCTAGCAGTGTTAAAAAAATCGGTGTGGGATTCAATAACTGTGAAAATTTTAAGACAGTGAATTATGATGGTTCAAGTGAAGACTGGGAACATATCGGAGGTGATTCGTTTTTTGACAAGGATAAGGTAAATTATGTGGTTAAAAAATAGGAAAAAGAGAATAGATATGAAATCGTTTTGGTATGCATCCGTAATCACTTTAGCTTTGCTTGCGCTTACAGGATGCTCGCATGATGATAGTCATGATGACAGTCATCATGATTCCTCTGAAGGCTCTGACAAGAGCTTTGTAATAGAAGGTGGAGTCCTGAAAACATGCAGCAAGGATATCCAGGGAGAATTTGTTATTCCTGACGGAGTTACAGAAATAGGAATCGATGCGTTCAATGAGTGTACAAGCCTTACAAAGGTAACGATTCCAGACAGTGTTACGAAAATAGGAGACGGTGCGTTCCGTGACTGTACAAGCCTTGAAAGCGTAAATATTCCTAGCAGTGTTACGGAAATAGAAGACTGTGCGTTCGCTGGCTGTACAAGCCTTACAAAGGTAACGATTCCAGACAGTGTTACGGAAATTGGATACGCTGCGTTCTCTCGTTGTACAAGCCTTGCAAGCATAGATATTCCTAGCAGTGTTGCGGAATTAAGTGATGTGTTGTTCAATGAGTGTACAAGCCTTGCAAGCGTAACAATTCCAGACAGTGTTACAAAAATAGGAATCATGGCGTTCGAGGAGTGTACAAACCTTGCAAACGTAAATATTCCTAGCAGTGTTATAGAAATAGGAGACTATGCGTTCGATGGCTGCGCAAGCCTTACAAGCGTAATGATTCCTGACAGTGTTATAAAAATTGGATGGTTGGCATTCTATGGCTGCAAAAACCTTGCAAGCGTAGCGATTCCAGACAATGTTGTGGAAATAGGACGGGGTGCGTTCCGTGACTGTACAAGCCTTGTAAACGTAAATATTCCTAGCAGTGTTATGAAAATAGAAAATGATATGTTCTATTGGTGCGAAAGCCTTGCAAGCATAACAATTCCAGACAGTATTGAGGAAATTGGAGATAATGCATTCAGGGATTGCAAATGCCTTGAAAGCATAGAGATTCCTGGCAGAGTTACAGGAATAGGAGATAGTGCGTTCTTGGGCTGTATTGGTCTTAAGAAAATAACAATTCCTCACAGTGTAAAAAGAATTGGAAATAAAGCATTTTATATGTGCAGTGAACTTACAATAAATTACGCAGGTACAAAGGAAGAGTGGGAGGAAATAATAAAAGATGTATATATTGGCGACTACAACGAAATTAACTATAGCGTGGCGTTGCGGTGAACAGTCCGGTATTCTGCCTGAACAAAGATAAAAAACGGGCTGAGATCCAAAGGAGAATTTAGTATGAAAAGAATGAAGGCCGTGATATCTATGGCAGCCGTATGTGCTGCGGCAGTTTCCGTGTATGCAGGAAAGAAAAGAGAGGAAGAAGATTCGTTTCTCACTGCGGTAGCAAGAGGTAATGTTGCGGAGACACAACGACTGATAGCATCTGGTGCGGACGTGAACGCAGCGGCAGAGGAGAACACGATGGACTTAGCAAAGATGCTGATAGAAGCTGGCGCGGATGTAAACACAAGTGATGATAACGGCAGAACTGCGCTCATGATTGCGGCAGAGAAAAACGCGGTGGACTTGGCAAAGATGCTGATAGAAGCTGGTGCGGATGTAAACGCAAGTGATGATGACGGCAGAACAGTGTTTATGTATGCATCATACTCTATCGAAGAACTGCTCCATAAGGCGGGTGTACAGTAGCTGCCTGTACACATGGTATTACAGTGAACAGTCCGGCATAATGCCGGGTTGTATATAACAGCGGGCGGGAGTGTCCGAGTAAGGAGGATTTTTATGAATAGTGACACTTGTGAAAACAAGGGCAGCTTTGTTGCTGTTGGAATTTTTAGTTTTTTATTTTTTCTTGTTATGGTGGGGATTTTAAAATTTTTTGCTTGTATATTTTTGGGAAAATTTGGCGAAATAAAGCAAGTACGTTTTAAGTATGTTGTTATTCTTTTAATTGTATGTGTGACAGTGATTTTTATTTGCTATACGGTGATTGTCATTTCAGCAAACGAAGCTTGCTTAAGGCGAAAAAAGCTCGATATGTTAAAAAGCGTGCTGAGCGGTGGTGTTTCATTTATCACAAATGCCAAAACATTTTCATCTCAAGATTTAAAAGATATGCTGAGTAACGCTCCTAAAGGCGGTGCGTCACTCAGCATAGATATCGCTTCCATTTCAGCGCAAAAGTTAAAATATGGTGCTTCGGTTGTAAATGACATTTACAAAGCGTTCGCAGATGCTGTTTCCGAGGTGTAGGCATGGACGGGTGTGAGAAAATCAACATGAAAGAGCGGTACAAGATTGCGATAGAGGAGCGGGCGAGCCATCAGCAGAATTTCAACCACTGGATGAACATGTACGCAATCTTTAACGGCGCGCTGTTTGTGGGGTATTACAGCTTGGACTCCGCAAAAGGCGGGCTGCTGCGCCTGGCGGTTCTGCTTCTGGGGTGCGTGTCCGGGTGGTTCTGGCATTTTTCGGCGTGCGGCTTCTATGACTGGATTGTTTCATGGATTAAAGTGGTGCAGCATTACGAGCGTCTGGCCGCGGAAGAAGACAAAAAAGATTTGAAGGACGAAGAATGGAAGGTGTTCGGCCTGTACGCGGGAACAGAAAGGAATCCGTTTTCCACGCAGCGGCTCACCCGGAGGCTCACGATCTGCATTGCGCTGGCATGGAGCGGCCTGGCATCATATTACTGCCTGGGACAGGACGTTTTTCAGTTTGAGCCGCTTGAAAAAAAACTGATTCAGATTGTGCTTCTGCTTCTGGTTCTGGCAGCCGTCCTTTTTTCCGGCCTGAGGCAGACGGGCAGGTTTTCCTGCCGTGAGGACTTGCGCCGGACGCACACCAGGCTGCGGCAGGCCTGAGCGTTAGTGAAAGCGCAGGCTTAAGCCTCGGCTTGAGAGCATGGCCTTATAGGCTGCGTGCAGGCCGCCCGTTTGCCGGGTGGTTGTGATTTTCTGGCGCCTACACTTCAAAGACTGTTCCGCCGCTTTCAAACGGCCCGGGCGTGGGATTGACAGCGCGGTGATTATCAAAGTAGTCAGTGTCTAGCACAATCGGCGTTCCGTCAGGGCTTTCAAACGGCTGCTCCGGCTCGAATGCGGTTCCGAGCGTTTCAGTGGAAACTGTCCCTGCCCTTGATTCCGGGAGGAAGCTGTACAGGTTTGTCTCCAGTATGGCTCTGCCGTTTTTTTCGGAAACTGATATGAACACCTTGTGCTGCAAGTCTGACACGGCGTCTTTTTCCTTTTCCATCGGCTGCGCGCCGTTGAAGTACACGTTTCCGGCTGCCCAGACAGGGAGCGGATTGTAGTAGCGGTCGCTCGGCTCGCTTCCCATTCCGCAGTATCCTTCAAACTGCCTTGCCCATTCTTCGTATGACGGATATGAGCTGTACGGAACTGTTCCGCAGACAAGGTTTCCGTCGCTCCAGCCGCTGTCCTTCAGCGCCTGATGAATCAGCTCCATTCCCGGCCTGATTTCCTTCTGGACGAAAATATTGTTGTAGAACCGGCAGTCTCCGTGAAGAATCGTCATAAAGCCCGCGACTTCCGTTCTGTGCGCAAAATGGTACGGCGTGTACCGCGGGGAAGGCTTGGAGACGGAGCCGTTGTCCACGCCGCGCCCGACTGCGGTGAACGAGCCTGCAATCAGGTTGTGGACGAGCGCGACTCCCTGCGCAGGAAGCTTTACGGCGTGGTCGGAAAGCATGATGTTGTTGTCAAGCAGCGTGGGGCCGTGGGAGACTTCAATAAAGACATCTTCGCCAAGCCCGTCTATGTTCTGCGGATTTGCGTTCGCGTCGCGCGGAAGGCAGTTGTCATAGAACAGGTTCTGGGAGACGCGCGTTCCCTGCGCCTGCCAGTCGAGCCAGAGGCCGCGCGTGCAGCTGTTGAACCGGTTCCTTCTGATTATGACATCGATTGCCGCATGCATCTTGATTCCGCCGATTTCAGCTCCTGCAAGATTCTGCTTGTTGTTGATATGATGGATGTGGTTGTCTTCAATGACCGAAAAAATGCCGCCGAGATGCCCAACGATTCCAGTCTGTCCGCAGTCGTGGATATTGCACCGCCGGATAATGTGCGAGCCGACAGTTTCCTTTGACCAGCCTTCCGCCTGCGCCCGGCAGATGCATTCGCGCTCGGTCTGTGTTCCGTCCTTGAATTTCTGCCTGAGCCACTTGTTGTCGTTTTGGGGCTGGCGGTATTTTCCCAGCGAGATTCCGGAGCACTTGGAGCCTGAGATGTCGCAGTCTTCAATAATCCAGCCCTTCGACCAGTGCGGGCCTATCATTCCTTCCTGGTATGCGGTCGGAGGCGCCCACTGTGTTGCAGCCTGGCGCACAGTGAATCCGCTCAGCGTAATATAGGAAACGCCTTCCTTCAGGGGATAAAAGCAGTTTTCCCTGACGGTGATTTCCACTGTCTCTTTGTTCGGGTCGGCTCCCTGAAAATTCGCATAAATCAGCGTTTCATCTGATTCCGTGTCCTGCTCGGTGTACCACGTATGCACTGAAAATTCAGGATCCCACGACTTTTCATAGACAGCAGGATGCAGAACGCCGTCGAGCGACGGAACTTCATACAGCGACTTTCCGTTTAGAAATACTTCGCCGGTGTGCGCGATATATGATGCAATGAACCAGTCTCCGCTTACAAGCGTTGTGTACGGATTGTACGCTCCGAAAATGCCGTTCGGGATTCTGGCAAGATAGACAGTTCCTTCGTGCTGCGTCCAGTTTTTCACCGGCTCGCTTCCCGTGATGACTGCACCGTGCAGCTTTTCAGAGCGGTATGTAATCCGCGCGTCTTCAGTTCCTGCGCGCAGTGGATTTACATGCTCGCGGTATATTCCCGGGGCAACGAGCACTTCATCTCCGGGACGTGCGCACTGTGCCGCGTCATTTATTTTCGTAAAGGGATATTCTTTAGAACCGTTTCCCGCTCTTTTGGCGGCCGCATCAACAAAAATCTGCATAAGGCACCTCGCAAAGGTATTCAGCTTTGTAATTTCACAGCATTATACAGCCGCTTTTATGCTTTGTACAGTTTTTTTTTGAACCGTTTTGAAGCGGAAATGTCCGGCCGGGACGATGATTTCAGGAGCCTGAGGCGACTTCCCATAAGTCAGGAAACAGCTTCCGCGCGGTTTCAGCCGCATCCTTGTTGAAAAGCACGATAAGGACTTCCAGTCCGCCGCAGCTGCGTGTCAATGTTTTTACGGCTATGGAAAGAGCCTTGTCTATGGGATAGCCGTATGTTCCTGCGGAAATCAGCGGAAATGCGACTGACGCAAGCCCGTGCGCCTTTGCAAGCTCAAGCGATTTTTCGTAGCAGCCTGCGAGCAGAGCCGCGCATTCTTCCTCCCTGCGCTCTGAGTATACCGGGCCGACTGCGTGAATCACGTACTTTGCCTTCAGCCGGTATCCGCCGGTTATTTTTGCGTCTCCTGTCCTGCATCCGCCCAGAAGCGAGCATTCCTTCAGCAGCAGAGGGCCTGCCGCCCGGTGGACTGCGCCGTCAACGCCTCCGCCTCCGATCAGGCCTGAATTTGCCGCGGTGACAATTGCATCTGTTTCACACTGGGTGATATCTCCCTGAATTATGTGTACTGGCATGCTCTATCCTTGTGTCCGCATGATAATGGCCGCAGCCGCGCGGATTCTTTTCATTGTCCGTCCGTACTATGACTGCGCCTGGGCAAGCATGTTCTGCGCATCTTCGGCTGCCCGCACGTTTCCGTTGGCCTTGATGATGATTCCGTTTTCATCAATAAGATACGTTGTGCGCACGACTCCCATCGATGTTTTTCCGTACAGTTTTTTTTCTTTCCATACATCATACGCCTTTATTGCGCTCAGCTCCGGGTCGGAAAGAATTGTAAACGAAAGGCCGAATTTTTCCCCGAAATTTTTATGGGAAGCGACTGTGTCCTTGCTGATGCCTACAATTTCAATGCCTTTCTCCAGGAACTGCGGGCGGTTTTCACTGTAGCTGCACGCCTGCTTTGTGCATCCCGGCGTATTGTCCTTCGGATAGAAGTACAGGATAAGCTTTTTTCCCTTATATTCACTCAGTGTATGGATTGTTCCGTTCTGGTCAGGAAGCGAAAAATCCGGCGCCTTGGTTCCTTCTGCAAGCATTTGAAATCTCCTAATAAAAAAATAGCGGGCACGGGACGCGCAGTTCTTTTCCCCGGCTCTTATATAAAATATACTTTTTTTTGCGCCTCCGGGCAACGTTTTTTCAAAGGGAATCTTGTTGCGCCTGTACATTGACTTTTCTTTTTATATCAGTACAATAGGAGCTGTTTATTTCTGCGGCGGATTTCCGCCTGTAATTTTACTTGGAATGTAAATTGCCAGTTTTGTTCCCGGCAAAATTGAAAACAGAACTACATTTTTTCTATAGGAGTAAGAAAATGGCGCTTACAAAGGAGACAGCTGCGTCTATCGTTGCCAAATTCGGAGCGAACGCAAGCGACACAGGAAACACAAAAGTTCAGATTGCTCTGATGACGGAACGGATTAAGGAGCTTACTGCCCACTGCAAGACGTTCCCCAAGGACACCTGCGCTTCCCGCGGGCTTTTAAAGGTTGTCGGCGCACGCCGCAAGCTGCTGAAGTACATTCAGCGCACCGATCTTGAAGGCTACCGCGCGCTCATAAAGGAGCTTGGAATCCGCAAGTAAGACAGTGTATGACGGCAGGCGAATCACCATGCCTCGAAGCATCGGGGATATGAAACTCTCCGCGCGAATCAGGCTTTTGCATTTGCCGCCGTTATTTTTTAGGTGGGTTCAGCATGGCAAACGGGCTGAATTTCCCTTTGAATTTTCTGAAAAAAGGACTCCACTGATTGTACAGGCCTTGAAGCAGTCTTCAGAGCCGGCATAATCCGTGGATACGCAGAAATTCATAAAAAGTCCGGGGCGCAGAACATGTGTCCCATGCATTTCACAGGAAAAGATATGGTGCAAAGAGTAACAAAACAGATCGGCGGTCAGGAGCTGATTCTTGAGACAGGGAAAATTGGAAAGCAGGCGAACGGATGTGTGTATGCGCAGCTGGGCGGAACGTCCGTCATTGCGACAGTCTGCGCCTCAAGCGAAGCGCGTGAAGGGCTTGACTTTGTTCCCGTGACAGTCGAGTACAATGAAAAATTCTATGCCGCAGGAAAAATTCCCGGCGGATTTGTAAAGCGCGAAGGCCGCCCTAAGGACAAGGAAATCCTTGTGAGCCGCCTCATTGACCGTCCGATGCGTCCGCTGTTTGAAAGCGCGTTCGGCCGTGAAATTCAGATTGTCCCGACATGCGTTTCCATTGACGGCGTGAATCCTCCCGACATTCTTGCGGTTCTTGCTGCAAGCGCGGCGGTTTCCATTTCAGACATTCCGTTCCACGGGCCGGTTGCAGGCGTGCGGGTCGGCTATCTTGACGGCGAGTACATCCTGAATCCGACATACAGCCAGATGGAGAAAATTCAGCTTGAAATCGTTGTTGCCGGAACAAAGGACGGCTTTACAATGGTTGAAGGCGGCGCGAATGAAGTTTCTGAGGAAGTGATGCTCGGCGCGCTGGAAAAGGCTCAGGGATTCATTACTGAAATGTGCCTTCTTCAGGAAGAACTGGTAAAGCTTGCCGGAAAGGAAAAGCTTCCGCTTGTTGCTGTCTCTTCCGTGCTTGAAAATGCTGAGGCTATCAGGGCGGAAGCAGTTCCGCTCATGCAGGAGGCTTGCTTCCAGAAAGGAAAGATGGCGCGCGGTGAAGCTGTAAAGGCAGTGAAGAGGCAGATTGCCGAAAAGTATGCCGGTCAGCTCGAGGACGAAGCGCAGTCCCGGCTGTTCAACGCCCTGTTTGATGACATCCAGTACGATCTGCTGCGCTCAAGCATCCTTGAGAAAGGGCTTCGTATTGACGGCCGCGGAACAGAAGATATCCGCCCGATTACCTGCGAGGTCAATGTGCTTCCGCGTCCGCACGGCTCTGCGCTGTTTACCCGCGGAGAAACGCAGTCGCTTGCAGTCACAACGCTGGGAACTGCGATGGACGAGCAGGTGTATGACGATATTGAAGGCGACCGCAGTGAAAATTTCATTCTTCACTATAACTTCCCGCCGTATTCAGTCGGTGAAGTCGGAAAGCTTTCCACAGGCCGCCGTGAAATCGGGCACGGAAACCTTGCGCGCCGCTCGCTTGCTCCGATGATTCCTTCAAGAAGCGAATTCCCGTATACAATCCGCGTTGTCTCTGAAATTCTGGAGTCAAACGGCTCTTCTTCCCAGGCTTCAACATGCGGCGGATGTCTTTCTCTGCTTGCAGCCGGTGTTCCGATGAAAAAGATGGTCGCCGGAATTGCGATGGGGCTTATCACGGACGGACCGCAGTACAAGAAGTATGCAATTCTTTCTGACATTCTGGGAGAAGAGGATCACCTCGGTGACATGGACTTTAAGGTTGCCGGAACCCGCGACGGAATCACGGGATTCCAGATGGACATAAAGATTGCCGGCGTTTCAATGGACATCATGCGGCGCGCGCTTGAGCAGGCCCGGCGCGGACGCAACCATATTCTTGACATCATGGAAAAATGCATCAGCAAGCCGCAGCCGATCAGTCCGTATGCTCCCAAGATTGACACAATGAAAATTGATGTTGACAAGATTGGTGCGCTGATCGGGCCGGGAGGAAAGAATATCAAGGCGCTGTGCCAGCAGTACAATGTTACCATTAACACTGATGATGACGGAACGGTGACAATCTACGGAAAGACAGGCGCTTCCACTGATGCTGCCAAGGCTGCGGTCAAGGGCATCTGCGAAGATCCTGAGCCAGGCACCATCTATCAGGGAACTGTCAAGAGCATCAAGGAATTCGGCGCGTTCATTGAAATCCTTCCGGGAAAAGAAGGTCTGTGCCATATTTCAAAGCTTTCCCGCAGCCGCATAGAAAAAGTCACAGATGTGCTGCATGAAGGACAGGTGATTCCTGTAAAGCTTCTTGAAGTTGACAAGATGGGCAGGCTGAATTTGAGCTATATCGACGCAATCGAAGGCAAGTAAGCCGCCGCTTTTCTTTCAGGTGAAGCCGCCTGCTTTTTTTGCAGGCGGCTTTTTTTGTCCGCAGCTGATTGTGCAGGGGCGGATTTTCTGGTACACTGGACAGGCAGCTTGTTTTGGGCATCTCTAAAGAATCGCTCCTGTGAATTTTGAGAGGTTCCCTTTTGTGTGCAGGAGAATATGCCGGTCAGAAAGCTTCATTTGGCAAACAACATAACGCTCATCACTCAGCCGGATGTGAATGCAAAGGTTACAGCGTTCGGATTTTACTTTGCCGCCGGAAGCCGGTTCGAGGGACGCGGGGAATATGGAATCAGCCATTTCACCGAACATCTTCTTTTTAAAGGAACCTCTTCCCGGTCAAACAGCGATATTTCCCGGATTTTCGACAGGATGGGAGCCGTGTTCAATGCTTTTACTGAGCGCGAGGCAGTGGGCGTGTACTGCACGGTTCCTTCGGAAAATGAAGAAAATTTCAGGACTGCGCTTGACATTCTGTGCGACCTGAGCTGCTGCTGCACGTTTCCGCCGGAGGAGCTTGAAAAGGAGCGGCGTGTCGTTCAGAATGAAATTCTGTCGGTGAAGGATGATCCTGACGATTCGGCTATGGACGAAGCCGCCTGCACTGTCTGGCCCGGGCAGGATATCAGCCGGACAATTACAGGAACAGCCGCAGATGTCGCAGCAATTACGCGGGAGCAGATTGTAAGCTGGTACGGGCGGTATTTTGTGCATGGCGAGCTTGCTGTCATTGTGTGCGGAAAAATCTATGACGGCATTCTTGTTCCGGCTTTGGAAAAGCTTCCGCTTCATGCAGCTCCTGTTTTGTCTTTCGGCCGCCGTCATTTTCCGCAGGAGCCTTGCTGGAGTCCGCAGACACGCGTTGTAAAAGCTCCGTTCAGCCAGACGCAGGTCTTTGTTCTTTATCCGCTGAAGGCTGAGCTTTCGGAAACGGACTATTTTTCGCTTATGGTTTTTAACCTGGCGGCAGGAGAGGCGATGAGCAGCCGTCTTTTTTCAGCGCTGCGCGAGCGGGACGGACTGTGCTATTCTGTCGGAAGCTTTTTTACTGTCTATGAAGGAGCAGGCGCATGGTGTGCGTATGCTGTCTGCGAGCGGAAGAATGCTGCGTGTGTGTTTCAAAAAATGCGCGCGGAAATTTCAGGCTTTCTTCAGAATCAGATTACAGACGGGGAAATTGAAATTGCAAAAGAGCGGCTGTGCGGCACAGAGATTGTAAGCGAAGCGCGCACTTCGTTTTTAATGCAGCGGCTCTGGAATTTTTATTCCATGGGATTTCCGCTGCGGGAAACGGAAGATGTGCTTGCTGCTGTACGCTCACTGAAAAAAAGTGATATAATCAGCTTTATACAGAGTCTTTTGGATGAAGAGAAAAGGGCGGCTCTTGTGTACGGGCCGGCTCTTTGTGCGCGTGTAAAAAAGGAAATTCTATGCAGATCAAAAGTGAAATAAAGTGCGTTGCAAAGCCGGGAGCCTCGGTTCCTGTGTACCAGACTGCCGGAGCCGCAGGAGCTGATGTGTGCGCTTTTTTAGAGTCGCCTGTTATCCTGCGGAAAGGCGGGCGTGCGCTCATTTCCACCGGACTGAGCTTTGAGATTCCGCCGGGATATGAAATGCAGGTCCGGCCCAGAAGCGGGCTTGCGTTAAAAAACGGCGTGACTGTTTTAAATGCTCCGGGAACAATCGACAGCGACTACCGCGGCGAGCTGAAAATTCTGCTTGCTAATTTCGGCAGCGAGGATTTTACCGTCAGCAGCGGAGACAGGATTGCGCAGCTTGTCATTGCGCCGGTTGTTTCTGCGTCCTTTGTCTTGTCATCTTCTGTTTCCCGGACGGAGCGGGGCAGCGGCGGCTTCGGGAGCACCGGGCTGTAACGGCGATGGCTGCATCATCTTTCCTGAAGGCATCTTGTGCTGCGGCAGCTTCACTCCTTGATTTTCTGCACAGGCAGACGCGCAGGTTTGTGCGCGTTTTCGCCCGGAATTTTTCCAGGAAGAAAAAAGCTCCGCTGCGGAGAAGCCTGTATGTGCTGGGATTCGCCTTCGGAAAAAAAATCGGCAGCATAAAGCTTCAGCGCTTTTTTTCTGCGGGGATTTTTAGGCTTGGCGGACTGCGCTCTCACATTCTGTTCACGTACATTGCAAAGGAGCTGTTCCTGTATTTTTTAGTGTGCTTTGCATTTTTCTTTGTAGTGTTTTTTGTAAACCAGATTCTGCTCCTCGCGGAAACGATTCTCAAGAAGCGCGTGCCTGTCGGCTCGGTTGTGCGGCTGATTGCGTACTGCCTTCCCTCTGTTATTTCTCAGTCGGCGCCGTTTGCAACGCTTGTGGGATTTCTGATGTGCCTCGGGCGGCTTGTCACTGACAACGAGGTGCTGATTTTCCGTGCGAGCGGGCAGCGGTACAGCCTGATACTGAAGGCGGTTTTTTCGGCGGGACTTTTTATTTCCGTTTTCAGCTTTGTTATGAATGACTACTTTCTTCCGGTCGGAACTTTAAAGTATAACAGGCTGATCAAGCAGATTATAGCTTCAAATCCGGCTGTTGAGCTTGAGCCGAAGTCAATAAAGCGGATGAATGACTCGACGCTGGTGACTGGCGATGTCAGCCGGAACAGCGTTTCTGATCTTGTGCTCTTTGATGCGGGCGAAGACGGCATTCAGCGGATTATTGCGGCCGGCAGCTCTGAAGTCAGAAAGTCAGAAACTGCGGGTGTGCTGATGCAGCTTGACATGAACAGTCCTGTCGTCCTTGTGCTGGACAAGGCTGATAAAAGCAGCTTTGATGCGGCTGTTTCGGAAAAGCTTCGGCTGCACGTCTTTGAAAATTCCATAATCAGCTATACCGGCGGCACGGCTCCCCGTGAAATGACTTCCTGGGATTTGCTGAAGCAGATACAGAAAATGAAGGCAGATCAGTCTGCTTCAAAGAAACGCATAAACACATTTGTGCTTGAATACAACAAGAAATTTTCAGTGCCGTTCGGCTCGGTCTTTTTTGCAGTTCTGGCGTTTCCGCTTGCGCTTGTGTTCGGGCGGAAAGACGGTCAGACGCTGGGGCTGATTTTTGGAATCATTATTTCAGTCTTGTACTGGTCGGCGACAGTGATCGGCCAGATGTTCGGCATCCGCGGCGGATACAGCGGCTTCTGGATGATGTGGACTCCGAATTTTGTCATCGGAATCCTTGGAATTGTTTTGTATATGAGGCTGCGGAAAAAATGACTGTTGTCTTCTATATGCTCCGCCGTTTTTTTCCTATTTTTATAGGAGCAGCTCTGTTCTTTGTGCTTGTGCTCTGCCTGACGGATCTGTTTATGAACCTGTGGAACTACATTTCAAAAGGTGTCTCGTTCCGCGACATTTTGCTCATCCTGCTGTATTATGTGCCGAAGGCCCTGTGGTATTCAGTTCCGATTGCGATGCTTTTTGGCACTGCATATATGCTCAGTGACTTTTATGCGCGCAATGAGCTGCTTGCGATTTTTGCCTCGGGAATTTCCCTGGTGCGCTTTTCGCTTCCGCTGCTTGCGGTGGCAGCTGCCATGAGCGTGGCTCTGTTCTTCTTTGAGGACGCAGTTGTTGTTCCGTCATACGCGCAGAAAGTGCAGCTTCAGGACTCTGTTCTCTACAAGGAAAAGTCGCTGAACAACAGCAGGATTGTCATTATGGCGGAAGGCGGAAACATCATTTACAAGGCTGATTTTTTTGAAAGCAGGACATCCCGCCTGTACCGGCTGTACGTTGTCTTCAGGAATCCTGACAAGTCGCTTGATGCTGTGGTGTATGCAGATCAGGCTGTATGGGAAGAAAATTCATGGAAGCTTGATCAGGCCGTAGAATACAAAAAGGACGGCGGGCATTTTCTTGTCATTGAGCCTGCCGAGTCAGAGCTGTCACAAAGGCTTTTGGAGCCGCCGGAAACATTCAGGAACAATACTGTTTCGGTGGAGCAGGTGAGCACACGGGAAGCCCGCGAGTACATAGCGCATCTGGAGAAAGCAGGCCTTCCGTCCGCGGAGGAAAAATCAGTGTATTATAAAAAATATTCGTTTCCTTTTGTTGTTTTTATTGTTGTATTCTTAGCAATCGGGCTGAGCGGAAAAACACGGAAGAACGTGCTTGTAGTGAGCCTTGCGCTGAGCGTGACGGCAGTCGTCCTGTTTTATGTTGTGCAGATGATAACGATGCTGATGGCGAAATTCCAGACGGTTTCTCCGCTGGCCGGCGCATGGAGTCCTGTTGTGCTGTTTATTGTGCTCAGCTGCATTTTGCTCAAGTACGCAAAGACGTGAGCAGTCGTTCCGGGGTAAGAAATGGCAGACCGTTTTTTTGAAGTGTATCATGAAGACGCGCACTCTCTTGCGCGCACAGGCGTTATTCATCTTCCGCACGGAGATGTGCAGACTCCTGTCTTTATGCCGGTCGGAACAAAGGGAACGGTGAAGGCTGTGTCAAAGGATGTTCTTGATGAAATCGGATTTGAAATCATCCTTGCGAACACATATCATCTGTATCTCCGTCCGGGAGCTGATGTTGTTGCAGAAGGCGGCGGGCTGCACGGCTTTACCGGCTGGAAAAAAAATTTCCTGACTGATTCCGGCGGATTTCAGGTGTGGTCGCTTTCAAAGCTCCGCAAGATTGAAGATGAAGGCATTGTGTTCAGAAGCAGCATCGATGGAAGCAGGCATTTTTTTACTCCTGAGACTGTTGTCCAGATCCAGACAAAGCTTAACAGCGACATTCAGATGCAGCTCGATGTCTGCTCGGGATTCGGTGCTCCGCGTGCAGAGGCTGAGCGGGCAATGCGGCTTTCTGCTGAATGGGCGTCACGCGCAGTCCGGGAATGGAACATTCAGCGTGAAAACGGCTACAGGGGAATTCTGTTTCCGATTGTCCAGGGAAATTTTTTTGACGATCTGCGGAAGGAAAGCGCGGAATTTGCGGACTCGCTTGATACGCCGGGAATTGCAATCGGCGGCCTGAGTGTCGGAGAGCCTGCTGATATTTTTGCTGAAAAGCTGCGGCACACGGTTCAGTTTCTCTCCAGAAAAAAGCCCCGGTACGTCATGGGAATCGGAACGCCTGAATATATTCTCGAGGCTGTTTCTGACGGAATTGATATGTTCGACTGCGTTCTGCCGACACGGATTGCGCGCCACGGGCTGTACTTCAGCCGGCGCGGAATGATTTCCATAAAGCAGAAGCGGTATGAGTATGATTTTTCTGCGCTGGATCCTGAGTGCTCATGCAGCGTCTGCCGCAGCTATTCACGGGCGTACTTGCGGCACATTTTCCGGGAGCAGGAAATCCTGTCGTCAATGCTCGCAAGCCGTCACAATCTTCACTTTTTGCATACTATGATTAAGGAAATCCGCGCGGCGGTGCAGGAAGACCGTTTTGAATCATATCGGAACAATTTTCTGGAACAGTTTCATTCAGGGGAAGTGTAATGCCGATAATGACAAAAAGATGCGGAAGTGAGGAGGCGGAAAAAATGAAAAGAATCAGCTTGCTTTTTTGCACAGGAATTGCCTGTTTCGGCGGACTGTGCCTTGCGCAGGAAACGGTTCCGCCGCTGCCGGAGAATTCTGCTTCAGAAGTAATCCATGATGCGGAACCTCAGGAAGAGGAATCCCTGGCGCCGGAGCATTTCAGCCCGGCTCCTGAAACGGAGACTGATCCGATTCTCAGAGCGTATGCTGACAACGTTACGGACAGCGGCGAAATCAAATCAGAGGAAGCAAAAAAGTACGCAAGGAAAAAAACTGTTCCGTCTCCGCTCCGTCCCAAAAAGCAGAGCGCTTCGGGAGAGCACCTTGACCGGTCGGAGGCTTATGAAGAGGAATGCAGAGGCGTTTTTAAGTACGGCCTTGAAGAGCAGATTGTCTCTCTGATCGGCAGCCTTGAAAAAAACGGGGACACCCGCTTTGCTGATGAGATATATGATTTGTTTCAGGAAACGAAAAGCCCTGCCGTCAGGGAAACAGTGCTCGGCTATTTTGCAAAGCTCAAGGATCCCTGCCTTGGCTCCTATGCCGTGGAAGTCATCAATGATCCGTATGATTATAAAAAGAGCATTGTGGACAAATGCTTTTCGTATGTTTCAGAGACAGGCATAAAGGAAGCTGTTCCCGGGCTGGTTGACCTTGTTGACAAGGAAGATGACGCTTATTTTTCAGGCGCTCTTTCTGCGCTCGGGGAGCTTGGAGAAGCGGAGGAGGCTCTGTTTCTTGCTGACTATCTTGACCGCAGCGATCTGACAGTTTCGCAGCGTCAGTCGCTTATGCGTGTTCTGGGCAGAATCAAGGCGTCCCAGACGTGGGAAAAAGTGTCGGCCATTGCGCAGAACGAAGACGAGAATACGTTTGTGCGGATGTATGCGGCGGAAGCAATCGGCGCGATGGGAGTTCCTGAGTCCGAGGATATTCTTGCAAAGCTTTTTGAATCGCCTGACGCAAACCTCAGGGTCTATGCAGTAAAAGGCATTTCTTATTTTTCAGATCCGGCGGCAGATGCAGTCATTGTGCAGGCGCTGCGCGACTCCCAGTACAAGGTGCGGCTTGAGGCTGTCGGCGCGGTTGAAAAGCGTGATATGAAGGAAGCAGTTCCTTATCTGATTTTCAGGTGCAAGGACAAGAACGAGCAGAAGGCGGTCAAGGAAAAATGCTATGGTGTCCTTGCAAAGCTGAACGACAGCGAAGGCAACAGCTACCTTGTCAGCATCCTGAAGGACAAAAAGGCGGGAGACGCGGCAAAGGTGAAGGTTGCGCAGGCGCTTCTTGAGCATAATCATGCTGGAACGGATGAAGCCATAGAGCTGGCGCACGCATCCTTGGAAAGCGATGCCCGCAAGAATCTCCGCTATGCGCTCGGAAAGGAATTTGCAAAATACGGACGTCCTGAGTTCGCTGGAATTTGCGCCGAATATCTGGCTCATGACGATGTTGCGACTCAGGGAACCGGGCTTGACATCTGGGCAAAAGGCCGGTATGCAGCCTCCAGAAGCGCAGTCGAAGAAATTGCAGGAGACGAAGAAGAGGCTGAGCCGGATGAAAGTGAAAAGCCTAAGCTGTACCAGTTCGGAGCGAAAAAGAAAAACGCGAATGCGCAGAAAGCCCGGCGCATTCTCAGGCAGTCTGCGGAATGAACGGACTGCGGCACAGGCGATGAGGATGCAATTCTCCGCACGGATAAAATCAGCTCTGAGCCGTCCGCATTTTTAGGCTTCTTTGACGATTCTCAGGATGTAATAGCCGAATTTTTCAGCCTTTATTTCCCCGATTCCGTAGCAGGACACAAGCTCCTGTATGCTTGCAGGCTTTTTCCGCGCAATGTCAAAAAGCGTCTTGTCTCCGAAAATGACATACGGAGGCACGTTGAGCTCGTCAGCGGCTTTCCGTCTCCATAAGCGGAGCGCGTTTTCAATTGCCTTTGCGGCGCTGTCTTCTTCTGATGAAGAGACAAAGAGGCTTGCTTCCTGTTTCTTGGGAAAGCTCCTGAAGCCCGGCTGCCGCCTGCCTGCTGATGGCTTTGGGGTGGTTCCGGCTGATGCGCACACATCACAGCAGCATTTTGAAGGCACTGCATCAGTCCGCGCGGAAGAGTACGGCTCCCCGAAGTAAGAAAGAAGCGTTTTTCTCCGGCACGCGCTGCCTTCAGCATACTTGAGCATTTCCTGAAGCAGCAGCTCTGCTTTTGATGCGTCAGCGCTTTCTGAAAAGAAGTACCTGATTTTGTGAAGATCTCCTGCTCCAAAGAGAAGCAGTGCTTCCGCCTGAAGTCCGTCCCGTCCTGCCCGTCCGATTTCCTGGTAATACTGCTCGATTGATTTCGGCATGTCGAAGTGAATGACAAAGCGCACGTCCGGCTTGTTGATTCCCATTCCGAATGCCACTGTTGCAACCATTATGTCCGCTTTGTCTGAAATAAACGCCCTCTGGTTTTGCGCTCTCTGGCTGCTGCTCAGTCCTGCATGGTAGCTGAGCGCTTTTATTCCGCTTGAAGTGAGCTTCAGCGTAAGCTCATCCACCTGTTTTCTTGAAAAGCAGTAGATTATGCCGCTCTGTCCCCGGTGATGCTCCAGAAAGCTGAGAACCTGCTCTACAGGGCGCGTCTTTTTTTCAGCCTGCAAAAACAGATTCGGGCGGTTGAAGCTGGCAACCAGAATTTCAGGATGCTCCATCCGAAGGTTTTTTACAATGTCTGCCTGGACGTGCTTTGTCGCGGTTGCTGTGAGCGCCAGAAAGACTGCCCGGGGGAATTCAGCTCTGATTGACGCAATCTCAAGGTAGTCCGGCCGAAAATCGTGTCCCCATTCGCTTATGCAGTGCGCTTCATCAATTGTAATGCAGTCCACAGAAACCTGTGCGTTTTTCAGGAGGCTTCTGATTCTCTGGGTGCCAAGCCCTTCAGGAGAAACGTACAGCAGCTTTATTTTTCCGCAGGAAATTGCTTTGCAGAGGCTTCTGTATGTGTTCCAGTCAGTGGAAGAATTCAGGCATGCAGCCGGAATTCCGTATGCGGCAAGCTGCTCGGCCTGATCCTGCATCAGGGCAATCAGCGGAGAAACGATAACTGTGATTCCCGAAAACATAAGCGCAGGAATTTCATAGCACAGGGATTTTCCGCCTCCTGTCGGCATGACGGCAAGCGTGTCCCGGCCTTCAAGAATGTTTTGGATTGCCTCACGCTGCATGGGCCTGAACCGCTCATAGCCGAAGACTGACTGCAAGATTTCTTCAGGCGTTCCCGGGCAATTTGCTCCTGAGCAATTTGCTTTGGAAAATGACAGGCTGTTCATGGTGTCCTCTTGTACTGAAAAAGAATTGCGCAGCGCAAACTGGAATGAAAGATGGCGTGCCGATTCATATATCATATTATACTGAACTGATTCCAAAAAAGAAACCTCCTGTCCGTTCTGCCTGCTGTCAGTGTGATGCTGGAGCGGAAAATGATGTTTTGCACATGAGCTGCCCGTGGCACGGCACTTGATTTTTTTTTCTTTTTCTGATAAAATGCTTGCCAGCTTGCCGGCTTGGTGGAATGGTAGACACGAAAGACTCAAAATCTTTTGCGCGCGAGCGTGTCAGAGTTCAAGTCTCTGAGCCGGTATTTTTTCTGGAGCATCTGCTCTGTGCTTCCGTTTCAAAGAAGCAGTCCGTCCGCTCCTTCTGGAATTCTGAGCCGGACTGCTTCGCTTATTTCTTCCGCGCCGATGCATTCTTTTTCCTTCATGTCTGCAATTGTCCGCGCCACCTTGAGGCAGCCGGAAACTGCGCGCTGTGAAAGGCTGTTTTTTTCTGCCGCGCGGTTCAGCTCTGTTTCTGCTTCATTTGTCATTATGCAGAATTCCTTTGTTTCCAGCGCAGAAAGCCGCGCATTTTTCTTTCCCCGCTTTCTTTGGATCCGTACAGCTGCGGCAATCTGCTTTCTCAGTTCCGCTGTTGACGCTGACTTGGAGACGCGCTCTCCGCCTTTTGCCTGTTCTGTCCTGATCCGAAGATCAATCCTGTCCAGAAGCGGCGCGGAAAATTTCTTCCAGTACAGTTCGATTGACCGCGCGGAGCAGAGGCAGAGCTTTTCCGCTGAACCGAAGTTGCCGCAGGGACACGGGTTCGTTGACATGAGCAGCTGGAAGTCCGCAGGAAACACCGTCGAGCGTCCGGCTCTGCTCAGTGTGACTGTTCCTGTTTCCATAGGAACGCGGAGCATTTGCAGGACTGATGTTCTGAATTCCGCAGCTTCATCCAAAAAGAGAATTCCGTTGTGGGCAAGCGAAATTTCCCCGGGGCGGCAGTGAATGCCTCCTCCGCACATTCCTTCGATAGTTGCTGTCTGGTGCGGCTGCCTGAACGGCGCGGTTCTTATTCCCTTTGCTCCCGGCGCAAGCAGCCCTGCAATCGAAAAAATGCGTGTCACGCTCTGGGACTCTTCCTTTGTCAGGAACGGAAGCAGGCCCGGAAGTTTTTGCAGCGACATCGTTTTTCCGCAGCCCGGCGGCCCGAACACAAGGAGGCTGTGTCCTCCGCTTGCAGCAATCTGAAGCGCCCGTGTCAAGTGTTCCTGCCCGGAAATGCTGGAGAATTCGTATTCCGGCTCGACTGGCGGAAACCGTACATTGTCTGCTTCGTCCGAATCTGCGCGGCCCGTGTCCTGCATGTCCGCATCTTCATCAGCTGAAGAAAAACAGCTCCTGCTTTTGAGCGCGGCGAATGCTTCTGTCAGGCTTTCAGCCCCGAACACATGCATTCCCCTGACTTCCTTTGCCTCCTGCTCATTTCCTGCCGGAACAATGCAATGTCTGACTCCGAGCTGAAACGCAGTGCTGGCCGCCGCGTGGACAGCCTTTACAGGCCGGACGTTTCCGTTCAAGTCAAGCTCTCCCATGACAAGAACCGGCCTGTCCGTTTCCTCTGCGCTGTTTCGGCCGGCGCATTCCTTTTCATTCAAGACGGCAAGCGCAACTGCAAGGTCAAATCCGGCTCCTTCCTTTTTTACGTCTGCCGGAGAAAGGCTGATTAAAACACGCTCAGGCGGAAACGTGAATCCCGAGCTGATGATTGCGCTGCGCATCCGTTCCCGCGACTCTTTTACAGCTCCGTCAGCCAGTCCCACTATATCGACAGCAGGAATTCCCCGCCGCAAGCCGACTTCAACATCCACGACAGTTCCCTCATATCCGAAGGGAGAAAAACAGAGAATCCGCATATCATACCTCAAAAAATCAAATCAAAAACCGGCTGAAAATTTCATCGCCAGAACAACGTTCTCATTCTCTTTATTACCGAAAATTGCAGAAAAGTGCGCCGCATCTTCAAAAAATCTGATACACTGTCTGCATGGAAATAACAGTCTTGTGCAAGGTCGTTGACAATTTCGGCGACATCGGCTTTGTCTGCCGCCTGTGCCGCTCTTTGTGCGAGCTTGATGCCGGTGTGAGCATCAGGCTTGTTGTAAGCTGCCTTGATTCCTTTTCACGGATTGCTCCGGGCATACAGCCGGGGCGTGCGTTTCAGGAATTCCGCGGGTGGAGCGTGTTTGACTGGAACGCGGCGGAAGTGTGCAGGGACGAATTTTCACGCCGTCCGCCGAAAATCATCCTTGAGTGCTTTCAGTGCGGGCGTCCCGGCTGGCTTGAGGACATTCTGTTTGCCCCGGATTTCAGTCAGCCTGTCAGAATCATAAACATTGAGTATCTTACGGCGGAAGAATGGGCTGATGAATTTCACCTTTTAAAAAGCGGAACCCGGTCGCTGCACGTAAAAAAGATGAATTTCATGCCGGGCTTTACAAAAAAAACGGGAGGGCTTGTCCTTGACAGGCCGTTTATGCGCTGTGCGGAAGACAGGCAGTTTGCGCGGCAAGTCCTTTCTTCTGAGCCGGATGCGCCGCGGGAGCTTTTTTCAGATTCCTTTAAAATCCTGCTTTTTTCATATCAGAAGGATTTTTCTTTTCTTGCCGCCGCGCTCAGCCGCTTTGCTTCCTCCAGGAATGTGTGCGTGTTTATTGCTCCGGGCGCAGGAATGGCGTGCGCGCAGCAGGCACTGCAAGGCAGGAATGTTCCGTTTTGCTGCGTTCCGCTCCCGTACCTGAGGCAGGAATCGTGGGATGCGCTTTTGTGCCTCATGGACTTTGCGTTTGTCCGCGGGGAAGATTCCTTCAGCAGGGCGTGCCTTGCGGGCATTCCATTCGTCTGGAACTGCTATCCCCAGGACGGAGAATTTCAGCTTGTAAAGCTTGATGCGTTTCTGCGCAGACTCGCTGTTCCCGAAGTCAGTCTGTTTTCATTTCTCTATAACAGGAATTTCGGCCGTGAGCTGTGTCCGCAGGCCTTTGAAGTGCTGCCGCCTTCCTTTCCTGCCGCTGAGGAAGAATGCGCTGTGCTGATGGAACGCCTTGCTTTACAGCTTCTTGAGCATTCCGGGCAGCTGAAAGAACAGTTTGCGCGCTTTTCACGGCAGCTGCGGGAAAACGGAAATCTTGCTGAGCATCTCCTGAATATTCTTCATGGCTGAGATGCATCCATTTTCTGCGCAGATGGAGTTGCAATTGCCGGGCATTTTGTGTATAATAAATCTCTGATCATTTATAACTGAGGAAAAGCGATATGTTGTCTACAAATGAAATTAAAGTTGGCACTGCCTTTATGTTTGAGGGCGCTCCGTTTATTGTCCAGAAGATGCTCGGCCAGAAAGCCGGACGCCAGGGAATTACGGTGAAGCTGCGCGTAAAGAATATTGTCACCGGCGGAACTCAGGATCTCGGGCTTGACGCAGGCGAAAAATTTGACGATGTGGATCTTGAGGAAAAAAATGTAAAGCTTTCTTATATAGACGGAACTGATTTCCATTTTATGGATCAGGAATCGTATGAAGATGTCATGGTTTCAAAGGAAGACCTCGGCGACAATGCGGGCTATATTTCTCCTGAGGATGACTATGATGTGTCTATCACATATTATGAAGGAAAGCCTGTCGGTGTAAAGCTTCCGATAAATGTTGTCCGCACCATCACATACTGCGAGCCGGGAATCAAGGGCGACACTTCCGGAAAGTCCCTCAAGCCCGCAACGCTTGACACTGGCATGGAAGTCCGCGTTCCGCTGTTCTGCAACACGGACGACCGCATTGTCATTGACACGCGCGACGGCTCGTTTGTAGAGCGTGCAAAAGACAAGTAGCATATTCTGCCGGGCTATGCAGCCTTGCTGGAGTTCCGGCTGATTTTTTTTGACCCCCTAGCTCACTATGGATAGAGCGACAGCCTCCTAAGCTGTAGGTAGCGAGTTCGAACCCCGCGAGGGTCACCTTGGCATCCCTGCGCTGAATTTCAGTGCAGGGATGTTTTTTTCAGGATTGCCTGCTGATGTGGAATCCCTTTTTTGCTGAAGATGATTCCGCTCTGGCAGACGCGTTTTTTGTGTCCTGCACAGACAAGCATATTGAACAGATTGAAAAAATATGATATCGTAAGTTGTCAAAAAATCACGTTGATGACTTTTTTGATTCTCTGGAGAGTTTCCGCACGCTGACGGAACGCCGAAGGGTTAAGGCTCATGCCGATATCTCAGGCAAAGTGGACAGAAAATCATTTCTTTCAACACACTCTTTGGAGAGCTGGCTTCAGCCGGAAACGGTATGGCCGGCTCTTATTTTTTTCAAGGACAAGCAAAAATGTTTGAACACGTTCTTAACAGCATCGATGATGTCGTATGGGGAATCCCGACTATGGTTCTCATTCTGGCAACCGGGCTTGCAATGACGATTGCGTCCCGCGGCGTTCAGTTTACAAAGCTCGGCAGGGCATTCAGGGGAATCTTCCGCAAGACGGAAGGGGAAGGCGAGCTTTCTGGGTTTGCGGCGCTGTGCACTGCCTTGAGCGCCACCATCGGAACTGGAAACATTGTTGGTGTTTCGACTGCCATTGTTGCAGGCGGCCCGGGCGCCCTTTTCTGGATGTGGCTTGCGGCTATTTTTGGAACGGCCACTAAATATGCGGAATGCATGCTTTCCATAAAGTACCGTGAAGTAAAGGATGACGGACACGTTCTCGGCGGCCCGTTCTATACAATTGAAAAAGGCATGGGCAGAAAGTGGAAGTGGCTTGCCGTTCTGTTCGCTGTGTTCGGTGTGCTTGCAGGGCTTTTGGGAATCGGAACGATGACGCAGATTAACGGAATCACATCAGCTGTAAACAATGCGTTTGATCCGTCCGGTGAGCATGTCGCGTTCACGCTGTTCGGAAGCAGCTACACGTATGCGACAGTGATTTCCGGGCTTGCTGTCACGCTGTTCACGGCGCTTGTCGTTATCGGCGGGCTTCGGCGCATTTCCAAGGTTGCAGAAAAAGTCGTTCCGGCGATGGCAATTATCTACGTGTTTCTCGGGCTTTCCGTCCTGATTATGAATGCCACAAAAATTCCCGCGGCGTTTGTGCTGATTTTCAAGTCTGCGTTCGGCTTCCGCGCTGTTACTGCCGGAGCAATGGGCTTTGTGCTGAAGCAGATTACTGATTCCATGCAGAAAGGAATTGCACGCGGAATCTTTTCAAATGAGGCAGGACTCGGTTCTGCGCCGATTGCAGCTGCTCCCGTGCAGACAAAGGAGCCGGTTGAGCAGGCGCTCGTCAACATGACGGGAACGGTGATTGACACGCTGATTGTCTGCACAATGACAGGGCTTTCGATTGTGATTGCGTTCTACGGCGACATTATCAGCGGGACTGTTGACTGGAACTCAGGAATTCAGGGAGCGCAGCTTACGTCTGCCGCATTTACAAAAGTTCTCGGCGGCGACGGCCATTCAGTTCAGTTCCTGCTGATGCTCTGCCTTGCGTTCTTTGCATTCACGACAATCCTCGGCTGGGACTATTATTCAGAAAAATGCCTTGAGTACTTGTCAAATGGAAACATGAAGTATGTTCTGGCGTACCGCCTGCTGTATGTGGTCTTTGTTGCAATCGGACCGTACTTCACTGTGAACGCTGTCTTTACCATTGCCGACATTACAAACGGCCTCATGGCGATTCCAAACTGCATTTCGCTGCTTGCCATGAGCGGGATTGTCGCGCATGCAACAAAAGACTATTTTTCACGCCATCCGTCAGCCTGAAAAAAAAACGGCACCCGGCGCAAGTGCCGGGTGCAAAAGCCCTCCGCACGGATAAAAAGCTGCAACTTTTCTTCAGCATAAGTGTCTTACTGTTCGGTGTCTCCTAAAAAAGAGGAAGACGCCGGGCGGCTTTTTCAGCCTGCAATCTGCCCAGTGCATTATCAGGAGAGTGTAATAAAAACAGTGCCTAAAATAGCGTCACTGTTTTTGTTCACAAGTTTGCGTTGCGAACTTCCTTATCAACAGCGCTTCCTCGCTTTGCTGCGGAAGCACATAAAAAGTCAAATCGAGAATTGATATTCTCTCATTGCCTTTTTATGGGAGTGCGGTATTATGGAGCATACACTTTCACCGGCGGCTCAGGTTATTATTTCCATTGTTCCGATTGTCGGAATCTGCTTTGCAGCATCCGTTATTTTTTTTGCGCTTCTGTGGAAGCACCGTGAAAACAGCAGGCGCATTGAGCTTGGAGCATACGAGGCTCCCCAGGTGAATCTGCGGAATTTTTCCCTGCTGCTCGGGCTGTGCCTGACCGGGGTCGGTGCAGTTCTGTCCGTGATGTTCTTTCTTCTGGGAGGACTGTCATGGGGCCTGCTCGGAGGACTGCTTCCTCTGGCAATCGGCATCATGCTTCTGATTTTCACAAAAATCGCCAGGTAATCATTTTGAAATGAAACGGAAGATTTCTTCTGCGCTGGAAAACCTTGCCGCAAGGAAACGGGATTTCCGCTTTGTCCAGGAAACGCTGAACGGAAAGAAAAGCTCTTTTTCCCGGCTTGTTGCTCTCTATTACAGAAGAATTTTTGCTGTCGGAATGCGGTTTTTCCATAATACAATGGATGCCGAGGACTTTGCGCAGACAGTCTTTCTGAAGGCGTATGAAAAGCTTTCAACATTCAAGGGGGAAAGCCTTTTTTCAACATGGCTTACGCGCATTGCCTTTACAACGGCCGTGAACCAAAAGGAGCGGGAAAAGGCAGACGGCTCGATTTCTGATGAAAACACGATTCCGGGAAAGATGCATACCCCGGAGGAAGAGCTTGTCCGCGCAGCTACCGCGGAAGCCGTGCAGAATTCGCTGGACGGACTGCCGGAGCGGTACGCGGAATGCATCAGGCTCTATTTCTTTAACGGAATGAGCCACGAAGAAATTTCCGCCGTAACCGGAATTCCTGTGAACACAATCAAATCCCACATTTTCAGGGCGAAGAAAATTCTTGCACGGAAGCTTGAGCCGTACAGATAGGAGGAAGCTGTATTTATGGAAAAAAAATGCGAATCATATATGGACAGGTTTTTTGCCCTTGACAAGAACGAGCGTCTTCCGCTCTCCCTGACGCTTCACCTGCTTGCCTGCAAAAAGTGCCGCAGCTCCGTGAGGAGGCTTACGCTGCTGGAAAAAAAGTGCTCCAGGGAAAACCTCAGGAAAATCAAGGCGGATTCAAAAAGCGTCTCTGGCATCATGAGCCTTCTGGATGGCGAGTGCCGCCGCTGCAATATCAGCAGGAAAAGCGTTTCTCTTACGCACTGGAGCTTCACCGGCATTCTTCTGCTGCTGTGCATGATTGTGATGGAGCTGCTTGCAATAGTCACGGCATCGGAGCTGATGATGTTCAGCATATCGTTTTTCTTCGGCTTCAGCGTGATTGTGTACTGCGCGTTTTTTGTCGGATTAAACATGGATTTTTTCATTAAGAAGTGGAAAATAGAATGAAAATCTGATATACTGTTTCCCTATGGAATCTTTAAATATTTTGCCTGGAAGCCCGTTTCCATTAGGCACGGCTCTTTCAAAGGACGGAGTGAATTTTTCAGTCTTCAGCAGGAATGCCTCAAAGGTAATCCTTGAGCTGTACGCAGGCCCTGATGACTGCGCTCCGTATGCACGGGCTGAATTTGATCCTGTGCGGAACAGGACAGGCGATATATGGCACGCGTTCATTCCCGGAGTCAAGGCGGGAACCTTGTATCTCTACCGGGTTGACGGCCCGTTTGAGCCGGCGCAGGGCCACCGGTTCAATGTAAAGCAGAGGCTTTTTGATCCGTATGCAAAGGCGCTGACTGCGGATTCTCTTTTTTTCAATCTTCCTGCAAACTACAGCGCACCGCTGGACAAGATTGACATTGAGCTTTCCAAGGAGCAGTGCTCGCATCTGTTTCCAAAGTGCGTTGTTATTGATAACAGTTCGTTTGACTGGCAGGGAGACTGTCCGATAAACCGTCCGCTGTCAGAAAGCATCCTGTATGAAGTCCATGTGAAGGGATTTACAGCCGGAAAAAATGCTGGTGTTGCGCATCCCGGAACGTATGCGGGATTCACTGAAAAAATTCCGTACCTGAAGGATCTGGGAATTACTGCTGTCGAGCTTCTTCCTGTGTTTGAATTCGATGAATATGAAAATGCGAATGTGAACCCGCGCACCGGCGAGCGGATGAAAAACTACTGGGGCTACAGCACGATCAATTTCTTTTCTCCGAAGGCTTCCTTTGCCGCGGACAAGTCGCCGGGCGGCTGCGTGAATGAATTCAAGACGATGGTCCGGGAGCTTCATAAGGCCGGAATCGAAGTGATTCTTGACGTTGTGTACAATCATACAGCCGAAGGAAACGAGCACGGAGTTGCGCTGAATTTCCGCGGATTTGAAAACAGCGTCTACTATATGCTTCCCGGAAACCGCAGGGAATTCTACATGAATTTCTCCGGCTGCGGAAACACCGTGAACTGCAACCATCCTGTTGTGCGCGACTTCATTCTTGAAAGCCTCCGCTACTGGGTTCTGGAGTATCATATTGACGGATTCAGGTTCGACCTTGCTTCAATTCTGTCCAGAAGCCAGGAAGGCATGCTCCTGAAGTTTCCGCCTCTGACAAATGCCATTGCCGAGGATCCTGTCCTTGGAAAGACAAAGATAATTGCAGAGCCATGGGATGCGGGCGGCGCGTATCAGCTCGGAGGATTTCCCGGCGGAAGATGGGCCGAGTGGAACGACAGGTTCCGCGATGACATCCGCAGATTCTGGCGCGGGGACGAGCATGTTTCAACTGACGCGGCCACCAGAATCAGCGGCTCAAGCGACCTGTTCGCTCTTTCGGGGCGCGCTCCGTACCACAGCATAAACTACATCTCGTGCCATGACGGGTTCACTATGAACGACCTTGTCAGTTACAACGGAAAGCATAACGAGGAAAACGGCGAGGGGAACAGGGACGGCTCGGACAGCAACTGGAGCTACAACCACGGATACGAAGGCCCAACCTTGAATCCTTCAATAGAAAAAATGCGCAACCGCCAGATGCGCAACTTTATTCTCACGCTGATGATTTCCCAGGGAACGCCCATGCTGCTCGGCGGCGACGAATTCCGCAGAGGGCAGCAGGGAAACAACAATGCATACTGCCAGGACAACGACATAAGCTGGTTCGACTGGGGAAACTGCGGCCTTAACGCGCGGCTTGTCTCCTTCACCAGAAAGGCGATTCAGCTCAGAAAGGACTATGCTGTATTCAGGCGGACTGAATTTTTCAGGGGAAGCGTAGACGGAAAAAAGCCGGACATCCAGTGGTATGCCGCTGACGGAAGCAATCCCGACTGGAGCAAGATTTCCCGGTTTCTTGCCTTTATGCTCAGAGGCAGCCCGGCGGAAGAAAGCGGCGGAACACCTGGCAGCGACTTCTATATTGCGGCGAACACCGACCGGAAGGATATTCTGGTGCGGATTCCGACTGCCCAGCTTTCGCGCAGATGGTACCGGATTGCAGACACTTCCATAGAAGATGATTCATCGATGCTTTCCGTGGAAAATGCCGAGGCGCTTCTTACGCAGGAGCGGTATGTGCTTCCCGCAAGCTCTCTGCTGATTCTGGTGTCCAAGTAAGGAATGCGGGGAGCTTGAATAAGGAAACGTTTCCATATTATAATTGAAAAGCTGTTCCGGGCGGAAACTGCAATCTTGCAGCCCGGCGCAGCGCAGCTGTTACAAAGGCTTTAGTCAGCCAGTGAGGAGGAATATAAATGACTTTTGACGCAGAACAGTTCAAGGAAAATCTGACTGCCCGTTTGCGCAGGCAGTACGGAAAGGATATTTCACAGGCGAACAAGCACGACTTGTTTGACGCAGTAAGCGCGAGCGCCCTTGAAATCATCATGCCGAACTGGATGGAAACCCGCAAGGAGTACGACGCGAAGCCGGTGAAGCAGCTGTACTATCTGAGCGCTGAATTTCTGATGGGACGCGCCCTTGGCAACAATCTTATCAACTCGGGGATTATGGAGCAGGTCAAGGATGTCCTCAAGGAAATGAACCTCAGCTACGATATGATTGAAGATGAAGAGCCTGACGCAGGGCTTGGCAACGGAGGCCTTGGACGCCTGGCATCATGCTTCCTTGACTCGCTTGCAACGCTTGAGTATCCGGGCCACGGCTATGGAATCCGCTATGAATACGGAATGTTCGAGCAGCATATTATTGACGGGCAGCAGGTGGAATTCCCTGACAACTGGCTCAAGCACCGCGACCCATGGGAAGTGAAGCGCTCAGACCTTTCCGTGACAGTCAAATTCGGCGGCCATATACAGTACGGAAAGACTCCCGACGGGCAGGACCGTTTTTACCTTGAGAACGCGGAGGAAATTGTTGCAACTCCGTATGACATGCCGATTGTCGCATACGGCTCAAACACCGTGAACACGCTGCGCCTGTGGCAGGCTTCAAGCCCGAACGGATTCGACCTTCAGCTGTTCAACGACATGCAGTATCACCGTGCTGTTGAGCGCCAGAACGATGCCGAGAACATCAGCCGCGTGCTTTATCCGAACGACAACGGGCCGAGCGGAAAGGAGCTCCGTCTGCGCCAGCAGTATTTCTTCACTTCAGCTTCACTGCAGGATCTGATTCATCACTTTGTGAATACAGTCGGAACTGATTTTTCCAAGTTCCCGCAGTACCATGTGATTCAGCTGAACGACACGCATCCTGTTGTTGCGATTCCCGAGCTTATGCGCATTCTGCTTGACGAGTACAATGTGGGCTGGGACGATGCATGGAGCATTGTGCAGAAGACGTTCGCGTATACAAACCACACGATTCTTGCCGAGGCTCTGGAAAAATGGCCGATTGAAGTGTTCCAGAAGCTGCTTCCGCGCATTTATCAGATTGTCGAGGAAATCAACCGCCGCTTTGTCATTGACCTGCGCCGGCAGTTCCCGGACGACTATGACAAGCAGAACCACATGGCGATTATCCACGACGGAAAAGTGTACATGGCGTGGCTTGCAATTCATGCGGGTTTCAGCGTAAACGGAGTCGCCGCCCTTCACACAAAGCTTTTAAAGGAGCAGGAGCTGAAGGACTGGTACAAAATCTATCCTGAAAAGTTCAACAACAAGACGAACGGCGTCACGCAGCGCAGATGGCTTCTTGCCTCAAACCCGGAGCTTGCGCAGTTCATTACAAAGCGGATCGGGCACGGCTGGGAAAAGCAGCTGTCGCTTCTGAAGGGGCTTGAAAAGTATGCTGATGATGACGCTTCCCTGGAAGAGCTTATTGCAATCAAGCGGCGCAACAAGGAGCATCTCGCCGAGTACCTCAAGCACAGCCAGAATGAATTCCTTGACCCGGAAAGCATTTTTGACACGCAGGTAAAGCGCCTGCACGAGTACAAGAGGCAGCTTCTGAACGTGTTCCACATCATGTACCTGTACAACAGGATTGTGGAGGATCCAAGCTATAATCCGCCCGCACGGACATTTATTTTCGGAGCGAAGGCCGCCTCCGGGTACCGCCGCGCAAAGCAGATTATCAAGCTGATTAACACTGTCGCTGACCGTGTGAACAACGACCGCCGTGTGCGCGGAAAGCTGCGGGTTGTGTTTGTTGAAAACTACCGCGTTTCAGTTGCTGAAAAAATCATTCCGGCATCTGATGTGTCCGAGCAGATTTCAACGGCAGGATTCGAGGCTTCAGGAACATCGAACATGAAGTTCATGATGAACGGCGCGCTCACAATCGGAACGCTCGACGGGGCAAACATTGAGATTGTGGAGGAAGCCGGAGCTGAGAACGCCTTTATCTTCGGGCTGAAGGCTGACGAAATCATCAAGATGAAGCAGGAGCACTCATACATTCCGTCAAAGTACCTTGACCGCAATCCTTCCCTTGCAAAAGTGGTGCGCCAGCTTGTGGACGGAACATACGACCCGAGCGGCCAGATGTTCAAGGAGATTCATGACTCCATCGTGTACGGCGTTGAAGGCCAGCAGCCTGACGTTTACTTTATCCTGGCGGACTTTGACTCGTATGTGCAGGCCCATGAAAAGCTTGCCGCGGAATACATGGACAGAAAAGCCTGGGCACGGAAGGCGCTTATCAACATAGCGAACAGCGGAAAGTTCTCTTCTGACCGCACAATCGAAGACTATGTGAAGGACATCTGGAAGATTCAGAAAGTCACTGTCAAATAGCCTGGGGCGGTGCGCCATGTCTGCGGCTTTGCCTAGGAGGACTGGGGCGGAGCGTCAGGGCTTGCGACTTCGAGCGCCTGGGAGGCGAGGCTCCATGTTTCTGTGCGGCGCGCTGCCTTTTCTGCCGTGGTTCCGGGAAGAGTGAGTGCGAGCTGTTTCTTTTGCGCCTCTTCATCCTGAGCGGCTGCGAGCTTTTTCGCTTCGTCAATGACTTCCTGGGCTTCCTGCGCTTTCATCTTCAGAAGCTGTGCGACATCCTGTGCGGCGGCCCGGGCGAGTCCGTGCATTGTCTGGAACTGCCGCAGCAGGAGAAGCTCCCGCTTTGCGCCTATGCCGTGCAGCTGTGCAAACGCGGAGACGGTGTTTTCCTTTGTGCGCAGCTCCTGGTTTTTGCTTGTGGCAAATCGGTGCGTTTCGTCGCGGACGCGCTGCAGGAGACGGAGGGCGTCGCTGCGCTTTGGCAGGCGCAGGGGCGTGCTGTTTCCGGGGCGGTAAATTTCTTCGTCCCGCTTGGCAAGACCTGCGACCGGGATATCGAGACCGAGCGCCTTCAGGACGGAATGCACGGCATTGACCTGCCCGATTCCGCCGTCGATGACGATAAGGCCGGGAAGCTCCTTTTCTTCGTTTAAAAGCCGCGTGTACCTGCGTGAGACGGCTTCCTTCATGGACGCAAAGTCATCGATGATTCCGTCTGTCGTCTTCAGCCTGAAATAGCGGTACTGCTTTTTGTCCGGGTTTCCGTTGTAAAAGCTGATCATGCTTGCAACAGGGAATTTTCCGCCGATGTGGGCAATGTCGAATCCTTCGATTCTGACGGGAAGTGACGGAAGGGAGAGCTGCGCCTTGAGCTCTTCCATTGCGGGAAAGTCGCCGCGCTCGCGCAGCCGCCGGGCAATGTCTTCCTTTGCGTTCTGCTGCGCCATGCTGATTGCTGCCCGGTGCATGGGGTCATCGGTGCGTCCAGCCCCGATGACCTGGCTGTCCTGCCTGTCCGGGCTGGACGCACAGACTGAGACAATCCGTATGCTGAGCCCGTATGTTTCCAGAATCCACCGCCTCATGAATTCAGTTCCGTCGCTTTTCATCACAAAGATGCCCGGCGGAATCAGCTCCTTTTCAGTGTAGTATGACGCCATGAATTCGGGAATCAGCTCCGTGTCTTCGTTCAGGCTTGCTGTGCGGTAGTTGTCGCGCCCTAACAGCTTGCCGCCGCGCATCTTCAGCACGGTGAAGCTTACAAGCTCGCCTTCGCGCCATGTTGCGATGTAGTCGCGGTTCTCTGTGTCAAAGCTTTCGACGATATTCTGCGTCCGCAGGATTCCGAGGGCCTTGAGCCCGTCGCGCAGCCGGGCGGCTTTTTCAAAGTTGAGCGCTTTTGCGGCTTCTTTCATCTGAAGCTCGAGTTTTTTTGCTGTTTCTTCGCCTTTGCCCTCAAGTAACTGGCAGATTTCTTCGATAAATTCACTGTAGGCAGAAGCGTCTGTTTTTTTGCAGCAGGGGGCGAGGCATCTGCCTATGTGGTAGTACATGCAGGGCGATGTTTTTTCGCGGAATTTTTTGCACCGCCGCAGAGGATATATTTCATAGAGCGTTTCTATAAATGATTCCAAAGCGGAGGCGTCAGGAAAAGGCCCGAAGTAGGCGGAGCCGTCATGCACGACAATTCTTGTTTTGTACAGGCGCGGAAACGGTTCCTTTGTTATTTTTATGACAGGATATGACTTTCCGTCCTTCAGGCTGATATTATAGCGCGGCGAATATTTTTTGATGAGGTTGTTTTCAAGCAGAAACGCTTCATATTCGTTGTCGGTTGTAATATACTCTATGGAGCGGGCTTTGCTTATCAGAAGCTGTGTCTTTACATCCTTTCTTCCGCTGAAATAGGATGTCAGCCGGTTTTTCAGGTTCTTTGCCTTGCCTACGTAGATTACAGCCTGGTCTTCGTTGCGCCACAGGTAGACACCGCTTTTGTCCGGGGCTTTTAGCGCAGTCTGATGGAGAGCTTCTCTATACGATAGAGGTGTTGCAGAATGCATAGTATGGTCGTTCATAATGAATAAAAGGTTTTCGGTTTTCATTGTATCATGTTTTTTCATCCTGTTGAATACGGTTTCCGCGCAGGAAAAGTCTGTTGTGCTCGGGGGCAGGGACGGCTGGCCGCTGCTTTCAAAGATGGACGGCATTGTTTCCGGGGAAGGCAGGTTCGGGTATGAGGCGATGGTTCTTGCCACGAACAGCCGCCCGGTTGACGGCAGCACCGATATGCTGGTGAATTTTGAGGAAGGCGGCGCACAGGATCAGGCGGGAAACTATTCGGTGACGCAGAACAGCCTTGTTTCCCTGGACAATGCCCTGATGGGAACATACTGCGGCCTTGCGCGGGGAACCGGCGGGCTCCGGCTCCGCGGAAACGGAAGCGCAATTTTTGGAAGGCCGGGGCAGAGCGGGTCGTTCCTGATTGAATTCTGGCTCAAGCCTTCGATTGCTGAAAACGGCGAGATTGTCTTTTCGTGGCGTTCTTCGCGGACTGTCGCAAATTATCCGCTGTACCAGATGATTACGGCGAGATTTTCAGGAAATCATCTTGAATGGGCGTTTACCAATGTGTTCAACGGATATGTGCAGGATGGCGGTGAAATTACGCTTTCGAGCTACCGTACTATTGTCCCTGAAATGTGGATGCACCATTCCATCCGCTTTGACGAGGAAACCGGGCTGCTTGAATACAGAATCAACGGGCTGCTTGAGGCGCAGAAATATGTCACGGAAACAGGGCATGAGGACGGCGGCTCTGTATTTGTTCCGGTTCTTGGCGTTCCTGCCGACATTGACATTTGTCCGCAGTATACGGGCCTTATTGATGACTTTCGGATTCAGCGTTCTGCACAAAGCGAGACGACTCAGGCGCTCAGGTTTGACACGTACAGGACTGAAGGCGGGCGCTTTGAAACGCAGCCGATTCTGCTTTCCAGCGGCGCACGGATTACGCGGATTGACGCCCTTGTCAGCGAGCCGCTTCAGACTGCGGTTGAGCTGTATGTGAGGAGCGGCGATAATTTCTTCAACTGGACGGACGATTTTCCAGAGTGGATTCCAGTGAAAAATCACCGTGAAATAAAGGATGTCAGCGGACTGTATTTTCAGGTTGCGGCAAACCTGTATCCTGACGGCGGCGGAAGAAAAAGCCCGTCTGTCACAGAGCTGAAAATCAGCTGGAAGGAAGTTCCGGCTCCGCTTGCTCCGTTCAAGCTGGCTGCCATTCCGTCTGACGGCTCTGTTACTTTGGAATGGCCGCATTCAGTTGATGACTCTGTCGGCGGCTATTATCTTTTTTACGGCGACCGTCCCGGGGAATACCTGGGCCGCGGCGCGCAGGAAGGACAGTCGCCTGTCGATGTCGGAAATGTGACATCAGTGACGCTGAACGGACTGAAAAACGGAAAGATCTATTACTTTGCAATTGCATCATATTCCAAGATTGACAGCAGGATTATGGGCGAGCTGTCAAAGGAAGTTTTTGCCCGTCCTCTAAAAAAATAGGTGTGAAGTATGGAAGCAGGAAAGAAGCAGAACAGCGGAATTTTAGACAGAGCGAATGCATTGATTCTTTCAAGGGATTTCGAGCAGGCTGCCCGCATTTACAAAGGACTTTTGAAGACGGAGCCGGAAGACATCACCCTGCTCAGTTCCCTCGGAAACCTCTATGTGAAGAGCGGGGAAGACGAAAAGGCGCTTCCGTATTTTAACGAAGTCATACGGCTCAGTCCGAATGACACTGAAGCCCTGAACGCGCTCGGAGCAATTTACCGGCGGCAAAAAAAGTACAGCGAGAGCATCGCTGTGCTGGAGCGCGCCATTGCAGCGGATGAAAATGACACCCAGTCATTCTACAACCTCGGCTTCACCTACAAGCTTATGGATCGTCATGATGATGCCATACGGTGCTTTACTGCCGTTGTAGAGGCGAATCCGGGCGATGTGCTTGCATTTAATCACATCGGCTCGATTTATGCCAGAAAAAATCAGCACAAGGATGCTGTCAGTTTCTATTTGCGCGGACTGAAAATCGATCCCAATCATCCTGTGCTTCACCTGAACCTTGCAAAAAGCTACAGCAGGCTCGGGGAATTTTGCAAGGCCCAGACAGAATATGAGTCAGCTCTGAAGGCAAAGCCGGGCTGGCTTGAAGCGATTGAATGCTATGCTGATCTTCTTTTAAAAAGAAACAGAACCCGGAATGCGGGCGATCTGGTAAAGCATGCGCTTAACTTGAATCCTGATGATGCGGCCATGCATACAAAGCTTGGAGATGTCTATTCAAAGCAGAGCAAGTATGACAGCGCGGAAGACGAATATCATGAGGCGCTGAGAATCAGCCCTGAGTATGTAAAGGCGCTTTCCGGGCTTGCCAATGCATATGAGTCCGTGGGAAGAAGCAGCGATGCCATTGAAGTCATGGACAGGGTGGAATCCATTGCTCCCGACGACGCAGACATGAGAAGACAGTACGCGCATATTCTGCTGAGCGCCGAGCGGGCTGAAGACGCCAGAAAAAAAATTCAGGTTGAATATCAAAAGGATCCGAACGATGTTCATACGCTGAATCTGCTCGGGCAGTATTATATCTGCATCGGCGATGAAAAAAAAGCCTTGGGCTGCTTTAAGAAAATCAAAACGATTGACCCGGAAAACACCGTCTTTTACCGGGACGGAGGAAAGCGGTACAGCCAGAAAGGAAATCTCAGGAAGGCAGAGGAATTTTACCTGAAGTACATAGCGCAGAATCCTGACGATGTGGAGGGAATTTCATGCATTGCGCGGAACTATGAATCGCAGGGAAATTTCGTGCAGGCAATGTCAAGCTGGAAGCAGATTGAGCAGGTTGATGCAGAAAACTGCGCCTCAAGAGAGGGCATCAGCCGGATCAACAAAAGGATATTTGAATCCGGGGCTTTGCAGGCAGAAAGCCGCTGCGCCGCGGATGATGAATTCCTTGATGTTGACGAAGACATTTCTATCGGCGGGCCGGACGTTTTGCAGGAAGAAATTCCGCCTGCCGGCAGTGAGCAGCCTGTGGAGCCGGACATGACAGAGCCTTCCGCCGGGTATGACAGTTCGCTTGAAGGGCTTCAGGGCGAAGGCGTGCCAGTCGAAAAAGTTCTGGGCGAAGGAGTGCTTGACCGGGAGGCTGAGCCGGGCTCTCAGGAAGTGTATTCCCGGAGCTTGGACGAGCTTGCAGGCGAAAGCTTTCAGGATGAAGAGGGAAGCGGTCTTGCGGAAGACGACACAAGCGCCGCCGAATTTTTTGCTCAGAATCCGTTCGGTGCCGGCGGAAAGCCGCAGATGCGCGAAGATGCTGATTCCAGGCATGAATTCAGCTATGAAGAGCTGGAGGACGGCATGGAGGAAGAGGCTCTTGAGCTGGAGGCTGACGAGGCGGAAGATGCGCCTCCTGCAAGAAAAAAAGAGCGGCCCCGAAAAAAGCCTACTGAAATAAAAGAGCCTGTCATGCAGGAAGATGAAGATATATCATTTGAAGATGAAGAAATTCCTGAGGCTGAAGAAGTTCCTGAAACTGAAGAGGCAGAGCCGGAGCCGGAAAAAAGCGACAGGAGCCTTCTGGAAAAAGCCGCTTCTCAGCAGCCCGCCCCGGAGCCTTCTGAGCCTGGCATCCCGGAAACAGACAGCACTGCCGCAAGCCTTTTTATAAAGCTCCGCTCGCTCAGCAATTATCTTCCTGAAGAAAAAAAAGCCGGTTTTCTTGAAAGCAGGGACCGCCTTCTTCTTGAATACATTATTTCAAAATTCCAGGGAAGAAAAGGGCTGCTTTTTGCTGCCGGGCAGATCAAGGACAGAAGAGGCGCCGCTTTTTCTGCTGAAGAGACAGAAAGCGGGATCCGGCTGCTTTTGAAAGTGCTTGACATTGCGTCCGCGCTGGCATCAGAACTTCCCGATGAAGCGTTGTCGGCGGCAATGGCAAGGGAAATTGCGCGGCTGCGGCAGGCTGTCAGGTAGCGTTTATCCTCTGCATTCAAAGAGTCCGCGTAAGAAATTGCATGCTTCTTGAATTTTTTTGCCGGCTATGGTATGCTACAGTATGAAAGTTGCCATCTTTTTAGGTTCTAAATCAGACTTGGAAGCAATGAAAAAAGCTGCCGAAGTCCTTTCGGAATTCGGCGTTGCATACAAGGCGTTCATTATTTCGGCTCACCGCGCAGGAGAGCTGCTTGCAAAAACTGTCAGCCAGGTTGAGCAGGAAGGCTGCGAGGTTATCATAGCGGGAGCAGGGCTGAGTGCTGCGCTTCCGGGTGTCATTGCCTCGCGGACTGTGCTTCCGGTGGTGGGAGTTCCGCTTGAATGTGTGCAGCCCGGAAAGTCAAACGGACTTGCAGGAATGGATGCGCTGCTTTCCATTGTTCAGATGCCGCCTCAGGTTCCTGTTGCAACAGTCGGAATCGGAAACGCGCGGAACGCGGCATATCTTGCCCTTGAAATCCTCAGCATAAAATACTCTGAGCTGAAGGCAAAGCTCGTTTCTTTCCGTGAAAGGATGAAGGCTGAAGCGGAGTCGGGCGGCGCGCTCGGAATTGAACTGTAGCGGCGGAAAAAATGAAGCACTGTGAATTTCCTGCTGAAGAAGAGCAGGACAAGCTCCGTGACAAATGCGGCGTTATCGGAATTTTCTTGAATCCGCAGAAAAATGAATCAGACGGACTTCAAAAAAAGGAATATGTTGCGTATTCAGCAAGCGGCTTTACTGCGGCAACGCGGGCATACTATGCGCTGTATTCATTACAGCACCGCGGGCAGGACAGCGCCGGCATTGCAGTCAGCAACGGCGATGATATTGTGATGCACAAAGGGATGGGAACTATCGCCGAAGTATTCAGCCCTGACAGTCTGTCTACTTTAAAGGGACACATTGCCTGCGGCCATGTGCGGTATGCAACGGCAGGAAGCGCCACGCTGGAAAATGCGCAGCCTCTGCTGCAAAAGTCACGGCTCGGCGCGGTTGCAGTCGCCCACAACGGACAGCTTGTAAACTATGAGCAGCTGCGGGAGATGCTGGAGGATTCCGGCAGCACATTTTCTTCCTCCAGCGACACAGAAGTCATCCTCAAGCTGATTGCAAAGTCATATAAAAAGGGGCTTGAGCGTGCGCTTACAGACACAATTCAGATGATAAAAGGCTCGTTCGCGCTTGTTGTCTCAACTGAAAAGTGCCTTATCGGCGCCCGCGACCCGAACGGAATCAGGCCGCTGTGCCTCGGGAAGATTGAAGGCGGCTGGATGCTTGCCAGCGAGACATGCGCCATTGACTCCGTGAACGGAACGTATGTGCGCGACATTCAGCCCGGCGAAATCGTCATTATAAATGAAGACGGCGTCCTTTCCTTTGAATTCGGCGAGCGCACTTCCAAGCGCACCTGCATCTTTGAGTACGTTTATTTTGCGCGCCCTGACAGCATTATCGACGGCATTCCCGTCACGCAGGCCCGCCAGAAAATGGGAGCATGCCTTGCGCGTGAAAGCGGCGTTCCTGCTGATGTTGTTATCGGCGTTCCCGACTCAGGACTTGGAGCCGCGCAGGGATATGCGCAGGAAGCCGGAATTCCGTATGCGAGCGGAATCGTAAAGAACAAGTATATCGGCCGCACATTTATCGCCCCGACTCAGCGCGAGCGTGAAAACATGGTCTTTGTAAAGCTTAATGCGGTGAAGTCTGTTGTAGACGGAAAGCGCGTTGTTGTGATTGACGATTCGATTGTCCGCGGAACAACGAGCCGCCGTCTTGTTCAGATTCTGCGCCGTGCCGGAGCAAAGGAAGTGCACTTCAGGATTTCAAGTCCGCCGGTGAAATTTCCGTGCTATTTCGGAATCAATACGCCTACCCGCGGAGAGCTTATTTCAAGCTGCCACACGGAGGCGGAAATTTGCAGTGAAATCGGCGCGGACTCGCTTGCCTTTATAAGCGCGGAAGGAATGATGGAAGCGTGCCGGGCATGCAATCCTGAGCAGTACGGTTTCTGCAAGGGCTGCTTTACCGGCGAATATCCGATTTCAGTTCCTGGTGAGCGCAACGGAACAAAGCTTTCGTAATTCATCAGGCGGAAAAACAGTTTTGGAGGAAATCATGGCAGATGTCGTAAATTACAGGAAGGCCGGCGTTAATGTGAACGAAGGATACAGGGCAGTTGACAAGTATAAGAAGCAGTCTGCGCGCGCGCGGATTCCGGGCCAGCTGACTGATCTTGGCGCATTCAACGGAATGTTCGCTGTCCCCAAGAATATGAAGAACCCGGTGATGGTTTCCGGGACAGACGGCGTAGGCACAAAGCTTGACATTGCCTTTCAGATGAAAAAATATGACACAGTCGGCATTGACTGCGTTGCAATGAGCGTCAATGACATTCTGTGCAGCGGCGTAAAGACACTGTTTTTCCTTGACTACATTGCCTGCGGAAAGCTTGACGCAAAGATTGCCGGCGAGCTTGTCAAGGGCGTGACTGATGGCTGCGTTGACGCGGGCTGCGCGCTGCTCGGCGGGGAAACTGCCGAAATGCCGGGCTTCTATGACGAAGGAAAGTACGACCTTGCAGGATTTGGCGTGGGAGTTGCTGAAAAGTCTGAGATTATCGACGGAAGAAAAATCAGGGAAGGCGACATTCTGATCGGGCTTTCTTCAACAGGAGCTCATTCAAACGGCTATTCTTTAATCAGAAAGCTTGTCACAGACTTTGATGAAAAAATCACTGTCGGCGGCAGGGAGCGGAAAATCGGCGAAGTGCTTCTGACTCCTACGCGTATTTATGTGCGCCCTGTGATGGATGTGCTTTCTGCCTTCCGTGAAAGCGTGCACGGCATGGTTCATATCACTGGCGGCGGATTTTACGAGAATGTTCCGCGTATGCTTCCCCGGGCAAAGGAAGGAAAAAAGCAGCTTGCCGCACTGATACGGAAAGGCTCCTGGGAAATTCCTGAAATTTTTGATGAGCTGGTTAGGCGCGGTGCGGATCCTAAGAATATGTATTCAACGTTCAACATGGGAATCGGATTTATGCTTGCTGTAAGCAAAAAGGATGCGGCGGCAATTGTAAAGCGGTTCAACAAAAATGCACAGAAATTCGCGGCGAAGGGCGTTCTGGCAATGAAGGCCTTTGAAATCGGCTATGTAGGGCATACTGAAAAAGATGTCAAAGGTGAATTCAAGGGCTGCAAGGAGCTGACGCAGTTCTATGTTTAGTCTGGCAGTCCTTGTTTCCGGCGGCGGAACAAATCTTCAGGCGCTGATTGACTTTGAAAAGTCCTCTTCCTGCTGTCCGTACAGGATTGACGTTGTGATTTCAAGCGCAAAAAATGCCTTTGCCTTGGAGCGCGCGGCTGCTGCCGGAATTGAAACGCTGGTAAAAAGCCCGTTCAGCGTGATGGGAAAGGAACGCGCGCTGTCCGCTTCCCGTGAGGAAAAGAACCGGGCTGTTTCCGATGCTATTCTTGAAGAGTGCAGGAAGCGGAATATCAGCGGCATTGTCTGCGCCGGATATCTGAGCGTGCTTCAGGGGGACATCATCAGCGAGTACCGCGGGCGGATTGTAAACCTGCACCCGGCTCTGCTTCCGAAATTCGGCGGAAGGGGAATGTGGGGGCATCATGTCCATGAGGCTGTCCTTGCCGCGCACGAAACCGAAAGCGGCTGCACAGTTCATCTTGTTGACTCGGGCTGCGACACCGGGAGCATTCTCGTGCAGAAAAAAGTCCCGGTGCTGAGCGGTGATACGCCTGAGTCGCTGTATGAGCGGATTGCCCCGAAAGAGCATGAGGCGATAGTCGAGGGCGTGTGCAAAATGATTGAAGGAAACCGCGGTATCTTGAAGTGAATCATCCGTAAAAGCCGGAAAGCTCCTTGATGACTTCTCCTGCCATAACAAGCCCTGCTGCCGGCGGAACAAATGATGTGCTTCCCGGAGCCGGCCGCCCGGCTGTTCCTTTTTCCTGTAATTCCGCTCCGTCTGTGATGTGTGCTTTCACTGGAACCTCTGTTGAAAAGACTGCTTTAAGCGCCCTGATTCCCCGTTTTTTCAGTTCCCGGCGCATTGTCCGTGCGAGCGGGCAGATGCTTGTGTCAAAGATGTCGGCAACCGCAAGGGAGCAGATGTCCGTCTTGTTTCCGGCTCCCATGCAGCTGATTATCCGCGTTCCGCTCTTTTCAGCCTTTTCAGCAAGCGCAATTTTTCCTGCAACCGTGTCTATGGCGTCAATCACATAGTCGTACTGAGAAAAATCAAATTCATCCTGATTTTCAGGCGTAAAGAAAACCTTGTATGTGCGGATGTCTGTGTCAGGGCAGATGTCGAGCAGCCTCTCGCGCGCAGCATCAGTTTTGTACATTCCGACCGTTCTGCGTGTTGCGATAATCTGCCTGTTCAGGTTTGTCAGCGAGACAATGTCGCTGTCAATCAGGTCAACCGCCCCGATTCCGCCGCGCACAAGCGCTTCCGCCGCTGCGCCGCCGACGCCTCCCAGCCCGAACACTGCGACGCGGCGCTTCCTCAGGCGCGCTATTCCTTCCTCCCCGAAAACAAGAGCGGACCGTGCAAACTGCTCTGCCATTTTCTATTCCCGCAGGATGTAGCTTCCTTTCGGCATGATGATGATTTCAACGCGCCGGTTCAGCGCCCTTCCTTCGGGAGTGCTGTTGTCTGCCACGGGCTTTGTTCCGCCGAATCCCCTGAACGTAAAGAGGCTCTTGTCAAGCCCGTTTGCCGAAAGCTCCTTTATGATTTCCTGTGCCCGCTGGACGCTGAGCGTCATCTGGCCGTTCGGCTTGTTCACATCGGCTGTGTGCCCTTCAATCAGTATGGTGTACTCTCCTGAGGAAACTGCTTTTTTGAGTGACTGCGCAATCTCGGCAATCCTCGGCTTTTCTTCGGGAAGCAGCTCATACGAGTCCGCAATGAACTGCAGGTTCTGGACTGTAATCTGGATTCCCTTCAGTACATCCTCAAGGTCTATGTCTGGAATCTTGCGCTCAAAGAAGAACCGCTTGAGCTGATGGTACGTGATGTAGTAGCTCTTTTCCTTCAGCGGAACTTCAACTGTGTGCTCAAGGTTTTTCTTGTCCAGAAGAATAACGACTTTTCCCTGCTTTAAAAGCTCAAGGTTCTGCTTTACGGAAACAATGCGCAGGTAGTCGCTGCGGGAAATAATCGGATCGCACCTGTTGATTCCGTAGACTTTCTTTGCCGTTATCCACAGCGGGGAATTTCCCGTCCTGTCCGCGTAGTCTTCAGTGAATTCGGAGCTTGCATAGTGGACAATGCCCTGTGTCCGCGCAATGTCGCTTTTGACCATGTTCCGCTCGTACAGAAGATCCATGTCCTCGGTCCAGATTTTGGGGAAGAGGCAGGGATATGCCTCGCTTTCTGTGAATTCCCCGTGGATAGGCAGCTGTCCGCGCGCGTCTATGATGATTCCCGTGTATTCCCGGGACGAAACATGCTCAATCGGCTGCGGATTTTCATACGGCGTCTTGTGCTTTATAAGGCTTGAGGAAATGTCTGTGAGCTTGATTGTGTGCCTGGTCAGCAGGTTCACTCCCCCGGACGCAAACATAGCGGGAGTCTTCTTGCTGCTGTCCACAATGCGCGTCAGGTCTTCGAGCGTGATGCTTCCCTCAAGGACAAGATCCCCGAGGTTCTTGGCGTCATCAACATACAGCGAAAGCAGCGGATCCTTTGCCAGAATCGGAAGCTTCATTTCAATTTCCTTTACCGCAGTCGCCTTTCCGCCCGGCATCGGAATGCCTGCCTTTTCAACATCGAGCGAAACATCGGAAGAAAACGTGCCGTCTGTCCAGTTCACAAAGCAGGAGGCAGCCATCACTGCGTTCTCTGGAGACACATGCCCGTTTGCCGCGGCTGCCATCATGGCTTCCCGCTCCATTTCAAGGTCAGAGTACGGAACGTATATTCCCGGGTTCCTCATCTCCTCATATTCTGCCTCGGAAAGCCGCTCTACATACGTCTGGGCGGATGCGGCCTGCGCACAGAGAAAAAGAACTGCGGCGGCAGTCCTGCTGCCTGCGCAAAAAAGAAAATCCGCTTTCATAATCTGATTTTCGGCATTCCAGGCATAAAATTCAAGCTGAATTAGAGCGCACAGGGCTTGTGACGCACGCTTCAGCTGCGCTTTCTGAGGCTTTCTGCTGCGGTTTTTGCGGCTCCCTCGGGAAGCCGGATCCTGTACTCGGACTTTGGCGGCGTGCAGTCCTTGAGCAGCTCGATGTTGAGCATTCTGACTGTCTCCAGCGGGATTCCGGCCGCCTCTGCCACGGTGGAAAGATGTATGCTTCCTTTTACTTTCAGATAGCTGAATTTCTGCGGCTGCACGCCTTCAATCCGTTTGTCCGCCACGCCGATTTCCAGCGCGCCGTAATAGTCTGCGTTTTCAACGATGTCGGCGACAGCGATAAGCTTGGGGATGTATTCCGTTGCCTGGCTTGAGAGAAGCCCCTGCTCGCACAGCTGCCAGAAGTCTTTTCCGGGGTGCGCCTTGACAATGCGTCCTACGGCTCCTGCTCCCATGTTGTATGCCGCGATTGCAAGGTTCCAGTCCCTGAAGGTGCGGTAGTTTTCTGTGAGCTTTGAAAGGGCGGCGTCTGTTTCTTTCCACGGGTCGCGCCGCTCGTCAAGGTATTCGTTCTTTTTCAGGTAAGGCGACATGCTGTTTGCCATGAACTGCCACAGTCCCGTTGCGCCTGACGGAGAAACTGCGGTCGGCTTGTAGTTTGACTCTACTACCGGGAGGTACTGAAGGTACAGCGGCATCTTGCGCGCCTTGAGCTGCGCCCTGATGTACGGGCGGTAAGGAATGGAGTCGTAGAGAACCTCTGAAAGCCATTTGCGGTTCGCGTCGGAAAGGTAGCGCTCGCGGTATGCTGCGGTGCGTTCCTGAAAGACACCGTGCATGCCGATGTCCCGCCGCTTTGGTTCTGCAATGCGGTACGGCTTTGCGTCCCGGCTGTCCGTTTGCGCGGGAAGGGAAGGCGGTGCTTTCTGCGCGCTTTCCTTTTTTTCAAGGGAGTCCATGGTCAGCGTAAAGTCGGCTACCGGCTCGGCAGACGCTGTTCCCGGCAGAATGAGCGCAGTCAGCGGGAGGAAAAGGAAAATCAGTCTTTTTTTCATGCTCATCTACAGTTTCTCGCCATAATAAATGCCTGCCCATTCCCAGCGCCCGTGGATTTCAGGGTCCGCCGGAAAATTCACTTTCCGGAAATACAGGTACCAGACATTGACGTAGTTGCTCCAGCCTGTTGTCCGGAGATATGCTTCCGTGGAAGATGATGAAGGGTCGAGCGTTGTGCTGCAGCGGATTCTGTTTCCGCGCATAAAGGAGCGCATGGAAAAGTTTTCCTGGGCGTTTGCGTCAGTTTCCACCTGCCGCCACGACATGGCAAAGAAATTTACCTTTGACTTGTACTTGTCGAGCGCGCGGTAGTTGTATGAGGCGATTCCTGCCTTTACCGCGGACACAAGTGCATCCAGCGTTTCAAATGTCCAGTCCTTGGGCGAGTTGCTGAAGTTTATGAGCTGCCGTGCGTTCATGTAGGCGTTGGGGTAGCCCGTGATTTGCAGCGTGGAGGCATCGTCCTGGTCAAGGTACTGCGTGTATGAGCGGACTGCCTGGCTCCAGTCTCCTTCACGCTCGTATTCCTTTGCAAGCCGGAAAAAAAGCTCCGTTGTGCTTATGTCGTTCGGAAACCTGCTGATAAGCTGGTTCATGTATGCAATTCTGCTGGCGGAATTCCTGCTTATCTGAATCAGGTGCTGGAGGCAGATAAAGTGAATCGACTTTCCCCGGACGGTAAGATCGCTGCAGCTGCTGAGTATGCGCTCAAAGTAGTATTCTGCAATCGGCTCGGCATCGTTTTCAAGGTACGCGTATGCCGCCATCAGAAACCAGTAGGCGTTGTATGAATCATCAGGATGCGTTTCCGCCCAGTTTGTGAGGAAATAGATCAGCGACGGATAGTCCTTGACAGAAAGCATGTTGCCTGCAATCCTGTTGACGACTGCATACCGCGTTTCATCTGCAAGGCCTTCCTTTTCCAGAAGCGAGCCGAGAAGCTCCTGGGTGTCCCGGTATTTCTTTGTAAACGCTTCCGGCTGAATCTGCCCTTTCTGCTGGCGTGCGCAGGAAAAGAGCAGGAGCGAAGCCGCGGCTGCCAGCGCCGCTTTTGCAGGTTTCCGTATCATGATATACAGTCTATCATATAATGAAAGCAATGTGAACTTCCATTGTCAAGAATTGAAATTTATACTATTCTTTTTATCTGGCGGACGGCTGTTTGGCCGGCGCGGACACATTGCATTTTTAGAGGACATATTATGGAATATACTGACGGCAGGGACTCACGCCTGCGCAAGCGGAGCCTCCTGATAGTGCTGGGATTTATGTTTATCCTCAACGGAATTTTTTTCAGCCTGAGCAATATCGGATTTCTTGGCATGACAGTGAGAAAATTTTGGCCTGTTGTTGTCATAAACACCGGGCTTTCGTTCTTTGCCGCGGATTTTTTCATTTACCGGCGGCTGCGCTCTGTTTTTTTCTTTCCGTCTGTGTTCCTGTTCATTCTGGGAATTATCTTCCTGCTGTTTTCCACGGATGTCTTCCACGTTTCCTTTCGGAAATTCATATCGGTTTTCTGGCCTATTGTGCTGGTTGTGTTTGGAGTCATTCTCATTGCGACATACGGTGTCAAGAGAAAGACAGGGGAAGAATTTCCGTATATGCAGGACGACTCGGCGGAAGACAGTTTTTCTGAAAAAACGGTGTAGCGGCTCTTTTTAATATAGAAAATGCGCGGATTTTTTGGCTTTGTAATTTCTGCCCTTGCAGTTTTTCTGATTCTCTCCTGTGCAAGCGCACCGCCGTCAGGTGCGGACAGCTCCGATCTGGATTCCGCTGTGTCTGTCCCGGTGCAGGGGCCTAAAAAGCGCGCCTTTTTTTCTTCGGTAAACAGCGAGGCAGTGCGGCTTGCTGAAATCGGGTCGCCGCAGAGCCTGCGCCAGGCCGCCTTTATGATTCACCGGAGCGTTGCTGAGGAGTATACTGATGCAGAAAAGACGCTCCTGTATATTTCCGCTGAAATAATGAAGATTGTGTGGCCTTCTGAGGCTGTTTCATGGGATGTGCCTTCCGGGGTGCCTGTGAACCAGTATGTCGGCGCCATTGAAAGCGCAAGGAAGGGCATTTACGACCTGAGCACAAACAGCTCGGATTTTTTTTCAACGCTGCTTCCGTCGCTTGTCCTTCTGTCTCCGTCAGGAGGAACTGTCAGCAGCTATTACGGCCGTGCAGAGGCGGCTCTTTCCAGCGCGATTTCAATGAATCCCGGCTCGGTTCTTGCAAGCTACCTTATGGGCGTTCTGTGCCTGAGGAAAAACGAAAACGAAAAGGCGCTTTCATACTTCACGCAAAGCAACGGGGCGTATTCAGCCGGAACCAAGGAAATAATCCAGGCTATTGCGAACGCCTGCTATCTGACTGGAAACTATGAGCTTGCGCTTTCGTTCGGAGAGGAGCTTTTGCCGCGCTATCCGCAGGACACGGAGCTTTTAAAGCTGTGCGCGCGCGCTTCGTATGCCATCAGGGATTTTGACAGGACTGAAGGATTTGTTGTGCGCGTTCTTCTGCTTGAGCCGGACAATACGGACTATGTTCTTTTGCGCGCCAGAATTCTCATGGAGCGGGGCGACTACATCCGCGCTTCTTCGCTTCTGGATGTCAGCGAGCGAAAGAATCCTGCTTCCAGGGACTATTATCTGCTGCGCGCACGGCTTCAGCGCGACTGGAACAAGAACAGCACCGCAGCCATAGAGACGGTTTCTGCCGCTCTGGAGCGGTATCCGTCGGATCTGGAAACGCAGCTGCTTGCCGCGGAAACAGCATCCATGACAGGGCTTTCTGTAAACGGCAGGAGCGCACAGGAGCTTGCGCAGGAAATTCTTGCGTCGCATCCTGATTCTGTTCCTGCAATGAAAATCTGCATGGACGAATATATAAAAAAGGGTGACTTTCAAAAGGCGTACAGCCTGAGCTCCCGGCTGGCCGCGCTCCCTTCTGCGGGAAGCGATATTTTTTCAAGCCATATTGACATCTGCCTTGCGCTGAAAAAAATCACGGAGGCGCAGGAGCTTGCGCAGCGGTTCTACCGGGAAAATCCTGCTGACGAAACTGCGGTCATGGCGTATATAAAGGTGCTTGTTGCCTCCTCCCAGCGCACAGAGGCAATGAGCCTGATTGCATCCCTTATCCCCGGAGCGGGACAAAGGCTGAAAAGCTTCCTTTATTATGAGCGGAGCCTGCTTCAGCGCAGTGAGGAGCTTGCCCTGGAAGATCTCCGCGCCAGCCTGACTGCCAATCCGCGGAACAAGGACTCGCTGTACCGGCTGTATGAGCTGTACTATGCAAAGAAAGACTGGAGAAGGGCGCAGTATTACCTGAAGCAGGTCATTGCCCTTGATCCGTCTGACGCTTCATTGCTGAAAAAAAACACAGAGCTGGACAAGCTTCTCGGCAGATAGCTGTTCTGGTGCGCTGTGCGCGTTTTTCCGTCTGCGCCCTTGTGCGTTTTTTCTAAGTGTGGTATAATTGAGTACTATTTTTAATTATTGCATAGGAAGGAATGAAAATGCTGTTTAATTCACTTTTGTTACAGGCCGCGGAACCGCTTGCAGGCGGCGGCTTTGGAATGCTGATGCCTCTTATCCTCATTGTTATAATCATGTACTTTTTTATGATTCGCCCTCAGAGCAAAAAGCAGAAGGAGCTTCAGAAAATGCTTGATGCGCTCCAGAAAGGCGACAAAGTTGTGACAATCGGCGGAATCCACGGAACCGTAAGCTCTGTAAAAAAAGAAGCCGGCACAGTCATCATAAAGGTTGACGACAATACAAAGATTGAATTCAACCGTTCCGCAGTGGCATCTGTCATTTCAGACAAGCCTGCTGAAGAAAAGAAAGCTGAAAAGAAGCTGCTTTTCGGCAGAAAAAACAAAGAGGAAAAAGCAGAGCCGGCCGGCTCTGAGCCTGAGGAAAAGAAAGATGAGTAAAAGAGGCCGCCTTGTTATCATAATTGCCGTGCTTGCCGTCTGCTTTGCGTTTTTGTGGCCGTCAATCAGCTGGTATGCACGCACACCAAAGGAGGACAAGGTTCTTGCCCTCAGTTCCCTGGAAAACATAAAGGACTATTCAAGCTTTCAGGCGAATGAAGCGGTAAAGAGCCTTCTGGAGGAAGTCAGGCAGAATCCCGAGGCCCGTCTGGCAGCGGATCAGGACTGGCTTTTAAAGCAGGCAAAAAAGAATTTCAAGCTTTCAGGCGAAGCTGTTCCTTCTCCGCTTCTGCTCAAGGATGCGCTCAATTCCTTCGGCTCAAAAGCTGAGCTTGCATCGTTTGTTGAAGGCATCTTCAGAAAGAAAATCCTAAAGACAAAGGACCGCTATAAGAATTCGGTAAAGCTCGGGCTTGATCTTTCCGGCGGCATGAGCGTTATTGTCAAGGCTGATCTCGATGCTGTGATAGCAAACCAGGGAGATTCTGTGTTCGATGCTGACACTTTAAAGGCGGAAGCGATGGCGCAGGCTGTCGAAACGCTTTCGGGGCGCATAGACAGGTTCGGCCTGAGCTCCCCGACAATCAGGCAGCAGGGAGAGGACAGGATTTACATTGAGCTTCCCGGTTCCGCAGAAGCAGATCAGGTGAATTCAATCATTCAGGGACGCGGAATTCTGAATTTCAGGCTTGTTGATACAGGCGCGACAGAATCTTTCAATTCCTACTATTATAATAATCCTGAAAGCACATTTGACAGCCGGGGCCGCCTTGCTGACCCGCAGCTTATTCCTGAGGACTGCGAAGTCATGGGCTTTTATACAACGGATGCATACGGGCTTGACCAGTTTGAAGGGTACCTTGTGGTAAAAAAGGAAGTCGCTCTTGACGGAAAGCATATAAAGTCGGCTGAAGTAGGCTCCGAGGACTTGACAGGAAAGCCGCAGGTGAATTTTACGCTTGATGCTGAAGGGGCTGAAATATTCGGAAAATTCACAGGCGAGCATGTGGGAGAAAACCTGTGCATTGTCAGCGACAATAAAATCAAGTCGAATGCCCGGATTCAGACTGCGATTACCGGCGGGCAGGTTGCTCTTACCGGGTTTTCGCTTCAGGAAGCGCAGAACATCAGGAAAGTGCTTCAGACTGCGTGGCTCGATGTTCCGCTTACTGTTGAAAGCCAGCAGGTGATCGGAGCTTCCCTGGGAGAGCAGGCAATCCGCCAGGGACTTCTTGCAATCGCTGTGGGCCTTGTTTCAATTATGGTTTTCATGCTGATCTGGTACCATGGAGCCGGAGTCAATGCGTGCGTTGCCCAGATTCTGAACCTGTACATCATGTTCAGCATTCTGAGCGCGTTTAATCTGACTGTGACGCTGCCGACAGTTGCCGGAATGATTCTGACAATCGGAATGGCAGTTGATGCGAATGTCATTATCTTTGAGCGCATCAAGGAAGAGCGCCGCCTTGGAAAGGACAGGGCTTCCAGCATCAGCGCGGGCTTTGACAATGCATTCTGGTCGATTATGGACTCTAATATCACTACATTCATTGCGGCCATGTTCATGTCTCAGCTTGGAACTGGCGCAGTCCAGGGATTTGCAGTAAGCCTTGCAATCGGCGTTGTTTCGACAGTGTTCACGGCACTTGTTGTTTCCCGCCTGATGTTCGACTTCCAGACTGAAGTTGTCAAAAAGAAAGCTATCAGCATTGGCTGGGGGATAAAATAATGAAGACAGTAAGACATTTCAGCAAAGCGTTTCCAGCCTGTGCTGTTTTAAGCGCAGCGCTTATTGTGTGCGGAGCTGCGGGATTTTTTATCCGCGGAATCAATTTCGGAATTGACTTTGTTCCGGGCCTTGTTGAGGAAGTCCGCATTGCGCCTGCTGCGCTTGAACTGACGTACAGCGGCTCTGCAAATGTGAGCGTTGAGCTGTCCGGCACATCGCTGGATCTTGTGATGAGCGGAACCGGAGCGGAAAACGAGACAAAAAGCTTTCCGTTCGGGCAGTTTCCGACGGTGAAAGAGATTGCGGACGCGCTGTCTGCTGTGGATGGTGTTTCAGTTTCCCTGAGGAATTCAGGTTCAGCTGATTCGTATGAACTGTACGGCGACAGCTCCTCGACTTCACGCCTTTCAGATGCGCCGGTGCTGATGTATGTTCCTGATAAGAATTCTGCTGTCTTGGCTGAAGCTGTCCGTGCGGCGCTTGCCGGAAAAAACAGCACGGTAAAGGAGCTTGGAGCAGAATCCGGCAGAAGCTTTCAGATCCGTGCGGCGGAGACAAAGAACGGCCTTTCTTCAGAAATGCTGCAAAAGGACATCCGGGAAGCTTTGCAGGCCGCCTTCGGAAAAGAATCAGTCGCAGTTATAAAGACTGACTTTGTAGGCTCTGGCTTTTCCAGCAGCAATGCAATGAAGTCTGTGCTGCTTGCGGCCGTAACGCTTTTTGCAATCTGGCTCTATGCAGCCATCCGCTTTCACTGGGACTTTGCGGTGGGAGCAGTCATTGCGCTTGTTCATGACTGCCTTATCATGTTTGCCTTTATTTCGTGGTCTCAGGTTGAATTTTCCACAACGACATTTGCGGCCGTCCTTACGATTTTCGGCTACTCCATAAATGCGACCGTTGTTATTTTTGACCGTGTGCGCGAGAACATGAAGCTTGTCCAGACGAGGAAATTCAACGACATTCTTGACAAGTCGATTTCTGATACGTTCAGCCGCTCTGTCATCACGACAGTCACAACCTTGTTCGCGTCAGTTTCTCTGCTTGTGTTCACATCAGGAAGCATCCGTGACTTTGCCGTTGTTCTTACTGCCGGGCTGATTTCCGGATGCTATTCCTCGCTGTTTATCAGCTCAGGATTTGTTTCCTTTGCCCGCCGGCACTGGGAGCCGGGAGAATTTGCAGGTCATGTCCGTCCGCACGGCTCTGCGCATGCAAACGTGCTTTCCATGCCGAAAGCATAAATTCAGCCGGATTCGCTGCAAAGCCGTAACCTTTGTGTTGCGGCTTTTTTTATAGCAGTGAACGGATCAATCGGAGTGCTACGTGAAAATTGTTCGTGCCAGGCTGCTTGGATTTTGCATGGGAGTGAAGCGTGCTGTGGAATCGGCTGAAGCGGCTCTGGAAGAAAATGCGCGCGGAAGCAGCACTGTCTTTACGCTCGGCCCTTTGATCCATAATGATGCGGTGCTGCGCTCTCTGAAGGAACGCGGGGCTGAAATTCTGGATGCGTCTTCGGCTGAAAAGGCTGGAAACGGAGACACTGTTATCATACGCGCGCACGGAACTACGCCCGAAGTCGCTTCCCGGCTTGCAGAGAGCGGCGCAAAAGTCATTGATGCAACGTGTCCGCGTGTTCACCAGAGCCAGAAGCGCGCGGCTGAGTGGGCAAAAAAGGGATTTGCCGTTATTATTGCCGGGGACAGGAATCACGGCGAAGTGGCAAGCATTTGCGGATATGCGGAAGGCAGGGCGGTTGTCATTGAAACTGCTGCGGAAGCTGAGCAGATCAGCATTCCTGAAAAAAGCATCCTCATAGCGCAGACGACATTCAGTCCGTCTGAGTTTGAGCAGATTTCCCGGGTTTTGTGCCGCCGGAATCCCGGCATTCAGGTTTTTAATTCGATCTGTCCTGCAACATCAAAGCGGCAGGATGCGCTCCGTGAGCTTGAAGGAACAGCTGACGGAATTCTTGTGATCGGAGGAAAAAATTCAGCAAACACAAGAAGGCTTTTTGAAACGGCAGCAAACATATGCGGAAAAGCGGCGCTGATTGAAACTGCGGAGGACATTCCGGGCGAATTTCTTGCAATGGAAACAGTGGGAATTACAGCGGGGGCAAGTACGCCCGGCTTTTTAATAGATGAAGCGGAATCTTTTTTAAGGGAAAACAGCCAGTCTGCCGAAAATAAAGTACGCTGAAAAAATATCGGCCGCTGTCTTGTATGCTGCTTTGCGGCACGGCGGCTTTGGGAGGTGAGAGCATGAAAAATATGCTGGCATGCATTGTTCTGTGCGTCTGCTGCGCCGGACTGTTTGCATATAATCCGCCGTATGGCGGCGAGGAGCTGTTCAGGCTGACAAATCCTGAGCTTATGAGGGGAGCTGCGTCTGCGGCTGGCGGCCCGGATTTCACGGTAGTTCCGTCATCAATAACATACAATCCTGCCTTGAGTGCCGGAGAGCAGCGGGTGGGCATTGACTTGAGCGGCACTGCATTCTTCAATAACGACAAGATACGGATTGAAGGCGCTAAAAGCGACAAAAGCGTCGGCGGAGGATTTCAGGCCGGGATGATTATTCCGACACGGTGGTCTGTATTTTCGTTCACAACAAGCGCGCTGTTCGCTGATTTTTACGGAATGGATGTGCGCAAGACGGCCATTGTCCATGCGGGCGTTGCAAAGGAACTGACTGACAGGCTGTGCGTGGGCGCGAACATATACACCGGTTTTTATATGGGGTCGGGCGCTGATTTTTCTATCGGAGCCGATCTGGGCGCGCTGTACAAAATGGAAGACTTCGGCATTTTTCAGTCGCCGCGCCTCGGATTTTCCCTGCTGAACATGGGAAAGCCCGCTGACTATGATACGCTCGGAATTGATGATGATGCAAGCTCGTCCCCGTATCCGTCAATCTTTACGCCGCGTGCTTCCTTTGCGGCGACACTCTTCCGCGCAAAGAAATGGACTGGAGGATTCAGCGCGGATGCGGCGTTCCCTGCTTTCCAGAACTGCATTGCGGATCTGGGATTCGGTGTTGACTACAACAACTTTGTGCGGCTGTCTGCGGCGTGGCAGGCAAATATCCGGGAAATTGCAGAAGGCGGAATGGACGGGCTGAGCAGCTTTTCTGTGGGCGCCTCGTTCAGAATCGGAATCACTTCAAAGACAATTTCTGAAAAAAATGCTGACTGGGAGCGCAGTGAAATTGTTCCCGCCGTTGCAACGCAGAGCCTGTACTCAGGAATTCAGGCGGTGAGCTTCGGCGCAAAGCTTGATCTGGGGCTGAAGGATACAGAGGCTCCTGAAATTTATATGTGGAATGAAGCGGCAAAATAAGCCGCGGCGGGCGCTGTTGTGCGCCTTGAAACCGGAGCATGTGATGAAAAAAAGCAGAAGGAATTTTCTTGGAATTCTGGCATCGTTTTCGCTGGGGCTTGCGGCTCCTGCGGCAGTTGCAGAGCCGGGAACTATATATATTTCGCCGAACAATGACGGAGTTCAGGACAGCCTTGTGGTGCCGCTGAAAGTCCGTGAAAAGCGGTATGTGACTGAATGGAATTTCATTATTACAAATGAAGCGGGCGAAGTTGTGCGGACTATCAGCAACAAGATTTCGCTTCCTTCTAAGCTTACACTTAAATCATTGGCAAAGTCGATTGCCACTCCAAAGCAGAGTGTTGCTGTTCCTGCTGAAATTGTGTGGAACGGATTTCTTGACGACGGCTCCCTTGCGCCTGACGGCACGTACTATTATCAGTTTACAGCTGCTGACGACAACGGAAACACAGCTTCAACATCGCGGATGCAGGTTGTTGTTGACAATACGCCGCCGGAAGCTGTTGTTGCGCCGCTTGAAGGAGCGGAGAAAATTTTCGGAGAGGGAAGCAAGGCGGTTTTAAAGATACGGCAGACTGGCTCTGCTGAAGATTTGTGGACTGCGCGGATTACTGATGAAAACGGCGCTGTTGTGCGCTCGTACAAATGGGAAAATGCCGCGCCGCTTGACATTGAATGGAACGGCACTGATGAAAAGAAAATGATTGTGCCGGACGGAGTGTACAGCTATGAAATTGCTTCCACAGACCGCGCCGGAAACACGTCAGTGCAGGGGCTTTCAAACATCATTTTTTCTGCGGAAAAGCCGGAGACTGCGGTTTTCATTGCCGGCTCACGGTATTTTTCTCCTGCCCCGAAGGGAAGCGTTGCTGAACAGCGGAAGACAGTCAGGTTCGGCATTGCAATTCCGTCTCCTGCGGCAAGCGTGAATTCGCTGACGGAGTGGAGCATTGATATTGTCGGAAAAAAGGACGAAACATCGTACTATTCAAAGTCAGGAAGAACAAATCCGCCTTCCGAATTTGTTTTTGACGGAAGAAGCAGTTCCGGGGCGGTCCTTGCGGACGGTGAGTACCGGGCAAAAGTTACGGCGCGCTATCTGAACGGATATGAGCCGGAGCCTGCCTATTCCCCGGTATTTGTCCTTGACAACGAGCCTCCGAAGGCGGAAGTTTCGCTTCCTGAAAACACAGTGTTTAACGGAAAGAATGTGCTTTCCATTTCCCAGCGTGCGCTTCCAGAGCCTTCGTACACAGGTGAAAAGCTCTGGACTGGAACGATTGTCAACGCACAGACTGGCGCAGCCGTAAAGGAATTCAGCTTTGAAAATTCCCTTCCGAATACAGTGGAATGGGACGGACTTGATGGAAGCGGCCGCTTTGCCCCGGACGGAAGGTATCGCTATGTGCTTTCGGTTACAGAGCTTGCCGGAAACAGCGGCACTTTTGAGACAAAGGAATTTACGCTTGACACAAGCAGGACGGAGCTTGCCGTTTCTGTAAGCCCGGCTGCATTCTCGCCGGACGGCAACGGCGTCCAGGATACCGTCACTGTCACTCCTGCTGCAAAGGCTTCAAGCGGAATCAGCTCGTATGAAGTGAAGATTCTGAAAAAGGACGGCGCGGCTGTAAAGACGTATTCCGGCAGCGCAGCGATTCCTTCGTCCTTTGTGTGGGACGGAATATCTGACAGCGGGGAAAAGTGCAGCGACGGCGTGTATGTTGTTTCTGCGCGGACTGTAGCGAAAAGCGGCACTGAAGCCGAAGCCGTCAGCCAGGAATTTGTCCTTGACACAGTTGCACCGTCAGCGGCAATTTCAGTTCCGTACAAAGCTTTTTCCCCGGACGGCGTAAGCAGCAGGCAGACAGTTCCGGTGAATGTTGAAAGCTGCTCTTCCGAGGCAAAGTGGACTGCTGAAATCAGAAATGCGCGCAACGCTACGGTAAAGACATTTGTGTGGAACAACAGCGCGGCCGCCGGCTTTTCATGGGACGGCACTGACGACAACGGAAACAAGGCTGAAAACGGCATGTATTCCGTGGTTCTCTTTTCGCGGGATGCGGCGGGAAATTCCGGCTCTGCATCTGTTTCCGGCATAACGCTGGATGCCCGGCCGGTAAGCGCCTTTGTGACCGCGGCGTACAAGGGCATTTCTCCGAATAATGACGGATTCCTTGACAGCCAGAAATTCAATCTGAAGGTTGCTGTGACTGAAGGAATCGCCTCATGGAAATTCGATGTTGTTGATTCGGCCGATGCGTCTGTAAAGCAGTTTTCCGGCGGAACGCAGGATCCTCTTCCGTCCGTGATAACATGGGCAGGGGATGCTGCTGACGGAAAAAGCGCCGAGGGAACATTCCGCGGCAGGCTTTCCATACTGTATGAAAAAGGAAATGCAACGCAGGCTTCTTCCGGCCCGTTCATCTGCACAGCAAAGCCGCCGGTTCTTTCAGTGAAGACCTCGCCCAAGTATTTCAGCCCGGACAATGACGGCAACGATGACGATCTGTTTGTGCAGCTCAAGTGCGGAACGCTGGCAGGGCTTAAGAGCTGGTCGTTCACCGTCAAGGACAGAAACGGAAAGCCGTTCTGGAAGACTGGCGGAAAGTCTTCTATCACCGAGCGGATTGTGTGGGACGGCCGCGGAAACAACGGCGAGCTTGTGCAGTCGGCGGAAGACTATCCGTTTGAATTTGAAGCGAATGATGACCTTGGAATGAAGAGCGTTGTGACCGGCGTGATAAGCGTTGATGTGCTTGTTGTGCGCGACGGAAACAAGCTTAAGATGCAGATTCCTTCAATCATATTCAGAAGCAACGAGGCTGACTTTGGTGTGCGCGTTCTTGATGCGGACGGGAACGTTGTGAAGGCAGGAATCACGCAGGCGCAGGCTGACAACAATGTGCGGGTGCTCAAGCGTGTTTCTGAAATCCTGAAGAAATTCAAGGACTACAAGGTTACTGTTGCGGGACATGCAAACAGGACTTCGGACAATGCGGCAGAGGAAACGGAGGAAGGCGTGTGGGGCAAGGCGCTTATTCCGCTTTCTCAGCAGCGCGCAGACTATGTGAAGGAGCGGCTGGTAAAAATGGGCGTAAGCGCTTCCCGGCTTTCTGTGGAAGGCAAGGGAGGAACTGAGCCTGTGGCGGACCGCAAGGACAGCTCCGTGAACTGGAAAAACAGGCGGGTTGAGTTTATCCTTGAAAAGTAGTTGCAACACGCTTTTTGTGCATCTTTAGAGAAAGAAAAGGCTTTGCCTCCGGTGTCCGCCGGAGCATGATGACGGAGTGACGGACACTATGCTGTCCCGTACAGGGACAACATAGTGTCCCGGAGGCGGACTGTATGCTGAGCGGCACCCGCACACTATGCTGTGCAGCTCTATTACACTATGCTGTGCAACTCTGTCACATTGGGCTGTGCAGGTCTGCGGTCAAAAGTTGCTTGAAAGATGTGTTTGCTTATTGTTGCCGGGGCAGCCCGGCTTTTTTTGTCCTGCTACAGCTCGGCTTCCAGCTGCTGCGTGATTTCCCGGAACGTGTCAAGGGCTGATTGCACCGGCTCTGTGCGCTCCATGTCTACGCCTGCGGCCCGGAGGCTTTCAATGGGGTAGCGCGAGCCGCCGGACTTGAGGAACGCAAAGTAGTCAGCGCGCTCCGCTTCGCCTCCTTCAGTGACGCGCTTTGCAAGCGCAAGCGAGGCGGAGATTCCTGTAGCGTACTTGTACACGTAGAACGCGTTGTAGAAGTGCGGTATGCGGAGCCCTTCAAGGTCGCTGGACTTTTCAAAGTGCATTTCGCTTCCGAAGTACTGCTCAAGGAGCGTGCGGTACATGGCGCGCAGCACATCGGTGGAAAGCGGCTGTCCGCTCTCCACGGCTTCATGCGCCTTCAGCTCGAATTCAGCAAACATTGTCTGGCGGTAGAGCGTTGCAAGGATGTCATTTGCGTGCATGGCAAGCAGGTACAGCCGCATGCCGCGGTCCTTCGCGTTTTTCAGAAGATACTTGAACACAAGCTCTTCATTGAATGTGGAGGCGACTTCAGCTTCAAAAATCGTGTAGCTGTAGCACATGAACGGATTGCTGCGCACACTGTACCATGAGTGCATGGAGTGTCCGCCTTCGTGCGCCATTGTGTAGACATCGCGCAGGGACGTGTCCTTGTAGTTGAGCAGGATGTACGGATAGCCGTCATACGCGCCGGAAGAAAATGCGCCGCTTGTCTTGCCCTTGTTCTCGTAGCGGTCGGTCCAGCCGTTCTTCAGTCCGTTGCACAGCGTGTCCGTGTATTCGCTGCCGAGGACTGAAAGCGCGTTGCGTACAATTTCAACTGACTCATCATAGCTGATGTTTGTCTTCACTGATTTTACAAGCGGAACATACACATCGTAGTGGCGCAGCTCTTCAACGCCGAGAATTTTTTTCCGCAGGGAATAGTATCTGTGCAGCGGATCCAGATTCTTGTGGACGGTGTCAATCAGGTTTCTGTAGACTGATGCGGGAACTTTGTCGCCGTAGAGAGCCGCCTCCATGGAAGAGCTGTAGCCGCGGGCGCGCGCAATGAAAATGTCATTCTGCACCGAGCCTGCGTACAGGGCTGCCAGCGTGTTCGCGTGCTTTTCAAACGTTCCGTAGAATTTTTCATACGCCTCTTTCCGCACGGCGCGGTCATGGCTTTCAAGGAAGTCGCTCCATGTGCTGTGCGTGAGCGGAAGCTGCTTTCCGTCAACAGCGACTGTTCCGAAGTCAAGATCAACATCGGTGAGCAGTGAAAACGCGTTGCTTGCCGTCTGCCCTGACTCTGACTGGAGCGCAAGGATGCGCTCTTCTTTTTCGCTCAGTGTGTACGGCTTTATGTGAAGCAGCTTTTTCAGGTAGATCCGGTATTCATCGAATTCGCTCTGTTCAATCCATGCGTTTATTTTTTCATCAGGAATAGAAAGAAGCTCCGGCGTGTAAAAGCTTGTCTGCGCCTGCGCCTGTGTGTATGCCATGAGCGCGCGGCTGTATTTTTCCTGCGCGGAGCTGTCGCCCTGATCCTGGGAGCTGAGCAGGCTTGCGTAATGGAACACTTTTTCAGTTGTGCGGTCAAGTGCTTCGTCCGCATGAAGCGCGGCAAGAAGCGTTTCCGCGCTTTGTGAAAGCGTTCCCTTGAATGAAGCGAGCGCGGAGGCGAGGCCCGGAATGCGCGCAAGGTCGGCTTCCCACTCTTGTGCGGAAGCATAGAGTGATGTCAGGTCCCACTTGTCTGTTTCGGGGACGTCCTTTCTTACTGGAATTGTTTCATTGCTCATGCTTTCAAGTGTAGCATAAAAGCGCGCGGTGTAAAAGTAGAAGACGAACTGTCAATGGAACTTTCCATATCAACGTTGCCAATTCTCGCTCCGTGCTCAGATAAAATTCCGTTGCCAAAAACCGCATAAAGAGCGTGCGGTAGCATTTTCTGCAAAAATATAGTATGATAGCTCCGTATGAAACGATTCAGACTGTCTGCCGCCTGTTTTTTTTCTGCGGCTCTGTTTTTATGCACGTCATGTTCCGGCATAATAGGCTACAGCGTCCTTCTGTGGAATGTTCCTGAAAAGGAAATCGAGGACGGCACTGTTGTTCCTGTGTATGTAAAGTCAAATATTTCAAAAGTGTATGTCATCGGGGTTCCCGGCTCTGATGAAAAAATCGAAGTGCCTCTCTGGAAGCTTTCCGAGCCTGAAAAAAAATCCCGGGCGTTCAGGCACGCCGCCCTTTATTCAGAGTACAGCGGAATGTACGCCGCGTGCGCCTTTGACGGGCTTCCAATCAGGGAAGAAAGCCAGAATGCTTCAAAACAGGTGTACCGGCTGCGCAAGAATGAAGTGATCAGGACGCTGCATTCAGGCGAAGGCATTGCGCCCGCGACTGGCGGCGTTGAGCTTCCGGGCGAATGGCTGTATGTCCTGACCGGCGACGGAACAAAAGGCTGGTGCTTCAGCTACAATCTGCGTGCGTTCAAGATGAATCCTGACGGAACATACGGCGCGGGAGCTGAGTCAGCGGAAGTGCAGGAAAAGGATGAAACGCTTGAAGCCCTTCTTGCTGTGCCGTGGTATTACCCTGACTATTACCGGCCAATGATTGCAAGAAAGCAGATTGATCTTGAGTCTGTTGTTCCAGGCTACGGATTCGACACGGGCTTTGCTTCTGGGACGGTGAAAATCAGCCTGCCGAATGTGACGGCAAGCTTTCCATACGGCGAATTCATAAAGGCGGATTCCGGCGAATATAAGATCGAAGGTGCCCCAGTCGAAGTGTTTGTGCGCAGCCGGGACTATATTGTCGTAAAATATACTGACAGCTCCGGCAAGCCCAAGTCGTACAGCTTCATTTCCCTCGGGGAAGATGAAAAAATTGAAGAGCTGATTTCTTCAGAGCGCAGCAGAAGGCAGCGTCAGTACAAGTCAGTTCAGTCGCTCGGCCCGGACTTTAAAAGCGGCAGCTACGGAACGTTGTCATTCAACGACGGAAATATGTTCCAGTGGACAGGGTTCAGCCGCCTTGTTCCCGGCGTGATTCCCGCAAAGGCAAGAGGCTCCGGCCTGGTTGAAATCAAGTACTTCCCTGACGGAACGCTGAAATCGGCATGGGACGGCGTGCTGACATTCCATTTTGAGAACGGCGACCGGGAAGTGAATTTTCTGTATAAGAAGGAAGTGAACGGGCTGCGCATGGCGTATGCAAAGGTGTACGGCCGGACTGACAGCGTCACCGGGAGAAACATCCCGGCAGTGTCTCTTCCTGCGAATTCTATCGTCCTGTTTTTCCAGAACTGAGGTGCAGATGGCTTTTGTGCAGTTTTCAAAGGTTTCGCTTTCTTTTGCAGACCGGGATATTCTCAGGAATGTTTCTGTCAATCTTCAGGCAGGAACAAAGGCTGCGCTTACGGGAGCAAACGGCGCCGGAAAGTCCACGCTGATAAAAATCATGGCGGGAATTGTGCAGCCTGATTCCGGGGAGCGGCTTGCCCAGAAGGACGCGCGGATTGCGTACCTTCCGCAAAGCGGGCTTGTACATTCCGGCTGTACTTTGAAGGAAGAGTGCGACAAGGCCTTTGAGTGGGGCTATGAGATTCAGAGGAAAATTGACAGCATTGGCGATGTCTTGAAGTCAAATCCGCACAATTCACAGCGGCTTGCAGAGGAGCAGGCGCAGCTGCTTGCGCGGCTTGAAGAAAGCGGCTGGTACCGGCGGGAAGCTGCGGCTGAGCAGGTGCTGCTCGGGCTTGGCTTTTCACGCGAAGATTTTATCAGGCAGACGGAATCTTTTTCCGGCGGCTGGCAGATGCGGATTGCGCTTGCAAAGGCGCTGATGTGCGGCCCGGACATCCTGCTGCTCGACGAGCCGACAAACTACCTTGACTTGGAGGCGCGGAACTGGCTTGAACAGTTTCTGTGCGAATTCCGCGGCGGATTTCTGCTGGTGAGCCACGACCGTTATTTTCTTGATCATACGGTTTGCGAAGTGTACGAGCTTTTCAACGGGGAGCTGAAGCGGTATCCGGGAAATTTCACCCATTATGAGGCGGTCAGAAAAACAGAGCTTGACACCCTGATTGCTTCATACGAACAGCAGCAGCAGGAAATTCAGCACCTTGAGGATTTTATCCGCCGTTTCGGCTATAAGGCGACAAAGGCGGCTCAGGCGCAGGACAGGCAGAAGCATCTTGACAAAATCCTCGAAAATAAAATTGAAATTCCTGAGAGCCTGAAAAAAATTCATTTCACATTTCCTCCGGCTCCCCATTCCGGGCAGATTGTGCTGACTCTTGACAAGGTCTGCAAAAGCTACGGCGGCGGAAAAAATATCATCAGCAGTCTTGATGCGGTTGTCGAAAAAAACGAGCGGCTTGTTGTTGCCGGACGGAACGGCGCCGGAAAGTCAACGCTGCTGAGAATTATCGCGGGCATAGACACAGACTATTCAGGAACAGTCAGGCTGGGAAGCGGTGTGACAGCCGGCTACTTTTCCCAGGACAGCGCGGAAAAAATCACCGGGAGCGAAACGGTTCTTGACCGCCTTGAGCGGAATGCGCCGCTTGAGCTTGTTCCGAAGCTGCGCGATATGCTCGGCGCGTTTTTGTTCCGCGGGGACGATGTGTATAAAAGCATTGATGTTCTGTCCGGCGGAGAAAAGAGCCGCATTGCGCTGCTTGAGCTTTTGCTGCGCCCGGTGAATCTGCTTGTGCTTGACGAGCCGACAAATCATCTTGACATGCACTCAAAGGACGTTCTTCTGGAAGCTCTCACGGATTTCGGCGGAACGGTGATTTTTGTAAGCCATGACCGCGGCTTTATCGAAAGCCTTGCAACGCGCGTCCTTGAGCTTCAGCCGGGAGCGTTCAGGCTGTTTCCGGGAGATTACGCGTATTATATGCAGCGTCTTGAAGACGAGCGGAACGGCACAGTCGGCGCGTTTTCATTCGGGACGGCAGCATCTCAGAAAAAAAGCGTTCCCGCTGCTGAAAAGCCTCTGCCCAGGAAGGAAACTGCGGGCGCAGCGAAAATTTCCTGGGAAGAGCAGAAGCGGGCTGCGTCTGAGCGGCGGAAGGCTGAGCGGGAAGCTGAGCGCCTTGAGTCCCTCATTTTCCAAAAGGAAGATGAAAAGGCCGGCCTTGAAAGCCAGATGGCAGATCCGCAGGTGTATTCCAGCGGAGAAAAAATCCGCGCTGTTCAAAAAAAGCTCGAGGCTGTTTCAGCAGAAATTGAATCGCTGTCCGCACAGTGGGAAGCTGTTGCGTCAAGCCTGCAGCAAAAAAGCGAGCCGTAGGATGCACGCCCGCAGGAATTTCAGCTTTGCGGAACTGCATTTTTCCTGCGCACCGGATTTTTATGTCCGTTTTTCCGCATCAGTTTCTTGCGCTTCTTTTTTTTATCTGATATACTTTTTCAATCTTGATGTAAACGACACATGTGTTGAAGAAAATCTTCATATAAATCTGATTACGGAACATCGTTTTTTTGCTGGAAATGCGCAGCGGTGTTCAGCGGTCATTTTGCCTTCTGAAGCCTGCTGTTTTTTCAGCTTTACGGAGGAAGAAAAAATGCCTGAGAATCAGATTCAGAGAATGATTTTTGCTCTGATTACCGTTGTGATTACTGTTCACGCCTACGTTTTTTTCAGCCTGTATGTGGTGAACGGAAGCCTGCTCATGCAGGTTTCCGGGCAGGATTCTGTGCTGGGAGCGATCCGCGCGCTTGGCGGAGTTGAGCTGTTCGGCCGCCGTGTTCCTGTCTGGGGAATTGTGGCTGTTGAATTCTGCTTTGCCTATCTGCTTGAATGCGTCATGGGAAGCCCCGTGTCGTTCCGCCTTGCAGCCAGAGTGTTCAATCCGTGTGAAACACATCCAGTGATTTTTGAAACAGCAGTCATCTGCGCTACAGCCGCCCTGATGTGTCCGTCCATGAGCCTGATTGCCGCGGTTCTTTACTATCCGTATTCTTGTCATTCATTTAATGTATTGACGCTTCTTGCAAACTGGCTCAGGCTCGTGTGCTTCAACTTTCCGTTCGCGTTTTTTACGCAGCTCTTTTTCATTCAGCCGTTTGTGCGGACTGTGTTTAGGCTGATTTTTGCAAGGAGAGCATATCGGCAGAACAGGGGAGGAAAGAACGCCTTCGGCACAGTCCGCTGCATGGCTTCTGTTGCGCAACTGTTGCTTTTTCCCGGGATTTTTTTCATTTTTGAAATTGAAAAAAGCTGCCTGTTGCTGTAGTATAGAAGCAGTTCAGAATGTCCGCAGGACAGCTGGGCTTGCTTTCATGCTTTTTAGGAGGTTTTTATGAAGGTTCTTGTTATCGGAGGCGCAGGCTATATCGGAAGCCACGTTGTAAAGGAGCTGATGTCAAAAGGCCACGAAGTGACAGTCTTTGACAATCTTTCAAGCGGACTGATTCAAAACCTTTTTCCTCGCAACGAATTTATCGCAGGCGACATTCTGAATCCCGGCGATCTGGAAAAGGCGTTTGCGCGCGGATTTGATGCGTTTATCCATCTTGCGGCATTCAAGGCTGCCGGCGAGTCGATGATTGTTCCTGAAAAGTATTCTGTCAACAACATAAGCGGAACACTGAACATTCTGAATGCAGCTGTTGCGCACGGCTGCATGAACATGGTGTTTTCCTCAAGCGCGGCTGTGTTCGGCGAGCCGCAGTATCTTCCGCTTGATGAAAATCATCCTAAGAATCCTGAGAATTACTATGGATTTACAAAGCTCAAGATTGAAGAATTCATGGGCTGGTACGAAAAGCTCAAGGGGCTTCATTTTGCTGCCCTCAGATATTTCAATGCCGCCGGTTATGATGTTGAAGGCGTGATTTACGGGCTTGAGCGCAATCCGGCGAACCTTCTTCCGGTGATGATGGAAGTTGCCTGCGGAAAGCGGGAGCGGCTCAAGATTTTTGGAAACGACTATCCGACCAGGGACGGAACATGCATACGCGACTATATTCATGTGACAGATCTTGCGTCTGCCCACGTTCTTGCGCTTGAATACATCAGCTCCCGGAAAAAGAGCCTCACGCTGAACCTCGGGACAGGAAACGGCATCACTGTTACAGAGATGCTTGAGTCCGCGCGCAGAATCACCGGGAAGGAAATTCCTGCTGACTATGTTGAGCGCCGCGCCGGAGATCCTGCGCAGCTTACCGCCTCTTCAAAGCTCGCTCTGGAGCTGCTCGGGTGGGAGCCGAAGCACAGCGATGTTGATACGCTTATCGGCTCAACATACAGCGCATATGAAAAGTACTACAAGGAAAACGCAGGCCGCTGACCAGCTCCCTTGTGTTTCAGCCTTTGCATTCCGGGCTGCCGGCCGCTGGCTGCTTTTCTGTGCCGTCATAGGGCTGCGCCATGCTGCGCGGTCTGCCCGTGAGCGCAATCCTGAGGGCAAGCTTGATGTAGGCGCAGATTTCCCGGGCGTAGTTAGTGAGCATATACAGCTTTTCGTCCGGGGCCGCGCATCCTGAAATGTTTGCAAAGCCGAGCCTTTTTGCAATAATCTGAGCGCGGTGCAAGTGGAAGAAATTCGTCACGATGACAATATTGCTTTGCAGGATTTCATTCAGCTGCCTGTTTTCAGCTGCGCACAAAAGCTGTGCTGCGTTTTCAAAATTCTGAATAGTGTCAAGAGCTTTGCTTTCCGTCAGTATGCATTCAGGAGGAATTCCGCCGCTTTCAAGCCGCCGCTTCAGTGCGGGAGCTTCCTCGAATTTCTTGAATTCCTTGGCTCCGCCTGTCACAACGATGATTGCAGGCTTTTCAAGGCTCTTCCAGCATGAGATGGCTGTGTCCGCACGTTTTTGCACCGGCGCGGGCAGGTTTCCGTTTTTGTCGATTCCGCCGCCAAGCAGGAAAATGCAGGAGGCATCCGGATTTTGCTCAGTGTCCGGTGTGCAGATCAGTATCAGGCAGAAGAGGATGACTGGAACAGCTGCAACGGAAGCAAGAACAGCCGCCATGCGCAGTCTGGCAGGGACTTTTTCCCAGAGGCTGCGCGAAGTCCTGAGCCGGTATATTCCTGAAAGCAGAATGCATGCGCCCGCTGCAATCCAGATGTTTGAAAACGAACGGAGGCTGACAGCAAGCGTTTCCGGGCTGAGAATGTGAAGGACGATGCCATAGACGGCAAGAAGGCTCCCTGCAAGAACGGCAAGGAAGCCGGCTGCCGCGGAAGGAAAAATCTTTAACTTCAGCTTCATTTTCATTGCGCCTCCTGCATTTTTTTCCGCGTATGGCGGCCAGTCTGCTTTTTTGAACGCCAGGCTTTACAGAATGTATTTTTCTATAAAATCGCCTATGCCGCTTTCATCATTGCTTTTTTCGGTTACAAAATCAGCAGCCTGCTGTATGTACTCATGGCCGTTGCACATAGCTATGCCCCAGCCGCATTGGCGTATCATGCTTTCATCGTTCATGCTGTCTCCGAATCCTGCGGTGCATTTTCCGCTGATGCCGATGTGCTGTGCAAGCCACTGGACTGCTTCTCCCTTTCCGCAGCCGGGAGGAAGAATTTCAAGGAAATACGGCTTGCTTGTAAAAATCACAGCCTTGCCTGCAAGCGATTCCTTCAGTTTTTTCTGAAGCTGCTCAAGCTTTTCCGGCTCTCCTGGAATCAGCATTTTTGGAAATGCTTCCGGCGTGGAAAGAAACTGCTTGTACTCAGGAACGGCTTTTCCTTTCAGTCCGCATAAGTCAACATCGAGCTTTGTCCACTTTGTTTCTTCGCGGTAAAAAATAGTGTCAGGAGAATAGACTTCGCTTCTGAGTCCGGCCTTTTCCGCTTCACAGTCAGCGTGCAGCAGGATTTCAGGTGCAACCGTGCGGCGGTATATCTGCTTTCGCTCATGAAGATCAAAGATGCTGCATCCGTTTATTGCAATAATATACCTTCCGGCCTGAGTTCCTGCGATGCCGAGCTGCCGCACATACGGAAGAATTGCATCTTCGGCGCGGCCTGAGCACAGCACAATGTATATTCCGACGGCAGCGGCTCTTTTGAGGATACTGACATTCCTGCTGCTTATGAGCCGGCTGCTGTCAAGAAGCGTGTCGTCCAGATCAAGCGCGATGAGCTTTACGTCAAGCTTTTTTTGCGGAAGCTTTTGCATTGAAATTCCTACTGCCGCGTGAGCTTGCGGTACATTGTCTTGTGCGGACGCTCGGCATCTTCGCCGAACTGCTTCCGCTTCCATTCCGCGTACTCGGACCAGTTGCCTTCAAACCATCTGACTTCGCTGTTGTTCTCGAACGCGAGGATGTGCGTGCAGATGCGGTCAAGGAAGTAGCGGTCATGGCTGATGACAAGGACACATCCGGCGAACTGGCTGATTGCCTCTTCGAGCGAGCGCGTTGTCGCAATGTCAAGGTCGTTTGTCGGCTCATCGAGCAGAAGCACGTTTCCTGCTTCCTTGAACATCATGCCCATGTTGAGCCTGTTTTTCTCGCCGCCGCTCAGCACGCTGATTTTCTTGTTCTGTTCCGGGCCGATGAAGTTGAACCACGAGCAGTACGCGTGCGCGTTCACTTCCCGCAGCGCGCCGTTCACCGGGCGGCCTTTTTCGTCAACCGCGCCGAGCTTCACCAGATCCGCGCCGCCGGAAAGCATTTCAAGGACTGTCTTGTCCGGGTCGAGCTTGCTTCTCATCTGGTCAACGTACACAAGCTTGACTGTCTCTCCAATCCGCAGCGCGCCTGAGTCCGGGCTTTCTTTTCCTTCGCTTCCGTCCGGCATGGAAACTGTCTGCCCTGCCGCCGTGGCAATCATCTTGAACAGCGTTGTCTTTCCCGCTCCGTTCGGACCGACGATTCCGATGACTGCTCCCGCCGGAATGCTGAACGAAAGGTTCTCAAACAGAAGCCGCTCCCCGAACGATTTTGTCAGCTTGTCGGCCTCAATGACGAGGCTGCCGAGGCGCGGGCCTGCCGGAATTGAAATCTGGCTGTCGCGCAGCTGGACGCGCTTGCTTTCCTCCGCAAGAAGCGACTCGTACTTTGTGATATGCTCCTTGTGCTTTGCCTGCCGCCCTTTTGCTCCGGCGTGAATCCACTCAAGCTCTTCCTTCATTTCGCGCTGGCGCACGGAAGCCTGCTTTTCCTCGAGCGCAAGCCGCTTTTCCTTCGCCTCAAGCCAGCCGGTGTAGTTTCCCTTGAACGGATATCCTTCGCCCCTGTCCATCTCAAGAATCCAGCCGGCAACATTGTCAAGGAAGTAGCGGTCGTGCGTAATGGCGATGATTGTTCCCTTGTAGTCGCGCAAGTGGCGCTCAAGCCAGGCGACAGTCTCCGCGTCAAGGTGGTTTGTCGGCTCGTCGAGCAGCAGAATGTCCGGCTGCTGGAGCAGAAGACGGCACAGCGCAACACGGCGCCGCTCGCCGCCGGAAAGCACGTCCACGCTCTGCTCGGGCGGAGGACAGCGCAATGCGTCCATCGCAAGCTCAAGGTTCGCGTCAAGGTTCCATGCGTCCGCCGCGTCCAGCTTTTCCTGAAGCTCCGCCTGCCTGGCGCACAGCTTGTCAAAGTCAGCGTCAGGATCGCCGAACGCCTCGTTCACTTTGTCAAATTCAGCAAGCAGATCCGTAACGGGCTTCACGCCTTCCATGACGGTTTCCCTTACGGTCTTGCCCGGCTCAAGCTGCGGCTCCTGCTCAAGATAGCCCATGGTGTATCCGGGAAGCAGGTGTGTCTCGCCGGTATAGTCCGTGTCGATTCCGGCAAAAATCTTAAAAAGGGAAGACTTTCCGGCTCCGTTCTCGCCGATGACGCCGATTTTCGCGCCGTAATAGTATGAAATGCTTATGTCCTTCAGAACGACTTTCGTCCCGTAAGCGCGGGAAACTCTGTCCATTGTGTAAATGATTTTCTTATCGTCAACTGTCTTTGCCATGCGCAGAAGTATACATGATTTTTCATGAAGTGAAAAGGGCGGAAAAAAACAGCGTTGTTCGTTCCGATTTATACATATCCTGCGAAAAGTCAATTTTTTACTTTAGTAAAAGCAATACATCACCAAACCAAAAACGGCCGCACCAAAACTGATGCGGCTGTTTTTACACGGACAGCTGCTTATTCTTTCTCAGCACCGCCTTTCTTTGTGCGCTTTGCAATCATATCGTTTGCGCGGTTGATTTCTTTTTCAACGCTCTTTGCAAATTCGGCGCAGTTTTCATTTCTGGCAATGACCATTGCGTTCAGATACGGCACCAGTTTGTCGTTCACAATCAAAACAATCGGCTTGTTGTAACTTGAGGCTGCCGCTCCTTTGTTTGCGCTTGCCTTCACATACGCATCGTTCTCTTTTGTAAAATCATCCTGTGCGGCGCGGATAGAAGCGATTGCTTCAGGAACTCCTTCTAAGCCCGCACTGTTTTCCGAAAGTCCGTCCGCAGAAAAATCCTCAAGAAGGCTTTCAATCATCGAAGATTCACTCGTGTAGTTTGCACTCGTGATTCCAGCCTTTGCATACTTGTCGAAAACCGCCTTGAGCGGAGCGGCAAGTTCCTTCTTGGCGGCAATCGGGAAGACCGCATACGCTGCAAGCACCGTTCCGAGTGTCTTTACCGCCTCATCGCGTGCGCTGTCGGCAGCTTCAAGAGAAGAAAGCGTTTTGTCCTGCAAAATCGCCGTTGTGATTTTTGCCGAAAGGTCTTCAAGCTCCGAAATCGTAGCCTTCAAAAACATATCGCTCTGCGCCTTTGTGTCCGCCTTAAAAGCACGGATGATTGAATCCGAAAAACCGTCGATTTCCATATTGCGGATTGTGGTTTTCAATTTGAACATATATGTCCCCTATAAAAAAGCAGGAATAGATAGGGGTGCCCGCGACGCGGACTTGTGAATAATTTGGCAGCAGTATTTTCGGCGGCATTTTTATACACTCTCCTAAGTTATTTTGCCTGCTTTCAATATGATTTTATTATACCACACAATCCGCAGCTTGAAAAAAAATAAAACAAAGATTTTTTTTGTGTGCGCCGGATTATGTTGGTTCAGCATTCCTTGCGGTAAGGAAACGGAACTTTTCAGGCGGCGTTCCTTATGGCAAGGAATGCTCCTTTTGCGTAAAACAGCATTCCTTATGGTAAGGAATAGTGACTTTTGTAAAAAATGCAAATCCTTGTGGCAAGGAATGCCGCTTTTGTTAAAAGCATAAATCCTTATGGCAAGGAATGCCGCTTTTGCTAAAAGCACAAATCCTTATGGCAAGGAATGCCGCTTTTGTTAAAAACGCGAATCCTTATGGTAAGGAAAGAGCCGTAACCTTCGGCTGTTTAATGCATTGTTCCGCTTTTTGCAATTTCAAGAAGTTTTTCCCCGGCAGGTGTTAAACGGCGGTGCCGTCTATTAAACCGTTGTCGCGCATTCCCGATGTTTTCTGCCGGGCGTCTTTTGCCATGCGCAGAAGTATACATGATTTTTCATGAAGTGAAAAGGGCGGATTCCGCGGAAGGGCTTGACAAATCCGCGGGGGGGGGTAGACTATGCTGACTTTTTTCTATTTTAAGGAGGATTATATGAAAAAGTTTGCAAAGCTGTCAGCCGTGCTTGCGGCCATGGTGATTGCCCTTGCCTTTGCCGGGTGCAGCAGCGACGATGATGACGATGATAAAGATGACGGAATGCAAGCCGTTACAGATACTGGTGCGTCAGGTACTGATGCATCATCAATGAAAGATATTGATGCGTCAGAAATTGGTGCTGGAACATATAAGTACACATCTACAGAGAGATATGAGGATAATAGCTACTATATAACAAAGGGAACAGTAGTGATAGACGGTACTAGGAATAGTTCAACAGTAATTATGACGGAAAAATATATGGAAGAAAAATACTCCAATAGAGAAGAATATGAGGAACATAAAAATGATTTTGAAAAAAAAGCAGATATAGAATATGACTTTGATGACAAGAACTTTGTTCTTAAGGTGACATATTATGACGAAGGACAAGAGAAAATAAATTTCTCTAAATTCAAAGAAGACTATCTTGACCCTGAAAATTCTGAAGAATTTGTAGATGGTGATGAGATAGAAGATGAATGGCTCAAAGAAGATGTGTATACTAACAAATCCCTGAAAATGTCTAGTGATAGCTCCAAAGTCGTGTGTTCATGTGTATGTAAAGTAAAATGGACTAACAGAGAAAGTAAGGAAACTGAAATTTATAAATCAAAAATCGAATTCGTCCTTGAGCGCCAGTAGGCTGTAGCTCCGCATTCTTTTGCAGAATTCCGGCTGGCATCAGGCGTTTGCATTTTCGTGCAAATGGTTCTATAATAAGAGCGTTTGCAGGAGATGATATGTCTGAACAGTTCAGCCGGATTCAATCGTACATTGAAAGCCACGTCCCGGATATGGCGGAGCTTGAGTCGCTTCTTACGCGGCACAAGGCGCTTGCCCCGGAAAACGGCGGCGACGGAGAAAGTGAAAAGTGCGCCGCCCTTGAGCAGTGGCTTGCTGCCCATGGAATCACAGACCTGAAGCATTACGATGCACCTGACGCGCGGGTGAGCAGCGGTGTCAGGCCGAACCTTGTGGCAACCGTTCCCGGCATTGATGACAGTGAGCGCGTGTGGGTGTGCGCACATCTCGATGTTGTTCCTGCGGGCGAGGAATCCCTGTGGGAAAGCGATCCGTGGACGGCAGTTGAAAAGGACGGAAAGATGTACGGGCGCGGAACGGAAGACAATCAGCAGGGGCTTGCAAGCGGAGTTCTTGCCGCGCTTGCCTTTGTCCGGCAGGAAATACAGCCCAGGCGGACGCTCAAGCTGCTGTTTATGGCTGATGAGGAAGTCGGCTCGGCATACGGAATGAATTTCCTGCTTGAAAAGCACAGCCCGCTCTTTTCAAAAAGCGACAGAATACTCATTCCCGACGGCGGAGATCCGCAGGGGCGCACAATTGAAATTGCTGAAAAAGGAATCCTGTGGCTCAAGTTCCGTGTAAAGGGAACGCAGGCGCACGGCTCCCGCCCCGATCAGGGCTGCAATGCCATGACTGCTTCCTGCGATCTTGCACTTCGCATCCACGCGCTTTCTGATGTTTTCAGCCGGAAGGACAGTCTCTTTGAGCCTTCATGCTCCACGTTTGAGCCTACAATGCGCTTGCAGAATGTTTCCGGTGTGAATATTATTCCCGGTGAAGATGTGTTTTGCGCTGACTGCCGCATTCTTCCGTGCTATTCCCTTGATGAAGTGCGCCAAAAAGTGCGCGAGGCTGCCAGCAAGACGGAAAAAGCGTACGGCGTGACAGTTGATGTGAGCGAGCTTCAGGCTGAATGCGCGTCTGAAACGCCCCGTGAATCCGCTGTGGCTCAGGAGCTTGCACAGTCGCTGAAGGCAGTGCACGGCCTTGATGCCCGCTTTATCGGGATTGGCGGCGGAACAGTTGCAGCGGGACTCCGCCGCAGGGGACTTGACGCCGTTGTCTGGTCGTCTATGGACAGCTGCGCCCATCAGCCGAATGAATATGCCGTGCTGAAAAACATTTCCCGGGACGCGGCCACCATTGCCTGCATGGCGTGGAAGGCGTATTCCTAGGAAAGCGGAATTTCTGCCTGCGGCTTCAAAAGCTTGCGCAAGGCCAGCGTGTAGGCTGTGAAAACCCATGCGGCGCCAAGAATCCAGATTGAAGGCTCTGCGGCGCAGATTGCTGCGAATCCTATCTTCGGCACAAGAATGATGGCTGCCGCTATTTTCACTGCAAGCTCAATCAGGCTTGCGGCTATGGGCGTTTTCTTTCTGTTCATTCCCTGCAAGGCTGTCCTGACAGTCACAAGCACAACCAGAAAGTAAAAGAACACAACATTCGACTTCATATATATTGTTCCTGCCCTGATAACTTCCTGCGGAGCGTCTCTTCCCGTTACGGAGGCTGTCATGCGGCTTCCGAAGGCAAAGATGACTGCGGAAGCTGCCGTTGCCCAGATGAAGCCGAATAAAAGAAGGCGCGAAATGCCGCTGCGGATTCGTCCGTAGTTTTTGGCTCCAAAATTCTGGCTTGTAAATGCTGCCGCTGTAACAGAAAGCGCGAATGCGGGCGTCATAAAAAGCTCAAGGTACTTTCTTCCTGCTGTGTATCCTGCAATCAAATTCTGCCCGAGGCTGTTGATTCCGCCCTGAAGAATGACCGAGCCTGCGCTTACAACCGAAAACATGAGCGACATGGCAAGTCCCTGGGAAATCAGCGCGGAATACCGGCTCCTTGAAAACGCGAAGTCCTGCATGCTGACCTTGAGCAGCGGCCTTTTGAGCGCGCAGAACACAATGCAGAGCGTTCCCGAGACAAGCTGGGAAATGACTGTCGCGATGGCGGCTCCCTTGACTCCTGTTCCCAGCCTGGCAATAAAGAAGTAGTCAAGGGCGATGTTCAGCATGACGCTCAGAATGAGGAATACGAGCGGCACTGTGCTGTCTCCGAGCGCGCGGAGAATGTCGGCAGTCAGATTGTACATCATGGTTGCAAAAAGCCCTGCCGCGACAATCTGAAGATATTCCTTGGCCTGTGCAAAGATATCCTGCGGAACATGCGTCCATGCAAGGAGATTGTCTATCAGCGCGAGGGAGGCGGCTGAAAGGAGCGCGCAGATGCCGAGCGAAAGCAGATATGCCGAGGCAAGCGACTTTCTCATCTGCTCTCTGCTGCCGGCTCCGTACTGCTGGGCAATGACAATCGAGAATCCGCTTGAAAATCCGTTTGTCATGACAATGAGAAAAATTGCTATTGTGCTGGAGGCTCCCACTGCCGCAAGCGATGATGTGCCGAGAAGCCTCCCCACAAGCACAGTGTCGGCAAGCGTGTACAGCCGCTGCAAGGACTGCCCCAGCAGGACAGGAACGGCAAACAGAACAAGCTGCCGCGTGATGTTTCCTTCAGTCAGTTTCAGCATGGCTAGAGCATATCTGCAAATGCAATTAAAATCAACATGCCTGTGCAATCGACGGACATAAAACTGCCGGCACAAACCGATAGGTTCCGCCCTGTGTCCGCGACCGGGAATTCCTTTTGCAGGAATCATTTGTATTTTCCGCGGATTTTGAGTATACTGGATTATATGAAGAATCAGTCGAATGAAAAAGAACTTCTCGGTCTCCCGGCGGAAGCTCAGCTTCCCGTAAAGCTGAATATACTGCCCATCGGCGGACGTCCGATTTTTCCCGGTATTTTTACTCCGCTGATGATAAACAGCGCGGAAGACATAAAAGTGATAGAAGAATCCCTTGCAGGCGACGGCTTTGTAGGGATTGTCATGATAAAGAACGAGTCAGACACTCCGTCCGCAGACGATCTGCATACCGTCGGAACAGCCGCCAGAATCATAAAGAAGATAAACCTTCCTGACGGCGGCGTGAACGTTTTTGTCTCCACCTTGCAGCGCTTTAAAATCAGAAAAATTCTCAGCAAGGCGAATCCGATTGCAGCCGCCATTGAGTACCTTGACGATGAGGAAGACAGCACATTTGAAGTGAAGGCGCTGACCCGCGCACTCATCAGCGAAATGAAGGAAATCAGCGAGAACAATCCCATGTTCAGCGAGGAAATGCGCCTCAACATGGTGAACATTGATCATCCCGGAAAAATCGCCGACTTTATTGTTTCCATTCTGAATATCGACAAGGAAGATCAGCAGAAAGTCCTTGAAATGGTGAATGTGCGCCGCCGCATGGAGCAGGTGCTTGTCTACATAAAGAAAGAGCAGGAAATTTTCCGCGTGCAGAAAAAAATTCAGGCCGAGCTGAATGAAAAGGTCGAAAAAAACCAGCGCGAGTACTTTTTGCGCGAGGAAATGAAGAGCATTCAGGAAGAGCTTGGCATTGCGGGCGATTCAAAGACAAGCGACTACCAGAAATTCAAGTCCAAAATCGATTCTTTCCAGTTTCAGGGGGAAGTGAAGGAAGCTCTTGATGCCGAGCTTGCCAAATTCCAGCTGCTCGACCCGCATGATCCAGACTACAGCATGAGCCGCAATTATCTGGAGCTTGTAAGCTCGCTTCCGTGGAATGACGATCCGCTTGAAGCGTACAGCCTTGAAAAAGCCTCGCGGATTCTTGAAAATGACCATTACGGCCTTGACGATGTAAAGAAACGGATTCTTGAGCACCTTTCAGTCAGAATGCTCAAAAACGACGGAAAAGGCTCCGTGCTGATTCTGGCAGGTCCGCCGGGAGTCGGAAAGACGAGCGTGGGCCGCTCCATTGCGGCTGCCATGAACAAGAAATTCTTCAGGTTCAGCGTAGGCGGAGAGCATGACGAAGCGAAAATCAAGGGATTCCGCAGGACGTATATCGGCGCAATGCCGGGGCAGATTATTGAAGGGCTGAAGATTACAAAGTCAAAGGCTCCTGTCTTTATGATTGACGAGGTTGACAAGATGAATGCGAGCGCGCAGGGAGATCCGTCTGCCGCGCTGCTTGAAGTCCTTGACCCTGAGCAGAATTCCACGTTCCGCGACACGTACCTGAACCTTCCGTTCGACCTGAGCAAAGTGTTTTTTATTCTCACGGCGAATACGCTTGACACGATTCCGCGGCCGCTGCTTGACCGCGCTGAAATCATCGAGCTGTCAGGCTATATTGATCAGGAAAAAATTGAAATTGCGCGGAAGTATCTTGTTCCGAAGAGCCTTGAAAAGAACGGATTCAAAAAGACGCAGATCAAGTACACAAAGTCCGCGCTCAGCCTGATTGCAACGGAATATGCCCGTGAGGCCGGCGTGCGCAACTTTGAAAAGTGCATCGACAAAATCAACCGGAAAATTGTCATGGAGGAAGTTCAGTCGCTCGAAAAGGCAGGCAGAATGACGGCGCAGGAAATTGCGGCTGAAATCGGAAAAAAGAGCTTTACGGTTGATGTTCCCCAGGTGCGCTCGTATCTGGGAAAGGCTGTCTTTGATGAAAGCCAGATAAAGGCGGCTTCTGTCCCGGGAACTGCAATCGGGCTTGCATGGACAAGCATGGGCGGCGACACGCTGCTCCTTGAGTCCATTGCATTTAAAAGCGAAAAAGGAGGGCTTCAGCTTACGGGGCAGATGGGCGATGTGATGAAGGAAAGCGCTCAGATTGCCATGAACTGGAGCAAGCAGTTCGCCATTTCCTGCGGAATAAAGGAAAGCACGTGGTTCGAGGAAAATACCGTGCATCTGCACATTCCTGAAGGCGCCACTCCCAAGGACGGCCCGAGCGCGGGAATCACAATGGCAACAACATTTGTCTCTCTGTTCAAGGGAAAAAAAATAAAGCCGCACCTTGCCATGACGGGAGAGCTGAGCCTCACAGGGCAGGTGCTTCCGATCGGCGGACTGCGTGAAAAGACAGTCGCCGCCAAGCGCAACAAGATAAAGACGATTATCATTCCCAAGGCGAATGAGCGTGATCTTGAGGAAATTCCGTCCCACGTGAAAAGCGGCATCCGCTTTATTCCGGTGACAAACGTGCAGGAAGTGATGAATATAGTGTTCTAGGCCGGAAAATGGACATCATATTCCGGCGGACAAGGAGCAGGGCAGCTGTCCTGCTCCTTGTTTCTGCTGAAATTTACTTTTTAAATGCTTCTGCGACAGCGACAGCGCAGGCTACGGTGCAGCCTACCATCGGATTGTTGCCCATGCCCATAAAGCCCATCATTTCTACGTGAGCAGGAACTGACGAAGAGCCGGCAAACTGAGCGTCCGAGTGCATTCTTCCAAGTGTGTCGGTGAAGCCGTAAGATGCAGGGCCTGCCGCCATGTTGTCCGGGTGAAGCGTGCGTCCTGTTCCGCCGCCGGAAGCTACTGAGAAGTACTCCTTGCCTGCGAGAAGGCGCTCCTTTTTGTATGTGCCTGCGACAGGATGCTGGAACCGTGTCGGGTTTGTTGAATTTCCTGTGATGGAAACATCAACATTTTCGTGCCACATGATTGCAACGCCCTCGCGCACATCGTCTGCGCCGTAGCACTTGACAATCAGGCGGTCAGGATTGCTTCCGTAAGGGACTTCCTTTACAACTGAAAGCGCCTTGTCTGTTCCGTTTCCGTTGAAATAGTCGAATTTTGTCTGGACGTATGTGAAGCCGTTGATGCGGCTGATAATCTGGGCTGCATCCTTTCCAAGTCCGTTCAGGATGACGCGCAGCTTGTTCTTGCGCACTTTGTTTGCGTTTGCCGCAATCTTGATGGCTCCTTCCGCCGCCGCAAAAGACTCATGCCCTGCAAGGAAGGCAAAGCACTGCGTGTCTTCTGAAAGCAGCCGTGCGCCGAGGTTTCCGTGGCCGATTCCGACCTTGCGGTCATCAGCTACTGAGCCGGGAAGGCAGAACGCCTGAAGCCCTTCGCCTATTGCCGCGGCCGCCTCGGAGCCGGTGATAGTTCCGGCTTTTTCGCCTTTCTTGAGTGCAATTGCGGAGCCGAGGACATACGCCCATTTTGCGTCCTCAAAGCAGATCTGCTGCGTGCTCTGGCAGATTTCATACGGATCGAATCCTTTTGATGTGCACAGCTCGCGGGCGGACTGAAGTCCTGCTTCTCCCTCGGCAAATCCGTATTCTTTCAAAGCCTTGTTTACCTGCGGTATGCGGCCTTCAAAATCTTCAAATAATGACATATTGTGTTCCTCTCTAAGTCACTTGTATGCAGCGCCATTACGGGATGCGCCGGCACTGGCTTGATAAATCAGCAGGAAATCAGGCTGCGCTATTCCTTTCTCGGATCGATGAATTTCACCGCGCCCTGATCTTCTGTTACGCGCCCGTACTGTGTGCGTGCCTTTTCAATAGCTTCCTTTGGATCTGTGCCTGCCTTGAGCGCGTCCATGAGCTTTCCGATGTTGATGCACTTGTAGCCGATAATCTGTCCGTCCTTGTCAACAGCGCACTTGTCAACATAGCCTTCAGTCATTTCAAGGTAGCGCGGCCCTGTCTTGCGGGTGGCGAACATTGTTCCCACCTGGGAGCGCAGGTTCTTTCCAAGGTCTTCAAGAGATGCGCCCACTTTCAGCCCGTCCTTTGAGTATGCGGACTGTGTGCGTCCGTATGCAATCTGAAGGAACAGCTCGCGCATTGCGGTGTTGATTGCATCGCACACAAGGTCAGTGTTGAGGGCTTCGATGAGTGTTTTTCCGATGAGAATCTCTGAAGCCATGGCGGCCGAATGAGTCATTCCTGAGCAGCCGATTGTCTCGACAAGCGCTTCTTCAATGACTCCGTTCTTTACATTGAGTGTGAGCTTGCATGCGCCCTGCTGCGGCGCGCACCAGCCGATGCCGTGTGTAAAGCCGGAAATATCTTCCTGTGTCTTTGCCTGAATCCATGCGCCTTCCTCCGGAATTGGAGCCGGCCCGTGATAGGCGCCTTTTGCCAGTGGACACATATGCTCCACTTCTGCAGTGTACTTCATACCGTTACCTCGAATATAGATATGTAGAATGGTCTGGCATCCTGCTGTAAAAGTGTAAGCAGCGCAGAATGCACATCAGACAGTATACCATGTTCGGATTATAAATTCAATCGGAAAACGCCGACCTGCGTCAGCTGAATTCTTCATCGAGCCACTGCGCCCGCTTTTGGAGGAAGTTCAGCATATAGTCAACTTCGCTTTGGTACGTCTTGCGCTGCTTCCAGCCGGGAGCGTGCGGCCACTGGCGGCGTCCGATGCTGCGCCATACGGAGTCGTTCAGCTCCACGAGCGGCCTGAGGGCGTCCGCCTCCTCCTGAATCCACAGGAACGAAGCGGAGACCTCGGCCCGCGTCTCCTTCCACCGCGCCCGCACGCTCTGCACGAACGATTCGTCCTCAAAGAGCCGCCCGTACCACTTGTCTGTGCCTACGTAGAGTCCTTCCGGGTTTTCGCAGCCGTCCCACCGTATGTTTCCGCAGGAAATGTCGAAGTCCCACGGCGGGCCCATGAAGATTTTCTGTTGCACCGAGTCGTACAGGAACCAGCAGGAAGCCTGGAACTTGGCATCGTGGTTCTTGGGGAATTCGTTCGCCAGGTACCAGTCGATGAATGAGTCTTCGTCAAGGACGCTGCGCCAGCCCGTCCCTGCGTCCGTGAATCCGCCGGAAAACAGGATGTCCTCGGCGTTCTGGACGGCTTTTTCCATTGCCTTGTACTCGCTTTCCGTGCGGCCTTCCATGCGGATGCTGACTTTCGTTCCCCGCGCGGTGATGAAGTTCCATTCCTTGTTCAGCCGCGAGTTGACGGTGGCGAGGAACGAGCCTTCGCCCGGAAGGCTCATCCTGCCCGGCGCGATTTCAATCTTTTCAAAGAGAAGGTAGCTTCCGTTGTACTTTCCGTTCAGGAACAGCGAGAGCGGCCTTCCCTGCGGAATCCACTTCATCCGGCTCCAGATCCTGCCGAGGCGCATGATGCAGTAGCTGTTGCGCAGGAACGACTTGTCTGCCGTGTTGGCAATCAGCACCCACTTCCGCGCGCTGTTCATGCCGAGGAGCGGGGCTTCGTCCTCAAGCCTGAGCAGGTACGGCTTCTTGTACAGCTCGCGCGTCTGCCATGTCGTGTTTCCCCGTCCGCGCACGCTGCATCCGCCTGAATGCCCGTCCAGCTCGTAACGCGCGGCCGTGTAGCTGTGCCTGCCGATTTTTTTCCCCGCCATCGTGTCGATGAACATGACCGGGAATCCTGTCTGCGCGCACTGTTCCGGCGTAATCTGGCTTTTGGAGGAGCTGAAGAACATGGCTGCTGCCGCCGCGGACAGAATCAGCAGCGGAACGAGCAGGGAAGGGCGGATGTTCAGTCGCATTCTTTCTTTATACCATAAATTGCGCTTTTCATCAACTTGACATTCTTCACTGATTGCTATACTATATTTTATATGATTGGTTACCGAACATTCGGTAACCAGAGCGCAGGCAGCTGTTCTTGTCAGAAGCCGCTTGACAGTTTTCGAGCGGGGGGGGGTAGACTGGCTTTCATATGGATGTCAAAAAGAAGTACCGAAATGAACATAAGTATGTTTCTCCTGAATATATGCTTGCCTTTCTGGAAGCGCGTGTTTCTTCCCTGATGGAGCGCGACAGGTATGCCGGAGCTGCCGGACTGTATTCCATCAGAAGCGTGTACTTTGACGATCTGTACAGCACCTGCTTCTTTGAGAACGAGGACGGAACCGACCCGCGCGAGAAATTCCGCATACGCATCTACAACTGCTCAAAAGAGCGCATCACTCTGGAGCTCAAGCAGAAGGAGCGCGGAATGTGCCGCAAGGTTTCATGCCCGCTTCCGCCTGCCGTGTGCGAGCAGATTCTGGACGGCTCCATTCCTGAATTCGACAGCGGGACTCCCTATCTTCTGAAAAAGCTGATAATGCAGATGCGTCTGCGCGCGCTCAGGCCGGTGGTGATTGTCGCCTACGAGCGGGCGCCGTTCGTCTATGAGGCCGGGAATGTGCGCGTTACATTCGACAGGAACATCAGAAGCTCGGGCAGGATCGGGGAATTTTTTGACGAGTCCGCGCCGTTCCGCCCGGTGCTTTCCGCCGGGACAAACATGATGGAAGTGAAGTTCGACGAATTCCTGCCGGACTTTATAAACGAGGCCCTGCAGGCGGGCGCACTGCAATGGACGTCATTCTCAAAATATTATCTGTGCAGAAAATACAGCTTTGGAGGCAGCTATGACTTTTAAGGACATTTTCAAGAAATCCTTCATACAGGGATTCACCCGCTACGACGCGACCCCTGAGAACATCATCGTCGTGTTCCTGATTTCGGGCTTCTTCGCCCTGTACATTTTCTTTGCGTACCGCCTGCTCACGCGCAGGACGTTCTACCAGAAGTCGTTCAACATCGCGCTTCCGGCGCTCGTGCTGATTACGGCGGCGGTCATCCTGACAATCCAGTCGAGCGTCGTCATTTCGCTCGGCATGGTGGGCGCGCTTTCCATCGTCCGCTTCCGCACGGCGGTCAAAGATCCCATGGACTTGGTGTTCCTGTTCTGGGCGATTTCGACCGGGATTATCTGCGGCGCGGGGCTGGCGCAGATTTCGTGCGTCCTCGCGTTCGTGCTGACTGTCGCGCTGTTCGTGCTCGACCGGCTTCCCGTCGCCCGCGCTCCGAAAATCCTCATGGTGAGCGGAGAAGGCGCGGACGTGGAGGCGGAAGTCATGGCCTGCGTGAAGCGGCACTGCAAGGTGTTCACGGTAAAGAGCCGCGCCCTTTCCGGCGGCAGGCTCAGCCTTGTCATTGAGGTGCGCGCAAAGGAAGACGCGCCGCTTGTGCAGGAAATCGCTGCGCTGAAAGAAGTCACTTCCTCAACGCTGCTTGCCCACGACGGCGAGGTTACGTACTAGCCCATGGTTGTAAGACGGCATTCTGTTTTCTTCAGCCTGTTTCTTCTGTTATGCTCCGTGGCGTGCCTGTTTTCGTTTCTGGCAGCTTCCGATAGAAAAGTCACTGTCGAAAAGTGCGAGAAGCTGGGGTTTCCTGTCCTTCTGATTGAAACTGACAAGAACAAGCCGGTGAGCCGCAAGGACAAGTACGTGAAAGCCAGCTATGTGCTTGGGGAATTTTCAGGGCGGTGCAAAATCCGCGGACGGGGAAATTCCACATGGAAGACAACATTCACGCAGAAAAAGCCGTACCTGCTCAAGCTTGACGAGCCGAGAGGGCTTGCGGGATTTCCTGCCGCGCGGAAATGGGTTTTGATGGCAAACGCGGCTGACCGTTCCATGCTCCGCAACTATTACGCCGAGCATTTAGCTCACACAGTCTGGAACAGGATGCCGTGGAATCCTTCCTCCCGGTTTATAACGCTTTTTATAAACGGAAAATATCAGGGCCTGTACGGCCTGACGGAAAAAGTTGACATTGCTGAAAACAGGATTGAATTTGCGCAAGCGCAGGGCAGAGCCGAAGGGTTTCTTGCGGAAATAGACAGCCACGGCGGGCGGCCGTACAGTTTTCAGGGAATTGACAATCTGAACTTTCATATCCGGCAGCCTGAGTCCTCCGCGGAAAACTATGTGCGCTGGTCGCAGAAAATTATTGAAATCGAGCGCGCGCTGTATTCAGACAGCTACAGGGAAGCTGACGGCTGGAAAAAGCATTTTGATGAAGCTTCCCTGGTGGACTGGTACCTGCTTGCAGAATATTCAAAGAACTATGACGCAAAGTTTTACAACTCTGTGTTCATGGTGTACGACTACGGACCGGAAAAGCTTTTCATGGGGCCTGCGTGGGATCATGACATTGCGTTCGGAAACACGGCGAAAAGCAGCTCTCCCGGCTCCAAGGGATACACTTCCTTGCTCAGCGACAGCGCATGGACGTTCATGTTCCGCTTTTTTGATCCGTCGGCAAACAGCACTGCTGCAAAGGATGAGGAAGGATTCCTGATAAACCAGGACTACTGGTACAACCGGCTTTTCGGCGACATCTGCTTTGTGCAGCTTGTAAAAGACCGCTACAGGGAAACCCGCCCTGCCCTTGAGGCGAGCATTTCCTGGCTGGAAGAGCAGGGAAATATGCTGACACAGGCCGCGGAGCTGAACGATTCTGTCTGGCACATTCTGGGAAGCCCCATGTGGCCGCGCGCTCCCGGCTACCGGGAACGGAAAACGTATGCAAGCGAAGTCAGCTATCTGACGGACTGGTGTCGCAAGCGCATGCTGTGGCTTGACACCGTCTTTCTTGACAGCTGAAGCAGCCGGCAGGGAGCTAGCCGTGCGTTGCGCGAACGCCCGCTGCAAAGGCTCCGCCGCCCGCCCTATGATGCGCAGAACTGCTGTATCAGCCTGAGCGTCTTGTCCATTTCTTCTTTCGGGGCGACGGTGATCCGCATTGAAAGCTGTCCGCCTTCAGTCCACAGCCTCACAAGAATTCCGTTTTCCGCAAGGTAATCCTTGAGGCCCTGCACATCGATTCCGTCAAAATGGATAAAGACAAAATTCGCTGCCGAGTCAAACGCCTTGACTCCCTTCAGCCTGTTCAGCCCGTCAATGAAATTCCGGCGGATTCCGCTGATTGTATTGGCAAGCTGCGAGTAATATGCTTTGTCGGCAAGCGCCGCGATTGCAGCTTTCCGGCCGAGGTTGCTCACGCGGAACGGATTTAGGTCCAGCTTGAACACCTGCTTTGCCATCGGCGTGCACAGCCCGTAGCCGATTCTGACTCCTGCAAGACCGTACAGCTTTGAGAATGTGCGCGCAAAGACTACGTTTGTGTAGGCGTTCAAAAGGAATTTCTCATCATACGTAACGTCTGACATTCCGAGGTAAGCCTCGTCCACGATGACAAGCGAAGCGGGGTTTTCCTTGATGACCGCCTCAAGGTCGCTGCGGGAAATGACGGCTCCTGTCGGATTGTGCGGAGTGGTGATTATGATGATGCGCGCCTTTGTTTCCTTCGCCTTTTTCAAGAGGCCTTGCGTGTCAAACTCATAGGAATCTGTTCCCGGCCGTACATCGTAGTATTCCGCCTTTGCATGACGGAGCTCCACGACCGACTTGTAGTAGTTCCATGCCGGAGCTGAAATCAGCACGGTGTCGTCAGCATTCAGCACGATTGTCATGATTGTCTTGATGACATCGGAAGAGCCTGAGTGGATGAAAATTGAATCGGTGGAAATTTCTGTCAGCCTGGAAATTTCAGCTGCAAGCTCGTCTTCCCGCGTAAGATCGTAGAGGCTCACATCCTGCATTGTGGCATTGTGAAAGACTTCAAGGCACTTCGGGCTTGGGCCGAACAGGTTTTCGTTTACATGGAGACGCCCGGAAAGCTGCTCTGTTGAAACGACAGAATACTGCTTTGTGTCCGCGTAGTTTGAAAGGTATGTGAGGCGCGCAGTCGAATTCAAAAGCTCTTCTTCCTGGAAAAACTGGTCGATGAAATCCTTGAAATTCGGATAGAACTGGAGGATGTCTTCTGTTGTGTCGAATTCCTTGCACTCGCCGTCGCTGTAGCCCTTTACCTTGAGCTTCAGTTCGTCAATATGGCGGATCTGGAAGTCGTCCCAGAGCATGTACTTTACTTCCGGGTCGTAATATTCCTTTACCATCAGCTCGGTGAATTTCCTTGAGAATTCCCTGCTGAAAAACGCCTCGCCGATAGTGTACCAGCATTTTTCCCCGCCCTTTTTGACGCATGTCATGTAGCCGTCCCGGTCGGTTGACTTTACGCAGTATTCGTCAATGAATTCGTCAGTATATTTGCAGGCGTAGTATGAGTCATACACATAGTCCCGGTACACGTTATGGGCGAACCAGTTGTCCGAGCAGCAGATGTATGAATTTCCGAGGTATTCACGGGCGGCGTACAGGGATGAAATGTTGTTTTTTTCCTGCCATTCCGTGTTGTCGATGACAATCAGGTTTTTGTATTTTTTTGCCATCTCGTAGTATTTTTCCTTGAGGTAGCCAACGACAAGGATTATCTGGGAAATTCCCGCGTCATGGAGCTGCTTTATCTGGCGCTCGACCATTGTATCGCCTTTGATTTCAAACAGGCCTTTCGGAAGGTAATTTGAAAGCGGCATGCACCGGCGGCTTCTTCCTGCCGCCATGATTATCGCATTGTCAACTTTGTACGGGGCAAGGGCTTCGTATCCTGCCTCAGTAACCTTGCCTGATGAGAGCCAGCCGTTTTTTTCGCACATAAAGACGGTTTCTGCGGCGGACGGAGGAAAGTCACTCCCCTTGTGGGCTGCATAGAGCACATCGAATTCTTTTTCTGTCATACATTTCTCCTTAATTGAATGCAATTGTATCACTGTTTGCCTGAACCTGTACCGTTCAGGTGCTGTTCTGTTTCCGCCATGAATTCGTACACTTTTTCTCCGGCGCTGCCGATATGTTCCCATGCGTCCTGCTTTGCCTTGGCGCGGAGACGGGCAAGCTCTGCGGAGTCGCTCGCGTTCTGAATCACTTCCTTTATCGCCGGGAACTGCTCTTCCTTCAGTCCGATTCCGAATTCCTTGACGGCGTTCAGCTGCCACGGCTTTTGCCCGGGAACATCGTAGGCATCGTACAGGGCCAGCTCGATGTCGGCGTCCACGTACATCACGGGCTTGTCACACAGGAACGTGTAGTCGTAGATGATTCCTGAAAAGTCCGAAATCATGATGTCCGCCTTTTTCATCGAACGGATGTTTTCGCTCTCGTAGTCCCAGATCAGGTTTCCGCTGTCCGCGTATTTTTTCGCAAGCCGCTCAAGCATTTCCGCCTCGGACCGCTTTGACTGCGGATGCGGGCGCACGATGATGTTCCAGCCGGTCGCCAAAAGCGGATCAAGCAGCTTTTCCCCGTACTTCGAGAGAATTCCGCTCGGCCCCCACGACGGCGAAAGCAGCACGGTGAAGCTGTGGTTTTCCTCGGCGGGAATTGTTTCGATGTGCTCCTTGTAGAAGTCGAGGTACGTGCAGCCGACGACAGGCAGGTCTTTTTCCTTGAGTCCGCGCGCCTTTTCCAGATACCGCACGTCATTCTTTTGGTATCCGCCGGTAAGCAGAACCGAATCGAAATAGTCGATGCCGAAAAGCCGGTACATTGTCGCGTCTCCCGGGCTGTGGAGAATGTGCGCGTAGTGCTTTACGTTCTTGCTGCGCTTCCACTGGTACACGCCAAGGCCCGGAGTTGTCGCAAGCACGATGTCCGCTGAAAGCAGGTTCAGCTTTGCGAACGCCGCGTTTCCTTCGCCGATGTACTCGCTCTTTACGAACTGGTAGCCCGCGCTGAACACTTCATCTTCCTTGCATGACGTGAAGTATGTAACTTCCGTCTGATGATTTTCAAATGCATCGAGCACCGGCTTGAAGACGTTCCAGTACCGCTTGTCTTCATTGTAGATGACATATGTGTGCGCCGACTTGTCCGCCGTGCCTTTCTTTCCGCTCAGGATGAATTTCAGCTTTAAGATGGCAGCCCGCGCCAAAAAATACAGCGTCGCCGTCGCCCCGATAAGAATAGAAAACAGCATGCTTCCCGTGCCCGGGTCGATGTATAGAAAAAACTGCTGCATTACTGTGCTTCCTCCACGATTTCCTGTTTCCAGTTTTTTGATTCAAAAATGCTTTTGCTCACCCGGTACCAGTCTGTGGGTTTTGTGGTGAACACATACTTGCTTTTTGTGTGATGAGGCATAAAAAGATTGCTGACGGAAATAAGCGCGCCGTCTTCCTTGGCTCTGTTGCTCAGTGCTGTTCCTGTGAACGGATTTACGGCATTGCCGACAATTCCTTCCGTGAGCATTGCCGCCCCGTCTGCATTCGTCATGAATTCATCGCTGACTTTCAAGCCGCCTGTCTCATTGAAATCCTTGAACATAAAGAGCGGATGGTATTTTCCGGGCTTGAGCTTTTCAAATTTTTCATCCCACTGGAAGTCCTTTTCATACGAATCGCATCCGTGGTCGGCGACAATAAGAATGCGGCTGTTGTCGTAGGCTCCGTTTTCCTTCAGATAGTCAAGCCATTCTCCCAGACGGTGAATGACTCCCGCCATGGACGAATAAGACTTTTCGTCTGCATATTCGGAAGAGCCGCGGTTTGTCACGCGCACAGCCGGAACATAGTCAGGCGCCTGCAAAAAGTATGAAGTGTGGCATGCGTTGTTTGTGAAGCTCAAAAAATAGTTTTCTGTGGCAGCGTTAAAGTCAGTGAGCCGCGGAAGATATTCCATGGGCGCATAGTTTGCCAGATACTTGTTCGCGTCCTCGTTTTCAGAATCTGCGGACCAGTACCGTCCGTTCTCATAAATTGCAGGCCTGAGGAACAGCGGCGCAGTGCGGAAGAATCCGTACCAGAGAATGTTTCTTTTCAGCGTGTCGCTTGCAACAGTGAATTTTCCGTCGTCCTTGTGATCCTCATACCATTGGGCAAGATACGTGTTTTCTGTTACGTATGCGCTGATTTTTGGATACGGCTTGAAAATGGAAATGTCGGGAATCCAGCTGTAGTTTGCCCATGACGCATCGCTTGATGCGGCAGAAAAACCGTCAGCCTGCTCCGTAAATATCCGGGGCAGAAGCAGCAGCGCCTCATTGTGCTTTTCAACGAGCGTCTTGTCCGGCCTGCTGTTGATTTCAAGCGGAGTGTATTCGTATCCGCCGTACACGGGCGGAGAGCCGATAAGCGTGTGCGAGTTATATGAAACGGTGTTTCTGTACAGCGTGAAGCCTGAAAATGACTCTTTCAGGTGAGGTGATTCCTGGAGCATTGGCTCTATAAAGCGGTTCTGCGCCCTGTCCAGAAAAATCAGCATGACATTTTTTCCTGTTTTTGTAAGGTGAAACAGAGGCTGCATTCCGCTGCCTTTTGCATCGGTTCCAAGCCGGGTGACACGTTCGTATTCTCTGTATCCGGCCTTGATTTTTCCGATTTGGATAAACGAAAGCAGAACCATTGATACTGCGGCAAATGAAAGCACCGCGGAAACGGCGCGCGCCATGCCGAGCCTGATAAGGACTGCGGTTCCTGCAAAAATCAGCCCCATTGCTGCAATGTTAAGCAGCACAGCTTGCTTTGGAGATGAAACTGACGGAACTTCAGTGAAGATAAGCATTTTTGAAAGGTAGCCGTAGTTTCCCTGAAAAAGAAACGCATTGGACAGTGCAATGGCAAGCGCGCAGAAGAAAAGAGCCGCAAGAAGCGTCTGGATTTTTTCCTTGAACAGAAAATAGATGAGCGAAGGCCACAGAAACAGGAAGCCGAAACTTTGAACGGCTGTGTTCCGTATAAAGAACATCGGATCCGGGTAGCTGTCTGTTCCTGAAAATTCAACCGGCGAAGAAGCAATCAGCAGGGAAGGAATTACGCATCCGGTTAAGATAAACAGTCCGGCCGCTGAAACAAGGAACAGTGCTGTCCGGGTTTTTGCATGGTCACGCAACGGAAAAAACAGTGTCCTGATAAAGAAGCCGCATAGCCGCTTGGTCAGCGGAATCAGAATGATAAACAGGCACAGCAGAATAAAAAGCAGTTTCTGTGCTGTATTGAACCGGTGGGAAATGACTGTGAATATGAGTGCGGCTGCTGAGGCTGCGGCAGCCGCTGCGTAAAATGTCCGTGCCGGATTCTTGCATTTGTAAAAAATATTTTTCACCAGCGAAAAAATATTGTTCATCGTCCAGTAAATGACAAGCCCGGAAGGACTGCCGTAGAGAAGCACAGCAAACAGCAGCGCAAGGGAATACACTTGAATCTTTTCTTTTGCGGGATGGCCCCGTGTGTAGATTGTCCCTGAAATGCAGTTTATGGCTGTCATCAGAAGCGGAAGGACATTTATAGAAACAGTTCCGATTGAAAGAAGGGCGTCCGGCTTTCCAAGGTCGCTGATAAACAGAAGGTGGTGATCATGAAGGGCCGGCATGTGGGAAAGGCAGAAATATGCCGCCGTAAAAAACGGAATCTGGATCAGGATTCCAAAAGCCGAGCGGAGCTGCATGAGCGGATGGTAATGATTTTGCCGGTAGTATGTTGAAAGAATCATGTACTGCTCATCGCCTTTAAAGTATTTTTTGATTCGGGAAACCTGAGGCTTCATTTTTGCCTGGAGCTTCCGTTCAGTTTCCTGCCAATGCTCAGCGACTGCATACAGGGGCAGCGTCAGCAGGCTTACAGCGAGGCTCACTCCAAGAAGCGCAAAGCCCGTGTTTTTCAGAATCTTATAGCTGAATGTAAAAGCAGTCTCAATAATCTGCGTCAGCGGGTAAATGACGGCTGTAAAAAAAAGAGTTCCCATGACTGCTGATTTTACTATAAGAAGAGACTTATTTCAATATAAAAGAATATCTTTTGTTTTGTGCGGAGCAAAGCAACTCTTGGCGATATAAGGAATTGCTTCCGGCGGAAAAAATATCTGAAAAGGCGTGTAACGTAAATATGCGTTTTTGTCAATAGCAGCCCGTCATCGTTTATTTTTTCCTGCTGAAAATTCTGTAGTTCAGCCATGGAAAGAGTGCGTTCCGCTTTTCACACAGCGTGAGCCATTCCGTGCTGACTGTATTGCTTGCAAGCGAGTCAAACACCTTTGAAAAGGAAAGAATTTCTTCCTTGAAAAGCTCTTCCGCATGGCCGGGAAATTTTCCGTCGTGAATCATCATCGGCCATTCACCGCTCTGGGCAAGAAGCACCTGCTTTGCCGCCATGTTCAGGAGCCGCTCCTTTAATGATGTTTCCGAAGGAAAGCGGCCGGTCAGGTCAATCATGCGGTCTGTCGCCTTTCTGACATAGCGCATCATCCAGCTGTTCGTGCTGTCGAGCAGGTCTTCGCCGTATCCGAGTCCGTTTGAAGAGCAGGGGTACGGGCTGATTTTAGGCAGCGAGAACTGGTTTTCAATGAGATTCCTGCACAGCTCAAAGTCAAAGCCCTTTTTTGCATCTGCGCACCTGATGACGTTTTCAAGCCACTCAACGCCTTCATGCCATGTCTGCCCCAGAAGCTCTGCCGGAATTGCGCAGACGAGCACCGCGTTTTCTTCCTTCATATATTCTGCGGCTTCGTCAAGCTTTTTCAGCTTTGACTCGTAGAACTGGATGGCATCCTTTATGATCTGCTTCCTGGCTTCTTCCGCGCAGTACGGAACGGGCGTCCTGTCATCGCTGGCATTTGACCAGTACTTGTATCCGGTCTGGATGCGCGCTTCGCCTTTCCCGAAAAATGCTTCAGCCTCTTCCGTCTGAAGCTCAAAGCCGATGTCGTGGTTTTGGGAGCGGTACGCTTCTCCTGAGGAAAAGCCGTCTTCTCCGGCGATGTCGCGGGGCGTGTCAGGATCGCAGCCGAAAAGAGCAAGCGATGTCCGTGTCCGCACAGGCGAGAAAATTCCTGTTTCCGGGCATTCCTTTGAAAACAGCAGCGCGCGCGCGTCTACAAGCGCATAGTTCTGTCCGTATGATCTGATTGCCCGGTCAAGGTCTTTTGCCCAGCCCATGTACGGAAGCCAGAATCCTTCCCCCGAGTCTCCGAAAAACTGCCGCTGGGAGTACAGCCCTGTTTCAATCTGCGCGTTTACCGCCTCAGGAAAATCAGCATAATGAGGAAGATATGCGTATGTCGCCGCCGTCGGAATAAGCTCGATGCATCCTTTCCGCACAAACCGCTGCACCGTTTCAAGCAGATTGCATCCGTATGTCTGCGTGAAGTCATGCTTTGCCTGTTCAATCGCGGCAAGGCAGCTGGCGGCCTGCTCAGCGCATCCGGCGGATTTCTGCCTTTCGGTTTCCGACTTTCCAAGGGCAATCAGGCTGTCAAGATGGCTGATATACTGTTCGTGGATATACGGATCCGAAAGAAGCGAGCACAGCACCGGCGAAATGACAAGCGCAATTTTAAAGGGGATTCCGTCCTTTTCCAGCCGGCAGAACATATTCAGCATCGGAATGTACGTATCGGTTATTGCGGAAAACAGTATGCTGTTCCTGGCTGAAAAGCTGCCTTCTGCGCTGCTGTTCCGCAGATATCCCTGATGCGCTTCTATAACTAAAACGAGCTTTTTGCGTGTCACTTGTTCACCTTCATTGCGGTTTTCATCATCAGTCTGAAAATGACTGCCTGTGGCTGATGAAATGGTCGTGCAGAATGCGCCTCATCCCGGAAAGCTGGACAAGCGGCGGAAATGCAGTCTTTTTTCCGGGCGGAACATTCTGAACCGATTCATTTTCAGACGGAATTTCAATGAGCCGTGTGGAAGCGAGCGCAACAGAAACGTTTCCTTTTATCGAAACTGACAGATCAACCCTGACGAATTTTTTTCCGCCGGGAATCATAATGTACTGCTCGTTCGGCTCAAGGCTGACTTTTATGTCAAACGAATCTGACGGATTTTCATCTTCCGCGCTTTCAAAAAAAGAAACATGAAGAAAGGATGACTCGAACGAACTGTTCTGGAGCAGAAGCGCGGTTTCAGCTTCCTTTACGTCCCAGAAAACAAAAAGCCACGCGGGATTTCTCGGAACGGCATCTATTGCTGTGTTATTGTATGTTTTGGGCAGGGAGTCAGGCACCGGCTCTTCTTCATTCAGGATGCGCACATCTTCCTTGTGCGGGCTAGAACTGCGGGCCTCTTCCTCGGCTTCCAGAAGCTCGCCTATGATGAAGCGGCGGCTGAGGTCGTCTGGAATGTCGATTCCGTACTTGTCGGCAATGCCGATCAGCTCTGCCGTTGCCATCGTTTCAAGCTGCTGCCTGGAAAAAAATTCCGTTTTCATACCGGGTAATCATCGCTAAAAAATCAGCTTGTGTCAAGTTGTTGAAAATAAACAGTTTTTCAGTTAGACTGTCGTCATGATAAAAGCAACCGGTTCTCAGATTATTTTAAAGCTTTTGGAAATGGAAGGAGTGCGGACTGTCGCAGGAATTCCCGGCGGCCAGATTCTTCCCTTGTATGATGAATTAAGCCGGTCTTCTATACGGCACATTCTTGTCCGCCACGAGCAGGCTGCGGGCTTTATTGCGCAGGGAATGGCGCGCTCTACCGGAATTCCGGCTGTATGCATGGCAACGTCCGGGCCGGGAGCCATGAACCTTCTGACGGCAATTGCTGACGCGCGCTGCGACTCAATACCGGTTGTCGCGATTACCGGGCAGGTCAATACGACGCTTATCGGAACTGACGCGTTTCAGGAAGCTGACACGTTCGGGCTTTCTTTTCCGATTACAAAGCACAGCATGATGGTGAAGTCTCCGCTGGAGCTTTTGCAGGCGGTTCCGCTTGCATTTGAAATTGCAGCCAGCGGACGCCCCGGGCCTGTCCTTGTTGATGTGCCGCGCGATGTCCAGACGGCGTGCGTGGAATTTGAGCGCTATCCTGAAATCCGTTCCATGGCGGAAAGAAAATGCTGTCCTGCCGAAGATGTTGCGCCGGTCATTGCAGAGATGGCGCGCGTTCTGGTGAATGCAGAAAGACCCGTGCTTTTTATCGGCGGCGGATGCAGTTCTCCGCAGGCATCTAGCGGCATTGCCGGCCTTATGGAGCATTTTGATGCTGCCGCTGTTTCAAGCCTCATGGGAATCGGAGCCGTTGCAAAAAGCAGCAGGAACAATTTCGGGATGGTCGGAATGCACGGCTCGTATGCGGCAAACAAGGCTATGCATGATGCTGATGCTGTTCTCGCGCTCGGCGTCCGTTTTGATGACCGGGCAACGGGAGCTGTCGCCCAGTTCTGTCCTCAGGCAAAAATTCTTCATATTGATGTGGACGCTGCCGAAGTGAATAAAATTCTGCCTGCAAGCTGTTCTCTTGTGTGCGATGTGGAAACCGCGCTTCCGCTCCTTTCAAAGGAAGTCCGGGCAGCGGCTGCGGAGTGTCCTTCCTGCCTTGCAAAAGCGCGCGCTTCATGGCTTTCGCAGCTGCGGGAGTCATTCGCTGCAACAGAGAGCATTGAGCTCGGGTACAGGCGCGGGCCGCTTTCTGTAAATCCGCGCGCATTTATCAGCAGCATTCCGTCCCAGGCGCAGAAGGCGGGCATCCTGCCGCAGGACATCATCGTTACAACGGATGTAGGGCAGCATCAGATGTGGGCGGCGCAGTATTATCCTGTTGAGCATCCCCGGCAGTTTCTCACAAGCGGCTCGCTGGGCACAATGGGCTTCGGGCTTCCGGCGGCAATCGGAGCCGCGCTCGCGCATCCGGCAAAGCGGATTGTCTGTATTTCAGGCGACGGAAGCATACTGATGAATGTGCAGGAGCTTGCAACGCTCAGCGAGCTGGGGCTTGATGTCACCGTCATTGTCATTGAAAACGGCGTGCTCGGCATGGTGCGCCAGCAGCAGGAATACCTTTTTGAGCGGAATTTCAGCGCAAGCGAATTTCTCCGTTCCCCGGATCTGCTGAAAATAGCGGAAGGATTCGGCATACGGGCCGCGGACGCGAACAGCGACGGGCTGTGGGCGGAAAAAGCGTTTGCAAAAGGGCCGTGCCTTGTGCGCCTGCGGATTGACCGCGAGGAAAGCGTTCTTCCGTTTGTAAAGTCAGGCTGCGCGAATATCGATGCCATCAGAGACTGACTCACGGTAAAACAGTATTGAGTATTTTTTTGCTGATTCAGCCTGCGGCAAAACGCCGTTTCCGCGCTCATGTCCGGCTTTTGCAGTGCGCCCTTTTTATTTCTTTAAAAAAGTAGTATTATGTGAATATGGGACTTTCAAAAACGGATTTAACAGAAAAATTTCTGCGCACATACAGCAAGCCGTTCACCGCAAAGGAAATGAAAAAGGTGATGAACGCGCTGGGCATTTCTGCTTCTGTTGAAGATGCCGAGGAGCTGCTGTATTCAAATCCGAATGTCCTTGAGCTTGAGGGCGGTGTTTTTCTGACGCGCTCCGGGGCGTTCACGGGGGAAATTTTCAGCATTGTTCCGACTGCGGCGGAAGCCGGGCAGGGCGTTTTTGTTCCCGGTGACAGGTGCATGCCGTTTGTTGAAAGCGACCGTATCACTTCCACACTGCGCTTCTATGTCAACGGAAAGAAAGTTCCCTCCAGAACTGGTGTTTTTGACAGCGATGATGCGATTGACATGTTTATGCTGTATGGAGAGGAGTATGCGCCCCAGTATATCGCCGCAGATCCCGCGAATGCAGGGCTTGACATGGTGGAGCGCGAATTCGAGCTTCCCAATTCGGTGCGGCTGACCGGCCTTGACTTGGAATATCTTTCCAGAAAGCATGGCTATAGGAAGGGCGACAGAATCCTGTGCTGCGTGAGCGACTGGGATGCCGGCAAGATTAACATGATGATTCTTCATTCCGATGAAACAAAATTCGACAAGGGGGAAGTCGGCGAAAAGCGCCTTGAGTGGTTTTCCCTGCTTGAAAAAAAATTCCTTGAAAGCTTTGAAGCGAAAGGCCCGCTCGGCTCGATAGAAGAGCAGCTCGTAAATGTGTTCTTTGAAAACCGCGGCAGCCTGTGTGTTCCGTACTGCGGCTCCACGGAAGAGCTGCTGCTCAGGCATTCCAAGAAAATCGCCTTTCAGCAGTACGGCGTGGAAACCCGGATCTGGAAAAAAGGCGAGGATGTCCCTGCCTTCGGAACATGGAACAATACGCTCATTGACTCAAACCAGGAGCTGAAAAGCAGCGGCTCTTTTGCGGAGTATGCGCTGGAGTCCGTTCCTGATTTTGCATACGATCAGCTTGTGCTGAATTTCCTGTACGAAAAAAAAAGCGGGCTGATTTCCTATGTGTCTGATTTTATCTGCCGCGGCGATTTTCTGCTCGATGATGACGCGCAGAAACGGCTTGCAATGAAACTGAAAGAGCGGTATAGTATACTGAAGAAAGAATACAACTGGTTTGCTGATCAGATTCTAGGCGCGGTCCGCAAGCGGGCGCTTGAGCTGTACGGAAATATTGCCGCTCTCGTGAGGAAAATTGACTTTTCAGGTGATTCTGTCCTGAATTTTCCGTCTCAGGAAGTTGTTGTGCTTGCCCAGCTTCATAGCCATGCGCTCAGAATGATTGAAACAGTTGCGTCAGATCCGTCCGCGGAAGAATCTGCGGAAGCGCTTTTGCTTTCTATTGACGGAATGGAATGGAATTTTGAGGACATCAGCGGAATTCTGGAAGATGCGCTGGCAAAGGAAAAGCGGAGCCAGTTCAAGGTTATAAAGGGAATCGGTTCTGCTGACAAATTCGGTTCGCGCGGTGTCAAAAGCCCGCGCTGACTGACGGCAGGCCGGCTTAGAAGTGTCCATGGCAGGAGTGGCCATTGTTTATGGAAGAAGTGAACGTTTCTGTTCTGTTTGACCGCGGGGAAGTCCTTGAAAATGCAGCCGGACGCACGGTGGAAGAGATTTACCGCTTTGTCTGCTCCAGCATACAGATTCCTTCCGGGCTGACTGCTGAAGGCCTTGCACAGGAGCTTGTCCAGCGCGAGGAAATACTGAGCACCGCTGTTGGAAACGGCATTGCAATTCCCCATCCGCGCTATCCGCTTGTGAAAAATGAACGGGAAAGCAAGATTGTCGTGGCGTATGTAAATGAGCCTATTGACATGAATGCTCCTGATGTGCGCAAGGTGTATGTGATGTTTATCATCCTTTCAGCATCGTCCCGGCATCATATACATGTTCTGACTTCCCTGGCGGAGCTTTTCAAGAACAAGGAATTCAGGGATGCGCTTCAGAAAAAGCCCGGAAAAACTGAGCTGCTGGCTCTCTTGAAGCAGTTCGGCTTGTAGCTCAGGCGGACAAATTGCAATCATCGGAAGCGGAACTTCCTGCGGTGTGCAATTTTTAGAAACGTTTAAAATCAGCACTGAAATAGCGCAGCTGATGTTACCTTCAGTTTGCGCTGCAAACTTTTTCATTACATTTTTATAGGAGTATTTATGGACACAAAATCAATTGAAGCTGCCGCGCTGTCAATCAGGAGCCTTTCAATGGACGCAATCCAAAAGGCAAATTCCGGGCATCCGGGGCTTCCGCTCGGAGCTGCGGAACTGGCGGCTGTTCTGTACGGAGAAGTCATGAAGCATAATCCGGCGGATTCTAAATGGAAAGACAGGGACCGCTTTGTGCTTTCTGCGGGGCATGGCTCCATGCTTCTGTACTCTGTCCTGCATCTTGCAGGCTATGCAGTTTCTCTGGACGACATCAAGTCGTTCCGCCAGATCGGCTCGCGCTGTCCGGGGCATCCTGAGTACGGCGACACAGACGGCGTGGAATGCACTTCAGGCCCGCTCGGACAGGGAATTGCTGCTGCTGTCGGCATGGCTGTTGCTGAATCGATGCTTGCAGCCCGGTTTAACACGCCCCGCCACACAATCGTAGATCACTATACATACGCGCTTGTCGGCGAAGGCTGCCTTGAGGAAGGCGTTTCTTCGGAAGCATCTTCCCTTGCCGGAAACCTCGGGCTTGGAAAGCTCATCGTATTCTATGATGAAAACAAAATTTCCATTGACGGCTGCACGGATGTTACTTTTACGGATGATGTTGAAAAGCGCTATCTTTCCTACGGATGGCAGGTTTTGCGCGGCTCCATGTACAATGTCGGAGAAATAGCTGATCTTGTGGAAATTGCAAAGCGCGAGCAGGAAAAGCCTACGATGATTATGCTGAAGTCTACAATCGGCAAGGGCGCCCCCAAACAGGGCACTGCTGATGTTCACGGCGCTCCGCTCGGCGAGGACGGCTGCCGGCAGGCAAAAAAATGCCTCGGGCTTCCTGAGGATGCCCAGTTTCATGTGTGCCCGGAAGCGTATGCGTATTTTGAAGAAAAGCGCAAGGAATGGGCCTCTGCACAGGAGCAGTGGAACAAAGTGTTTGCGGACTGGGCAGAAGAAAATCCCGCTCTTGCGCAAAAGTGGGATGCCTACTGGAACGAAAAGCCGACAGCAGAATGCGAAGCTCCTTCCTATAAGGCCGGAGACAAGCTTGCCACGCGGGATGCGAGCGGCAAGAGCCTGAACTGCATGGCGCGCCGCTATGAATGGCTTGTCGGCGGTTCAGCTGACTTACAGGGGCCGAACAAGACAAAAGTTGCTGATGACGGCGGAATTTTCAGCGCTTCAAACAGAACAGGGCGCACAATTGAATACGGAATCCGCGAATTTGCAATGAGCCAGGTTATGAGCGGCATCAATCTGCACGGCGGACTGCGTGCGTTCGGCGCGACATTCCTGGTGTTCAGTGATTATCTGCGTCCGTCGCTCCGTGTTGCTGCGCTGAGCCGGCTTCCTAACATCTATATTTTTACTCACGACTCAATTTATGTCGGTGAGGACGGCCCTACACATCAGCCGGTTGAAACATTTGCTGCGCTGCGGTGCATTCCGAACGTTCAGTTCCTGCGCCCGGGCGATGCCGAGGAATCGGAAGTTGCATGGGAAATGGCCATAGAAAGCAAGGATCATCCTGTGTGCATGGCCTTTTCGCGCCAGGCAATTACGGTTTATGAAAAAGCGGACAAGAACTGGCAGGCCACAGCCCGCAAAGGCGCATACGTAGTGCAGGAAGGAGGCAAGTCGCCTGACATCACTATTCTTGCCACCGGCTCGGAAGTTGAAATGTCATTGAACGCGGCAAAGCTTGTTTCCGGCAAAAAAATACGGGTTGTCTCTGTTCTGGACAAGACGCTGTTTGAAAAGCAGGATGAGCCGTTCCGCAGGAAGATTATCGGGGATGCAAAGCGCATTGTTGTTGCGGAAGCAGGCGTGAGCTTTGGCTGGGAAAAGTATGTTTCGTCTGAAGGCGATCTGTTTACAATCGACCGGTTCGGCGAGTCAGGGCCTGCCGCCAAAGTCGCAGAAGATCTGCACTTTACTTCGGCTGACTTGGCAAAGGTTCTGGAAAAATAGAATTCTGTGCTGTTTTGCACAGGCCGGTGCTCAGTCTTTCAGGCCGGGCGCCGGTCAGTAATTCACTTGTATTGAAACAGAAGAGCCGAGCCGTATAAAGTGCATTTTGTTCCGGTATTCTTCATCTGCCGGATGGTACCTGACTTCAATGCCGGTTGTCCAGTCAGCATGCGGGAACAGCCCGGATTTTATAAAGCCGAGTTTGACAAGTCCGCTTTTGTCATCATTCGTTTCGCTTTTGATGATGTGCTGCCACTGGAGTCCGATTTTCATGTCCTTGTTTTTTCCAAGGCGCTTGAGGAGCATGTCAACATATACGCGGCAGCTGTTTTTCTTCAGGAGCTTGTTGTACGAATCCTGAAATTCCACATTGATTCCGAAATTCGGATCGTGTCCGTCCCACAGCCGGTAAAATCCGCCGGTAAAGACGCACTTTGAAAAATCATCCTTTTCGTCTGTCAGTTTTCCAATTCCCTGAATATACAAGTCTGTGCCGAAAACAGTTTTTTTTGCTTCGGCCCCGGCAATAACCGGCTGCACTCCGTCATCGCGCCGGGGATCTTTTCTTCCGAAAATATTAAACGATGTATGAAAAAATGTCATTTCAACAGAGCCTGCCACTGAAATTTCATCGGCCTTTGGCTCTGTGCTTGCTCCGTTGTACAGCACAATTCCTGAAAGCGTTCCTGTCCACAGCGGAATCCGCATCAGCCCTGAAACGGAAGATTTACTGTCGCTCAGAATGTTTGTAAACAGGGCGCCCTGCTTTTCCATTTCCCTGCGGAATTCCTCTTTTTCTGCCTCAGTAAGAGAGTCGTAGTCTTTGTCAGTGTACAGATTGTAGGCGTTTTCATCGCTGAAAAGCCGCGTGTATCCCCATGCTGTTTCTTTTTTCCCGGCTGTAATGTAGATTCTGTCAAAAATCAGGTAGTCAAAGTACAGCTCCTCGAGCGTGATTATATTTTTTGAAGGAGGAAATGAAACGCTTGTGGAGCCGCGGACAGCAAGTGTCTTGTCGATGCGCGCCATGAAATTCAGGTAGTTTGTCAGGCTGAACAGAAGGGAGGGGCTTACGTCTTTGTTCTGTGTCTTCCTTTCATTTGTTAAGAATCCGCCAAGCTCGGCGTCAAGGCTGCCTGAAAATTTCAGCGGAACTGAATAGTCTGCAACCGTTATAGTAAGCGCCTGAGAGCCGGCAGGATCAGCTGCATCCTGTTCTTCAACATGAATGTCCTCGGAATCTTCAAAGAGCGAGTCTATGTCATCGCTGTCGAAAAGCTCTTGCGGAGCATTGTCTGCGCCGTCTGCCTGGGCTGAAATAAACGCGCTTCCTGCAATCAGCACAAAAAGCACGGCCGCTGTCTTGTGCATGCTCATTTTTCGCTCATCATTTCCAGATACGGCTTTGTGTAGACGGAATTTTCCACGGGAGCAAAAACAGCATTGGAAATAGTTATCTGTGTGCGCTCATACGCGACTTTTCCGCCGATTTTCTTTCCACGCAGATTGTCTGTTATGAGCATTTTTACGGGAATCGCATGCGTGGCATTTTCAGACTGCACAATCTGATATGACGGAATGGCTGTTGTCCTGAGCTTCTGCCCGGAAAGGCTGTAGTCTTCCTTTTTGCGCACAAGGCCGTCGCTTTTTGTTACCCACAGGCGGATTTCAGGGTACGGGACATTTTCAACTTTTGCCTTTAGGATAAACATCATGCAGTCGAGCTTTCCAAGCTGCGCGTCCTGTGAGCTTTCTATTGCATAGTCCCGGTGATAGAACTGCGGTGCAAAGTCCGAGTTGTTTGCGTTTGTGTTTTGAAATTTGTCACGGGCGCTGGTAAAGGTGAACCGGTGGTCTGCGGGATCATAGAACCAGATGTTGCCGTCATACTGAAGGTAGCCTTTTCCCTTTTCCCGGGCCGGGCCTGTGATGAGTATTGTCCATTTTGCCTCGCTGTCCCGGCGGTACATGATTGCTTCCGTGATGTTTTTTCCTTCCCCCGGCTTTTCCTGCACTATGGAATACAGCCCCCTGAAGTCAGTTCCAAAGAATGATGTGCTGTCCTGGGCGCGCTTTAAAAGTTCATCTGCTGTTTCTGCGTGCAGCATAGCGGCTCCGGCTGCAAAGACGAGAAACACGGCGGCAACTGTTCTTGATAGTTTCATGATAGCTCCATTTTTTATTCGGTTATACCGAGCGCCTGAACCGGCGTGATTTTTATGGCTTTCCATACAGAAAACATGACTGCGGATACGGTAGTTACAATGACAATGGCAAAAAGGGCGGCCGTTCCAGCAGGATCAGGAAGCGGAATGATATGTCCGTCCGTAAGGAAAATGTCAAAAGCCGGAATAAAGGCAAACGTGAATTTTTGAATAGTCAGGCAGATTGCGGCGCACAGCCCAAGTCCGCAGGCACAGCCCGCCGCCAGAAGGATGGCCGTTTCACTGAGCAGCAGCATGATGACAGATGTCCGCTCCATGCCGATTGCCTTGTATATTCCGATTTCGTTTATCCGCTTCATCACAATGACACGGTATGTGCTTGAGATGCCTACGACAATGATAAGGATAAGCGTGATGATGACAAACGCTGTGATGATTTTCATTGCATCGATTACAATGCGCAGCTCTTCCATGTTTGCATCGAGCGGAATCAGGGCATACGTGGGAGACTCCAGCTTTCCGCCCAGAAGCTCGTTATAGAATTCATACTTGTCATCAACCAGCCGGTACATGGTGAACTGTGTCTCAAGCAGCTTCTGATATTTAGGAACGGCTGATTTTTTTACGCCTGTCTCAGGAAAAAAGATGCCGATTCTGTTTGCAAAGAATTCAGGGGCGGAAAACGCGCTGCGCAGGAAGCCGATGTCAACATAGGATGTGTACAGCCCGAACACGCTCGAGTCCTGGAAAATTCCCTTTACGATGAGCTGGACAGTGTTTGTGTAGCCGTGCGCAGTCATCAGCATAAATGTTATGGAGTCGCCGCAGGAAACTTCAAGCATCCGGGCGATTCCTTCTGAAAGCAGCACGCCGTTTGTTTCTGCCATTTCCGCCGCGCTTCCTTCTATATAATTGAATTTTGAAAAAAGCTCCTGTTCCCTTGAAAAATCGATGCCCTTTATGATGCGCTGCCGCACTCCGACTCCTTCGTAATAAAATGCTGATGTTGCGGCGTCAAAGTCAAAGCGGGGCGAGACAACAGCGTCCGCCGGAAACAGCGCGCTGATTTTTTGTATGAATTCCCTGCTGTCAGGGAATTCAAGGTTTCTGTTTCCGCCCAAAAACTGAAGGTCTCCGCCGTAGTAAATTTTCGCCTTGTTTGAAAGCGCGTTCAGCATTCCGTTTATCAGGAAAAGCGAGGACAGTGAAATTCCTGTTCCGAGAGCGCACACAAAGAAGAGGGAAATGTACTGCCTCCACCGCAGGATAAGCGAGCGGAAGGAAATCTTCACATAATTCATCAGAGGCTTCCTTGCATTGCCTGCACGGGCTGCACGGAGAGCGCCGTCCTCACAGGATATATCCAGCCCAGCAGTCCGAGCAGTACAGCCAGCAGCAGGGACTGCACGACAATAGGAAGCGAGATGGAAACTGAAAGGACATCTGAGCCGAAAAGCTGCTGCAAAAAGGAGTTTGCAAGCTTTATATGGGAAGCGGTCAGGCAGAATGTGCAGACGGCTCCCAGAATGCAGCCGATGATTCCTGCGGTAATCGTAAGCATGAATGTTTCCGTCATGCACTGAAGCGAAATAAACAGGCGCGAAGCTCCCTGCGCCCGGAGCGTTCCGATTTGCTGCGTCCTGTTTAAAACGGCGACAACGAGCGTATTGTTTATGATGATAAATCCTGCGGCAAGGATGATGATGATTCCGATGTTAAAAATAAGGCGCATCCAGTACAGGTACAGCGATGTTTTCCCTGCGGAAGTTCTCCAGTTCACTGCCTTTACCGGCCATGACTGCTCCTTGAAGTGCCTGTTGAGCTGCCGTATGATGCGCTGCGGATTTTCGTCAGGCGCAGCCGTTGCCACGATAAAGTTCCAGGAGGCGCTTTCAAGTGACGCTGTGCCTGCATTTTGCGCAGTGCTGTCATTTTCGCTCTCCTCTTCAAAAAACACAGCATCCACATCTTCCGCCTCATAAAACAGGGCTTCCATGTCGATGTCATCGTCAAGCAGATCCGCTTTCTCTTCGTCAATAGCCGAATCATCTGAAACAAAGTCAGTCATGTCCATGAGCGAGCGGACTGTGACAGGATCCGCGATGACAATGCGCCCGAGCGTTTCATTTTCAATCTGATATTCATAGATTGCGCTCAGCTTTGCCGCCCTGATTCTGAATGTGGGGCCGTCAGCAACAATGAACTGCACCGTGTCTCCGGCTTTTGCGCCGGTCTGCTCTGCATACGCGCGGGAAATCATTACGCCGCGCCCGGAGTCCGGGAACGGCTCTCCTTCGAGTATTTTCAGGGCTGTCATGCACCGGACATACTGTTCTGCCGGAACGCCAAAGATGCAGACTGGAATTTTTTCATTGTTATATTCAAAGACAGCTGTGCCCGATACCTGCGGAAAAAAAGACTCTATCCGCTTGTTTTCAGCAAGGTACGAGACAATTTCGTCAAACGGAACAACGGTGCTGATTTTTGTGAGGCTGCCGGTGACTGGCGTTTCATCGCCGAAAAGGCTCAGGGGAACATCTGAGCGCGGAAAAATTGCCAGATCGCCGGTAAAGCTTCTTGAAAATACTTTTTCGATTCCGTTTTCAGTGCAGCTGAACACTGAATTTATTACGGCCATGAGCATAATTGAAAATGAGATGAACAGAATAATGACAGCGGAGCTTTTTCTCGCTGTAATGTTTTTAAAGGCCAGATAAAGCAGCATCTGCAGTTCCATAATGCATAAAATAGGACAGGCTGAAAAAAGAAACCGCTTTGGCGGAACTCTTTGTCAGTCTGCCTATTATATCACAGCTATGATTTTTTTTCAATTGATAAGGAGAAAAATCACGCTTTCTGCCCGGAAGCTGGCTGTCATTCTGCCTGGTTCAGGGCGCTTACGACTGCGGCTGTTCCTGCGCGGCCTACGTTCGTTGACTTTCCGGCTCCCCAGTACTGATTCCCGTCTTCGCACGTAATCTGGACGTATGCGATTGCGGATGTGTCGTTTCCCGTTCCGATGCTGTGCTCATGGAAAGCCGTGATGCTGAACCGCGGCACAGGAACTGCTTCGAGCGCGCCTGCAAACGCGTCAAGCGGGCCGTTTCCTGTCTTTCCGATGGAATACCGTTTTCCCTTCCATTCCACGACTGCGCGGCAGGAAGTCAGCTCCGCGCTTTCCTTTCCTTCAATATGTGTTTCAGACAAGTCAATGACTGAAAGGTTTCCGCGCTTTTCAAGCCAGTTCTGCACAAACAGGCTGTAAATTTCATCTGGCTTGAGCTCCCGCTGGGCTGTGTCCGCCGCTTTTTTTACCAGGGCGCCGAGGGAAGGGTGCATTGCCTTTGGAAGGCAGATTCCGTATTCCTGTTCAAGGATGTATGCGGCTCCGCCTTTTCCTGACTGGCTGTTGATCCTGATGATTCCTTCGTACTGGCGCCCGATGTCATGGGGATCAATGAGAAGATACGGAACATCCCACAGCGCGTTTTTGCTCATCTGCGCGCGCACTGCCATGCCCTTTCTGATTGCGTCCTGATGGCTGCCGCTGAACGCAGTGAACACCAGCTCGCCGGCATACGGAGTGCGCGGATTTATTTCCATTCCAGTGAACAGCGTGTACTGCTCTCCCACGGACTGAATGTCATGGAAGTCAAGCTTGGGGTCAACGCCCTGGCTGAACATATTGAGCGCCACAGTTACAATGTCAAGGTTCCCGGTGCGCTCGCCGTTTCCAAAGAGGCAGCCTTCCACCCGGTCAGCTCCTGCAAGCAGCCCGAGCTCGCAGGATGCGACTCCTGTTCCGCGGTCATTGTGGCAGTGCGTGCTGATAATGACGCTGTCCCGGTCTGAAATGTGCTTTGAAACGTATTCGATTGCGTCCGCATAGACGTTCGGAGTGTAGCATTCAACTGTTGTGGGCAGGTTCAGGATGATTTTATGTTCCGGCGAGCATCCCCATTCGCTCTTTACGGCCTCGCAGATTTCAACAGCATATTCGATTTCTGTATGGGAAAAGCTTTCCGGGGAATATTCGAGCCTGATGCGTTTTTTGTCTTCCTCGGAAAGGCACGACTTGATGCACCGCACTCCGTCAATTGCAATCTGCTTGATTTCTTCCTTTGACTTGCCGAACGTGTACTTTCTCTGCGCAGGGGAAGTTGAATTGTATATGTGAAAAATTGCGTTCCGGCAGCCTTTCAGCGATTCCATCGTCTTTTTAACGAGGGATTCCCGGGCCTGGCACAGCACCTGGACAGTCACGTCCTCAGGAATATGATTTTCCTCTATGAGCCGGCGGATGAATTCATATTCAGTGTCGCTTGAGGCAGGAAATCCGGCTTCAATTTCCTTGAACCCGAGCTTTACCAGCAGATCGAAAAAGGCAAGCTTTGCTTCGATTCCCATAGGGTTTACCAGCGCCTGGTTTCCGTCCCTCAGGTCAACCGAGCACCAGACAGGAGCCTTTGTTATTTTTTTTGAAGGCCACTCGCGCTCTGCCATGGGAATGTCCGCGGCAGGAGCATACTTTCCGTTCGGATTCATGCTAGTCATACGTTCTCCTAAAAATAAGGAAACCTCAGTTTCCAGTTTGGCTTTTTACGCAGCTTTGCAACGCAGTGAAAAGCCGCGGCTGACAGGAATGCTCGCAACGCGAACTTGTGAGCAAAAACAGTGACGCATTTCCGGCGCCGTTTTGCCGCACTCTCCTGAAAAAGCAAAATAAAAAAGCCTGCCGCAAAGGCAGGCCTGTCATTTTCTACGTTAAAAAGAAACGCTTACCGGCGGCCGTCTTTTCGGCTGAGAGCAGAGAAAGATAACGCTAGCAGAAGCAGTTCTTTTTTCATAATAGAAACAGTATATAACGGATGCGCGCTTTGTGTCAAGGTTCAACAGCATCGCGCATAACGGACACGTAGAAAATTCGGCCGGACACTGTTCACCGCAGCAGCTTGAAAAGCTTGTCAAGGGAGCCGAGGAATTCTTCTGTTGAAACCTTGAGCTTCTTGAGAAATTCATCGTCATCAAGCGTTCCCAGGACTGCGTTTTTTTCCTGCTCGTTGCGGAACGTGATGGATCTGAAAAAATCAGTGAAGTCCTTTTCCCGGACTGCAATTGACGACTCAAGCATATTCACTGCGACAAACGCCACGTCCTGGGAAATGTCTTCATAGTCGGCTTCTGAAAAATCAGTTATCTGCTTGGAGTACAGCCGCTCGATGATATAGATTGCATACCGCGCCTTGTAGTCCGCATATTCTTTCTGGCATTCATCGTAAAACGCATGGACCTGATCCCAGCTTACAATTTCGCCGGACTTGATTTTGGAAAAGAGAGTGTCGATTTTTTTCTTTGGAATCACCTGGCCGCCTGCATTCAGCCATTCAGTGTGCAGCGGAATGCGGGCGATGCGCTCAAGATCTTCCTTGCAGAGGCTTTCCCTGTTGTCTTTCAGTATAAAGTCCATAAGGCATTCGGCTGAAAAATACTTTAAGACCCTGCGGTACTCCTTGTAGCCCTGCGCAGGCTTGTAGATGACGGAACCGAATTTTTTCTGGCACCTGTCATCGGCAAGCAGAAATTTTGAGTCGGGATTCTGGTGAAGGTAGTCCTTTGCAATCTTGTGCAGCTGCGCGCTGTTTTTTGCTGCTGCCGCCTTTTCCCTGAATTCCTTGAGCAGCTCAGGCTTTGGATTTGATTCAGTCATTTTTTTGCATTCATCAGGCGCAAGCATCAGGTAGCGGGCTGTCAGCTCAATCAGCCGTTCCACAGCGCAGACGATTTCCTGCACGCTGTCCGGGGCGAGCGGATTTGTCTCTATATGCTGAATTTTCTTGACGCGCCTGTCTCTGGCTGAAAACTTGTACTTGTTGCGCACGATGGCGAACATATTGTACAGAAACCAGTAGGCGGGAACGATATGGATTGCGCCGCTGCTTTCGCCTGGAGCCACAAGGGAAAACGGATAGGTGATATTAAGCTCGTTGCGGTAGCTTCCTTTTGACGCAAGGACAAATGAAGCGAATTTCGAGTCAAATTTAAAGTCTGAGCACAATCCCGGCCAAAATCCGCGTCCTGCGCTCATTTCGCAGTCAGGGCTCCGGGAATTGTGGTTTGAGCCGATTGTTGCGGCTGAAGCGATGTTGCTCTGTCCCATCACGGTTGAAGCGATAAGAAACGAAGAGTTGTGGTGCTGCTCATGGAACGGAAAAATCAGGTTGTTCAAAAGCTCGCAGCAGGAAACCGTGGAGTTGTCTCCCAGAATTGAGTTGAGAAGCCGTGCGCCGTACTTGAGCTGGCAGTTTCTGCCGATGACAAAACGGACTGCGATTGCCTGGTAAAAGACATGGCTTCCGTAGCCCATGATTCCGTTGACCATTTCAACGCCTTCCCCGATCTGGCTCGGCTCGTCTTCAGAGGAAAGAACCGTTATGTTTTTCAGCTTGAGCGCGCCCTTTATGTATGCGCAGGAGCCGATTTTTGCGTCCTTTAAAAGCGTTGAATTTTTTATGACTGTATCATCGCCGACGGTTCCTGATGTGTTCAGCTGTTTCGGCTTTCCGTATTCTGTAAGGGCGATGAATTTCTGCATGAGCGCCGTGTCTTCCCGGAAGCGGGACCACAGGAATGCATCAGCGGGAATGAGGCTTTCAAACGGAAGGACAGCGCGGCCGCCGTTTTCATTTGCGACTTCAATCCATATTCTGTTTGACTCAGGCTCGCTTTCATCGAGCAGACCTTCGCCGAACTTGGAATGGCTCGTGCATGACATTTCCTGTATATTGAACAGAATGACCCGTGAGCCGATTCTGTAGTTTGAAAGGTACTGCACGTTGTGAATGACGCAGCTGTCGCCGATGACGGCATCCTTGAGGAATGAGCGGTAGATTCCTGTCCGCAGGTTCAGGTCGTGGAATGTAAGCGTTGACTCAAAGAGCGCGCCGATGATGACAAAGCCCGAAAAGTCGCTCTGGATTATCTGCTCCGGGTTGAATTCGCCTTTCCTGCTGCTTACAAAAATATTCCGCCAGCTTTTGTCAGAGGAAGTGTTTCCGTTTTTCTTTAGGACTGCGATTTCTCTGGAAGTGAGATGACGCTTGTTTTGCAAAAGGGAATCATCTATAATATGTATATGTTTTTTAGCTTTAGAAACAGGATTTACTTTTAACATTATACCAGTATACACGACAAAGGCAAAAAAGTCTAACAAAAAGCATTTGAGAGGTTAGGTTTGGTGAAGTGAAACAGCTTTTAGCTGTATGAACTGATTTTCGCAGATGACAGCGTCCATGCATGCGTCTGTTTCTTCCATGGGAACTGTTTCCCGGAGCTGGAAGCCGAAGCACATGCCGGCAAGAAAAAGGCGGCTCCCTTGGAAAGCGCACTGTTTTTTCAGCCGGAGCAGGTACCTGTCATAGAATCCGTTTCCGTGCCCGAGCCGCCCGCCGTCCTTGCCGAAAGCGATTCCGGGGACAATGGCGCAGATGCTTTTTCCGGCGTATGTTTCAGCATCGAACAGCGTCTCTTGGCTTCCGTTTGGCTCCCGTATGCCGAATGCGCCTTTTTTCAGCTGGCTTTCCACGGGCTGTGAATCACTGAGAAAGTAAAAATTCATTTCATGTGTGCCGGGAACTGTTTTCGGGAGTGCAACGGATTTGTGCAGCTCCCGTGCGCGCAGTGTAATCAGCCCGGGAGACAGCTCGCTTTTCATGTCGGCGTAGGAAAGCAGAACGTCAAATTCGTTCAGCTGAATATTCTGAAGGAACAGCGCGCAGGCTTCCTGTGACAGACGCGATTTGTGCGCCTGCGAAATGGTGCTGAGCCGCTTTTTCAGCTCTCGGCGCAGCAGTTCTTTTTCCGTTTTCATGCGGAACATAATAAACGAACTTGTAAAAAGAGGAAAGAACCGCTACACTTTTTTTATGAAAGGCTCTTTTTTTTCAGTCAGGACAGACGAGCACAGCCCTTCCTGGGAGCAGTGCATAAAGCGGGAAAATACGCTGTACGGACGCGGAAACGGAATCCGCTCTGAATTTGAGCGTGACTACACCAGAATTCTGCACTGCGAGGCATACCGCCGCCTCAAGCACAAGACGCAGGTTTTTTATGCGCCGAAAAACGATCATATCTGCACGCGCATAGAGCATGTGAGCCACGTGGCAAGCGTGAGCGCGACGATTGCGAAATTCCTTGGCCTGAATGAAGAGCTTACTGAAGCGATTGCAATCGGCCACGACATAGGACACGCGCCGTTCGGCCACACCGGCGAAGATATTTTGAATTCGCTTTTAAAGAATCAGAAGGAAGGAAAGAACGCCCCCAAGAAATTCTGGCATGAGCGGAACAGCCTTTTTTTTGCTGATTTTATAGAGACGCTTCAGAATCCTGACGGCGCGCTGGAAAACCTTGACTTGACATACGCTGTCCGTGACGGGATGGTCTGCCACTGCGGAGAAATCGATCAGCAGGGACTGAAGCCGCGCACAGAGCCGGTTGAACTGTATTCGATAAAGAAAGCCGGAACTGTCCAGCCGTTCACCTGGGAAGGATGCGTTGTAAAGACAAGCGACAAGATTGCGTTTCTGGGGCGCGACATAGAGGATGCCCGGCTGTATCATATCATTGACATGGCGGCATACCGTCAGCTGCGGGAAATTGTGGGCGCAACGCTGGGGCTGAAGCCGGACAGGGGCTGCTCGCTTCATACGACAAACGGAGTCTGCCGTTCCGGGCGCGCTGTGAACACAACAGTTCTGATTAACGACATGATTGTCGATCTGTGCGCCCAAAGCTCCCCTGAAAAGGGCATCTGCTTCAGCCGTCCGTACTTTCAGTTTATTCATGAGCTCAAGCGGTTCAGCTTTGCGCACATTTACAGCAACTGGCGTCTTCTTGAATTTCAAAAGTACGCGGAGCAGATTCTTGGCTGCATTTACCGCACGCTGCTCAAGCTTCAGGTGTACGCTCAGAACAGAAGGATTGAAAGCGTCCTGCGCTATGCTCCCGGTCTTCAGAAAACGTTTTCTGACTGGCTGGTGAAATATTCCAATTACGACATAAAGAAAAAGAAAATCATGCGCTGCGGCACAAAGGAAGTGTTCGACATAAACGACAATGAAAGCTACGAAAAGTGCGCGGTGGAATATATCAGCGGAATGACAGATCAGTTTGCAATACAGGTCTATGAAGAAATCATTTCGTTTTAAAAGCCGGATGTGCGGCGCATGGCCTATGCTGCGACTATGGCTCCGTCTGAAATCTGAATGACATGATCCGACATCTTTACAATCTTTGCGTCATGCGTTGAAAAAATAAATGTTGTCTCAAGCTCTCTGTTCAGCTTTTTCATAAGCTCCAGAATCTGATCTCCGTTTCTGGAGTCGAGGTTTGCTGTAGGCTCGTCCGCAAGAATGACAGGAGCCTTTGTAACGAGCGCGCGGGCTATGGCGACACGCTGCCGCTGTCCGCCGGACAGCTCTGAGGGCTTGTGCTTTTTCCACGCGGAAAGTCCGACCGTTTCAATGAGAAAGTCTGTCCATTCATCAAGCTCAGCCTTGCTCATGCGTTCCGTTGCAAATGAGTCGCCGAGCGTGAGCGGAAGCGCAATGTTTTCCCGCACGTTCAGAACGGGAATCAGGTTGAATGTCTGGAATATAAAGCCGAGGTTTTTTCTTCTGAGGACAGTGAGCTTTCTGTCGAGCGAGGAGGAAAGCCGCGTGCCTGCGGAAAGCTTTGTCTGCCCGTAGATATTGTTTCCGTTCAGAAGCAGCGTTCCTTCAGTAGGAAGATCAATCAGGCCGATTATATTGAGGAGCGTTGATTTTCCTGAGCCGGAAGGCCCTGAAATCGCCGCAAATTCTCCTTTCTGAATGGAAAACGACACCTTGTCAACCGCCTTTACCGTGACTTTGTCCATCTGGTAGTTCTTGGAGATGTCCTTCAGCTCAATGATACTGTCCATAGTTCGATTATACACAAAATTCTGGTAAAATTCTACAGCCTGCATGCCTTTTTTAGAAAGGAAACCGTGTTTTTCTAGTATTGAGCAAAAGGACGCGCGCTGTTATAATAGGCGCATCACTTGGCTTGAGGTACAGTATGTCTGATGAAGTTAGAGTACGGTATGCGCCGTCCCCGACCGGGATGCAGCATATCGGCGGCGTGCGCACTGCGCTTTTTAATTATCTGTATGCCCGCTCCAAGGGCGGAAAATTCATTCTGCGCCTGGAAGACACCGACCGAATGCGTTATGATGAAAAATATGTGAAGAACCTGTATGACACGCTGTCCTGGCTCGGAATTGACTGGGACGAAGGCGGCTCAAAGGGCGGCGCATACGGACCGTATGTTCAGAGCGAGCGGTTCGGGCTGTATAAAAAGTATGCGCAGCAGCTTGTGGAAAAAGGCGAAGCCTATTACTGCTTCTGTGATGCGGAACGGCTTGAGCGCATCAGGAAGATTCAGACTGAAAACAAGATGCCCCCCGGATATGACAGAAACTGCCGTCACTTGACGCCGGAAGAAGTCAAGGCAAACCTTGACGCCGGAAAGCCGTATGTCATACGGCTCAAAGTTCCGCTTGAAGGCGAGACGCATTTTTCCGATCATCTTCTCGGCGATATTATATGGAAGAACGAAGACATTTCGCCGGATCCAGTCCTTCTGAAGACTGACGGATTTCCCACATATCATCTGGCGAATATTGTCGATGATCACCTGATGAAAATCAGCCATGTCATGCGCGCCCAGGAATGGATTCCTTCAACTCCGCTCCATGTGCAGATGTACCGTGCGTTCGGCTGGGAGCATCCTGAATTCTGCCATCTGCCGATGGTAAACGGAAGCGACGGGAAAAAGCTTTCAAAGCGCCACGGCTCTACTTCCCTCAACGAATTCCGCGCCCGCGGCTATCTTCCGCAGGCAATTGTGAACTATGTTGCGCTGCTCGGCTGCTCGTTTGAAGACGGACGTGACTTATACACGCTGGATGAGCTTGCCTCGCGCTTTTCCCTTGACCATCTGAACAAGGCGCCCGCTGTATTCGACTACAAGAAGCTTGAATGGTACAACGGCCAGTATATCCGCGCTCTTTCGGACGAAGAGCTGTACCGCTGGACGCTGCCGTTTATAACGGGAACGGGCGATGCTGCCCTTGAGCTGAATCCTGAGAATCCGCAGGACGCGCCTAAGACCGGGCCTGCATACTCAGGTGTCTCGCTCGGCGCGGACGGGGAGCCTGTCTGCGTGGATGCGTCTATGAACATGACAAGCGCGGAAGTAAAGCAGAAACTGCTTGAGGTAATGGGGCTGATAAAGGAGCGCCTTCATTTCCTATCTGATGCGGCTGAAATGGTGCGCTTTCTGTTTACTGAGCCTGCCGTTCCGCCGAAAGCCGACATTATTCCAAAGAAGCTTGATGAATCAAAGACAAAGGAAGTGCTGGAAAAAGCCACTGTGTTCGTTTCTGAAATTTTCGGGAAGAGCCATGAAGAAGCAGAGCAGTGTGCAAGGCAGTATGCTGAGGAGCTTGGCATAAAGCTCGGCGACTTTATGATGCCAGTCCGGATGGCGGTCACAGGAAGCCGCATTTCTCCTCCGCTTATCGGTTCCATCTGGATTCTCGGCAAGGAAAAGGCTGTTTCCCGCGTGCAGAAGACGCTTGCAGAATTTCAGTGAGGCTCTGCATCTTCCGCCGCAAAAAAAAACTGACTCATGCAAGGCTATTGACAATATGCATTAAAATGCTATAATTATGCAAAATAATTGGCAAGAGGTGTATAAAAATGCAGTTTATTGACGGCGGAGTTACAGCTCCCGAAGGATTCACGGCAAACGGCGTTTTATGCAAAATCAAGGAAAGCCGCGTGCAGAATGATCTGGCGCTTGTATTCAGCCGGCAGCGGTGCACTGCTGCCGGAGTCTTTACGCAGAACCGTGTCAAGGCTGAAAGCGTAAAGCTCACTCAGCATCATATAGCCGATGGAACAGCTCAGGCTGTCATTGCGAATTCAGGAAACGCAAACGCCTGCACAGGAGAGCAGGGCGCAAAAGCCGCCGCAAGAATGGCGGAGCTTGCAGCTGGCGCTCTCGGAATACAGGCGGAAGACGTGGTTGTGTATTCGACCGGTGTCATCGGGCAGCAGCTTCCTGTTGAAAAAATCGAGCGGCATATCGGCGCTCTTGCCCGGGGGCTTTCCAAGGAAGGGCACAAAGAGGCGCGCGTTGCAATCATGACGACAGACACGCATTACAAGGAATGCGCCGTTGAAACTGAAATCGCAGGAAAAAAAGTCCGCATCGGGGCAATGGCAAAAGGCTCCGGGATGATTCATATCAACATGGGGACAATGCTCAGCGTTGTGACGACAGACTGCGCTATTTCCGCAGAAATGCTCAGGAAAGCGCTCCTGAAATCCGTGGCTCAGACATATAACTGTGTTTCCATTGACGGCGACACTTCCACAAATGACAGCCTTGTGATTCTTGCAAACGCGCTGGCGGGAAATCAGGAAATTGTATCTGAGGGAGCGGACTTTGACGCTTTTTTTGAGGCGCTGAATGAAGTGAATCTCCGGATGGCAAAAAAAATTGCGGGCGACGGAGAAGGCGCCACAAAGCTGATTGAATGCACAGTGTCCGGCGCAAAGGACGAGTGCGCTGCCCGTGCGCTGGCAAAGGCGGTCATAAGCTCAAGCCTTGTAAAGGCCGCTGTGTTCGGAAGCGATGCAAATTTCGGAAGAATTTTGTGCGCCATGGGCTACTCTGGAATATCATTTACGCCGGAGCGGACATCAATATCCCTTGAAAGCGCAGAGCATTCAGTGCGGCCAGGTGCGACTGACTTTTCCGGCGGGCAGACAGGAGTCCGCACGTCCGTAACCGTTTTTGAAAACGGCGTTCCTCTCCGCTTTGACGAAGCTGCCGCGAAAAAAATTCTTCAGGAGCCGGAAGTGAAAATTGCCATACACTGCTGCGACGGATCGGCTTCAGGCACGGCATGGGGCTGCGACCTCACGTATGACTATGTAAAAATCAACGGCGACTACAGAACGTAGTTATGGGCAGGTGTGTATGTCGGAAAATCTGTATCCTGATGAAATTGATCCCCGGCTGGATAATGCGCGCTGGTCTGATGTTCTTGTGCAGGCCTTGCCGTACTTCAAGCACTGGGTTGGAAAAGTTGTCGTAGTAAAGTACGGCGGAAACGCAATGCTCAACGAGGATCTGAAAAAGCATGTTATGGAAGACATCGTGCTGCTGAATACGATCGGAATCCATGTGGTGCTTGTTCACGGCGGCGGGCCTGAAATCAACAGCATGCTCAGCCGCATCGGCAAGGAAAGCCTGTTTGTGAACGGACTGCGCTACACTGACGCGGAAACAATGGAAATCGTTCAGATGGTTCTTACGGGAAAACTGAACAAGGATATTGTTGCGCTGCTGCTTCAGTACGGCGGAAAAGCTGTCGGGCTGAGCGGGGTTGACTCAGGGCTTTTAAAGGCAGTGAAAATACAAAAGGACGGCGCTGACCTGGGCTTTGTGGGCGAAGTGACGGAAGTGAATCCTGAAATCATCAAGTCCCTTTTGAGCCAGAATTTCATTCCTGTTGTCTCCACCGTTGCGCTCGGGTGTGACGGCGACAACATCCGCTACAATATCAATGCGGACACGGCGGCGGCCAAGATTGCAGTTGCCCTCGGCGCGGAAAAATTCGTTCAGCTTACGAATGTTCCCGGCGTTTTAAAGGATGTTCATAATCCGAAGTCCCTGATTCAGCGGATCCGCATCAATGAAGTTGAGCAGTACATTCAGGACGGAACGATTGCCGGCGGAATGATTCCAAAGATAGAGTGCTGCATGCTGGCACGCAACGGCGGAGTTCCGCGCACTCATATTATAGACGGACGTGTTCCGCATTCGCTTCTGATAGAAATGTTCAGCGACCGCGGAATCGGAACGATGATTTACTAGGCGTTATTTTTGGAGGACTGGATGGGAAGCGCAAGGGTTGTAAATAATTACGGCAGCTTTGATGTCGTGATGAAAAGCGGAAAAGGCTCTGTTGTAACTGATGTGAACGGAAAAAAATACATCGATTTTCTTTCTGGAATTGCAGTCAACTGCTTCGGGCATAATTTCAGGCCGCTTGTAAAGGCCGTTTCAGCCCAGGCAAAAAAGCAGATTCATGTCTGCAATTACTTTTTGAGCGACACTGGGGCTGCATATGCGGACGATCTTTTGTCTGCAACGGGCTTTGAAGGCGTTTTTTTCGGCAACAGCGGCGCGGAAGCAAATGAGGCTGCCGTCAAGCTTGCGCGCAAGTACGGACAGCTGAACGGAGGCGCGGCGCGCAAGACAATTGTCACCCTGGAGCATTCCTTCCACGGAAGGACGATGGCGACCTTGACAGCGACAGGACAGGAGCAGTTTCATCCTGAATCTTTTGCGCCGTACATGCCGGGATTCAGGACAATCCGGCCGAACGACTACGGCTCCTTGAAGGGCGCGTTTGACGGCACCGTTGCGGCTTTGATGATGGAATGCGTTCAGGGCGAAGGCGGAGTGCTTCCGCTTGACAAGGACTGGGCGCAGGCTGCTGCACAGGCGGCGCGGGATGCCGGGGCCATTGTCATCTGCGATGAAGTTCAGACAGGAATGGGGCGCACAGGAACGCTGCTTGCAAGCGAGCAGCTTGGAATCAAGCCTGAGGCAGTCACTCTTGCAAAGGCCATTGCCGGCGGAATTCCCATGGGAGCGTGCCTGTTCCGGGGAAAGGGAGCCGTTTTTCAGGCGGGAGACCATCAGTCTACATTCGGCGGAAATCCGCTTGCATGCAGCGCGGCCCGCGTTGTTTTGCGGGAGCTTTTGAAGCCGGGATTTTTGGAAAGCGTGCAGCAGAAAGGGGAATACATCCGCTCGGCAGTAAGAAGCTGGAACAGTCCCTGCGTAGAGGATGTCCGGGGCAGCGGGCTGATGATCGGAATTCAGGTGAGCCGGAATCCTGCTGAAATAGAGCGGCTCTGCCTTGAAAAGGGCGTGCTTTTTTCTACAGCCGGAAAAAACGTGCTGCGCCTTGTTCCGCCGCTCAACATCAGGCTCAGGGAAATTGACCGCGGGCTTTCCATAATAAAGGAAGTTCTTGCGCAATGATGCCGGCATCCTGCGCATTGTAAAAAAGCCCTTTACTTTTGCCTGTTTTATTCATAGAATAAAGCCGACAAAAAGGAAAGAGCTATGGAAAAGTCGAATTTTGAAATACTTGCCTCGGATTTGACAAGCCAGGAACGGGCGGATATTCTGAATAAAATCAATCCTGAAGTTCCCGGCTCTGACGCTGTCCGGGAAACGGCCGGCATCAGGGATGAAAAGTCTGAAAAAGAAGAAGAGATGCAGACTCTGCTGCAGCGGCTGAAGAAAGAGTCCCTGCTTGTGCGGCTTTTTTTCCGCATAAAATCGATTTTTCTCAATATCAGTGTGGAAGATGCGTACAACCGGTCTATGGTTGCCACTGCCGCACGGCGTCTTGAGCGCGCTTATCCGGGCCTGATTGACAGCCGGCAGAAACAGTTTGTCTCAGGCTTTTTTAACATCATTTCCAGCCTGCAGCAGCCTCAGGCATTCTTCACGCCCGCGGTTGCTTCAGCTGAATCAGAAAAGGAAACATTTTACTTTATTCTGGGCGCATGTGTCATGCCTGAATTTACGGAAAAGATAAAGTCGGCCTGCGATGTCTATCAGTTTCCGCTGACAAAGCCGCTTTCCGCTGATATGCGCCGGTCTTTGATGGACAAGCTCGATGACTTCATAAAGAAAATTCCGCCTGACAAAAAGGAGCGGATGGCAGCCTGTGCGCATGCCTACGAATGGATGAAGCTCTTTGTAAAATTTCCGCTGAAAAACATGATGCGCAAATTTTCATCGGCAAGCAAAGTCTACACATGCCCGTTTTCCCTGGTCAGGGAAGATTACGGCAGCTTTGCGCGGATTATGGGCACACAGGTGTCTTTCCCTGATGATTTTTTTTCAGCCCTGTTTATCGCCTCCTCGCCGGTAAAGGACTTGTGGAGCTGCGGCGAAAGCTCTGCTTCGGCTGAGCAGATTTCAGCCTTTGCCGAGTCAGCTTCCGCGGAAACTGCTGCCTTTGAGCTGTTTTTGAACAAGGTTCCTGTGCGGAAGCTCGGGCGCATCGTCTTTGAAAATGCGCTCCATGTTACGGAGCCGTTCAGCTTCGGGGACGGATGGATTCAAAAGTACCGCATTCAGTGGAGAGCTGTTCTGGATTCACGGTGGAAGAAATGGAATGTGGATTCAAAAAAAGAGTCGCTCAGAATCAAGCTGAAATCTTATTTTGATCTGGACGGCTTTCAGGAATTTCCGTATCATCCCTGGCAGGAGACAGAAGCTGAATTTTCCTTTAAGTACGGCCTGTGCCTCGGATTTGCATATTACTATCTGAAAAAGGAATTTTCAAAGTATGCTTCTGTTCTGGATGCCGCTTCTTTGGAAGGCGACTTTGCAATAAAGGAAAACAGGCGCGAATTCACTGACTTGCTTTCCGCAGTGAGCGTCACTGTGAATAAGGCTGATATTCTTGCCGCGCAGCTTTCTGCAAACGGAGAGTACGGCACAGCGTTCCAAAGCTACAGTGAATCTTCCCGCAGCAGCTATGACAAGGATGTCCTTGCTTCTGTTGCGGGCGAAATTGAAGATACAGCAAGAGAAATCACAAATGAATTCATACGCTGCACCAAGAATCTTGAAAACCTGCTGACTGCGATGCTCGGCGACCACACAACGATGTACTACGGCCCGCTTTTGAATCTGAATAAAATCAAGGGGCGCGAAAACAAAGCGTTCAGGGATACGCTGGAAAAAAGTGAGAAAAGCATAAAGCAAGCGTATGAAGTCATGGTTTCCCTGCAGGAGATAGACGGCGCGTCTGTATGAGCGGAGCATATATTTCAGGAAAATTTATCTGCGGCGGAACTGTTTTGGATTCGTCTCCGTCATGGGGCATGTCTGTCCGTTCAGCCGGAAACATGAAATTCAGCTGGAGCATCCCGAACCGGAACAGGGACTGCTTTCTGTCTGCCTTGTGCGGTTCCGGGCGGGAAATTGCGCAGGTTGAGCCCGTTCATTCCAAGACTGTCTACTGTGTTTCTTCAGCCTCTGAGCTTTTTCAGAAGAAAGGCGATGGAATCATCTCGGAAAACAGGCGTCTGGTTCCTGTTGTCACTGCGGCGGACTGCATGCCGGTTTTTCTCTATGACAGGAAGTCGAAGTCGTTCGGCGTGCTTCATTCAGGATGGAAAGGCACCGGAATTGCTGCGGAAGCTGTGCGCATCATTTCTGAAAGGCACGGCTCTCAGCCCGGGGATTTTTGCATTGTACTGGGGCCGCATATCAACAGCTGCTGCTATCATGTTGACAGGGAGCGCGCTGATTATTTTAGGCGGAATTTCGGAGACAGCTGCGTGGCTTATGAAAACGGTACGTATTCCCTGAGCCTTGCCGAAGCGAACTGCTCGCTCCTGCGGCGGCTTGGAATTCCAGCCGGCAATATCCTTGTGAGCAATGAGTGCACGTGCTGCTGCAAGGAAAATGGAGCCTTTAAGTACAGCTCATTCAGGAGGTTTGCCGCATCCCTTCCGCAGGATATTTCAGCCGAAGAAAAACGGAAGCCGCTCGCTGTCCAGGCCGCCTTTGTTTGCGCGGAAGGTTTTGCATCCTGAAGATTGCATTGAAGCATGATGATTGTTTCAGAATGATATTGCATATTTATTCACAAAAATGTATATTTACAGTGTGCGCAAAAATGCGGGAATCAGGCGGTTCCTGCGCTCTGCGTGTCAATCTTTATACGTACTGAGAGGCATTGTATGGCAGGTAAGGAAACTGTTTCAGATGCAAAAAAGGCAGCAGGAAAATCTGTAAAGTCCGCTCGGAAACCCGGACGGCCGGCTTCATCGCCGAAAAAAGGCAAGGTTATTCTTGCATATTCCGGCGGGCTTGATACAACGGTCATTATTCCGTGGCTGAAGGAAAACTACAGCTATGATGTCATTGCCGTATGCATTGATGTCGGGCAGGGAGACGACTGGAAGGCGATAAAGGCCCGCGCGCTCAAAACGGGAGCTTCTGCCTGCTATGTTGTTGACGCGCGCAAGGAATATATAGAAGAATATATCTGGCCTGCGCTCAAGGCGAACGCAGTGTATGAAGACGAGTATCTGCTTGGAACTTCCACCGCGCGGCCTCTTATCGGCAAGATTCTTGTGGAATATGCGCGTCAGGAGAAAGCCGTCGCTATCTGTCACGGAGCCACCGGAAAAGGAAACGACCAGGTGAGGTTTGAGCTTGCAATAAAGGCTTTTGCTCCCGACCTCAAGGTGATTGCTGCATGGCGCGATGAAAAATGGAACATGGACAGCCGCGAAGCTGAAATCAAGTATCTGCAGGAGCGCGGGCTTGAAGTTCCGATGAAAAAAGACCAGTCGTACAGCCGCGATGAAAATATCTGGCACTTGAGCCACGAAGGCCTCGAGCTTGAAAAGACGGAAAACGAGCCGAACTACAGGCATATGCTCAAGAATACCGCTGTTCCCGAGTCCGCGCCGGCTGCCGGTGAATATGTAAAGATTGAATTTGAAAAAGGAATTCCAGTGGCTGTAAACGGAAAGAAAATGAATTCCCTTGAGCTGCTTCTTGAGCTGAACAAAATCGGCGGACGCAACGGCATCGGGCTTGTTGACATCTGCGAAAACCGCTGCGTGGGAATGAAAAGCCGCGGCGTATACGAAACTCCGGGCGGCGCTATCCTGTACGCGGCTCACCGCATGATGGAGCATCTGTGCCTTGACCGCGACACATACCATTACAAGCAGCAGCTTGCCATAAAGGTTGCCGAGCTGATTTACGACGGAAAATGGTTCACCACGCTGTTCGATTCCTGCATGGCGTTTGTAGACAAAACGGAAGAGACTGTGACCGGCTGGGTAAAGCTCAAGCTGTGCCGCGGCGCAATCCGCGGGGCAGGCTCATGGTCTGAGTACAGCCTGTATAACGAAAGCATAGCTTCATTTACTACAGGTGACTTGTATAATCATAAGGATGCCGAAGGATTTATCACGCTGTTCGGACTTCCTCTGAAAGTCCGCGCCATGATGGAGCAGAAAACCGGCAGAGGCCAGGCTGTCCTGAAAAGCAAAAGCCTGAAAAAACGGCCTACAGAGTAAAAGGTGCTGCCATAGACAGGAACTGCATTTTCAGTGCGGCTCCTGTCTTGCATGGAAAAGCTGCTGTTGACAGCATGGCTGATTGCCTCTTTTCTGTTATTTCAGTAGTATGGTGCTTATGCACATGATAAAGGAACTTGCTGTTTTATTCATCACATTTTTTAAAATCGGAATTGTGACATTCGGCGGCGGACTTACAATGCTTCCTCTGCTTGAGCGCGTCCTTGTCAAGGAAAAAAAATGGGTTTCCATGGATGAAATCCTTGACTACTATTCCATTGCCCAGACAACGCCAGGGATTATTGCGGTCAATGTGGCAACGTTTGTCGGGCATAAAAGAGCCGGAACTGCCGGAGGCATTGTGGCCACGCTCGGAATGGTGACTCCTTCCGTCATTATAATAACAGTAATTGCAAAGTTCATATCAAATTTTGAGCAGATTGAATGGGTGAAAAAGGCGATGAAAGGCATCAATGCTTCCGTTGCCGCGCTTTTGACGTATGCAGTTTTCAGCCTGTGCAGAAAAAACCTGAAGAGCCTTATGAGTGTGCTGCTGTTTGCCGCTTCATTTGCCGCTATTTACATTTTTCACGCGCATACAGTTCTCATTGTTCTGTCGGCAGCAGCCGTCGGAGTGATTGCCTTTGCAGTTTCAAAGCCCGGTCAGGGGAATACGCGCGAATAGGAGAGCCTGCCATGACAATAACGCTTTTTCACTTGTTCTGCATTTTTTTGTACATCGGATTCTTTGCAGTTGGCGGCGGGCTTGTTGCCGCTTCATTTATGCAGAATGCCCTTGTGAACCAGTACGGGCTTATCACTGCGGAAAAATTCTACAGCATGCTGGCAATCAGCGAAAGCACGCCGGGCCCTATCGGCATAAACATTGCTACGTACATTGGAACTGAGCTGTACGGCGTGCCGGGCGGAATTGTGGCGACTGCCGGGGAAATTCTTCCTTCCATAGTTGTTATCATCCTTATCGCAAAATTCTTTTCACGGATGCAGGAGCAGCCTGTGATGAAGTCTGTTTTCCAGACGCTTCGGCCGGTCACAAGCGGCATGGTGCTTTCTGTGTTTGTGCAGGTTTTTGTCATGTCAGTTTTGAACCTGAACGCATTTAAGGCGGATCACAATCTGCTGCGGCTGTTCAACTGGCCTGCGCTTTTGATTTTCGGACTTTCCTGCGCAGTTCTCTTCAGGACGAAGATTCATCCGGCGGCAGTTGTGCTGCTTGGAGCCGTCATGGGAGTGCTGCTTCTGTAGCATGATCTGCAAGTCTTGCCGCCACTGCGGCCTGTGCTCCGGTTTTGCTCCGGGCGGAACCATTTCTATTTCTTCAGAACTGTGCCGGAAAAATCCGTTTTCCTGCGACAGTTCTCTTCCTCCGAACCATATCGGCATTGCTGTTGACATTGGAACTACCTCCATTGCGGCCGGCGCATATACGCTCCGGGACGGAAAGCCTGCGGGCTTTGCAGGGCAGCCAAATGCCCAGATACCGTTTGGAGCTGATGTTGTTTCGCGCATTTCGTATTCCATGGAGCCGGGCGGACTGGAAAGGCTTCACGGCGCAGTCATCCGGCAGATTGAATCCCTGTGCAGAAAGCTTGTCATGGAGTCCCATGAGCGGTTTCTCAGCCGGCGGCAGGGCAGGGCGGAACTGAAGCGGATTGTCCTTGCCGGAAACACTGCCATGGAATGCTTTGCGCTTGGAATTTCAGCTGCTCCGCTGGCGCAGTTTCCGTTTTCCCTTCCGAGTGAATTCGGCTTTTCTGTTGAAGCTAAGCGTCTGTTCGGCTCTGATTCTCCGTTGTGCGGAGCTGACGTGTACTTTGCGCCCGCTGTTCAGAGCTTTGTGGGCGGAGACACATTCTGCTCCATGGCGGCCTGCGGCTTTTTTGATTCCGGCGGAACATCGCGCTTTCTTGCCGACATCGGCACAAACTGCGAGCTGTGCGTGTACAGTGCCGCGTCAAAGGAAATTGTATGCACGTCAACTTCAGCCGGGCCTGCGTTTGAAGGGTACGGAATTGAATGCGGCATTCCGTCGCAGGAAGGAGCTGTTTACAAGGTGCAGCTGGACGGCGGAAAAATAAAATGCTTTGCTGCCGGCGGCCCGGAAATCCGCCCGCGGGGAATTTGCGGAACTGGACTGGTGAGTGCAGCTGCAAGCCTCTATAAAGGAGGCCTCATTGACGGCTCGGGAGCTTTTTCCTGCGGAGAAGAAAAGATAGTTCTTGCAGACGGCATCTATCTTACGCAAAAAGACATACGGAACTTCCAGCTTGCAAAATCCGCTGTAGCTTCTGCCCTGTGCATTCTGTCTGAGGAGGCTTCATGCACATCGGGAACGATGTACCTTGCGGGCGGATTCGGCATGTTTCTTGATGCTCAGGATGCCATTGATGTCGGCATGATACCGCAGTTCCTTTCAGTTTCCCCGGTTTCCGCTGGGAATGCGTCCCTGTGCGGCGCTTCGCTGCTTCTGCTTGATAAAAAGCTCTGCCGGGATGCCCTTTCCCTTGCGCGCTCTGTGCGCCATATTGATCTGGCTCAGAACCGTTCGTTTGAGAAGCTGTTTCTGCAAAATTTGAATTTTCCGCGCTGTTTTTAAACGTCTATAAAAAAGCCTCCTGCCGCTCTGGCAGGAGGCCCTGTATGCTACCGTGCATATTCAATGATGCGGGTTTCCCTGATCATTGTGATTTTTATCCTTCCCGGATACCGCAAGTCTGTCTCAATCTGCTTTGCAATCTGCTTTGCAAGATCCTTGACCTGCCCGTCAGGAATTTTGTCATTGTTGACGAGAATGCGAAGCTCGCGTCCAGCCTGAATTGCATACGCCTGGTCAACACCGGGGAATTTCTTAGCTGTTTCCTCCAGATTTTCAAGGCGCTTGACATAGTTGTCCACTGTTTCCCGCCGTGCGCCCGGCCTGGCTGCGCTTATTGCATCCGCAATCTGTACAATGACTGCTTCAATAGTCTGCGGCTCGCAGTCGTTGTGGTGGGCGGCAATCGCATTGATAATGCGCGGCTCTTCTCCCATCTTTCTGGCCATCTCCGCGCCGACTTCCGCATGGTTCTGGTCGCTGTCATTTTCTGCGCCTTTTCCGATGTCATGAAGCAACGCGGCTCTCTTTGCAAGCTCCCTGTTCGCTCCGACTTCTGCTGCAAGCAGGCTTGCCAGCTCAGCGACTTCCTTTGAATGGGTGAGCACGTTCTGTCCGTAGCTTGTGCGGAAATACAGGCGCCCGACAGCCCTGATTGCCTCCTGGCTCATGCTGTGGATTCCCAGCTCGAACAGCGCTTTTTCGCCTTCCTCATAAATTTTCTGCTGAATTTCGCGTGTCACTTTCTGGACAATCTCTTCGATTCTTGCCGGATGAATTCTGCCGTCGATGATAAGCCGCTCAAGGGCGACACGCGCAATTTCCTTTCTGACAGGATCAAAGCAGCTGATGACAACAGCCTCAGGAGTGTCATCGATGATGATGTCCACGCCGGTAAGCGTTTCCAGCGAGCGGATATTGCGTCCTTCACGGCCGATAATCCGTCCCTTCATCTCATCGCTCGGAAGTGAGACTGTGGCTACGGTGATTTCACTCGTTGTTTCCGTTGCAATGCGCTGAATTGCCGAAACAAGAATTTCCTGCGCCTTTTTTTCAGCGGTGAGAGCGGCTTCCTGGTCAATTTTGTTCAGCAGCGACTGCGCATCCCGCCGCGCATCGTTCTCGAGGTTCTTGATAATCAGCGCTTTCGCCTCTTCTGCGGTCAGCCCGGAAATCCGCTCAAATTCCGCATTCAGCCGCTGCTCTTCCTCTGCCAGGGAAGCTTCCTTGCGCTGCACTGCGGCAATGCCCGCGGCAAGCTCCCTGTCCTTTTTGTCAAATTCCTGGCTGCGCTGTTCCAGAAGCTCTTCTTTTTTGCTTACACGGCTTTCATAGCGCTGCAGCTCAGTGCGGCGCTCACGGTTCTCCCGTTCCTGCTGGTTACGGTCCTGAATGAGTTGCTCTTTTGCCTGAAGCAGAATTTCCTTTTTCTGAGCTTCTGCTTCTTTTATTGCATCCTGTTTAACGCGCTCGGCTTTTTGTTCCGAGGCGGAAAGTTGAAATCTGGCATAAATCCAGCGAATTGTCCATCCAAGAAGTATTCCTGCTACGGGGAGAACAATGAATAATATCAAATCCATTGACATTACATTTTCTCCTTGTCTCAAATTTAGAATAATCCCCTAAGATAATAATATAAAAAGAAGATAATGTCAAACTAAAAATGCAGCTTCCGTCCTCTTTCTTTCCTGGAAAATACCGCTGGAACCGTTTCTGCCGTCCGGCTGCATTACAGCGGCTGCCTGAGCTGCGAAACACCGTCTCCGCTTTCACAGTCGAAGAAGCCGGCCTCGTATCCTATGGCTTTCACGTATGCTTCCTGGACGCGGGAAATGAAGCCGCTGATGCTGTCCTTGTGAACAAGGGCGATTGCGCATCCTCCGAATCCGGCTCCAGTCATTCTGGCTCCAAGGCATCCTTCCTGCTTCTGCGCGGTCTGGGCGAGCGTGTCAAGCTCAATGCCGGTCACTTCGTAGTCATCTTTGAGCGACTCATGGCTTTCATTCAAAAGTGCGCCGAGCCGGGCGAGGTTTCCGTTTTTCAGTGCGGCTACGGCATCCTGTACGCGCTGGTTTTCGTAGACGCAGTGATTTGCGCGTCTGCGCAGGACATCGTCTGCCACAGCTTCTTTTCTGCGCTCCCACTCCTCAGGTGAAAGCTGGCACAGGGCAGTGATTTTTGCTCCGTTTTCCTGAAGTATTTTCAGGGCCTGCTCGCACTGCTCCCTGCGCTCATTGTACTTGCTGTCGGCAAGGCGGCGCTGCTTGTTTGTGTTCATCACGACAAAGCGGTATTCTCCAAGCTCCAGCGGAACATATTCGTATTCCAGCGTGTCGCAGTCAAGGACAATCGCCGTGTTCTTTTTTCCGACTGAAATGATAAACTGATCCATGATTCCGCAGTGCACGTTCATGAAATTGTGCTCGCTCATCTGCCCGAGCCTGGCGATTTCCTCGCGGCTGATGCCGAAGCCGAATGTTTCGCTTACCGCGTATGCAAAGCCGCATTCAAGGGCGGAAGAAGATGAAATGCCGCCTGCCGCAGGAACATTGCTGACCATCAGGACTTCAAATCCGCAGCTGAAAGAAAGTCCCTTTTCCTTCATCTGTGACAGGATGCCGTTCAGGTAGTTTGTATAGCCGTTTGCCTTGTCGTATGTGAATGTCCCGTTTATGTCGAATGTGTATGTCCCGGGGAATTTCAGGTCGCTGTATATGATCTTTGAGTCGCTTCTTTTCCTGATTGCAACATACAGGTAGCGGTTGATGGCTGCCGGAAAGACTTTTCCGCCGTTGTAGTCAATATGCTCTCCGATGATGTTGATTCGTGCCGGAGAAGAAAAAACGCGGACGCCGTCTTCTGTTCCGCCGTAGCATTTTACAAAGTCGCCCGGAAGGTCTTTTGGATCATACAAGGAATTCATAGCGCACCTCTTCAAATCAGATTCTGTTAAAACTGATGATAGCAGAGAATTTTTTTGCTGGCAAGTTTTTTAAAACGGAGCAGAGCAAACAGTTGCGCACTTCATCAGGCGTGTCAAAATGCGTTCAGCCACTTGAATTTGCTGATGATTTTCAATAGAATAATTGCTTGCACTGTCTAGTGCGGAAAATGTATCTTGGATCTTGACCCCGTTCGCGAGAGATCTTTTTATGGAGGAAAAAAAGTGGTCAAAATCAGACTGAAGAAGATGGGTGCAAAAAAGCGCCCTGACTACCGTATTGTTGTGCAGGATGCACGCAAGCCGCGTGACGGAAGGACGATTGAAGAAATCGGCCAGTATCATCCGATTGCTCCCGAGGGAAATCAGTCGTGCTTTGATATGGAGCGCGCAAAGTACTGGATCAGCGTTGGTGCGCAGCCTACGGAAATCGTGAAAAAGATTTTCAGAACCGGCGGACTTGCTGCAGACGGAACGCCTATTGCCAGATAGCGGACAGAGGGATACGACAGTGGAAAAAGACCTGATTGAATTTATTGCAAAGTCATTGGTCGATGATCCAGATGCAGTCTCTGTAACGGAAACCGAAGGCGAGCGCGGGCCGGTTCTTCAGCTCAGTGTTGCCCAGGGGGATATTGGCAAGGTTATCGGCAAGTACGGCCGCATTGCAAAGGCGCTGCGCACTGTTTTGAGCGCGGCATCAGGCAAGGACGGAAAGCGCTGCAGCCTGGAAATTCTGGACTGATGGCATCAGGCACGGTGACAGAGCAGTTTGTGGTCGGCATTGTCCGGGGTTCCCATGGAATAACGGGCGAATTCAAAGTGGAAAGCACTTCCGGCGAGTACGGGCATTTTGCCGGTATGGAAGAAGTTGCTCTTACAGACGGAACGTCAAGAAAGCAGTTCGCAGTTGAATCTGTCAGGGCGGGCGCTTCCATTCTGTATATGAAGCTGGCGGGAATCAATTCACCTGAAGAGGCTGCACGGTACAACAGGTGGGAAATCGTAGTTCCCCGCAAAAACGCTCATCCATTGCAGAAGAATGAGTGGTATATCGAGGACCTGAAGGGCTGCTCGGTATGGTATGAAACGGAGACGGCGGGTGGTACCGCACCGGCGGCGCATGAAAATGCAGCCATTGGAACAGTCACAGACGTAAAGGAAGGCGGATCAGGCTATCTCGTTGAGATTTTGCTGTCCGAGAGCTGTCCGTTTCTTGCGGAAAATGTAAAGCGCGGCAAAGACGGAAAACCGAGAACGGTTTTTGTTCCTTTCCGGAATGAGTTTATTGGCGCGGTTGACGTTGAAGGCAGGAAAATGCAGCTGATGCACCTCTGGATTCTGGAGTAATTCCGATGAAATTTACTGTGCTGACCTTGTTCCCTGAAATTCCGCGGGCCTTTTTTGAAAGCTCGATCATGGCGAAGGCCGTGGAAAAGGGAATTATTGCCTACGATCTGGTTAATATCAGGGATTTTGCCTTTGATAGACACCGCACGTGTGACGACGCTCCGTATGGCGGAGGAGCCGGACAGCTTTTGCTCCCGGAACCTTTGGGACTGGCTTTGGACAGTGTGGAGGCATACAAAAAGGCGAAGCATGTGATTTATGTGACGCCAGGCGGAATGCCCTTTACGCAGAAAAAAGCGCAGGAACTCAGCCGAAAAGACGAAATTGTCCTGATTTGCGGCCGGTATGAAGGTATCGACCAGCGGATTATTGATTATTATGTTGACGAAGAGATTTCTATCGGCGACTATGTGCTTTCAAGCGGTGAAGTTGCTGCTACGGTTATCGTGGACAGTGTTTACAGGCTTGTAGACAATGTAATCACCCGCGAGTCACTGGACGAAGAAAGTTTTTCCGGCAGTCTTTTGGAATATCCCCAGTATACGCGGCCGAACGTATACAAGGGCATGGAAGTTCCGCCGGTTTTAATCAGCGGAAACCACGAGGAAATCCGAAAGTGGCGTCTTGAAAAGAGCCTTCAGAAAACGCTGAGAAACAGGCCTGACCTGCTTTATTCAGCTGCGGCTGCGGGTACTCTTGCTCAGGAAGCAAAAGACATGATCAAAGAGCTTACGGGATTTGTTTCTTATAAGAACGACCGCAAGAAAAAAAGCCGTCTGCGTGCGGTTCAGGAACGGATCAGGCGCAGCGCGTGCAATGAACAGGAGCAATGAAATGGATCTTATCAAGGTTATTGAAGAACAGCAGAAAAAGCCTGACGCGGAATGCTTCAAGGTTGGAGACACAGTAAAAGTTCACTTTGAGATTATTGAAGGAAAGACAAAGCGCATTCAGATTTATGAAGGCCTTGTCATCTGCATGAAGAATTCGGGAATTTCAAAGACATTTACTGTCCGTAAGACAAGCTATGGCGTAGGCGTGGAGCGCATATTCCCGATAAACAGCCCGCGCATTCTCAAGGTTGAGCTTGTGCGTCCGGGAAAAGTCCGCCGGGCAAAGATTTACTATGTCCGCGGCAAGATTGGAAAGGCAGCCAAGATCAAGGAGCTTGTCGGACCGAAGGCAATCGCTGCATTCGCCGCCTCAAAGGCTGCGGCCGCCGCTGCTGACGCAAAGGAAGCCGCTATCAATGCCGAGCACAAGGCTGCTGCGGCTGCGGCAGCTGCTGCGCCAAAGAAATAAGTGCGGCTCTTGCGCAGGAATTCGGATAAAATGCTGCGCAGGAGAATGCCGGATAAGCCGCAATGGAAAATGCAGCTGCCAGTCACATTCTGGTTCAAGGCGCATCTCTTCAGAATGCAGCCCGTTCTTTCGGAGTGACCCTTTCTGAAGGGGACATTGTGTCTGTGAGGGTTTTAAAGAGCCTTGGGAGCGGAATGTATGCTGTTTCTTTCCGCGGCGCACGGATTGCGGTGCGCAGTGAGCGGCCCCTTTCTGCGGGAAGCGTCCTGCGTCTGCGTGTTGCTTCAGACGGAGATGCAAGAATCCTGCTGAAGCCGGAGCCGCTTGGTGCTGCCGGCGGAGAGCCTGCTGTGCCGGACGGCAGGACTCCGGCTCTTTTTGCGGAGTATCTTGCCGGGCATGGGATTGTTCCTGACGCAGTGACAGAGCGGATTGTGCAGTTTCTGCTTCAAAGCGGCGCAAAAATTGACAGGAACATCATTGCAAAGGCGCGCTCGGTGTCGCTTCTGTTTCCGGGAAATGAAGAGCGTGCTGCGGAAATAGCTTCTCTGCTGCTTGAAAAGGGAATCAGTCCTTCCGAAGAAAGCGTGCGAAGCCTTCTGGCTGTGCTTGACAGCTCTGGCGAGGGAGGCAGCTGCCCTGAGAACGGGGAATACCATGAGCCTGCCGGCGGTGAGGACAGCGGAGCCGGATTCCTGAAAAAACTATACAGCGTTCTTCCGGTGCAAAAGCCAGGGATGCTTGCGCTTGCAAACCAGCTTAGGCCTGCGGATGCGCGGGACAAGCACTGGATCATGCTTCCGTTTGAGTGGCGTACAGGAGAAAAGCCTGCGTCCGGCCTGATTCGGATTTTGCTTGGCAGCGCTCTTCAGCCTGCTGAAAAAATACAGATAAGCTGCGAATTTGAGTGCAAAAAATATTTTTTTGTGTTATATTTAAATAAGGACAAGGTAAAGGAAGTGCGGTTCTGTTCATTACCGCCGCTTTTGACCTCCTGCATTCATTCAGAGGAAAAGCGGCTCGGAGAGCTGTTTTGTTCCGGCATGAACGGCAGCTCTGTGCCAGTAACCTATTCCGCCTTGGCTTTTTCTGACGGCCTGTGCGCCGCTCAGGAAATTCCGCTTTCATTTAAATCTGTCTCGGTATGAATTCCCTGCGTTCCTTTCTTGCTGTGTCACTGCGGTATCCTCAGAATGCAAAGGCTCCCTTTGTGTCTGCAAAGTCATCGGGGGCGCTTGCAAAGCGGATGGTTGAAATCGCAGAGGAGAACGGTATTCCTGTCGTTGAGGATGACATTGCTGCGAATGTGCTTTCAGTGAGGCAGATCGGGGAGTGCATTCCCGAATGCACATGGGAAGCCATAGCAAGCATCTTTGCGCTTATAGCGGACATGGAGTCGCGCGCATGACGCATAGTGCGGCGGAAGGCTGTTTTCAGGATGCGGCTGGTGATGTTTCCACAGTTGCAAAGGGAATTCTTGGCGAAAATGCTGCGGTGCGGTATCTGGAAGAAAACGGATATTCCGTTGTAGACAGGAATTTCAGGATCCGGGAGGGAGAAATTGATATCATTGCGGAAAAAGGAGAGACGCTTGTCTTTGTGGAAGTAAAGAGCCTTCCGCACGGAAGTCCTGAGCTGCTCGCACACGAGCTGGACAGCAGAAAGCAAAAAAAGATTGTCAAAACTTCTAAATGTTACCTTCAAAATCATCGACAATATAATGACAAGTTCATCAGGTATGATGTGCTTGCCCTTGACGTTCCGGGGCTGGATCCGGTTCACCATATTGAAAATGCTTTTTCGGAGTAACCAATGCAGTCTGCAAGCAGTGTAGCGCACAAACCGTCAGTTCCGCCCCGCATACGGGAACTGCAAAAAAAGATCCAGGACGAAGACTATATCAATTCAGCAGTAGACAGGATTGCGCTCATCATGAGCCGCCATATTGTTGAATTTAATGTAGAAAAAAAACTGTAATGCAAGTATACTGAGCTCATGCGAAAAGAAAAACATTCAAGAAGACATGGAGGCGCGCACTGGAAAAACAGCGGCCGCCACGGATTTGAAGAACGGCAGGGCGGACAGGTGCGCAAGCCTGTTTTCCGGCCGACAATAAAGCCGGTTTCCCAGGAGCAGATCCGGGAAGATGAGGAAGCAATCCGGGAATTCAAGCTTTTGAATCAGCCTGCATGCGCCCTCTGCGGGCAGCCGGTCAAGGATATGTCATGTGCGCTGAACGTAAAAAGCAGCGGCGGGCCTGTTCACTTTGACTGCGCCCTTGAGTCAGTTGCCAAAAATGAGTCTCTCGGGCAGGGAGACAAGGTGGCATATATCGGGCAGGGAAGATTCGCTGTCATTCACTATGCAAACATTCACGACACAAAGCACTTTTCAATCAGGAAGATAATTGACTGGGAGGAAAAGGACAGCAAGCCTGCCTGGCGGAGCGAGATGGCCGACTTGTACAGCAAAGTCAAGTAAATGGCGGAAATTCCGGCGGAATTCCAGTTGAAAAAAGAACGGGAATTCTGTATACTTGGCTGTATCGCCGGGATGGTGGAATAGGTAGACACAAGGGACTTAAAATCCCTCGGCAATATAACCTGCCGTGCCAGTTCGATTCTGGTTCCCGGCAAAATTAGGCAGCTTGACAAGTTCAGGCTGCTTTTTTTTCAGGGGGAGACGGCATGTTCTCAGACACTCATTTTCATTTTCATCATCTTGTGGAAAATAATTCGGCTGAATACGGCGCGGAGCTGCTTGAGGAGATGGCGCGCAACCGCATTTTTTTTGCCCTTGACATAGGAACAAAGTGCTCGGATCTTGAGGAGCGGGCGCAGGCTGTGGAAGACTGCATTTCGCTCCTGCCAGATGTGAATATGCAGAGCAAGCTGAAAAAATCAGTGTACTTCAGCGCGGGAATATGGCCTGATCCTGATTCAATCCGTGAGCGCGAAAGCTGCGTTGAACAGCTGCGTGAAAGCATTGAGTCATTTGCGGAAAGCGGAAGCTGCTTTGCCGGACACCTTGCTGCAATCGGCGAGGGAGGAATAGACCGCCACTGGAATCCGGACGGCGTGGACGGCCGGCGCGAAGCCGACTTTGACAGGGAGATGATCCAGGGGGAAAAGGAGCTTTTTGCGATGCAGCTGGAGCTTGCAAAGGAGCTTGACCTGCCGTTTGTTGTCCACTCGCGGGACGGATTTTCTGATACTGCCGATGTTTTAAGGAGCGCGGGCAGCGTCCGCGGCATCATTCACTGCTATTCCTACGGACGCGAAGAGGCTGCCTTTTTTCTTGACAGAGGCTTCTATCTGGCGTTCGGAGGCGCTGCGACATACACAAAAAAGTCTGGCATGGACAGCCTGATTCAGCTGCTGCGGTATGTTCCCACGGACCGTCTGCTGCTGGAGACAGATGCGCCGTATCTTGCTCCTGTTCCCATGCGGGGCAGGGAAAACACGCCGCTTTTTATACGGTACACATACGAATTCATTTCGGAAAAGCTGGGGCTGAGCGTAGACCGGCTGAACCGGATTGTAGACGAGAACTGCGCTCAGCTTTTCAGGCTGAATTTAAAAACAGCGCACAGATAGCGCGCTGTTTTTAAATTACAGCTTGCGTTGCAAGCTGTCCTATTGACGTATGCACTTGCGTGCATGAAATCATCATCTCCCGATTCTGAAGAATCGCTCAATGATGATTTTTAAGGAACGTTTAAAAACAACGCACAGATAGCACGCCATTTTAACTTGCGGTTTCCGGCAGACTGGCATTTCCTTCTGTGTCCGCCGGAATTCTCTGTGCGGCTATTGGATGAGAAGCCCTGCAAACGCTTTGAGCGCTCCCTGTGTTTTTCCTGACAGGACTGCCTTTGCAAGCGTTTTTCCGAGCTGAACACCCTCCTGGTCAAAGCTGTTCACATTCCACAGGAATCCCTGGAACATGACTTTGTTTTCAAAGTGCGCAAGAAGAGCTCCTGCTGTCCTGGGCGTGACCTGGCTTCCGTAGATGAGGCTTGACGGCCGCTCTCCGGCAAAGCGCTTGTTCGGATTTTCATCTTCCTTTCCGCACGCAAAGGCGATAATCTGGGCTGCGACATTTGCGCACAGCTTTGTCTGGCTTGTGGAATTCTCGATGACAACATCCTTTCCTGTCTGGTTTTTGCTGAAGGCGATAAACTGCAGCGGAACGGTGTCTGTTCCCTGGTGAAGCAGCTGGTAGAACGAATGCTGTCCGTTTGTTCCCGGCTCTCCGAAAATGACAGGGCCTGTGGCATAGCTGACAGGCTGCCCGAACCGGTTTACGCTTTTTCCGTTTGATTCCATGTCGAGCTGCTGAAGGTGCGCGGGAAAGCGGGACAAGGCCTGTGAATACGGAAGAATTGCTGTGACGGGATAGCCCTGCACATTCCGCTCGTATACGCCGATGAGCGCGTCAAGGAGCGCTGCGTTTTTCCGTATGTCCTTTTGAGCAGCAAGCTTGTCTGCTTCCGCTGCTCCGCTCAGGAATTCCGCAAAGGCTTCCGGGCCGAATGCGAGGCTGAGAACTGCTGCGCCGACGCCGGAAGACGAAGAATATCTTCCGCCGATATAGTCATCCATAAAGAATGCCTCAAGATAGTCCGGGCTTTTCGCCAGAGGAGATGTCTCGCTGGTGACGGCAATCATGTGCCGGCTCGGATCAAGCCCTTCTTTTTTCAGGAAGTCCTTGACGAACGATTCGTTTGTGAGCGTCTCGAGCGTAGTGCCGCTTTTTGAGACAAGGATAAAGATTGTCCGCGGAAGGTCGGCTGACTGAAGGACTGAAGCCGCATCATCAGGATCGACATTGGAAATAAAGCGGGCTTCCATTTTGAATGTTCCGTTTGCTTTTGCCCAGTTTTCCAGCGCGAGATAGATTGCCCGGGGCCCCAGATCTGAGCCGCCGATTCCAATCTGGCAGACTGTTGTAAATTTTTCGCCCCTTTCATTTGTGATTTGCCCTGAATGAATTTTTTCAGCAAATGCGGCAATTTTTTTCTGCTCATTGACATAGAATTCGCGCTTGTTCACTCCGTCCGCAATAACATCCGCGCCGAGCTGTCCGCGCAGAAGATGGTGAAGCACCATGCGGTTTTCTCCAGTGTTGATTATGGCTCCGTTGTACAGGGACTCGAATTTTTCAAGAAGCTGGCCTTCCTGCGCAAGCTGCTCCAGCACAGACAGAATCCGGGAGTCCACCTGCTTTGCCGCATAATTATAGGAAAGGCCTGCTGCCATAGGAATTGTGTATTCAGCGGTACGCTTTGCGCCGTTTTCTCCTGAAAGCTCCTGTGCGATGGAAACGCTGCCTTTTAAGGACTGAAGCTTTCTGAAGCTTTCCAGTGTGTCTAAATTGTTCCATGTAATTTCTGACATGATAGCCTCTTTAAAAATAGTTTGAGCTAAGTATACCAAAAAAAAATAAAATATGCTAGAATCCGAAAAATAAAACGGAGGATAAATGAATTTTATTCGTGCGGAAGGACTGATATCCCGATGCTTGCGCCGTACTGAAGGAGCTGAAATCTGGCTGCGGACAAAATGCACCAGTGTCCTGCGCCATGTCATGCTGGCTTTTCATGGCGGAAAAACGGCTTTGTGCGCTTTTTTTTGCGCGCTGCTTACGGCTTCCGCTTTTTGCGGAATAACGGAATCTGCCCAGGATGTAAACGGATTTCTGCCCGGCAGCATTTTTGTGAGGACAATGACGCAGACATTCTGCAAGTATTACGAATTTACGCTTGTGGACGGCCGTATTTATTTTAAGAAGCCAGATGAACATAAATGGAAGCTGTTTTTGAATGAGGGGCTGCCGTTTTCCAAAATTGAGACAACGGGCATGGACGAATGGCAGATGCCGGAGCGGATTGCTGAAATTTCAGCTGATGCGGACAGCCTGTACGCCTTCGGCAGCAACGGAATTCTGTATACGGTGTTTCTCACGAAGGATGCGCCTGAAAAGCCGTTCCGGTGGAAACGGAAATTCGGCTTTCCGGGCAGCTCTTTTCTTGTGCAGAATGAACTGGTGCAGGACAAGCGCGCATGGTCCATGGGCTCCAGGCGGAAAGACATTCTGTACCATTCTGATATTTACGGCAATGAGCACCATTACGGGACGATGGGAATTGAAACGCTGTATTTTTTAAGCAGCGACGGGCAGCACATTTTTTTTACGGACAGCGGACTTCCGGCAGACTTCAGCAGGCAGATTCAGGTTCCGCTCAGCGGCACATTCATTTCGGAAAACCTGAGCGCTTCCGGCGACACCGTTTTTTTAATCGGCTCAAAAGGAACGATGTTTACGCGTCTGATTGACTTTGACACAATGGGATGCGATCCGATGTTTTTTCAGTACACTTATGAAAAGCTTGAGCAAAAGAAAGACGGAACAAATTATCTTTCAAACTATTCTCCCTGGGCGCTTCCCGCTGAGGACTGGCTTGAGCAGCCGAAGATTCCTTTGGAAGGAAAAGCCCGCCTCACAAAATTCATAAGCATTTCCCAGAACGGACAGGGAAACGCCGCCCGTCTGCTGCGTGTTGCCGGAACTGACAGGAACGGAACGCGCGGCTTTTACGAAAAGGAAATTTTTGACGGACAGTGGACGTTTGTTGCGGCAGAGCTGGTTTTCAGCGAGGCGGATTTTCTGGACGGATCAAAAAGCGAAACTGGAGATGACGCTGAATTTTCCTATTCGGGCTTTCTTGCTGCTGACGGAATTGAAAAGAAAGAATTTCCCTGCTCGGTAAAAAATGTCTCCCTGATGAGCGAAGGAAAATGCCTGTTTGAAATTTCAGACGGAAGCGAAACATTCAGCTGCACGCTGTTTCCTGTTGAAAAATGGACGTACATCAAGCGCAAGAATCCCGGGTTTGACGGAACTCCAAGAAATTATTTTATAACGGCGGAATTTGACGAGTCTGTGCTGGATTCCTATACAGGGGAATTCGGGGAAATCATCAGAAAAATTTTCAAGAATAAGAACCACGATCTGTTTGCTTTTTCAGGCGAGGCTACGGTTGACTACTTCGATATAGAAATCAATCAGAAAAAATCGCTGCTGAAAAATCCGCTTTCATCAAAAAATGTCAGTTATGAATTTCTGATGGGACGCGGAAGAATCGGCTCCCTTCCCAAGGCGTACAGGACAATTTCTTCTTCCGCCTTTTCATTCTTCAAGGAGCTGAACAATGCAGACTGCCTGCTTGAGCCGGGAAAAACGTATTCAATCAGGGAGCGGACGTTTGTTCAGAATGTAATCAGCAGGAACCGTTCCTTTCAGGAGCAGATTGTTGCTGAAATGGAGCAGCTGGACGAGCTTAAGAAAAATGCCCGTCATACACGGTGGGGGTATTCTGCGCTTGAGTTTTTTGCAAGCATAACGCTCCTGAAGAAAGTGAATTATCCCAAGATAAAGCAGGTGACTTCATTTGGCGGGGAGCTTGTGGACAGAAATTACTATTCGCTGGAAGAGCTTGCCCAGTACAGAAACTGCATTTATCCGAAAATTCTTGAGCTGATCCAGCAGCGCATTGAAAACTATGAAAAAATAATTTCAGACTTTAATAGGCATGAAATTGAAAGCACGTTGAACAGCAGCCTGAAAAATTCATTCAAGGAATATTATGATGCCGCCGGAATTCCAGAAAAGGCTGAAATGGTTCACGGCGACCACCGCGACTTTCTGGGGCAGATTCCGGGAATTGCATATTGTCCGGGATATGTCTACCGGGCCAAGAACGGAACGACAGTGCTTGTTCTTCTTGAAAACAGCGCGGACACGATTCTTGATTTTATCAGCCATAAGAAAAATGCTGAAAAAAATCCTATTGTCCTGAAGGCCGCATTTCTGTCTGATGAAGTTTCGGAAGATGATTTTATTGTAAATCCGATTTTAAAGAATATTTCAAGAAAAAAAGGAACGTTTGTCTGGAACGGAACGGAAATACAGATTTTTGCGGGAAAGAAGCTCTTGTTTAAAGGCTGAAAGCCGGACTTTGGGAAAGCAGCAGCGTCTTGACAGAAAATGCATATTTATTCATAATTAAAAGACTGACTTGAGGTGTATTTTGAAAGACAGGCTTTTGCGGCTAAAGGCAATCAAAAAAGTGATAAAAGGCGGCAGGATTGCAAGCCAGGAGGAGCTTCTGGGCTGCCTTCAGGCGGAAGGCTTTGAAGTGACTCAGGCAACGCTTTCCCGCGACTTAAAGCTGATGAAAGTCGGGAAGGCGAGCGACGGAAACGGCGGGTATGTCTATACGGTTCCTGACGATGAAACTGAAAAGGAAAGCGAGCAGCTTCTGATACGGGATTTTCTGCGCGGATATGTGAGCATTGAATTCAGCGGAAATATTGTGGTGATAAAGACGTTCGGCGGACATGGAAACAGCGTGGCGAATGCCCTTGACGCGATGAACCTGCATGAAATTCTGGGAACTGTTGCGGGGGAAAACTGCATTTTTGCCTGCCTGCGGGAAGGCGTGTCCGGGAACGAATTTATACGGCTGCTCAAGGAACGGATTCCAGAGCTTGAGGTGTAGCTCACAGAAGCTCAACGTATGTTTTTCCGCTTCCGCCTTCTTCTGGCCGCGCAAAGCGGAAGTCCTTTATGCCCGGATAATGGCTCAGGTAGCTGTGCACGGCGTTTTGCAGGATGCCGTTTCCCTTTCCGTGGATAACTGAGAAATTTTTAAAGCCGTGGATTATGCACAGGTCAAGCTGATGCTCAAGAGCTTTCAATGCTTCTTCATGCCTCATGCCCAGAAGCCGCAGCTCGAATTTCGGAACGTCTGCGTTTTTTTCAGCGGAATCAGAATTCTTTTCTATTGTCACCGGCACCGGCTGTTTTCCCGGCGCCTGATTTGTTGCAGCGGGAGACAGAAGATGCTGCGGAACATTCATCTTCAGCGCTCCGAACTGAACCTGCCAGACGCCGTCCTTTGCCCTGCGCACAAGAATTCCTCTGCGCTTTTCAGGGCCTGCAAGCACTTCTGTTCCTTCTGTAAGAAACGCATCAGATGAAAGTGCGCCTGATGAGCCTTTTCCCTTGCAGTCTGCCTGCCATGCTGCCGCGTTTTTCAGGGCCTGTGCATTTGAAAGCCGCTTTTTTGTTTTCTTCCCGGAGGCATGGCTTTGCTCGCGCAAGGATGAAAGGCGCATTCCGTTTTGTGTGATGCGCTCTTCTTCCTCCAGCAGCAGAGCCTGAGTTTTTTGCAAAGTGTCCTTCTGTGTTTCCAGCGTTTTTTCCTGCTGCGTGATTTCGTCAGTCAGCCCTGAAATAAAATTCCGCACGCCGAGCGTCTTTTCCCTGGTGATTTCGCCTTCACGGAGAACGCGCACAAGGTTTTCCAGCCTGCTTCTTGTTTCACGGAGAAAGGCTGAGCTTTGCGAATGCTCAGCTTCCTTGAGCGCAATTTCCCTTTTGAGAATTTCAGCTTCCTTGCTCAGCAGGCTGTGCTCCTTCCGGGCAAGCTCTTCTTCCCGTCTGCTCTGCTCCTGAATGAGAGTGTCAAGCTCCTCGTGTTTTTTTGAAAGCCCCTTTATAAGAACGCTGATGTCTGCCTGCTCAGTTGCAATATAGCTCTGCGCTTTTTTTACCGTTTCCTCAGGAAGTCCTGAGCTGCGCGCGATGTCGATTGCATGGCTTTCGCCGGGAATTCCTGTCAGCAGCCTGTATGTGGGACGCATTGTTTCCGGACTGAATTCAACGGATGCATTTATGCACTTTTGATTTGTGTATCCGTAGTTTTTTAATGCGCCGTGATGGGTTGTCACAAGCACAAATGCATTTTTCTCAAGGAGCGAGTCCAGGACAGCCATTGCGATTGCGCTGCCTTCAAGCGGATCGGTTCCGCTTCCAAGCTCGTCAAGAAGAACAAGGCTCTGTGATGAGGCATAGTTCAGTGCGCGCGCGATTTTTTTCATCCGGCCTGAAAATGTGCTCAGCGATTCATCGATTGACTGCTCGTCTCCGATGTCTGCAAACACTGCATCGAATACCGGCAGCCGCGTTCCTTCAGCTGCGGGAACAGGGAATCCGGCCTGGTTCATCAGCGCAAACAGAGCCACTGTTTTGAGCGTCACTGTTTTTCCGCCGGTGTTCGGCCCGGTAATTATCAGCATGTTTTTTCCGCTTGCAAATTTCATGGTGACGGGAACAGCCCGCTCGCCTAGGAGCGGATGGCGCGCGCATAGTATTGCAGGAGGCTCGTTCTCCAGGCTGCATTCCTGTGAAAAAATTCCGCCGGTTTCTTTTTGGTATTGAGCCGCTGCATGCGTTGTGTCAAGAAGCAGCAGTGATTCGCGGCAGGATTCAAGATCGCCTGAGAAAGGCCTGAGTTTGTCTGTAAGCTCCCGGAATAGTTTCTTTAGCTCCGACTGGAAGGCATATTCCTCCTGCACAAGCTCGTTGTTTGCGCGCACAGCTTCTTCCGGCTCGATGTAGAGCGTCTGGCCTGAGTCGCTTGCCTCGTGTATGATTCCCTTTATTTTGCTGCGGTGATCGGCGCGGACTGCAAGCAGCTCCCGGTCCGAGCGGAATGCCGGGACGGTGCTTTGGAGCGCTTCGCTCAGCTTGGGGCTTGATGTGTATTTTTTGAGGGCGCAGCTGATTTCTTTTTTCAGGGATGCAATTCTGCTGCGGATTGCAGCAAGCCGGGGAAGATCACGCACTTCGCCTGTCGCACTGTCAATCACTGAAAAAATTTCCTTTCTTGCGCTTTCCAGAGACGGAAGCGAAGACGCGATTTCTGCAAGGCCGGGAATTTCAATTTCCTTAGCCGCAGACAGGATTGCCTGCGCTGTGTTCTGCGAGCAGGTGCAGAAAATGCCTGCTGCAAAAAGCTGCCCGCATGAAAGGCAGGAGCCTTCTGTGTGCAGGAGCGAAAAAGCTTCTTTTACAGGAGGCCATGCGTGCAGCGTCTGTGCAAACCTTGAATTCAAGTATATGCTCCACTGCCGTCCGAGGCTCTTTAAGCGCAGCACTGTCTGTTTGTCGGAAGTGCTCTCGCGCTTCAGCAGGAGTTCTTTTCCTTCTTCTGTGAGCGCGCAGCCGGCCACTTTTTCCCGGATTCTGTAGAAGTCAAGTTCCTGTGCGGTCTGGCCTTTCAGAAAAATGTCAGGATCGCTTTCATACATACTTTAAAATATCTCTTGGAGCTGATGCTATATGCTGTGCGTTGTGCTTCAGCAAAAAATCCTTTGATCTGAATCCCCATGAGACGCTTATGCACGGGATTCCTGCATTGTGCGCAGTTTCAATGTCTACTTCAGAATCACCGGCATAGACGGTATCTTCCCTGCGCACACCGAGCCGCTTCATGACTGCAAGCACAGTGTCAGGAGCCGGCTTGCGCTTTGCTTCCGGGGAGTCGCCCGCGGCATATTCGCTGCTTATGACAGAAGAAAAATAATATTCCACAAGCTCTTTTACCTGTGCGTCCGGCTTGTTTGAAATGACTCCTGTTTTTATATTTTTTGACCGCAGCTGCAAAAGCAGCTCCATGATTCCGTCATACGGCTTTGTTTTGTTCAGGCAGTTCCGGGCGTAGCATTCTTTCATCAGCGTGACTGACTGCCCGTACAGCGGACTGTTTTTTCCGTCTGGAACAGCCAGCTCCATAAGGCGCGCGATACCGTTTCCTACGAATTCCCTGACTTCACTGATGGTGCGGCATGGCAGATGAAGCATTCTCAGCGCTTCGTTGCAGCTGTCGGCAAGATCATCAATCGTGTTTAAAAGCGTCCCGTCAAGATCGAAAAGCACTGCTGTATACATTTTCAGCTGTTCCTCCTTGCAATTGAAACGGCCAGGCAGCACAGGAATGCGGCTGTGTTTACGAGGACGATTGCGGCGCCGCTTGCCGAGTCAGTGTAATATGAAAAGCACAGTCCTGCAATTGCACATGCAAGCGACAGCAGCGAGGAAACCGCCGTGTACTGCCGTGCCGTTCTGCTTACCATCCGGGCCGCCGCCGCCGGAAGAACAAGCATGCTGTTGATTACTAAAAGGCCTGTCCAGCGGATGCTTACAGTGACAATGGCTGCTGTTACTGCTGCAAAGAGCTGCTCGACAAAAAACGTTCTGATTCCCCGGCTTTTTGCAAACGCGCAGTGAAGGGATGTCAGGATCATCTTGTTGTAGAACAGCACCCATACGGCAAGAAGAACTGCCGCGCACACAGCCAGAAGCAGCAGCTCCCGCGGGCGGATGCTCAGAATGTCGCCGACAAGATATTTCTGGTACTTTGAAAAATTTCCGCCGGAAGAAAGCAGCACGATTCCAAGGGCAACTGCCGCTGAAGAAAAAACGCCGATGATTGTGTCGCTGGAAGCTTTTCCTTTTATTTTTACTGTGATGATGGAAAATCCGAATACAAGCGAAAACAGAACCATGGAAACCGTCACATCGGGAATGCCGAGCAAAACGCCGAGCGCGATTCCTGTCAGGGCTGAATGTCCGATGGCATCGCTGAAAAAGCTCATTCTGTTTGAAACAACCGATGTCCCTAAAAGCCCGAACATCGGCCCTGCAATAAGCACAGCGAGAAACGCATTTTTCATAAAGAGCGGAGAAAGCCATTCAAAGGGCAGGAGAGTGTCCATTATGCTGTAGAGAGCGTTCATAACATCTGTTCCTTGGATTCGTATTCTTCCGGCAGCAGTATGCGTCCGAACGCTTCTATAAAATCCTTGTTCCTGTACATTTCCTGCACTGTTCCAACTGATGCAGACGCGTTGTTTATAAAGACGACACGGTCGGCATGGCGTGCAACAAGGTCAAGGTCATGGCTGATGAGGATGATTGTGATGTCAAAGTCACGGCGGACGGAAGAGACAAGCTCGTAGAATGACTTCAGTCCGGCTCTGTCAACGCCGCTCACCGGCTCATCAAGAAGCAGGATGTCCGGCACAGGATGGATTGCAAGCGCAAGCATGACACGCTGCATTTCTCCGCCGGACAAGCCGCAGACTTTTCTGTCTGCCAGATGCTGCGTATTTGTGCAGGACAAGATTTCCCGCGCCAGTTCCTTGTCGCGCTGTGAATGCTTCATCCAGACAGGCTTGCGCGAAACGCAGGCGAGGGCAAGATCTTCCACGCAGACTGGAGTTCCCGGCTCCACTGAAAGCGTCTGCGGAACATAGCCGAACACTGGCTTTGCTGTCCTGTATGGAATTTTTTTTCTGCATGAACAGAAAAAGTCATGGTCGCTTGTGTGATCCTTTTTACATTTTTCCGCGCATTTTTCACCTTCAAACAGAATTCGCCCTGAATGAGGAACCATGTTTAAAAGCGCCTTGATAAATGTTGTCTTTCCGGCGCCGTTTCTCCCGACAATGGCAGTAAGCTCCCCGCAGTGAAGGTGAAGGTTTATGTCCTTGAGTATGAATTCATTTCCCGCCTTTACGCTGACATGCTCTATGCGTGTGCAGCACACATGATGCTTTCCGATTATGCAGGACATTACGGAGCCGCCTGTAAAAAAGCATTTTTCAAGACTGATGCATTCCGCTCCATGCAGGTTATGTACGCGTCTTTTTCAAGCTTCCCGGTGACAGCCGGATCAAGCTCATGCACGGCAAGCCCGGTTTCCCGCGAGATAATGTCTGCGGCAGCGGAAGAATACTGCGGCTCGGCAAACAGAGTGACAGAGCGTCCCGATTCCAAGGCTGACTTGACAGTTTCTATTGTCTGATTCAGTTCCTTCGGGCTTGGAGCGCTTCCCGGCTCGCGCTCAATAACTGCTGGAATGAAGAATCCGAATTCCTGCGCAAAGTACGGAAATGCCTCATGAAACGGTATAATGGCTTCCCCTGAAAAAGCGTCAAGCTCCCCGTGCATCTTTTTTTGCAGCGATTCGAGCCGGCTGCTGTATTCCGCCGCATTTTTTTTGTACTGCCCGGCATTCTCAGGGTCAAGGCGGCACAGTCCTTCTGCGATTTTTTTCACTTCATAGAGCGCGCCTGCCGGGCTTACCCAGACATGCGGATTTCCTTCTGCCAGCGGAAAGCCTTCCGACGCGATTATTGCCGCGTCTTTTTTCAGCTCGAGCGCCTTTTCAATAAAGTCTTCCATGCCGCTTCCGTTTGCCACCAGAATGTCACAGCGTTCGATTGCCTTCATGTCTCCTGCCGTCAGCTGATAGTCGTGAAGGCAGCCGGTGCCTGCGGGAGCCAGAAGCGAAAGCTCCGCGCCGTCAGCTCCGTCTGTGATGTTCAGGAGCATTATATAGAGAGGATAAAATGTTGCTGTTATTCTGACTGTTTCCCGGCGTCCGCTGTCTGCGCGCTGCGGGAGAGCCGATTTCCATGCTGAAAAAACAGAAATCAGCAGAATAAAGAATGATACTGCTGCAATTACGGCTATTTTCACAGACTTTTTGTCTTCCATAATGAGACAGTATAATCAGAATCGGCTGCATTGGCAATGCTCGCACTTTAAAAATCCTTCCCTAAAATTGCACACCGCAGGAAGCTTCAGCTTCCGAGGATTGCAATTCGTGCGCTGTTTTTAAACGTTCCCCTGAACGTGTTTCCGCTCAGGCTGTCAAGGCTCACTGATGCGAACGTCCCGATGCGCGAAGCATCGCAGGCAAAGGCAACCCGCTCGTTCTGCTCAGTTTTTCCCAGAAGCTCTCCTGAGCTGTCGCGGCTTACTGCGCAGGCAAGGACTTTTTCCGTTCTTCCGATGCGGCATCCCATCACCTGCTGCGTTATGCCAAGCTGCAAGCTGATGATTTTCTGGAGGCGCGCTTTTTTTTCATCAAGGGGAACCTGATGCTCCATTACGGCGGCGGGAGTTCCTTCGCGCGGATTATAATAGTACATAAACGCGCTTTCATACTTCACCGTCTCCATCAGCGAGACTGTCTGCTCAAAGTCCGCCTCCGTCTCGCCCGGAAAGCCCAGCATGATGTCCGTTGTGAGCTGAACGTCAGGAATCCGCGCGCGAATTTTTTCCACAAGCGCAAGGTACTGAGAGCGCGTGTACTTTCTGTTCATCCGCCGCAGAATTTCATCGCTGCCGCTCTGCACCGCGATATGCAGTCCGCGGCACAGCTTTCTGTCGCCGGCAATCACATCGATAAGCTCGTCTGAAAAATCCTTGGGATTGCTCGACTCAAACCGGATCCATTCGATGGAAGAATGTGTTTCGTCAAGAAACCGCGAGATCCGCTTCAGCAGGGACGGAAAGCCGCTTCCGTCTGAATCCCGGTATGAATTGACGTTCTGCCCGAGCAGCGTGATTTCCTTTACGCCGCGGTTCCCGAGCAGCTCAAGCTCTGCAAGAATCTGTCCGGCGCTCCGGCTCACTTCCCGCCCGCGCACATACGGCACAATGCAGTACGAGCAGAAGTTGTTGCAGCCGTGCATAATCGGAACAAATGAAGAAAAAGTGCCTTCTTCGTATGACGTGTCTGCAAAGGAATACGCAGGAGCTTCATCGCTGAAAATATACGGCTTTCCTTCTTCCGCAGCCTGAATCAGCTCGCCGAACAGATGCTTTTTAAAGTTTCCCACAACATAGTCGATGCACGGCCACTCGTCCTGAAGCGACCGCAGGAGACGCTCCGCCATGCAGCCTGTGACAACGAGCACAAGCGGAACCGGGCCGTTTTTTTCTGCGTACTCAGCTGCGGTTCCGAGGCTCCGTGCCTTTGCGCCGCGCTCACAGCCGCGCACTTTTTTCAGAGCGGAAAAAAAGCCAAGCCGCCCGAAAATCCGCTCTTCCGCGGAGCCGCGCACCGAGCAGGTGTTTATAACCGCCATGTCTGCAAGCTGAACATCCTGCGCCCGTGTCCATCCGCGGGAAATAAAAATCCGCTCAATGGAAGCGCTTTCCGCCCTGTTCATTTCGCAGCCGTAAGTTTCAATGAAGTACGTCATTGCTCCATTATAGATAATCATGGCGCAATATACAACCGCAGGAGCCGTGAACACGCTTCGCCTGTTCTGAATATAATAAAAGTATTATTTTAAATACGGAAAATGTGCTTAAATACTCAAATTTACACTGTTTCTATAAAAAAATTGACAAAATAGAGGAAGCCATTCTAGAATTGAACGCAGCAGGAAAAAAGGAGTGCAAGATAAAATCTGCTGAAATAGCGCGGCTTTTATCTGCCCAACGTTTGCGTTGCAAACGTTCCTATCAACTGTGCTTCCCGCTGGAAACGTGCGTTGCGAGTACATTCCATTGCGGAAGCACTTAAAAAGTCAAGAAGATTGCTGAAACAATTTTCTTGACTTTTATGGAAGGAGATTATGAAAAAAGCTGTTCTTATTGCAATTCTGGCTGCCGCTTCTGCTGCGCTATTCGCCGATGTGTCTGTCAAGCTTCTGGACAACGGAAAGGCAGAAGTTACGTTCCTTTACCCGGACACAGGCGCAAAAAGTGTTCTTGTCGCAGGAGACTTCACCAACTGGCAGTCTGGCGCAAAGACAATGAAAAAAACAGACGCAGGCTTTGTCTATACAAGGGTTGTAGCAAAGAACACCGTAATGGAGTACAAGTTCATTGTTGACAAAAACTGGACGGCGGACAAGAATGCCCCGGCAAAGAAAGATGACGGATTTGGCGGAAAAAACGGACTTGTGGACGTTGCCTCTCTGCTCGATAAATAGTTCTTTCAGATAGCAGGAACAGGAGCATCCGCAGCCCGCTACAGTGAAAATTCTGCGTATGCATACGCGTTATGGCTGTGGATGCTTTCAAAATTCTTGCATTCCACGCTGAACTGGCTGAACGGCTTGTCGCACTTGCTGAAATTCTTCAGCTCGATGTATACTTCGCGCACAACATCTTCCACAAACCGCGGATTCTCATAGGCATGCTCGGTTACGAATTTTTCGTCCGGGCGCTTGAGGATGCTGTACAGCCCTCCGCTTGCGCTGCGCTCAACCGCCTCAATCACATCTTCAATCCAGAAAAAGCTTGCGTTCTTCACTTTTACTGTCACAATGCCCCGCTGGTTATGCGCGCCGTAGTCGCTTATGGCCTTTGAGCAGGGACACAGGGTTGTCACAGGCACGCTCACCTGTATAAAAAACTGCTGGCTTTCAGCGCACACTTCGCCTTCGTACATGCACCGGTAGTTCATGATGCTCTCAGAGCCTGAGACAGGCGCATTTTTTTTCATAAAGAACGGAAATTCCATAGTGCCGAACGCCCGCTCGGCATCAAGCGACTGCCTGATTTCTTCAAGCATAAGAAGGAACTGCTTCATGCCCAGGTTCTGCCGGCGGCGGTGAAAAATTTCAATGAAGCGTGACATGTGCGTTCCCTTGTAGCTGTGCGGAAGGTTTACAAACAGATTGACCGTAGCGCATGTGTTCTGTGTCCCCTCACGCTTGTCCAGCACCTGCACCGGGTACTGCAAGTCAGTGACGCCTACCTTTTGCAGCGGAATCTCGCGGCTGTCTGCAGAATTCTGAATGTCTACCATAAGAAAGACCCTGCTAGTTCCTTCCGGCGCAGGAAAGCGCGCTTTCAAGCGTATTGTGCATGAGCATGGCGATTGTCATCGGGCCGACTCCGCCGGGAACTGGCGTTATGCAGCCTGCGACTTCACATGCGCCTTCAAAGTCAACATCGCCTGCAAGGCGGAAGCCGCTCTTTTTTGACGGATCGGGAATTCTGTTCACGCCGACGTCAATCACGCAGGCTCCCTCCTTTATCATGGAGGCGGTGACAGTGCCGGGATGCCCGGAGGCAACTACCAGAATGTCAGCTGACTTTGTATAGGAGGCAAGGTTCTCTGTGCCGGTATGGCAGACTGTGACAGTGGCATTGAATTCCTTGCGGAGCAGGAGCAGCGCAAGCGGCTTTCCGACGATAGAGCTGCGGCCCACAATGACAACATGCTTTCCGGCAGTCTCAATGCCCGTTTTCTTCAGCAGAACCGTTATGCCGTTCGGCGTGCACGGCAGGAATCCTTTTTCTCCCGAGACAAGCCGGCCTGCATTCACCGGGTGAAAGCCGTCCACATCCTTTTCAGGCAAAATGGCATCCGTGACTTTCTGCGCGCTGATGTGAGGCGGAAGCGGCAGCTGCACGAGAATTCCGTGGACGCTCCTGTCATTGTTCAGCTCATCAATAATCCCAAGAAGCTCCGCTTCTGAAACTGTTCCGGGCAGAATCACGCTTCTGTCCGCCATTCCGGCTTCCGCCAGAGCCTTCCGCTTGCCTGCCACATAGCTTACGCTTGCGGGATTGTCCCCGGCGAGAATCACAGCCAGGCAGGGAACAATTCCCTGCTCCTTAAGCTGCGCAGTTTTCCGTGCGACATCAGCCCTGACTTCGGCGGCAATGCTCTTTCCGTCTATGATTTTTGCGCTCATCTGTAACCTTCCATTAAAATACGGATTTTTATGATTGATAAAATATGCTGAATTGCATATAATCACCTGTAACTATATACAAAAAGAGAAAAAAGCGCCATACCGTCTCCTGCTGACAGGAGCTTATTCTGCCGCGGAAGACGATGTGCCTAAGGATACGTATGAAACGCTTATTACCGGCAGTATGCGCCTGCCTCATAGGAATGTCCGCTGTGTCGGCGCAGGCTGCGCTTCCTTCGGTTTCATTCAGGCAGGCGGATGATGAATACACTGATGGGGATGACGGAGACGACTACACGGAAGACGACATCTACTTTGACTACGGCATGAACCTTCCGGGCGATCAGTACATCAAGATTGCGCTGGGGCTGTGCGCGCCGCTCAACTTCCCCGACTTTATAAGCCTCTTTACCGGCGACTCCCAGCTGAAAATCGGCGGAATGGGAACGCTCGGCTACCATTACTTTATCACGTCAAAATTCGCTGTCGGGTTCGATGTGGGATTCGGCTTCAATGTTTCCATCGGAAGCCACGTGTTCAACTATGTGCCGTTTGTCATCGCTGCGACATACCAGCCTACGGCCGGACGGTTTGAATTCCCGCTTACGCTTGGAATCGGATTCGCATGGGAATCATTCGGAGGAAACAACTACTTTCCCGGGCTTGTCGTAAAGCCGGAAGCCGGCGTGATGTTCAGGCTGTCGGAAAGCTGGTCGCTGGGGCTTGAGGCTTCGTACCTTCTTATGCCGCAGTTCACATCATGGTATCATGATGATGCAGAGAATTTCGCGGGGCAGTATGCGCTGATCAGCGCAACAGCGCGGTACCACTTTTAGCGGGCAGGGGAGCAGCATGAAAAAACAGTTTTACAGCATCCTGATTGCGGCAGTTGCAGGAGCCGCCGCCCTGTTCACTCTGGCTTCATGCCACGATGACATCTACGGGCTTATCAACAGCGAAGTCAAGCTTGAGTCCCACGGACTGAACGGAGACTGCATTCTTGTCAGGTACAAAGACTACCTGGTTTTAGCAAACGGAAAAATTTACTATAAGACAAACCAGCCGTCCGCAGAAACAGGAAAAGAAAACCGCCAGTGGAACAGAACTTCGTCCCCCACAAGTGAAAGGGGCGACAATGATGTTCCTGCCACCACCTGCTTTCTTGCCGCGGACGAAAACTATCTGTACGCGCTCTCGTATATCTGGGAAGAAGATGAAGACGGAGACAATGCTCCAGAGCGGGCCGAGCTGTATGCAACAGACAGCGATCCTGCATCCGGCGGGCTTTCATGGAAACGGATAGATACAACGGCAGCAGGAACAGACTTTTCGTTTGGAAATGTAAAGATTATTTTTGACAATCAGGCGACCGAAAAAGCAGACAGAGCCGCCTACGCGCGGATACGGGCGAACAGGTCAGGCGATTACAGGCTGTACAAGCTGAACGGAACAAATGCACCGGCGGAAGCAACAGCCGCCACAGCTATCGACTCAGATTCAAAAGCAGAAAACGCAGTTTCTGCCTGCCGGTTTAATGGAACCGACTATTTCTCACAGTATTACAGCATGACCGCAAACAGTTCATTCGTCTATTTTACAAAGTCACGCACAAGAAACAGCCGTGTGGACGGAGATTCGTCCATTTATTACTATGACGGCTCGAAAACAGCCGAATATGATGTGGATGAAGGCTCAATTCTTTCGCTCGCAGTTGCAGGAAATTACATTCTGCTGGGAACAACAAACGGGCTTGCGCGCGCAAATCTGAATGAAAGCGGCGTTCCTTCCGGCACTTCAAAGCTTCCTGCCAACGGAAATTCAATCATCAACGAATATGTGTTTGCCGTGTTCGTCCTTGATCCGTCAAAAAACGAAGGCGAAACTGACGAGTACGCCGCGTCAACCATACACGGCTCAATCCGCTCAAGCTCCGATGCGTGGGAAGACACAGGTCTGTACGCATACTATCTGACGCGCAACGAATGGAACAGGGACGGCGACTGACGGAAGATGGCAGATGATTTGTTTCAAAGCAGAGCAGCCTCCCATGAGCCTCTGGCCGCCCGGATGCGTCCCCGGACACTAGACGAGTACATCGGGCAGGAGCATATCGTTGGAAAAGGGCGGCTCCTGCGGCGGGCAATTGCGGCAGATCAGCTTACTTCAGTCATCTTTTACGGCCCGCCCGGCTCAGGCAAAACAACGCTCGCACGGGTAATCGCGCGCCACACAAGCTCCCATTTTATCACACTGAACGCAGTGCTTACAGGCGTTGCTGACATACGCAAGTCAATTTCCGATGCGGAGACGCAGAAAAACCTGTACGGCAGGCGGACGATCCTGTTTGTGGACGAAGTGCACAGATGGAACAAAAGCCAGCAGGACGCGCTGCTGCCCTGGGTTGAAAACGGAACAATCATACTCATCGGAGCGACAACTGAAAATCCGTTTTTTGAAGTGAACAAGGCCCTTGTCTCGCGCAGCCGTGTCTTTCAGCTCAAGCCGCTTACAAAGACAGACTTGCTCAAGGCCGCACATCAGGCGCTGTCTGACGCGGAGCGCGGCTACGGCAGCTGGAAAGTCGAATTTGAAAAGGGCGCGCTCGAGCACCTGATTGAAACAGCAAACGGAGATGCCCGATCGCTTTTAAATGCGCTGGAGCTTGCAGTCGAGACAACGCCGGAAAAATGGCCGCCAAGCCGCGGCTCGACCGTCTTTATTTCAAAGGAAGCATGCGAAGAGTCAATCCAGAAAAAAGTTGTCCTGTACGACAGGGACGGCGACTACCATTATGACATTATCTCCGCCTTTATAAAAAGCCTGCGAGGCCGCGATCCTGACGCCGCCTGCTACTGGCTTGCGCGCATGGTAAAAGCCGGCGAGGATCCGCACTTTATCTTCCGCCGGATGCTTATAAGCGCCTGCGAGGACACCGGGCTTGCGGAACCGAATGCAGTTTCCATTGTTGAAAGCTGCGCGGCTGCCTTTGACAGGGTCGGGATGCCGGAAGGAAGGTACTTTCTTACCCATGCCGCCCTCTACCTTGCGACTGCGCCCAAGTCGAATTCCTCCATGGCTTTCTTTGACGCGCTCAGCTCCGTAGAAAAAGAAGATGCCGATGTGCCGAACCATCTGCGCGATGCGTCCCGGGATGCCGAGGGATTCGGGCACGGCGCAGGCTACCTCTATCCTCACGCGTATCGGGATCACTGGGTCGCCCAGCAGTATCTCCCGGACGCGCTTGCGGGAAAAGTATTCTACACGCCGTCCACACAGGGCTACGAGGCGCAGATCCGCGAGGATGTCCTGTCGCGCCGGGAAATTCAGATTGCATCAATGCTGGAAGAAGCGCAGAACAGCGAGGCCGGGCGCACTGGAGCAGCCGGCGGAGCCAGGGACTGGTGGAAGGAATTCGGCCATTTCCACGGGCTGAAGAAAACCGGCGAAAACCTGACGTTCACGGGCGAAAACCGCGCCAGGCAGGCAGCGCTTGACAAGGCGGACTCGCTGTGGAGAGCCAGAACCGAAACAAACCGGGCGGAAAACCTGCTCGGAATCAGAAACGCGCTGCTGGAGGCCGCCGGAATCCTGCGCCATCACCGCTGCCTTGTACTGAACGCCGATGACGCGCTGCTTCTTTTTGAGCTTATACGGAAAACGCCGGAAGGAGCCGTATGCGGAATCTGCCGCACAAAAAGCGGCATGGACGCACTGCTTCAGTATGCCTCAACACTGGAAGACATGGACAAGCCGCAGCTGTGTCTCGCCCAAAAGTCGCTGAGGGAAGCAGTCTATCAGTTCGGAAGCATGGAATTCGACAGAATCTTTGCGCGGAACATTTTTTCAACAGCAGATGAAATAGAAGCATTCTGCGCGTCCCTGTGCGACGGATTCTTCGGAACGAAAAAAACGCTCAAGGACATTTCGTTCAGCGCGCTGGAGGCACAGAGCGGCACAAAGGAGCTGTTCCCGTTTTTTGACAGCGGCGCGCTGGCAGTCGTTTCCCAGCAGATTCCAGGCAGCGCGCAGCATCTGGGCGCTCTGATTCAGGAAACGCTCTGCGCCCCGGGAGCCATGCAGGACAAAGCAAGGCAGCTCCTGGAGCAGGCCGAGGCGGCAGAAAGCGAATTCTTCAGCAGCGCATCACATCCGCTTTTCTCATGGAACGAAAGCGATGCCAGCCGGATTTTCACACGGAACGGCCTGAGCTGCGTTCACAAGTCCGTGCTGCTTGCCGAGCGCAGGCGGATTACACAGGACGACATGATGCGGTGGTTCAGCACAGAGCATTCCTCATACGGAAAATTCATGAAGGAACGGCTCGGAGAAAAAGCATTCATGCAGTTCCGCTCTCTTTTTGAGGAGACTGCTGAAAAAAACACATTCAGCTGGAAAACACGGAACGCAGTCTTTGTCATTTCACGGCCGCCGGAGCCTTCTTGAAGAAGCGGCTGAAGAAAAACAGGGCTTCCTGCAAATAAGGAAAGATGCCCGGACAAAAATCAGGCTTTCAGCTTAGAACAAAGAAGAACGGAGGCAGTTCTGCCCATGAAATACCGCACGCTTGACTCATACCTGAAGGAGCAGTTCGGCTGCAAGGTCTACAAGCTCTCGCTTTCAACCGGCTGCACCTGCCCCACGCGCGACGGAACAAAGGGAACGGGCGGCTGCTCATTCTGCTCGCAGGGCGGCTCCGGGGACTTTGCCGCACAGTGCGCTCCCGTCAGCATTCAGATTGAAGAGGCGAAAAAGCGCGTTGACCAGAAATTTCCCAGGTCCGTTCCGGCGGAACACCGGAAGTACATCGCATACTTCCAGTCCTACACAAACACATACCTTGGCGGCGGAATGACGGCTGAAAAGCTTCGCGGCATGTTCCTTGAGGCAATCAGCCGGACAGACATTGCGGCCCTTTCGGTTGCAACCCGGCCGGACTGCCTTCCGCCGGAAATTCTTAAGCTTCTGTCACAGCTGAACGGAATCAAGCCTGTCTGGGTCGAGCTGGGGCTTCAGACCGTTCACCAAAAATCAGCGGAAAAAACGGGGAGGGCTTTTTCGCTCGCAGAATTTGAGGACGCATACCGCAGGCTGAAGTCGGCAGGAATCGAAATCATCGTCCACATAATCCTCGGGCTTCCCGGCGAAACAAAAAGCGACATGAAAGAGACTGTGCGCTATCTTTCGCGCCTGGAGCCGCCGCCGGACGGAGTAAAAATGCAGCTGCTCCATGTCCTTGAAGGAACGAGGCTTGCGCAGGAGTACCGGGAGAAGCCGTTCAGGCTGTTTGAAATGGAAGAATACTGCGAATTCGTAGCGGAATGCCTGAAGCTTCTTCCGCCCGGGACAGTGATCCACCGGCTCACCGGGGACGGCCCCAAGCGCATTCTGATTGCGCCCCTGTGGTCGGCTGACAAAAAGCGTGTCATGAATGCCCTGCGGAAAGCCATAGAAAAATCATAGCCCGTACGGAAATCAGCAGGCCGCGCAGTTATTTATTGACAATAACCGCCAATAAGAATAAAATAATCCAAGGAATATCTTATTCTAAGGAGTTAACTGACAATGGTTAAAGTTGCTATCAACGGTTTTGGCCGCATTGGCCGCCTGGCGTTCCGCCAGATGTTTGAAGCTGACGGCTACGAGGTAGTTGCAATCAACGATCTCACAAGCCCGAAGATGCTCGCCCACCTTCTCAAGTATGACACTGCGCAGGGCGGATTCATGGGAAGAATCGGCGAAGGAAAGCACACTGTCTCCCATATTGACGACGTTCTTGCTGAGGACGGAAAGACAGTGAAGGAGCCGGGCGCCATCGTTGTGGACGGAAAGAAAATCACCATCTACAAGGAAGCGAACGCCGCGAACCTTCCGTGGGGAAAGATCGGCGTGGACGTTGTCCTTGAATGCACAGGCTTCTACGTTTCCAAGGCGAAGTCCCAGGCGCACATCGATGCCGGCGCAAAGAAAGTCGTCATTTCAGCTCCTGCCGGAAACGATCTTCCGACAATCGTCTACAACGTGAACCACAAGACGCTCACAAAGAACGACAACATCATTTCCGCCGCGTCATGCACCACGAACTGCCTCGCCCCGATGGCAAAGGCGCTCAATGACTATGCTCCAATTCAGAGCGGAATCATGGCGACAATCCACGCTTACACCGGCGACCAGATGATCCTCGACGGCCCGCAGCGCAAGGGAGACCTCCGCCGCTCACGCGCCGGCGCGCAGAACATCGTCCCGAACTCAACGGGAGCTGCAAAGGCGATCGGCCTTGTAATCCCTGAGCTGAACGGAAAGCTCATCGGAGCGGCGCAGCGCGTCCCGGTTCCGACAGGCTCAACAACAATCCTGACAGCCGTTGTGAAGGGCAAGGACGTTACAAAGGAATCAATCAACGCCGCAATGAAGAAAGCAGCGACAGAATCCTTCGGCTACAACGAGGACGAAATCGTTTCTTCCGACGTCATCGGCATGAAGTTCGGCTCGCTCTTTGACGCGACGCAGACAATGGTTTCCAAGATCAGCGACGACACATTCCAGGTGCAGGTCGTCTCTTGGTACGACAACGAGAACAGCTACACAAGCCAGATGGTCCGCACCATCAAGTACTTCGCAGAAAACTGCTAAGCATGGCTTTGAGCTGAAGGCGCCCCGGAGCGAGTCCGGGGCGTTTTTTTATGCGGAACGCGGCGTCAGCAGAACGATGCCAGCTCGTCAAGCGGGATGCGCGGTGTCGGCGCAGAGCATCATGTGGTCGGTCAGAATCGAAGCGTCGATGCAGGCTGTGCTTTTTCCGTCGAACGGCCGCTTCCATGCTCGGGAGCGGTCCGCGCACACGACAACCGAGACCGGCGCGCCGTAGCAGTTTGCGACATGAGAGAGCTTTTCCTGCGCTTCGGCGCTCTGCACAACAATCAGCCGGACTGGCTGCAAATTTGCGGCAGTCGGAGCTGCGCGCGCGGCTTCCAGAATCTGCCTCAGCAGTTCCGCGTCCATCGGCTCATCCTTGAATTTTCTGACGGAACGGCGGTTCCGTGCAAGTTCTAAAAATGACATAACGTCCTCCTTGAATGAAACTTGTATTTTTTGCAGGCCTGCAATATAATAGTAGCATAAAAAGAAAAATTGTAAAGAATGCACTTTTTCGGTATATACTATCAAAAAGGTAGGTACAGAATATATGGGAAAAACTTGCACAAAGTTCATCTGCCCGGTAGAGGCGGCGGTTCAGATTATCGGCGGAAAATACAAGGCGGTTATTCTGTGGCACCTGATGACGGAGCGCGTCCTGCGCTACAGCGAGCTTCACCGCAAAATTCCGCGCGCCACGGACAAGATGCTCGCGCAGCAGCTGCGGGAGCTTGAGGGCGACGGGCTTGTGAAGCGGAAAGTCTATCCCGTCGTTCCGCCAAAGGTCGAGTACAGCCTGACTGAATTCGGCGGAACGCTCGCCCCGATTCTTGACGCGATGTGCGATTGGAGCCGCGGGTATTTGCAGAAGCGCAGGCCGCAGCGGCAGTCTTGACGGGCAGGCAGCAGAAATTTCTTGATTCAAGGGAAGCTCTGAAAATTCAGCTTTCAAAAACTGCTGAAAGTGAGATTTCCGGGATGCATTTATCCTGGAAATCAGATATACTTCTAAGCATGATTTTCTCCTTAGCAGTATATATGGCTCTTATTGCGGTTCTGGTTTACGGCTCGGTTCTTCCGGGAAAACATTCCTTTAACGCGGATTTTCTTTCAGCGGAAGCCTCTCACTCGGCAAAAGGAATTGCAGCAATCTGCATAATGCTTCATCACATCGCGCAGGCAAACGGTTTTCAGGAGTCTGGCGAGCTGTCTGTCTTTAAAGAGACGGGATTTCTGTTTGTGGGAATTTTTTTCTTTTACTCAGGATACGGTCTGCTCAAAAGCCTCAGGACAAAGCCGCTCTACTTGCAGTCATTCTTTAAAAAGCGCATCCTTTCAGTCATTGTTCCGCTGTATGTGATGAACGGACTGTATGCTGTATTCAATCTGATTGCACAAGCAAAGCTTTCCGCCTCCCAGTGGATTCTGTCCTTGTCCGGGCTTGTGCTTATAAATGACCAGGCATGGTTTTTGATTGCAATTCTGATCCAGTACGCAGTGTTTTATGTTTCCTTTTCCGTTTCCAAGACAGACAGGCGGGCGCTTGTGATAATCACGGCGGCTGTAATCATGCAGATGGCGTTCTTTATTTTCTGGGGACATTTTGCCTGGTGGGCTGGAGAACGGAACTGGTGGACATCCGGCAGCGGATGGAGCAGCGCGCGCTGGTGGATGCAGCCGTGCGCCCTGTGGTTCCAAGGTGAATGGTGGGTGAATTCAACCATCATGTTTCCCGTAGGAATCGCATTTGCCATGCACGAAACAAAAATCGTCAGCTATTTTAAAAAATCGTACTGGATAAAGCTCGCTGCGCTTTTTGCTCTTACGGCAGTTTCCGTATATGGCGCGTCCTGTGCGCTTTCCCGGATGTCATACTGGAGCGAATTCAGCTCCGGCAGCATGGGAAGGCTTAAAAAGACCGTCTGCCTTTCAGCCCAGACTGCCGAAGTTTTTTTCTTTGTTCTTCTGACTGTCATTTTCAAAATGAAGCAGTATGCTGTGAACGGAGTGACGCGGTTTTTCGGGTCAATCACGCTGGAATTCTATCTTATGCAGCGGATGGCGATACGGATATGGAGCTTTGTGCTGTCAAACGGACAGCTTCATGTATGCGTCTTTGCGCTGCTCGTCTTTTCAACATCCGTAGTACTCGCAGTTCCGTTTCATTTTATCAACACAAAAATCCTGTTTCTGCTGAAACGCGGCGCAGCACCGGGCGGCAGCGCGCAACATTGAATTTTTCCTTTAAATGCTGTATGGTGTATGCGTTATGGACTTGATAAAAAAACTTGAAGAGCTTTCCCAGCGGTACAAGACGGTCACAGAGCTTGTCGGAGATGCGCAGTTAGTAAAGGATCAGAAAAAATACAAGGAGACAATGCGCGAGCATCAGCATCTTGCGGAACTGATGTCCCTGTACAGCGAGTATAAAAAGATTCTGGCAGGAATCGAAGAATCCACGGTGCTGATTACGGAAGAAGAAGACCGCGACATGAAGGAGCTTGCAAGGGAAGAGCTGAAGAACCTTGAGGAAAAAAAGCCGCAGGTGGAAGAGCAGATAAAGCTCAAGCTGATTCCGCCTGATCCGCTTGATGAAAAAAATATCATTCTTGAAATACGGAGCGCGGCGGGAGGAGACGAGGCAAGCCTGTTTGTGCGCGATCTGTGGGAAATGTACATGCATCTGGCCGAGCGCAAAGGCTGGAAAACGGAGACAATGGAAGCGCAGGAAACTGAAGTCGGCGGATTCAACAAGATTGTCACTTCCATCAGCGGGAAATTTGTCTACGGAACAGTGCGGTGGGAAAGCGGCGTTCACCGGGTTCAGCGCGTGCCTGCAACGGAAAGCCAGGGCCGCCTCCAGACTTCCACTGTCACCGTTGCTGTCCTTCCTGAAGCCGAGGAGACAGAAATCGACATACGGCCGGAAGATGTGCGTGTTGATGTTATGCGCGCCGGAGGCCCCGGCGGACAGTGCGTAAACACAACGGACTCCGCTGTGCGGCTCACGCACATTCCCACGGGAATTGTTGTCATTCAGCAGGATGAAAAAAGCCAGCACAAAAACAAGGACAAGGCGTTCAGGGTTCTGCGCGCACGGCTGTTTGATCTTGAGGAAAGCAAGCGGCAGTCGGAGCGGGCCGATGCACGCAAAAGCATGGTCGGAAGCGGAGCGCGCAGTGAAAAAATCAGGACATATAACTTTCCGCAGGACAGAGTCACTGACCACCGCATCAACCTGAGCCTTCACAACCTGCCTTCGTTCATGATGGGAAACATGGATGAAATGCTTGACGCGCTGAATGTCTATGCAAAGGAAGAGCAGCTCAAGGACATTTCAGAGCTTTCAAACTGACGCGCAGCAAAGCACCGTGTACCTATGACTATACAGCAGGCAAAGGCTCTTGCACTGGAAAAGCTTGCGTCAGGCAGTTCTCCGCTGCTCGATGCGGAAGTCTTTCTGAAATGGATTCTAAAGCGCGACAAAACGTTCCTGCTCTTTCACAGGGACGAGCTTCTTTCTCCGGCGCAGGAGCAGCAGTTCCGTTCCTGCATTGCAAAACGGGCGGAAGGACTTCCTGTTGCATACATCACGGGAACAAAGGAATTCTTCGGCCTTGAATTCAAAGTCACGCCGGATGTCCTGATTCCAAAGCCTGACACAGAAATTCTGGTGGAAAACGCCCTGAATTTTATTGAAGGAAAATTCCGCGCGAATCCGTGCAAAGCCGTCTCTGTATGCGACATGTGCTCAGGAAGCGGCTGTGTCGGAATCAGCATCCTGAATGAAACTGAGCGGAGGAATATCATTCCAAAAGAACTGCTGCCAAGAATGACGTTCGCGGATATCAGCGGCAGAACACTCGAAACGGCACGGCAGAACGCAAATCATCTTTTGAGCAGCCGCGCGCTGAGCAGGATCTCTTTTGTGCAGACAAACCTTTTTGAAAGCATGGAAAATACGCGCGGCGGACGTTTTGACATCATTGTTTCAAATCCGCCGTATATTCCGTATGCAGAGACAAAGGAGCTTTTAAAGGACGGACGGAACGAGCCGGAGCTTGCGCTGTGCGGCGACATTGGAGCGGACGGAACAGTCAGCGGCTGCGGAGACGGACTTGAAATAATACGCAGGCTTGCATCCCAGGCGCAGCAGTTTTTGCGTCCGCAGGGAATCCTTATTCTTGAGGCGGGGGAATACAACGCGCAGAAGGCAAAGGACACGCTTGACGCGCTTGGATTCACAGACACAAAGCTATTTTTAGACTTGGAAGGGCAGCTTAGGAATGTCAGCGGAACAGCTTGCGCTCATAAAGGAAAGCGCACGGAAAAACGGGATTCCTGTCATACAGGATGAAGCGGCAGAATTTATCTGCGCATACATACAGCGCAAAAATGTTCAGTCTGTGCTTGAAATCGGAACGGCTGCCGGCTGCTCGGCAATTCAGTTTGCGCTGGCAAAACGCGATGTGCTTATAACAACGGTTGAAACCGATGGCAGCAGGGCGGCCCAGGCAGTGCGGAACATACGGAGCGTACAGCTGCAGGACAGAATCCGCGTCATACACGGCGATGCGCTGGACTTCAGCACAGAAAATCTGTTCGGCCTGATTTTTATAGACGCGGCAAAAGCCCAGTATGAAAGGTTCTTTGAGAAATTCAAAAGGAACCTGACGCCGGACGGCGCAATCATCAGCGACAACATTTCATTTCACGGGCTGTCAGAAGACCTGCATGCAGTGCGCAGCCGGAGCACCAGAATGCTTGTCAGAAAGATACAAAAGTACCGTGCGTTCCTGCTGGAAAACACTGAATTCTCAACTGAATTTTCAGCGGCCGGGGACGGACTTGCAGTAAGCAGGCGGAAGGAAGATTTTTCTCGCTGCCTTGCCGAAGAAAGAAGAATGCAGTCCGCAGAACAGTTTCAGATTTTTCAGGCCGGTCAGAACCGCGCCATAAAGCTGTTCAGCAGGAATATTCCGCGGGAAGCTGTGATGCAGGAATTTCGGAATTCGCTCCTTGCAAGAAAACTTGGCATTGCATGCCTTGATGCGGCAGAGACTGCGGAGGCGGACGGAATGACCGGCATTATATTCCGCAGCATTGGAACGCAGTCCCTTTCAGACGCGCTGCGCGGAGGCTGTGACTGTTCAGCGGCTGCCAGAAAGTTCGCGCTGCTGCATAGGTCGATATTCAGCCGCACTGCCCCGGAAACGGCAGAAAGCTACAAGGAGCAGCTTGTGCTGGCGGCCGGAGGACACGCAAAGGAGCATGCTGAAGTCATACGGAAAATCAAGCGGCTCCCCGGCGGAACCTGCCTGTGCCATGGAAATTTTCAGGCGGAACATATCTGGATTCAGCCGGACGGCTCCCTGGCTGCCGGCGGATTTATGAACCTGTGCCGCGGCCCGAAGGAATACGATGCCGCACGGGCGTACTTTTCGGCTGCACGGAACAAAGAGCAATGGGCTGCGCGCTTTGCAGAAGCATATCTGAAGGAATGCGGAATTCCGCGCGAAAGTCTGGCTCCGTATCTCGAAGTGCTCGGCGAATGCGATGAGCTTCAAAACCCAAAATGCGGGGCCTTGTAAAAAATCAGCATGCCTCGGCACGGGTCAGGACAAGCTTTTTATCATTTCTGCAATCTTCTTTTTTGTAACAGCCTTGGGATTTGTCTCTGTCTGGGGAGCTTTCATCACGGTGTCCTGCAAGAGCTGCATATCTTCCTCTGAAAGAACAAGGGAACTGAATTTCTTCGGGACAGCCAGTTCTTTCAGCAGCTTTTCAACCGCATGAACGGCAGCCTTGCGGAAGGCATCAGGCCGCGCCGCCTGGGAAACCCGCGCACCCATTGCAGCCGCAATGTCCCGGTACTTTGCGCCTGTGGAAGACGCATTGAACTTCATGACTTCAGGAAGCAGTATTGAAGAAGCTGTCTGAAACGGAATGCCGCACAGTGCTTCCAGCGAATTGGCTACCGCGGTTCCCATGGCATAGCCGCTGCTTGCGGCTGCAATCCCGGCAAGGTACTGGGCCGCAAGAATCTGCTCCTTTGCCTTTGCGTTTCCCTTTGCGGCAGGCCGTGCGTTTTCAAAAACAAGCTTCACCGCTTCCAGGGCATGCAGCTGGGAAATGCCCCATGCCTTTTTGCAGACAACAGACTCAACCGCAGCGGCAAGTATTGAAGCGGAGCCGGCTGAAAAATCCTTTGACGGCGCACAGGCGATGCAGCCGGAATCAAAGACAAGCCCGGACGGAACTGCCTTTTCATGGGAGCATTCTATTTTTTTCCGCTGGACTTCATCCTCCAGAACAAAAAGCCCTGAAACATCCCTGGCATTTCCGGCAGACGAAAAAACAATATACAGCGGAAGCGCATTTTTCACAGGCAGTGCAGTCCCGCCGTTGCGTATAGCGTCAGACAGCGCAGGATCCGCTGCAAGCAGGGAAACAGCCTTCGCAGCATCAGCGGCAGCCCCGCCGCCGGCAGCAATCAGGATATCCGCGCGGAATGACCGGGCAGCCTCAGCCGCAGAACGCACATCAGACAAGGATGCAGACGGTGCAATCCGATCAAAAATCTGGTATACAATCCTGCCCTGCGCCAGCAGCGATGACACTTTCCCGGGGATTCCGTTTTTAGCAGACGCAGCATCCGCCAGCAGCAGCGCGCGCTGGAAGCCGCATGACTTTATATGTTCAACCGCACTCTTTAAAGCATCAGTTCCGAAAACAGAAAATGAGCTTGAAATAATCTGGTCAGGCATTTTATTCCTCAACGAATTCATCTAATAGTATAAACTGAAATCATGCATACATCAAGCAAAAAACAGCCCTTCCGCTAGCTTGGAACGTTTAAAAACAGCGCGCCATCTGCGCGCTGTTTTAACTTGCAGTTTGCTTCACAAACTGTCCTTATCGGACTGTCCGCTCGCACGGATGAAATCATCATTGAGCGATTCTGAAGAATCGCTCAATGATGATTTTTAAGGAACGTTTAAAAGCAGCAGCCGAATTTCTTCAGAAAAACAGCAAAAAAATGTATAAAAACTGTTTTTTTACTTGACGGGGGGGGGTGACTGTTGTAGAATAAAATCAGAAAAAGAAATCGTTTTCTCTATCAGTCACAGTTTTTCTTCTGATAGGGTTCAGAAGTTTAGCTGTTTTCGGTTGTATAAGAATTCGGTTTAAAGAAATCGTTTTCTTTATCTATAATTCATAGGAGTTTTTATGAAGAAACAGATTGGAGCCTGTGTTCTGGCAGGCTCGCTCTTGGCAGGAGCCGCATTTGCCGACCCTGAAATGAAAGTAAGCGCGGGATTCAAGCTGCCGTTTACAGCAGTTGATTTTACACGGTTCGGAAAAGGAAGCGCTACATGCTGGGGTGATCCAAGCAACTGGGAACCGAGCGAAGACTTTAAATTTGACTTCCATTCTGACAGTGCCGGAGTTGTTATCAACTTCAAGCCGTTTGCAGGTGACAATTATGCAAAAGACAGCGAATTTGATAAGAAGGGGCTTAATGTTGACGAGTACAGCGCGTGGTTCAATCCGATTGACAATCTGCGCGTAAGCTTTGGAACAAGCGGAGAGCGTCACTGGTTCCAGGGCGTAGACGAGCGCGTGAACAACAAGCCGGGTGAAATTTCTATCATTGACTGCGATGATGATTCAAAGACAGGATTGTACTATGGCATTGTCGGTCGGCAATGGAAAGGCTCTTGGAAAGGCGGATTTGATACTAGCAGTATAAGCGGTATCCGGGCGGCAACGGCATACGGCTGGAACTCGTCTGAAATCGGCGGCGGAGACAGCAAGGGAACAAACCTGCGCGTTGTATACGGCGATCAGCAGAACGGACTCTTTGCAAAGGCAGCCCTGGTAAAGCATAATTCTGTTGAAAAGGATATGTGGAGCAATCAGTATGCGTGGGAGTCTGGCGATAACAGGAATTACTGGATTTCCGAAGTTCAGGGAGAAGTCGGCTATGCATGGGATACCGGAAGCATTGAGCTTATCTACAAGACTCCAAAGCAGAATGCGAATGTTGTCGCCGTGTACTATCAGCCCCGTCTTCTGTACGGAAACCTTCTGGGAACGCTCGGCTTTACATTTGCAAACGATACAACAAAGGGACATTCAGGAAATGACTGGTGGGGCGGAAAGATCAGCCGGGATGCGAATGAATTTACTGCGTTTGCTGTTGACGCGCGGTTCCAGTACAATGTGTCAGAAAAGCTCAAGACGTACCTGTACTTCAACTACTCACAGATTAACGTTGGTGATGATAACGCTCTGTTTGGAGCTGTGGATGGAAAATATTCCGGTTACACACCTAATGGCAGTGATTATTCATCAAAAGTTAACGGAAAGTCTGTGGGAGCAGAGCAGGCTCTGTACGCAGTTGCTTCTGTGGGATACACGCTTCCGCTCGGATACGTGAACTTGGACGCAGGCCTGTATATGCGCGACCTTGACGATAACGATGAGATGGATGTCGGCGAAAACTTTACAACGGTAAAGGCGTGCTGGACATACTGGTTCGGCAACGGAGCCGGAATCGGCCTTGGCGGTGCGTGGTATCATGCGCTTAATACAGGTGATATGGTTGATGCCGGATATAAGGATAATCTCCGCATCGGCGCGTATTTTGAAGTATGGCTCAACAACTAGCTGATGCTATAAATATGTAAAAAAGTTGCCTCCTTATTTTTTTTGCCGTTCCGTTTAGCCGCGGGGCGGCTTTTTTTCAGTTTTGCACAGGAACACTGGCTGTGTGCGTAACGCTGGGCGCAGTCCGTGCTTTTATATGTATCAGGGGAATGTATGATGAAGAAAGTCTTTGTGTGCGTGGTATGCGCTGTTTTGTGGGGCGCAGTATGTGTTCCTGTTTTTTCGGCAGAAAAGGATTCAGCTCCTGTAACGCAGAAAAAGAAAGGGTTCCTTGGGTTCGGCGCAAGCGCTCCCGCTCAGGAACTGGGAAGCGGCACGCTCTTTTTGCGCAATGCTGCCGGAACAAAGGCTGTGAGCCATGAGATGCAGGCCCTGTATTTTCCTACGCAGGATGAAGCCGTGCTGAAATTCCGCTCTTTCGGCATGAACAATTTTGCCTGCTTTGACAGGGAAATGAGAGACGCGCTGAGAGAAGCGTTTGAGTCATATAAAAGCGATTTTTCAGAGAGACGGCTGGATGACAGGAACAAAAAGTCGTACAAGGCTTACGTCACGCTGTACGGAAAGTACCGCTGGGGCGTCATAAACGGAGCAAGCGTTGCAAAGCCCAAGACGCACCTGGGGTACCGCTTTATAAAGGGGCGTCCGTATTTCTGCATAACGTATGAAGAAACGCTCGCCGAGCATCCCGGCCAGTCAGACAAAAACGCTGAATTTTTCAGGGGAAACTGGCTTCTGCTCAGCCGCTCCCAGATAGCGGCTTTGGAGCCGCTTATTGACGAGCAAAAAATCAGCGGGCTTATGCAGAAACCATTCCCGGAAGAAGAGGAAGCCGAAGATGAAAATGACGGATACAAAGGATACGTTCCGGAGTAGAGGGGTTCCTCTCTCAAAAGCGCGGAAAAGGCTGGAGGACTTCTTCTTCATAAAAACGGTGTCAAAGAGGAATATCCCTCTTTAAAGTTCAGCGCAAAACTGATATACTGTATAAGACTGTTTTTTCTTAGTGAAATTGCACGCGGGAGGTATATCATGAGAAGACCAGCGAAGCTGCTGCTTGCCCTTGCTGCGGCTGCCATTGCCGCTGTTCCTGTGAGCGCACGGAAAAAGGCTGCTGCCGTCATCACTTCTGCCGCAGACCTTGACGGAAAGCGCATCGGAGTTCAGGGCGGAACCACAGGCGAAACGTATGTTCAGGAGCATTTCAGCAGGGCGAAAATTTCTTCATTCAAATCAGGAATGGACGCGGCCCTTGACCTGATGAACGGCCAGATAGATGTGATTGTCCTTGACGAGCTTCCGGCGCGCCAGATTGTGTCCCGCAACAAAAAGCTCCAGATTCTGGACATACAGTTTGCCAAGGAGCAGTATTCGATTGCGGTGAAAAAGGGAAATTCGCAGCTTCTGGATTCCATAAACGCGGCCATTTCCGAGCTGAAGGAAAACGGCGGCTATGAGGCGCTTGTGAGCGCATTTATGGGCGCTGACGGCATTATACGCATTCCGCCTGACGAGCAGCTTTCCGGCAGGCCGCTCAGGCTCGGGACAAATGCGGCGTTTCCTCCGTTTGAATATGTCGAAGGCTCCCGGATTGTCGGCTTTGACATTTCCATGGGGCAGAAGATTGCGGGCAAGGCCGGACGCAGCCTTGAAATCGTGGATATGTCATTTGACAGCCTCATTCCGGCTCTTTCTTCCGGCGCAATCGATTTTATTGCGGCTGGCATGAGCGTTACGGAGGAGCGCAGGAAAAACGTTGATTTTTCACAGCCGTACTTTACATCCAATCAGGTTATCATCGTCAGGAAGTAGCCGCAGGAAGGGAGACGGTTGTGCTTGAATCAGTCTATGATACGCTCATTTCCGGGCAGCGGTATCTTTTGCTGCTGAAAGGGCTTGGCGTTACGCTTTCTATCGCCGTTTTTGCGATTGTGCTGGGAACAGTTCTGGGCGCGGTGTTTGCGCTGTGCAAGATTTCACGCAGCCGCGTCCTGCGGGCGTCAGCGCACGTGTACACAACTGTTATCCGCGGAATTCCGCTTGCAACCCAGCTGATGATTTTCTACTTTGTGATTTTTGCGCCGCTCGGCATGAACCGGCTGCTCGTTGCCGCGATTTCATACGGAATCAATTCCGGGGCGTACTGCACTGAAATTTTCCGTGCGGGAATCCAGGGCGTGGACAAAGGGCAGACGGAAGCGGGACGGTCGCTCGGGCTGAGCCGCTGGCAGACGCTTACGCTGATTGTGTTTCCGCAGGCAGTAAAGTCGGTGCTTCCGACATACACAAGTGAATTCATCGTCCTTATCAAGGAGACATCAGTTGCAAGCTTTATCGCTGTCATGGACTTGACAAAGGCCGGAGACATGATTCGGAATGCAACATATAACGCATGGATTCCGCTGCTTTCGTGCGCCTTTATCTACCTGTGCCTTACGCTGGGGCTTACAAAGCTGTTTTCGCTTCTGGAAAAAAGGATGGCCAAAAGTGATAGAAACTAGGGACTTGAAAATCAGCTTCGGCGGCGTGAGCGTTTTAAAGGGAATCAGCCAGACAGTCCGCCGGGGTGAAAAAGTCGTGATTATCGGGCCGTCCGGCTCGGGAAAGTCAACATTCCTGCGGTGCCTGAACCTGCTTGAAACGCCTGACTCGGGCTCTGTTCTGTTTGAAGGGCAGGATATCACCGGGAAAAAATCCGGCATAGACAGCATCCGCCGCCAGATGGGCATGGTTTTTCAGCATTTCAATTTGTTTCCGCATCTGACTGTGCTGAAGAACATAACGCTTGCTCCCGTGACGCTCCGCCTCCTTTCCGCGTCTCAGGCTGAGAAAAAGGCGATGGAGCTTCTGGAGCGGATCGGGCTTGCGGACAAGGCGTCTTCTTTTCCTGCTACGCTCAGCGGCGGGCAGAAGCAGCGGATAGCCATCGTGCGCTCGCTTGCCATGTCGCCGAAAGTCATGCTGTTTGACGAGCCTACGTCCGCCCTTGACCCTGAAATGGTGGGAGAGGTGCTTTCCGTCATGAAGGAGCTTGCAAAAGACGGCATGACGATGGTTGTCGTCACCCATGAAATGGGCTTTGCGCGCGAAGTTGCCGACAGGGTTGTCTTTATGGACGGCGGGATTGTCGCGGAGGAAGGAGCTCCTGCCCGGATTTTTGATGCGCCGCAGTCGGAGCGCCTCAGGAAATTCTTGAACTGCGTGCTTTGAGGCGGGCCGCCCTGGCAGAAGCATGCAGAAAAATCAGTTTTCCGCTTGAAAAAAAGCAGAAAATGGTGTATAGTCTTGCGTATCCGGCACTTTAGCTCAGCTGGATTAGAGCATCTGCCTTCTAAGCAGAGGGTCGACGGTTCGAGTCCGCCAAGTGTCATGGGCGTCCTTAGCAGAGGACGCTTTTTTTTTGCTTCTTGGCGCGGTTTCTGGCTTCAAAAAAGTGCGCATTGCATTTTTCCTATAAATAGAGTATGTTTTATACGGTGGACGGCTGGAAAATCAGTTTGCCGCCGTTGCATTTTCGGTTTACTATCTTGAAAATACGGAGCTTTGTATGGCGGAACCTCTGCTTTCAATTCAAAACATAAGCACAGCTGTCGGGGAAAAACAGATTCTGAAGGATGTCTCTCTGGATATTGCGCCGGGCGAAGTTCATGTCCTCATGGGGCCGAACGGCGCCGGAAAGTCAACGCTTGGCTACACGCTCATGGGCAGCCCTGAATATGCTGTCACCGGCGGAAAAATCATTTTCGGCGGAACGGATGTGACAGCTGAGCCGGCTGACAGGCGCGCAAAGGCCGGAATGTTCCTGAGCTTTCAGGAGCCGCTGGAAGTTCCCGGCATTTCCCTGGAAAGCTTTGTCCGCTCAAGCATGCAGCAGGTTACCGGCCAAAAAGTCAAGCTGATTCCGTTTGCAAAGGAGCTTGAGCGGTGCATGGATCTTCTTAAGATGAACCGCAGCTACGCGGAGCGCGACCTGAACGTGGGCTTTAGCGGCGGGGAAAAGAAGAAAAGCGAGATTCTCCAGCTGCTCATGCTCCGTCCGCGCCTTGCAATCCTTGACGAGACTGACTCAGGGCTTGACGTGGATGCCTGCCGGATTGTCTCCCAGGGAATCCGTGAGTACATGGACAGCACGGGAGGATCGCTTCTGATTATAACGCATTCCGCGCGCATCCTTGAAAGCCTCCATGTGGACAGAACGCACATCATGGTGAAGGGCCGCCTTGTTCATTCGGGTGACGGAAGCCTTGTGCAGACTATAACTGAAAGCGGATTCGACCAGTTCATTCCCCAGGACATAAAGGATGAAGAGCGCAAGGAGCGGCTTGCCGCTGCTGCAAAGGCCGCCATGGACGCAGCAAAAGGCGCCGCCGTGAACGGAGGCCTGAAGTGAGCGCAGAAGAAAAGCCTGACGTGGGCGACATTGACCGCTCGCTGTATGACTTCCGCTATGAGGAAAGCGACAGGGACTTCTACAAAATCCGCGCCGGGCTTGACGATTCTGTTGTGCAGCGGCTCAGCGAGGAAAAGCAGGATCCTGAGTGGATGAAGGAATTCCGGCTGAAAAGCCTGCGCCTTTTCAACAGGCTCACTGAGCCTGACTGGGGCCCGGACATCAGGGATCTTGACATCCAGAAAATCGTCACGTATGTAAAGCCCAAGACAGAGATAGCGGCAAAATGGGACGATGTTCCCCAGGACATAAAGGACACGTTTGAAAAGCTCGGCATTCCTGAGGCGGAGCGCGAAAGCCTTGCCGGAGTGGGCGCGCAGTACGACAGCGAAGTCGTGTACCACAATGTGATTGACGAAGTTGCAAAGCAGGGCGTTGTCTACACTGACTTTGAGTCAGCCTTGAAAAGCGAAAAATGGGGCGGCATGGTGCGGGACTACTTTATGCGCCTTGTTCCGCCTTCAGACCATAAATTTGCCGCGCTGCACGGTGCTGTGTGGAGCGGCGGAAGCTTTGTCTATGTTCCTAAGAATGTAAAGGTGAAGATTCCGCTTCAGTCGTACTTCAGGCTGAATGCGGCGGGAGCCGGGCAGTTTGAGCATACGCTGATTATTGTGGACGAAGGCGCCGACCTTCACTTTATAGAAGGATGCTCCGCGCCCAAGTACAATGTGGCGAACCTTCATGCCGGCTGTGTGGAGCTGTACGTAAAGAAGAACGCGCGCCTGCGGTATTCCACAATCGAAAACTGGTCAAAGAATATGTACAACCTGAACACAAAGCGCGCGCTTGTGGAGGAAAACGGCCGCATGGAATGGGTTTCCGGCTCGTTCGGAAGCCACATTTCCTACCTGTATCCGGGCACAATCCTGAAAGGCGACAATTCCAGCGTGGAGTTCACCGGAATCACATTTGCCGGAAAAGGACAGAACCTTGACACCGGCGCAAAAATGATTCACATCGGAAGGAACACATCGACTGTCATCAATACAAAGTCGATTTCAAAGGGCGGCGGCGCATGCACGTACAGGAGCGCCATTGTGGTGCATAAAAGCGCGCAGAATGCCAAGGCAAGCGTGGACTGCTCAAGCCTTATGCTGGACAGCGAAAGCCGCAGCGACACTGTTCCCGCCATGAACATTTTTACAGATGACTGCAGCATCGGGCACGAGGCAAAAATCGGACGGATCAGCAGCAAGGCGATTTTCTACCTGATGAGCCGCGGAATCAGCGAGGAGGATGCAAAATCGATGATTGTCTGCGGGTTCGCGAATCCTGTGAGCAAGGAGCTTCCGCTGGAATACGCAGTTGAAATGAACGGCCTGATTCAGCTTGAAATGAAGGGCGCCCTGTAGCGGGACGCTTTAGTGGAGATGCACAGATGAAAGAAATACATGCCGATGTAAACCAGTTCCCGAGCCTCACATGGAATTTCCTGAACATAAACAGGACGCATCTTGACTGCGCGGCGGAAGCTGAAGCGGAGCCGGATATAAAAGCAGTTCCCGGCGGCATTGAGCTGACCCGTTCCTTTGAGCCGTGCGCAGTGCAGACCGGGCTTGGCGCGGAATTTGACGCCCGGCTTGACGGTGTGATTGGAGAGCTGCGCATTTCCCCGCGGATGTTCACAGTTTCGCAGGACGCGCAGTGCGCTCCGCTGAAAATAGAATTCAGTGTTTCAGGGAATTCAGTGAGCGACATTGTGATTTCCGCCCGGAAGAATTCGCGCAGCACATTTCTGTTTGTATACAGAAGTTTGCCTGAGCTTTCCGGCACGTTCTGCTTTGGAAGCAGGATCCGCGTTCAGGCTGAAGAACATGCGGCTGTTCACATTGTCACAGTGAACCTGCTCGGGGAACATGCAGTCCACTTCAATTCCATCGGAGCGCAGTGCGCTGACGGCGCTGCGGCTGAAGTTACGGAGCTTGAGCTTGGCGGCATGCAGAATTTCAGCGGCACATTCATTGAGCTTGCAGGATACGGGAGCCGCTTTGCAGGACGGGCATCGTATGTTGTCAGAAACAGCAGCTTCCTTGACATGAACCAGGCTGTGATTCACAGCGGAAAGAATTCGCAAAGCCGCTTTTCTGTTGACGGCGTGCTTGCCGGCAGCGCGCGGAAAACGTGGCGCGGCACAATCGATTTCAAGACCGGCTGCTCAGGCTCTTCTGGTGATGAGCAGGAGGAAGTGCTGCTGCTCAGCCCGGACGTGGAGAACAAGAGCCTGCCCGTCATTTTATGCGGTGAAGAGGCAGTCGAAGGCCGCCACGGATGCTCAGCCGGAAAAGTCGGACTGAAGGAGCTGTTCTATATGCAGAGCCGCGGTGCGGACGAGCAGACGGTGCGCAGGCTTCTGTCCCGGGCAAAAGTTGAAAAGTCCGCCCGCTTTATTCCAGATGAATCCCTTGCCGAAGAAGTGCGCGGCTTTGCGGAGCGTCTTGTATAGCATTGTCCGGCAATGACTGTACTGTCCCGGCTCCCCGGCTGAAAAATGGCTTTATATATGGAAAAAAAAACAGTTTTTTAGTATTATTTCCAGTGAGGAAATAGATGTCTACATACGAGCAGTTCCGAAAGGACTTTACGATATTCAGCGGTGCGCACAGCAGCGGTCTCATTTACTTTGACAATGCCGCCACTTCCCAGCGGCCGGACTGTGTTGTGGAAGCGGAAGCAGCATTCTACCGGGAAAGCAACGCGAATCCCCTGCGCGGGCTGTATGATCTGTGCATGCGGGCCACCGATATCTATGAAAATGCCCGTGAGGCAGCGGCACGGTTTATCAACGCACGGTCAGGCAGTGAAATCATCTTTACGCGGAATGCGACTGAAGGGCTGAACCTTGCGGCGTACTCCTACGGGCTTCATACTGTCAAGAGCGGAGACGAAATTGCGGTAAGCTGCATGGAGCACCACTCGAACCTGCTGCCGTGGCAGATGGTCTGCCGTGAAAAGGGCGCCCGCCTTGTCTGGCTGGAGTGCGATCCGCAGGGCGTTATTCAGCCGGAAGAATACAAGGCGAAGATAACCGCTCGCACAAAGATTGTCGCCATTGCCCATGTGAGCAATGTCCTGGGAGTGACAAACCCGGTGAAGGAGATTGCCGGATATGCGCACAAGGCCGGGGACGGCGGAAAGGGAGCCGTTGTTGTTGTTGACGGTGCCCAGAGCGCTCCGCACATGAAAGTTGACGTGCAGGATCTCGGCGCGGATTTCTTTGCCTTCAGCGGACACAAGCTGTGCGCTCCCATGGGAATCGGAGTGCTGTACGGCAGGCGCGGACTTCTTGAGCAGATGGAGCCGTTTCTGCGCGGCGGCGAGATGATTGAATATGTGTCGCGGGAAGATGCAACGTATGCGGAAATTCCGCACAAGTTCGAGGCAGGAACGGTGAACGCAGGCGGAGCGGCCGGGTTTGCAAAGGCGATAGAGTATATTCAGGGCGTAGGCCTGGAAAACATCAGGAAAAATGACGATGAGCTTGCGGGGCTGATAATGGACGGAATGAAAAAAATTCCGCACGTGCATATCCTCGGCAGCAGCGACAGCAGGAAGCACTGCGGCATAGTGACGTTTACTGTTGACGGCGTTCATCCGCATGACATCGCTTCCATCCTGAACACAGAGAATATTGCCGTGCGGGCGGGACATCACTGCGCCCAGCCACTCATGGAGCAGCTCGGAATCGGCTCGGCGGCACGGGCAAGCTGCTACTTTTACAACACGCCGCAGGAAGCCGAGCGGTTTGTGCAGGCAGTCTCGCGCATCAGGCAGTGGATGGGATATACAGACTAGGAGCGTGCAATCAGCATGCCTCGATACAAGCATCGGGGTACTGCTTGCAGTCCCGCAGGGATGAAATTCTCCGCACGAATAAAAACAGTGCCTAAGACGGCATCGCTGTCTTTATTCACAAGTTCGCGTCGCGAGCTTTTTTATTAACTGTGCTTCCTTACTTTGCTGCGGAAGCATATAAAAAGCCAGTCCGGGAATTGATATTCTCTTATTGGCTTTTTATGAGGGAAACTATGGATTTAAAGTCGCTGTACCAGGAAATACTGAACGAGCATAACCTGAACCCGAGCCACAAGGGAACTCTGGAAAGCCCGACGCTTACACTGCGCGGCGTGAACCCCAGCTGCGGGGACAACATTTATCTTCAGCTCAAAATCGATGAAAACGGCGTGATTGCAGACGGCACGTTCAGCGGCTCCGGTTGCGCTGTAAGCCAGGCTTCCGTAGACATGATGCTTGACGACATCATCGGAAAGCCCAAGGAAGAGGCGCTGCGCCTTGCATCGCTGTTCACGGATATGATTCACGGAACGGCAGAGGACGACAGCGAGCTTGAAGCGCTTGAGGAAGCCGCCAGCCTCAAAAACATACGCACGATGCCGGCCAGAGTCAAGTGCGCTGTGCTCGGCTGGCATACAATGGAAGAAATGCTCAGGGGCGGCAGGACGGAAGGGCAGGGAAGCGCGCTCCATTGCCCGGCGGAATAGAATTTTTTGCGCACAGGCTGATTTTCTCTTGACGTTTTTTTTCTTTTCATATATCATAAGGCTACATTCCATTCCCCGATTGTGTAATGGTAGCACTTGAGATTCTGGTTCTCACTGTGGGGGTTCGAATCCTCCTTGGGGAAGTACGGCCGGACATTTGCTCTGGCTTTTTTTTGTTTCGGTTCCTTCGTCTATCGGCTAGGACGTGACCCTCTCAAGGTCGAAAGACGGGTTCGATTCCCGTAGGAACCGCTGCAAGGCATCCGCAGGACAGCGGGTGCCTTTTTTTATGCGCGGACGGCAAGGCGGGAGCTTTTTTACATCATCGAGCGTCATAGTTTTCATAGTATTCTGCCTCCTCGTCAGGTTTAGCTTTTCGTGCTGAAATAATTCTTGTGGTTTCATTCCTGTCTGTAGCAACGACAAACAGGATAAGCATATCATGCACACGTCTTATAATGGTAATCCGCTCTTCCTCGGCTGTGGGTGCGCGGCATAAGGTATAAAACATGGCCGCGATACTTTCGGGTAGTATGAAGCTATGAATACAGCTGCACAGTTCCGGCAGTATAGATTCGCCTCAAAGCACGCGGGGGGGGTGCTGTAGAACCTCTTTCCGGCGCGGCGCGTCCGCGTGCGGCTTTGCTGTACCAGTAGAATCCGTTCACTATACAATTTCTCATAGTGCGTTCCGTCCGGCCGGGCGGGGCGCATTTTTATTTTCCAGACAGAACATGCATATTTTCTCCCCGGCGGCTCGCGGCAGGAATGCGCCAGCTGCGTCTGACAGGAACGAATGTGGCGCAGCAAATTCCTTGCTGGCACTCGCCGCGGACACATTTTGCATGCAAAATTCCTTGCCATCATCCAAAAAGTGTGCATTTGGCTCAAAAAATTCTTTCACAGCATTCAACAAGAGAGCATTTGGCGCGCCAAATGCTCTGTCAGTGTCCGGCAAGCACGAATTTTGTGCAGCAAATTCCCTTATCGCAACCAGCCGCCGCACATACGGCGGCAGAATATCATAGCAAAGGAGCATTCTTATGAAAGAAATCCAGACAGTGTATATCAGCGGCATGAACAACGCGGCGCACTTCCTATTCGTGTCGAACATGGCGGAGCGGGCGGAAAAGGACAGCGTGGTTGCGGAAAAGTGCGCGGCGCAGGTGAAGGCGTTGAAAAAGGCGGTGCAGACGGAGGATGAGAACATGCAGCTTTCTTCCAAGAGCATGACGACGGACAAGATTGCGGATGCTGACCGGCTTCGCGACAGGCTCTACGCAGGCTACAAGAAGGCGGTGGCAGGCTACACGGAATTTCCCGTTGCTGAAATCGCGGAAGCTGCCGCAGCTTTGAATCAGCACATCAAGGACTACAAAATCAATCCGCAGGCACAGCTCGACAAGGAGACGGGACTGCTCGTGAACTTTATTCAGGACTTGGAAACTAAATTCGCCGGGCAGGTGAAGGTGCTTTCGCTCGGCGCGTTCGTGGAGAAACTGAAGTCCGCGAATGAGGAAGTGCGCACACTCATGGGACAGCGCACGGACGAGCGTTCGGCAAAGACTGCCGGCGCATTGAAAGCCGCGCGGGCGGAAAGCGACGAGGCGTACAAAATGCTCGTGCTTCACGTGAACGCTCACGCGCTGCTCGAGGGCGAAGAAGCCTACGCGGCGTTCATCGACTACGCCAATACGGAAATCGAGCATTTCCGCAAGGAAGTATTAGGCGGAAAGAAAGGCAAGGCAAAAGCGGATAGCGCGGATGAGACAGAATAGGCTCGAGCTTTTGTTTGCGGCGGCTGTGCTGTGTTCCGCCGTATGTGCGTGGGCGGAAACGAAGTTGCCTGTCATCGCCGTTGTGCCGTTCGAGGCGGCGGGCGTTTCGCAGGAAGACGCTGACGCATTCACCGCCCGGTTTGCGGAAACGCTGGCGGCAGGCGGGACGACCTCCGCAGCAGACAGCCGCGACGTGAACACGCTGCTTGCTCAGCAGGGGCTTGTCGCTTCCGACCTGATAGACGCGGAGCGTTCGGCATCGTTTGCGGCGGAAACAGGTGCGGATTTCATCATAGTCGGAAAACTGTTCTCGCTCGGCGGCTCTGTAGGTGCGTTCGTTACGATGATAGGCGTGAAGCCTCCGTCGGCTTATGTTACCGTGCGGCAGGCGGAAAGCGTGGACACACTTATGGCAGAAATGCCGGGACTGTGCGAGGAGTTGCTGGGAAACGCGTTGGAGTAGCAGAAACGCGAATTGGCGGAGAGAGAGGAAATTTTTTGGAGGATAATATGAAAAAGAAGCTTATTATCATGCTTATGTCAGTATTTATGCTTGTGTGTTCGAGCATTTTTGCACAGGAACAGAAAGTTGTTGAAGTGGCGACGTTCGACATTACGGGAAACGCCGTGACACAGGAAGAGGCGGACGCGATTACGGAACTGTTCATAACGGAACTTGTCGCGACGGGGAAAGTCTCTGTGGTTGACCGCGCGAACTTTGACAAAATCGTCAAGGAAATGAAGTTTCAGGCAAGCGACTGGTCGGACTGCGCAAAGACGACCGCGCTCGGCAATGCGGCGAACGCACAGCTGATTTCCCGCGGGCAGATTATCAGGCTCGGAAGCAAGCTGTACCTTTCTTCGTCAATTATCGATGCAAAGAATGCGAAGGTACTTTCCTCTGCGCGCGAACAGTTCAATTCGCTGGACGATGTGTTCGGCCTTCTGGAAAATTTTGCAAAGAACACGGTAGCAGGGCTTTCGCTGAAAATTGGCGATATCGGTCCGGGCGGCGGACTTGTGTTCTACATTGAGGGGAACAAATCTTACGAAGTGAGCGAGCTGCTTGGAACAGCGACATGGGGTGAGGCGGTATAGATGTACAAAAACTACCGTGGCAGCGGGTACGATGACTGGTATCTGCCGACAAAGGGTGAGTTTAACTTGATTTACCAAAACTTGCGAAAGCCAGGGAAAATTTCGGGGAATGACTGGTATTGGTCGTCGTCGCAGTACGATAGTAACGACGCGTTTTTTCAGAGGTTCAGCGACGGTGCCCAGGGCTGCTACTACAAGTACTACAACGGTTGTGTTCGGGCTGTCCGGGCTTTTTAACAATTCAGCTATTTATCTAATTTATAAATTCCGTGTATAATATGGTTTGAAAAAAAGTAAGGAGATATTCCTATGGTTGAAAAAATAAACAATGTTGGTAGCGGATTTGGGTTTGTAAATCTTGTTACAGGCATAACAACAGTGATTGTCGTGTTCTTTGCATTTATACTTATGAAATACGGTGCTTCTATTTCACTATCAGAGATTATTAAAGAAGTATCTGACATTTCATTCTTTGATTTGATAATTTATGTGGTTTCGTTTGTCATTGGATTCTTTGTTCATGGAATGCGGTATTTAGGATTTGACTATTACAGAAGGCTTTACAATAAAAATAAGCAGAAAGAAAAAGATGAGCAGCGAAAAATAAAGAAACAAAAGAAATCTCTATTCATGAGAATTCTTTTTTATCTGTTCAGAAATGGAACGATTATCGAAGAATGTCTTAATGAAAAGCGGTGTCCAGAAAAAACGTTCGATTGGATACGGAATTCTGACAAGCCTGCTGTTGATGTCTGGAACTATGCGAGGAAAATTTCATTGGAATCTCCAAAGGCTGATATCTATCAATTCTACTATCACAGCGAAGTGTTCCAATGTTTCGACACTGTGTTTTTTATGCTTTCTTTTGTTGCATTCTGCTTTGGAGCTTGGGGAATAGGCATGAATTACAAAAATCTTGAAAGCAGACATTTTTCTGTGCTTGTTTTTTCACTGATTCTGTTTTTTCTTCATTGGCTATGCAAGAAAACTTCCAAATCATTTGCACGGCGTTTCTTCTTGGAAATACAGACGAATCTAAATGTAATAAATGGCAATGTGGATGGCAAAAAATAATATGAACGAAAACAAACTTGTCATTCTAGAACACGAGCGTTTTGCGACGCAGTTTTACTACAACTCTGAAACAAACATAATGGGCGAGAATCTGTTCAAGAAATTCAATCTGCCGCAATATGCTGTCATGCGAGAGAATCTTGCCGCAAGATTATACTCTCTTGTTCCTGTTTTAGAGCATTTCCACTTGAAAATTCTGTTTAAGGATGTTCTGCGCTTTTATGAAGTTCAGCAATATCTGTTTGAACATTGGAAGGAAAAAACCGGTCAGGAACCGGGCGAGTCTTTGGCAAAAGTTGAAAACAGTCCTCATGCACGGGGCATTGCGTTTGACTGCGTTCTGACTGATGAAAACGGCATAGTTATTCCGCTTCCTTCTTCTTCCATACGGATAAACCCGGAGCAACGGAAGCCCGACTATGAGTTTGAGAATACGCCGGAAGAAAAAAGAAAGGAACGCAACAGGAATTTCCTGCGGCATCTGATGCTGAGTGCGGGAATTTCCCCGATAAACAAGGAATGGTTTCATTTTCAGCTTCCGAACATGCACTGCTATCCGTTGATTTCTGCGGATGACGTGAGGAACGCGGATGTACTTCCGTATGATGAAGGAAAAGTGCATTTCTTGTACTATGACATATTTCATGAATATCAGAATGATGTCTTTGAGGGAAAGACATCATTCTGGATAGACAATGAAGACTATTTCAATCAGTTTGAAAAGATTGGTGTACAGGAATTTATTTGGAAACTATCAGGGAGGTTGAAATGAAGATGAGTCTTATTTTATCTATTGTCACTGGGATTGTTTCTAGCCTAATAGGAACATTTCTATGTTTTGTCATTATATATATTTTTTCAAGAAAAAATGAAATTTTTATTTCTGAAAAAATAGCCATTAGTACTAATTTCAGCAAACTGGTAAAGGAGGGTGAAACTGCATGGAAATTTAAAATCATAAATAAATCTTTATTTGTCTTCTTTTTCAATTTTGATATTAAGTTAATCTCGATTTTATATAAAGAAAACAAAGATGGTACATTTACACAGCATCGAAATAATATTCCTTGTGTATGTGGTGTACGTAAGCTTACAAGATATGAACCGAAATGGATTGTATGGATAAAGAGAAAAATAAACAAAAAATATACAATAAGTTTTGCATACCGACCACTTACATATATAGATATTGCACAGGGCTTTAAGGAAAGAAAATACGATGAATTAGAGTTAAGTATTATATGTACAGATTCATTGACAGGGAACCGTCGTTTTTTTATGAGGGTCTTTGATTCTACAGCTTTTGCAGAAGGAGATTTTTCAAATGATGGAGAGAATAAAATTATACCTAATGAAGTTTCAAAAGAAGCTTGGGACAACCACAATAGACAGGCTTTTTTGAGCGATAAAATATTAAATAGTGAGGAAACAAAATGAAAAAACTGACGTATGCATTTATTGCATTTCTCTCTTTCATGTGCGTTCCGCTTTGTGCACAGACACGAAATGCATCGTACAAAATAGGTGACACAGGACCGGGCGGAGGCATTGTATTTTACATTGATGGAAATAGGCGATATGAGGCAAAAGAAGTATTTGTTGCATACAAGTGGCAGACGGCAGTTAATAAGTGTGAAGAGTACTGTGCTAATGGATATGACGATTGGTATTTACCAACAAAATATGAATTAAATCTGATTTACCAAAACCTGCGGAAAGTCGGGAAAATTTCAGGGTGTTCAAGTTACTGGTCATCATCCCAAAGCGATGATAAAGCATGGCTTCAGAGTTTTGGCAGCGGAAAACAATCTCTCCAATACAAAGAACTCAACTATTGTTTATGGGCTGTCCGGACTTTTTAGTCGTTTATAAAAACAACACGGAGGAAACAAAATGAAAGCAAGAATCACAATCCTTTTGCTTATGGTCGCCGCACTTTGCTGTTCCGTTGCATTTGCAAAGGAGCAGCAGAAAACGGTGGCGGTGGTCGTGCCGTTTGATTCGAGCGGAGTGCCGCAGGAAGAGGTGGATGTGGTCTACCGAATGTTCCTGTCGGAATTTGTGCGGACGGGGAAATGCTCTGTTGTTGACCGGAGCAGCTTTGACAAAATCAAGGCACAGCAGAATTTCCAGCTGTCGGACTGGTCGAACAACGACAAGGTGGCGAAACTCGGAAAGGCGCTGAACGCGAATGTCGTTGTTACCGGGCAGGCGATGAAATTCAGGACGCAGGTTATGTTCATTGTTCAAATTCTGGACGTAAATTCCACCGAAATCATTTCGTCTTCTGATGAGCGTGTGGGCGATGTGGACGAGCTTTTCAGCAGATTTCCCGCGATGTGCCGGGAACTTACAAAGAACCTTTCCAAACCGCAGAATGCTGCGGCGGGAAGTTATGACATCGGTGATTTTGGACCGGGAGGCGGATATGTGTTCTACTATTCCGAGGCGGGGTTTCCTGTCTATGAATCGGACAATGCAAGTCCCGTCATCTGCCATTACCTTGAGTGTTCGCCGGTAGAACTGGGGAGCACAACATGGTGTCCGTGCGGAAATAAAAAATGGTGCAATATAAACACGATGGATGGTGTGGGAGCGGGAAAACTCAACACGGCTCATATTGTCAATTATACACATGAACAATCGCTTACTCCGTCAAACTGTGCGGCGTATGCATGCTCGCGGTATTTTACGGGAACAACGAAAGAAGGCGAATGGTATCTTCCGAGCAGGCTTGAACTGAACTTGATATATGAAAATCTTCGGAAAAGCGGAAAGATTGTCAGCGATGCATGGCATTGGTCGTCGTCGCAGGACAATAGTAGCTACGCGTGGAATCAGAGGTTCAGCGACGGTGCCCAGAACAGCTACAACGAGTACAACTACAAGAACCTCTACAGTTGTGTCGTGGCGGTTCGGGCTTTTTAGCCGTTCGGAAAAGTCATAAACGTATTTTCAATTCCAAGGAGTAACCCACATGAAATCAATCAAAACAATTATCGCAACCGCCGCTCTTTTTGCAGCGTTGCTCGCACCCCTTTCCGCACAGACGGTGGCGGTGCTGGGCTTTGAGTCGGACGACTTCTGCCTCGACAGCCGCACGGGCACGATGAGCGACCTGCTTTCCGACGAGCTGGTCCGCATCGACGGAATCACCGTTGTGGAGCGAAAGCGGATTGACCGCGTGCTTGAGGAGATGGACTTCCAGATGTCCGGCTGGACGGACGCGAAGACCGTGAAGGCTGCGGGAAGGATGGTGAACGCCGACTGCGTGATTACCGGCTCTGTCAGCACGCTCGGTGCGACGCTGTACGTGACGGCACGAATGGTCGAAGTGGAAAGCGCGAAAGTCCTTCATTCGGCGAAGATGACGTGCGTTACGTGGGACGACTTCACGCGGCAGCTTCCGCAGTTCGCGCGCGAGTGTGTCAAGAAAATGCCGTCCCCCAACCGCTTCCTCGGCACGTGGGAGGGCGAGGTTCCCGGCGGCAGCGTGTACGAAATCACATTCGCGGAAAAAGGAAGTTGCACGGTGAAAACATCGTCCGACGGCGACTTCGGCGGCGCGGAAAGCGGAAAGGGCACGTACTCATACGACAAGAATTTCCTGCGGATAAACGCGCGGCTTTCGTCGTCTCGCCTGAGCTGGCGGAGCGTCTACAAGTTTAACGGCGAGTTCAACTCGTTCAACATCCTTGTTCCCAAAGATGACGGCGGTGAAGATTTGGTGCGCATCTCGTTTGTGAGGACTGCCGGCACGGAGTAGTCCCCGGTGCTGCTTTTTTTTCTTGCAATAACAGCAGTTGTTTGATATACTTAAACGAAAGCGGCTGTATGGCCGCCGCTATTCAGCAATGGACTGATGGAGTGGAGCGTACTGTATGAAAAGCAAGAATCTGTTCGGTGTGTTCGGCAGGGCGGCGGCAGCTGCTGTGTGCGCTGCGGCTGCGGTTGTGTTTACGGCGCTTATGTCGCGCTCTCTTTTCAATTCAGGCGCATCGGAGCTGCTCTTGCAGAGCGCGCAGCAGAAGCTGCTTTCATTCCAATGCGACTTCACCCCGGAAATCCGCCTTGCCATAAAAATGATTGATTCGGCAGTCATCAAGGACTACATGGAGCATCCCGGCAGCAGGGAGGAAAAGCCCCTTGCGTTCGAGGAATTTGAATCATACAGAAAGAACTATCTGAGCAAGGGCGTGTTCTGGATTTCCGATGCGGACAAGAAGTATTACCTTGACGGAAAGGAACTGTACACGCTCGACCCTGCGCTTGCGGAAAACGCATGGTTCGGCGAGATTATGTCGAACAGCGGCGACTATGTGCTTTTTGTCAGCTATGATCCCGCGCTCAAGCAGACACAGCTGTGGGTGGACGCAATCGTGCGCGATTCCCGGGGAAAGGCGACCGGAGTGACCGGCACGGGAATTCCGCTCGGCAGCTTTGTGGACAAAATGTACCAGGGCCTTGACAGCCGGATTACGATGCTGCTCTACAACGAAAAGCACGAAGTCACCGGCGCAAATGACCCCGCCATCATCGAAAAAAAAGTGCAGCTTGACACGATGCTTCCGCTCCAGGGAATCAGCCCCGATGCCGCGTCAGTCCGCGTGAAAAAAACGTCCAAGGGCGTGTTTGTGTTTGCGCCGATTCCGATTGAGTCGCTCGGCTGGTCGCTCGTGATGTTCATGCCGTATACGCTCGGGGACTGCATCCGCAATGCCGTCATTCCGCTCCTGATTGTGTTTGCGGTGCTGCTTGCCGCCGTGCTTGTGCTTTCCATGCGGAAGTTCTTCAAGCCGCTTTCCGCGCTGCAAAAGACAGTCTCCCGGATTGCCTCCGGGGATGCGGACCTGACAAAGCGGATTGATGTTGACACCCGCGGCATGATCAGGCTGTTTGCGCTGCTTGTGGGAGACTTCAACAAATTCATTGAAAAGATTCAGTCGATTGTGCGCTCAATGAAGTCAAGCGCGTCTTCCATGAAGGAGACGGGGCAGACGCTGTCTTCCGGCGCATCCCTTACAATCAGCGCGCTGGAGCAGATGGACGAAGGCATATCGACTATTCAGAGCCAGACAGCCGCACAGGACGTGGCGGTGAACGAAATGGTGGCAGCAGTCGGCTCCATAAACAGCTCAGTTGAGCAGGTGAACAGCGCGGCGGAAAGCCAGAGCGAAAGCATAGCGTCATCGGTGCAAGCGGTAAAGCTCATCACCGGCAGCATTGAGTCCTTTGCCGCGCTTATCAGGCAGAGCGATGAGATTCTCGGCAGCATGATTTCCCGGACGGAAGAAGGCAAGAACACGCTTGAAAACGTGAACCGCACAATCTCGCAGCTGGCGGAAAAGTCAGGCTCTATCCTTGAGACGAGCAAGGTGATTCAGTCAATCGCCGCACAGACAAACCTGCTTGCCATGAACGCCGCAATTGAAGCCGCGCATGCAGGGGAAAGCGGAAAGGGATTTGCCGTTGTCGCCGATGAAATCCGCAAGCTCGCTGAAAATTCAAACAGGGAAGCAAAACGTGCGGCTGAAGTCATTCAGGAGGCGCTCGACATAATCAGCAATATGACTGAGGCCGGAAGCATGATGGGCAGCGCATTTGACAAGGTGTATGAGCTTGCGGACGCCGTGCGCACGCATGAAAAGACTATGTCTGAGGCGATGGAGACGCAGCAGCGTTCGGGGGAGGATGTGCTCGGCGCGATACAGGCTATAAATGATGCGAGCGAAGAAACACGCAGAAGCTCCCGGCAGTGCATGGAGCAGAGCCGCATTCTTTCAGAAAAGCTCACACAGCTTGATGATGTCGTCGTGACAATCCGGGAAGGCACCTATTCCATGATAAACAGCGTCAAGCGCATAGGATCTTCTGTGCGCGAAATGGACGGCGGCGCCCGGCGGAACGAGTCAAACATCGAGATGCTGCTCGGCGAAGTGAGCCAGTTTACGGTGGATTAAAGAACCCTGCCTGCGGACTGGCTGGAATGCGCCGCTGCTGCCTGAAGGCGGTAGCATATCTTCCTGAAAAATGATAAAGTATGAGGCGCTTTAAAACTGTTTTTCAATAGATTTTTTAAAGCGCAGCGATTTACAGCATCGCGTTTTTAGGGCTGCCTTGAAAACTGAAGTTTTTCGAGGTTCCCTGTGAAAACTGCATGCATTTCCGAGGTGGACGATGACGTTTTTTGAAGAGCTTCAGTGGCGCGGCCTGGTAAAGGACGTTGCCGGGGAAGATATTGCGGACAAGCTGAACAATGAGAAAATAACCTTTTACTGGGGAACTGACCCTACGGCTCCCAGCCTTCATCTGGGGCATTATTCCTCTCTGGTGACTGCAAAGCGGCTTGCAAAAGCGGGGCATCATCCTATTCTGCTGTGCGGCGGCTCCACGGGGCTTATCGGGGATCCGCGGCCGACTGCGGAGCGCGAAATCATCAGCCATGAGCTGCTGAACAGAAACCTTGCGGGAATCAGGGCGCAGGTTGACCGCATTTTTGAAGGAAAGGCGGAAATAGTGAACAACTATGACTGGACAAAGGACTACACGTTCCTTGAATTCCTGCGTGACATCGGGAAGTACATAAACGTGAGCTATATGCTTTCCAAGGACATTATCGCCCGCCGCCTCGAAACAGGCATCACGTTCGCTGAATTTTCGTACACGCTTTTGCAGGGCTACGATTTTCTGTGGCTCTACCGCAACAAGAACTGCATCCTTCAGGCTGAAGGCGCGGACCAGTGGGGAAACATCACGACAGGGCTTGAGCTTATCCGCAAGATTGAAGGGAAGGAAGCCTACGGATTCACGATGCCGCTTGTGCTTGACAAGTACGGGAACAAGTTCGGAAAAAGCGCCGGCAACGCGCTCTGGCTCGACATCAGCAGAACATCCGGCTACGAGCTGTACCAGTACCTGGTGAATGTTGACGATTCCATGGTGACTGACTACCTGAAAATCTTTACGTTCCTTTCAAAGGAGCAGATTGAAGAGCTTGCCGAACGCAACCGGGCGCAGCCTGAGCTCCGCGAGGCTCACAAGGCTCTGGCGCGGGAAATCATCACTGACTTGCACGGAGAGGCTGAATTTGAAAAGGCGGTGGACATAAGCCGCTCTCTTTTTTCCGGGAATGTCAAGTCGCTGAGCCTGGCAGACATTGAAATCGGCTTCAAGGATGTTCCCACGGTGGAAATTGCTGACGGAACGCCGCTGATTGACGTGCTTGTAAACAATAAGATTGCTTCCAGCAGGCGCGAGGCACGGGAATTTCTTGCGGCAGGCTCAATCACGCTGAACGGGCAGAAATGCAGCGATGAAAATGCTCCTGTTTCTCGTGCGGATGCAATCGAAGGAAAGGCGATTGTGCTTCGGCGCGGCAAAAAAAAGCAGTATATCCTCAAATTTGTTTGAGATTTTGCTGATTATGATTTATAATAGAGAAAAACGCTGACCGCAGCCGGATCTGCGGCGGCCTTCGGGCCGGAAAATGCTTTTTATCAGGAGACAAAAATGAACTTTATCTTTTTAGGGCCGCCAGGGGCGGGCAAAGGAACGCTTGCATCTCAGGTTGCCGAAGAATACGGCATTCCGCAGATTTCCACAGGAGACATTTTCCGTGAGAACATCAAGAATCAGACTGAGCTTGGAAAAAAGGTAAAGTCGATTCTTGACTCGGGCGCGCTTGTGAGCGATGATGTTGTGCTTGAAATTGTGGAGGACAGGCTCAAGAAGGATGACTGCAAGAACGGCTTTATTCTTGACGGGTTTCCGCGCACGATTCCGCAGGCGGAGGCATTTGAAAAGCTCGGAATTGATGTAAAGGTGGTGAATTTTGAGGTTGACAATGACCTGATTATTGCCCGCCTGTCAAACCGCCGCGTATGCAAGTCCTGCAAGGCGAACTACAATGTCAAATTCATGCCGCCGAAAGTTGAAGGCAAGTGCGACAAGTGCGGCGGGGAGCTGTTTACCCGCGAGGACGACAAGCTTGAGTCAATTACAAACCGGCTTGCAGTCTACCGGAAGGAGACGGCTCCGCTCATTGACTTTTACCGGAAGCTTGGAAAGATAACGGACATAGACAGCGCGCGCGATTCTGCCGTTGTTCTCGTTGACTTTAAAAAGCTGTTCCCCAAAAAATCTCATTAAACGAAAAATAGCGGCCATGCCGCCGGATTTCCAGCCGGCGGCTCTGCGTGCAGCAGGATGCTCATGCGGGCGGGAAAAGCCTTGAAAATCATCGGCAACTCCTGTATCATCTCCTTATGAAAAAAAAGGTTACCTATGCTCTTTTTGTGATTGCGGCGGCAGCCGGCATCGTTGCCTTTGTTTCAAGGATGTATATCAGCAAGCCTCAGACGCTCGGCCCGTCATATTCTGTTGTAGTTCCACAGTCAGGCGGCGCAGCGGCGGGTTCTTCGTCAGGGACTGCTTCATCGGATGAGGATTCTGCGCTTGTTTCCCTGATTCCGCTCCATAGCGATGAGACTCTCATCAGCATGATAAGCACGGATCTTGACGGCGACGGATACGATGATCAGGTGAACGCAGTGCGGACGATGGCAAGCCCGTACCTTTCCATTATAATCGGAATGTACAATCCAAGAACTTCCTCCTATGAGCGCACGGCTGTTCTTGCAACTGAAATTTCCCAGGCGCAGACATTTTCATATACAGGAATTGACTTGACCGGCGAGCACCGTGTTTCGCTTGTGTACCAGGGGTTCGCTGAAAACGGCGACTCTGTGCTCAAGGCGTTTTTTGTCTCCGGCGCGGGAGGACGCTTTTCCCTGCGGAACATTGCGGATCTGCGGGGCGACGGCACCGTGTTTATTCAGCAGCTTGACAGGTATGATGCGTATGAGCGCTCAAAGGCGAACGGCGCGAGCTTTCCGATCTGGGTGTACGCCTCCGACACAGAGAATCCCGGCAGCACAGACCAGCTGCAAATTCAGTATGAGTGGAATCCCGCAGAGCAGCGGTACACACAGACTAAGACGGTGCGCGTTGCCGGAAGCCGGATTGCGGCGAAAGAGCTTGCCCGGATTCAGGACGGAACTGTCTCTACGTTTGCCCATTTTTTGAACGGGCTGTGGTATATGAGCGAAGGCTCTGACAGCGGCAAGCGGTATCTTTTCTTTGACTACGGAGCCAGGGAGCTTATTTTTTTCAAGGATGACACGGAGGAAGTGTACAGCTGGGTGCACAGCAATCTCCGCCGCAACGGAATGTACCTTTCGGCTGTAAACCAGGGAATTGAAAACCTTCAGCGGCGCGTTGACATTTCCTTGAAAAGCACGGATGAAATTCATGTGCGCATTCAGGATGACGTGCGCATGCTTATCAGCGAAAGCGCTGTCTGGGACGGCAGCTACAGGAAGACGGAAAAAAAAGCCGTTCCGCTCAGAAAGGAAAAGACTGAGCGCAGCAGGCTGCTCAAAACTGTGCTTGAAAAGGCGCGCTCATGGAATACGTCTGACGGGCTTTCCTTGAAGCTTCAGGACGGAACATACCTGTTTTCCGGGGATCTGTTTTCTGAAAGCGGAGTATATACCGGCTTTGAAATGCAGGGCGAGTCCTTTGTTCAGTTCCGTCCGCAGCCTGCGTCCGCAGCCTCGCGGCTGTCAGGGCTGTACAGGATTGAAGCTGAAAAGCCCTCGCCTTCCGGGGAAGAGCGCTGCCGCTTGCAGCCGTGCATGCTTTTCGGCAGCGGCATAACGGTTCTGGAAACGCGCCCGGTTGTGCTTTCACGTCCGCAGGAAAAAGACGGAGAGCTGTAGAACTTCCGTTACTTGGACGGTTTTCTGACAATGCGTATGCTGTCCGCCTGAACTGTTCCCGCCCGGGATTTTCCTTCAATTGCAAATGAAACGGCGCGCACATCGTCAGCATCAGTAAGAAACGGAACTGAGCTGCCGCTTTCGTCAGTAAGTCCGTGCGAGAGATCAAAGATGACGTTTGTGTTCTCCCCGATTCCAAGCTGAACCGGAGCAGTCCGGGAAACGGCATGGGACGGCCCGCTTTGAATTTCCACGTGCATGATGAGCGGCTCCCGCGATGTGTTGTTTATGTCGGCAAGCAGCACTGTTGCGCCGGACCAGTCCCTGGCAGGAAGCGACTCGCACAGAAATGTCGCGGCAGCTCCTTCCGGGATATTTGCAAACGTCCATACGCCGCAGTTTTCGCCGGACGTGCTCCATTCATCGCTCACTTCTGTGTCAATGGAGTAGTCGTCCTTTTTGGAGGTTCCGAGCGCGTACCAGAAATTGTCGTCTTCAAATCCGTCTATCAGCCCGGTGATTCCGTCAGGAAGCGGGTTGTTTATGGGAATGACACGCTTTTCATTCTTAGGCTCATTCCTGCTTTCCTGGTTCCCTGCGGCTGGCGGTGCGGAAGCGCAGCCTGCCAGAAAAACTGCGGACACAAGAAAAAGCGCGGCAAAAAAGAATTGTTTCATGATGCCTCCTGCTATAGGATAAATGGGGTATTTAAAAAATACTAAAGGAATTTCACTTTTTCAAGCAGTTTCATTGATTTTTTATGTTTTTTGGCATAAAATTATATTTTATACTTTGAGAGGGAAGAAATTCGGCTTTTTATGCGGGGAGCATGACTGTGAAAAGAATGATTGTAGGAGCAGTTTCTGCGCTGCTTTTGTGCGTGTCGGCGAATGCGCAGGTTTTGCCTGGTCCGGCGATGAAGAATACGCTGTGGACAGGCTTTGGAAATCCGTTTGACGGAGACACAATGTATTACGGCGTGACTGATGTGTTTCAGGCGCGCTATGATGCGGGAAAATTCACGATGGAAGGAATGCTCAGCACGGGTATTCTTGCGAACTATCAGAACGGCGGCGATATTGACAACTTCCAGATCGGGACAACAAACCTGAATGCGCTTGCGCTTCATTACGGACGGAATTCGAGGTACGGAGACGGGGAGTATTCCGGCGGAAAGGCGTATTCGACACCGCAGGGCGGCTGCTGGAATGCAGTCAACTCCAGCAATACGCTCGTTGATTCTTACTATGTGAATTTTTTCTACCATATCAACCGCAACTTTGACTTTGGAATGGGTACAAAGCTGAACTGGAGCGCAGGGCCTTCTCCGCGCTACGGAGACTGGCTGTGGGGCGCAGATGCCCATGTGCGCCAGGGCGGATTCAGCACTGCGTATGACGACCGCTCAGGTTCCTTTGCACGGACTTCATCAGATGAAAATACAAACACTACGTACAAATTCACGCCTGACCGTCCGGGAACAGCTGATGTCGTGGGATTCGTCCACTACGCAAGCACGTATGCAAAGCGCGCAATCGGACTGCGCTACGTGATGAGCGGCGACTTTGACCTTGAGATTGGAACGGCGATTCCGAACGGATTCAACACGGACGATCCTGCCGTGAACTTTGGCGTGAAAGTCAGCCCTGTGGACTGGATTTCAGTCGGCGCTGCGCTGGAGGGAGCCTTTGAGGACGGCGCAAACTTCTACACGGGAGCGACAATCGGAGCAAAAAATTTCATTCTTGAAGTGTACCTTGCCGTAGACTCGCTGTTTACAAGCGCTGATGATGACCAGTCTTACGGAACAGGAGCTGCCGTTTCGTTTACAATTCCGCGGACAAGCATCACGTTGCGTCCTGAAATCGGCCTGAATCTTTTTGAGAATGATGACTATACTCCGGCATGGTATACAGGAGCAAGCCTGGTTCTTCCGATCAGCAAGGAATTCCAGTTCAGTGTGTACGGTTCGGCGGCATTCGGCTCAAAGGATGAACGCTGGGACGACAGCAGTGAAACTGATGACTGGGACGGCGGGCATGTTTTGACTGCGCGTCCTTCTGTAAAGTACAAATTCTCCAAGCACATGACAATTGACGCGTATGTGAATCTGGAGAACAGGCGCGCCTTTGACGATAAAACACGCAACGCATGGTCGAGCGGAGTGTACGTGACATACATTTTCTAGGCTGTGTTTTGCCAGAAAGTCCCGGCTTTGTCCGGGATTTTTTTTTGCGCGCTGTTTACAAAAGAAAATTTTTTCAGTACTATTTTTCCGTGCATTTCAATGGAAGCAGGTGAAAGGCCTGCGCTGGACGCTCAACTGTATCGGCGTGAGGAATGTTTAAACACAGCACTAAAATAGCGTGCTGTGTTTAACTCACAGTTTGCACGCAAACTGTTCATTTATATGTCCGCTCTCGCGGACGGAACGCAAATCCTCGGAAACTGAAGTTTCCTGCGGTGTTGCGTTTTAGGGAATATCCATGCGGCGTTTGCTGCGGTCACTGCGGAAGCGGGAAGACGGATGTTTCTTGCCGGAGCCAGGAAACGTTGGTGCGCGCGGAAGCTGCCCCGGCGGCCTCCTGTGTTTTCGCATGAAAACGCAATCTGTATTTTTGGAAAAAAGGCGCTCTTTTTTCCGGAGAAAAACGATGAAAAGCGTTCGCTTTTGTTCTGTGCGCGCGGTGCTTGCCTGTGCCGTGATGGCTCTGCTGTTTCCGTTTGTTTCATGCAGTTCTGATGATGAAGAGCCTGAGGTTCACTATGATGTGTATCCCGTCGAGCTTTCCGCTGACGATCCCGTCAGCGGAGTGTATTCCACAACGGCATATAGTTCATGGGGCGCGGAAACCGCGTACATCTTCCGCCCGTCAATTGCTTATGCGACAGCCTGTTCCTGCGCAAAAATGGACGCTCCCGCCGGAACTGAAGACACGGATTATCTGAAAATCAGCGTATACGGCGCGGACACGTATTTCAATCTCAAGGACGCGAACAAAGTCTACGTTGTGTACAACCTGCTTTCGGACGCGAACAAGGAAGACGGAATTTCTGCTGACGAGCTTGACAAGCATTCCGGCGTGATTATTTTTCAGGCAAAGCACTCTCCGTATGGCACACCGCAGGAAGGATGCTTTTACGGAGTGAAATTCCAGTTCCTCACAAAGGACGGACGGCTTCCGACATCAGCGAACAAGAATTCTGTTTTCAGCGAAACACAAGTGTACATTGAAGGCGGCTATAACGCGGATGCGGCGTACAACACGGTCGGCACGCTTGAAGAAGCAGTGGAGAAATTCGGCTTTGGCAACGGCGGCTATTTTGCAGCTTCCAGCTGGACAAGCTCTTTTTCCGGGGCTGACAAAACCGGGCGCGCGGCAGTCCGTTCCGGCGGAATGGCGGGCGCGGTCTTTACAAAAATCGAATAGCGTCCGGGAAGCGTTTCGCGCTGATGTAGTTCGGCGCGATTTTTGCAGCCATAATGCGCATAAAAACGATTGCGCTTGCCGCGTTCCTTTTTCCGGGCGTGGCGGCGTTTCCGCAGGACGTGGAGCTTCCTCACATAATCACCGTTGTTCCGTCGGCGGAGCAGCCGGGCGAGACGCTCATCAGCGGAGAAGAGCTTGAGCGGTTTTCGTCCGTGCAGGACGCGCTTGAGTCGGCGGGATTTTCGTTCAAGGGCACGGACAACGAGCTGACGTTCCACGGCTACTGGAATTCTTCTATAAAAGTGTACGTCAACGGCGTGCTGATGAACGACCCGAACACCGGCAAATTCGACTTCGGTATGCTGGATATGCAGACTGTCAAGTCCGTCAGAATTGATCCGGCTTCCACGGACGGGGCGGTCTCGGTCTACATACGCACGTTCTCGGCGGACTACACAAAGCCTTCCGCACGCGCTTCCCTGTCCGCGAAAAGCTACATCGGCTCTGCTTTTGACAGCCCGGCGGCCGCGGCAGGATTTTCGTTTCCGCTTCTGTTTGATTCCGGCTCGGCGCTCTTTGTTCAGGAGGACGTGAGCGTCTCGCGCAGGAAAAATCACTTCGGCTACCGTTCTGCGGACGCAACGTACAGGCCCGGCTTCGCGGATTCGTATTCCGGCTACAAAAAAACGTACAGCGGCTACGAGCAGTTTCTGGTGAACAACTCGCTTTTTGCAAGCTATTCCGACGCGCGGTTTCCCGGGGCTTCGTTCGGGATTTCAAGCTACGTCAGCTACAGCGATGACGGCTGCGGCTCGGAGGGCGGCTACTATTTTTCCGAAAAGGAACAGACATCGCTCGTTTCCTCGCTCGCGCTTCCCGTTTTTCTTCCGTTCGAGAACCTGACGCTGAACATTCTTCCGTCGTACACGTATTCAAAACTGGACTACACGGAAAGCGGACGGTTCAGCTTTCTGGAAAACGAGTACGCCGTTCACTGCTGCTCGCTCCAGTCGGACGTGCTTGCGTGGAATTTTCTGAGACTCCGCGCTTCCGCTTCGTACAGCGTTTCGGACGAGCAGATGAAGTCTTCCGCACGCAGCGAGGATTTTTCCCACTCGCTTTTTACGTGTGTTGCGTCTCCGTCCGTGCAGCTTTCTCTGCTCGGCTGCTCGGTGAGCCTTGCGCTTCCCGTCAGCTATTTTCATCCGTCGCGCTCGCTTGAGCTTTTGTACAGCCTCACTGTTTCGCGCCGGTTTTCCGAATGGGAAATTTTTGCGCACGCCTCGCGGAATGCTACGAATCCGGTGTTCCAGCAGCTGTATTATTCGGGCGCGGGCGGAACGGGAAATCCCGGACTGCGGCCTGAAAGCGCGCTTTCGTTTTATGCGGGGGCGCAGTACCGCTCTGCATTCAGCGCGGGAATAAAGCCGTTCCTGATTCTGTACCGCGACAAAATCGGCTGGACTTCCTCCGGCGGAATTTGGTCGCCTGAAAACATCGGCTCGTCCGTGAACTGGGGCGCGGACGTTTCCGTTTCAACGGAGCAGCTTTTTTCTTTTTTCACGCTGAAGGCACAGTACACGCTGTGCCGGGCAATCCTGGACTCAGGCGAATACAGCGGAAACCAGGTTATGTGCACGCCCGTCCACACGCTGTCCGCCCTGATCGAAGTTCCGCTGCCGAAACGGTTTTTGTGGAGCGCGTCATTCCGCTGCACATCGCGGAAATACACCGACAACGCGAACCGCGCGTCCGTTCCCGCTTTTTTTGAGGCAGACACCGGACTGAGGTGGAAAAACGGCGCGCTCGAGTTCAGCCTTGACTGGAACAACATTTTCGACTTTCAATATTGCCACGCGGACGGCTATCCTTCGCCGGGAATGTCAGTCACTGCCAGGGCGCAGTTTCTGTGGCAGTAGCCGCTATTTGTACAGTTCGCTCAGCATTCTGTATGTGAGGCTGATTTTTTCCCGTGCGGCCGCGTCAAGATCTGACGAAGCAGCATCGTCAATCAGCTTTTCCAGGGAAGCAAGGCTTTCATTCATCGCCGTTATAAATCCGCGGGACACTTTGAACCAGTACGTTCCTTTTCCGTCAGTGAACAGGCAGATAAATCCGTATTCCTTTGAATTTCTTTTTGCAACAGTGACACGCATGATATGCCCGAGCGAGGAAGCCAGCAGCTGCATTCCGTCCTTGTCGCCTGCACTGATGTTCATTTTTTTCGGCCATGACTGCTCGCTCACGGGGTTCAGGTTCAGCCCTTTTGCTGCCCTGATGATGGTATCCATTTTTTCATACGGCAGGAGAGAATATCCGCCTTTCATGAGAATGATTCCTTTCATGCCGGAAACCTGCGCAAGGAGCGTTTCGCTTTTTTCTTCTGCCAGGGCTTCCTTGAATTCGTTCCACGGAAGCATGAGCGTCTTTTTTCCCTTGAGCTTTTTGCATTCAAAATGAAAGCTTCCGATTCTGACTGTGTTTTCGCCGCTGCTTTTTTCCGCCGTCTTTTTTTGCGGGGATTTTTGCGCGGCCGGTTTTTCCTCAGGATTCCTGGCCTTGGAATTTCTGATTTTTATAAGCTCGCCTTCGAGCCGGGGATCGAGCTGCGCGAGAATTTTTTTTGTGAGCGGAGAAACGCTCATTGCGAACATCCGGCTTGTGCGCACAATTTCTCCCGCCACAATGTACAGAGGGCTTGCCTTGAACATCGAGGAGCCGGGATGAACTGAAATGTGATCCTGCGTGAGGCTCCTGTAGTTTTCCCGTCCTTCCCGGATGCACACAAACTGAATCATTCCTGCGGCGACACAGCACAGGTAGCTGTCAATGCTTCCGCCGCCTGTGACTGGAATCTGGAGCCTGCCGGAGACAATTTCTTCAAGCTGCTCCTTGATATTCAGTATTTCTGCCATGACACGCTCGTCAAGGTAATGCTTCTTGCAGAACTGCTCCTTGTTTTTCGTGCCGGTGTATGTGCGGAACAGCTTTACGTAGGCAACAAAGTCGCCCTGCGCGTCCCTGAACGCATGGTGCGCCTGCCGTGCTTCCAGCTCCTTGCCCGCAGGAAGCACAAACGGTGACTGGGCGCTTAAAAAAGATGCTGCGATAACCGCTTCCTCGAGGACATCGGGATAGCGCATGATGCTTTCCACGATAATCCGGCTTGTGCGCGGTTCAAGCGGAAATTCCGCCATGAGCTTTCCGATGCCTGTGAGAGAGCCTGAGCGGTCGATTGCCTGAAGCATGTTCAGCGTATGTACGGCCCCGACAAGCCCTTCATGCCCCGGCGGAGAAATAAAGTCGAATTTTTCAAAGTCGGTGATTCCCAGCTCTGACATTCTGAGAACAACTTCGCTCAGGTCTGTGCGGTAAATTTCTTCAGTAGTGTATTCCTGCCTGCTTTCAAAGTCTTCCCGTGAATACAGCCTGTAGCACGTTCCCTCGCATGTTCTTCCTGCCCGGCCTCTCCTCTGGCTGCAGCTCGCCCTGCTGACGGGAGTTTCTGTGAGGCTGGAAGTGAAAGTCTTGGGGCTGTAGAAATTCAGCTTGGCAAGCCCGGAGTCGATGACCGTTGTTATGCCGTTTATAGTCACCGATGTTTCGGCAATGTTTGTGCTTATGACGACTTTCTTTTTTCCGAACGGCGCGCTGTCAAAAACGCGTTCCTGCTCTTCCTTGGGAAGCCGTCCGTACAGGGGAATCACGTGAATTTTGTTTCTGAATGATGCTCTGTAGAGACGCTGCATGCAGTCCTTGATGATTTTTTCGCCCGGAAGAAAAACAAGAATGTCACCTGTTTCCCTGTTGCCCAGCACACGTTCAATTGTCTGCTCGATTTTGGAAAGCAGCGCGTCAGCTCCGGCTTCTGTTGCCGCTGTTGTGGCTGTTCCCGGCGGATCGTATACCATTGCCACAGGATATGTCTGGGTTTCAATTGTGACAATCGGGCAGCCGCCGAAGTAATTGCTGAAGCTTTCTGCATTCATCGTTGCCGAGCTTACAATCACTTTGAAGTCGCTGCGCATTGCAAGGATGCGCTTTAAAAGCCCGAGCGCAAAATCGATGTTCAGGCTCCGCTCGTGCGCCTCGTCAATCATGATTACAGAGTATTTGCTCATGTACGGATCGAGCTTCATTTCCTGGAGCAGAATGCCGTCAGTCATAATCTTGATTTTTGTTGAAAAGTCAGTCTTGTCCTCAAAGCGCATTTTATAGCCGACAAGCCCCGGATATTTTGTCTTGAGCTGCCGTGCAATGAATTCGCTTACGCTCAGGGCTGCAATCCGCCGCGGCTGAGTGACTGCGATGATTCCGCTGTCTGAGTATCCGGCCTCGTGAAGAATGACGGGCAGCTGCGTTGTCTTTCCAGAGCCTGTGGGACTTTGCACCACAATGACCTGATGTGATTTCAGCGCGTCAAGAATTATGTCCTTCTGCTCGTAGACTGGAAGTGTTTTGTAGTTTGTTGTCATGTCTGTTTTCCCCGTTCAAAAGCCGTGTCAGTGCGATGCGGCCTTTATGCGCTCCATGCTTTTTTTTCTTTCAGAAAGATATGATGCCCACTGCATCTCGCCTCTGTTTTTCAGTTCCTCCAGGAAATCATCGTCAAGCTTTTTTATGATGAACTGATGCTCCCTGGTGATGTATGTTGTAAGCAGCACAGGATGAAGCCATGTTATCTGTGCGCCCTGCTCATCCTTTTCAAGCCGGACCTGAATCAGAAAGCTGTCTCCGGTGTATTCTCTGGGATTTTTAGGATTCGCAAAGTCAGGGTTCCGTCTCTGGCCGCTGATTGTGTTTCCCATCGCATAGAAAATGATTTTTCTGGGAACACCGTCTGCGCCTGAAATCACTTCCCATTCCTTTGAGACATGCGGATGATTTATCCAGAGAATGTCTACTCCAGCTTCAGCCACTGAATGATAAAATTTTTTTTGACTTTCAGCAATGCCCTGAACATATTCTTCTTCCGCGCAGTGAAGGCTTACAATCAGCAGGTCGCAGCCGCTGCGCTCTTTTTCCCGGGCAATCTGACGCAGAAACTGCTCCCGTTCCTGTGCGGCCGGCTTTACATAGTCAAACAGATCTGTGTTCGTCTTGAAATTCAGCACTTCGGTTACAGCGGCAAACAGTATGCGCCATCCGTCCTTTTCAATCAGCCGGAATTCTATGGGCGCATTTTTTTCTGCCTTTATTCCGGCTGCGTACAGCTTTCGTCCGCTGTCTGCAAGCTCCTTTTCCTTCCGCCTGAAATAGTCACGTGTTGCGCAAAGCCCTTCCTCCCCGAAGTCGTTTGCATGATTGTTTGCAAGGCTGAACACATTGAATCCCGCATTGATTGCCGCGTCTGCATACGGTTCCTGCACATTGAAAAGCGGATATCCCGAGAACTGCTTTTTGCTGTCAACTGTTGTTTCCAGATTGCAGAATGAAAAGTCGCATTCCTGTAGCAGGCTTTCAATGTCCCGGTATATTTCCTGAAAATTTCCCCGCACATTCTGCTTATGCGCCATAATGTCCCCGGCAAACGAGAGCAGGAGCGGGCCGCACTGTTTGCTGTCCGCGGCGGCTTCTTCCGGGGAAAATGAGGCTGCGCTTTCCTGCACAGTCCTGCATGAATGCAGGAGCAAAAGGCAGCAGAGAAAACTGAAGACGGCGCGCTGTCTGCTTTTTTTCATAGTGCTCCTAGATATAAAAATAGTACAGTGTTCTTCTGCCCTGAAAAGCGGCCGCAAAAAAGCCGCTGTCTGTGCGCTGGTTTTTCCATTTTACTGCACGGCATGCGCAAGCGCGTTTTCAGTCTGGCTTTCGATTTCTTCTTCAATTGAATCATCCAGCGCGCTGAAAAAATCGATGCCTGTTCTCCGTTCTGCTTCATTCACTGAAACAATGTAGTCTGAAAGCGTTCCTTTGCATTTTTCATTCGGCAGGATACATCCTATTGCTGAAAAATTTCCGCTGCTGTCCTTGGCAAGCACCGCCTTGTAGAAAAACTCCGGGACGGCAACACCGTTTTTTCCTATGGACTGGTATTCCGCAGCCGGTTTTTCAAGGACAGGGCCTGTTATGACGAACACAGCTTCAAACTGCTGCGCGCACGCGCGTATTTTCGCTTCAAGCTGCTTCCACATTCCTCTGTTGAGCTGCGGCTTTTGCGGCGACATATTGCTCATAAGAAAGCTTTCGCTTGCGCTTTCTTCGCTCCACATCATGTCAGCGGCAGGAACAAGGTGTCCTCTGTCGTAGCCGCTTCCTGCATAGTCGGCAAGCCCGGCAGAGCCAGTGGAAACTGCCGGATCAGGGCGGAAATTGTTTTTTCGTCTGGCGGCTTTCACAAGCGTTTCCTTTGTAATCACGTAACCGGCCCATTCTGCGTTTTCAAAGCTTTCCCGGTAGCACAGCAGGAATCCGGCGCATGAGCGGATTTCATGATCGTCTGCGCTTTCGCCTCCAGCCGTTGCAGGGCAGCGCGGAACTGCAAGCAGCTGCTGTGCTTCCTGCGCAAAGGCAGCGCCTGAAAAAAACAGCAGCAAAAGAAAAGGCAGATGCAGGCATTTTTTTCCTTTTTTCATAGCAGACAGACAGAACCGTAAAACAGATGCAGTGTTTTGAATATTTCTTCTATTCTATCATATAATATGATTTTTTTCAAGTGCATGTTTGCACACATCAGGAAAACCAGTGTGCGCAACTTTTTGCTCATACGCGGCGCATCTGATTTGACAGCAGCGGAAAATCAATTTAAAATTGCATCATGGCTATTTACGAATCGATTAATATGCTTGCAGGCTACGGACTTGCGGCAGGACTTATTGAGACGGACGATATAATTTATACAAAGAACCGGCTGCTTGAGCTGTTTCATCTTGACGGATTTGAAAACGAGCAGCAGGCGGAAGCTGTCCCTGAAGTGAGCAAGGATCAGCTTGAGCAGATTCTCGCATCTCTGCTGGATTATGCTGTTGAAAAGGAATTTATAGAAGACAGCATTGTGTACCGTGATCTGTTTGATACAAAGATTATGTCGTGCCTTGTTGCGCGTCCTTCCGAAGTGCGCAGGCAGTTTTCCGCCCTGTATAAACAGTCTCCCGAAAAAGCGACTTCCTGGTACTATGAATTCAGCCAGGACACTGACTATATCCGCCGCTACCGTGTGTGCAAGGACATGAAATGGAAGGCGCGGACTGAATACGGCGACATTGACATTACAATCAACCTTTCCAAGCCGGAAAAGGATCCCAAGGCGATTGCCGCCGCAAAGAATGCACGGCAGGGAGGATATCCTGCATGCCTTTTGTGCAAGGAAAACGAAGGGTACGCAGGCCGTGTGAACCATGCCGCGCGGCAGACGCACCGCATCATTCCTGTTGAGCTGAACGGGCATCAGTTCGGCTTCCAGTACTCGCCGTATGTGTACTATAACGAGCACTGCATTGTGTTCAGCTATGATCATGTGCCGATGAGCATTGACGCTGATACGTTCCGCTGTCTCTTTGACTTTGTAAAGCTGTTTCCTCATTATATAATCGGAAGCAATGCGGATCTTCCGATTGTGGGCGGCTCGATTTTGTCCCACAGCCATTTTCAGGGCGGCCGGTACGAATTCCCGATGGCAAAGGCGCCGGTGGAGCAGCCGTTTTCTGTCAGCGGGTTTGAAGATGTCTCGTGCGGGATTGTAAAGTGGCCCATGAGCGTCATCCGGCTTGACGGCGCGGACAGCAGCCGCGTGTGCGCTCTTGCTGAACGGATTCTTGAAAAATGGAAGACGTATTCAGATGAAAGCGCGTTTATCTTTGCCGAAACTGACGGCGAGCATCACAACACAATCACTCCGATTGCCCGCATGAACGGCGGAATGTTCGAGCTTGACCTTGTGCTGCGCAACAACATAACGACTCAGGAGCATCCGCTCGGTGTGTTCCATCCGCATGCGGAGCTTCATCACATCAAAAAGGAAAACATCGGGCTGATTGAAGTCATGGGGCTTGCAGTTCTTCCTTCCCGGCTCAAGCAGGAGCTTTCCGGCCTTGCGCAGGCGATTCTTTCCGGCCGGGACTTCAGCGCGGACGAGACGCTTGGAAAGCATTACAAGTGGGTTCAGGAATTCCTTCCGAGGCATCAGGACATATCAGAGAAAAACGTGCAGTCTGTTCTTCAGGAGGAAACAGGCATTGTCTTTGCAAAAGTTCTTGAGGATGCGGGCGTGTACAAGAGGACGCCGGACGGAAAAAAAGCATTTGAACAATTTATAAAATCGCTGTAATATGGTTTCTGTACAAGGGCGCAAATGCATAGCGCACTTGCGCTTGTGGAGAAACTGATGTCTGATTTGATTGTTCCGAAGAATTACAAGCCTGTTCTGAATGTAAAGGAAACGGAAAAGGCGATCGTCCTGCTCAAGGATTTTTTTCAGCTCTGCCTTTCAACAGAGCTCAGCCTGACGCGTGTTACTGCTCCGCTTTTTGTGCGGTCCGGGACAGGCATAAACGATGACTTGAACGGTGTTGAGCGTCCTGTTCAGTTCCCGGTGCGGGACATGGGAGATGCCCGCATGGAGATTGTCCATTCCCTTGCAAAGTGGAAGCGCCTGAAAGTTTCCGAGCTGGGGCTTGGCGAGGGATTTGGAATTTATACAGATATGAATGCCATCCGCGCGGACGAGTCGCTTGACAATCTGCATTCCCTGTATGTTGACCAGTGGGACTGGGAGCTGCGCATTGACGAGGACGACCGCACTGTCATGCACCTGAAGGAAACAGTGGAAAAAATTTACCGCTGCCTCAAGCGGACTGAATTCTTTGTGTACGACCGCTATGAGCAGATCCGGCCGCTTCTTCCTGAGCATATCACATTTGTCTATGCTGATGACTTGTACCGCCAGTATCCTGATATGTCGGCAAAGCAGCGTGAGACAGAATTCTGCCGGAAGCACAAGGCTGTCTTTGTCATCGGCATCGGCGGAAAGCTGCCTGACGGCTCTGTGCATGACGGGCGCGCGCCTGACTATGACGACTGGATTACAGAAAGCGGAGACGGCCATACCGGGCTGAACGGCGATCTGCTTGTGTGGAACCCGGTTCTTGAAACTGCAATGGAGCTTTCTTCAATGGGAATCCGCGTTTCACAGGAGTCCTTGAAGGCGCAGCTTGCGGAGCGCGGCTGCCCTGAGCGGGCGCAGCTTGCCTTCCATAAAAAGCTTTTGGACGGCTCCCTTGTCCAGACAATGGGCGGCGGAATCGGGCAGTCGCGGCTGTGCATGTACTTTCTGCGCAAGGCTCACATCGGGGAAACGCAGGCGAGCATCTGGCCTGAAGGCATGATCAGCGAATGCAAGAAGAACGGAATCCCGCTCCTGTAGCCGCGTTGAAAACAGAATTGTTCTCTATAAAAAAGCTCTTGGAAACGCTTCCTGAATTTTCACAGCGCGGAATCACAGAGCTTTCCGTTTCAGATAAAAAGCTTTCCTCTGACAGGGACGGAATGCTCGCTCTTGTTTCCGCAGTGAAAGGCTGCTGTCCGCAGCTGTTTGTTTCCGTTCTTGTTTCGCCTGAAATCATCAGTGTTCCGCTTGCGCGCGCCTTTGCAGAAATCTGCTGTTCCCTTGAAATTCCGCTTTCCGGGACAGAGCGCGGCGGCTCGCTTCTGTTTGACAAGAAGCTCTATTCGTCCAAGGCGCGGATTTTAAATGACGCAGGGCTCGTGTTCGGGTTCAACATGGAGTGGGGAATGCAGGGCGGCGACACCTTTAAACTGTTCCGCGACAGGCTCGATTTTGCGCTTTCGCTGTATCCGAATCACATTGACTTTGCGCAGCTGGAAGCGGTTCCCTATGCCGAGCCGAAGCCGACGGGAATCTATTCTTCAAAGGACCTTGACTTTTCCCGCGGAATGGCATTTGCCTGCAAGACATTTTATTCGTGCGGAAGGGCGGTGCCGTGGTTTGAAAGCGTCAGGCAGGCCCTGAAAATAAGCGCGACATCCTTTTTTGCAGACTTCGAGGAATTCCAGCTGTACAACAGCTGCTCCTTTGAGAGCGGTTTTGATCCTGAAGGCGCGGGCTTTGAAACTCTGGAAAAACTCCAGCTTTTGTTTTTGCAGCAGAAATTTGAAGAAAAGAACAGAAGCCGCCTTTTTCCCGCGGCTGCTGACATGGTTGTGCTGAACGGAGCTTTCAGCATTGCGGCGGAAACAGGAGCGGAGTCGTCAGTGGAAACATCATATCATCCTGACGATGTGCTTTCTCCTTCTGCGCTTGACATTGCATCATTCTGCGAGGCAGTTCCGATGGAGCACTGCACAGTGCGGATTTTTGCTTCCCCGGACGGGCCTGACTATGAAGTGCTGTGAATCAGCTGAAAGACGCCGAGATGATCGAGCAGGATTTTTGTTCCGAGCAGAATGAGAAACACACCGCCGGTACGCTCGGCTTTCTTTTCAAACCGCTGTGAAGCTCCCTGCGCTGACTGCTGCGAGGCACCGTGCGCAAGCCGGCTTTTGAATATGCCTCCGATTTTCACGCCGGCCGCCGAAAAGCAGAACGTGACCGAGCAGATAAACAGGCAGGAAAGAGCAATCAGCCTGAAGGAGCTGATAAAAAATCCGAGCGGTATGCCGGCTGCAAGAGCGTCAATGCTTGTCGCGACTGCCATGGCGAGCATCGGCTTGAAACGGAACGATGAGTCCGCTGTTCCGCTTCCGGGTGAAAGCGATTCCCGTATCATGTTTGCGCCGATTAAAAGGAGAAGGGCAAATGCAATCCAGTGGTCTGCGGCTTCAATGCAGCTCCTGAACCTGAAGCCGAATGCCCAGCCGAGGAACGGCATGAGCGCCTGAAATCCGCCGAACCATGCTCCTGCAATGCACAGTTCTCTGGCTGAAACGCGCCGGGCGGCAAAGCCCTTGCATATTGAAACAGCGAATGCGTCCATGCTCAGGGCGGCTGCCAGAATAAAAAGCTCAGGAAATGACACGGAATAATTATAGCCCTCATCAGTTCTTTGTCAAGAGAGATGTTTCCTGCGTTCGTATAAGAAACGCTTGCAATCAGCCGCTGAAATGGCGCAGCGGATTGCAACTTGCAGTTTCTTGTGCGATACTGCTCTCATCAGCCGGATCATAGCGTGGAGACCGTTGATTCACGGATTCGCGCCGCATCGGCTTTTTTTTTGGGGGGGGGAACGTATGCGTGTGATCGAGTATTTCGGCAGCGGGCGGCAGGAGCACTGGCTCAGCCAGATCGGGCGGTGCGATTGGAGCGCGGGGCAGTATCTGCACGGGCTTTTGAGCCGGGACGCGCTTTCTGACATTGCCGGTGAAAATCCCCATGTGCTGCTTCTTGCGGACGGGGACGAGCTTGTTTCGTTCTGCACGCTCACGCAGAAGGACGACATTCAGCCGTCCGGGCTGTCTCCGTGGATCGGCTTTGTCTACACGTTCCCGCAGCACCGGGGACATCGCCATGCCGGAACGCTCCTTGCGGAATCCGAGCGTCTTGCCGCCGGGCGGGGCGCAGAGTACGTCTACATTTCAACAGACCATGACGGACTGTACGAGACATACGGCTATGAATTCTTCCGGCTGATGGACGATGTGAACGGCGAGCCTTCCCGCGTGTACCGGAAGCGCGTCTTTCCATAGTTGGTGCATCGCTTTTGTCTTTAATAAGGAGCCAAAAAAATGACTATCGAGCATATTGCGCTGTATGTGTCCGATTTGGAAGCGGCGCGGGATTTTTTCGTGCAGTATTTTGGCGCGAATGCAGGTGCGGAATACCGCAATGAACGCACCGGCTTCCGAAGCTATTTTTTGTCGTTTGAAGGCGGCGCGCGGCTTGAGATTATGTCGTCTCCGCACGTTTCCGGCAGCGCAGAAAAAGGCGGACGAACCGGGTACGCCCACATAGCGTTCAGCCTGGGAAGCGCCGAAAAAGTTGACCGGCTGACAGAGCGTCTCCGCGCTGATGGATATGACGCTGTAAGCGGCCCGCGGACGACCGGCGACGGCTACTACGAAAGCTGCATTGTCGGCATCGAAGGCAATCTGATTGAGCTGACCGTGTAGAAAGCTTTGCCGAAGCCGCTGCGCCTGACGCATTTTTACAATACAGCTGCCTGAAACCGATGTATAATGGAATATTATGGAACAGAAAAAACTGAAAGCAAGTGAAATTCAAAAGCAGCGGATCAGGGAAATTGAAGCGGCGGCGGACGAATTGGTGCGGGACTGCCCGCTCATGTTCGTTTCATCCGTCAATGAACGCGGCTATCCGCGCACGTGCTGCGTTGCAAAGCTGCACGACGAAGGCTTCCGCGACATCTGGTTTGTGACTTCACGGCGCGGCGGAACACAGGGCAAGGCGGCGCACTTCGAGGCGAACACAAGGGCAAGCGTCTGCTTCCAGCGCGGCGGCGATTCGCTGACGCTGGTCGGCGAAGTGGAATTTGTAACCGACCGGGAGGATATGGAGCGTCTGTGGAACGAAGGCGACCGCGCGTTTTTCCCCAAAGGAACCGGCGACCCCAAGATACGGTTCGTTCACTTCCATACGCTCGAAGCGACATTCTGGCTCGGACACAAGTTCAGGACGGTAAAGTACAAATGACGGCGAAAGCTTCCCGTCCTTTTCGGGCTGAAAATTATTCGGCATAAAATCATGATAAAGCACTTTTTTCCCTTGACCCGGTGCCTGCTGCCGGGTTTATACTGTGCGTGAGGTGCGAACATGAAAACTGAAACGGCAGAAACGCAGGACAGGCTGTACTCCATGAACGAAGTCTGCGGCAGGACGGGACTTTCCTACGAGACGCTGAAATTCTACTGCAATAAGGGGCTTGTTCCCAACGTGAAGCGGGCGGAAAACAACTACCGCGTCTTTGACGAAAACGACATCGGCTGGATTGAAAGCCTCAAGTGCCTGAAAAGGTGCGGCATGAGCATTGAGGAAATGCAGCGTTACAAGGATCTGTGCATGGAAGGCGTGTCGTCAATCCCCGAGCGCCGGAAAATCCTCGCAGAAAAGCTCGAGCTGCTTCAAAAGAAGAAGGAAGAAGTGCAGGCAAGCATCGACTTCATCGGATGGAAGCAGCAGTTCTACGATGACATCGAAAGCGGCCGCAAGCCGTATGTCAGCTACCTGATAGGCAGCGGAAAATCGTCTTAGGCGCGGCGGAAATTACTGCCTTTTGAAATGAACAGCTTCTGACAAAAAGCATCGGGATATAAAACCTTCCGCACGAATAAAAAACCGGCTTCAGCACCCGCTGAAGCCGGTAAAAAGGAGTTTCTATGAAGAAGGCTGGCGTTCACTGGCCTTCATACATAGAACCATGCAGCCTTCATCAGGTTACATGTTATTTTCCAATTTTATATCTGGCTGTTGTGATGACATGTCCGTTGCTGTATACATCGAACCAGACTTCCTTGCCTGCGCTTGCGAGCGCCGCATAGAATTCCTCAAGGCCTGCGATTTTCTTGTCGTTTACAGCGCAGATGATATCTCCGTTCTGGAGGCGGAGAGCTGCTGCCGGTGACTTTTCAAACACCCGCGCGACAACAACTCCTTCGACCTTTTCCTTTTCAATGTTCAGCTTCTTCCGTGCGTCATCGGTGAGCGGCGCAGGCATGAATCCCGGCCAGAGCTTTGAGTCGTTTGCGGTGACTTCCTCGCTGCGCTCATCAATTTTCACGGAAAGTTCTTTTTCCTTGTTTCCGCGCAGGATTGTTATAGATGCAGTTTTTCCCGCAGGAATTCCGCCGATTTCGCGGACAAGCTGGTCAACTGACTTGATGTCGTGTCCGTTCAGGGCAATGATAAAGTCTCCCGGCAGAAGACCGCCCTTGTAGGCAGGCCCGTCAAGGAACAGCTGGCTTGCAAGCGCGCCCTGCCGCGCCTTGTCGATTCCAAGGGCTTCCTTGTAGTCATCGGTGACTTCAATCAGGCTCACTCCGACCCAGCCGTAGGAAATTTTTCCCTTTGAAATAAACTGGTTGATGGCTTCCTTTATGTTGTTTATCGGAATTGAAAATCCGAGCCCCTGCGATCCGCCGGACTGGCTTGCAATCCATGTGTTGATGCCGATGACTTCGCCGTAGATATTGACAAGCGGGCCGCCGGAATTTCCCTGGTTGATTGCCGCATCAGTCTGGATGAAGTCGCTTATGGAGCCGATCTGTCCGCCGCTTCTGCCCGTTGCGCTTACAATTCCCTGTGTGACTGACGCAAAGTAGCCGAGCGGGCTTCCGAGCGCAAGAACAATGTCGCCCTGCTGCATTGTGTCGCTGTCTCCGAGCCGGGCTACTGTGATTGATGTGTCGCTGCTTTCAAATGACACAAGGGCAATGTCCATGCGCTCGTCCTTTCCTACAAGCGTCCCTTCAAATTCGCGCTCGTCATTCAGCTTGATTTTTATGGAAGTTGCCTTTCCGACGACGTGATTGTTTGTGAGGACATAGATTGTGTTTCCTGTCCGCTTTACAATGACGCCGGAGCCAAGAGCCGACTGCTCAAGCTCGCGTATGTTCTCTTCATCATTCTGTCCGCGCGGCCGTCCGAAGAAAAACGGAAAGTCGAACGGGGAAGCCGTCTTCACTTTTGTCGTTTCCTTCACATCGACTTCAACAACGGCAGGAAGCACCTGTGACGTTATGGATCTGAACGTGTCCTGGAGCGCCTGCGCTGTTGAAGCGGCGTCTATGAAAACTGAGGAAGAAGGAGTCTGCGCGAATGCCGTGCTTGCCGGGCCTTTGTTTGCCTTGCATGAAAGCGCGAAAATTCCAAAAGCCAGAGCCGCGACTCCTGCTGCATAGGCGATTTTTGTAACGGTTCTTTTCATATAAAACTAAAACCTCCTGCTGTTTTTATCACAAGGAAATCATAAAAGCCAGTTTTGCTTCTGATTTCAGTCTTACTAATATAATACACAAATTTCAAAAAGAGTTACACTGTTTGAACTGATGCTTGCATTGAGTTATGTTGATTTTTCATCTGTCATGCTCTAAAATGGAATGCATGGATTTAGATGAGTACAGGCTGAAGGCGTACAGCGGCGCTTCCGGCCAGGGAGAAAAGAAAATCAGCAGACCTGCCTTTAAAAAAGTGAACAGGATGCTTGACACGTTCGACAGGGAGCGCGCGCAGCAGGCTGAAAAGGAAAATCTTGAGCAGGCGAAAATTGCAGCGCGGACAGGCGCCTGGTTTGAAAAGAAGCAGTCGGCGAATTCGGAAGATGTAAAGAATGCAGCCCGGAACCTGACAAGCGGCGGGCTTGTAAAAGTTCCTGCTTCATCAGATGAGCAGGACAGCATCTACCGCCGGGTTGCAAAATTTCTTGTCATTGTCGGCATTGACGAGGCTGCAAAAATTCTTCCTCACCTCACAGAATCCCAGACAGAAAAAATCATTCCTGAAATCGCTTCAATCAGAAAAATCACGCCGGAAGAGTCAGCTGCAATCCTTGAGGAATTTGAGTCGCTTGTTGAAAAGGCGCGGGAAGAGGGCGGCCTTGAAACGGCACGGAACATTCTGACAAAAGCATACGGCTCGGTAAAGGCTGAGGATGTGCTGAAGAAGGCAGTGCAGTTTCCGCAGGGAAAGCCGTTTGACTATCTGTCCGATGCGAATGCCGCGCGCATCCGCATTTTAATTGAAAGCGAGCCTGATTCCGTCAAGGCGATAGTCCTTTCCCGCCTTGAGCCGAAAAAAGCCGCGCAGATTATAAGCATGCTGGACATAGATACAAAAAAAAATGTGGTTCTGCGCCTTGCAAAAATGAAGGGCGTTGCGCCGGATGTCCTTGCTCAGATTGACAAGAGCCTGCGCGAAAAGCTTCTTATCCAGAACACGGAAAATTCGCAGAATCTGGACGGCAGGGGAGTTCTTGCCCAGATTTTAAAGCGGATGGATCCCGGCGCGGAAAACGCAATTATCCGCAGCCTGAGCGAGCAGGATCCGCAGCTGGGCGCCGACTTGCGCAAGCGTCTTTTTACAGAGGAAGATGTCATCGGCTCGGACGACCGCTTCATTCAGAATTATCTTCACGACATGGAAGACCGCGACATTGCCATTTTAATCAGCGGAAAAAGCAGCGGATTCAGGGAAAAAATTCTTTCCAATATTTCCAAGAACAGGAGAAAAGTCATTCTTGATGAGGAAAGCATGCTTCACTATCTTTCAAAGGCTGACAGCGAGCGGATGACCAGCGCCTTTTTTTCAGTTCTGCGCCGCGCATGGGAAAGCGGAAACCTGCGGGTGAAAGGCCGCAGCGAGGAAGAGGTGTACGTATGAAAAAAAATGAGTCCTACAGGGGATTTGAAGTCCTTGATGTTTTTCCTGTTCAGTACAATGATTCGCAGGCTGTGTATCTCCGCCATAAAAAGTCAGGGCTGGAAGTGCTTCATCTTCTGAACAGCGATGAAGAGAACTTGTTTGCGTTTTGCTTCAGAACGCCGCCTTCAGACAGCACAGGCGCCGCGCATATTCTGGAGCACAGCGTTTTGTGCGGCTCCCGGAATTTTCCGGCGAAGGATCCGTTCCTTCAGCTGAGAAACCAGAGCATCAGCACATACCTGAATGCCTACACAGCGAAGGACAGAACCGTATACCCTGCGAGCTCGCTTGTCAAGGCTGATTACTTTACGCTGATGTCTGTGTATGCGGATGCTGTGTTTTTTCCGCTCCTGCGTCCTGAGATTTTTATGCAGGAAGGATGGCGGCTTGAAACGGATGCGGACGGACGGCCGTGCATTCAGGGAGTTGTCTTTAATGAAATGAAGGGAAATTACTCTTCATTCAATTCAGCTGCAACTGATGCTGTTATGAATGCGGCTGCTGCCGGCACGTGCTATGAGCATGACTCAGGCGGGGATCCGCTGGAGATTCCGCATCTTTCCTACGAAGCATTTGTATCGTTCCATAAAAAATATTACTGCACTGCAAACTGCCTTGTCTTTTTGTACGGCAATATTCCGACTGAGGAGCAGCTTGATTTCCTTGATGAGCATGTTGTCTCACAGGTTTCTTCCTTCGGAACAAAATGCTCCCTTTTGGACGCGGACTGCGGAAGCTCAGGCCGCGCTGGTGCGATGAAGCGGAGAATTTCTGCATGCGGCCCGGCGGAAGGGCAGAAGAGCACCGCTGCGCTCGTGTGGAGAATTGGAAATCCGGCGGAAAAGGAAGACCTGTTCCTGCGTCCGATGGAAATCAGCTTTTTGTCTGAGCTTCTTTTCGGAAATGATTCCTCTCCCGTCATAAAGCGCCTGCTCAGGAAATTTCCCGGATGCGACAGCGCGCCTCAGACAGGATGCAGCATCCATTCGCGCTTTTTTTCTGCCGCGGTCGCGCTGCACGGCATCCCTTTGTCCCAGGCTTCAGGCTTTCAGTCCGCTGTAAATGACATTCTGAAGGAGCTTTTGGAAAACGGAATTCCTGAGGAAGACATTGAGCGGAGCTTTATGAGCTTTGCATTTTCAATCAGGGAAGTGAAGCGCTCTCCGTCCCGCGGCCCGTATTCGCTTGTGCTTTTGAGCCGCGCATTGCGCGCATGGACATACGGCGCGCATCCAAAGGAAACGCTCTCTTATATTGAAGCATTTGAAGAAATCAGCAGAAAAATCAGAGCCGGCTCAAGCTATCTGCGCCGCCTTATTGAAACGTACTTTGTGCAGAACAAAAATGTTTCGCTTGTCACTGTGTCTCCTTCCGCCGAATGGAGCCGTCTCCGTGCGGAAAAAGAATCGCGCCTTGCACAGCGGCTGCTTGCACGGACGGGAGCCAGAACAGCGGCGGTTCAGCTTGAAAAAATGAAGTCATTTCAGGAATCTGCCGATGAAGAGCTTCGGCTGCCTGTCATGAGCCGCGCCGGGATGAACAGTTTCGGCGAGCGGATTGTCACAAGAAAATCAAAGGCAGGATCAGTTCCGCTGTATATAAACGAAGAATGCACGAACGGGATTGTCTATGCGTCTGTCCTGTTTCCAGTTGACACGCTGCGGCCGTGCGACTACAAGTTTCTGCCGCTGCTTGCGTGCTGCATTCCCGGCATCGGCACAAAAACGCTTTCATGGGAAAAAACGCTTTCAGTTTCCGACTGCCTTATGGGAGACTTCGGGGCAGTCATCAGGAGCGCAGCTGTTCCTGAAAGCGCACGGAGCGCAGCTGAAAAAGATCCGCTGATAATGGGGCGGGAATGGCTTTCCGTTCACTTTAAATTTCTTGAAGAAAAATCCGCGGAAGCATTCGGCTTTGCAGGCGATGTTCTTTCTTCTATTGATTTCAGCGACACAAAGCGTCTGCGTACTCTTGTGAATTCCCTGTGCTCAGGCCTGTCCGCGAGCGTTGTTCCAAGCGGCCATTATTACGCCATGCTGCGCTCATGCCGCCTTTTAAATAGAGCATGCGCCGTCCAGGAAATCAAGGACGGACTTACTGCTGTTTTTGCTGCGCACGAAATCAAAAAGATGAAGACGGCCGATATTGCAAGAAAGCTCAGCTCGCTCTATAAAAAAATTGTTTCAAGCGGCGCGGTGCTTCATGTGACTTCTGATGCAGAGGGAATAAAGGAATCCCGCAGGCAGTTTGCCGTTCTTTCGCGCAGGCTCGGACTTTCGTTTCCCGCCGAAAAGCGCTCATCGTCAGACGCGGCATTTTTCCGCCAGACAGAGCTTGGCTCTTCCTCCCGCAGGAACAGGCGCTCCCCGGTTCCTGTCAGCGAAGTGTTTGCTGTTCCCGGGACGGTCGGCTTTGCTGCGGCCGCGGTTGAAAGCTCGGGGCGCAGAACCAGGGATATCATGGCGGACACCGTTTTTGCGCATCTGGCTGAGTCGTCTGATCTTTGGAGCCGGATCCGCACAGAAGGCGGCGCATACGGCGCTTTTCTTTCTGTCAAAAGCTCCTGCTCGGCGACATGCTTTGCAACATACCGCGATCCCCATCCTTTTGATTCGCTTGCATATTTTCACTCATTCCTTCAGTCGGCAAAAGAAAGAACGTTTTCAGATGATGAAATTGAAAAGCCGGTCGCGGGTGTCTATTCAGATGAAATAGAGCCGTACACGCCTGCGCTCAAGGGCGGAACCGGGCTGATGAGGCGGCTTTACGGCGGCAGTGCGGAACAGGACCGGCTCAGGATTCAAAGCCTTCTGAAAATCACCGGGAAGGACATTGAAAAGGCTGCCCGCCGCTACGGAACAGCGCGCTTTGCCGGGACAAGCGTTGTTATCTGCGAAAAAAGCATGATTTCTCAAAAAAATGCCGAATTCAGTGGAAAAATAGTGACAATTCCGCTATAATATTTGCGGAGAGTGCGCGGTATGGAGAAACGATATGGAAAAAGGAACTGCTGAAGAACTGGCGCGGTTGGCGAGACAGCTGGTTTCCGATGTTCAGGGAGCGCCGTTTCCCGGCGACAGCTTCGAGCCCGAGCTTTATTCCATCTGGTATGAACACGTCCAGCGGGGAGCGCAAAGCTGCTTTGAATTCCTGGACGAGCATTTCCCGATGGATAACAGTGATTTCAAGAATTCGCTGAATAAAATGTTTAAATAAACGCTTTTTCTTCCGAAAATAAAACTGTATTGCTGTATCTTTCCGTTTTATTTTAAGGAATGCAGTATTTTATTTTTGGTGGAAAAGAATGGCAGCTAGTAAAATTCGCCGCAATGAAAGGCTCAGGCTGAAAGGCTCTCTCAGGAAGAGCGGTTTTGACCGCTGGAGATTTGTCGTGAACGGAGCTAGCCGTGTTTCAGGGGAAGAAAAAACATTTTTTATTGAATTCTATACGGTGAATCCGGCTCTGTCTCCTGACGAATGTGTCCTCGGCTTTAAGAACCGCTTCAATAAGTCAGCTGAAGATTTCCAGTATGTTCTGGCGGGAACAGATTCTGCGCGGAGCCTTGAGTCCCAGGTTTTTGTCACGCCTTCCTTCCTGATGGTGCGCGCAGGTGTGCTTGCCCGCGGCGGAGTCCACATGAATTCGTACTATCCCGCTGAAGCGCTTCTTGCAAAGGACAAGGAGCATATCATTTCCGTCAGCCCGAAAAACGACGGCGGCTGCATTCTTACGGAAAACTACACCGCAGGCTCTGTAAAAGTGACAAAGGCTGATCTGACCGAGCATCCTGAGTTTCTCGGGGGCACAGGCTCGCTGTCATGGAAGCTGCGCTTTTCACGGCCGGTTTCATTTTCACCTGACTATCATGGAAAGGATACGCACTGGGCATGCCTTGGCGGAAAGGCTGACTTTGCCGGCTCGGTTGTCTTTAACGGCGAGGAATTCCTTGTCAGCCCCAAGAATTCATTCGGCTACTATGACAAGAACTGGGGGCGTGATTTTTCTTCCCCGTACTTCCACTTAAGCTCTTCAAACATTACAAGCGCGATTTCCGGGAAGCTGCTTGAGCGCAGCGCGTTTGCTGCCCAGGGCGAGTACCGGGATAAGCTTTCCGTTCTGATTTCAATAGAAGGAAAAAACATAGAGTTCCACGCGGACAGGCTGAAAAAATTCAGTGTAAGCTATGACTGCCAGGAAACGGCCGGAGCGGAGGACGAAGGGCTGAAGCTGCACTGGTCGGTGAGCGTTCATGACAGGCGGCATGTTGTTGACATTGATATTTTTTGCAGCACAAAGGATATGTTCCTGAGGGACTTTGAAAGCCCCTGCGGCGGAAGAAAAGTCATGCGTGTGCTTGCCGGCGGAAACGGAACAGGCCGGATCAAGATTTACAGGAAGATGAAAAAATCGCTTGAGCTTATAGAGCAGGCCGATATTGCAAAGTGCGTCTGCGAGTACGGAAATCTGGAGACTGCCGAAAAATAATCCGCGCCAACTGTGCGGCTGTTTTTAAACATTCCTCAAAATGCAACAGTGAGAAAATCTTCAGATTTTGGAGCTGTTGAATTCGTGCGCGAGAGCGCACACGTAAATGAGAACAGTTTGCAGTGCAAACTGTAAGTTAAAAACAGCCGCGCCGTCTGTGCGGCTGTTTTTAACATTGCATTTTCAGCAAAAAATTCGTATCTTTTTTCTAAAGAGGGAATCTGGTATGAATTACGAACAGATGACTGTAAAGATGCAGGAAGCGCTTCAGAGCGCAAGCAGCCTTGCACAGCAAAAAGATCACAGTGAAATCGGAAATGAGCATCTTCTGTATGCGATGCTGAATCAGGAGGACGGAATCATTCCGCCGCTTGTGGAACGGATCGGCATTCAGCCGCAGTCACTGCTGAACGGCCTTGAGATGCTTTTGGACTCGTATCCCGTTGTCCGCGGTCAGGCGCAGCTGACGCTGTCTTCTTCCGCCCAGAAAGTTCTTGCAAAGGCTGAAAAGGAAATGTCGCTTTTAAAGGACAAGTTCCTTTCCACGGAGCACGTTTTTCTTGCGATGATTCAGGCTGATGACAAGACGGGCGAGCTGCTCAAGAAATCAGGCTGTGACAGAAAAACTGTCCTTGAGGCCCTGAAGAGCGTGCGCGGAAACCAGAGCATTGACAGCCAGGATCCTGAGAGCAAGATGCGCTCGCTTGAAAAGTACTGCATAGACCTGACAGCCCGCGCCCGTCTGGACAAGATTGATCCTGTCATCGGGCGCGACGAGGAAATCCGCCGGGTGATGCAGGTGATAAGCCGCCGCACAAAGAACAACCCGGTTCTTATCGGCGAGCCGGGAGTTGGAAAGACTGCCATTGTTGAAGGGCTTGCGCGGCGCATTGCATCCGGCGATGTTCCTGAAAGCCTTAGGGACAAGCGGCTCCTTTCGCTTGACATGGGAAGCCTTGTCGCCGGGGCGAAATTCCGCGGTGAATTTGAAGAGCGGCTCAAGAGCGTCATTACGGAAGTCTCCAAGTCTGACGGGCAGATAATCCTCTTTATCGATGAGCTTCACACGATTGTGGGCGCAGGCGCGGCGGAAGGAAGCATGGACGCCGGAAATCTTTTAAAGCCCGCCCTTGCACGTGGAGACCTCCATGTCATCGGCGCTACAACGCTGGACGAGTACCGCAAGTACATTGAAAAGGATGCAGCCCTTGAGCGCAGGTTTCAGCAGGTGCTCTGCGCCGAGCCGACAGTGCAGGATACAATCGCAATCTTGCGCGGTCTGCGTGAAAAGTATGAGATTCATCACGGCGTAAAAATCAATGATGAGGCTCTGGTGAGCGCGGCAACGCTCAGCGACCGCTACATTACGAGCCGCTTCCTGCCGGACAAGGCGATTGACCTTGTTGACGAGGCCGCCAGCCGCCTCAAGATGGAAATTGAAAGCCAGCCGGTTGAGCTTGACAAGCTTGAGCGCAGAATCCTTCAGCTTCAGATAGAGCGTCAGTCCCTTTCCAAGGAAACGGACAGCGCAAGCAAGGAGCGGCTTGAAAAACTTGAAAAGGAGCTTGCGGAGCTTTCCTCTGAGCGCGACTCGATGAAGCTTCAGTGGCAGAATGAAAAGAGCATCATTGAAGGCAGCCGCAAGGCGAAGGAAGAGCTTGAAAAGGCGCGGTTTGACGAGGAAAAGTTCACGCGCGAAGGAAACCTTGAAAAGGCCGCCGAGCTCAAGTATTCTGTCATTCCGGCGCTTGAAAAGCAGATTGAAGCGGAGCAGAAAAAGGCTGCCGCTGACGAAGAAAACCCGGTGAGCCGCGAGCGTGCGAGCCTCCTGCGCAAGGAAGTGACAGAAGAGGACATTGCGCGTGTTGTAAGCTCATGGACGGGAATTCCAGTAAGCAAGATGATGAGCGGCGAAAAGCAGAAGTACCTTCAGCTTGAGGATGTGTTGCACCGGCGTGTTGTGGGGCAGGACAGTGCTGTTGCCGCTGTTTCAGACGCTATCCGCCGCAACCGTGCTGGCTTAAGCGATCCGAACCGTCCGCTTGGAAGCTTCCTGTTCATAGGGCCGACTGGAGTGGGCAAGACAGAGCTTGCAAAGACGCTCGCTGACTTCCTGTTCAATGATGAAAAGTCGCTCACCAGAATTGACATGAGCGAGTACATGGAAAAGTTCAGCGTGAGCCGCCTGATTGGAGCGCCGCCGGGATATGTTGGCTATGATGAGGGCGGACAGCTCACCGAAGCCGTTCGCCGCCGCCCGTACAGCGTGATTCTGCTTGATGAAGTGGAAAAGGCGCACCCTGACGTGTTCAATGTGCTTTTGCAGGTTCTTGATGACGGCCGCCTTACAGACGGGCAGGGCAGATCTGTGGACTTTAAGAACACAATCATCATCATGACGAGCAACCTCGGCTCCGACTTGATTCTTGAGTCTGAAAGCACTGAGGACGCAGGGCTTCGGCAGAAGATTGACGCGCTCCTGAAGCAGACGTTCCGCCCGGAATTCCTGAACCGCATTGACGAGACCGTGATGTTCAACCGGCTTGGAAAGGAGCATATCGAGCGGATTGTGCAGCTGCAGCTTGAGCGTGTTTCAAGACGCCTTGAGGAGCGCCGCATTGCGGTTTCCTTTGACAGCAGCGCGCTTGCGTTCCTTGCTGAAAAGGGCTATGATCCGGCGTTCGGCGCGCGGCCGGTAAAGCGGGCTGTGCAGACATACGTGGAAAATCCGCTTTCACGGGAAATCCTTGCGGGCCGCTTTGCGGAAGGCAGCCGCATTGCGGTTTCCGCTGACGGGGACGCGCTGGTGTTTGAAACAGCGTAAGGAATGTTTCAGTGTGCGGGGTTTCTGATTCGTGCGGAATGCTTCATGCTCCGGCCGTTGCATCGGGGTGCGCAGGTTTTCCGCACGGGTCTTCCGGCGGCCAAATTTTCAATCCTGCGCCGTCTATGCTCCCTGCATCGTTTTTCAGTATGCGCGGCTGTATTATATCATATAATTCCGAGCTTCCTGTGTTGAACTTTTTGAAAATAGCATACGATGCAACATCTGCCAGCTGAAGCATATTTGAGGAATCTGACGGTTCAAACAGAATGGATTCTATAAAATGACAGTCCTGAACGTGAGGTGAAGTGCAGTAGATTTCGCGTGCAAAATCCCGTTGCTTTTTTTCAATGGAATCTTGCACTGCGTCAGAAATAATGATGCCCGATTTGTCTGGCTGCTTTTTTAGATATAGATTGTAGCGTTCTATGAGCAGTTCCCAGGTAATGTTTTTTGGAAGCAGCTTTGATGAAATAATCGGCTGAACAACTTTTGTTTTATCAACGATGGCGCACATAATTGAAATTTCTGGCAAACTTGCGATTAGTCGGCAGACAGCTCTCAGAATATTCTGTCTGTCTGTTTTGTCTGGAAATGTAGAGCCGTACCAGTTTGGAATGAGAACTTTCTGCTTGTTCTTGTAGATTCTTTTTTCTCCGCGCCATATTTCAGTAGCATGAATTTCAATTTGCGGCGGAATTCTGTAGTTGTAACGTAGTTCCGTTATGGTTCTATTTATTTTCCGCCACTGATGGTCATGCAGAGCGATTCCTGTGCGGAGAAATACCTTTGATTGCGTGTTGGAGTTGTATTCATTTGTTGGAGAAAAACCATCATCGCCTGATTCATCTACGTATAATATGTGCATAAAAAAAAGAACCGGGGCAGGAAGTATCCTGCGCCAGCCCGTTTCAGCTGTCCCGATTACTGATAGAAATATACAAGAAAAAAAACTCCTCGTCAATATGAAATTGATGAGGCATAGGCGCAGGATAAATGCTTCTTGCGTAGTTGGGTGTGCTGTGCTATACTGCATAGCATGAATTGTAGCAGTGTATGCTGGACAGCTTCAGATGTGCACAGCCTCTCCGCAGGTAAAAAACATGTAGCGGGGGGGGGTGCTTTGTGTAACAAAATGTAGAGCAGCACATCTCACATACAGAAGGACGCACAATGCGGACAAAAGCCCGCGGAGTGCGTCCTTTTTTTCTCCGCTTGGAAGCGGAGCGAACTTTTCTAAGAGGGGAAGAAAACCCTCTACTTGCGAGGCGGGGTTTTCTTCCCCTCTTAAACTCCCTATCTTTCCCAGCACGCTTTTGCTGCGCTTTTGGCAACGGAGCTTCCTTTTTCTATTTTACTTTTTTTCTTTCTCATGTTTCAACAGTCTCCGCAGTGCGGGGATTATTTTCAACTCAATTTCAGGAGGGAGCCTATGCTCAAGTATTCATTGCGTGAGAACCTGCTCACGCCGGAGCCGGACGACTGCATGGGGTCGCAACCTGCGGTTGCTTACCGAGTTTGCCG